>CAVSAU010000011.1:0-111112 GCA_963726065.1 uncultured Alphaproteobacteria bacterium
CCGCCTTCAGCACCGACAGGAAGCGCTCCCATTCCGCCGGGTCGATGCCGCGCGCCGCCCCCTGCCGGATCGAAGCCGACATGGACTGGATATCGCTGATCACGGCGTCGGCGGCTTCGGTGATCTCGATCAGCTTGGCGCGGCGATCGGCGGGGTCGGGCCGGCGGGTGACGAGACCGCGCCCCTCCAGCCGGTCGAGGAAGCTGCTGAGGGTCATCGCTTCGACACCCATGCGCTCGGCCAGCACGTTCTGGCGCACACTGCCGGCGCGCGCAGCGTGGATCAAGGTGCGCCCCTCGCCTGCCGTCAGGCCGATGCCTGTCTCGCCGATACGGCGGTCGAGGTCGGCGCGGATCAGCCGCGAAATGTCGGTCGCCAGAAATCCGAACGTGTCGGTATCAATCTTGCGTGCCATCGAATTTAGTAAGTTTAACTGATTATCAGTTTCCCTTATTGACTATTCGACCCGGCGTCAAGGTGGTTGCAGCGGCGGAACAGCCGACCTACATCGGTTGCGTCATTCTCCATGGCGACGCAACAGCCATCCCAGCACGAAAGAGCCTTCATGTCCGAGAAACGGCCAGACCTCTCCGCCCATCCGCTGACGCACTGGACCGGCCCGCTCGGCCTGCCGGATTTTTCACAGCTAACCGATGATGCTTTCGGGCCGGTTTTTGATGCGGCACTTGCCGCTCATGACGCGGAAGTCGATAAAATTGCAGGAAACGTCGCTATAGCGACCATCGACAACGCGCTTGCCGCGCTCGAATTGTCGGGGCAGCCGCTCGATCGTGTCTCCTCGATCTTCTGGTGCCGGGCCGGCGCCCACACCAATGACGAAATCCAGGCGATGGAGCGCGAGATCGCGCCGAAGATGGCCAAGCACTGGTCGGCGATTTCGATGAACTCCGCTCTGTTCGCCCGCCTTGACGCGCTTTACCAGATGCGCGCCGAACTCGGACTTGACGCCGAGACGCTGCGGGTCTTGGAGCGGAGCTGGAAGAATTTCGTGCGCGCCGGCGCGAAACTCAGCGATGCCGACAAGAAGCGGCTATCGGCGATTAACGAGGAGTTGGCCTCGCTCGGCGCGACGTTCGGCCAGAACGTGCTGGCCGACGAGAAGGAATGGGCGTTGTTTCTCGATGCCGGTGACGATCTTGCCGGCTTGCCGGAGTTCCTGAAGAGCGCGATGGCGGAAGCGGCCGAACAGCGCGGCCGGAAGGGTAAATACGCCGTCACGCTTTCGCGCTCGATATACGAGCCGTTCACAACATTTTCCGAGCGGCGCGACCTGCGTGAAAAGGCCTTCCGCGGCTTCGCCATGCGTGGCGAGAATGGCGGCGCCACCGACAATTCCGCCGTGGTGAAAAAGACGCTCGAACTGCGCGCCGAGAAGGCGAAGTTGCTCGGTTATGCCAGTTACGCGGCGCTGAAGCTTGACGACACGATGGCGAAAACGCCCGAGGCGGTGTTCGGCCTGCTCGATCCGGTCTGGGACAAGGCGCGCGAGAAAGCCGCCGAGGACCAGGTCCAGCTGCAACGGCTCGCTGCCGCTGAGGGCCACAACCATGCGATCGCCGGCTGGGACTGGCGTCATTATGCGGAAAAGCTGCGCGCCGAGCGGTTCGCCTTCGACGAAGCGGCGCTGAAACCCTATCTCCAGCTCGAACGCATCATCGAAGCCTGCTTCGACGTGGCGAGCAGGCTGTTCGGCATCCGTTTCGAGGAAAAGCGGGGGATTGCGACCTGGCATCCCGATGCACGGGTCTTCGAGGTGAAAAACGCCGACGGCAGCGTGCGCGGCACTTTCATCGCCGACTATTTCGCGCGGCCGTCGAAGCGCTCCGGTGCCTGGATGAGCGCGCTCGCAGTCCGGCTACAAGCTCGGCGGCGGCGCCAGGCCGATCATCTACAACATCATGAACTTCGCCAAGCCGCCCGCAGGCGAGCCGGCGTTGCTGTCGGTCGATGAGGCAAAGACGCTGTTCCACGAGTTCGGCCATGCGCTGCACGGCATGCTGACCGAGGTGACATGGCCGTCGGTCGCCGGCACCTCGGTGTCGCGCGACTTCGTCGAACTGCCTTCGCAGCTCTACGAACATTGGCTGACAGTGCCCGAGGTGCTGGCCAAACACGCACTCCACTACAAGACCGGCGAGCCGATGCCGAAGGAACTGATCGACAAGATGCTGGCGGCCCGTACCTTCAACGCAGGTTTCAACACGGTCGAGTTCGCATCCTCCGCCCTCGTCGACATGGCCTATCATTCGCGCCCTGATGCCCCGGAGGATCCACTTCGTTTCGAAGCCGAAACGCTTGGGAAGTTGGAAATGCCGGATGCGATCATCATGCGCCACCGCACGCCACACTTCCTGCATGTGTTTTCGGGCGAGGGCTATTCGGCCGGCTATTATTCCTACCTGTGGTCGGAGGTGCTCGATGCCGACGCTTTCTCGGCCTTCGAGGAAACCGGCGATGCCTTCAATCCGGCGCTTGCCGAAAAACTGAAGAAACACATCTATGCCGCCGGCGGCTCAGCCGATCCGGAAAAGCTCTACACTGCCTTCCGGGGCAAGATGCCGACGCCGGATGCTATGATGGCCAAGCGCGGCTTGCTCTAGCCAGCCATTCCCGCAGGCTGCCGCCTCAACTGGGTGACGGCCGGGCATTGCCGTATGGGGCTTGTGCGGCTCCATTGTTTTCGCGCCAATTCGGGGTCTGAAATTCGAGAATGCGGCATAGCGGCTGATGCCTGCCGCCGCTTTCAGCCCGAATCAAAGATTCTCCGCCATCCTGCCAAAGGTGCACTGGCCTTGGCGTGCGTCAACAGGTAGTGTTTGTTCGACAAACGTTGCCGATGGTAGGAATCGCGTTACCCAGGTCATGCTGATCGAGACGCCCGAAACATGTGGGTACAAGCGACCACAAGCCTTGTTCCGGCTGCTGGCGCTGTTTCTGCTCGGGCTGGCGATCGCGGAGGTGCCATTCAGCGCCGAAAGGGTTTCCGCGCCGGCAAGCGATCCGGCCGGATATACGTGGGTGGCGCAGCCGGACGACGTGCCTGCACCTCATTCCCTGTCGAAGAAAACGGCTCTGGAAATCTGGGTCGATGCAACCCTCCAAGCCGTCGCCAGCTATCCCTACGGCCACGCCGACGAACCGGTTCTGGCGGCTGCGAGCCCAAGCGGCGCGCAGATAAAACGCGTTGCCGCGCACGGCTTCCTGCTTGCGACTTACCTGTTCCCGGCGCCGGCGTGCCTTAGCAACGCCCGCGACCCGCCCTTGACGGCCTGACCGCCGGCTTTCACGAAAGCCGCAACCCAATCCAGCAATTTGCCGCTCCCGCATGCCGACGCTTCAATGGCCGATCGCGGATACGGCAACAACAGTCAGGAAAAATCAATGTCAAAGACCCATCCACTCGGATTCCGCATCGAACGCGACATCAAGGAAGCGCTTGTGAAAGCCGCCAAGGACGACCATCGCTCGGTCTCCTCCCTCGTCGAACTGGTGATGGCGCGCTGGCTTCGCGAAAGAGGCTATCTCGTCGACAGCAAAGACAAGGCTGCGTGACCGGCGTATCATACTAAGGTCATAATCCCAAAGCCGCGCTGGTTCGTCCTGCCAGCCGGCGTTACTACAAACATCGCGAAAGTTGCTCGCACGTCGCCGGAGTTCTTCGGTCGTGCGAGCAACGGATGTTTTTGGGAGGACACACAATGGCAATGGCATCGACGGCCGGAGGCGCAAGCCGCGGCATGACGAGAGAGGAAAAGAAGGTCATCTTCGCTTCCTCGCTCGGCACCGTGTTCGAATGGTACGATTTTTATCTCTACGGATCGCTCGCCGCCTTCATCGGCGCGACCTTCTTCGCCTCCTATCCGGAAGCGACGCGCAATATCTTCGCGCTGCTGGCTTTCGCCGCAGGCTTCCTGGTGCGTCCGTTCGGCGCGCTGGTGTTCGGCCGCATCGGCGACCTTGTCGGCCGCAAATACACCTTCCTCGTCACCATCCTGATCATGGGCCTGTCGACCTTCCTGGTCGGCCTGCTGCCCGGCTCCGCTACCTGGGGCATCGCGGCGCCGGTCATCCTGATTGCATTGCGCATGCTGCAGGGTCTCGCGCTGGGCGGCGAATATGGCGGCGCGGCGACCTATGTCGCCGAACATGCGCCCGACGACAAGCGCGGCTTCTACACGTCATGGATCCAGACCACGGCCACGCTTGGCCTGTTCCTGTCGCTGATCGTCATCCTCATCGTGCAAGGTTCAATGACCAAGGAAATGTTCGCGGCCTGGGGCTGGCGCATTCCGTTCCTGCTTTCCTTCATCCTGCTCGGCATTTCGGTCTGGATTCGGCTTTCGCTGAACGAGTCGCCGACCTTCATGCGCATGAAGGAAGAGGGCAAGGGCTCGAAAGCCCCGCTGTCGGAAGCTTTCGGCCAGTGGAAGAACGCCAAGATCGCCATCCTGGCGCTGCTCGGCCTCACAGCCGGCCAGGCCGTGGTGTGGTATTCAGGGCAGTTCTACGCGCTGTTCTTCCTGCAGAACGTGCTCAAGGTCGACGCTCGCTCGGTCAACATCATGATCGCGATCGCTCTGGCGCTCGGCACGTTCGGCTTCGTCCTGTTCGGCTGGCTGTCTGACAAGATCGGTCGCAAGCCTATCATCATGGCCGGCCTGGCGCTCGCCATCGTCACCTACTTCCCGCTGTTCAAGGCGCTGACCTGGGCCGCCAATCCGGCGCTCGCCACCGCGCAGCAGAACACACGGGCAACGGTGACAGCCGCTCCGGGCGACTGCAAGTTCCAGTTCAACCCGGTCGGCACGGCAAAGTTCACCACGTCCTGCGACATCGCCACTTCGTTCCTGACCCGCAATTCCGTTCCCTACGACGTGGTCGCGACCGCAGCGCCGGGAACCGCTGCGACCGTCAAGATCGGCGAGGAAACGGTAACGTCCTATGATGCTGTTGCGGCGGGCGACAAGGCGGCCGGTCTCGGCAAGGCGTTCGAGAAGGCCGTCAACATTGCGCTCCATGACGGCGGCTATCCGCTGGTTCGCGGCGCGGCGACGGTTGCCGACCAGAAGCTCGACGCCTTCATCGCGGCCAACCCGGAAGTCACCCTGGATGCCGCGGCGATCCGCGCCGGCGAGAAGAAGACCATTCCCCTCGAACAGGCGGTGAAGGACAAGGTGTTGACCGCGGAAGAGGCGGCTGGCGCAACCGAAATCACGACCTACAGCATCCCGGCCGCCGGCGCCTTTACCATGGTCGCGGCTGCCGACCAGGTGAACTGGACAATGGTCATCGCCATCCTGTTCGTGCTCGTCATCTATGTGACGATGGTGTACGGCCCGATCGCGGCGATCCTGGTCGAGATGTTCCCGACCCGCATCCGCTACACCGGCATGTCGCTGCCCTACCACATCGGCAACGGCTGGTTCGGCGGCCTGCTGCCGGCGACCGTCTTCGCCATGAGCGCGGCCAAGGGCGACATCTACTACGGCCTCTGGTATCCGATCGCCATTGCCGCCATGTCGCTGATCATCGGCACGCTCTTCGTCAAGGATACGCTAGGCACCGACCTGCACGCCAAGGACTGAGGGCTGATCAGAAACCCGAAATGGCACCCGGCGCGGCAACGCGCCGGGTGTTTCCGTTTGGCGGGCGCGCGACGTCACGGAAGTTTCAACAAAAATTCACGCAACTGAAATCGTCCTGCCATCCGGGCAACGGAGTCTGCGCGCTCCGTTCAACGCCATCCCGGAGACAGCCATGAACCCCCGCCTGAAACTGACCCGCCGCGCTTTCGTGACCTCGGCAAGTGCCGCCGGCCTCGTCGGAGCCTCCGGACTGGCGCTCCCCTTCTATTCCCGCGCCAATGCGCGGCCCCAATTCACCCACGGCGTGCAGTCCGGCGATGTCGACACCACGTCCGGCGTGATCTGGACACGCGCGGACCGGCCTTCGCGCGTCATGTTCGAAGTATCGACCACCGAAAGCTTCGCCAACGCGCGCAAGCTGGCGACGCTCGACGCCGTGCCGGAGACCGATTTCACGGCAAAGCGGCTTCTGACCGACCTCGCTTCGGACCAGGATATTTTCTACCGGATGACGCTTGCCGATCTGTCCGACCTAAATGCCGTCTCGGAACCAATCATCGGTCGCTTCAAGACGGCGCCGATGTCGAAGCGCGACATTCGTTTTGCCTGGTCCGGCGACACGGTCGGCCAGGGTTGGGGCATCGACGACAAGGGCATCTATACTTATGCGACGATAGCGAAACATACCCCGGACTTCTTCCTGCATTCAGGCGACACGATCTATGCCGATGGCCCTTTGAAGGCGGAAGTCGACCTGAAAGACGGCGCCAAATGGCAGAACAAGGTGCTGACGGAGGAGAAGAGCAAGGTCGCGGAGACGCTCGCCGAGTACCGCGGCCAATGGAAATACAACATGATGGACGAGCATTGCCTGGCCTTCAATGCCGTGTGCCCGACCTTCTTCCAGTGGGACGACCATGAGGTTGTCAACAACTGGTCATCTTCGAAAGACCTGACGGCAGATGATCGCTACAAGGAAAAGTCGGTGGCGCTGCTGCAGTCGCGCGCCGCACGCGCCTTTCACGAGATGACGCCGATCCGCTTCACGCCGGCCGAACCGGGTAGGGTCTACCGCAAGATCGCCTACGGGCCGCTCCTCGACGTGTTCTTCCTCGACCTGCGCTCCTATCGTGGTCCCAATGGCGACGCCGTCGAAACCGAAATGACGCCGCAGTCGCGCATTATGGGCGAAGAGCAGGTGAAATGGCTGAAGCGCGAACTGGCCAACTCCAAGGCAACCTGGAAGGTGATCGCCTCCGACATGCCGCTCGGCATCATCGTGTGGAACGACGCCGCCAACAAGAAGGGCGCCGAAGCGATCGCCAATGGCCAGCCGGGAGCGGCGAGCGGCCGCGAACTGGAGATCGCCGACCTCCTGCGCTACATCAAGACCGCCGGCATCGACAACACTGTCTGGCTCACCGCCGATGTCCACTACACCGCCGCGCACTACTACAATCCTGATAAAGCGGCATTTCAGGACTTCAATCCGTTCTGGGAGTTCGTCTCAGGCCCGCTGCATGCCGGCACATTCGGTCCCGGCGACCTCGACCCGACCTTCGGGCCGGAGCTGAAATATGTGAAGGCGCCGACCTCCGAGCAGGGCCAGAACCTGCCGCCGTCGGCTGGCCTACAGTTCTTCGGCCTTGTCGACATCGACGGCGCCAGCGAGCAAATGACGGTGCGGCTGATGGATCGCGACGACAATGAACTCTACAAGGTGACGCTGGACCCGGTTCGTTCGGCCTGATAGCCGCTCCTGGAGCGGTTCACGAGTGCATGGAATCGTTCAGCCGCTCTAGGTCTTCGTTTTGTCGCGTTTCCGAACCGGAAAACCGCTACGCACTTTCCTGGAAACGCTCTTGGCGGCGCCTGCCTGACGATGGCCAGCCGTTCGGCCCGGCCATCGTTGTCTGTCAGGCCGCGCTGACCAGTTGCGATTGGCCGGCAATGGCGATGGTCGATCCCCGCGGTACGACGCGCACCTGGAGCGGCTGCGCGCGGCCGCGGATGTCGACTTCGCGGATTTCAAACGCGGAAAGATCTAGGCCCGAGATCCGCACTGCCTGCTCGGAGACGACCACCGATGCGTCCAGCTCCTTGGCGACCAGTTCGAGCCGGCTGGCGACGTTCACAGTGTCGCCGATGGCGGTGATGTTCATCACCTCGCGATAGCCCATGGCTCCGACGATGGCCGGGCCGGCGTGTATGCCGATCGCCACCCGCAGCGGCGCATTGATCTCGCCGGCGAGTTCGTCGTTGAGCCGCTGGAGGTCATCGAGGATGGCGGCCGCGGCGACCAGCGCCTGGCGGCAGGCCTCGACATTGGTGGTGTCGACGCCGAACAGCGCCATGGCGCCGTCGCCGATGAACTTGTCCATGCGGCCGCCCGCCTGTTCAACTGCCTTTCCAACCATAGCGAAATAGCGGTTGAGCAGGAACACGACATCGAAGGGAAGCCGGTGATCGGAGAGTTCGGTGAAGCTCCTGATGTCGCAGAAAAGGATGGCGATTTCGCGCTCGCGCCCTGGCGTCGCCGGCTGGGTGGTCAGTAGGAGCGCACGGCGGCGGTCGGGAATGAGCAGCGGCGTGACGCTTATGTCGCTGGTCGGATGCAGCTGGCAGGCGAGCCGAACGTCCGGGTCAGCGCCAATCCTAGCGAGCGTCGCCCGTTCTATCGGACCCGCAGGAGGCATATCGTCGAGCCCCTCGGATATCTTGATGCGGCAGGTCGAACAACGGCCTTTACCGCCGCAGACCGCATAATGCGGGATGCCGCCGATGCGGCTCGCCTCCAGCACACTGTGGCCCTTTGCGACACGGACGACATTGCCGTCGGAATAGCGTATCTCGACGAGGTTGCGGCGTTCGCGCCGCATGCGCAACGCCCGCAGCACGAATACAGCCGCCAGCATAGCGGCGAACGAACCCCTGACCGTCGGCAGAAGCCAGTCTTTCACGCGTATGCCCTGTTCGGCGATCGCGGAGTCGATGGGCGAGGCGGCGTAGTCGATTTCTCCAACCGTCCTGCCGCCATCGGCGAAGCCGAGCAGGGCCAATACTGGAACAAGTACGGCGGCAATCAGTAGCCAGGGTGCGGCCCGCGGATACCAGGGCCGGTAGCGCAACCAGAAATACAGGCCGAGGCAGCCATGCCCCCACACGACGACCACGGCGACCGCCTGCAAGAAACCAACCATGGGATTTTCGACCCACAGCGCCCGCAACACGTACTGGTAATTGTCTTCCACGCCGGTCAGCGTGTGGACGACGCGGGTGCCGATGACGTGCTGGGCCAACAGAAGCGGGATCGCCAGCCCGAAGATCACCTGAATGGCCTCCCGCGCCGGCATCACCAGCGAACGTCGCCGGTAAAGCGCCAGCAGCACCAGGAGAAGATGGACGGCAACCGCGCCATAGAGAATGACGGTGCCGAGCGGATTGCGCCAGATCAGCAGAAACCAAGGGCGGACCGCCTCAGCTGCCGGAATAGATATGAGCAACAGCGCGTGGTTCAGAAAGTGCATGGTGACAAAAGCCATCAGCACCAGTCCCGATGCCAGCCGGGCTGTCCGCAGCTTCTTGTCGGACAGCCATTCTTCCGCTCGAGCCTGCGGTAATTGCGGTACGGCCATAGGCAGTTCTTTACTCCTTGTTGACAGCCTGCGGCAGAGATTCGGCAGTTTCGGCCAATAAGCGCCAGCCGCCGCGTCCGGTCAATCCACGGTTGCCATCACGAACCGTGGAGTGGGATTGCACGCCGCGCCAATCCGTCCCTCTTTCGCAGATGCGAAAAAACCTGTATGAGCGCGCCAACGAAATTGGGCGCCATCGGTTCGCGCCCCTTAATCTCCCGAGTGAAACCATGAATCTCCGCAATATCGCGATCATCGCACACGTCGACCATGGGAAAACCACCCTGGTCGATCAGCTTCTGAAGCAATCCGGCTCGTTCCGCGAAAACCAGCGTGTCGCCGAACGTGCGATGGACTCGAATGATCTCGAAAAAGAGCGCGGCATCACCATCCTAGCCAAGGCGACCTCGGTCGACTGGAAGGACACCCGCATCAATATCGTCGATACGCCGGGCCACGCCGATTTCGGCGGCGAGGTGGAGCGCATACTGTCGATGGTGGATTCTGCCATCGTGCTGGTCGACGCCGCCGAGGGTCCGATGCCGCAGACCAAGTTTGTCGTCGGCAAGGCGCTGAAGGTCGGCCTGCGGCCGATCGTGGTGATCAACAAGATCGATCGCCCCGATGCCCGCCATGTCGAGGTGGTCAACGAAGTTTTCGACCTTTTCGCCGCACTCGACGCCACCGACGAGCAGCTCGACTTCCCGATCCTTTATGGCTCGGGCCGCGATGGCTGGGTCTCGGAAAATCCGGAAGGTCCGAAGGACGAGGGCCTGGCGCCGCTGTTCGACCTCGTGCTGAAGCACGTTCCGGCCCCGACCGTTCACCCCGGCCCGTTCCGCATGATCGGCACTATCCTGGAAGCCAACCCGTTCCTCGGACGCATCATCACCGGCCGCATCGAGAGCGGTTCGCTGAAGTCGAACCAGCCGGTCAAGGTGCTGCACCATGACGGCTCACTGCTTGAAACCGGTCGCGTTTCAAAGATACTGGCCTTCCGTGGCCTTGAGCGCCAGCCGATCGAAGACGCGCAGGCTGGCGACATCGTCGCCATCGCCGGCCTGTCGAAGGGCACCGTCGCCGACACCTTCTGCGACCCGTCGGTGACAGAGCCGCTGCATGCGCAGCCGATCGACCCCCCGACCGTCACCATGTCTTTCCTGGTCAACGACAGCCCGCTCGCCGGCACCGAAGGCGACAAGGTGACCAGCCGCGTCATCCGCGACCGCCTGTTGCGTGAAGCGGAAGGCAATGTGGCGCTGAAGATCGAGGAATCGGCCGACAAGGATTCCTTCTTCGTCTCCGGCCGTGGCGAACTGCAGCTCGCGGTACTGATCGAAACGATGCGCCGCGAAGGCTTCGAGCTTGCCGTGTCGCGCCCGCGCGTCGTCATGCAGAAGGGTGAAAACGGCGAACTCCTGGAGCCTGTCGAGGAAGTCGTCATCGACGTCGATGAGGAGCATGCCGGCGTCGTCGTGCAGAAAATGTCGGAGCGCAAGGCCGAGATGATCGAGCTGCGTCCTTCGGGCGGCAATCGACAGCGCCTGGTGTTCCATGCGCCGACCCGCGGCCTGATCGGCTATCAATCGGAACTTCTGACCGACACGCGCGGCACGGCCGTGATGAACCGGCTGTTCAATTCCTACCAGCCCTACAAGGGCGAACTGCCCGGCCGCACCAATGGCGTCCTGATCTCCAACGAACAGGGCGAGTCCGTCGCCTATGCCATGTGGAACCTCGAAGACCGCGGCCCGATGGTCATCGACCCGGGCGTCAAGGTCTATCAGGGCATGATCATCGGCATCCACTCCAGGGACAACGACCTGGAGGTCAACGTTCTCAAGGGCAAGAAGCTGACCAACATCCGCGCCGCCGGCAAGGACGAGGCGGTCAAGCTGACACCGCCGATCCGCATGACGCTGGAGCGGGCGCTGGCCTGGATCCAGGACGACGAGCTGGTCGAGGTGACGCCGAAGACGATCCGCTTGCGCAAGCTCTATCTCGACCCGAACGAGCGCAAGCGGTTCGAGAAGACCAGGGTAAGCGGCGCGGCCTGAAAGCTAGCCTCGGCGCTTCGCCTTCCGGCGTCGGCGCGTTATGCTCCCGGTGACGAGGAGCATGCATGCCGAGCCGGACCTACCAGCTTTTTGCCGAAGCCATGGCGGCGCGCCGGCCGGTCGTGTGCATGTATGACGGCTATCCGTGCGCCATCTGCCCGATCATCCTCGGCCATTCCGAGGGTGCCGAGAAGGCGCTTACTTTCCAGTTCGACGGGCTGGGCAGCAAAGGGCCGGTGCGCGGTGACTGGCGTTGCCTCGAACTGGACAAGGTCAGCCATGCCGAGCTGATCGACGGGCCCTGGCATTCCGGCCAGCGGCACAGCCAGGCGCAAAAATGCGTCGGGGATGTCGACCTCGACGTCAACCCGGACAGCCCATACGATCCGAAGCGGCGGTTCAAGACGTAGCCGCTAGCAAGATCGCGGTGGCGCCCTGCCTCGACGGAAAGCGCGATTTGTGGCAAAGACGCACCGGTTTTGGAGGAGTTTCGTCATGCAGCTCACCTCGCTTCTCATCTTCGCCGCCGCATTGTTCGTCGCCGCCGGGTCGCCCGGCCCGTCGATCGCGGCACTTGTGGCGCGGGTGATTTCCAAAGGTTGGCGCGACGTGCTGCCGTTTCTCTCAGCGATGTGGATCGGCGAGGCGATCTGGCTGTCGCTTGCCGTGTTCGGGCTGGCCTTCGTGGCGCAGACTTTTCACTACGCCTTCCTCGCCCTGAAGTGGGCGGGCGTGGCCTATCTCGTCTATCTCGCCTGGAAGATGTGGACAGCGCCAGTCGCGGTGACGGGAGGCGCGCTACCCGAGAAGGATTCGCCGGCAAAACTTTTCTTCGCCGGCATGGCCGTGACGCTCGGCAACCCGAAGATCATGATGTTCTACCTGGCGCTCTTGCCGACCATCATAGATATAGGCTCCGTCACCGTGCTCGGCTGGGCCGAACTTACGGCAACGATGGTGGTGGTGCTTATCGCGGTCGATTTGGCCTGGATCATCGCCGCCGCCCAGGCACGGCGTCTCCTGAAAAGCGCCCGCGCCATGAAGATCGCCAACCGCATCAGCGCCGCGACGATGGGCGGTGCTGCGGCTGCGATCGCCGCGCGCTCCTAGACGCTTCCCCGCGAGGGGTAAAGGTATGGTGTTAATCCGACATCCTGTCCGCCGGATAGGGTGTCGGCCACAACACGACCATGCCGCCAATCAGGAACACGAGGATCATCGCCATGCCGAGGCGCGGCGAACCGGTGAGCGCGGTGACCGTCGCCACCAGGAGCGGCCCGAGGAAACTCGTAGCGCGACCGGCCAATGCATAGATTCCGAAGTAGCGCCCCGCCTCGGCCGACGTGACGCTACGCGCCAGATATGAGCGCGACGACGCCTGCACCGGACCGAATGCCAGGCCGATCAGCAGGCCGAAGACGATGTAGGCCTTTTCCGCCGGCGTTCCGAACAGGCCGCCCGTGTCGGCGCCCGGCAGCATCAATGCGCCGAACAGGGTGAAGCCCGGCCCGGTCGACACGATGCCCACCGTGGCGATGATCAAGAGCCCCAGCGCGATCAACACCACGGCTTTCGAACCCAGCGCGGTGTCGAGCCGGCTGGCGGCGAGACAGCCGAAGATCGCAACGACATTGAGGATGATGCCGAAAACGCCGATCTCGGTGATCGACCAGCCGAACATCGCGGCGGCGAATACGCCACCGAGTCCGAGCAGTGCGTTGACACCGTCCTGGTAGATCATCCGCGCGATCAGGAAGCGTAGGATACCTGCGTGCCGGCGCACTTCGCCAAGCGTCGATTTCAGCTCCGCGAGGCCTTCGCGCACCGCCGGACCCACAAGCATACCTTTCCTGCCATCGGGGGTGAAGAAGAACATCGGCAGGATGAAGACGAAATACCACAGCGCCGACAGTGGCCCGGTGGCGCGCGCGTCCTCGCCGAGCCTGGGGTCGAGGCCGAACAGCGGATCGGCCCCGATGATCGTCTTGCCCGTTTCCGGCGAACCTGCAAGCAGCGCGACGACGAAGATCAGCGCGATCATGCCGCCGAGGTAACCAAGCCCCCAGGCAATGTTGGAAATCTTGCCGATCTCGGCCTTGGGCACCAGCCGAGGCATCATGGAATCGTTGAAGACGGTCGAGAACTCCGCCGCGATCGAGGCCAGTGAGAAGAAGAAGACGGCGAAGAACAGGCTTGATCCGGGTGCCGCAAACCAAAGCATGCAGAGGCTAAAGATCTTGATCGCCGCGAACACCGCGATCCACGGCTTGCGCGGGCCGGACTGGTCGGCGATGGAGCCGAGCACCGGCGACAGGATGGCGATGACGAAGCCGGCCGCCGCGATGCCGTAGCCCCAGGCCGCCTGCCCCATGGCCGGATCGGCAGCCATGCGCGAAACGAAATAAGGACCGAAGATGAATGTGGTGACCACAGTGAAGAACGGTTGCGCCGCCCAGTCGAAGAGCATCCAACCCCAAATGCCTCGCCGTAGCGCGCGCCCGGTTTCGGCGGCGGAAACCGCATCCATGCTTTCGGCCATGCCCCCTCCCGCGAATGCCGCCGGTGTCTACTGACCGGTCAGATCGCCCATAAGTCCCGATGCCACCGACAGCCGCGACACGGTGATGTCGCCGCCCTCCGTCAGCGCCTGCAGCCGCTCGCGCGTGCGGGCGATGCGTTCGCCTCCGGCTTCGAGCCAGGCGGCGACCGGATCGGCCTGCTTGCCGAAACCGGCGAGCGCCGATGTGGCGATGCCCCTGCGTGCAGCTCCGATCATGTCGGTCGCGCGCGAAAGCGCAAGCCCATCATAATAGTCGGCTGGCGTGATCGAACGCGCCGCGTCCTCGATGCGCGGGATGCGGAAGGCGTCGCTGACCGCGAAGAAAGCCTTGGCCGCGGCGAGCAGGTCAGCGCCGGCGTTGCGCGACACAAGCGCGATGTCAGGCAGCAGCTCCGCCAACGTCAGCGCCGCCAACTGCTCGGCGAGCCGCTCCGGCGCACCGGCCCGGAAGAAGGATTCGCGCCGCTCGTCCAGCCTTTCCTTCATGAAGGGCGGAAGCAACTGTCCAATCTTCGGTTCGAGGATCTTGCGGGCCTCCCGCAGTTCGGCGATGCGCGTGCCGAGCGGGGCGTCGCCATGGTCGTTCTTGAGGAACCATGCGGTCGCCGCCGCGATCAGCCGTCCAGCGGTCTGGTAGAGATCAAGCTGCGCCTGGCCATCGATCTTGTTGTCCAGCGCGTCGATGTCGGCGTAGACGCTTGCCAGCGCAAAGCCATCGCGCACCACGGTAAAAGCGCGCACCACATCCCCGGCGCTGCGGCCGGTCGAGTCCTGCAGCCGGCTAACAAAGGCCGGTCCGCCGCGGTTGATCAGGTCGTTGGCAAGCACACGCGCGACGATTTCGCGCCGCAGCCGGTGGCCGTTGATCTCCGCACGGTATTTCTTGGCCATGCGCTCGGGGAAGTAGGCGAGCAGGTCGCGCTCGAAATGCGGATCGTCGGCGACATTGCCGGCAAGGATGTCGCTGAAGAGGACGATCTTGGCATAGGCGAGCAGCACACCGAGTTCGGCGCGCGTCAGCGGCTCGCCGCGCACCTGGCGTTCGGCGAGTGCTGCCGGCGACGGCAGTGTTTCCACCGCCCGGTCGAGCAGGCCGCGTGCTTCCAGCGCCGCCATGAAACGCGCCTCGTGCGGCATGTCGGCAATGCCGCGTTTGCGCGCCAGCGAAAGCGCCAGGGTCTGCTGGTAGTTGTTGGACAGCACCAGCGAACCGACTTCACCGGTCATTTCGGCCAGCAGCTTGTTGCGGGCCGGGCGCGTCAGCGCGCCCTTGCGCATCGCCGAGGCCAGCGCGATCTTGATGTTGACCTCAACGTCCGAGGAATTGACGCCGCCCGAATTGTCGATGGCGTCGGAATTGCAAGCGCCGCCGAGCAGGTTGAACTCGATGCGGGCGCGCTGGGTGACGCCGAGATTGGCGCCCTCGCCGATGACTTTCACGCGCAGTTCGGAGGCGGTGACCCGGATGCCGTCATTGGCGCGGTCGCCGACTTCCTGGTTGCTCTCGCCGGTGGCGCGCACATAGGTGCCGATGCCGCCGAACCAGAGCAGGTCGACCGGCGCCTTGAGGATGGCGTTCATGATCTCGGCCGGTGAGGCGACCGTCTTTGCTAGCCCGATCGCAGCAGCGGCGGCTGTCGGCAAGGCGATCGACTTCTGGGCGCGCGAAACGATGATGCCGCCTGCCGAAAGCTTCGACTTGTCGTAATCCTGCCAGCTGGAACGAGGCAGGTCGAACATGCGCCGGCGCTCGGCCATGGAAGCCGCCATGTCCGGATCCGGATCGATGAAGATATCGCGGTGGTCGAAGGCGGCGATCAGACGCGTCTGCTCCGACAGCAGCATTCCGTTGCCGAACACGTCGCCCGACATGTCGCCGACGCCGACGACGGTAAAGGGAGTGGCCTGGATATCGCGATTGATTTCACGGAAATGCCGCTTCACCGCCTCCCAGGCGCCCTTGGCGGTGATGCCCATCTTCTTGTGGTCGTAGCCGGCCGAGCCGCCAGAAGCAAAGGCGTCGTCGAGCCAGAAGCCATGCGCCTCACTGATGCCGTTGGCGGTGTCGGAAAACGTCGCGGTGCCCTTGTCGGCTGCCACGACAAAATACGGATCGTCGCTGTCGCGGCGCACCACGTTTGCCGGCGGGATGACCGTAGCGCCATCGAGATTGTCGGTGATCGACAAGAGGCTGGAGATGAAATTGACATAGGCTTTCGTGCCGGCCGTAAAGGTTGCGTCGCGGCTGCCGCCGACAGGCAGGCGTTTCGGGAAGAAGCCGCCCTTGGCGCCAACCGGCACGATGACGGCGTTCTTGACCTGCTGCGCCTTGACCAGCCCTAGCACCTCGGTGCGATAGTCCTGCGCCCGATCCGACCAGCGCAAGCCGCCACGCGCCACCGGCCCGAAGCGCAGATGCACGCCTTCCACTTCCGGCCCGTAAACGAAAATCTCGCGCCACGGCCGCGGCTCGGGCAGTCCGTCGACCTTGCGCGAATCGAGCTTGATCGCCAGCGAACGGCCCTCGGCTCGGGCCGCCGGCGCGAAATGATTGGTGCGTAGCGAGGATTCGATCAGGTTGAGGTAGCGGCGGATGATCGTGTCGTCGTCGATGTTGGGCACCGCGTCGAGTTCGTCCTTGATCTTCGCCTTCAGGTGCCTTGCCGTGACCTCGGCCTCTGCCTGCAACGCCGGATCGAAGCGGGTGACGAACAACTGGAAAAGCGCTCGCGCGAGTTCGGGATAACGGTTAAGCGCGGCGGCGATGAAATCCTGGCTTTGCGGAATGCCCGCCTGCTGCAGGTAGCGGCCGTAGGCGCGCAGGATGCCGATTTCGGCCGAACGCATCGACGCCGTCTGCGCCAGCGCGTTGTAGCCGTCATTGTCGGCGTCGCCGCGCCAGACGGAAAGGAAAACCTCCTCGAACAGGTCGCCGCCGTCGTCAAGGCGGATCGGCTTGCGGAAGGCGTTTTCCAGCTCCATGTCGTGCACGAAGACGGTATCGCCGTCGGGGTCTCCGACCTCGAACGTGCGTTCGCTGATGACGCGGAAGCCGATGTTTTCAAGGATCGGCACGCGCCGGGAAAGCGCCACCGGCGTGCCGAAATGATAGATCTTCAGCGAAGCCTGTTCGGGCTGCTGGCCCGGCTGGCGGTAATAATCGATGGCGATCGGATTTGCCGCATCGAGCTTGGCGATCTGGCGGGCGTCGCCGAGCGCCTCGGCTGGCGTGAACGAGCCGCGGTAGCTTTCCGGGAAACGGCCGGCGATCCCGGCAAGCACCCCGTCGGCGGCGGCGTCCGCCGCAGCCTCGCGCAAGCCGTCCTCCCAGGTGCGCACGATGTCGCGCAGGCCCGCCTCCAGTTCCTGCTGGTCGACTTTCGGCGTCTTGCCGCCCGAGCGCCCGATGATGAAATGCACGCGCGCCAGGCTGCCTTCGGGAAAAGCCGGGTAATAGGCCGACAGGCGGCCGTCGAACTTCTTCTTGAGGAAATCGCCGATACGCTCGCGCACGATGGAATCGTAACGGTCGCGCGGCACGAAGACGAGGATGGATACGAAGCGGTCGAACTGGTCGGCCCGCACCAGCGCCCTGACGCGCGGCCGTTCACCGAGCGCCAGGATCGCCTCGGCGTGCTTGCGCAGCGTCGGCACCGCGACCTGGAACAGTTCGTCGCGCGGGTAGGACTCCAGCACGTTGATGAGCGCCTTGCCGGAATGATCGCCGGGGTTGAAGCCCGACTTGGCGATCACCGTCTGGGCTTTGGAGCGCAGATAGGGGATCTTCAACAAGGAGCGGGTGTAGGCAGTGGAAGTGAACAGGCCGACAATGCGCAGCTCGCCGGCGAGCTTGCCCTTCTTGTCGTAGGTCTTGACCCCCACGTAGTCGAGATAGATACGCCGATGGACCACCGATTTGGCATTGGCCTTGGTGACGATCAGCGGCTCTGGTCCGTGCAGAAAGGCGCGGATTTCAGGCGTTGTCGTCACCGCTTCGGTGCCGCGCCGCAGCACCAGAACGTCGGGGTCGGCCAGGATGCCGAGGCCGGGCTTTTCCGCCCGCTCCAGGGTGCCGCTCTTCTCGCCGCCCGAATATTTGAATTCGCGCATGCCGAGGAAAGTGAAATTGTCGTCGCGCAGCCACTCGAGGAAGGCGATCGCCTCGTTGACATGGTCCTTGTCGAGCGGCACCGGCGCGTAGCGGAATTCCGAGATAGCCTGGTCGAGCCGGGCAAGCATCGGCTTCCAGTCGGCCACGGCGGCGCGAACCTGCGAAAGAATGCGCTGCAGGCGCTGGCTGAGGCCGTTGGCCGCGTCTTCCGACAGCGGCCCGACATGCACCTGGATGACGCTGACCCGGTCGGTTTCGTGGTCGCTCTTGGCAGTACCTGCGTCGCCCAGAATGTCGCTGACGCCATTCTTGCTGTGTTTCACCAGCACCACCGGATGCAGCACCAGCGTCGGCTCGCCGGCTGCTTCGGTGATCTCACCGAGGATGGAATCAAAAAGGAAGGGCATGTTGTCGTTGACGACCGTGATCACGGTCACCGGGCGGCCACCCCTTTCGATGCCGGCGCCGGCGTCGATCGCCACGACGCTCTCGCCCTTGCGGTGGCGGGTAACCGCCCGCCGGGCGAATTCCGAAGCCCGTTCGAGCACTTGGGGTTGGTAGGTGGAAACATCTTCGGCCGGCGCGCGCGCCAGCAGGATGTCCGCAAAACCGGTCCTGGCCTTGGCGGCTTCCGGCGCTTTGGCCGCTGCCTTGGTGGATTTTCTGGCTGCCATCACGTTCTCTCCCACCGTATGCTTTTACGACTATCGTAGCAGACTAAAAGTGTTTTGCGACCCGCGATCCGTGCATGGAATGTGCAAATTTCAGATGAAGAGGAGATGACCGTGAGCGAAAAGATAACGGCGCTGGACCTGCAGCCTGCGGACGAATTGAGTGAAGCGACGAAGGCCTATTTCGACAAATGCCGGGAAAAGCTCGGCCTGGTGCCGAACGTGCTCCTCTCCTACGCTTTCGACGAGAAGAAGCTTCGCGCCTTCACGGACATGTATAACGACCTGATGCTTGGCGATTCCGGCCTCTCCAAGCTGGAGCGCGAGATGATCGCGGTGGCCGTCTCCTCGGTCAATCACTGCTATTACTGCCTGACCGCGCATGGCGCGGCGGTGCGCCAGCTGTCCGGCGACCCGGCGCTTGGCGAGATGATTGTGATGAACTATCGCGCCGCCAACCTGCCGCCGAAGCAGAAGGCAATGCTAGACTTCGCGGTGAAGCTGACGGAAACGCCGGCAAAGATCGAGGACGCCGACAGGGCGGCATTGCGGCAGGCCGGCTTCAGCGATCGCGACATCTGGGACATCGCTTCCACCGCCGCCTTCTTCAACATGTCGAACCGGGTCGCCGCGGCCATCGACATGCGGCCGAACGCCGAATACCACGCCATGGCGCGGTGAATGTTTTCTTCCATAGGGAAACTCGCTGGCGGTTCCCCGCTAATGCCGGAAATGCCGCACGCCGGTGAACACCATGGCGATGCCGTGGGCGTCGGCGGCGGCAATCACCTCGTCGTCGCGCATCGAACCACCCGGCTGGATGACGGCGGTGGCGCCGGCCTCGATGGCTGAAATCAGCCCGTCGGCGAAGGGGAAGAACGCGTCGGAAGCGACCACCGAACCCTTGGTCAGCGGCTCGGAATGGCCCGCGGCTTCCGTCGCGTCGAGCGCCTTGCGCGCCGCGATGCGCGACGAATCCACCCGGCTCATCTGGCCGGCGCCGACGCCCACCGTGGCGCGGTCGCGGACATAGACGATGGCATTCGACTTGACATGCTTGGCCACCCGGAAGGCGAATTTGAGGTCAGCCAGTTCCTGCTCGGTCGGTGCGCGCCTGGTCACGACCTTGAGTTCCAGCCCGTCGACCACGGCGGTATCTCTGCTTTGCACCAGAAGACCCCCGGCGACAGACTTCACCACGTGGCCCGGCGTGCGCGGATCGGGCAGGCCGCCCGTCACCAGCAGACGAAGGTTCTTCTTGGCGGCGATGATTGCCTGCGCTTCCTTGGTGGCATCCGGCGCGATGATCACCTCGGTGAAGGTTTTGACGATTTCTTCCGCCGCCTCGGCATCGAGAGTGCGGTTGGTGGCGACGATGCCGCCGAAGGCCGAGACCGGATCACAGGCCAGCGCCTTGATATAGGCCTCCTTCAGCGTGGCGGCCTCGCCTACCCCGCAAGGATTGGCATGCTTAATGATCGCCACAGCTGCACTCGCCTCGGGATCGAACTCGCCGACCAGCTCGAAGGCGGCGTCGGTATCGTTGATGTTGTTGTAGGAGAGCTGCTTGCCCTGCAGCTGTTGCGCCGTGGCGACGCCTGGCCGCTTGTCGCCATTGACATAGAAGCCGGCCGACTGATGCGGGTTCTCGCCATAACGCATGACCGCTTCGAGCTTGCCGCCGAACGCCCGCCATGCCGGCTGTTCGATGTCGAGCGCCTCGGCGAACCAGCCGGAAATGGCCGCGTCGTAGGCGGCGGTGCGCGCGAAAGCCTTGGCCGCGAGCTTCTTGCGGAAATCGAAAGACAGCGAACCAGTGTTCATCTCCAGCGCATTGAGCACCGCCGCGTAGTCGCCGGGATCGGTGACAATGGCGACATAGGCATGGTTCTTGGCCGATGCCCTGACCATGGCCGGGCCGCCGATATCGATATTCTCGACGATCGACGGGTAATCGCCGCCGGAGAAGCGGACCTCCTCGAACGGGTAGAGATTGACGACGACGAGATCAATCCCTTCGATGCCGTGCGCGTGCATGGCTTCGACATGTTCGGGATCATCGCGCACGGCAAGCAGGCCGCCATGCACGGCCGGATGCAGTGTCTTGACGCGGCCATCCATGATTTCGGGAAAACCGGTGACGTCGGAGACGTCGGTGACCGCGATGCCGGCGGCGGCGATCGCCTTGGCTGAGCCGCCAGTAGAGATCAGCGTCACGCCCAGCTCCTGCAGCGCCTTGGCAAATTCCACCAGGCCGGTCTTGTCGGAAACCGAAAGCAGCGCGCGGCGCACGGGCACGAGATCGGGCGCGGGGATCTTTTTGGATGCGACGGCCATGCGGTTCTCCGAGGGGCAACATTGGCTGGAGCGGAATGCATTCAAGTTGAACTGGCATTCCGCTCTAGCTGATTGTTTTAGCCGCATTTGTACGACGCCAGGTGATTCACCTGGCTGCAAAATGCTGTAGCCGCGCCCTATCACAGGGCTGCCCGGAATCAAACCGGCGTGTTGCCGAAAACCGTCTTGAGACTTCGGGTCTCGGATCGCGAAGGCGGCTCGACGATGCGTGTGCGCGTCAACTGCCAGGCGATCTCCGGCATTTCGGAGGCCCGGAACGAGATGACGATCTGGTTGGCGCGGCGGGGGCCGCTGAGGCCGGCGAAGAAGATGGATTCCTCGACCTCCGCAGGCGCTCCTTCGCAGGAGAATGCCCAACTGTCGGCGCCGCCGGCCGCAAGCACCAGCCGTCCCTGGCCGTCGCGGTAGATCTGGGTTTCGGGATGCACATGGAAACGCAAGGTGACGAGGTCGCGGCCGTTGTTGCGGGGCGCTTCGCCGCCGGCGCGGAAGAAACGGTCGACGCCCTCCAGCAGGTTGCCGCCATCTGAAAGGGTCAATTCACGTTCGTGGAAGAGGCCGAAGCGCGAGACGTAACCGTCATGGCTCGCGACAAAGCCTTGGCCGCCGTCGGCGTCGGTGCGTTGACAGGGAACATGGCGCGGGCCAGCGACCAGTGGCGTGCGCAAGAGGCCGTTGACCCTGGCCGAGTGGGTGAAGCGCGCCGACGACGTATCGTTCAACGTCGCGGTCGAATGAGCGGCGGTGGCGCGCGCCAGCGGCCGGAATTCGTCGGCGCCGAAATTGTCGACACCTGCGTTGACGACGTAGTGGTGGCGCCCGGACGACAGCTCGAACGAAAGGCAGCCGGCATGCGCGTGGCCCGAAACATCCGGCGGAGGTACCGCGCCCGTATCGGCGATTACCGTGGTGCCGCCCATCGACAGGCGCTCGTAACCTGAATGCGGTGCGTGGAGCAGGGGCGCCCCCGCTGTGTCGTCATGGCGCAGCACGGCGGCGATGCGGTCCTGGATTGTCGCGCCCATGCCGTTGAAGCGGGCAAGGCTGCCGTCCTGGTGGCGGAAGAAGCGCAAGGCCGGCAGCATGCGCTCGATGGCGCCGATCAGCGCGTCGGGCGGTGCTTCGGCCTGGTTGGCATAGGTGTGGCGCAGCGGCAAAAGGTCGGCCAGAAGCTCCAGCACGATCATCGGATTGCGCGAGATATGGCCGCCGTCGGCCAGGATCTGCCGGTCGAGTTCCTCGGCAAGGTTGCGTGTCGCGTTGCGGACGGCAGAACTCGGAGCCGGCAGCGACAAAGCGGCAAAGGCGAGTGCGACGCGGCCGCGCAGCCGCTCGCTGCCGTCCGGCATGTCGCGCGCCATGGACCGCAGATAACGTATCTGCACCGCCAGCGAGCGCAGGAAGGCTCGGTAGAACGGGAACTCCGCACCTTGCAGGACGACCGAGGAATGCTGCAGCCAGGCTATGATACGGCGGGCCGTTGTGGCGGGGTCCCAGGCCACGCCTGAAATCTTTCCGCCATGCGTGGCGATCCAGTCGGAGACCAACGCGCGGGCATTCGCGGCTGCGAGGTCGGTGCCGGCGGCGCGCATGTGGCGCAGCCAGCGGAACCCGTGCAGCGATTTCAGCCAGCCGCGATGCACCACCGGCATCTGGAACGGCGACTGGCCGCCGGTGTCGACCAGATGGCCGGCGAGCGGAAAACGCCCGTAGTAGATTTCGAGCGCGATCTGCTGGTCGGCGAGCCTCAGGTCGGGTGGCGCGATGAGAACGCGTTCGGGCGTGCGGCCGGTGTAACGCCAGCGGTAGATGGGACCAGCACGCAGCCTGCGGCGGGTCCGTCGCCAGACCTCCCGCGCCACAAGCACCCAAAGATGCGGTGCGTTGCCCGCTGCACTAGTCAAAAACCCGAATCCTCGCGTCGCCGCCTTGCTCCCCTTATCCATAATTTATGGTTAGCGAATGGTTTAGAGCGTCCGAAATCGCTCCGTCGGGCCTCGAAGAATATATGCAGGCAATGTCACAAACGGCGGAAACGAGCGGCAAAGAAACCGTCGAGGCCGGAAATGCCGGGCCTGCCGAGATCGAGGTCGGCGGGCGTGGTGCGCAGAGCGCCTGACAAGGTGATGAACGGCGCGATAGCCGCGATCTCGTCCGGCAGCACTGGATCAGCCTCCACGAGGCTGGTTTCCCGCAGCAGCGCTTCGATCAGCGTCTCGCCCTCCTCCGGGTCGAGCGAGCAATTGGAAAAGACGATGCGGCCGCCGGACTTCACCATCTCGATCGCCCTGTCCAGCAGCCGGCGCTGCAGCGCCGCCAGCTTGGCGATGTCTTGCGGCGACTTGGTCCATGGCACGTCGGGGTGACGGCGCACCGTACCGGTCGAAGAGCAGGGGGCATCGAGCAGGACAGCGTCGAAAAGTTCGGACGGCTGGTATTGCGTGATATCGGCCTGGACGATTTCTGCCTTGAGGCCGAGGCGGTCGAGATTGGTCGCCAGCCGGGCGAGCCGGTTCTTCGACGTGTCGACAGCGGTGACGTCGGCGCCGGAGACGATCAGCTGCGCCGTCTTGCCGCCGGGGGCGGCGCAGAGGTCGGCGACACGTTGACCGGCGACATCGCCGAGCAGCCGCGCGGGAAGGCCGGCTGCCGCATCCTGCACCCACCATTCGCCGTCGCCGTAACCCTGCAGGTCGGCGACGTTGGCGGCAAGCTTTTCCACCCGCACGGTGCCGGTCGGCAACACGATGCCGCCGAGCTTTTCGGCCCAGCCCGCCGGGTCGGATTTCACGCTGAAATCGACGGGCGCTTCCGCGCGATGCGCGGCAAGGATGGCGTGCGCCTTCTCGTCGCCATAGGCGGCCGTCAGCCGTTCGATGAACCAATCGGGCGCATCGCCGGTGGCGGCGAGCATTTTCGGCAGCTGATGGTCCTTGGCGCGCGCGATGCCGCGCAGCAGGCCATTGACCAGACCGGCAAAGCGGGCGGTGCGCGGGTCCGACTTCGCATGGGTGACGGCGAGGTCGACGGCGGCGCTGTCGGGAATGTCGAGAAACAGAACCTGTGCGGCCCCGACATGCAGCAGGTGCGACAGCGAATGCGCGTTGCCCGGCAGCGGTCGCTCCAGGCGGCGCGCGATCAGCTTGCCGATGGTGACCCGGAAACGCAGCGCGGTGACGAGGATGGCGCGCACCAGCGCCTTGTCACGCATGTCCAGCGCGCGAAACTGCGGGTGGCCGTGTTCATGATCGGTCAGACCGTCGAGCGGGGTTCTGGCGTCGATGACGGCGGCAAGCAGTTTCGCCGCCGCTTTTCGCGCGGGCAGGCCGGGAACGAGAAGATCGTCTTCCGCCACCGCAGCGCCATGGTGTCTCGGGGGGCTGCCGGCGACTTTGGCCTTCGTCACGATGCCGGGCCTTTCGGTCCGGTGGGATTGCGGCCCCATTTGCCGGCAGGACGCGCCGGCTTCTTGGCTTGCGTCGACGGAGCGCCCCACGGGCCGGATGGCGCGGGTTGTTCGGCCGCCGGCGTTTGCGGCGCTCGCGGCGCGGTGCGGCTGGGCATGCCACCGCCCATGCTGCCCGCCATCTCCCGTAGGGCGGCGATGCGGTTCTCAGTGTCGGGATGGGTTGAGAAAAGATTGTCCATACGCTCGCCGGAAAGGGGATTGATGATGAAGAGGGGCGCGGACGCCGGATTGCGTTCGGCGTCGGGGTTGTGGATGCGTTCGACGTTACGGGCGATCTTGTCAAGCGCCGAAGCCAGCGAAAGCGGGTTGCCGCAGATTTCGGCGCCGCGCCGGTCGGCCGAATATTCGCGTGTGCGGCTGATCGCCATCTGCACCAGCATCGCCGCCAGCGGCGCCACGATCATGGCGACCAGCACGCCAATGAAGCCGAGCGGATTGTTGTTGTCGCGGTTTCCACCGAAGAAGAAGGCGAAGTTACCGAGCATGGAAATCGCACCGGCCAGCGTGGCGGTGATCGTCATGGTCAGCGTGTCGCGGTTCTGCACATGGGCAAGCTCATGCGCCATGACGCCGGCCACCTCGTCATAGCTCAGCCGGTCGAGCAGCCCGGTGGTGGCGGCCACCGCCGCGTTCTGCGGGTTACGGCCGGTGGCGAACGCGTTGGGTTGCGGATTGTCGATAAGGTAGACCTTCGGCATCGGCAGGCCGGCGCGCTGAGCAAGATCGCGCACGATGCCGTAATACTCAGGGGCGTTGCGCTCGTCGACCTCGACGGCATGGTGCATGCGCAGCACCATCTTGTCGGCGTTCCAGTAGCTGAAAAGGTTCATGCCGGCGGCGATCAGGAACGCGATCGTCATGCCGCCCGATCCGCCGATCAGATAGCCCACGCCCATGAAGAGGGCGGTCATGAAGGCCAAAAGCATGGCGGTGCGCATCACGTTCATCGTCAGCTCCTTGTCGTCTACGCATAATTCCTTAAATCGTAATCGGTTTAAGGGTAAATTATGCAGCAATTAAAGTGCTACAGCGACCTTTACGCGTCTGAAGGACGCGCGGGCTATAGGGGCGGACGTTTGGGGTCGATCCGGTCCAAAACCCAGTCTATATGATGGGAAAGCCGTGCCGTTCTTTCAATAATAGTCCGAGTATGCCGATGCCTGAAGCCAAAAACCAGAAAAAGGCGCAGCCCGCGGACGGCAAACCGCTGACGCCGGCTGCAAGGCGCGCGCTTCAGGAAGCCGAAGCGCGCCGCAAGGCCTATCTGCAACATGAGGCAGAACTGCCGAGGGAACTCGGCGGCCGCGGCGGCAAGGAACCCGGCCGCTACGGCGACTGGGAAGTCAAAGGCCTGACAAGCGATTTTTAATCTCGAGCGCCGCCGGGGATCAGCAGGCTAGGGCGGCGGTCTCGGCGGCCAGCAGCATCAGGCCCTGGTTGTCGGGAACGGCCCGGATGCCATCGTAGCTCGAAATCATCAGATGCTCGGTCTCGACCGGATGCTGGTGGGTGGCTGTGATGACGACCACGTCGGCGCCGGCAGCCCGTCCAGCCTCGATGCCGGCGGGCGCATCCTCGAACACAAGGCAGTCGCGGGCGTCGACACCCAGCCGCTTCGCGCCCAACAGATAGCAGTCAGGCGCCGGCTTGCCGTGCGAAACATCTTCGCCGGTGACCATGGTCCGGGGCAACGGGATGCCAGCTGCGGCCATGCGCTTCAGGGCGAGGTCGCGGGGCGCCGAGGTGACGATCGCCCAACGCTCCAGCGGCAGCGCGGCGAGGAATGGCAGCACGCCGGGAATCGGAAGGATGCCGTCGATGTCAGCGATTTCGTCCTCCAGCAATTGCAGCGCTTCTTTCTGCGCATCGACGCCGGGAAGGCCGAGCCGGTTGATCGTGTCGATGGCGCGAATGCCGTGCACCGTTTTCAGGAAAGCCTCGACATCGAGGCCATGGCGCTTAGCCCAGCTTCCCCAGACCCGTTCGACCACCGGAATGGAGTTCAGTACCGTGCCATCCATGTCGAAGAGGAAGGCCGCGAATTTCTTGTTTTTGAACATAAGTCCTCTCGATGCACAGGTCGCGGGAATGCCGTCGCTTCGATGGCGATGTGTTCCCGTTTCAGAAATGGGATGGGATTGCGGGGAACCTATGGCATCGGCCGGCCGATGAAAACCCTGCACGCGCAAAGTTTCGCCGGCGTATCAATGCGCGGTTTGGATGGCAGTGGAACCTGGGAGGCGGTTTGACGTTGTGGGAAAACACGTTTTTCCATCAAACATCGAAAGTATCGCGATGCTGATCAGGCTCGGCTATGAAATCGCCATCGAGTGCTCGCAACCGATGGCCGTCATATCGCTCCTCGATGTCAATCCGGACCGCGAACACGACATCAAGCGCCAGACCAAGGTGCTGACTTCGCCGCATGTGCAAAGCAGCGTCTATCGCGACGGGTTCGGCAATGCCTGCAGGCGCTTCATGGCGCCGGAAGGCGGGTTGCGTATTCTTTACGACGCGGTGGTCGAGGACAGCGGCGACCCCGACCCGCTCAACACGCTGGCGCAGGAGACGCCGATCCAGGACCTGCCGCCGGAAACGCTCGTCTTCTTGCTTGGCAGCCGCTACTGCGAGACGGATCATCTCGCCGATCTCGCCTGGGGCCAGTTCGGCCACCTGCCGCAAGGCTGGGTGCGCGTGCAGGCGATCTGCGACTATGTCCACAACCGACTGTCGTTCGGCTATGGTTATGCGCGGGCCACGCGCACGGCGGCGCAGGCGCATGACGAGCGTGTCGGTGTCTGCCGCGACTTCGCCCATCTCGCCATCACGCTGTGCCGCTGCATGAACATTCCAGCCCGCTACGTGAACGGCTATCTGGGCGATATCGGCGTGCCGCCGGATCCCGCGCCGATGGACTTCAACGCCTGGTTCGAGGCCTTTCTCGGCGGCAAATGGTATACATTCGACGCCCGCCACAACGTTCCGCGCATCGGTCGCGTCGTCGTGGCACGCGGCCGCGACGCCACAGACGTGCCTCTGCTGCACAGTTTCGGTGCGCACAAGCTCACCACCTTCAAGGTGTGGACCTATGAGCAGGACAGCCATCCCGCCTGTCCGCCCGAGCGTGGAATCGACCGCACTCTGACGACGCCGCTGCTTGCCTGAGCCCGCGTATGGGGCGCGCAAAAGGTTCCGGGCTAAGCCCGGCGATCCGATGATATCGCGGAACCAGCCGGCCGGCTGGTTCGTTCTGGGTGCGGCACAGACATCTGGAAGGAGCCGCCAACCATGCGTAACGCGATCCCCGGACTTCTCATGACGGCGCTTCTTTTGAGCGCTCCCGCTGTAGCGCAGACTCAGCCACAGCCCATGCCGCCCGACAAATCGCTGAAGCTTTCCGAGATCATCGCCAAGATCGAGCAGCGCGACCAGTTCCGCTACATCCACGAGATCGACTGGGACAGGGATGGCTATTACGACATCACCTACTACACCGCCGACAAGGCCAAGGTGGAGATCAAGATCGATCCGGTGACCGGCGAGCCCAGGATGTAGTGCTTCAACCGCGCGGCGTCAAAATTGTGCTTCGGCCGCTGAGAGCCGGCAAGGAAAAGGCCGTTTCTCAGGGAGAAACGGCCTTCCGTGTTTCCGTCCATGGCGCGGCCTGGCTATGCCCTCTTCGAGATCATACGCCGCGCATCTCGCGCCTTAACGGGAAGACTGCTTCCCGAAAGTGCAATCCGCTGAGGCCACGTTCTGGAAAACGAAATCACTCGACATCGGATCACCTCCTTTCGATCTGTTGAACACAACCATATGATGGGGGCTCGCGGCCGGTTTGACAAGAGCACCCGCAGCCTGACGGCGAACATGCACGGATCGAGCCGGTCCGGCGAGGCTGTCAGCACTTGGCCATCGCCGTTCGGACTGTCTCGATTTCAAGATCGGGCAAAGGGGTATGGACGCAGGCGAAAGGGCGGCGCGCATCCTGCGGTGGCAGCACCAGGCTGCGCAGCTCGGCATCCCCGTACGAACGCTCAACGAAAAAATTGCCCGCTATGAACGTGGTCAGGGCCATATAGCGGCTTCGCTCATGGCGATCTACTGCCATCGCAACGGCAGTTTTAGGCCTCGATAAGGCTTATGCCCTCAGCCGATGCTTTGGTGCGGACGGAGCTGATGCTCTGCCAGCACGGGTGCAATTGCCGGCGCGCGAACGTGTCTGCGCGCTAAAACACGCAATTGGTCCAGCTCGTTTTAAGTCCAGCGCTGGAATCGGCGCGGCGTCATACTCAAGCCTCCCCGCGCGACCCAAGTTCGCGCGCTTTAGAGCCCCAGGCCGGGTGAACTGCCCTCGCCAGGAAGGCCCACGTACATCTGAGCATCATCCACGTTGCGATGCCTTACGCTGCGTGACAACAGCGTGATCGAACAAGCTCCGCACGTAGAAGTATTTGATCAGGGTCGATCGATCGCTTTGGCTGTTCCCTGGAGCGGAACATTCACCCTGCCATGGGGTATGGCGTGTCTCAGTCGTCTATTAATCCTGTTGGAGATTTAGATTGAGTTGCCGATCATCTTCGTTAATCTTCGAGTTTGCCTTTGTAACTTGAGGGTGCGATGGGAACGGAGATCGTCCGCAGCATAGGCAGATTTGTCGGACTCGAAGAGCCGCGAACCCTCTCCACGCGTTACTTGCATCTGGCGGAAATCGTCGGCAGCCGGCTCCAATGGGATGTGCCGGGCGCCGGACACCCCATCCGTATGGAAAGGCGCGAAGGCTATCTCATTTGCCTGCAGCGAAACGCTCTGCCTTCGATCCCATACTGGGTCAACGATGTGCCGACCCCGATGATGCCGCTCCATCGCGGGCAGTTCCTTTTTCTGGATCTGAATGACGAGCACGCATCGGTGACACGTGGAAACGTGGACTGCATCTCGATGTATATCTCACGCGAGGCTCTGCAGAGCTTCCACGAGGAAAACGGTCTGCGACGGGTGGGTCCCCTTAGGACTGCCAGCGGCGTGGCGTTTCACGACGACGTCATCCGAAATCTTGGTGAGTGTCTGGCGCCCAGCTTCGCACAACCGAATGCCATCAATCAGCTTTTTTCCGACCATGTCGCCCTGGCGCTTCTCGCTCATCTCACTGCCAACTATGCGGCGCAATCATTTGTTGTGCGGCCGGTCCGAGGTGGACTGACATACTGGCAGGAGCGCCGGGCAAAGGACATGCTTATGGCGAACCTCAATGGGGAGATCGGCCTTGATGCACTTGCCCACGCTTGCGGGTTGTCGCGCAGCCATTTCGCGCGGGCGTTCAAGTCCGCGGTGGGCGTACCGCCGCTGCAATGGCTGAAGATCCAGCGGGTCGAGCGCGCAAAGGAACTGCTCCTGAACTCCAAGCTGCCAATCGATGAAATTGCCTATCATTGCGGATTTGCTGACCAGAGCCACTTCACACGCGCCTTTGCCAGGATCGTGAACGTCACCCCGGGGGTATGGCGACGCATGCGCCGTCATTAGGAGCACGTCCGGCGACGTTATCACACTCGCGTGAAGCACTCGCTCCACCTTCGCAGGACAGCACTGGCGTACAAAAAGCAGCACTCGGAGCGCTGGTTCGCAAGCGATGTGCGGCTAGCGTGTCCAGCGGGAGCCGCAAGGCATTGCGGTCCGAGTACCGTCACGTAGGCGCCCAGGAGGCGAGTATGACCAACAGACACCTGCCCCCCTCAGGCAAGGCAGGAATGGACGAGAGTTCCACCCTTGCCTCCTCACCATTATCACGGCGAGCTGTCCTGCAATTGGGTGGCGGCGCTGCGTCGCTCGCTGCAATCCCCTCTGGAGACGCGCTATCAGCCGACGCGGTTGGGACAGAAGCTCTGCCTGTTGGATCAATCAGGCTCATCATCAATGGCGAATCCAAGGAACTGGAACTGGACGCAAGGCAGTCGCTGCTCGACGTACTGCGCGAGACGCTGGATCTCCCCGGCACCAAGAAGGGCTGCAATCAGGGTGCTTGCGGCGCATGCACGATTCTCGTCGACGGCAGGCGCATCGTCTCCTGCCTGACACTGGCGTCCATGCACGATGGTGCCGACATCCAGACCATCGAAGGGCTGGAAAAGAACGGCGAGCTTCATCCTCTTCAGCAAGCCTTCGTCGAGCACGAGGGCCTGCAATGCGGTTTCTGCACGCCCGGCCAGATCATGTCAGGACTAGGCTGCATCGCCGAAGGTCACGCGGAATCGGCTGAGGAAATCCAGTTCTGGATGAGCGGCAATATTTGCCGCTGTGGTGCGTATCCCGGAATCGTCGCAGCAGTCGCCGACGCGGCGCAGGAGGAACTGATTCATGTTTCCTTTCACGCTGGAGAAAGCCGGCGGCACCGAAGAAGCTATCGCGGCCGCAGCTGCTGGCGGGCGCTATATTGCCGGCGGCACGACACTCGTTGACCTGATGCGCGAAGAGGTTGAGCGCCCCGAGCGCCTCATCGACATCAATAGACTGCCGTTGGGCGGCATTCGTGTGGAAGGTCAAGACCTGGTCATCGGCGCGCTCGCGCGCATGGCCGAGGTCGCCGCTGACGACAATGTCCAGCGTCTGCAGCCGCTGGTCGCGGAAAGCCTGATCGAAGGCGCTTCACCGCAGTTGCGCAACATGGCGTCCATGGGCGGGAACCTGTTGCAACGGGTCCGCTGTCCATACTTCCGCATGCTTGATGTCGGATGCAACAAGCGCACACCGGGGTCAGGCTGCGCCGCGATCGAGGGACTGAACGCAGCACACGCCATCCTCGGCACGAGCAACTATTGCGTCGCGACGCATCCCTCGGATGTCGCTGTGGCTCTCGTGGCACTCGACGCCACCATGCGGGTTCGAGGTCCGCAAGGCGAACGCAGCTTCCCGGTCGAGGAACTCTTCAGGCTGCCAGCGGACACGCCGCATCTCGAACACACGCTGCTGCCGGGCGAGCTGATCCTCGAACTGCGCGTGCCGGGCGGACCGTATGCGCGCAACGCGCGTTACCTGAAGGTCCGCGACCGCGCTTCTTACGAGTTCGCCTTGGTATCGGCCGCAGCCGCACTCGCAATCGAGGATGGCGTCATTCGCGAGGCGCGCATTGCAGTCGGCGGGGTTGGCACACGCCCCTGGCGGCTGCGCGCGTGCGAGGCAGCGCTGGCAGGAAGAAAGCCCGACAGGCAGGCCTTCGTGGAAGCCGCACAACTGGCGACTGAGGGCGCCCGGCCGCTGCACCATAACGCCTTCAAGGTCACGCTCCTGCCCAGGACAATCGTCCGGGCGCTGGAAATGGCGGGAGAGGTAGCATGAACACGAACGTCATTGGACAGCCGTTGACGCGTATAGACGGGCGCACCAAGACCACAGGCCAGGCGCGTTATGCCGCCGATTTCAACCAGCCTGGCCAGCGCTATGCCGTCATTGTGAGCGCGACTGTCGGCCTCGGCCGCGTCGTCGGGTTCGAAGCCGGCGAGGTCGAGCGCATGCCAGGCGTCGTTGCGCTGATCACCCATCGCAATGCTCCAAAATTGGCCTATCAGCCCCACAAGGCAATTATCGATCCTGCGGTGGGCGAGCGGCTCCATGTACTGCAAGACGACAGCGTGCTTTTCTACGGGCAGCCTGTCGCCATCGTCGTGGCGGATTCCATCGACCATGCCGAACGCGCCGCCGCTGCACTGCGCGTCAGCTATGACACGCGTCAACCCGTCGTCGATCACGCGGATCCGCAGGTAGCCAGAACCGTTCCGGGAGCCGGGGCGGACAGATCGCGGGGCAATGCCGATGCCGCCGTGGCGGATGCGGCCTTCAAGGTCGACGAAATCTATGACATCGCCCGTGAAAACCACAATCCGATGGAGCCGCATGCGACGGTCGCCGCCTGGAACGGCAATCGACTGACGCTGTGGAGCAAGAGCCAGTTTCTCGTCAATGAGCAGGCCGAGATCGCTGCGGTTTTCGGCCTGCCAACCGAGAACGTCGAGGTCATCTGTCCCTTCATTGGTGGCGCTTTTGGCACGAGCCTGAGAACGTGGCCGCACGTGACGCTTGCTGCGCTCGCTGCGCGTCATGTCGGCGAGCCCGTCAAACTTGTACTCACCCGCAAGCAGATGTTCTTCACCACCGGCCATCGGCCGCGTTCGCTTCAGAGGGTTGCACTTGGTGCCAGCGCCGATGGCAAGCTTACAGGTGTGATCCATGAGGGAACCGGAGAGACAAGCCGCTATGAACAGTTCAGTGAGGCCCTGACCGCCGTCACCGACTATTTGTATTCCTGTCCGAACGTGCGCACCCAGTATCGCCTGGCGCAACTCGATACGGGCACGCCCAACCATATGCGCGGCCCGGGCGAAGCAAGCGGCATCTTTGCACTCGAAAGCGCCATCGACGAGCTGTCCTACGAGCTCGGTATCGATCCAATCGAACTTCGCCGCCGCAACGAGCCGAAGATCGATGAGGCTGAAAACAAACCGTTCTCGAGCCGCTCGCTGATCGAGTGCTACGAACTTGGCGCCGAGCGCATTGGTTGGGCGCAAAGGACTAGCGATCCTCGCTCGATGCGCGACGGACGCCTGCTGATCGGCATGGGTACGGCGACCGCGACATATCCTGCTTTCCATGCGCCCGCGAGCGCCAGGGTACGCATCCTGGTCGACGGAACGGCCGAGGTCGAAGCAGCTGCCAGCGACATGGGGCCAGGCACATACACGTCCATGACGCAGGTAGCTGCCGAATTCCTGGGGTTGCCGCCGGAACAGGTGAGGTTCCGGCTGGGCACAACGGCTTACCCGCCAACGCCATCCCACGGCGGCTCCTGGACCATGGCTTCTGTCGGATCCGCAATTCGCGCGGCCTGTCTGGAGGCGAAGTTAGAGGCCGCCAAACGCGCGATAGCTGATCAGGGTTCGCCTGTCTTTGGAGCCTCGATGGAGGCTGTCGAATGGGCGGAAGGGAGGCTGCGTCGGCGAGGAGATACTTCGCCGGGGCTCTCCTACCGGGACATCCTGACAAAGGCCGGCAACCCGATTGAAGCTGACGGTTCGGCTAAACGCGATCCGGAAATTGCCGAAAAATATTCGATGCACTCCTTCGGCGCGGTTTTTGCTGAAGTTGCCATCGACCCCGACGTCGGCACCATCAGGGTGCGCCGACTTGTCGGCGCATATGGGATTGGGCGGGTCGTAAATCCCCTGCTTGCCAAAAGCCAATGCACGGGCGGCATGATCGGAGGCATGGGCATGGCTTTGATGGAACGAACCGTACTGGATGCACGCGATGGGCGACCGGTCAACGCTCACATGGCTGATTATCTCGTTCCTGTTAATCTCGACATTCCAAAGCTGGAGGTGCTGTTTGCGGAAGAGGTCGACCCTCATGTGAATCCGCTTGGCGTCAAGGGGCTTGGCGAGATTGCACTGGTGGGCACCGCGCCAGCCATCGCAAATGCGGTCTTTCATGCGACAGGGACGCGGATTCGGAAGTTGCCAATACTTATCGAGGACATTCTGAACGCTGAGGTCTAACTGACCGCCGCCTAACATCTGCGATGGCGCGCAACAGTCCGCCCCTGGCGCTAAGAGATGCAACAGTCGATCAACGCGTTCGCTTGCGCGGGAAGGGCTGCGCAATCCCAGCCACTGTGCCGTTATGAGCACCAACGTTGGAGCATGGGCAATGAAGAGAATTGTTGTAACGCTTTTCCTGTCCGCTTTTGTCGCAACCAGTGCTTACGGACAGTTTGTGGGGCCGAGCAGTTCCAGGCATCTCAGCACGGTTGAGCAGGCACAGACTGCGCGCCGGGGCCAGGACGTGACCCTCGAGGGGTTCGTGGTCAGGCACCTTCGCGGGACCTACTACACGTTTCGCGACACAACCGGCGAGATGCGCGCTGCAATCAATCGGCATCTCTGGCGAAATCGCAAAGTGACATCCAAGACCCCCGTCCGGCTAGTAGGCAAGGTGGACCGCGATGTTCGGGAGCTCTACATTAGGGTTGTTCGCTTGGAAATTGCGGAATAGGTCGGCTTGGGCCACTTGGCGCGGCCAGAGTGACCTGGCTTCGGCTCGCGCGAAGCGTCGAGCTTCAACGTCTAGCGGTTCAGGCAAATTTGGCCACGGGCGCCGTAGAAGCAAATGCTCCCTGGCCGGTAGGAGCCGCCGCGGATGCGGTCCAGATACCGCGAACTGACCCAGCCGTGAGGAGCGCGCCGCGACTGGACATGGCACCAGCGGCGGGAAGGCGCGCAGCGGGTAACGTTGACCCTGTCGCCAGTGCGCAAACGTCCAACTTTGCGGTACTGGGTGCTGGGTCCTGAACGCACACTGGCGTTTCCGGTAACGACGGCGCGGGCCGCCTCCACGGGGAAGACGCCTACGAATGTTGTTACGCTTGCGAGCGCGGCCACGATCGCAATCTGCTTCAAATTCATCGGGGGCTCCTGGCCGGCGTTCCCGTCCATACCTCAAAGCGACCGAACTATAGACGAACCGCGGGCCGTGAGGATTGTCGGCACGGCCCGGACAATCGATTCTCCCGGCCGTGCCAATAGCGCTGCGCCTATGCCTTCTTGTTCTGGCGGTTTGCGATCAGGTCGTCGACGACGGCCGGATCGGCGAGTGTCGAGGTGTCGCCCAGCGCCGAAAAGTCGTCCTCGGCGATCTTGCGCAGGATGCGGCGCATGATCTTGCCGGAGCGGGTTTTCGGCAGGCCAGGCGCGAACTGGATCTTGTCGGGCGAGGCGATCGCGCCGATCTGCTTGCGCACATGCGCGATCAGTTCCTTGTGCAGGTCGTCCGACCACACCTCGCCGGCCATCAGCGTGACGTAGCAGTAGATGCCCTGGCCCTTGATGTCGTGCGGATAGCCGACGACGGCGGCCTCCGACACCTTGTCGTGGCTGACAAGCGCGGATTCCACCTCGGCCGTGCCCATGCGGTGGCCTGACACGTTGATGACGTCGTCGACGCGGCCGGTGATCCAGTAATAGCCGTCACTGTCGCGCCGGCAGCCGTCGCCGGTGAAATATTTGCCCTTGTAGGTGGAGAAATAGGTCTGGATGAAACGCTCGTGGTCGCCGTAGACGGTGCGCATCTGACCCGGCCAACTATCGACTATGCAAAGGTTGCCGTCTGCCGCACCCTCCAGCACCTTGCCCTCGCCGTCGACCAGCTGCGGCTGGACGCCAAAGAAAGGTCGCGTCGCCGAACCTGCCTTGAGGTCGGTGGCGCCGGGCAGCGGCGTGATCAAGATGCCGCCGGTCTCGGTCTGCCACCAGGTATCGACGATCGGCACCTTCTTGTTGCCGACGACGTTGAAATACCATTCCCAGGCTTCCGGGTTGATCGGCTCGCCGACCGAGCCCAGCACCCGCAGGCTTTTGCGCGAGGTCTTCTTCACATGCGCGTCGCCGGCGCCCATCAGGGCGCGGATGGCGGTCGGCGCGGTGTAGAAGATGTTGACCTTGTGCTTGTCGACGACTTCCCAGAAGCGGGCCGGCGAGGGGTAGTTCGGCACCCCCTCGAACATCAGCGTGATGGCGCCGTTGGCCAGCGGCCCGTAGACGATGTAGGAGTGCCCGGTCACCCAGCCGACATCGGCGGTGCACCAGTAGATGTCGTCGTCATGGTAGTCGAAGACATATTGGTGGGTCATCGAGGCATAGACGAGATAGCCGCCGGTGGTGTGCAGCACGCCCTTCGGCTTGCCGGTCGAGCCTGACGTGTAGAGGATGAACAGCGGGTCCTCGGCCTTCATCTTTTCCGGCTTGCACTCGGCCTTAACGGTCGCCACCTCGTCGTGGTACCAGAGGTCGCGGCCCTCCGCCCAGCCGATCTTGCCGCCGGTGCGGCGCACCACGATCACCTTGTCGACCGTGGTGCCGGCGCGCGCGGCGATGTCGATCGCCTGGTCGGTGTTTTCCTTCAGCGGGATCGTCTTGCCGCCGCGCAGGCCCTCGTCGGCGGTGATGACGAAGGTCGACTTGCAGTCGTCGATGCGGCCGGCCAGCGCATCCGGCGAGAAGCCGCCGAAGACGATGGAATGGATCGCGCCGATGCGGGTGCAGGCAAGCATCGCGTAGGCCGCCTCCGGGATCATCGGCATGTAGATGGTGACGCGGTCGCCCTTCTTGACGCCGTGCTTCTTCAGCACATTGGCGAGGCGGCAGACATGCTCGTAAAGCTCGTTGTAGGTGATTTTCTTGTCGTCGTAGGGGTTGTCGCCTTCCCAGATGATGGCGGTCTGGTTGCCGCGCTTCTTCAGGTGGCGGTCGATGCAGTTGTAGGAGACGTTGGTCAGGCCGTCCTCGAACCACTTGATCGACACTTTGCCGTCGAAGGACGTGTTCTTGACCTTGGTGTAGGGCTTGAACCAGTCGATGCGCTTGCCGTGCTTGGCCCAGAACTTCTCCGGGTTTTTGACGCTCTCCTTGTACCATTTGAGGTAGGTGTCGTTGTCGATGAGCGCGTCTTTTTTCCACGCCGGCTGGACGCGGTGAATCTGGACCTCGGACATTTCTGGCATTCCTCCCGAATTTTCTGGGCCGGCGACCCTTCCGGGGCCGCTCGAAGTCGCATCGCCAGGGGCGATTTCGCCGGCATTTATTATCATTTGGCCGCCGACCACAATATTAGACGTTGGATTCGCGTGGCGGCATGCCGCACCTCCAATGTGAGGGTCTACCAGCACTCGCCGGCAGCGGCTGCCAAACTATTGATTTCACTTTATAATCCGAAAGTTTGACTTGGCGGATCGCAACAGTCGGTTAACAATCGGAGCGCACACTTCGTCTCGTGGAGGAGACAACCGGCGCCGAAAGGAAGGCCATGCGCGACCATGCCGAATTCGAACTGATGCTGAAGGGTTACGGTCTTACCACCGCGCAAATCCTTTACCACATGCCCGACCACCCGCATGTGCTGCAGACCTTCATCTGGCAGCACTACGACCTGGCGCCGAAATTCCCGGCACTCTACCGCTTCATCGAGTTCTGGCAGGCCAAGCTCGACGGGCCGCTCCACTCGGTCGCCTATACGCACAAGAAGCTGATTTCTCCAACGGAATGGCGTAACGTCAGCGGCGAACTTCTGCTGCACTGACGTCCGGGTAGCAAAGCCACACGGGCCTCTGGCCCAAAGCAATCGTTTTGCCTTGGCAGGCGGGCAAGCGTATTCCCTGAGCCTTCAGCGGACCCCGCGCGGGTTCGACGCTTGAGGAGTACGATGATGACCAACAAAACCCTGCTGGGGGCCGCCCTTGCGGTTTCCTTCGCTTTCACCCCGGCCGCGCAGGCCGACATCGCCATCGGCCTTGTCGCGCCGCTGACCGGCCCCGTCGCCGCCTATGGCGATCAGGTCAAGAACGGCGCCGAGGCGGCCGTCGATGCAATCAACAAGAATGGCGGCATCCTTGGCGAAAAGATCGTGCTGACGCTTGCCGACGATGCCGGTGATCCCAAGCAGGGCGTTTCGGCCGCCAACAAGCTGGTCGGCGAGGGCGTTCGCTTCGTCGTCGGCCCGGTGACCTCGGGCGTTGCCATTCCCGCTTCGGACGTGTTCGCCGAAAACGGCGTGCTGATGGTGACGCCGACGGCGACTGCGCCGGACCTGACGTCCCGTGGCCTGACCAATGTTCTCAGGACCTGCGGCCGCGACGACCAGCAGGCCGAAGTCGCGGCAGACTATGTGCTGAAGACCCTCAAGGACAAGCGGATCGCCATCATCAACGACAAGGGCACTTATGGCATGGGCCTGGCCAATGCCTTCAAGGCGGCGCTCAACGCCGGCGGTGTCACCGAAGTGCTGGAAAGCGCGCTGACGCCGGGCGAGAAGGACTTTTCCGCTCTCGTCACCCGCATCAAGTCCGAGAATGTCGACGTGATCTATTTCGGCGGCTACCACCCGGAAGGCGGCCTACTCGCCCGCCAGCTGCGCGACGTCTCCGTCAATGCGACGATCATCGGCGGCGAGGGGCTCTCCAACAGCGAATTCTGGGCCATCGGCAACGAGGCTGCCGCCGGCACCATCTTCACCAACGCGACCGACGCGCTGAAGAACCCGGACTCGGCCAATGCCGTGAAGGTGCTGGGCGAAAAGGGGATCCCGCCTGAGGCTTTCACGCTCAACGCCTTCGCCGCCGTCGAGGTGCTGAAGGCCGGCATCGAGAAGGCCGGAAGCGCCGAGGATGCGACAGCCGTGGCGACCGCGCTGAAGTCCGGCGAGCCCATCGCCACCGCGATCGGCAAACTGACTTATGACGAGAACGGAGACCTTAGCTCCCCGAGCTTCTCGCTGTTCAAGTGGGAAGCCGGCAAGATCGTCGCCGTGGAATAGTTATCCCGGCATGGTCAATGAAAAAGGCCGAAGAAAACTTCGGCTCCGAAGAAAACTTCGGCCTTTTGCTTGTCCGGTTCACACCGCCGGCGGGTTGAGCCGGGCGAAGCCTTCCTGCCTGCGGTAAGGGAAGTAGGGGTAAGGCGCCGTCACCTCGCTCGCGGCGTCCAGCTTCTTGACCTGTTCGTCAGTCAGCGACCAGCCGACGGCGCCGAGGTTCTGCCGCAACTGCTCCTCGTTGCGCGCGCCGATGATCACCGACGACACGGTCGGACGCCGCAACAGCCAGTTAATGGCGATCTGCGGCACGGTCTTGCCGGTCTCCTCGGCCACGGCATCCAGCGCGTCCACCACATTGTAGAGGTGTTCGTCGTCGACCGGCGGGCCGAAGCTTGCGGTATCGTGCAGGCGGCTGCCTTGCGGCAGCGACTTTCCGCGGCGGATCTTGCCGGTCAGCCGACCCCAGCCCAGCGGGCTCCACACCAGCGCGCCGACGCCCTGGTCGAGACCGAGCGGCATCAGCTCCCACTCGTAGTCGCGCCCGACCAGTGAATAATAGACCTGATGCGCGATATAGCGCGACCAGCCATGCTCGTCGGCGGCGGCCAGCGACTTCATCAGATGCCAGCCGGAAAAATTCGAGACCCCGACATAGCGCAGCTTGCCGGCCTGCACGAGGCCGTCGAGCGTGGAAAGGACTTCCTCGACTGGTGTGCCGGCGTCAAAGGCGTGCAGTTGCAGGAGGTCGATATAGTCGGTGCCCATGCGCCGAAGCGCATCTTCCACCGCCTTGATCAGCCGGGATCGGGAGGAGCCCCAATCGGCTGGTCCGTCGCCCATCGGCAGTGAGGTCTTGGTGGAGATAAGCACCTGGTCGCGGCGGCCCTTGATGGCCTCGCCGAGCACCTCCTCCGACGCGCCGCTCGAATAAACATCGGCGGTGTCGAAAAGATTGACGCCTGCTTCCAGGCAGATGTCGACCAGCCGGCGGGCCTCGTCGGCATCGCTGGTGCCCCAATGGCTGAACAGCGGGCCGGATCCGCCGAATGTTCCCGCACCGAAGCTCAAAGCCGGCACCTTCAGGCCGGATGCACCGAGACGTCTGTATTCCATGGTTCTTCTCCTGGGTTTTCGATGATCATTCGGCGGCGGCGGGGCAGGCGGTCGGCGCGAGCTCGCCGCCATGCTTTTCCAGGCGCAGCGCCAGCAGGGCGACGGCAAGTGCAACCAGCGGCACAACCGCCGCGACCGGGGGAATGGCGCCGAGGCCGGCGCCGCGGTCGATGACCAAGCCGCCGAGCCAGGCGCCGATCGCATTGCCGAGGTTGAACGCGGCGATGTTGAACGACGAGGCAAGGCCCTGACCGGCGCCTTCGGCCTTTTGCAGCACCCACATCTGCAGTGGCGCAACGGTGGCGAAGGCGGTCGCGCCGAACAGGCCGATGGCGACAACCGCCAGCACCTTGCTGTGGATGGCGAAGGTCATTGCGAACAGCACCGCGGCGAGCGCCAACAGGCTGCCGAGCATGGTCGGCGCCAGGCGCCTGTCAGCGAGCTTGCCGCCCAGCAGATTGCCGGCGACCAGGCCACCGCCGAAGACCAGCAGGATCGGCGAGACCGCCGCCTCGGAAAAGCCGCTGATTTCGGTCAGGATCGGTGCGATGTAGGTGAAGCCAGCGAAGACGCCGATCCACGAAAGGACCGTCGTGGCGAGGCCGAGCAGCACGGCCCGGCGGCCGAGCACGCCAAGCGCTCCGCCGGAGCGTTCTTGCGTATCGTTCGCGGGCTCGTCGCGCGGCACCAGAAGCGCGATCACCGCTATGGCCGCGAGGCCGACCAGGGTCACCGCAAGGAAGGTCGAGCGCCAGCCATAGGCCTGGCCGAGCCAGGTGCCCAGTGGGACGCCGAGGATGTTGGCCACTGTCAGCCCGGTGAACATGATGGCGATCGCCGACGCCTTCTTGTTCGCCGGCACCAGGCGCGTGGCGACCACCGAGCCGACGCCGAAGAAGGAAGCGTGGGCGAATGCGGTGAGCACGCGGGCCGCCATCAGTGTCCAATAGTCGGGCGCCAGCGCACAGCCGAGGTTGCCGACGGTAAACACGACCATCAGCGCCAGAAGCAGCGTCTTGCGCGACATCCTGCCGGCGAAGGCGCCAAGCAGCGGCGCGCCGGCGACGACGCCCAGCGCATAGCCGGAAATCAGCATCCCGGCGGCCGAGATCGAGACGCCGAGATCGGCGCTGACGTCGAGCAGCAGACCCATGATAACGAATTCGGTGACCCCGATTCCGAACGCGCCGGCGGTAAGGGCATAGAGAGCAAGTGGCATGAAAATTCCCCGGATGCGAAAGGCCGCATGGGCAGCACCACCGGTAGATCGGAATTTGGCCGGCTGTGAACCAGACTTGATTCCGGCACAGTTTTTGTGAAATGAATTCACAAATGGGCCGTCTCGACGTCAATCGCTCCGGCGAGATCGAAGTTTTTGTCCGTGCCGTCGAAGAGCAGAGCTTTTCGGCTGCGGCGCGCGAACTGCGGATGACGCCGTCGGCGGTGAGCAAGCTGATCGCCCGGCTGGAAGACAGGCTGGGCGCGCGGCTGCTGCGCCGTTCCACCCGCAAGCTGCAGGTGACGGCTGAAGGCGTCGCCTTCTACGAAAGCGGCTTGCGTATCCTGGCCGAGATCGCGGCGGCTGAACGCGAGGCAGCACAGGGTGCGGCACCGCGCGGACGGCTGCGTGTCAACTGCCTGGTGCCGTTCGGCCAGCATGTGTTGATCCCGCTGATTCCGAAATTCCTGGAGCTCAATCCCGAAATTTCCATCGACCTCTCGCTCACCGACCGCGTCGTCGACCTTCTGGAGGAACGGGCGGATCTGGCTATCCGCGCCGGTCCGCTTGCCGAATCGAGCCTGGTCGCCCGCAAGCTCGGACAAAGCCGGATGGTTGTGGTCGCCGCGCCGGATTATCTTGCCAGGCACGGCATGCCGCTGGCGCCCGCTGATCTTCACCGCCATGCGGTGCTCGGTTTCTGCTTCGCGCGCCATGTCGAAGGTTGGTATTTCACCGGCCCGGAAGGAGAGAAGATCAGCATCATGCCGTCCAGCCCAACGCTGGTCAGCGACGGCGAATCAATGCGGTTGATGGCGCTCGCCGGAGGCGGCATCGCCCGGCACGCGCTGTGGCATATCGGTCCGGACATCGCGGCGGGGCGGCTGGTCCCGCTGCTGGAAGAGTTCAACCTGGACGACGACGAGCCGGTCCACGCGGTCTATGTCGGCCAGGGCAAGCATTTGCCGGCCCGGGTGCGGGCCTTTCTGGATTTCCTGGTCGAGAATGTGAGGCTGTAAGGCGAGCAGGCGGACGGGTCAGTCGCCCCAGGGATTGAACAGGCTGACGCCGGTGTCGGCAAAATCGGCGACGTTGCGGGTGACGAGTGTCAGGCTGTGAATCAAAGCGGTCGCGGCGATCAAGCCGTCAGCTTCGCCACGCGTTGTGGAAGCCGAAAGTCGCCCCCATTCGATTGCGATGTCCTCGGTCACATCGAGGACGCGTTCGGCAAACACCACGCGCGTCCGCTCAAGCCAGTCAGCGATGTGTTGAGCCGATGTTGGGTCGCGCCGTCGCTTGACCCTGATACCCCGGGAAATTTCGCCCAGCGTCACAACGCTGAGGAAAAGCGTGGGTGAGGTCTGATTGCCGACCCACGCCGTTACCGGTTCGCGACCCTTTCGAGCATCCGAGACTATGTTTGTGTCCAACAGGTACATCAGAACTCGATCAGGGGACGGCTTGGCTACTTGGAGCGTCGATTAACTTCCTCCACGAACTCATCGTCCCATTCCGGTCCAGAAAGCAGATGCTCGACGAAAGACGGTTTCCGGTTCGACAGGCGGTCGAATTCATCTGCCGCAATGACGACCGCAGCCCGCTTGCCTCGCAATGTCACAGTTTGTGGCCCCTCGGTCATCGCCTTCTGCACGACCTTGGAAAAATTGTTCTTGGCGTCCTGTAAATGCCAGTTCATCGATTTCAACCTAGCTAGCTTGGCTAGCTATATAGCATCGGGCGCCGTTTCGTTCAACGGCTACCGAAGATCGCCGAGCCTACCCTTACCGAACTCGCGCCGAAACGCACCGCCAGTTCGTAGTCGCCCGACATCCCCATCGAGAGCTTGTCGACGCCGACTTCCAGCGACAGCTTTTCGAGCAGCGCGAAATGCGGCCCCGGGTTCTCCTCGGCCGGCGGAATGCACATCAGCCCCTCGATGACGAGGCCGTAGACATCGCGGCAGCGCTTGACAAAGGCAAGAGCCTCGCGCGGCTCGATGCCCGCTTTCTGCGGTTCTGAACCGGTGTTCACCTGGACATAGAGCCTCGGCGCCTTGCCCTGCTTTTTCATCTCCGCGGCAAGTGCGGCCGCGATCTTTTCCCGATCCACCGTCTCGATCACGTCGAACAGCGCGACTGCTTCCCTCGCCTTGTTGGATTGCAGCGGGCCGATCAGATGCAGTTCGAGATTGGGGAAGGCGGCCTTCAGCGCCGGCCATTTCGCCTGCGCTTCCTGCACGCGGTTTTCGCCGAAAACCCGCTGGCCGGCCTCGATCACCGGCCTGATTTCGTCGGCCGAGAAGGTTTTCGAGACGGCGACGAGCGTCACGTCGCCGGTTTCGCGCAGGGCTTCCTGTTCGGCGACGGCGATCTTGCGCCGCACTTCCTGCAACCGCTGAACCGCCTCGCTCATGCCTCAAACCGCCTTATTCCGCATGGACTTGCCCGTACATGGTGTTGACGGGTCCGGCAAACCATGGTGAACGTCTCCCGCATTCTTCATAGGCGAAATACCGGGCATGGCAACCGAACGATACAATCCCCGCGCATCCGAACCGAAATGGCAGAAGGCGTGGGACGAGGCAAAGCTCTTCGAGACGAAGAACGACGACCCGCGCCCGAAATACTACGTGCTGGAGATGTTCCCGTATCCGTCGGGCCGCATTCATATCGGGCATGTGCGCAACTACACGATGGGCGACGTGGTGGCCCGCTGGCGCCGCGCCATGGGCTACAACGTGCTGCACCCGATGGGCTGGGACGCTTTCGGCCTGCCGGCTGAAAACGCCGCGCGCGACAACAAGGTCAATCCGCGCGACTGGACCTACGCCAACATCGCCACCATGAAGGCGCAGCTCAAGACGATGGGCCTGTCGCTCGACTGGGCGCGCGAATTCGCCACCTGCGACCCCAGCTACTACAAGCACCAGCAGAAGATGTTTCTGGACTTCTGGCGCGCCGGCCTGGTCGAGCGCAAGTCTGCGAAGGTGAACTGGGATCCGGAAGACATGACCGTGCTCGCCAACGAGCAGGTCATCGACGGCCGCGGCTGGCGGTCCGGCGCACTGGTCGAACAGCGCGATCTGACGCAATGGTTCTTCAAGATCACATCCATGTCTCAGGACCTGCTCGACAGCCTGGACACGCTCGACAAATGGCCAGAAAAGGTCCGCGTCATGCAGGCAAACTGGATCGGCCGGTCTGAAGGCCTGCTGATCCGCTGGCGGCTGGCCGAGGCAACCGCGCCACAGGGCGAGACGGAGCTCGAAGTCTACACGACGCGTCCAGACACGATCTTCGGCGCATCCTTCATGGCGGTCGCCGCCGATCATCCGCTGGCCAAGAAGGCGGCGGAGAACAACCCGGCACTGGCGGCGTTCATCGAAGATATCAGCCACATGGGCACGTCGGCCGCAGAACTGGAAACGGCCGAGAAGAAGGGCTTCGACACCGGCATCCGCGTCGTTCATCCGTTCGACGACAGCTGGACGCTGCCTGTCTACGTGGCCAATTTCGTGCTGATGGACTACGGCACCGGCGCCATCTTCGGCTGCCCGTCGGGCGACCAGCGCGACCTCGACTTCGCCAACAAATACGGCCTGTCGGTGGTCCCGGTGGTGATGCCGGAAGGCGGCGACGCCAAGACCTTCCAGATCATCGACGAGGCCTATGTCGACGACGGCGTGATGATCAATTCGCGCTTCCTCGATGGCATGGCGCCGAAGCGGGCTTTCGACGAGGTGGCGACGCGGCTGTCCGGCGTCACCGTCGGCAATCGCCCGCAGGGCGAGCGCAAGGTGCAGTTCCGGCTGCGCGACTGGCTGATCTCGCGCCAGCGCTACTGGGGCTGCCCGATCCCTGTCATCCATTGTGAAGCCTGCGGCGCGGTGCCAGTGCCGGCCGACCAGCTGCCGGTTGAGCTGCCGGCCGAGGTCAGTTTCGACAAGCCCGGCAATCCCCTCGACCATCATCCGACGTGGAAGCATGTCGATTGCCCACAATGTGGAAAACCGGCAAAGCGCGACACCGACACGATGGACACGTTCGTCGATTCGTCCTGGTATTTCGCCCGGTTCACCGATCCGTGGAACCAGGAAAGCCCGACGACGCCGAACTATGCCGACGGACCGAACGGCTGGATGCCGGTCAACCAGTATATCGGCGGCATTGAGCACGCGATCCTGCACCTGCTCTATTCGCGTTTCTTCACGCGGGCGATGAAGGTCACCGGGCATCTCACCACGGTGAAGGAGCCGTTCGAAGGCATGTTCACGCAAGGGATGGTCGTCCACGAGACCTATCGCCTCGGCAGCGGCCCGAATGCGCGCTGGGTGCAGCCGGTCGAGGTGAAGATCGAGGACGTCGACGGCAAGCGCAGCGCCACGCTGATCGCCGATGGCAGCCCGGTCGATATTGGCCCGATCGAGAAGATGTCGAAGTCGAAGAAGAATGTCGTCGATCCCGACGACATCCTGGCCAGCTACGGCGCCGACACGGCGCGCTGGTTCATGCTGTCGGACTCGCCGCCGGAGCGCGACGTCATCTGGACCGAAGCCGGCGTCGAGGGCGCTCATCGCTTCGTGCAGCGCGTCTGGCGTCTGGTTTCCGAAACCGCCCCGGCGCTGCACGGCGTCGCGGCGAAAGCCGCCAGCGAAGGCGAGGCAGGCGCGCTCTCCAAAGCGGCGCACAAGACGGTCAAGGCAGTCGGCGAGGATATCGGCAGGCTGTCGTTCAACAAGGCCGTCGCGCGTCTTTACGAGCTGATCAACACCGTCCAGCCGCCTGCTTCTGCGCTCACCGGGGGCAAAGCCAAAGCGGCCGACGCGTCAGCGCTGCGCCAGGCCATCGAGATGCTGGTCCTGATGATCGCGCCGATGATGCCGCACCTCGCCGAGGAGTGCTGGTCGGCCCTCGGCGGCGAGGGTTTCGTGGCGAATCAGCGCTGGCCGGAGTTCGATCCGGCGCTGACTGTCGACAACGATGTGATCTACCCCGTGCAGATCAATGGCAAGAAACGGGGCGATTTGACAATTGCCCGCGACGCAGACCAAGGTACGGTGGAAAAAGCGGTGCTCGCTCTCGACTTCGTTCAGAAGGCGCTGGACGGCAAGCCTCCGCGCAAGGTGATCGTCGTCCTGCAGAGAATCGTGAATGTCGTTGCCTGAGCGGAAATTCCATCCCGTGAACCGTTTCCTCCGGCCCTTGCTGATTTCCTGCCTGGTGCTGGCGTCTGCCTGCACCGTGCGGCCGATGTATGCTCCGGCATCCTCCACGGCGCCCGGTGCTGCCACCACTGCGGCGCTGTCGTCGATCGCCATCAAGCCGGCGGTGACCCGCTACGGCCAGGAAGTCCGCAATCACCTGATCTTCCTGTTCAATGGCGGCAAAGGCCAGCCGACTAACCCGGTCTATTCGCTCGATCTCGGCGTTACCGCGATCAACGAAGCGTCGGCCATCATCCAGGTCGGCGACGAAGACGAGCCGACAGCCGGCACCGTGACGGTCTTCTCGAGCTATACGCTCAGCAAGGGCGGCACGCAGGTGGCGGCCGGCAGGCGGCAGGTCTCGTCCCCCTACGATGCGCCGCGCCAGGAATTCGCCAATCTCCGGGCGGTGCGCGACGCCGAGAACCGTGCGGCGCGGGAACTTGCCGAACTTCTGCGTCTTGCCATCGCCCAGGATATCGAAAGGCTGGCAGGCAGGTAGCGCCGTAAAAGGAACGAGGTTCGCGGCGGTTTCGTTGTACGCTCTCGTGTCATTACTGCGTCACAGGTTTCGGCCACACAGCGCCTAACGGAGTGGAACCCATGGATTCTCGGACGACGCTGTCCAGCTTCACGGAAACTCTCGGCGCGCGGTGGTTTCGCGGCGTGAGCGTCGATGCCAATTCCCACATCATCGACCAGATGATCGCCGAACGCTCCATTGAGCTGTCGCGTCACCCGTTGTGGCCGGTCATGCGGCCGCTTTTGCTGCGTTTCCTCCACTACCGCCAGGCGGTCGAAATGGCCGACGACATCGCAGAAATGTCGGGCTGGGACGCGATGTCCTATCTCTCCGCGCTGCTATCGCTCGACGTTACCGTTCACGGCATCGAAAACCTGCCCGAAAAGACCGGGTTCATCCTGGCGCCAAGTCATCCGACCGGTATCGCCGACGGCGTTGCGGTGTTCGACATGCTGAAGAATGTGCGCCCCGACATGGCGATCTTCGCCAACCGCGACGCACAGCGGGTGGCGCCGCGCTTTGCCGACCTCATCATTCCCGTCGAATGGCGGCAGCGCGAGAAATCGCATGCCAAGAGCCGCGAGACGCTGGAGCTGGTGGCGCGCGCTTTCCACGCCGGCAAAGCGATCGTCCTGTTTCCGTCCGGTCGCATCGCCTATTGGCACGAAGGCGTCCTCACCGAGCGGCCGTGGCAGACTTCGCTGGTGTCACTGGCGCGGCGCTATCGCTATCCGGTGGTGCCGGCCCGCATCACCGCGCGCAACTCCGGGCTTTTCTATTTCCTGTCGAAATATTCGACCGAACTGCGCGACATGACGGTGTTCCACGAACTCCTGAACAAAAAAGGCCGAGCCTTCTCGATCACTATCGGAAAGCCTATTGCCGCGGAAGCGCTGGACGGCGAACCGGCCGACGTCACCGCTCGCCTGCAGCAGCACACCGTGGAGGGGCTCGCGGGCAATCCCGATTCGACATTCGTCCCGGAGGCGATCCCGGTCGAGCGTTCGCTGCCCTAAGAGCATTTGCAGCCAAATGGAATCGTTGGGAGCCGCATAAATACGGCAAAACAAATAGTTAGAGCGAGCTAGCGGTTCTGAGAGAACGCAACCGCTATAGCGGGCGAGCTCATTTACCGCCTGGCCAATCGTTTGCCGGGGAAGCTGACGACATTGCCGGCCACGGCCGGCTGGCTGTGTTCGGCGGTTAGCGCTGCCTCGATCAGCATGTCGAGCGCTTCGCGCAGTTTGACGGACTTTTCGTCGTCGCCAATGAGCATCTCTTGAGCGCGCTCAAGCAAGGCGCGGGCAGCGGCAAAATTCGATTGCATCGTGACTCCTCAAGCAAGCTGCCCCCAGCCGTCGCCTGAATATCCCTTAGCGCCTTATCCCGTAGCGCCGGGCGATGGTAGCGCCGCCCGCCCGCATGGTTGATGGGTGCTCAAGAGGCAGCCGGGGGTTCGACGAAAATTTTCATCGAAGTTTATTGGCTGGCGCGTTGGATGGAGGGGACAGGCTTTGCGCAGCGCCGCCGGCGCGGTAACCTGCCTTTAAGCGCTGGGATCCGGGTGCGAGGGCGATATGAGCAGATTATGTCGGCAAGCGTTGGTCGCTGGGCTTCTCTGTGTGGCGGTGCCCGCTCCGGTGGTGGCCCAACCGGTGGAGCCGGGCAAGGAGGGCGAGCTGGCGAACATCCTGCCGCCCGAAGTGGGGCGGCGCGTGTGTTATTCCAGGCGCTACGATGCCGCGCACCTCAATTCGCATCCGAAGCAAAAAGTAACCGAGATCCAATTCCGCCTTGCCTACTATCGCCACGACCCCGACGAAAACACGCCGGAAGGCCAACGCAACTATTATTTCGAGGTGCTGGCGCGGTTGCGCGGCCAGGGCAAGCAGCTGACCTCCATCGGCGAATGCACGCTCTACGGCGGCAAGATCTCCTGCGGTGTCGACTGCGACGGCGGCGGCTTTGTGCTGACCAACCGCCCGCCGGACAAGGTCCTGCTCGGCCTCAGCGAAAATGGCCGCTTGAGAATGACGGATGGCTGCGACGAGGAGGATTCAATCGACCTCGAAGCCGGCGCCGACGATCGCGAATTCCTGCTCACCAGGACAGACGATGCATCCTGCCCCGCCTATGAGGATTGGTAGTCCTCCCGGTCGGACTTCGCTCTTGCGCATGTTTCCTCAAACAATCTCGACCGACAATCCCGGCAGGTCGAAACCATTGAGCGTCGTTGACCAGCGTTCGCCCGGCGCGATCGGAAAGGCGCGCGTCAGCGTGCCGGTCGTGATCACCTCGCCTTTGCGAAGCGACAGATTGAAACTATCCGCAGCTAGCACGCCCACCAGATGGCCGAGCGCCTGGATGGGACCATCGAGCACGTTGGCGCCACGACCATTGTCAACGGTCTCGCCATTGCGCGAGAGTGCGACCGTGAGACCGGACAATGCGACAGCCAGTCCTGCATGGTCGTTGACCTGGAGTTTCGGCCCGACGAACAGCGCGCCATGCAGGCCGCCATCGGCGATGCAGTCGGCGACCCCAAAGCGCCAGCCGGGATAGATGGACTGCACGACCTCGAAGCCGTGCGCCACCCACTCGACCGATTTCGCCAGTTCCGGCAAGGTCGTTTCGGGTTCGATGTCGCGACCGAGGCCAAGTACGATCTCCGGTTCGATGCGCGGTTCCGGCAGATGCGAGGCTTTTATGGTGCTTCCCGAATGGATGTCGTGCAGCGTTGTCTCGTAGACGTAACCCCACAGCGGCCGGTCGACGGCATATTCGGTCCAGATGTTTCGGTTGGTGAAGCCGATCTTGCGACCGACGGGTTTTTCGCCGCGAGCAATGCGCATGTTGCGCAGTGCCGTGGCTACCCTGTAGGCGTCGTCACTGCCGAAGTGGTCGAACCGCGCCGTAAACGGTTCGACCTGGCGTTTCGAATCAAGGGTGGCGAGGACTTCAGAGGCGATCGCCTCGATGCCGGGCGCCGCCATCGGGATCAGCCGATCTTCTGGCCGGTCTTGGCCCAGTCGGCGAGAAACGCTTCCAGACCCTTGTCGGTCAGCGGGTGTTTGACCAGCGCCTTCAGCGTCGCCGGCGGAGCGGTAATGACGTCGGCGCCGATCAGCGCCGCCTGCTTGACGTGATTCACCGTGCGCACCGAGGCGGTCAGGATCTCGGTCTTGAAATCGTAGTTGTCGTAGATGGTGCGGATTTCCGAGATCAGCTCCATGCCGTCCGCGCCGGTATCGTCGATGCGCCCGACGAAGGGCGAGATGAAGGATGCGCCGGCCTTGGCGGCAAGCAGCGCCTGGTTGGCCGAAAAGCACAGCGTGACGTTGACCATGCGGTTCATCTCGGTGCGGATCGTCTTGCAGGCCCTTAGTCCGTCCAGCGTCAGCGGCACCTTGATGCAGACATTGCTGGCGATCTTTGCCAGCACTTCGGCTTCGGCCATCATGTCCTTGTATTCGGTCGCCACCACCTCGGCCGAAACCGGCCCCTCGACGATGTCGCAGATCTGCTTCGTCACATCGGCGATCTTGCCGCCGGATTTGAGGATCAGCGAAGGGTTGGTGGTGACGCCGTCGAGCAGCCCGAGATCGTTGAGCTCCTTGATTTCCTTAATGTCGGCCGTGTCGACGAAAAATTTCATGGCTGTCTCCAATGAAAGAACTCAAGGGCCAGAACGCCTGTTTCGCGCGGCTTTTTCTTGGGTTCGGGGTTGCGTTTTGACCGGCGTCTCGGCCGATCGGTTAAGTCCTCTCAGTTCGAAGGACGGACACCCCGTCTCTTCGGTCTTGAACCATTCTCCAATCCGTGACCCTGATGCCGCTTCGGCTTCGGTCACATAGTGGCGTTCGGCTCCCGGCTTCCCATTCTCCTTCAGGAGCGCAGCCCAGACTTGCCGGGCTCGCTCGCCAGCCATCAGGACAGCCGGGATATCGTCGACGATGCGTCTTCCGCGCCATTTGCGCCGCGCCATTCGTAGCAGCGCTGGTCACGCAGGATCTGAAAGGCGATCGTCAGAAGTCTGCGCGCGATCGCGACGCGCGCCTTGTTCACTCCTTTGAGCTTCAGATGCTCGTACTGGGCTCGAAGCTGCGGGTCCGTGGCAACGGCCGGCGCGACGGCTTCCACGAAAGCCCAGCGCAGCCACTTATTGCCCTGCTTGATGATCTTGCCCTGATACGTCTTGCCGCCGAAGGAATAGGTAGAGGGGACCAGGCCGGCATAGGCGGTCAGCTTCTTGCGAGCGGAAGCGGCTGATATCGTCGATCTCGGCGTCGATCAGCCGGGCGAAGAACTCCCCGATGCCGGGGATGGTCTTCAACAGCTTCACGTTGCCGTTGGTCTTCGTCATCGCCCGGATCGTTGCTTCCGACTGCCTGATCCGGCTGTCGATGTCGCCGATGAACTCCAGCCCACGATCGATCTGGATGCGGTCGATGTCCGAGACATGAAGAGCGTCGAGCTGCTGGCGACCGGCCTTGCCGAACAAGTCGCCCAGCTTCTTCAACTGTGCAGTCTGCTCGGGATAGCGGTCGAACACCGTCACGATCCGGTTCTTCACCATCGTGCGCAGCCGCACGTAGAACATCCGCTCGCGTAGCGCGATACGCAGCTCTCGCGCCTTCTCTCCGGGAGCCCACGCCTCGGGCACGAGATCGGCCCGAAGAAGATGCGCCAGAACCGTTGCGTCGATCTTGTCCGTCTTGATCTTGGCGTCGCCGATCGCCTTCACCTTCAAGGGATGCGCCAGCACGACATCGTCGCAGATGTCGTCCAGCCAGTCGTACATCACCATCCAGTTGCGAGTGGCCTCTACGACTGCGTGCGAGTTATCCCGATAGTGCTCCAGGAACGAGCCGAGCGACTGGCGGTCGTTCTTCACGCGACCAGATCGCAGCGTCTTGCCGGCCGAGTCCTGCACGACCAGGTAACTGTAGCTTTTGTGGTAATCGACACCAAAGTGATAATCATAGGATGCAGTCATGCTTTGCCTTCCTTCCATGAGTTCTTCCAAACCCAGGAAAGGTAAGCCAAACGGCGCAAAGCGTGACTGTCCCAAGACCATCTGCATCTCAGCGATCCGTTCTCTCGGTGGGTGCGGCCTCTTTCATGCCACCTTCTCCTTCGCGATTTTCCGGGCAGGCTGGAAACCGCCCCTGTTCGGCCTTTGCTCTAGACGAAGTTCGGGGCAAGGTCACGCCCGATGAATGAAGATTCGCGCCTGTTCCGGCTGGAAACCCAGCCGCTGTCCGTGCCGGTGCTCGTGCCGATGCCGGCCGAGCGGCCCTACAGCTATGCCGTGCCCGACGGTATGCAAGTCCAGCCGGGCTCGATCGTGCGGGTGCCACTCGGGCCGCGCGAGGTCGCGGGCATCGTCTGGGACGGCGCCACCGACGGGGTCGATCCGAAGAAGCTCAGGCCTATTTCAGAAGCCTTCGACTGCCCGCCTGTCGAAGAGGGCATGCGCCGGCTGGTCGACTGGATCGCCGCCTACACGCTGTCGCCGCCCGGCATGGTGGCGCGCATGATCCTGCGCGCGCCCGAGGCCTTCGATCCGCAGCCATGGACGGAAGGCTTGCTGCGCACCGAAAACGAGCCGGATCGCATGACGGCGGCGCGGCAACGTGTCCTTGAACTGTCGTCTGACGGCCTTGCGTGGACCCGCTCCGGACTGGCGCATGCCGCCGGCGTGTCGCTCACCGTCATCGACGGCCTCAAGGCGCAAGGCGTCTTCGAACAGGTGATGATCCCGCCGCGGCCGGTGGTCGCGGCCCCCGATCCCGGTTACGCGGCGCCGGACCTGACCGACGGCCAGAAGGCCGCGGCCGATGTGCTGCGCGAACGGGCGTTGGCCGGCAAGTTCAGCGTTACCCTGATCGACGGCGTCACCGGCTCCGGCAAGACCGAAGTCTATTTCGAGGCAATCACCGCGGCGGTAGAAAGCGGCAGGCAGGTGCTGATCCTGCTGCCCGAGATCGCGCTCACCCAAGCCTTTCTCGAACGGTTCCACGCTCGCTTCGGCGCGAAGCCGGCGCAGTGGCATTCCGACCTGCCGCCGCGCATGCGCGAAAAAGTTTGGCGCCAGGTCGCCGAGGGCACCGTGCGCGTCGTCGCCGGCGCGCGCTCGGCGCTGTTTCTGCCATTCAACAATCTCGGCCTCATCGTCGTCGACGAGGAGCACGACCCCGCCTACAAGCAGGAAGACCGCGTCTATTACCACGCCCGGGACATGGCCGTGGTGCGCGGCCACATCGGCAGTTTTCCGGTCGTGCTGGCGTCGGCGACGCCGTCGGTCGAGAGCCGCGTCAACGCCTTGCAAGGACGCTACAAGCGCGTGGCGCTGCCGCAGCGCTTCGCCGACGCGGCGATGCCCGATATCCGGTCGATCGACATGCGCAAGGCGCCGCCGGCGCGGGGCGGGTTTCTGTCGCCGGTGCTCATCGACCATGTCCGCAAGACGCTGGCGCGCGAGGAGCAGTCGCTGCTTTTCCTCAACCGCCGCGGCTATGCGCCGCTGACGCTATGCCGCGTCTGCGGTCACCGTTTCCAATGTCCGGACTGTTCGAGCTGGCTGGTCGAGCACCGCTTTCGCGGCCAGCTTCTCTGCCACCACTGCGGCCACAGCGAAAAGCGCCCCGAAGCCTGCCCCGAATGCGGCACCTTCGATCACCTGGTTGCCTGCGGCCCGGGGATCGAGCGCATCGCTGAGGAGGTTGTCGGCCACTTCCCAGACGCCCGCACCATCGTGCTCTCCTCCGACATCATGGGTGGCGTAAAGCGCCTGCGGCTAGAGTTGGAGGCGATTGCCAACGGCGAGGCCGATATCGTCATCGGCACGCAGTTGGTCGCCAAGGGCCACAACTTCCCCAACATGACGCTGGTCGGCGTCGTCGACGCCGATCTCGGCCTCGCCAATGGCGATCCACGCGCCGCCGAACGCACCTTCCAGCTGCTCAGCCAGGTCACCGGCCGCGCCGGGCGCACCGGCAAGAAGAGCCACGGGCTGCTGCAGACCTACCAGCCCGACCACCCGGTGATGCGCGCCATCGTCTCGGGCGACGCCGAGGCTTTTTACGACAGGGAAATCGCCGAACGCGAGCGGTCGCACTTGCCCCCGTTCGGGCGGCTGGCGGGTATCATCGTCAGCGCGCAGACGCGCGCCGAGGCCGAGAGCCACGCCCGCGCGCTGCGCCGCGCAGCCCCAGCCTCAGACGACATCCACGTGCTCGGCCCGGCCGAGGCGCCGCTGGCTCTGATCGGCGGCCGCCACCGCTTCCGCCTGCTGGTGCAGGGCGAACGGCGCTCCGACATACAGGACTATATACGCGAGATGCTGGCGGCCGGCCCGAAGATACGCGGCTCGGTGCGGGTCAGCGTCGACATCGATCCGCAGAGCTTCTTGTAGCGCCGGCGCACGAGCATTTCGAATCTACAAAACTATAATGTAGTATATCGACTGCGTGATATACGAGCATAATTTCGATAGAGGTCGTGGTGGACGCAGTTAGGAATCCGTTCGCGCCAGGTGCCGGCTCTCAACCCCCGGAACTTGCAGGGCGAGACGGACATCATCAGTGATGCGGATGTCGCGATACAGCGGGTCTTGCTCGCGGCCATATCACCTCGTTCATTGCAGCGCCTGAGAACAAGTCTCTCACAGACCTGATTTATCCGAAAGCACATCAGGCCATCCGGCAGCTTTCCTTGCTTGAAGCTGCAAAAGCCAAGGCATTCAATGCCATGAGGGCTTTGCCAAGCTTTGCCAGCGTATTCAACGTCTCGGTTGGCGATGTATGCCGCGAAGGAAGCGATCCAGCAGCCGGTCGAGAATGAAGGTGAGACGATCGCTGACGAAGCCCTCGATGAAATCGTATCCAAAACGCATGGCTATCCCTATTTTCTGCAAGAATGGGGATACCAGACGTGGAATGCGGCCGACGCGTCTCCAATATCCCCAGCCGACGTTTTGGGATGCTTCTGCAGCGACGCTCAGAAGGCTGGATGAGGGTTTTTTCAAAGTACGCTTTGAAAGGCTGACCCCCAAGGAGCGTGACTATGATGTACAATGGCAAGGTTGGGCAAAGGGCCGTATCGATCTTCAGACGTTGCAGATCAACTTGGCGAGAATGTCCAGAGTTCTGAGGCCGCGCCGGGCGACGATAATTCGCAATGGCATGATCTATAGTCCGGCGCATGGCGATATCGCTTTCACTGTGCCCATTTTTGAAGAGTATCTAGCCAGAAATTGGATGTAGGGTGCCGGTAGCCTCGGAATTTGCGCGAGACAATTTTACATGAAAACCCTCGGCCTGATCGGCGGCATGAGCTGGGAATCGACGGCGATCTATTACCGCCATCTCAACGAGATCGTGCGCGAACGCCTGGGCGGCCTGCATTCGGCCAAGCTGCTCCTGTGGTCGTTCGATTTCGCCGAGATCGCCGAGCGCCAGCATGCAGGCGACTGGCAAGGGGCGGCGGCGCTGCTCTCGGCTGCCGCGGAAAAACTTCAGGAGAGCGGCGCCGAGGGCCTGCTCATCTGCACCAACACGATGCACCGCATGGCCGACGAAGTGCAGGCGGCGGTTTCGATCCCGCTGATCCACATCGCCGATGCGACCGCTGGGGTCATGAAGCAGGCTGGCGCCATGAAGCCTGCGCTGCTTGCCACCGGGTTCACCATGGAGCAGGATTTCTACAAGGGCCGGCTGGCGCGCAAGCATGGCATGGCGCCGGTGGTGCCGGACCAGGCGGGCCGCGCCATGGTCCACCGCGTCATTTATGACGAGCTCTGCAAGGGCGTCGTCACCGGCGAATCGAAAGCCGCCTATATCGCCGAGGTCGCCAAAATGCGGCGTGGTAACGACATCGACAGCGTCATCATGGGCTGCACCGAGATCACCATGCTGATCGGGCAGGAGGATTTCGACATTCCGGTTTTCGACACCACACGCATCCATGCGCAGGCAGCGGTCGATTTCGCGCTCGGCCGAACAAGCAGATAGGGCGGGATGCTTGGGTTCAACCCGGATGCATTCCGTTCTATCTCGTTGTTTTTCCGTAATTCCCGAGGGAAAGCCGGTATCCATTTTTCCTGGAATTGCTCTAGAATGAGCGCGCTTTCAAACAGTCATTTTTGAGGGGACATCATGGAATTCTCGTTTCCCTGGCCGACAAGCCAAGGCGAATGGCTGGCATGGTCGTCCGCCGTCGTAACGGTGCTGCTCGGCCTCCTCTTCCTGTTTGCACCGCGGCTCAGCTTCCGCCTCCTGCACCTGCAGCCCGCCGAAAAGCACCCCGAAGCGGTCGGCGAGGCGCGCGCCACCATGTCCGGCTTCTACCTGGGCGTCGGTCTCTGCTGCATTCTGTTGGCGCAGCCGCTGCTTTACATGGCGCTCGGCTTCTCCTGGCTTTTCACCGCGTTCGGCCGCATCGTCTCGATGTTGTCAGACGATGGCAACACGCTCTACAACTGGGTTTGGCTGGTCATCGAACTGGCTTTGGCGGCGCTGCCGCTGGCTCTTGCTTTGGGCTTCGTTCCCTGATTCCCGGTGGTGCCCGGGCGGGTCCGGCGGTGCTGCGACAAAACTGCCTGAAAAGCTTGTGTTTTGCCGTGTTGCGGTCGCCAAAAGCCTGTGCTAGACGGCAATCGACTTTTGGCCGGGGGGTGCCGTCAGGAATCCCTTAAAGCCATTAAAATTCAACAAGGTCAAAGATTTAGCCAGAGTCCGGTACTCGCGCCAGAAATCTTGCGGCCTGTCAGACGAGAGAAAAGACGGTCCGTGGCTCAGTCTAACTCGCCAATCTCCGGTGTTGCCGAGCGTTATGCGGGTTCATTGTTCGAACTCGCCGCCCAGGCAAACACTGTCGCCGAGGTGGAAAAGAACCTTGGCCGCTTTGAAGAGCTGCTCCAGGGCAGCGACGATCTCGACCGCTTGATCAAGAGCCCGGTTTTCTCCGCCGAGGACCAGCTGAAGGCCATCTCGGCCATCCTCGACAAAGCCAAGATCGGCGGTCTCGTCGGCAATTTCCTGCGCGTGGTGGCCAAGAATCGCCGCCTCTTCGCCGTCCCCGGCATGATCCGCGCCTACCGCCGCATCGCCGCCGAGGCGCGCGGTGAAATTTCTGCAGAAGTCACGTCGGCGCATGCGCTGACGCCGGCCCAGCAAACCGAGCTGAAGGCGGCGCTGAAAGGCGTTGCCGGCAAGGACGTCTCGATCGCCGTGACGGTCGATCCGTCGCTGCTCGGCGGTCTCGTCGTCAAGATGGGCTCGCGCCAGATCGATACGTCGCTCAAAACCAAACTCAATTCGCTCAAGCTTGCACTGAAAGAGGTCGGCTGATGGATATCCGCGCCGCGGAAATTTCCGCAATCCTGAAAGATCAGATCAAGAACTTCGGCAAGGAGGCTGAAGTCTCCGAAGTCGGCCAGGTGCTGTCCGTCGGTGACGGCATCGCCCGTGTCTATGGTCTCGACAACGTCCAGGCGGGCGAGATGGTCGAGTTTCCGGGCGGCATCCGTGGCATGGCGCTCAACCTCGAAAGCGACAATGTCGGCGTCGTTATCTTCGGCAACGACCGCGACATCAAGGAAGGCGACACCGTCAAGCGCACCGGTGCCATCGTTGACGCCCCCGTCGGCCCTGGCCTGCTCGGCCGCGTCGTTGACGCGCTCGGCAACCCGATCGACGGCAAGGGCCCGATCAAGGCGGAGAAGCGCATGCGCGTCGACGTCAAGGCGCCCGGCATCATTCCCCGCAAGTCGGTGCACGAGCCGATGTCGACCGGCCTGAAGGCCATCGACGCGCTCATCCCGGTCGGTCGCGGCCAGCGCGAGCTGGTCATCGGCGACCGCCAGACCGGCAAGACCGCCATCATTCTCGACACCATCCTGAACCAGAAGGCCATTCACCAGAGCGGCCCGGATTCGGAAAAGCTCTATTGCGTCTACGTCGCCGTCGGCCAGAAGCGCTCGACCGTCGCGCAGTTCGTGAAGGTGCTCGAAGAGCGCGGCGCGCTCGAATATTCGATCATCGTCGCCGCCACCGCTTCGGACCCGGCTCCGATGCAGTTCCTGGCGCCGTTCACCGCCTGCACCATGGGCGAATACTTCCGCGACAACGGCCAGCACGCGCTGATCGGTTATGACGACCTGTCCAAGCAGGCCGTCGCCTACCGCCAGATGTCGCTGCTGCTGCGCCGCCCGCCGGGCCGCGAAGCCTATCCGGGCGACGTCTTCTACCTGCACTCGCGCCTGCTCGAGCGCGCCGCCAAGCTCAACGACGACAACGGCAACGGTTCGCTGACCGCGCTGCCGGTCATCGAGACGCAGGCCAACGACGTGTCGGCCTACATCCCGACCAACGTGATCTCGATCACCGACGGCCAGATCTTTCTTGAGACCAACCTGTTCTTCCAGGGCATCCGCCCGGCGGTGAACGTTGGCCTCTCGGTGTCGCGCGTCGGTTCGTCGGCGCAGATCAAGGCGATGAAGCAGGTCGCCGGCTCGATCAAGGGCGAGCTCGCGCAGTACCGCGAGATGGCGGCCTTCGCGCAGTTCGGTTCCGATCTCGATGCCGCCACGCAGCGCCTCCTGAACCGCGGCGCCCGCCTGACGGAGCTGCTGAAGCAGCCGCAGTTCTCGCCACTCAAGGTCGAAGAGCAGGTCGCGGTGATCTTCGCTGGCGTCAATGGCTACCTCGACAAGCTCGCCGTCAACCAGGTCGGCAAGTTCGAGCAGGGGCTGCTCGCCCACATGCGCTCGGAAGGCAAGGGCGTGCTCGACGCAATCCGCAAGGACAAGCAGTTGTCGGACGAGACCCGCGCCAATCTCAAGGCGCAGATCGACGCGTTCGCCAAGAACTTCGCCTGAACAGGCGGGACGGATCAGGGTTGAGGCATGGCTTCACTAAAAGACCTTCGTAACCGTATCGCCTCGGTCAAGGCGACGCAGAAGATCACCAAGGCGATGCAGATGGTCGCCGCGGCTAAGCTGCGCCGCGCCCAGGAAGCGGCGGAAGCGGCCCGGCCCTATTCGCAGCGTATGGGCGCCGTGCTCGCCAACATCGCGCAGGCGGTCGGCGGCGGCGGCGAAGCCCCGGCACTGATGACCGGCACCGGCAAGGACGACGTGCACCTGCTTGTCGTCTGCACCGCCGAGCGCGGCCTCTGCGGCGGCTTCAACTCGCAGATTTCGCGGCTTGCCCGCGAGCACGCCCGCAAGCTCATCGCGGCAGGCAAGACCGTCAAGATCATCAGTGTCGGCAAGAAGGGCTACGACATCCTTCGCCGCGACTACGGCAACCTGATCATCGACCGCGTCGACCTGCGAGAAGTGAAGACGCTCGGCTTCGTCAATGCCGACGCCATCGCCCGCAAGGTGATCGCGCTGTTCAACGAAGGCCAGTTCGACGTCTGCACGCTGTTCTATTCGGAATTCAAGTCGGTGATCAGCCAGGTTCCGACGGCGCAGCAGATCATCCCGGCGGCTGACTCGGTCGCCGCCGCGGAGCCGGAATCGGCTGGCAGCGCCGTCTACGAATACGAGCCGGAGCCGGGCGAAATCCTTGGCGACCTCATCCCGCGCAACATCGCGGTGCAGATTTTCCGGGCCCTGCTCGAAAACGCTGCCGGCGAGATGGGCGCCAAGATGAGCGCGATGGACAATGCGACACGCAATGCCGGCGATATGATCAACAAACTGTCGATCACCTACAACCGTCAGCGCCAGGCGCAGATCACCAAGGAACTGATCGAAATCATTTCGGGCGCCGAAGCGCTCTAGGCGCGCGGGCGCGGAAGGCAAGCTTCCGCATCGCGCGAGACGAAACGGACGAAAAGGGTAGACAAAATGGCGAAAGCAGCGACCCCGAAGAAGGCCGCACCGGCCAAGGCGCCGGCAGCGGCGGCGAAGGCTCCGGCGGCCAAGAAGACGGCACCAGTCAAGGCGGCGGCTACCGTGAAAGCGGCGGCGGCCAAGGCTCCGGCAACGGCGAAGAAGGCATCCGGCTCGATCGGCAAGGTCCGCCAGGTCATCGGCGCCGTCGTTGACGTGCAGTTCGATGAAGGCAACCTGCCGCCGATCCTGAACGCGCTGGAAACCGACAATGCGGGCCACCGCCTGGTTCTCGAAGTCGCCCAGCATCTCGGTGAAAACACCGTCCGCACCATCGCCATGGACTCGACCGAAGGTCTCGTCCGCGGCCAGTCGGTCACCGACACCGGCGGCCCGATTTCGGTGCCGGTCGGCCCCGAAATGCTCGGCCGCATCATCAACGTCATCGGCGAGCCGGTCGATGAGGAAGGCCCGGTCAAGGCGACCGAATTCCGCGCCATCCACCAGCCGGCTCCGGAATATGTCGACCAGTCGACGGAAGCGCAGATCCTGATCACCGGCATCAAGGTGCTCGATCTCCTGGCTCCCTACGCCAAGGGCGGCAAGATCGGCCTGTTCGGCGGCGCCGGCGTCGGCAAGACCGTGCTGATCCAGGAACTGATCAACAACATCGCCAAGGCCCACGGCGGCTACTCGGTGTTCGCCGGCGTCGGCGAACGCACCCGTGAGGGAAACGACCTCTATCACGAGTTCATCGAATCGGGCGTCAACAAGAAGGGCGGCGGCGAAGGCTCCAAGGCTGCCCTCGTTTACGGCCAGATGAACGAGCCGCCGGGTGCGCGCGCCCGCGTCGGCCTGACCGGCCTCACAGTCGCCGAATATTTCCGCGACCAGGGCCAGGACGTGCTGTTCTTCGTCGACAACATCTTCCGCTTCACCCAGGCGGGTTCTGAAGTGTCGGCGCTTCTCGGCCGCATTCCTTCGGCCGTGGGCTACCAGCCGACGCTCGCCACTGACATGGGCGCGCTGCAGGAACGCATCACCACCACCACCAAGGGTTCGATCACCTCGGTGCAGGCCATCTACGTGCCCGCCGACGACTTGACCGACCCGGCGCCGGCAACCTCGTTCGCCCACCTCGACGCAACGACGACGCTCAACCGCTCGATCGCCGAAAAAGGCATCTATCCGGCGGTGGATCCGCTCGACTCGACCTCGCGCATGCTCGACCCGCTGGTCGTCGGCGAGGAGCACTACGCGGTCGCCCGCCAGGTGCAGTCGATCCTCCAGCGCTACAAGTCGCTGCAGGACATCATCGCGATCCTGGGCATGGACGAGCTGTCGGAAGAAGACAAGCTGGTCGTCGCCCGCGCCCGCAAGATCGAGCGCTTCCTGAGCCAGCCGTTCTTCGTCGCCGAAGTGTTCACGGGCTCGCCTGGCAAGCTGGTCGACCTCGCCGACACCATCAAAGGCTTCAAGGGCCTGGCCAACGGCGACTATGATCACCTCCCCGAAGCCGCCTTCTACATGGTCGGCACCATCGAGGAAGCGGTCGAGAAGGCGCAGCGCCTGGCGGCGGAAGCGGCTTAAGGCAACGGCAGTAGGAAATAGGGAGTAGGCAGTAGGGACAACGGAAGCCGGCGCAGCACATCTTTGCTACTGCCTACTGCCGATTGCCCACTGCCTGATGGAAAATGGCCGACAACTTCAAGTTCGAACTCGTTTCGCCCGAGCGCCTGCTGGTCTCCGAAGAGGTCCAGCATGTCGTTATTCCGGGCGCCGAAGGCGAGATGACCGTGATGGCCAACCACGCGCCGGTGATGACCACCATCAAGCCGGGCGTCGTCACCGTCAGGCCTGCCTCGGGCGCGGAAGAGCGTTACGTGGTGTTCGGCGGCTTCGCCGACATCCTGCCGGAAGGCTGCACGCTGCTGGCCGAATCGGCGGTCGCCGTTGATGACATCGACCGCACCGACCTTGCCCGCCGCATCCAGGAGGCCAAGGAAGACGTGGCCGACGCCAAGGACGACAAGGCAAAGACCAAGGCCGAGCAGTTCCTTGCCCAGCTCACCACGCTGGAGGCCGCGCTGGCCGCCTGACCGCCGCCTGCGAACAGACTTGAAAGAGCCGGGTTTCAGCCCGGCTTTTTTGTGGTCGCCACGCTGATCTTGATCCTCGGTGAACGTCTCCGAAGCGTGCGACCCGTGTATCTGAGCAACCGATCCGCAAGAACGGATTGCGCAGTGCTGCTTGCAAGATAAGTGTATTGGTGATGGCGCAGACTAGTTTAAGGATGTCCTTGATACTGTGAAGCGATTGGAGGGGCTTCATGTTGGGACTTGATGTCAAGACTTGGCTTGGTTTCGCTTTTGTCGGCGCACTGGTCTCGACCATTGGGTCCATTCTCGGAATAGTTATAAAAGAATACTTCTTCGCGCGCTCGTTCGAGGTTTGGAAGCAAAATCAATCCATCGAAAAGATATATCAAAAGTACCGTGATCCATTGCAGTTATCTGCGCGTGAGTTAGCCTCTCGTCTATATGAAATTCTGAATACATACCCACCGCCTTTTCTTTCTGCGGAAGTGAAGCTTATCAAAGCTGAAAGGCAGGTGAACAACAGCGACACAGATCCATACTTCCGAAAATACAAACTGATCAGCACCCTTTATCGAATTTGCGCATTTTTGGGGTGGCTGGAGCTTTATCGTCAGGAGCTGACATTTTACGACGCCACCGAGAATTGTCATACTTCCCGCGTTGATGAAACGTTGTCAGCGATAAGAAGCGACTTCGCGGATGGCCACCTGAACGATGCGGCTGACTGGTATTACTGGCGGGATACGTTGGTTTTCCGCGAGGAATTGCGCGCTGTAGGCGAATCCATGATCGAAAACACGGGATCAAACAGGTCGATCGTGGGCTATGGGCGTTTTGTTGAACTCATAAACAGCGATTCAGCTAATGCGACCAAGTCTTGGTCTCAAGTTGTTCTCAATTTTGTCGTTGATCTCGAGGAGGGCGGTAAGGACTTCAGAAAAGTTCGGCTGGAACGTGTTTTGCTTCACATTCTCGATCTCATTCAACTCATCGACAGACGCGGCTTAGGAGAACGACTGGAAGGTGCACGAAAGAAGGTAGCAGGAGCCGCAAGAGCTTAACCTGCGCACCACTGGTGATTCAGCCGGAACGGAACATCGCGTGATCCGTTCCACCTGTGGGGGAACCTAATCCTGAGGAGAAAATTCTGATGCCATTGTTGTTGCGTATTGCTGCCATTGCCACCCTTTATGTGTGGCCACTTGCCGTTCACGCGCAGGATGCGACGACGGCCAGCGCCACCGCGAAGATGATGGACCAGGACGGCAAGGAGACAGGCACCGTCACCTTCAAGACAACGCCGTCAGGCAAGATCTGGATCATCGCCGAGATGGCTGGCATCGCTGCCGGCGCGCACGGTTTCCACATCCACGAGACAGGCAAATGCGATGCGGCCGATGGCTTCAAGTCGGCGGGCGGCCACTACACCGGCGGCATGAAGCATGGCGTTATGACCGAAGGCGGACCGCATGCCGGCGATCTGCCCAACGTCAACGCATCGAGCGAGGGGGTGGTGAAGGCGGAGTTCTTCAGCGACGGGTTTTCGCTCGGCGAAGGTGGCAAGTACCCGCTCGGCGACCCCGATGGCTCGGCGGTCGTCCTGCACGCGCAACCCGACGACTACACCACGCAGCCGACCGGCGATGCCGGCGACCGGCTCGCCTGCGGGGTGATCGAATAGACCAACATCGGTCGACCGACCGGACGCGTATTGCCCGCAGCGTGCTGGGTGGTCATTACGTTCCCGATCGTCGGGTGGGCCGGCATCTTATCGCCAACCTCATGGCATGAATCCTTGGGCCAAGGCTAGGGATGACGAATGCAGGGAGGTTCATGGCAAATCACAACATCTGCGATTGGCGGCAACACCCCTCCGCTTCGTCATCCTCGGGCGGAGCAGGCCGAAGGCCGTCGCGCAGACCCGGGAATCGATGCCGTGACAGAGCGGCAGTGCGAATGCGGTGCTGGTCAAGCAGCGCACGCAACTGGTCAACTTGATCCGCGGCCTGTTGGCCGAGTTCGGCATCGAGCCCCACTAATCCACATCGCAGGTCGCGGGTTTTGGTTTGGGCTTTTCCCTATTACAAACGGCCATCCCCGGATCATATCCGTCACGGCAAGGACATCCTGTGTCGTAGCCACCATTCCCCAAACGGCTCTTCAAAGTCTGTTGCATCAAGATGCTGAGTTGTGGAGGTGGTTGAACCTGCTATCGCTTGAGGGTGCAGCACTTGCCGTTCAGGCGTGACTTGTACATTGGCAACAATGAGCGACGGTGCGCCGCTGTCCTGCTTCGAATTGCTGGGTGCCGCGAGACCGGCACTGCACCAGCAGCAGCGGCCCTTACACAAGATGACTTGGCAGCTTTGACCAATCTGTCGCGGGCTAGCATTAGCCCATTTCCGCCGCTTGGCCACGCGACAGTTCATAGACCCGCCGATCTTCGCAGGTCGGTAGAGTGAAGTGCGCTAGGCGCGTCGCGTTCACCCGCGATCGTCGTGCAAATCAGCCCGCCGCAGGTGCGAAGCCTTAACCGGGCGATTAGGGCGGTGGAGACCGTTTGGGCCTGGTTACGGCCGGTTGAAAACTCCCCAATATTTCTGTTCTGACCCAAAGTGGACGTTGCAAAGTCGGATCCCACCAGGCCTATAACTGGCGGGTTCTGAGCTGCTCGCGAGCGCGCCGGTCTGATAGGCCGCTTCTTGCGGTTCGAACCCCGAAGCTGCCAATCGGTTTCGGCCAAAACATGACGGACCGTTATGCGCCCACAAGCGGCTGTTTGCCTTCTGTTGGCTGGATATCGCAGTTCGGTGCAAAGCAGCCGCTCGCCGAGGCGCATGCCTTGGGATGAATTGCGCCATTACAACGCCGATTCATCCCCGGCTGCCAGACTGGCTTTTTGAAACCTCGCTCTCAGGGCTTGTTTCGTCACCTTGCCAACGGCGTTTTTGGGCAATTCTTCAACAATTTCCAAATGCTCCGGCACTTTGAAGCGCGTCAATCGCTCCCTGCAGCACGCAAGAATTTCTTCGACTATGCTCGCAGAGGAAGGGGAGATGTTGTTGTCGCGGAGAACCACGAACGCGGCCACCACCTCTCCATAATCGGCGTCCGGCGCTCCCACCACGGCTGCGTCGACCACGAGAGGGTGTTTATACAACACCTCCTCAACCTCGCGCGCAGAGATGTTCTCGCCGCCGCGGATAATAAGGTCTTTCTTGCGATCCGTGAGGAACAGGTAGCCATCCGGATCGAGGTAGCCGATATCACCGGTCCGCAACCAACCATCAGGAATTGCCTCTGCTGTCGCCTCTGGTAAACCGAGATAACCGAGCATCAGGGTCGGACCCCGCACCGCAATCTCCCCGGTTTGTCCGGTCTGCATCGAAATACCGTCCGGTCCAAGCACGCGCACCTCCAGCCCGTCGAGCGCGGTGCCTACTGACCCGAGCCGCCGGCCTTCGCGCGTTGGGGGATTCATTGTCACTGTGCAGGTTGCTTCCGACTGGCCATAACTGGTGATAACCGGCAATCCGAATCGCGTTTCGAACTGACGTTGCACTTCGACACTCAACGGTGCCGCACCAGTGCGGGCGAAACGCATCGACGAAGGATTGATACCCGGCGGTGGTGATGGACCATTAAGCAAGCGGCTCAGCATGGTCGGCACAGCAGTGAAGTATGTGGGCCGGTAGTCTCTGACGCTCGGCCAGAAATCCTCGAGCAGGAAGCGGGGTCTAAGCGCAACCGAGGCACCCGCGAGAAAGGGCACCACCACCTGGTTGCATAGCCCGTTGACGTGGAAGATCGGCATCACCACCAGCAGCCTATCTCCGGTGCCAACGCCGGTGCGATCGCGCACCTGTCGCGCGTTCGCCAAAATGTTGCGGTGTGACAGCTGCACGCCCTTCGCCCGCCCGGTAGTTCCTGAAGTGTAGCAAAGCACGGCCGGACCACCAGGATCGACCGTCCGGCGTGGTGGCGACCGAAGCATCCGCTTCATTTGCGCGCATAGCGTCGCCACTGGCAGAATTTGGCATCCGGGCAGGTCCGCCGCGGCAACTTCCACTTTTCGGCTAACATCCTCGTCGACCACCAAAATAACGGGTCGGCAATCGGAGAGCTGAGTTGCGAGCTCGCGCTCGGTCAGGGACGCATTCAGCGGCGCATAGACTGCCCCGCATTTGGCAATACCGAACAAGTTGACGATCTGTTCCGGGCGGCTTCCTACAATCTGGCAGACGGTATCTCCGGTCCTAACACCCAGCCCAATCAGCACATGTGCGACCTGGTTTGAAAGCATCTCAAGGTCGGCGTAGGTGAAGGTCCGGTCTTCAAACAGCAATGCTATTTGTTCTGAACCCACGGGCAAATCGGCAAGCAGTTCGGCGAGCGTTTCCAATTTCACCCCGATCTTCCGGCAAAATCGCCGGGCCAAGTATTCCAACAGCCCTGGTTAGAGCGGTTACGGTTCTTTCAGAACCAATGACTCGCTCTAAGTGTTTGTTTTGCCGCAATATGCGGACGCCAAATGATTCCGGTTGGCTGCAAAATGCTCTAGGAGAGAGGATCATGCGTGGGCACGGCAGGTTTGTCGAGATCGGTATTTTCGCGCAGAGTCTTAGCCACTGCCTTCCCGCTGTCGAACTCGGCGCGGCGGCGAGCAATTTCCTCGGCGGAGATGCGGTCCGTATTCTGATAGTCGAGCTTCCAGTCGGGGTTTGCGCCCCACACGAGCGGCGATTGTACAGTCGTGCGGGCGGCAGGCGCTCGCTCAAGCACGGCAAGGGCAAGCTGCAGCGTTGCAGCTTGCGAGCTCGGATCATTGGGCCGCCCCGCGGCGTTGCCAAGCGGAAAGTCCGAAAACGAAAAACGCGGCACACCGACGAACTCGACAATATCCTTGGCGCAGCCCATAACAACAGTGGCGATGCCATTCGTCTCCAGTGCGCGGGCGGCAAGGCTGACGCTCTGATGGCATATAGGGCAATTGGCTACAAGGATCGCCGCGTCGACTGCGTCGCCGCGGCAGCGCGTTACGATTTCCGGGCAGTCGATATTAAGAGTGGTTCGATGGCTGCGATTGGTTGGGAGCCCGTGAAAACGCGGTGCTACAGACCCGATCCGACCGCGCTCTGCCGCGCGGCGCATTTCCGCTAGCGGAAAGTAAGTGCCGGCATCCTCGGCGGTGGTGTGGATCCGGTCAATGGCGACGTGCGAAATGCGTAGATCGTGGTCTTGCGAGGTGTCGCCGGAATAGACCGTGTAGAATTTCGCAGCAGCATTGTAGGGTGCGCCAGGCCCCTGATCTCCCTTGCCAGGCTGATAGGGCGCTGCTGTTGTGACGATCGCAACGCGACACTGCTCAAGCGGCTTTTGCAGTGGTTGAAACGGCACAGCGGTATAGTGTGCCCATCTGTATGGCGCGCCATAGCCAAGCGCCAAATAATAATCGCGAATTCGTTGCATGTAAGGGATCGGCACATCATCGGCGGACGCGAAACCGAACCCGTCGCCATGCGCGCTTGTCATCGCTGCAAGATCGCTCCCTCAACTGACTATGCTGCATTGATATCAGGACGCTGGAACTTGGCGCTACTGAAATTCGTAAACTGCAGTCCTTCGTGCCGCCGGTCGCTGATCGAGCCGCCGCGCCGGCCGCCGTCGACCACCAGGCGACCTGGACCGACAGCGTGCAGGCTTCCAATCTCAAAGATTTCAAAGATGTGCTCGAACCGGCGCGCCGCCAGTTTCTGATGATAGGCTAGCATGCTGCGCGCCGACAGCGTCTGGACCACGGAACGGCGCACGGCGACGGTGATGGTGCGCGGGTTGCTGCTGTCGTTACGATAGCGCGGATTGTGATACGCATTAGGGACGACTGCAGAAGCGATCTTGGCTGGGCGATTTCCCTGCGGCATGACGATACACCCGGTGCGAGCGTTCACCGAAAACGATATACGCCCGTCCCGGAAAGACGAGAAGGGTGAACGATCGCCATCAAACCACCTGGGCCTGGAAAGACGAAAAGGGTGAACGATCGCCGTCAAACCACCTGGGCCTGGAAAGCCAGCACCTTGCCGCCCCCGACATGACGGCTCCACGCCTCGATCACCTGACGCCGCTTCTTCATGGCGTCGGGATGGCGGAGGTAGGCGGCTTCGGCGCCGTCGCCTTCTGCCGGGTCGTGGCTGTAGACAGCCTTGACGATCGGCGTCGGGAAACTGGTCTGCTCAAATGCCCAGCGGCGATAAGACGAGCGGAAACCGTGAACGGTGAACTCGGGGTGTTCCCGGTGCAGTTCCTTCAGCATCGTGTCTTCGGATATATCGAACACCCGTCCCGTGGCTGGCCATTTCCCGGCCCTGCAACGCCGCCGAGCAGCGCGACCGACTTATCGGACAGGTGCACGATATGGTCGCGATTTGCCTTCATGCGGTGCGCCGGGATCGACCAAAGCCTTTTTTCCCGGTCGAGCTCCGACCGGTCGGCCAGACGGATCTCGCCGCTGCGTGCGGCGGTCAGGATCAGCAGCCTCAGTGGCACGGCGCCCTTACTATGGCGTTCTGGGAAGGCGCAATATAAATTGCTTACGCGGTGCTGAACCAGCGCCCCGCATCCCGACTTACCCACGACGCCTCGACTGGTGAAGCCAGGTCGAGAAAGCGAGTCGTGGGCAACAAAAACCCCCAATGGCCATACCGGAAACGGGGCGTGGCAACGGGAGGCGCTCGTGTTGTTGAAAGCCAGGACTGCGGAAGCATGTTGGCCAGTGCGGGCGCACGAAGGACGCGAGCAGATGTGGCCACTGGCGACCTCTTGAATCGCAAAAGCCGTCGCCTTCGCATTTTTGCTGCAAAGCAATATGTATATTGCGCCGCAACAAGACTGCCGAAAGGACAGCCATCATGGCACTTGCGAAGAAGACCGCCATCGTCACCGGCTCGACCTCGGGCATCGGCCTGGCGATCGCCCAGGCGCTCGCCGCCGAAGGCTGCAACGTCGTCGTCAACTCCTTCTCCGACACGACGGCCGACCATGCCATTGCCGACGACGATCGCCGCAGAACATGCGGTCGAGGCGGTCTACATCCAGGCCGACATGTCGAAGGGCGACGATTGCCGGGCGCTGGTGAAGAAGGCCGCGCGAAAAGTTCGGCTCGGTCGACATCCTGGTCAACAATGCCGGCATCCAGCATGTCGCGCCGGTCGACGAATTCCCGGTCGAGAAGTGGGACCGCATCATCGCGATCAACCTTTCCTCGGCCTTCCACACCATCGGCTGCCGCGCATGCCGCTGATGAAGACAAGGCAAGTGGGGGCGCATCGTCAACATCGCCTCGGCGCATGGGCTGGTCGCCTCGCCGTTCAAATCGGCCTATGTCGTCGGCCAAGCACGGCATTATGGGCCTGACCAAGACGGTGGCGCTGGAAGTCGCCGAACAGGGCATCACCTGCAACGCCATCTGCCCCGGCTATGTGCTGACGCCGCTGGTCGAGGCGCAGATTCCCGACCAGATGAAGGCGCACAACATGGACCGCGAGACGGTCATCCGCGAAGTCATGCTTGACCGGCAGCCGACCAAGGCAATTCGTCACCGTCGAGCAGATCGCCGCGGCGGTCGTCGTTCCTCTGCTCCGACCGGCCGCGCCAGATCAACGGCACGCACGATCTCGGTCGACGGCGGCTGGACGGCGCAGTGATGAGCTTCGCGAGCGCGTCCGACGATGAACACGCAACGAGCCATGACCGCAACGGCAGAACAAAAAGCCGATCAACATCGCGCTGCAGGGCGGCGGCTCGCACGGCGCCTTCTCCTGGGGCGTGCTCGACCGGCTGCTCGAGGACGGCCGGCTCGATTTCGCGGCGATCTCCGGCACCAGCGCCGGCGCCATGAACGCGGTCGCGCTGGCCGACGGCTGGGTGCGCGGCGGCGCCGACGGGGCGCGGCAGAAGCTCGCACGATTTCTGGCGCGCGGTGGCCGCAAGGGCCGCTTCAGCCCGGTGCAGCGCACGCCGTGGGACATGCTCTGGGGCAACTGGTCGGTCGAGAACACGCCGGGCTATCTCTGGTTCGACGCCATGTCGCGGCGTGTTTTCGCCCTATGTCGCCAATCCGCTCAACCTCAATCCGCTGCGCGATGTGGTCGCGCGCCGAGATCGATTTCGACAATGTGCGCGCCTGCAAGGCGATGAAGCTGTTCATCTCGGCGACCAATGTCGAGACCGGCCAGCTGCGCGTCTTCGAAACCGAGCGAGATCGACGTCGACGTGGTGATGGCGTCGGCCTGCCTGCCGCAGATTTTCCAGGCGGTCGAGATCGACGGCACGCCCTATTGGGACGGCGGCTATGGCGGCAATCCGGCGATCTACCCGTTCTTCTAGGCCAACGACACCGAGGACGTGCTGCTGGTCCAGATCAATCCGGTGATTCGCGAGGGCACGCCGAAGACGGCCAACGAGATCCAGAACCGCATCGACGAGATCACCTTCAACGCCGGCGCTGCTGCGCGAATTCCGCGCCATCGCCTTCGTCAAGGAACTGATCGCCGCCGGCCGCATGCCGCATGGCGAATACCGCGATATCCGCATGCACCGCATCGATGCCGACGAGGCGTTCAAGGATCTGTCGGCCTCGTCGAAGGTCAATGCCGAATGGGCGTTCCTCGAATATCTGCGCGACCTCGGCCGCACCGCGGCCAGCGACTGGCTGGAGGAGAATTACGACGCGGTCGGCAAGCGAGCCGACGCTCGATCTCTCCGACGATGCTGGCGACCGGCATCGTCCGAAGCGCCCGCAAGGCGCTCGGCAGCGCGGGTCCGCGAATTCCTGCCGACCGGACGAAGCCGGAGGCGGCGCGGAAGCGGTGACGCGCGTCGAAGACCGTTCAGGGCCTGAGCGATGCAGCTCGACCGACCCGGACCAGCCGCGCGCGCGCCGTCGCGCTGCTCGTCGGGATCGGCGATCGCGCATCTTCATGCCTTCGAGCCCGTCGAGCAGCAGGTCGGCAAGCAGCGTCGGCCGACAGGCCGCGCGCGCCGAGATCGACCCCGTTGCGCGCCGCCTCGCGCGTCGATCGCCGCCGCCAGCAGGTCGGCCGAGCGCGTTGCGCCAGCGCCGCGGCGAGATCGCCGGCGAGGCTGTTCTTCATGTCGAGGATTTCGGCGCCATGCGGCGAATTGCCGCGATTGTCTGCATCATGCGCGATCAGCGCGTCGTCGATCGCCGCCATCATGCGCTCGGCGAACGGCCCGTCGCGCGGCGAGCGCGGCGCGCGCGCTGCTCGACCGAGCTGTCGCAGCAGCATCGCGCCGATGGCGCGGTAGATCTCCGTCTTGTTCTTGAACAGCAGATAGAGCGCCGGCCGCGACATCTCGGCGGCGCGCGCGATGTCGTCCATCGTGGTGCGCGCGAATAGCCGTAGGCCAGGAACACCTTCATCGCGCCGTCGAGGATGCGGGCGCGCTTGGGGTCTGGCGGCGGTTTGCGGTGTGTCGGTCATTGTCCGAGACGCGTTCCGATCTTGCTCTATTGACAAAATGACAGAATTTGTCAAGATGTATCGAGCGTCGGCATCGCTGGCTGACCGCGCCGACGGGCAATGGACGACAACGAAGGGTATCCCCATGCGCCTGACCGTCGACGGAAAACCCATCGACATCGATGCCGATCCGGAGATGCCGCTGCTGTGGGCGCTGCGCGATCTCGCCGGCAAGACCGGGCCGAAATTCGGCTGCGGCATCGCCGCCTGCGGCGCCTGCACGGTGCATATCGACGGCAAGCCGGTGCGCTCCTGCTCGCTGCCGGTCGGCGAGGTCGACGGCGAGATCATCACCATCGAGGGCCTTGCCGCGGACGGCAAGCTGCACCCGGTGCAGCAGGCCTGGCTCGACGAGCAGGTGGCGCAATGCGGCTACTGCCAGGCCGGGCAGATCATGAGCGCGGTGGCGCTGCTCGACGAGATCGCCGACCCGACCGACGAGGACATCGACAACGCGATGAGCGGCAATCTCTGCCGCTGCGGCACCTATCCGCGCATCCGCGCCGCGATCAAGCGCGCCGCCGCGCTCAAGACGGCGGGAGCCTGACCATGGCCAGCCTCGGAAAGATCGCCCGCCGCACCTTCCTGTTCGGCGCCGCCGCAATCGCCGGCGGCGTCGCCTTCGGCTACTATTACTACCGCAAGCCCTATCCCAATCCGCTCGAAGGCGAGCTGGCCGAGGGCGAGGCGACCTTCAATCCCTATGTCAAGATCGCCGCCGACAACACGATCACGGTGATCGCGCCGCGCGCCGAGATGGGCCAGGGCGTCTCGACGACGCTCGCCGCGCTCGTCGCCGAGGAACTCGACGTCGCGCTCGACAGGATCAAGGTCGAGCACGGCCCGGCCTCCTGGGCCTACTACAACTCCGCGATGCTGGCGGAAGGCGGGCCTTTCGCCTTCTACAACGAGGGCGTCGATCGCCGAAACCGTGCGCGGCGCGATGGGCGGCGGTCGGCAAGGTTCTCGGCCTGCAGGGCACCGGCGGCTCGGCCTCGATCCGCGACGGCTTCGACAAGATGCGCGCAGGCGGGCGCCGCGGCGCGGCAGATGCTGATCGCCGCCGCCGCGGCGCAGCTCGGCGTGCCGGCCGGCGAACTCGACGACCGAGAACGGCACGATCGCTGCACAAGGCGTCGGGCAAGTCGGTGACCTATGGCGAGGTGGCGGCCGACGCCGCCACGCTCGCGCCGCCGTCCGAGCGTGCAGCTGAAGGACAAGGCCGACTGGAAGCTGCTCGGCAAGCCGCAGATGCGCATCGACATGCTGGCCAAGGTCACCGGCGCGCCGATCTTCGGCGTCGATGTGACGCTGCCCGACATGCTCTACGGCACGGTGAAGATGAGCCCGCGCTTCTGGGCGAAGCCGGTCAAGGCCGATCTCTCCAAGGCCGAGAAGATGCCGGGCGTGGTCAAGATCGTGCCGATCGACACGACCTACGGCCACGGCTTCGGCGTCATCGCCGAAAACACCTGGGCGGCGTTCAAGGCGGCCGAGGCGATCGAGGTCGAGTGGGGCGCGCCCGACTATCCCGCCGACAGCGCCGCCATTTCGAAGGCGCTGCAGCGATGCGCTGGCCTCGGCGCGACGGCTCGGCGCTGCGCGACGACGGCGACGTCGACACGGCCTTCGCCGACGCGCCGCGCGAAAGGCTGGTCGAGGCGGACTATTCGGTGCCCTATCTCGCACATGCCTGCATGGAGCCGATGAACGCGACGGCGCGGCTGAAGGACGGCGTGCTCGACATCTGGTCGCCGAACCAGATGCCGACCGTCACGCGCTAGCTCTGCGCCGGAGCTCGCCGGCGTCGAGCAGGACAAGGTCAATGTCCACACGACCTTCCTGGGCGGCGGCTTCGGCCGGCGCGGCGAGATCGATTTTTCGCATGTTCGCGACGCTGCTGGCCAAGGAGACCGACGGCCGGCCGGTCAAGGTGACCTGGACGCGCGAGGAGGACATCGCGCCACGACGTCTACCGCCCGGCCGCGCGTCGGGCGGTTCCGGGCCCGGCTCGGCGACGACGGCATGCCGGTCGCGCGTCGACATGACGATCGCCTCGCCGTCGATCATGGCGAGCACGCTTGCGCCGCATGTTCCCGTCGCTGTCGCCGCTCGGTCCCGACAAGACGATCGTCGAAGGCTCGTACGACCAGCCCTACACGATCCCGGACTATCGGGTGACGGCGCATCCCGGCGCCGATATCGCATCCCGGTCGGCTTCTGGCGCTCGGTCGGCAATTCCTACAACGGCTTCTTCCACGAATGCTTCATGGACGAGATCGCGGCGGCCGGCAAAGTCGATCCGGTCGAGATGCGGCGCAAGCTGATGGCCGACTATCCCGGCTGCGGTGAAGGTGGTCGAGAAGGTCGCCGAGATGGCGAAATGGGGCGAGGCGCTGCCGGCCGGCAAGGCCAAGGGCTTTGCCTTCACGCTGTCCTTCGGCAGCTGGGTCGGCGAGATCGTGCAGGTCGCCGACACGCCGGCCGGCATCCGCATCGAGAAGGTGTGGATCGCCGCCGATGTCGGCACCGCGCTCGATCCCGGCATCATCGAGGCGCAGCTGGTCTCCGGCGCGATCTACGGCCTGTCGGCGGCGATGGGCCAGGAGATCACCTTCGCCGACGGCATGGTCGAGCAGTCGAATTTCCACGACTACGACGCCATGCGCATCTACCAGTGCCCGGAATTCGAGGTCGCCATTCTGGAGAACTACCACAAGATGGGCGGCGTCGGCGAAATCGGCACGCCGCCGGCGGCTGCCAGCGCTCGCCAATGCCGTCTTCGCGCTGACCGGCAAGCGCATCCGCACGCTGCCGCTCACCAAGCAGGTGTCGTTCGCATGAGAGCGTTCGCACGTTACCCTGACCTCTGCTGCCGATCGTCGTTGCGAGCGGGCGTCGCGCTCCGCACAGGAAGCAATCCGTGCGCCGCCGTCGGCGGCGACACCGCCGAAGGGCCTGCCGGAATGGGAGAAGATCTACGCGGTCTTTTCGCATCCGCGCTGCGCCAACTGCCATGTCGAGGACGATCGGCCGCGCTGGTCCGGCGCCGCATTACGGCGACGACAAGGGTGCATGGTTTCAACGTCCAGCGCGGCGCGGACGGCATCGGCTTCGGCAATCCCGGCCTGCGCTGCACGACCTGTCATTTCGAGACGCAATTCCAGCGTGTTGCACGGACCGCCCGGGAGCCGAGAACTGGCATCTCGCGCCGGCCGAGATGGTGTGGTTCGGCAAAGTCGTCGGCGCGAGATCTGCGCCCAGATCAAGGATCCGGAACGCAATGGCGGCCGCACGCTCGAAGAGGTCGCCGAGCATGTGCGCGACGACGAGCTTGTCGGCTGGGGATGGGATCCAGGCCCAGGGCGCGAGCCGGCGCCGGGCTCGGCCGAGGAGACGTTTCTTGCAATCGAGCGTTGGGCGGCGGCAGGCGCGCCGTGCCCCTGACTGCAAAACATCCTGACAACCAATTGTCAGGATTTGCCGATTCATGAAAATTTGTGACTGTTTTGCGATGCAACTTTGGGGTAGAAACCGCCGCCTGCCCGCGTGACAGGCAGTACGAATTTGAACCCGGCGACCCGCGCACCCATATCGAGATCGCGCTCGAGGATGACAGGGGTCAGCCGGGACCCACATGGATAACATGAACATGCCACGGATGAGGTTCCACAAGCTTGCCGCTCTGGTTGTGCTGGTCGCTTTCGCCGCCTGGATGGGAACCGGCAAGTTCTCGTCTGTCGGCAGCGCTGCAGCTGAAGCCGAACAGAAACCGGTCAAGCGGCGGAACAGCCAAAGGCCGCCCCTGCGGACGGTCGCGGTGGTTGCGCCGCCTCGCCTCCAGCATGCACGCGCGATCCGCATTTCCGGCCACACCGAGGCCGAGAAGCGCGCGCTGCTTGCCATCCGCGTCATGGGCATCATCAAGGAGCTGCCGGTCAAGCAGGGCCAGCATGTCAACCGGGCGACCTCGTCATGCGACTCGACGCCGAGGACAAGGAAGCTGCCGTCGACATGGCGGAAACGCTGGTCACGCAGCGCCAGGCGGAAGCCGATGCCGCCGAGCGGCTGGTCAAGGGCGGCAACGCGCCCAAGCTGCAGGCCGATCAGGCGCGGGCCGCAGCTGGCTGCCGCCAAGGCGCAGCTCGAGACAGCCAAGGCCGAACTCGCCCGCAACGAGATCTATGCGCCGTTCAATGGCGTTATCGACCGCGTGCCGGTCGAGCGCGGCAGCGCCATCATGGCGGGCGGCGAAGTAGCGACACTGATCAATCTCGACCCGCTGCTGGCGATCGGCGAGGTCAGCGAGCGCGACCTGCAATATCTGAAGCTCGGCAACAACGCCGACATCCGGCTGGTCAACGGCGAGACGGTCAAAGGCACGCTGCGTTACATCAGCCGCGACGCCTCGGCCGCCGACCCGCACCTTCCGCATCGAGGTGGCGATCCCCAACGAGGACAAGCGGCTGCCGGCCGGCATGACTGCTGAGATCACGCTGCGGTCTGAACCTGTCGACGCGGTCGTGCTGCCGCGTTCGGTGGTGACGCTCGAGCAACGATGGCGATCTCGGCATCCGCGCCGTCGACAACGCCAACAAGGTGGGGTTTTTCCCGATCGACCTCATCGACGACACGCCGAGCGGATTGGTGCTCGGCGGCATCCCGTCCGACGCACGGGTCATCGTCATGGGCCAGGATCTGGTCAAGGAGGGCGATGAGGTGATCCCCGAGGCCGTCGACCCCGAACTGGTCAAAAAGCTCGCCGGCCAAGCCGCCAGCGGCGTTAATTAGGGACTCGACACAGGTCTGTCATGGATATCGTCAAGCTTGCAATAAACAATGCGCGCCTGACGCTGTCGGTGCTGGTGTTCCTGCTGATCGCCGGGGCGCTTGCCTACCGCGCAGTGCCGAAGGAGGCTGAGCCCGACGTCGCGATTCCGATCATGTACGTTTCCCTGATCTATCAGGGCATCTCCCCGGAGGACGCCGAGCGTCTTCTGCTGCGGCCGGTCGAGCAGCAGCTCAAGAATCTCAAGGGCCTCAAGGAGATGAAGTCGAACGCCTACCAGGGCGGCGCGAACGTCATCGTCGAGTTCGACCCTTCCGTGGATCTTGGCGACGCGCTCATCGAGACCCGCAACAAGGTCCAGGACGCCAAGCGTGATTTGCCGACCGGCGTCGAGGAGCCGACGGTCAACGAGGTGAACCTCTCCGAGTTCCCGGTGGTGTTCGTCACCCTGTCGGGCGATATCCCCGAACGCGCGCTGACTGCCGCCGCCAAGGAACTGCAGGATCGCATCGAGGAAGTGCCCGGCGTGCTGGAAGCGCCGATCCAGGGCGCGCGCGATGATATGGTCGAGGCAGTCATCGACCCGATGAAGCTTGCCTCCTATGATATGCGCCTCGACCAGTTGATCGAGGGGATCGGAGCGTCGAACAACCTTGTCGCGGCCGGTTCCATCGAAGGCGCCGAGGGTAAATACGCCATCAAGGTGCCGGCGCTGATCGAGACGCCGGAGGATGTCGCCAACCTCCCCGTGGTCGCCAGATCGGATGCCGTGGTGCGGGTGCAGGATCTGGCCACCGTGCGCTCGACCTTCGAGGATGCCGAAACGATCGCGCGTCTCGACGGCAAGCCGGCGATCGTGCTCGAGGTCAAGAAGCGCATCGGCGCCAATGTCGTCGAGACGATCGAAGGCGCCAAGAAGGTCGCTGACCGGTTCGTCGCCGACAGCAAGAAGACCCTGCCCGACCTGAAGGTGACGTACACGCAGGACAAGTCGATCTTCGTCAACCAGTTGCTGAACGACCTGCAGAACCACGTGCTGATCGCGGTCATCCTGGTCTTCATCGTCATTCTCTACGCGCTGTCCGGTCGCGCCTCGATGCTGATCGGCCTTGCCATCCCCTCCTCGTTCCTGATGGGCATCCTGGCGCTCGCGATGATGGGATACACGATCAACATGATCGTGCTGTTCTCGCTGATCCTGGCGGTCGGCATGTTGGTCGACGACGCAATCATCGTCACCGAATATGCCGAGCGGCGCATGTCGGAAGGCATGCCGAAGGCGCAGGCGTTCGAAGAAGCCGCAAAACGCATGGCTGGCCCGGTGATCGCAGCGACGCTGACCCGCATCGCCGCCTTCTCGCCGCTGCTGTTCTGGCCGGGCATCGTCGGCGACTTCATGAAATACCTGCCGATCACGCTGATCGTTACGCTTGCCGCATCGATGGCCTATGCGCTGATCTTCGCGCCGTCGATCGGGGCGATCATCGGCAAGGCGCCGCTGCATACCGAGGAGGACAGGCGCGACGGTCTTTACATGGCGGTGGTGAAGAAGGCGGTGCACTATCCGGTGACGGCGCTGCTGCTGACGGTCGCGCTGCTCAGCGGCGGCTTCTATGCCTATGTGAAATACGGCAACGGCGTCGAGTTCTTCCCCACCGTCGAACCGGACTATGGCCTGCTCTATGTCCATGCCCGCGGCAATCTTTCGCTGGAAGAGATGGATATCGCCACACGCGAAGCGGAGCGCCGTATCCTCGGATGGCCTGGCATCAAGTCGGTCTATACGCGTGTCGGCAAGACGCGCGGCGGCCAGGACATCCCGGAAGACGTCGTCGGCGTCATCAACTACGAGTTCATCGACTGGCGCGAGCGCAAGTCGGCACATGACATTCTCGACGATCTGCGTGTCGCCATGGCCGGCATTCCGGGCGTCGATGTCGAGGTTCGCGTGCCGGATGCTGGTCCCCCTACCGGCAAGCCGGTCCAGGTTCAGCTTTCCGCGGTCGATCCGACGGGGCTGAACGACTATGCCAAGCAGGTGGCTGCTGCTGTCGCCAAGGTGCCTGGTGTCATCGACCTGTCGGATGGCCTGCCGCCGCCCGGGGTCGACTGGGCGCTCGAAGTCGACCGCGCCAAGGCTGCTCAATACGGCGTCAGTCCACTCGCCGTCGGCACGGTCGTGCAACTGGTGACGACCGGCCTCAAGCTGACGGAATATCGGCCCGCGGGCGTCGACGACGCGGTCGATATTCGCCTTCGCTTGCCGGAAGACCGCCGCACGCTGGCCGCTCTCGACCAGTTGCGTGTCGAGACTGCCGACGGTTCGGTGCCGATATCGAACTTCGTCACTCGCAGGCCGGAATCGACCGTCGGCATCCTGAACCGCATCGACGGCAAGCGCACCATCACCATCCAGGCCAACGTCGCCAATGGCTTCCAGGTTGCGGAGGTCCAGGCGGCGGTCACCAAAGTCGTTGGGGACATGGCCAAGCCGGGTGTCGACTGGAAGCTGGCCGGTTCGAATGAGGACAGCGCGGAAGCCGCCTCCTTCCTCACCAATGCCTTTGGTGCGGCGATGTTCCTGATCTTCATCGTGCTGCTCGCGCAGTTCAACAAGTTCACCAGCGTCGTGCTGGTGCTGACCTGCGTTGTCATGGCGATCGTCGGCGCGCTGCTCGGCATGCTCGCGACAGGTCAGACCTTCGTCATCGTGATGTCCGGCATCGGTTTCATCGCGCTGGCCGGTGTTGTGGTGAACAACAACATCGTTCTGATCGATACCTACGACCGGCTTCGGGAGGAGGGCTGGAAAAAATACGATGCGGTCCTGCAGACCTGCCGCGAGCGCGCCCGTCCGGTGGTTCTGACCGCTGTCTCCGCGATCCTCGGCGTTCTGCCGATCGCCTTCGGCCTCGGGCTTGAAATCTTCCACCAGGAGACGACGATCAACGCGCCGTCGACGCAGTGGTGGATCGCGCTGTCGTCGGCGATCGTCTTCGGCCTTTCCTTCGCGACGGTACTGACCCTCGTGGTGACACCTTCGATGCTGATGGTGTTCACCCGCGACACCCGCAAGGCGGGCGATGTCGGCTGGCTCGGGAAGATCAAGAAGCGGATCTTCGGGCGCGCAAAAACGGTCGATGTGCCGGCGCCTGTGGGACCGGTCAAGCCTAAAGTCGCCTATCCGAAGGCTGCCGAGTAGAAGCCGGCCAACTGCTGTAAGGCGCCTGAATCAACGAAGCCCGCGGGAACCTCCCGTGGGCTTCGTGCATTGTCGCTGTATTGCAAAACCGTTTCCAAGGGGAATTTCGATGACGCTCGGCACCATTCTGATCATCATTCTCATACTTATCCTGCTTGGAGCCATACCCGCGTGGCCGCATTCGGCAGGCTGGGGCTACGGGCCGTCCGGCATTGTCGGCGTGATCCTGGTCGTGTTGCTGATCCTGGTCCTGATGGGCAGAATCTGACAAATGAGCCTGGCTTTCGCGAACGCGCTGCCTGAAGCAGCGCGTTCTTGCGCGTTCAGATAGGCACCGGATCCTGTACGGTGTCGTGGTTGAGATCGGCGGAGCGGGTGAGGCCCGACATCAGGAACACCAGCATCAGCAACAGCGCCACCGCGACGTAGACAGGCGAGAAGCCTACCTTGCCGCCGACAAAGCCGATCAGCGACGGGGCGACGAGGATGCCGGAATACCCCATCGTGGTGACGACGCTCATGCCGGCGCCCGAGCTCAGCCCGGGATGGTTGCCTGCCGCCGAAAACAGGATCGGCACCATGTTGGCGATGCCAAGGCCGCAGAATGCAAATGCCGCAATCGACACCCACGGCCAGGGCGCGAGGCCGGCGACCAGCATTCCGGCCGCCGAGATGACCGCCGAAACCCGAAACGTGGCGACCGCGCCGTAGCGGTTGCGGATACCGTCGCCGGCAAAGCGCATGATGGCCATGGCGCCGGAAAAGAACGCAAATGCAAAACCCGCCGTCGCGATGTCGGTGCCAAGCTCCTGGCGTAGGTAGAGTGCGGCCCAATCCAGCACCGCGCCTTCAGAGTTCATGCACAGAAGCGCCATGAAACCGATGACGTAGATCATGGGGTCGCGCGGCAGCGAAAAGGTCTTGTGTTGCTGCGCCATCGGCTGATCGTCGCGAACGACATAGCGGAATGCCAGGCCGATGCCGACCAACGCAATCATCGTGACCATGAGAGCATGGGACAGGTGCCCATAGTTCTGGATCAGGATCCCGCCGATGCCGCCGCCGACGAAGCCGCCCAGGCTCCAGAAACCGTGAGAGGACGACATGACTGCCCGTGCCAGCTTCCGTTCAACCACGACGGCGTTGGAGTTCATCGAAACGTCCATGGCGCCGATGGAGCCGCCAAACAGGAATAGCGCCCCCGCTGCCAGCGCTACATTGGGCGCCAGCGCGACGATCAGCAGGCCGAAGATCGCGGCGGTGGCAAAAAGCCGGAGCACGCGCTGCGAACCGTAACGCGCTATGAGATGGCCCGCCGCCACCATGGCGACCACTGCGCCGAGGCCGAAACACAGGATCAGCAGGCCCAGCGTGAACTCGGTGATGGCGAGTCGGCTCGCGAATTCGGGGATCTGCGGCGCCCAGCTGCCGAGAATGAAACCGTTGATGAAGAACATCGCCGCGATGGCCCAACGTCCGCGTACTGCCGCTTGCATGGCGTTGGTGGTATCCATGGACAGAAATCCTGACAGGAGGTAAGGAATTGCAAAATAACTAAATCGATTTAATCGACAGTCAACCGCCGCAATCGCGGATTCTGTTGAGCCAGCTTCACCCTGCGCAACACTTCGCGTGGCAGGGCGCAATCTTCCGTCAGCCGAATACCACCAGCAGGTCTTTCGCGTCGATCTGGTCACCGGTGCGCACCAACACCTCCGCAACCGTGCCGTCGCGCTCCGCGTGCAGGGCGGTTTCCATCTTCATCGCCTCTATCGACAGCAGGACATCGCCTGCCTTGACGGACTGTCCGGTCGATACGGCGAGTGTCGAAACCACACCTGGCATCGGTGCGCCGACATGCGCTTCATTGCCGGGCTCTACCTTGCGCCTTGCCTTGGCGGCTGAGCCACCATGCGCGCGGTCGGGAACCTTGACGCGGCGCGGCTGGCCGTTCAGCTCGAAGAACACGGTCACCATGCCCTTGTCGTCGACTTCGCCGATGGCGAAGCACCGGATGACCAGCGTCTTGCCACGTTCGAGGTCGACGAAAATTTCGTCCTGCGGTTTCATGCCGTAGAAATAGACGGGCGTCGGCAACACGCTGACCGGACCGTAGGTTTCCTGGGCGCCGGCAAAGTCGGTGAACACCTTCGGATACATCAACCAAGAGGCGAATTCGAACTCGGTAAGCTTGCGCTCCAGCTTCGCTTCGATCTCAGCGCGGCTCGCCTCGAGATCAGCCTCCTTGAGCAGCGAGCCGGGGCGGGCGGTGATCGGCTTCTCGCCCTTCAGCACCTTTTTCTGAAGGTCCTTGGGCCAGCCTCCAGGCGATTGGCCGAGATCGCCGCGCAGCATAGACACCACCGAATCCGGGAAGGCGATATCCTTAGCCGGGTTCTCGACATCGGCAACGGTCAGGTCCTGGCTGACCATCATCAGCGCCATGTCGCCGACAACCTTGGAGGATGGGGTGACCTTGACGATGTCCCCAAACATCAGGTTGACGTCGTGATAGGCTTGCGCCACTTCGTGCCAGCGCGTCTCCAGCCCGAGGGAACGCGCCTGCTCCTTGAGGTTGGTGAACTGACCCCCGGGCATCTCGTGCAGGTAAACCTCCGACGCCGGGCCCTTGAGGTCGCTTTCGAACGCCGCGTACTGGTTGCGCACCGCTTCCCAATAGAAAGAAATGCGGCGAATCCATGCCGGGTCGAGACCTGGATCGCGCTCATGGCCGCGCAACGCCTCGACGATGGAGCCCAGGCATGGTTGCGAGGTGTTGCCTGAAAACGAATCCATCGCAGCGTCGATGACATCGGCGCCGTTCTCGACCGCCGCCAGCACGGAAGCCGCGGCGATGCCTGACGTGTCGTGCGTGTGGAAGTGGATGGGCAGGTCGGTCGCCTCGCGCAACGCCTTGAACAGCACGCGCGCCGCCCCGGGCTTCAACAGTCCCGCCATGTCCTTGACGGCGATGATGTGGGCGCCGGCGGCTTCCAGTTCCCTGGTGATGCCGACATAGTAGTTGAGGTCGTATTTGGCGCGGTCGGGATCGAGAATGTTGCCGGTGTAGCAGATCGCCGCTTCGCAGAGCTTATTCTCCTCGATCACCGCGTCCATGGCGACGCGCATGTTATTGACCCAGTTGAGGCAATCGAACACCCGGAAGAGGTCGATGCCGCCGAGCGCTGCCTGCTTGACGAAGTGTTTCACCACATTGTCGGGATAGTTGGTGTAGCCGACACCGTTGGCGCCACGCAGCAGCATCTGCAAAAGGATATTGGGTGCGCGGCGGCGCACCAGCGCCAGCCGCTCCCAGGGGTCTTCGGTCAGGAAGCGCATGGAAACGTCGAAGGTGGCGCCGCCCCAGCATTCCAGCGAGAAGAGGTTGGGCAAGGTGCGTGCATAGGCGCCGGCAATGCCGGCGATGTCGTGTGTGCGCATGCGCGTCGCCAGCAGCGACTGGTGGCCGTCACGCATCGTCGTGTCGGTGACCAGCACGCGGTTCTGGTCGCGCATCCAGCCAGCGAACTTCTTCGGCCCGAGATCGTCGAGCAGCTGCTTGGTGCCGGCTGGCACCGAGCCGTTGACATAGGGCACCACCGGTGCCGCCGCCTCAGCGTTCGGCCTCGGGCGGCCGCGTGTTTCGGGGTGACCGTTGACGGTGACGTCGGCGAGGTAGTTCAACAGCTTGGTGGCGCGGTCCTGCCGCTTAACCTGGGCGAACAGTTCCGGTGTCGTGTCGATGAACTTCGTCGTGTAGGAATTGTCGCGGAAGGCCCGGTGCGTGATGATCGCTTCGAGAAATGTGAGGTTGGTCGCCACGCCGCGGATGCGGAACTCGCGCAAGGCGCGATGCATGCGGGCAATCGCCTCCTGCGGCGTCGGCGCCCATGCGGTCACCTTTTCCAGCAGCGGGTCGTAGAAGCGAGTGATCACCGCGCCGGAATAGGCGGTGCCGCCGTCGAGGCGGATGCCGAAGCCCGTGGCGCCGCGATAGGCGGTGATGCGGCCATAGTCCGGGATGAAATTCTGCTCGGGATCTTCCGTCGTTATGCGGCACTGCAGAGCATGGCCGTTCAACCTGATATCCGCCTGCGCAGGCACGCCTGAAGCCGCCGAGCCGATTGCTTCGCCATCGAGGATGTGGATCTGCGCCTTGACGATGTCGATGCCGGTCACCTGTTCGGTGACGGTATGCTCGACCTGGATGCGCGGATTGACCTCGATGAAGTAGAATTTGCCGCTATCGGCGTCCATCAGGAATTCGACCGTGCCTGCGCCCACATAATGGGTGGCGCGGGCGATCTTCAGCGCATGGGCGCAGAGTTCCTCGCGCTGGCTCTCGTCGAGATAGGGGGCTGGCGCACGCTCCACGACTTTCTGGTTGCGGCGCTGGATGGAGCAGTCGCGCTCGAAAAGGTGAACGGCGTTGCCATGTGTGTCGCCGAGCACCTGCACCTCGACATGGCGGGCGCGCTCGATGAGCTTTTCAAGGTAGACCTCGTCCTTGCCGAAGGCGGCTTTCGCTTCACGCCTGGCTTCCGTCACTTCGCGGCTGAGGTCGGCTTCCGAGCGGATGGCGCGCATGCCACGACCGCCACCGCCCCAGGATGCCTTCAACATGACCGGGAAGCCGATCTTCGCAGCCATCTTCTTGATGGCGTCGAGGTCATCCGGCAGTGGCTCGGTCGCCGGAACCACGGGCACACCAACCTCGATGGCGAGGTTGCGCGCGGCGACCTTGTTGCCGAGCCGGCGCATCGTCTCCGGCGAAGGTCCGATAAAGGTGATGCCGTTGGCGGCGCAGGCCTCGGCAAATTCCGGGCTCTCCGACAGCAGACCGTAGCCGGGATGGATCGCATCGGCGCCAGACTGCTTTGCCGCCCGGATTACTTCGTCGATCGACAGGTAACTTTCGATCGGGCCGAGATCCTTGGAAAGGTGAGGGCCACGCCCGACCTGGTAGGATTCGTCCGCCTTGAAGCGGTGCAGGGAATATTTGTCTTCCTCCGCCCAGATGGCGACCGTTTTGATGCCGAGTTCGTTGGCTGCGCGAAAGACGCGGATCGCGATCTCGGAACGGTTGGCGACAAGAATCTTGGCTATCGGCACGAACGCACTCCAGGCACCGGCTTGGCAGAGAACGGCTAATCAATAGCTAGAAAATGCTGCAGTGCAAACAAAATAAGCAGCGGAACTCAATCGATTGAAATCGAGCAACATGGCGGACTGGCGCGAAAGAAAAATGCCCGGCGCGGAGCGCCGGGCATCTCTAAGACAAGAGAAGTCAGAAAACTTACGACTTCGGTACGTAGGTGTACTTGCCGTCGTCGCCCTTCTTCCATTCGTACATGACGTAGCCCGGAAGCTTCGGATCGCCCTTCTCGTCAAAGCCCATGTCGCCCAGAGCGGTCGGGAACGGACCCTTTTCCTTCATCGCCTTGGCGACTTCCTGTGTGTCAACGGAGCCGGCTGCCTTGGCCGCGGCGGCGATCACCTGCATCGCAGCGTAGGAGTAAAGCGTGTACGCTTCCGGTTCGAAACCGGCGGCGCGGAACTTCTCGACGAGTTCCTTATTGGCCGGATTGAGACGCGGATCGGGACCGAACGTGTTCAGCGTTCCGGCAACTGCGTCGCCGGCGATCGAAGCAAGTTCGTTCGAGACGATGCCGTCGCCCGAAACCAGGGTCGCCTTCAGGCCCTGGTCGGCCAGCTGGCGGATGATCAGGCCGGCTTCGGTGTGCAGGCCACCCCAATAGACGATCGAGACACCGGCGTCCTTCATCTTGGCGATCAGCGCCGAGAAGTCCTTGTCGCCGACGTTGACGCCTTCGTAGAGAGCTTCCGTGACGCCAGCGGCATTCATGGCCTTCTTGGTCTCATCGGCGAGGCCCTGACCGTAGGTCGTCTTGTCGTGCACGACAGCGATCTTGGCGTCCTTGAAGTTAGCGGCGAGGTAAGCACCGGCAATGCCGCCCTGCTGATCGTCACGGCCGCAGGTGCGGAACGTGTTCCAGAGGCCGCGTTCGGTGAAGGTCGGGTTGGTCGCGGCAGGCGTGATCTCGAGGATGCCATTCTCGGCATAGACTTCCGAGGCGGGGATCGAGACGCCCGAGTTGAAGTGGCCGACGACGAACTTGACGCCGTCTGCGACGAACTTGTTGGCGACCGAGATGCCCTGCTTCGGATCGGAGACGTCATCACCGACGACGAGCTTGACCTGCTCGCCGTTGATGCCGCCGGCGGCGTTGATGTCGGCGGCTGCCTGTTCCGCGCCCTTCTGGAGCTGGGCTCCGAAAGCGGCGTTCGGGCCGGTGATCGGACCGGCGACGCCGATGATGATATCCGCCCAAGCGCTGCCGCTGAACGCGACGAGCGCGGTCAGAGCAACTGCGGACAACAGTGACTTCTTCATTGATAAACTCCCATTAAACAGGGTGAGCTTTGGACAACCCGTTCGTGCGACCCACCCATATCGCAGAAGGGATAGAATGCCGATTTTCCGGCAGTTGTCACGCCGATTTGTCCCCAAATCAGCGCGAATGGTGAATGCGGGCGAACCGCTGGAGCGGACGCGGTCAGGCCTTAGGCTTCCATGAAAGCAGCGAGGCACGCTCGTAGAGCCAGTGATACTGCGACACCATCTGGCTGGTCCGCGTATAGCGGTAGCCGAGCGTGCCGATCACAAGGAGCACGATGGTGTCGACCACATAGTACTGCAGCGTGAACATGGTGCCGTTGAACAGCGCATGGTGGATGAAACGCACCGCAATGCCCAGCAGAAGCAGGTAAAGGACCAGTCCGGAATAGGGGCGCCAAGTTTGCGCGCAGGCCCGCCCGGTCATCCAGGCCGCCCAGCCGCCGAGCAGGCAGGTGACAAAAAAGAACTGCAGAATCGAGGGTTCCTCGTAGAGAATTCCCTGCATTGTCATTGTCTCCCGACTGCTACAGCGCGTCGCCCCGAATGGGATTCGGCAGTCGCGCCGTAATTTCTTGTTTGCGCATGTCGTTTCTCCCGAAACCGAGGACACTTTCGGGGGACATGCATCAGTGGCGTCCGCCTTCGAGATAGGCGGCTCGTACTTCCGGATTGGCGAGCAGTTCCTTGCCGGTACCGCTCATCGTCACTTTGCCGTTGACCATCACATAGCCGCGGTTGGCGAGTTTCAAGGCGCCGAAGGCGTTCTGCTCGACCAGGAACACGGTGAGGCCCTGCGTGCGGTTCAGATCGCGGATGGCATCGAAGATCTGCTTCACGATCAGTGGCGCCAGGCCGAGCGACGGCTCGTCCAGCAGCAACAATTTCGGTCGCGCCATGAGCGCGCGTGCGATCGACAGCATCTGCTGCTCGCCGCCCGACAGCGTCCCGCCACGCTGCGCAATGCGCTCCTTGAGGCGCGGAAACAGCGTGAACATCTTTTCGACGTCCTCGTCGAAATGCTGCAGATTGTCGAGGCTGGCGCCCATCTGCAGATTTTCCTTGACCGTCATGCGCGGAAAGATGCGGCGGCCTTCCGGCGACTGCGCGATGCGCATGCGCGCGATCTCGTGGGTCGGCATCTCGGTGATGTCGGTGCCGGCGAAGGTGATCTTGCCGGTGCGCGCCCGCGGGCTTCCGAAGATCGTCATCATCAAGGTCGACTTGCCGGCACCGTTGGCGCCGATAAGGGCGACGATCTCACCTTCGTTGACCGCGACAGTGACGCCGTTCAGCGCGCGGATGTTGCCATAATAGGTCTCGACGCCCTCGACCTGAAGCAGCGCTTTCGCAGCCATCACTTGCTACCCCCGCGCTTGGCGGCGGGCTTCGGTGCGCCCTGCTTCGCCAGAACTTTCGCCTGCCCCATCCAGTCTTCCCGCTCGATGCGACCGTCGAAAGCCAGATAGGCCTCGGCCGCTGCTATATCGGCCTTCTTCCACGCCGCGATCTGGTCGAAATGGAAGATGCCATGCTCGTTGAGCTTTTTCTCGTTCACCGGTCCGATGCCCTTGATCAGGATCAGCCGATCGGCCTTGCCGCCGCGCGGCGCGGCAAGCGTGTTGGACAGCACCGGCGCCTTTTTGGCAGTGGCCGGCTTTGCCTCAGCCTTCGCCCTGGCCGGAGTTGCAGGCTTCGCGGCTGTGGTAGGCCCCGTCGACTTTGCCTTCGCAACCGGCTTCGCCGCTGTGGCAGCCTTAGGAGCAGCCCCGGCTGTCTTGGCCCCAGACGAGGGCCTGCCCGATGTTGCAGTCCCGGTGAGACCATAGGCCGGCGAAGTTTTCGCTGGGGCCTTCCTTGCAGTCGGGGCCGTCTTGGCCGCGGGCTGTGGCGTCGGCGTCGAACTTGCCGCTTTCGGCTTGGCAAGCGATCTGGCGGCGGCCTTCGGCGCAGCAGCCTGCGAAGCGGCCTGGCTTGCCCTGGCGGCGCGCCGGTCGACCTGATCGGCCTTCGAGGCGCTGCGCGAGACGGTGACGCGCTCGCCATAATCGTCGCTGTGCGCGATGGTGTCGGAGACCGAACCGGCCATCATCGAGGACGAATCTCCCGGGCCGTGCGCCCGGTCCGGCTCGGCGTCGAGCTGCTCGATCACCTGTTCATCGCCGACCTCGACGAGCACTTCCTCGACCTCCTCGTCGTCGACGCCGAGATAAGCGGCGATGACGCGCGGATCGTTCTTCACCGAAGTCGGATCGCCGTCCGAAATCTTGCGGCCGTATTCTAGCACCACGACGTGGTCGGAAATCTGCATGACCACCGACATGTCGTGCTCGATCAGCAGAATCGAGGTGCCGCTGTGCTCCTTGATATCGATCAGCAGTTCGTTGAGGGCGGCCGATTCGCGTGGATTGAGGCCGGCGGCGGGCTCGTCGAGGCAGAGCAGCTCCGGACCGGTGCACATGGCGCGCGCGATTTCGAGGCGTCGCTGTGCGCCATAGGGAAGGTCACCGGCCGGATCGTCGGCGCGGTCTACGAGGTTGGCCTTGTCGAGCCAGAACTTCGCCAGTTCGACGGATTCGGCGGATGCCTGCCGATAGGTGCCGAGGCCGAGCAAGCCGAGCACGGTGAAGCCCGAGGCCAGCATCAGCTTGTTGTGCTGGGCGACCAGCAGGTTCTCCAGCAAGGTCATGCCGGAAAACAGGCGGATGTTCTGGAAGGTACGAGCGACCTTGGCTTTTGCGGTGATACGGAAATCCGGCATTCGTTCGAGCAGCAGTTGCTCGCCGTTCTGGCGGGTGAGCGTGATCATGCCCTCGGACGGCTTGTAGAAGCCGGTGATGCAGTTGAACACGGTGGTCTTGCCGGCGCCGTTGGGGCCGATCAGCGCGGTAATGTCGCCGCGCTTCGCCTCGAAGGACAGGTCGCCGATGGCGATCAGGCCGCCGAACTTCATCGACAGGTGTTCGACCTTGAGGATCGGGTCTTTCATGGATTGCTGAGCCTCAACCATCAGCCGTGCCCTTCCTTCGTGAAGGCACTGGAGACGGCCTTTCGCTTGTAGAGGAATGCCGTGGGTTCCCGGCTGCCGACGAAACCGCGCGGCTTCCAGACCATGACCACCACCATGGCGAGGCCAAACAGCAGCATGCGATATAGTTCCGGCGTGAAGCTCGGCCCGAACACCATCTTGAGGAACTGCATCTCGCGCAGGATCTCGGTGCCGCCGATCATCACGACCGCGGCGATGGCGATGCCGGTCAGCGAACCCATGCCGCCCAGGACGACGATAGCGAGGATGACGGCCGATTCCAGGAAGATGAAGGATTCGGGGCTGACAAACCCTTGCCGCGCCGCAAAGAAGGATCCGGCGAAGCCACCGAACATCGCGCCGATCGCGAATGCGGTCAGCTTGGTGTTGGTGGTGTTGATGCCAAGCGAGCGGCAGGCGATCTCGTCCTCGCGCAGGGCTTCCCAGGCGCGCCCGACCGGCATGCGGCGCAGCCTGATCGTCACGAAGGCGGTGAGAAGGCAAAGCAGCAGGATCAGGTAGTAGAGGAAGATCTTGTAATAGACGCCGGACGGCGCCAGCCCGAGCACCTTGCCGAAGTAGTTCTCGTCCGAGATGTTGAAGCTCATCAAGCCGAAGAAAGTCACCTTCGGAATGCCGGAGATGCCGGCGACACCGTTGGTCACTTCACGCCAGTTGATGAGCACGAGGCGGATGATTTCGCCGAAAGCGAGCGTCACGATAGCCAGGTAGTCGCCCCTGAGCCGGAGCACCGGAAAGCCCAGGATGATGCCCCACATGGCAGCCATCGCGCCGGCGGCGGGAAGCAGGATCCAGAACGACCAGCCGAACTCGGTACCAAGCAGCGCGTAGCAATAGGCGCCGACGGCATAGAAGGCGACGTAGCCGAGGTCGAGCAGGCCGGCCAGGCCGACCACGATGTTCAGGCCCCATGCCAGCATCACGTAGATCAGGATCTGGATGCCGAAATTGTCGATCCACTTCAGCGAGCCCTGGAGGCCGCTGAACGTCACCACAATCGCCGGAAACAGGAACAGGAAAACGAGCCCGATTGTGTTCAGGTTGCGCTTCAGAAAGGATTCTTCCACCGACGTGGCAGCCGGCGCCGCCGCTTGGGCGGCGCGCCGCCTCTCGATTGCCGGAACTGCATAGGCGATGTAGGCGAAACGCCCGACCGCGGCGATGACGACCATGATCGCCAGCAGTCCCCAGCGCTGCACGATAACGAGTTCGTTGCGGATGTTCTGGTCGGTCTTGAGGCCGACCAGCAGAACGAAGAGGCCGAACGCGATCAGTCCTGCATAAAGACCCTCGCGGATGGCATTGGCGAATACGTTGTTGCCTGCGGCCTTGTCCGAGGCGGCGGTCGAGATTGCCATCGGCTTAAACCTTTTCTACTTCCGGGCGGCCCATCAGGCCGGAGGGCAGGAAGATCAGAACGATCGCCAGGATCGAGAAGGCGGCCACGTCCTTGTAGTCGATGGAGAAATAGGCCGACCACATGCTCTCGATGAAGCCGATCAAGAGGCCGCCGAGCACTGCGCCGGGGATCGATCCGATGCCGCCGAGCACCGCTGCGGTAAAGGCTTTGACGCCCGGCACGAAGCCGTCGGAGAAGGTCACGACGCCGTAGTACATGAGGTAGAGCGTACCGGCGACCGCGGCGAGCGAAGCGCCCATGATGAAGGTGATGGAGATCGTCTTGTCGACGTCGATGCCGAGCAGCGCCGCCATCTTGCGATCCTGCTCGCAGGCCCTCTGCGCGCGACCGAGCGAGGTCTTGTTGACGAGGTACCAGAAGATCACCAGCAACACGGTGGTGACGATGACGATGACGATCTGCTTCAGAGAGATCGAGATGCCGAATACCTCGTAGACCTTCGAGATCATCGGCGGGATCGGCTTGTTGCGCGGGCCCTGGGTGACCTGCACGAAGTTGGACAGCGCGATCGACATGCCGATGGCGGTGATCAGCGGCGCCAACCGGAACGAGCCGCGCAGCGGCCGGTAGGCCACCTTCTCGATCGTCCAGTTGTAGAGGCTGGTCAAGAGCATCGCGACGATCATCATGACCAGAAGCGCCACGACCACCGGCACTGAATAGAAGAGGCCGACAAGTACCAGGAAGGTGATCAACGCGCCGAAAGCGCCAACCATGAAGATGTCGCCGTGGGCGAAGTTGATCATGCCGATGATGCCGTAGACCATCGTGTAGCCGATCGCGATCAGGCCATAGATCGATCCCAGCGTCAGCCCGTTGATAAGCTGCTGGACAAAATATTCCATGTAAACGCGGCTCCCCGGGAATGTCGCCCTTGGCGGGTCGCATTCCTTTTCATTTCCCCTAGTCCTAAAGTTTCGAGCCCGGATTGCAACGTGAATTTGCTGTGCGGCGTCTCCCGGCCCGCGCGGCGCGAGAGTGTTGCTTCTTCCCGGATCCCTCCCTGGACCACGCGGAAGCTAACACTGGCACAACGCAATGTCTTTGATTAATCCAGGATATTTTTTCGCTTCTATCGAACAAATTCGCGTTATCCGGTCATGTTATGGCGATTCCTTGCATTTTACAGGGGCCTTTGAAACCCGGCCCGTCGTCTTCCTCCCGCCTCCAAAAGTGTCAGACGACGACGAAACCATGAGCAAAAGGATCGCGGTCGTCGATGAAGATGGTGTTGTAACCTGTCGTCCGCGCCCAACCCCCAACCGAAGGGATGATGGCCGGCCGGTTGCCTACCGTCGTTTCCGTTTCGGCGCGCCCTGTGAAGAGCGAACCGATAATCGATTCATGCACGAAGGGTTCGCCGGTCTTCAGCCTGCCCTTTGCGTGAAGCTGCGCCATGCGGGCCGACGTGCCGGTGCCGCAAGGGGAGCGGTCGATTGCCTTGTCGCCATAGAAGACCGCGTTGCGGGCCGTTGCTTCCGCATGTTTGGGCGCGCCGGTCCACAGGATATGCGACAGCCGATCGATGCCCGAATTTTCCGGATGCACGAACGAGTAGGCCTCGTTCAGCCTCTGCCGAAGCACCGGGCTCCAGGCGATCAGTTCGCCGGCTGAATGGTCTTCCATGTCGTGGAAGTTTTCCTGGCGGTCGACGATGGCGTAGAAGTTGCCGCCGTAGGCGACATCCACCTTGAGCGGCCCGAGCACAGGGCATTCGACCGCCAGCCCTTCGGCGTAGAGGAAGGATGGCACGTTGGTGATGCGCACCTCCTCGACATATTCGCCGATTTGCCGGTATTCGGCGATGACCAGCCCGGCTGGGGTGTCGAGGCGCAATAGGCCGGGGGTCTTCGGCGTCACCAGCCCATGCTCGATGGCCATGGTCACGGTGCCGATGGTGCCGTGGCCGCACATCGGCAGGCAGCCCGACGTCTCGATGAACAGGATGCCGATGTCGCAGTCTTCGCGCGTCGGAGGATAGAGGATCGAACCTGACATCATGTCGTGGCCGCGTGGCTCGAACATCAGTCCGGTGCGGATCCAGTCATATTCGGCGAGGAAAAGGGCGCGCCGTTCCATCATGGTCGCGCCGTCGAGCAGCGGCCCGCCGCCGGCGACCAGCCGCACCGGGTTGCCGCAGGTATGTCCGTCGATACAGTGGAAAGAATGCCGCGCCATGGCGCCGAGCTCCGAGTTAGAACCGCTGTGCGGAAAAGGGTGAAAGGTCGACCGGCGGGTCGCGCGCGAGCACCAGATCGCGGATCAAGCTTCCGGTCGCCGCCGACTGGGTCAATCCAAGGTGGCCGTGACCGAAAGCATAAAAGATGTTCGCATGGCCGCGGGACCGGCCGATCACCGGAAGCGAATCCGGCAGGGACGGACGAAATCCCATCCACTCGCGGCCGCCTTCGGTTTTGAGGCCCGGCAGGAAGCGCTTTGCCTTCTCGAGCATCGCCTTCGAGCGCTGGAAGTTCGGTGGGCGGCTGATACCGCCGAGTTCGACGGCGCCGCCGACCCGGATGCCGGTGGCAAGCGGCGTGATGACAAAGCCGTGCCTCGAAAATATCAGTTGCCGCTTGATGTCGAAGGCGTCCGGCGGCAGCGTCGTGTTGTAGCCACGCTCCGTCTCCAGCGGGATTTTTTCGCCGAGTTGCCGCGCCAAAAGATGCGACCAGGCTCCAGCGGCGATGACGACATGCCGAGCCGTCAGGGTGCGGCCCTGACGAAGCTGGACGGTGGTGCTTTCGCTGCGCGGGAGAACCAGTCCGACATCGCCCCGAACGAAGGTCGCGCCCTTGCTCTCGGCATAATTCCAGATAGCCTTCCCGAAGTCCTTCGGATCGCTGACGGTCTTCCAGCCCGGCACAAACGTTGCAGCGCTGAAGCTGTCGGACAGGCCTTGCTGATAGGCGGCGATTTCGTCCCGCGCCAGATGCTGGTAGCCTATGCCGAAGCGGTCGCGGGCCGCCCAGCCGGCCAGCGAAGCCCTGAATTCGGCCTCGCTTTGGTAAAGCTCCAGCGAGCCGTCCTCATGCAGCATCGGCCTGGCGCCGGAGCGCTCCATCAGTCCCATCCAGGCGCTCTCGGCAAGCTTCATGAGCGAAGCCTGCGCGGCTAGGCTCGCTTCGAAATTCAACGGACTGCCGGCGCGCCAGAAGCGGTAAAGCCAGGGAGCGAGCTTCGGCAGATAACCGGGCGGGATCGACAGCGGCCCGAGCGGGTCGGCCAGCCATTTTGGCACGTTTGCCAGCATGCCCTTGTGGGCGAGCGGCAGGATGTCGGAAAAGGCTAGCGCGCCAGCATTGCCGGAACTGGTTTCCTCGCAGATGCCTGTGCGGTCGATCAGCGTTACGCCGCGTCCGGCCTCGGCGAGATGAGCCGCCACGCAGATGCCGACGATGCCGCCACCAATGACGGCAATATCGATCTCTGACGGGGCGGCCTCAGCCATGGGCACTGTTTTTCGCTGATGTTATCTTGCGGGTCAAAATGACGGCATGGTCGGGCGCACCGCAAGCGCGTCCTTGACGATTTTTTCCACTGCTGCGCGGCGCTCGCCCGACAATGGCTGGCGCGGCATGCGTACCCGGTCGTTGGTGCCGATGGCGTGCACTTCCGCCAGCTTGATGTTCTGTACCAGGTAGGTCGAAACATCGAGGTCGAGCAGCGGCCGGAACCAGCGATAGATTGCCAGCGCTTCTTCGCGGCGGCCTTGCTTCATCAGCTGATAGATCCCCACCGTCTCCCGCGGGAAGGCGACGACGAGGCCCGCGACCCAACCGATGGCGCCAACCGACAGCGCCTCGAAGGCGAGGTTGTCGACGCCAGTGAACAGGTCGAAGCGGTCGCCGAACCGATTTACGATTTCGGTCGAGCGGCGGATGTCGTCCGAGGATTCCTTGATGGCGACAAAGCGCTTGTCGGCGGCGAGCTTTTCCATGTCGTCGCAGGTGACGTCGACTCGATAAGCGAGGCGATTGGAGTAGATCATCACCGGCAGGTCGCCCGCTTGCGCGACGGCGGAAAGGGCAGCCACGGTCTCCTGTGGATTGGTATGGTAGATCGGGCTTGGCACCACCATCAGGCCGCTGGCGCCTTCCTTGGCTGCGCGTTTGGCAATCGCCGCGGCCTCGCGGGTGCCCGGTTCGTTGACGGTCAGAAGTACAGGCTTTGTGCCGGCAACTTTCTGCGCCGTCTTTAGCACATCGATCTTCTCGTCATGCGACAGCATGGGCCCTTCGCCGAGCGAACCGGCAACGATGATGCCGTCGCAGCCGGCATCCATCTGCAAGCCGAAGCAGCGCTCCATTTCGGCGTGGTCGAGGCGGTCATCGTCGGTGAATTTGGTCGTGACGGCCGGAAAAACTCCGCTCCACATGGCTCTCTCCATCTGATATATCAATGATATATTACGATGGGGTGCCGCTGTCAACCGGACCTGTGTTGTGATATATCAAAAGTATATCAACCAGGAGGCAAACTTGCCCGAAGAGACCGCGACAGCAATCTTCGAGCCGGTGGCAGCGAAGGCATACAGGGCTCTGGAGCGCCTGATCGTGACACTGGAGCTGGCGCCGGGAAGCGTCACCACCGAGGGGGCGCTGATCGACCGGCTGGAACTTGGCCGAACACCGGTTCGCGAAGCGATCCAGAGACTGGCATGGGAGGGCCTGCTCGAAGTGCGCCCGCGCGCCGGCGTCGCGGTTGCACCGCTGCACGCCGGCGACTGGCTGCGCGTGCTCGATGCACGACTGGGGGTCGAGGTCATCCTTGCCCGATCCGCAGCCCGCTTCGTCACGCGCGGCGCCTGCGAGCAGTTCCATGAAGCCGGAATGGCGATGCGGAAGGCTGCCATCACCGGCAATGTGGTGGCCTTCCTCGAGGCTGACAAGGCGCTAGACGAGGCGCTGGCGTTTGCCTCGGATAATCCGTTTGCCGCGCGGCTCGCAGCGCCCTTGCAGACGCATAGCCGCCGGTTCTGGTTCCGCTATCAGGCCAACACTGGCCTGGCTGCCTCGACCGCCCATCATGTTACGCTGGTCAGCGCCATTGTGGATGGGGACGAAGATGGAGCGGGAGAGGCGGCGGGCCGTCTGATTGCCATGCTGCGATCGAATGCGCAAGCCGCTTTGCGCTGAAGGGCCAACGGTGCCGTCAGGCATCCGGCAGCGCCGCCAGCACGTTGGTCTCCCAGTCTTCGCCCGACGAGAGCACGCAGCTCTTGCCGTCGGTACCGCTGGCGATGATCGTCCAGCTGCCGTTCTCGGAAACGAACACTTCAACCACCGCGTCCTGGTTCACGACGCCCACGGATTGCGGCGCTTCCTTGAATTCTTCGGAAAGTTTCTTGACGATCTCGGCGCGGGTTCCGCATGGAGCGGCGGCAGATCCGGCGTTGGAAAAGACCGGTAGCATCGCGGCCGCCGCCAGGCATGTGAGGAATTTCCGTGTCATGCGACACCTCCTGTAGCCTGCGCGCAGCGGCCGAATCACAGTGCGGATGCCGCGCCATGCAGGTTTCCAGTTTCCGGCAGGCAGTCCCCAGCCGCGCCGATGCAAATCAATCGCGATAGTTCGGAATTGGTTCCATCGCATGCCACGTGTCCTTTGCGCGTATGCTTAGAACTGTTTCGAACGAGGTCGTCGTCGGAACCGGGAAGGATGGATTTTTTCGACACGATGTCGGAAGCGGTCGCCGTCGCTCGTCCTAGCGGTGTCGTTGATTTTGATCCAAGGGAAATGCACATGAGTGAGACTGCAAAAATCCGCATCGGCTACGCCCTGTCGGCAATCTTCGTGCTTTTCATGCTCGGCGCCTCGGTGTCACCGAAACTGCTCGGTCTGCCTGTCGCTGAAGAGATCATGGCCGCACTTGGCTGGCCTCCCGGCTACGCGCTGCCGATCGGCATCCTCGAGCTGGCCCTGACGCTGCTCTACATCTATCCGCGCACCAACGTGTTGGGCGCGATCCTTTTCATGGGATTGTTCGGCGGCGCCATGGCGACGCAGATCAGGGCCGGAAGCCCGCTGTTCAGCCACATCCTGTTCAGCATCTATCTTGGACTGTTCATGTGGGGCGGGCTGTGGCTGCGCGATGCAGCGCTGCGCGCTGTGTTTCCTTGGCGTCGCTGACCGGCGCCGGAAAGCAAAAAGAGGCGCGGCCGTGGTGGCCGCACCTCCTTCAATCGTTTCAGGCATCAGTTCATCGTCGGGATGACGAATTCCGCGCCGCCATTCACGCCTGCCACGCGACCGCAGCCGCAAAGGGGCGAGGACGCGCAACGCAAATCCGAGCGGCTAATTCATCGTCGGGATGACGAATTCCGCGCCGTCCTTCACGCCGCTCGGCCAACGCGATGTGACCGTCTTCGTCTTGGTATAGAAGCGGAAGGCATCCGCGCCGTGCTGGTTGAGGTCGCCAAAGCCCGAGGCCTTCCAGCCGCCGAAGGTGTAGTAGGCGATCGGCACCGGGATCGGCACGTTGACGCCGACCATACCGACCTGCACGCGGCTGGCGAAATCGCGCGCGGCATCGCCGTCACGGGTGAAGATGGCAACGCCGTTGCCCATCTCGTGGTCGTTCGCGAGCTTGATGGCGTTTTCATAGTTCGGCGCCCGCACGACGGAGAGCACAGGTCCGAAAATCTCTTCCTTGTAGATGCGCATGTCCGGCTTCACTTCGTCGAACAGGCAGCCACCCATGTAGTAGCCGTTTTCATAGCCCTGCATTTTGAAACCACGGCCGTCGACGACGAGCTTGGCGCCTTCCTTGACGCCGATATCGACATAGCCCTTGATACGCTCAAGCGCCTGAGCGGTCACCACGGGGCCGAAGTCGGCCGAGGAATCGGTTGAGGGGCCGACCTTCAGGCTTTCGACGCGCGGGATCAGCTTTTCCATCAGGCGGTTGGCGGTGTCGTTGCCGACAGGAACGGCCACCGAGATCGCCATGCAACGCTCGCCGGCCGAGCCGTAACCGGCGCCGATCAGGGCGTCGACGGTCTGGTCCATATCGGCGTCGGGCATGATGATCATGTGGTTCTTGGCGCCGCCGAAGCACTGCACGCGCTTGCCCGCGGCGCAGCCGCGCGAATAGATGTAGTGCGCGATCGGCGTCGAGCCGACGAAGCCGACAGCCTTGATATCGGGATGATCGAGGATCGCGTCGACCACTTCCTTGTCGCCGTTGACGACGTTGAGCACCCCAGCGGGCAGGCCTGCCTCGAGGAACAGTTCGGCAATACGCAACGGCACGCCCGGATCACGCTCGGAAGGCTTCAGGATGAAGGCGTTACCGCAGGCGATGGCGGGGGCGATCTTCCACAGCGGGATCATTGCCGGGAAGTTGAACGGGGTGATGCCGGCGACAACGCCGAGCGCCTGGCGCATGGAGTAGACGTCGATGCCCGGGCCGGCGCCGTCGGTGAATTCACCCTTCATCATGTGCGGAGCACCGATGCAGACCTCCACCACTTCAAGGCCGCGCTGGATGTCGCCCTTGGCGTCGGCAATGGTCTTGCCATGCTCGCGGGCCAGGATATCGGCGAGCGAATCGTATTCGCGATTGGCCAGCTCGAGGAATTTCATCAGCACGCGTACGCGGCGCTGCGGATTGGTCGCAGCCCAGGCCGGCTGCGCAGCCTTGGCATTTTCCACCGCGGCGGCGAGTTCGTTTGCCGAGGCCAAGGCGACGGTGCCGCGCACCGAACCGTCCATTGGCTGCATCACATCCTGCTTGCGTCCGCTGGTGCCGGCGACCCTTTTGCCGCCGATGAAATGACCGTACTCGACCATCGTTCTCTCCCTAATTTGCTTGATGATGCATTGTCGAGCTTCCGCAAGGAAATGGCAACGTGAGGGGAAAAGCATCCGTTGTGCGGAAATTAATGTGCGGGCTATCAGCGGGTTTTGTTTTATGCATAGTGGGGAAGATGGCATTTTCTACTGCCGCCTTGAGGCATATCGACGGATTTCACCGATGAACTGGGACGACGTCCGTATTTTTCTGGCAGTGGCACGAGCCGGGCAGATACTCGGCGCGGCCAAACGGCTCGATCTCAACCATGCCACCGTCTCGCGCCGTGTTGCGGCGCTGGAGGGAGCGCTCAACACAAAGCTGTTTCGCCGGCTTACCACGGGCAGCGAACTGACGCCGGCGGGCGAGCGTTTCCTTGGCATCGCAGAACGCATGGAATCCGACATGATCGCCGCGCGCGCCGAGGTGTCGGGCGATGGCGACGATGTTTCCGGCACGGTCCGCATTGGCGCGCCCGACGGGTTCGGCGTCGCCTACCTGGCGCCGCGGCTCGGCGCGCTCACCGCGCTCTATGCCGATCTGGCAATCCAGCTCGTGCCGGTGCCGCGTTCGTTTTCGCTGTCACGGCGCGAGGCGGATATTGCCATCACCACCGAGCGCCCCTCGGAAGGGAGGCTGGTCGCTCAGAAACTGGTCGACTATGCGCTTGGTCTTTACGCCTCGCGCGGCTATGCCGAGGCGAACGGAGTGCCGCAATCGCCGGAAGAACTTTCGGCCCATCGGCTCGTCGGTTATGTGCCCGATCTGGTGATCAGCCCATCACTCGACTATGCCGCCGATTTCAGCCCGGACTGGCATGCCGGGTTTTCAATTTCGTCGGCGTTGGGACAGGTCGAGGCGGTGCGTTCGGGCGCAGGCATCGGCATCCTTCACGCTTTCATCGCGCGCGCCATCCCCGAACTTGTGGCGGTGCCTGCGGCGCGCCCGATCCGGCGCGCCTACTGGCTTGTCTATCACGAGTCCGTCCGTCCGCTTCGCCGCATCCAAACCGTAGCCGGCTTCATCGCCAAGGCCGTGGAAAAGGAACGTGTGCTGTTTGCCTGACGGTTGCACCAGACGGTTGTGTCGCGCTTTTGCAACCGGTGTGCTTCGTTTATCGTCCGTCAATCGCCCAGCCGAGGATCTCGCTTGCTCTCGCGTCCCTACGTCGAATTGCTGCGTCAGGCCCGGCGCGTCACGCGTCGCGCGGACGAGGCTGAAGATCTGCTGCAGACCATTCTCCTGTCAGCGGTGGAAGCTGGGCGAAGCGATCTTTCCTCTCTGGAAAACCGCCGTTGGCTGCGCGGTGCGCTGAGGCGGCGCGCCGCCTTCGATGCCTGTACGGCGATCCGGCGCAATAAGCGGGATGACCGTTGGGCCGGGGTGATCCAGCCGATGCCGGGCGAGCGCGACGAACTTCCCGGGAGCTTTTTGGCCGCATTGCCGCCGCCGCTGCGGACCACGGCGCTGCTGGTGCTGAGCGGCCATACCCGGCCGGAAATCGCCTGGCTACAGCGCCTGTCGGATCCGGCTTTGCGGCAACGCTTCGCCGAGATCAAAAGGCGCTGGCGCGATGCAGGCAATGGCCGCATCGAGGACATGACCGGCTTCTGGGGCAAACTGAATTTCGGCTGCATCCGGCGGTCATTGCTCGGCTAGGCGCGCGGTGAAGGGGTCATGCTGGCCAGTCACGATCCTGACGGACATCTTTTTGTGATCGGCAGCCGCACAAATTGCGTCACGCCGGCAACAGGGAAGCGTACGTCCAACCATCAGGAGTGAAAAATGTTCGGCAAGTCAAAGCTCGGCGCCGTCTGCTATTATGTTTCTGACATCGCGAGGACCGAAATGTTCTATCGCGATGTCCTCGGCCTCGATATCGAGCGCATGGAAGGTGACGGCTACGGCCACACCTGGCTGATGGCCCGCACGGCCAACGGCGTCGAACTGATACTTCTTCCAGCAGGATTCCCGACCCGGCAATTCGCCGGTGATTGTCTTCGACCTCCCGGACGGAGGCATCGACAATGTGGTGACGGCGCTGGCGAGCAAAGGCACGACGATCGTCACCCCGGTCAGCCATGCCCCTGGGGGATGGTCGGCCGATATCGCCGATCCGGACGGCCCTACGATCTCGATGTACCAGTCGGAGGACCAGCCCCGTTCGCTAAAATAACGGCCTTCACGCGTAGCGTTGCAGGCCTAGCTGGCTGACATCGATCTCCGGCTTTCTGGCGGAGATGACGTCGGCCAGCACACGGCCCGAACCGCAGGCCATGGTCCAGCCCAGTGTGCCATGGCCGGTATTCAGGTAGAGGTTTTTCGGCCCTGCCTGCCCGACGATGGGCGGGCCATCCGGCGTCATCGGCCTGAGGCCGCACCAGAAACTCGCCTTCGAGAGGTCGCCGCCACGCGGAAAAAGATCACCGACCGAATGCATCAGCGTATCGCGGCGCGCCTCGCGCAGCTTAAGGTCGTAGCCTGAGATCTCGGCGGTGCCGCCGACGCGGATGCGGTCGCCGAGCCGGGTGATCGCGACCTTGTAGGTCTCGTCCATGACAGTCGATTCCGGTGCTCCGCCCGCATCGGTGATGGGCACGGTGATGGAGTAACCCTTGATTGGATAGACCGGGACGCCAAGGCCGAGCGGCTTCAGCAGCACCGGCGAATGGGAGCCGAGCGCGACGACGTAGGCGTCCGCCGTCAACAGGCCAGCGCTGGTGACGACGCCGGTTATGGCGCCGCCGCTGGCGACGATCTTTTCGATCGATGTGCCGAAGCGGAATTTTACGCCGCGCGCCGCGCAATGCTCGGCCAGCCTGGTCGTGAACATCTGGCAGTCGCCGGTCTCGTCGCCGGGCAGTCGCAGGCCGCCCTTGAACTTTTCGCGCACCGCAGCCAGCGCCGGCTCCGCCGCGATGCAGCCAGCGGGGTCGAGCATATCATAAGGCACGTTGAACTGTTTCAGCACCTCGATGTCGCCGGCGGTGCCGTCCACCTGCTTCTGGGTGCGAAAAAGCTGCAGCGTGCCCTGGCTGCGTTCGTCGTAGGCGATGCCGGTGGAGGCACGCAGCGCCTTCAGCATATCGCGGCTGTATTCCGCTATCGGCACCATGCGCGCCTTGTTCACGGCGTAGCGGGCCGAGGTGCAGTTGACGAGCATGCTCGACACCCAGGACCACATCGCGGGGTCGAGGAGCGGCCTGATGACCAGAGGACCATGCTTCATCAGTAGCCATTTGACCGCCTTGATCGGAACGCCGGGCCCGGCCCATGGCGACGAATAGCCGGGCGATACTTCTCCGGCGTTGGCGAAGCTCGTCTCCAGCGCGACGCCCGGCTGCCGGTCGACCACCTCCACCTCATGACCCGCCTCGGCTAGATAATGCGCCGTCGTGGTGCCGATTACGCCACCGCCGAGAATAAGTATCTTCATAGAGCCAATTCTCCGGTTGTTCAGGCCGCAGTCGGGCCGGGGTCGTCATCGCCTGCCGGAATGCCGGTGGCAACGGTTGCGGATGACACAGGCGTATCCGTCGAATGGACCAGCCTGAGAAATGGCGCGCCGGTGTGGGCGGCCCGTACGCCGCTTCGCGCGTGGGGCGGTTTCGCAGCCTCCGGCTGGAAGAGCACGTCCTCCACCAGGATCGTTTCGTGGGAACCGTCTGGTCGCATCACCAACGCAGTATCGCCCTTCGCCATGCCGAGCAAGGTCAGCCCGCGAGGCACCGTGATAGGCAGCGTCATGCCGACCATTCCGCGCGGTTCGCCCTGTACGACAATACGCGTGATCGATGGACCATCGTCAACGCGGAATGCGACACGGCTGTTGAGGGTCACCACGTCGGGGTGGACAGTTTCGCGAAAAACGACGCTTGCAGAGGACAGCTTGCGCTTGAGGATCGGCACGACTGGATCGTCCCGGCCATTCTGCCGCTCGAGCATCGCTTCGAGAATCGTAAAGTCCTTGGTTGTCAATTGACATGCCGCACCGGCCAACATTCTGAACTCCTTCGGCGGGGAAGGCCCGCCTGGATTTTGAAATTCGGATGACTGTGGAAGATCGCTCCCCTGACCCAGCATGGCGGCGCCATGCGTCGGGCGCAGGGGCTACGATTCTGCGACGAGACATCCCGCGCGGTTCTGGAATCGGCGGCGGGCCGAACGCTGCCAGTAATCGAAGCGGGTCATTTGCACCCACCGTCAGATTGCCGGCACCGTTTGCTGTCCGACCGCCAGAATATTCAGGGTCAGCTGGCGTCCGTTCCGGGCCGTCCACATCACCGACTGACCTTGCGACAGACCGATCAGGGCGGTGCCAAGAGGCGTCAGGATCGAGATTTTACCCTCGGCGATGTCCGCCTCGCCCGGATAGACCAGGGTGATGCGCTTCAGATCATCGATTTCGGACTGGAATTCGATGACGGAGCCCATCTGGACAACTGTCGGCGAAATCTTGCCCGGGCGCACGATCCTAGCGCGGTCCATCTCGGAGAGCAGATCCGCGGCGACATCAGGGAGGCGGCCGAGTGCGGCGGTCGCGAGGGTGGTCAAGCGCTTATGGTCGGTCTCGCTGACGATGATATCGGGTGGCTGGCGGTTTTTGGTGTCCTGGCGCATGAAATCTTCCGTAGTCCAGCCGGCGACCTGCCTCGTTCTGGTGGTTCTGCCGGACGCCTTTCGGCGTTTGCAACTGTCGCGAAACGCCACGCGGTCCGTTACCGGTTTCGCAGACGTCCTGATTATGCGTTGTGAGCTGGTGCCCCGAGGTTCGGACGGCGCATGGCGACCGAACCGGGGCTACGATCCCGCGATGGGGCAGACCCGGAAGAAAAATCGGCTGGGAAGTTTGGCCGCGTTGCGCATGGCCTGAACCTTTCCGACCGGGGCGTGCTTGTCAAGCTCGAAGCCGCGAAGCGCAGTTGCAGCAGGTGTCAGTCAGCCGCCAATATACCGCCGGTGAAAGCGTTTGCCGAAACCGGTAAGCACCTCGTAGCCGATGGTGCCGGCGAGCGCGGCCACATCATCGACGCTCTGTTCCTTGCCAATCAGGTCAACGAGGTCACCCGCCTTCAGCGTGCCTGGCGCTAGGGCGGAAACATCGAGGATGATGCTGTCCATCGAGACCCGGCCCGCGAAAGGCAGGCGAATACCCTTGAAGAAGGCCGCGCCGGCGGTCCGCCGTTGCCAGCCATCCGCATAACCTAGCGAGATGGTCGCCGCAACCAACGGCTCCCTGGTGCGGAAGCTGTGGCCATATCCCACGCCGATGTCGCCGGTAAGTTCGCGCGTCTGGATGACTTTTGCCGACAATCCAACCACGGGAAGCATCGGGTTAGGGTGTCCGGGGGTGGGGTTGACGCCGTAGAGCGCGACGCCCGGACGAGCGAGATCATAGTGATAGTCCGATCCCAGGAAGATTCCCGACGAATTGGCAAAGGATGCCGGGGCTGTCGGGAGTTTTGCCCGCAAGGTTTCGAAGTTTCGGCGCTGCAAGGGATTGGCCGGGTTGTCTGGTTCGTCGGCGCAAGCCAGATGGCTCATCGCGAAATCGATGGAGATTCCCTGCAGTGCATCGAGATCGACGGCGAGGCGATCGACTTCCACGGGCGCCATGCCGAGCCGCGACATGCCGCTGTCGACCTGGATCACGGCGGGCAATTTTTTACTGCGGGCTTTGGCTGTCTCACGCCACGCGGCGAGCTGCTCCAGGCTGTTGATGACGGGAACCAGGCGATGAGCGGCGCATTCGGTTTCGGCGCCGGGCGGAGAACCGTTGAGCACGTAGATTTTCGGGACCGGACCCAGTGCGCCGCGCAGCACCATCCCCTCGTCGACGTGCGCGACGAAAAACGCGTCGCAGCCCTCCTTGGCGAGTGCAGGCGCAACCTGGGCGGCGCCCAGTCCATAAGCATCGGCCTTCACCACGCCAGCGCATCTGGATTTGCCGAGCTTCGCCTTGAGGCGGCGGTAGTTTTCGCGAATTGCATTCAGGTCGATCGTCAGGATCGCACCGGCCGAGGCTTCGGAGAGGTTGCGAGCGTCGACGTTTTCGCTTGTGTCGAGGGAAACGTTCACGTCGGTTCGGTCAGTTGTGTTCCGGTCGTCCAATCAGTAGTCCCTCAACCCGTCGGCGGCAAGACGGGTGCTAGCCAGCGGGTTTCATCGTCTTACGGAGCGCGGTGGACGAGAGCGATGAGCGAGGGCCGTGTATGAAGGTCCAGGCCGGCGCCTGCATGCGCGCCAGACGAGGCGCGTCACCTTCGTCGACGCGCGCATAATCGAAGGTCTTGGCCACCACCGACGACAAAAACGAAAGCGTCGAGCCTGGCCGGTCGATGACAGCGATCGGAAAGGTCATGGCGATCTGATGCCAGCGCTGCCAGCGGTGAAAATCCCTGAGATTGTCTGCGCCCATGATCCAGACGAAGTCGACGCCAGGATTGCGCGCCTTCACCAGCGCCAGTGTGTCGGCGGTATATCGGATGTGGTGGCGCAATTCGAAGGCGGTCACCTTGACGCGCGGGTCGTGCATGACCTTTTCGGAGAGCCGGATACGCTCGGCGAGCGGAGCAAGTTCCCTGACGCTCTTCAAGGGATTGCCGGGAGTCACCATCCACCAAAGTTGGTCCAGGGACAGCCGCCGCAGGGCGATTTCGGCGACCAGCGCATGGCCGGCATGAGGCGGATTGAATGAGCCGCCGAAGAGGCCCACCTGCATGCCTTTTTCGACATGCGGCATGCGCAGGTAGCGATGCCCGACCTCCGGATAGAGCGTCGAGATGTCGCTCAAGGCCGGATCTGGCCGGAACCGCGCACGCGGTATTTAAACGATGTCAGCTGTTCGACCCCGACCGGGCCGCGTGCATGCATCTTGCCGGTTGCGATGCCGATCTCCGCACCCATGCCGAATTCGCCGCCATCGGCGAACTGGGTCGAGGCATTGTGGAGAAGGATCGCCGAATCGATCTCGTTGAAGAACTTCTCGACCGCCTTCGCATCCTCCGCGATGATCGCTTCGGTGTGATGCGAGGAGTGGGTTTCCACATGCTCGATGGCGTCGGCGATCCCATCGACCAGCTTCACCGAAATGATCGCGTCGAGATATTCGGTGGTCCAGTCGGCCTCTGTAGCGTACTTGGCGGAAGGAAACGCCTTGACGACGTCGGCATCGCCGCGGATTTCGCAACCAGCCCTGGTGAGCGCCTCAAGAATTGGCAACAGATGCGTACCCGCCACCGCGCGGTCGACGAGCAGTGTCTCGGCGGCGCCGCAGATACCGGTGCGGCGCATCTTGGCATTGACCGCGATCCCGACCGCCATCTCCAGTCTTGCCGAGCGGTCGATGTAGAGATGGCAGATGCCTTCGAGATGGGCGAACACCGGAACGCGGGCTTCCGTCTGTACGCGCTCCACGAGGCTGCGTCCGCCACGCGGAATGATGACGTCGAGATTGCCGCCAAGGCCTTTCAACATTTCGCCGACCGCTGCGCGGTCGCTCGTCGGCACAAGCTGGATCGCATCTTCAGGTAGTTTCGCAGCCTTCAATCCTTCGACAAGGCAGGCATGGATAGCGGCGGACGAATTAAGCGAGTCCGAGCCGCCACGCAGGATAACGGCGTTGCCGGCCTTCAAACAGAGCGCGCCGGCATCGGCGGTCACGTTTGGCCGGCTTTCATAAATGACACCGACTACGCCGAGGGGCGTGCGGACGCGTTCGATGTGCAGACTGTTCGGGCGGTCCCATTCGGCGATGACTTCGCCGACAGGGTCACGCAGTTCGGCGATGGCGCGGATGCCGTCGGCCATGTCGCGGATGCGGCCAGGCGTCAGATTCAGCCGATCCATGAGGGCCGGAGATAGCTTGGCGTCCTCGCCGTTTTTCATGTCGAGCGCATTGGCGTCCAGGATCTCATCCTGCCGGCGCATCAACGCTTCGGCCATGCCGATCAGCGCGGCATGCTTGCGTTCGGCATTGGCGATGGCCAACCGCCTTGCGGCCGCGCGCGCCTTGCGGCCGAGATCGGCCATCAGCGAGGCGGTATCGTCGCGGGAATTTTCCTTCAGCTTCAGCATCGCCTAACCTTCCGCGCGGATAAGCGCCACGGCTTCCGCGGCATGGCTCATGACCATATCGTCCCGATGCACCATGGCCGACCGCGCTTCATAGCCAAGAACCGTGGCGATCTCGGTGCTTTTCAGTCCAGCGATCCTTACGGCATCGGCGGCATCGTAGGCAACAAGGCCGCGCGCGATCTCGCGGCCGTCCGGCGCGAGGACAGCCACCGTATCGCCGCGCGAAAAATTGCCGCTGACCAGTTTGACGCCAGCCGGCAGCAAGGACTTGCCGGACAGCAGGGCGCCGACCGCGCCCGAGTCGACCGTCAGCCGGCCCGCGGGTTCCAGCTGTCCTGCGATCCAGGTCTTGTAGCCCTTCACGGGCTGGGCGCTTGGCTTGAAAAAAGTCGCCCTTTCACCACGCTCGATGGCCGAAAGCGGGTTCAACCTCGTGCCGGCGGTGATGATCATCGCCGCACCGGCAGCGGTGGCGATCTTGCCGGCGTCGAGTTTGGTGCGCATGCCGCCACGCGAGAGTTCTGAGGCGGCGGCTCCGGCCATGGCCTCGATTTCCGGGGTGATGCGCTCGACAACGGGGATGAACTTCGCGCCGGGATCGTGTGTCGGCGGCGCGGTATAGAGGCCATCGATGTCGGAGAGCAGCACCAGCAGGTCGGCGCCCATCATCGTGGCGACGCGCGCGGCCAGCCGGTCGTTGTCGCCGTAGCGGATCTCCGACGTGGCGACCGTATCGTTCTCGTTGATGACCGGCACCGCCTTCATCTTGATGAGCGTCGAGATGGTAGCGCGGGCGTTGAGGTAGCGGCGGCGCTCCTCGGTGTCGCCGAGCGTCACCAGGATCTGCCCGGATTTCAAGCCGCGACGCGCCAATTCTTCCGACCATGCGCCGGCGAGCGCGATCTGCCCGACAGCCGCGGCAGCCTGGCTTTCTTCCAGCTTGAGCACACGCTTGCCGAGGTCAAGGATGGTGCGGCCGAGCGCGATGGCACCCGATGACACCACCAGCACGTCGGCGCCGTTTGTGGTGAGGCCGGCAATATCGTCTGCCAGCGAAGCGAGCCATTCGCGCTTCAGCCCGGTCGAGCGATCGACGAGCAATGCGGAGCCGATCTTGACGGTGATGCGGCGATAGTTCTTGAGCGATTTTAGGGCCATCGAGATCCGCTCACTTCTGCCAGCGCGACTCGGATTTGACCGAGACCGGACGTTCGGCGCGCGATTGCTCGACGATGGATATAAGGCAACGCAGCACCGCTTCGACGCCTTCGCCGGAAACCGCTGAAAGCACCATGGGCTGCTGCCCGGCGGCGCGCTTCAGCGAAGCGAGTTTCTTCTTGCGGGCGTCGGGGTCGAGTGTGTCAGCCTGGCTGAGCGCCACGATCTCCGGCTTGTCCGACAGGCCCTGGCCATAGGCTTCGAGCTCGCCGCGCACCGTCTTGTAGGCTTTTGCCGGATTTTCCTCTTGCGCCGAAACGAGATGCAGAAGCACGCGCGTCCGCTCGACGTGACCAAGAAAGCGGTCGCCGATGCCGACGCCTTCATGGGCGCCTTCGATCAAGCCTGGAATGTCGGCGATAACGAATTCGCGCGCATCGACGCGGGCGACGCCAAGATTGGGGTGCAATGTGGTGAAGGGGTAGTCGGCGATCTTCGGCTTCGCCGCGGTGACAGCCGCGAGGAAGGTCGACTTGCCGGCATTGGGCAAGCCGACGAGTCCGGCATCGGCGATCAGCTTCAGCCGCAGCCATATGGTCATTTCAAGGCCAGGCAGGCCGGGGTTGGCGCGACGCGGCGCCTGGTTGGTGGAAGTTTTGAAATGCTGGTTGCCGAAACCACCATTGCCGCCGGCGGCCAGCCGATAGCGCTGGCCTACCTCGGTCAGATCATGGATCAGCGTCTCATTGTCTTCTTCGAAAATCTGGGTGCCGGCCGGCACTTTCATGATCACGTCTGCGCCCTTGGCGCCGGTGCGGTTGCGGCCCATGCCATGCACGCCGGTCTTGGCGCGGAAATGCTGCTGGTATCGGTAGTCAATCAGCGTGTTCAGCCCGTCGACGGCCTCCACCCAGACGTCGCCGCCACGGCCGCCGTCGCCACCGTCCGGTCCGCCGAACTCGATGAACTTCTCGCGCCGGAACGACACGCTGCCGGCGCCCCCGTCACCGGAGCGGATGAAGACTTTGGCTTGGTCGAGAAATTTCATCGGGCGGACAACGCTTTACACTGCTAATGGAAACGGCGACCTGCTCTAGCGCAAACAGGCTGAGAGTGCGAGTGCGGGTTTGCTGGAAACGCCGGGAGCCGCAAATTGCCATGAAACTTGTCTCTTACAACATACAATACGGCATCGGCCGCGACGGCAGGTTTGACCTCGAACGCATCGCAGCCAGCCTCGCTGGCGCCGACATCATCGCCCTGCAGGAAGTCACCCGGAATTTCAGCCGCAACGAGGGCGCCGATTTGGTTGCCGGCATCACCGCCTTGTTGCCGGATTACTTCCATGTCTTCGGGCCGGCGATGGATGTCGACTTCGGTGGGCGCGACGGCGACGGCAGACCGGCCAACAAGCGGCTGAACTTCGGCAACATGGTGTTGTCGCGCTGGCCGATCATCGGATCGCGCAATCTTCTCTTGCCGCGCCGCCGCCGCCTCAACCGGGGCAACCTGCAACGTTCGGCCCTGGAAGCGCTGATCGTTACGCCGGACGAGGCGTTGCGTGTCTATTCGGTCCATCTCGACCACGTGAATGTGGAGGAGCGCCTGCAGCAGATCGGCTACGTGAAGGAGCGGGTGCTCGGCTATCCACTTGAGGGCGGTGCTTTTTCCGGGGGCGTGGAATTCGGTTTCCCCGAGCCGCCGTGCCCGGAAGGCTTCGTGCTGATGGGCGACTTCAACATGGTCCAGGGCTCGCCCGAATATGTCGCGATGACCGGCAGCGTCGACGATGTGGAAGGCCGCCAGATCGTCGCGCATCATCCGGTCGACGCCTTCACCCTTGGCGAGCCACTGCCCGTCGACTCGGTCTCCTGGGTCGACGAGGAGAAGCCGGAACGCAACCGTCTCATCGACTACGCTTTCCTGCACGCCAGCCTGGCGGGGCGTGTAGGCAAGACCTGGATCGACAGCGACGCGAGTGGTTCCGACCATCTTCCCGTCTGGCTGGAAATGAATTGATCCGGCAGGGACAATCATCCCGCCGGATCAGGATCATGCCCGTGCCCATGTCCTCAAGCTGACCCAGGTCTTCCGGTCGAGATGATAACGTTCGACCGGAACCTGTCCGGCAACCATCGAATTCAGCATGCCCTGTCCGGCATACTGGAAGCCGCACTTGTGGATGACACGGCGCGATGCCGGGTTAATCACCCGGCAGGAGACATGCAGCCGGTCGATGGCGGTCGCCCGGAAGGCGAGATCGACCAGCGCATGCGCCGCCTCGGTGGCGTAGCCACGCTTCCAGTAGGGCTCGCCGATCCAGTAGCCGAGTTCCAGGCCGCGCTCGGTGCCGTTCAAGCCGGCGCAGCCGATGAACGCGCCACTCTCCGCCAGCGTGAGGGCGTAGGAACAGCCGGCGGTCCGCCTCTCCTTGGTCATCGACAGGAATGCGCGGGCTTCGGTCTCGCCATAAGGAAACGGCATGCGGGCCAGCATTTCCGCAACGCGCCGGTTGTTGGCCAGTTGGGCCAACTCGGGAATGTCGTCCTCATGCGGCGGTCTCATGACCAGCCGCTCGGTGACCAGAACCGGGCAATCGATGACCGGACTCTCGTCTTCCAGCATTTCCTTCTCGGCAACCATGACTTCCTCCAGGCATGAAAAAGGGGAGATGGCGGCCCATCTCCCCTGATCCTTTTCTGGACTGTCCAGACACCGGTTCCCGAGATGGGCGCCGGTGTTATCTCGCGGATACCGGCTACTCCGCTGCTTCCGTAATCGGGTTCACCGATACGTAGGTGCGGCCATTGGCTTTTTTGCGGAACGCGACTGCGCCTTGATCGAGCGCGAAGAGCGTGTGGTCCTTGCCGATGCCCACATTGGTACCGGGATGCCACTTGGTGCCGCGTTGACGCACGAGGATGTTGCCGGCGAGGACCTTCTCGCCGCCGAACTTCTTCACGCCAAGGCGCTTGGATTCCGAATCGCGACCGTTGCGCGACGAACCGCCAGCTTTCTTATGTGCCATCGGTGTTCTCCTTCAGGCCCTGTTCTTACTCTGATTCCGCCGCGGCTGCAGCCTTTTTCGGCGCGGCCTTCTTGGCGGGCTTTTCTGCGGCTTCCGGAGCGGCAGCCGCCGCTTCCTTCTTGGCCGCAGCCTTTTTCGCCGGCTTTGCGCCACCGGTCAGGATTTCGGAAATCCGGACGGTGGTCAAAAGCTGGCGATGGCCGCGAGTGCGGCGCGAATTCTGACGGCGGCGCTTCTTGAAGGCGATGACGGTGCGCGCCTTGCCTTGCTCGACCACCTCGGCCGTCACGACAGCGCCTTCCACGAAGGGAGCGCCGATCGTTACATTCTCGCCCTCGCCGAAGGCGAGCACGTGGCCGATTTCAACGATATCGCCGACATTGCCGGTGACTTTTTCGATTTTCAATACATCTTCGGCTGCAACGCGGTACTGCTTGCCGCCGGTTTTGATGACTGCGAACATTTTTTGCCTTTCGCTGTTCGGTCCGGCCTTTTGGCTGCTCCAGGAGCAGTCCAGCCGTCTTTTTGTCAGTCGGATGGTTTAAAACACGACCGGCGCAGAGAGAGTCCGCGCCGGAAGCGTGCCGTGCTTATCCCAAGGGCGTCGAGGAGTCAACGCGATGCGGCGATTTGATCGATATTGGCCCTTGCGGGCGGACACCACAGCCGTTATTGAGTGCGCCGCGCCGGCAACGGCCGACCATGCATCCGGAGAGGTGGCAGAGTGGTCGAATGCACCGCACTCGAAATGCGGCATGGGTGCAAGCCCATCGGGGGTTCGAATCCCTCCCTCTCCGCCATTTGCTCGAGTA
>CAVSAU010000012.1:0-309298 GCA_963726065.1 uncultured Alphaproteobacteria bacterium
CGCCATGCCATGGTCGGCGAGGTGGTAGTGGCGGTCCCGGAGGCAGTCATTGCCGCGCCCCGACCGGCTCGGTTGAAAGGCGCCTCCGAGCGAAAACTGTACGAGCGTTAGCGTAGTCGAATGCGTTCTCCTAAAGCTGAGGAACGGCGAGGCGGTAGAATTTTGCTGGTCGATAGCTCCATAAAAGGCGCCAAAGGCGCCGCCGACGAGCGGGTTGAGCGCAGCCTGTACCAAAAGGCCATCGGCTACGAGATCGTCGAACAGCGGGCCATCAAACTCAAGGCAGGCCTCAACGAGGAACGGGTGGAACTTGTGGAAGTCCGACGCCATGTTGCGGCCGACACGACGGCCGCAATTTTCTGGCTGAAGAACCGGCGGCCCGAGGCTTGGCGCGTAAAGTCGGCAGGTCGACGTCACGAGCCACATAGCAAGCCTGAGCGACGAAGAGCTGGAACGCGAGATCCAGCACTTGTTAACGGGTATGCCGCTGCCCGCACACTGAAGGTTTCGATAGTTCTGCTCAAACATGCCGGGTGCCACCCGCAGCCCCAGGTCGAGGCAACCGACCCATTGGCTGCCGGCGATGCAGGCTGATGTCGACGTCGCACGCGCAAATCAGATCGGCCACGCCAATGCCGCGCCACGCTGCGGTAGCCGCCGTTGCCTTCGCCGGGGCTGAGGCTTGTTACTTCAACACCAGTGTGGACAGGCGCCTCAGTCTCCGCCGCATAGTCGAGGATGAAACGCACGACGTCCGAAGAGTGCGCAAATCCGTCGGGATCTGTCCCCACATATGGTTTACCCGGCAACTCCAGCCATCTGTTCGAGAACTGCAATCGCAACGAATCCCAGCGCTCCGTGCGCCAGCGCTCGGCCACCCCCCGACGCTCAAGAATGACATGCTCGCGCCCGCGCTGCCGCAAATGATAGCTCATTGCTAATCCCGACTGGCCATCGCCAACGATTACGGTATCGGGCATTTCTGGCATTCTGGAACCCCAAGAGTAGGCAGCTCACGCACCTACAAACTACCAAATCGACAATCCCACCGCGACAGTGGCGTGGCACCTGTGGGAGGCCCAAGGGGAAAGGCTTTTCCGAAAAAATCATAGCTTCCCTACAATGACCTAATGGTGCCCAGTTTCATCTCGTCGGCGCGCCAAAATTCCACCAATCCAGAACAAAGCTGGGCGCAGGGCTCGCCATTGGCCCGAAGCGGACGCTGAGCGAATCCAGCCGGGATGATCCCTCATCGCCATGCCAGAGCCAGAAGGCGGCAGCGGTTCGGCGGGCGTAGCGGTGATGGTAATTCCGGTGCGCATCCGCCATACTCCCGCAGTAAGCGCCCGACAATAATCCGGTGAGGGGTTCAACGTGTCATTGATTGCCCCCGAAGAAGGGAACGGCACGCCCATGAACACCCAGGACTATATCCCCGAAGACATCGTCGCCTTCTGGTTCCCCGATGGCGATGCGCCGACGGCAGACGAGCACATGCGTCTGTGGAACTGGCGTATGCGAGGCGGAGCCCACGAGGAGGTGATCACGCGGTTCTCCGAGCTCACGACACGCGCCGCCGCAGGCGATCTGGACCATTGGCCGGACACACCCATGGGGCGGTTGGCGCTGATTCTAATCTTCGATCAGTTCACTCGGTCGGTCTGGGCAGGCACGCCGCGCGCCTACGCTTATGACGAGAGGGCTCGCGACCTTTGCCTTCAGGGGCTGGAGAACGGCCATTTCGACGCCCTGGAGAACGTGTGGCAGAAGACCGCCTTCAAGATCCCGCTGGAACACTGCGAATGCGTCGATCCGGCCGACCACCTCGCCAACCTCGACATCGCCATCGCCATCGCCGACCGCCTCATCGACGAGGCGCCGCCGCATCTGCGGCAGGCCTACGAGTTTGGCGCAGGACAGCCGCGCAAGCACCGCGCGGTAATCGCCCGCTTCGGCCGCCACCCCCACCGCAATGCTGTTCTCGGGCGCGACAGCACGCCTGAGGAACTGGACTACATCGCCACGGGCGACTTTCCGCACACCACGAAGCTTGAAGTTCCGTCCCAGGACGCGTGATAGCCATCGCCCGCGCCTGACCCAGCCCCGGCAACCGGTCGTGCGGTGATTCTCGACGGCGATACGTTCTCGTTGGCCGGCGAGGAAATCCGCCTGGTCGGCATCGATGCGCCGCATGGCGGTCACTCAGGGCGATTTTACCACTGCGTGGAAGCGGACGTTGCCAGTAGAAGCTGTTAGCCGTGGTGGCGCCAGGAGTTGACCTTCCCGGCCGGTTTGATGTCGCGAAGGGACGCTCTTGGAGCACTTGGTCCTTTAAATCAGCGCTTCGCCCCGGAACATCGGGGTGCAACTGCCACCGACGCGCGAGTGATAGCCGTCCTCGGCGCGCCACGATGTCACCTTGAGCAAGCTCGGCCGGCCCATCTCGACACCCTGTGTGATGGTGAGGGCGGCCTTGTCGTCGCCATCGAGTGAGAGCAGCAGCGCGCCGAGCGCGGCACTGGCGCTGCCCGTGGCCGGGTCTTCCCAAGTACCGGCGAGCGGTGCGAACATCCGCGCTCGGATCATGTCGCCGTCACGCGCATAGAGGAACAGCGACAAGCGTCCGGCCAGCTCGCCATGCTGCCGCACGAGCTCGCGAAAAACGGTAAGATCGGGCGTCGCTCCAGCAAGAGCTTCCGGCTTGACCTGCGTCAGCACGAACTTGACGCCGACCGAGGCGTGCACCGGCTTGTGGGCTGCTGTCACGATGTCGTTGGCTGAAAGCCCAGCGCAGGCGGCGATTTCGGCGACCGGCAAATCGATACCAAGGGACAAGGCCTGCGGCGCCGCGATAATCGCCCCTGTCACCGCTCCGGCCGCATCGCGCTCCACAGCGATCTCGACGAGACCGGCCTTCTGCTCGAAGCGCAGCACGCCATCGCGATCGCGGCCATGGCGCGCCAGCACACACGCCGTGCCGACGTTGGGATGGCCGGCAAAGGGCATCTCGGCCGTGCGATGGAAGATGCGCACACGGGCATCATTGGCCGGATCGTCGGGTGGCAGGACGAACGTGGTCTCGCTGTAATTCATCTCCGCAGCCAGCGCCTGCATCTGCGCGTCGGACAGCCCGCGCGCATCGGTGAAGACAGCGAGCGGATTGCCGCCGAAGGGGCGGTCGGTGAAGACGTCGACAGTCTCGTACGGAAAGTAGGGCACGGCAGACTCCAAAGGCGGATTGGGCTCTCCGTCTTGATCTCTTCTCGGAGATCGAGGGGAAACGGGATGACTTTGGCGCTTCGCACCGTCCAACAACATAGCGGCTCGAATTGTTCCCCCGCACAATTTTTCTTACCCGCGTGGGAACAGCTGTACTCCTTCCCGGACGTTCAGTTCTCAAGCTCTCTTGCTGGCCATGGATCGCGCTTGGTCACTACCGCACGGTCCGACACAGTGCTACTCATCTTGCACGCGGATGAAGGAGGAAACTGTGGGCGGGGAACGCGTCGACCGCAGGCTTGCCGCGATACTGGCAGCCGATATCGCGGGCTACAGCCGACTGATGGGCGCTGATGAGGAGGGCACGCTTCAGCAGCTCAAAGCCCACCGAAAGGAGCTGGTCGATCCGAAAATCGTCGAACATCGAGGTCGCATCGTCAAGACCACCGGCGATGGGATGCTCGTTGAATTCGTCAGTGTTGTCGATGCCGTAAGGTGCGCCGTTGACATTCAACGCGGCATGATCGCCCGCAATGCCGAGGTGCCGGTCGAAAGACGCATCGAATTTCGCGTCGGGATCAATGTGGGTGACATCATCAGCGATGAGGGCGACATCTTTGGCGACGGTGTCAATCTCGCTGCCCGGCTGGAGGCGCTTGCCGAGGCCGGCGGGATCTATGTCTCGCGCGTTGTTTACGACCAGGTACGCGACAAGCTCAGCTTCGGCTTCGATGATCTCGGCGAACAGACGGTCAAGAACCTTGCACACCCCGTAGGTGTGCATCGCGTTCGTCTGGCGGAAAATACATCCAACGACGGTGCGGCTATGCCGGATGCGGCGGTCAATCAGTCGACGTTTGATCGGCCATCGATTGCAGTTCTTCCGTTTGAAAACATGAGCGGGGATTCCGAGCAGGAATATTTCGCCGACGGGATCACCGAAGACATCATCACTGGCGTGTCCAAACTGCGCTGGTTCTTTGTGATCGCGCGAAACTCATCATTCGCGTATAGGGGCAAGGCAGTCGACGTCAAACGCATTGCTCGCGAACTTGGCGTCCGCTACGTGCTCGAAGGAAGTGTGCGAAAGGGCGGCAGCCGCGTGCGCCTTACCGCCCAGCTCATCGACGCCTCGACCGGCAATCATATCTGGGCTGACCACTACGACGGCGAACTCATCGATCTCTTCGACCTTCAGGACGAGATAACGATGAAAGTGGTGGCTGCGATTGAGCCCAGGCTGCTGGAGGCGGAGGGCTTACGATCACAACGCCGCTCGGCACAAGATCTCGATGCCTGGGACATGGTCATGCAGGCAAACTCCTTATTCTGGCGAGTTAGCAAGGCGGAGGGAGAAACCGCAATCAAGATTCTCAAGCTGGCGGTCAAGCGTTACCCTGGATATGCACCGGGGCACAGCATGCTCGCCTTTGCGCTGTTGATGGCTGGGCAGTTTGGCTGGAACTTGAGTGAGCCCCAAGTGAAAGAGGCAGCGGCCCTCGCTAATCGCGCGGTGGAACTCGACGACAGTGATCCGGCGATCTGCTTGAACCATTTAAGAGCCAAGGCATTTCTGAGGTCGAGGACGGCACATTGGTCATCCGAGCAAAATTTAAGGCGAAGGCCGTCGATGATCCGCCGCGCCGCCCTGACCGCCGTACACAGGGCATTTCAGGAAAACGGCATCAAGGCTGGCTGAAGCCTCAACCTCTCGCAAATTCGGCTCCGTCACCAGGCGGGACTTTATTTTTGGACCATAGCTCCCTTTAGGGACTGAAATGACGATCTCGTCCGACAAGCCAGCGGTAAGATATTAGCGATCTAATGCGCGCCGGAGATGTCCGGCCTCAATACGCACAACGGGGTCTGAATGGGCGTCAAATGAGGCATCCCGTCCAAACACCTGCGTCGCTACTGTAAAGGCTTTAATGCGCTCCGCACGGCCAGCCAGGGTCTCCTCCACGACGTATTTGAGGAACCTACGTGTTCTGTCGGTGGCGTCGAAGCCCGGGCTGTCGATAATGCGGGATAGTTGATTACGGACATTTGCCGTAGCCAGCGAGGGGATCGACCGCGCAGCCGTCCCGGAATGAACAATCGAAGACAAGCCGTCCCCCCTCGTTCGGCGCTGAATGCATGCATGATCAGTTGGGGGATTTTATTGTATTCATCTACAAAAAGCTATTGTAGATGCACCGCTAGCTTTCCAATGATGGAAATTGATCAGCATCCTTGCCAGAAATATCGATTTGAGATATTATTCGCCCGAGCGGCTGATTTCGCACCGAAAACTGCCGGTCCCGGCCACATTCTGCCGGTCAGCTTCGCCCCTCATCTCTGCGCGAAGGCAAGATTTACCTCCGCGGCGAGCGGATATCACGGCGAGCGTGTTATAGGTCGTGGTAGCCTCACGAGGATTGTTGCCTCTGCGGGGGTCGAAGCGGTTCTTGTCTCGTATCACCGTGCTGCCGCGACTTCGTCGAAACACCACCAAGCCTGCTTGCACTCGACCGGGAAAGGGATGACCTTGTGTGCCTGTGAGGGTGGAGCGTCAGCCGCGTTTTGAAGCGATGGCATCAGGTCGATCACAGTTGCGGACAAAGGAAGACAGACGCATCAAGGTGATTCTGTATACGGCCGTCGACGGGATATTGACGATAGACGAGCACGGCATCGTCGGGAGTGCCAATCCAGCCGTCGAGCGATTGTTCGGTTACGCGCCTGCTGAACTGGTTGGTCGCAACATCTCAGTGCTTATGCCGTCGCCACACCGCGAGCGGCACAACGAATACGTCGCGCGCTATCTGCGCACCGGTGAGGCACGGGTGATCGGTATCGGTCGCGAGCTTGACGGTCTGCGGCGGGACGGCACCACCTTTCCCATGGAGCTAGCTGTCAGCGAAATTAAGGGTGAGGGCCGCAAGTCTTTCGCCGGCATCATTCGTGACATCTCCGCCCGCAAGAAGGCAGAGGCCGAACTGCGGGAAAGCCGAGCGCGCATTCAGGCAATCCTCGATACGGCGGTCGACGGGATCGTCTCGATCGACGAGAACGGCATCGTCGAGAGTGCCAATCCGGCGATCAAGGGACTCCAAAACACCGAAATGTGCGACGGCGTCGGTGACGAGGGAATCCACTTGCATAGGATCAGATACGTCAACACCCACCGCTATTGCTTGATCGCCGGCACCGGTGCCGTCGATCACTTCTTGTGCTGTTCTCCTATCGAGATCGACAGCTACGATCCGGCATCCTTCCTCAAGCAGGCGTCTCACTGTCGCCGCGCCGATCCCGCTGCCGCCGCCTGTTACTATATAGGTGCGTGGGTAAGTCCTCTCATCGGCATTCCTCCTCAGGGTCTATCGGCGGTGCCTGCCACTGGTTGCGAGCGCCCAGACGGTGTCAGTCCGACAACGCCAATTCATTCAGGAAGTCGCTGGATCCAATCCAGCAACAGCTGCGCTTTGTTTTGCTTTGTTTGCCATGCGCGCGCCGACTGTCGACTTAACAGAATGGATCGCGATCTTTCATGCAATCAACGCGCACCTTCGGAGCCCGCGCTATCGTCAAAGGCTGTAATTCATATAGCCATTTCCTGATCTCACATCGATCTCAATGGAGCCCTTGTGTCTTCTATACTGCTTGGCAGCAGGGTCGAATACGGAGGGCGAATCGGACCTGATCCAGATGCTTCGAGGCGATGAGAAAACTGAAGTCGCACCAGCGTGACGCCATCGTACCCCGTGCAGGCCGACCTTGCAGGCACGGTTGCACTAATAATGGTGGAACTGCGGCGTCGGGCTGCGTACGGCAGAGGTCGTGCGCTTCAGGGAACGTGTTTCAGCGTCACCGGCAGATCCAGCGCAATGGTGAGCGCGCACTCGAAACATTGCGGGCGATCACAGAAAATGACGCATCTCGGCCGCAGATTTCATGCCGTGAGCCTCAAGTGCGTCGTTGGCGAGACCCTACCGGAATTTGGGGCAGCGATATTTTCGTCAGCGCGGGGCAGGGTGACAACTGCAGTTAAACCCTTCGCCGAATGACGCCCATGAGATTTTAGCGCCGCCTCGAGCCGTTTCATGCCCAGGTTCTTCCGGTCGACATCGCGCTACCTCATTGCGGGAAGGGGCGGAGGGACCGCAATCCAAGGCGCGCAAACTGAAGACTTTGAACGACACCTTTGCGCCGCACCTCAGTCATTGCGCTGGCCGATCTCGTTTCCCAGAAGTGGACATCGCTGGTGTCATCGGGATGGGCGAGGTTGCGCAAACATAGTCATTGGACCGTGAGCTGACGCTGCAGCTGATCGCGCAGCTCATTGTCGTTCTGGTTCTTGTTTTCCGGATTGGGCCGAGGCTTGGCACCGCGTACCTGCTTTATAAGGGGCGGCTTGTTTTTGGTGAATACAAGCGTAAGGGTGTTGACGTCCCTATGCACCCCCGAAAGAAGGATGCCGCCAGCGACAGTCGACGATCCGAGCGGAATCAACGAGAATTGCGGAGTGATGCTGCCGGTCTTCTCGACCGTGAATTCGAGCGTATATCCGCCTACCGTCGTATTGTTGAGATCCGAAGCCTTAATTGTGTATCCGAACGCTCCGAGCCATTGCGATATGCCGAGATTGCCCCTGAGAAGCTTGAGCTTAGGGTCGCGGCGAGGGCCGCCCTTGCAGCGGATAGACTGAGGTTGCGAAAGATCCTCGGTGAAGCTGAAGTTGACCAGGCGGTCTGCCGTTCCGGACGTGGTCGCCCCCGCCTTCAGGACGAAGAGGCCGGGCGACAGCGATGTCGTCAGCGCGCCGGAGTCGAGGCCACCTGTACCGATAAGTACAACCCGCAATTGCAGATTGGTACCAGCTGTCCAGCCATAGTCGTCGGTGCTGAAAGACGAGTAGCGCAAGGCGGCGTCTTGCAATTCGCATCGGACATTGTCGACGATGTCGGACATTGTCACAGAATAGTCGTGCGGTACGGCCGGGGCGGTCGCGCAGCCGGCAACAAACACGGAAATCAACGTTGCAGCACAGCCTCTAACCAAGTGTCGAGACACGGCGCGCCCTCATCTGAATAAATTTAGCAATCCATGCAATCAATACTTTAAAGTGCGCCAACCGTCCGCTGCCCAACGCCGATGTGGAGCATAGGTCCGAAAAAAGCGATTGAAAAGAAGATATTAACAAAGCTCTTTGCTTGGTAAACGAGCCAATTTCAACTGAAATCACATAATGTTGGAAATTCCGACTGACGACGAGGCACTCAGAATATTATGACAATAATTTAGCTCATTGCTTGTCGAATGAGGGTTGAAACTACCAGCAAATATGACATTCTGGGACGGACCTCTTATGCATTTCATGGAGGCATACATGCCGGCAGGTGATCCAAGTTTTTGTTCTTCTTTCGTTGCTGATCCAGATATCGAAAGTCGAATCGCCAGCGATCTTGAAGACTTCTTTGTTCGCTATCGAAATTGGGAAGCGGCTCGGGACGTGAGCTCGTCAAGCTTATCTCATCCTGCAACCATGCTGCTTTACTTTGGAAATCCTGCGCGTTGCGAAGCCGCCTTGAACAAGGGCGAACTCGGAAAACGAAAATAGACTTGGAGAGGTGCGAGAAGTCGACTGCGGTGCGTTCAACGCTTTCGTTGGATTGTTCAAGAACTCGCTTTCTGGATATTCATCCACTGAGTTACAAAACTTCGGCGTGGAATCCGACAATCTGACTAGTCTTGACGCGATATTCAGGGCTCTTTTTGATGTCGCGTTGAAGAAGATGTTTTCGGGGGAGGGGCTCGCAGATCCCGAGAGATTTATATTGAACGGATCGGTCTTCCTGAAAGCCGACCTGCGACCTACGACAATCGGTCGCGGTAAAGAGGACAAAGGACTCTATATCATACCGGGGCACGTAGCATTTGAATGGAAGCACGAAGTCGAGGAGGGCTTCTATGCGGAGGTAGACACGATTGTCGAAGACGCCTTCGATCAAAGCCGAACTCGTCTAGTCAATCTCAGCGGAGCCGCACAGCTTCGCTTGAAGGATGCAGGAGACCATTTTGAGCCTGTTGAAATAGCTCCAGGTTGGATTGTCTGCGGCTCAGGCGGGTAGGAGCAAGGTCTCTGATGGCAACTCCCGATGAGAAGTTGTTTGGCTAGGCGCTTTGGAGACTGCAACCGCACCGTGGCGCCACTCGAAGTCGTCGAGGCGATCCGAAATTCGGAAACGCCTCCTCTTAGATCGCGACAGCTCATAGAAACTTTCCAGCAGGCATTGGGACTGGTAGCACAAGCAGGCTTAACTCGGGTCGCCGACTTAACCGGCCTGGATCGGGTCGGTATCCCCGTTGTCTCTGCAATTAGGCCAAACGCCAAATCATTCAGCGTTTCGTCCGGAAAAGGAATATCGATTGGAGCTGCATGGGTATCCGGCGTTATGGAGGCCCTCGAACTCTGCTACGCAGAGAACGCAGCCCCCACATGCCCTTTTAAGGATTTGCCACCTGGTTTACTGGTGCCAGACCCTAATGAACTGCCTCGTGCGCGAGGCAGCCGAATGCCGGATATCTATGACAACGAGAATTCTCTTCAGCGTAGGGACGGATCTTATCACTCGCCAGCAGGTGGCTATCCCCTTCGAACTCGTGCATGCACATCTTTCACCAGCATGGGACAAGCAGGGATCCGGGCTCCTCATCAGTACAAATGGTCTTGGGAGTGGCAATGATTTGGCAGAGGCCGCACTCCATGCCACATGTGAGGTCATTGAACGAGACGCTCTTGCACTACAACTTGCGCGTGATCCTGCCCTCACGATGTGCCTGCCGCCCCAAATAGATTTGGAAGCAGTCTCAGACCACACGTGTGTGGAACTAATCGAACGGTGCCGTGCTGCAGGATTGTTGCTGTCCGCTTACAATATAACTTCTGATATACCCGTCCCGGTCATTTATTGTCGGCTGTCGGATGCTATTTGCCCGCCATTCGCGTGTACTGACGGGGCTGGATGTCATCCATCATCAGCGCTTGCCCTCCGCCGGGCGATCACCGAAGCGGCTCAAACTAGGCTGACTGTTATCTCGGGCGCTCGAGATGACCTCTCCTTTGCTGACTATGCGAGATCAAGCCCAGTGGCCATACGCAAGCGACAGGATTGTAATCTCATTGGATTACCCATCGAGTCGGACTGTCCACTTAAAACGGCGGCAGAGACGCTCGCGTGGTTGCTTTCAATGATGCACTCGACAGGAATTACCATGGTCGCGTGTGTGGCACTAGAGAGCTCGGCTGATGGTCTTTGTTTCGTTCGAGTAGTTATTCCCGGACTTGAGGGTTCGAACTCATTCAATACGATATCAGCCGGGTCGTCGAGCGCTCCATGCTCGCGAGGATAGACAAGCTTGAGCACATTCGTATTCGTCGGACCAACATTGACCTGGAACGAGGGTGCCGCAATCGTTGCTCCCAGAAACTTGAACTGGTGCCCGCCCGCCCGACGTGGAGACATATACCAAGCTGCCCATTCTGGAGCGCGAGTGATTGTCCTGATAGATGGGTGCTTTGGAAACGAGCCCGCCGTTACGCATAAGGAAATCCTGTGGGCTATGAGCAAGGGTGTCACCTTGATCGGAGTAGCAAGTATGGGGGCGCTACGTGCAGCGGAGTTAGGGGCATTCGGAATGCATGGAATGGGGCATATTTACAGGGCGTTTGTTTTGGGGGAGTTGTATAGGGATGATGAGGTGGCTGTCGAGCACGGCCCCTATCTCACTCAATACTCGCCCACTTCATTGCCACTTGTAAACATTCGCTATACCGTAGCACGTGCTGAACAGCGTAGCAGAATATCTCGATCAATTGCAGCAGATATTATCCGGACCGCATCCGAGCTGTATTTCGGACATCGAACTTGGTGCAACATAATCGAAGTTGTTGTGCAGAAGCGACAGCTTCCACGATCCGAGGCCGTCAGCCTGCTAGAATTGTTGAACCAACTGTATGTTGATAGAAAGCGGATGGATGCTATTCTGGCCCTTCGGTGGCTTGTACGCGCGAAAACTCGCATTCCCAAAATGGCCAAATTCGAGTTTGAAAATACTTTTTTCTTTGCACAATTCACGCGGACATTGCGTAGTCCATTCAGGTTCTCTTAGCCGTCACTCAAGGCTATTTATTCAATAACTCCAAGTTTCGTTTATTCATGACGAAAGCATTCGATCAACGGTACAAAAAGCTTTGCACCGTGAGTGGACACGGTTTTGCTCATTTCATTAGCGGCGTCGTGCCGTCCTAAATTGGCGAGCGTACGGGCCTCCAGCCACACTATCCATGGAACTATTAAGACCGCGCCAGTTTCGACATAGCTTCGTTTGGCGGCCTGAAGGATGACAAGGGCTTGTGAGGGATCCTTCTCCACTAACGATCCGCCGTGCAGTACCGCAGCATAAGCGGACCAATATCTCATCGACCACTTCTCCGAAACAATGCGCGCCAACTCGGATAGTTCTGCGACTTCCTCAAACGCATCAGCGGATAAGAGAGTTCGAGCCCCCGATGCAGTAAGCGCGCGCCATGCTGAAGGGATGAAGCGAGAGTTGAGCACGCGCTATCACCGAGCGGCTGCCCTCCAATGCCCCAGGCAAGTCTCCAGCGAACCATGCCAGCCATGACAACAGGCTCCGCGAAGTTACTTCGCCATCGGCGTCCTGAAACCCTCGATAGGCCTCCTTTTCTGGATCCGCCGATACTTCCAGCGACTTCTGAAGGGATGCCTTCGCCGCGACAAGATTTCCATCGATGAAAAGTTGTTTGGCACCGGTGCATCTGTGAAGGGCGGACAACTGAGGTGCACTCAGCGATTGACCTGCCAGCTGTCGCATGCCCTTAAGATGCTTCACGCAATTGGATTCGTCTGCTCGCAGCAATGCATAGTTCAACAAGGATCTGCGCGCCTCAAATGCGTCGTCAACCTCGTCTGCATCCAGGGCAAGTTGCAAGAGCCTCCGGGCGTTGTCCCTGACCTCAGAGGCTGCCCATCCATGCCTAGCCAAGATCGGCGTAGCCAATGCACGTGTCAGCTCCAACTCCAGAGGTAGTCGTTCACCTTCTCCAAGGATCTTTCGGGCCTCATCCATAGCCAAGCTATAGAGTTCGATTGCCTCCGAATTGGCGAATTGCCTGACAGCGAAGTCTCCCGCCGAGCGATACGCGACTGTGGCCCTCCTCGGCTCGCCGGCCGCTGCTCGGTGTCTTGCTAGCACCTCGAAGTATGAGGGATCATCGTCGACGCGCTTTTCGACAGTATCACCGACAATTCCGTGCCAACGCTTTTTTATGGAAGGCGGAATGGATCCATAGGCGGCTTCTTGAATAAGTGCATGTTTGAAAGACAGGCCCGCGGCACTCGAGACAAGTACCTGATGCCTTTCGAGAGTTCTAACCTCTACGCCAATCGATCGACTGTCGCGGTGCTCATCAAGGCGTTGAAGCACGGAACTTAAAAGCTCTGCAGGAAAGTGTCTCCCGATCACGGAAGCTATCTGTGCCGTGCTTTTGCACTTTTCTAGTCGGTCCAGACGCTCCCAAATGATCCCCTGCAATTGAATGGTGACAGGATCCGCTGGTGGGTTAATCCCAGCGAACTCGTCACGTTTACCTCTAATTAGCTCCTCCACAAACAGAGGAATACCATCAGATAGACTTACAACACGGTCCATGTCAGAAACTGTACAATTATTTATCTTCGCGAAATTGATTGCTAGCTCTGTTATTTCTTCCTTATCCAACGGTTGGAGGTGCACGACGGAAAGGGGTCCCGAAAGCCATTCTTGCCCGATACACTCGGTCCTGCCTGTGAGGAGAAGCAATGCCCCAAACCTCGCGTTGTCGAAGATAAGTTCAGTGATCAATTCTTTGCTCGATGGATCACACCAATGAACATCTTCAATAGCAATCGCTATGGGACCTGGAAGTGTGCGGATGAATTGACTTAATGCGACCTTGGCGCCAAGGAAATCATAGGGGGTGAGATCGCGTATCTTGCCACTTTCGAATACCGTCAGCATCAGAGCATTGAGCGTTGCTGCATGTGTCGGATTTAACGCAGCAACCGTGTCTGCGGTATTGTCTACTACGGATTTGCATATGTTGATGAAGGGCCAGTATGGCGTATTTTTGTATCGCTCATCACAGTAGGCAATCAGGGGCTTTTGCGATGAGCCATGCAGTCCGTCTAAAAAGTCACGAGTAAGTCGAGACTTACCTATTCCCGCCTCTCCCGCAATGAGAATAGACCGCCCTGAATGGTCCGAACACTTTCGCCAGTGATGTCGTAGCAACTCCATCTCGTGTCCCCGACCAACTGTGGGACTTTCAACGCTGGCAAACGCGGCTCCATTGAGCACGCCCAAACTGCCACGCGCCTGGAAAATCTCGCGCTCAAACGGCAAACCCTTCAGCCGGCGGTACCCTAGTGATGAAAAACAGATCTGACTTTCTGCCATCCTCTTCGTTTCTTCCGACACGACGACCGTGCCTGGGTAAGCCTCTGCCTGCAGTCGAGAGGCAATCGCCAATGGCGTTCCATTCGCAGAGCCCCCTCCGGCGATCGCCACACCAGTGTGACATCCAACCCTAAGTTGGAGGTCACCGTACGTTCCCCGAATATCGTCTTCCTTCAAAACAGAACCGACAATTTCCATCCCGCATGACACCGCTGACAGAGCATGATTTCTTGATGCCTTCGGATATCCAAAGGTCACAAGCGCGCCATCCCCTTCAAACTGGGCGATGTGGCCGCCCCATCGGTGGACGATCTCTTGAAACTCCGACCGCATGAGGTAGATAAGATTGCGAAAGTCTTCTAGTCCGACGCGCTGGGAGAGCGCCGTCGAGCCTTTCCACCATGTCCGCGAACATGATCGTCATAGAACGAAGTTCAAGGCTGTCTGCGGATCGGCCCGCGGTCCCACCCTACCTTCCGCAGGACTGGCAGTAGTCCGCATCACTTGCATTCAAAAACCCGCAGGTGCATCTATTGGCAGACAATGCTGTACCGCAAGCGGAGCAGAATCGGGCATGGCTGGGGCAGTCGAAATCCGACAACTCGGACAAAGCAGAACTGGTTGGTCGGTAGAAACGCTCATGCTAATTCCGATCGCTCAACCTCCAATCGCTCAACCATGTTACCTCGGCGCAACCATGCAAGCTAGATCGAACTCGCTTTTACTGCGAGATGGAGCTGTTGAGGACTTACCTTTTCTACTCAAAGGTATTCGCGATTGTTCGCGAGGACTTGTTGACGCGCTGTATGGATCCCAAGGCCTCGAGCAGAGGCTTTTGCGGAGCGGTTCTGCGGCTGGGTTATCTGCCTGCACTATCGCAACAGTCAGCAGCGATTTGGTGGGCCTTTGTTATGCCTTCGACCTGAAGATCCGTCGCAAATGAGAAACTTCTGACCAATTCATTGAACCGGCGTCGTTATACGTTGTGCGTCCGTTTCGAGATCTTGTGGTCCCACACAGCTGGTATATTGCTAACCTTTGGGTGGCGAACTCCTCACCGGAAGCATGGCATTGGTACTGAACTGATCAAATCTGCAGCCTCGGACGCGATGTGCATAGGCCGTGAAAGCGTCTCGCTGCATGTTTATGGTTCAAACCACTCTGCAATCCAGCTCTACGAACGTTTGGGCTTTTCGATGATTGGCTCGACGACTTTACCATCTCATCCAAGTCTGACGGTTTCTGGAGAGCTTAGGCTGATGGCGGCCAACACTAGTGAACTCACTTCCATTTCCACTAGTTGGGGCTGCACTCAGAAAAACGCTCGTATTTTGTCGCGGAGTGGCGGAACCGATGACAGATAGTTCTCGCGCCGAAATGGCCGCCCGTGAAGCACGCGCAACTTGCCGTAGATTTTCACTTGAATAGAGAGCGCTACAACATCGGGCCTGCGAGTTAAAGACGTCAGCTTTCGTTCTCCCGCCTACCGCAATCAGACTGACCGCTTCCGTGAAGAGTTTCGGGCGCCGGCAGGCGTCGTCGAATCGCACCCAACAATGCAAGCTCTTTTTTCAGCCCGTTTTGCCGCACGAAGTGTCGTATACCGGGACCACGGGAAGCTGCGGAGCAGCAGCGGGCCGCTTGCCCCTTGGTACGCTGTGATCAGTTAACCGCACACGATCAGTATTATCCGAAAACCACTGTGAAAAACCTGCCACAGCGGCTGACAGGCTCCGCTTGCCGGTGTCTACCCGGGCTAAACTGCCATTTTTCCATCCGTCAGCTTGTACGGCTTGTCAGCCTTCTTCGCCTTCTTGATTTGCACGTCGGTAAGCACGGTGCCTTGCCTCTGAAATACCCGAGCAAAGGGAAAGATACCCGGTTTTATACCCGGAATCCACCCGGGTATGCGTGACATTGCGCGGCAAAGCATGGGAACGAAAACTCAGGTAAATGCGCTTATTTACAAGGCTTTGTGGGCAAGGATGGGAGCGCTTGGGAAGGGCGGATGGCGGAGGGAGTGGGATTCGAACCCACGGTGGCTTGCGCCCACGCCGGTTTTCAAGACCGGTGCCTTAAACCGCTCGGCCATCCCTCCGGCTGGCTGCTCTATGCGCGAAGAGGCGCGGTTTTTCAAGCGCGCGCTTGGCTACAAAGATCGGACTGCCAGCAAACCAGTATCCGCACCACCCAGCCGCGGCCCGGAGCGAGGGCGTCGCGGGCAGGGGAAAGGCTCCATCCTGCCACAATCCTGCCGGTTTCCCGACATAATCGGTTAACAGGCTCGTAAACAATTCCTGCGCACAAGGGTGATTGGGGTTTGGGTGCAGGGTCGTTTGATATGTGCACCTCGTTTTTGTTTGTGTGCATATGGGTAGCGGTGCCTGAGTGCGGAGTCCGGGGACAATCCACGCATGAGAATATCGACGCACCGGCGTCTCAGTCGCGCATCGACCGTCGCCATCCTGGCCGTTTCGGCCGCGTTTCTGGCTGCCTGCGCTTCGCCGCAGCCGAAGTCGATGGTGCAAAAGAAGCGTTCTAAGGAATATTTCTCCGAATCGGCCTACGGCGTGAAGGCGAGTCCGCGTGTCACCGACAAGCGATCGCGGCTGCCGCGCGGTGGCGGGCGCGACCAGACCGGCAAGCCCTACAAGGTCGCCGGCAAGTGGTATTATCCGAAGGAAGACAAGAGCTATCGCAAGATGGGTGCCGCGTCCTGGTATGGCGATGCATTCCACGGACGGCTCACCGCCAATGGCGAAATCTACGACATGACGCATTTGACGGCGGCGCATCCGACCATGCCGTTGCCAAGCTATGCGCGCGTCACCAACACAAAGAACGGCAGCTCGATCATCGTGCGCGTCAATGATCGCGGCCCGTATGCAAGCGGGCGCATCATCGACCTGTCCAAGCGGGCAGCAGAACTGCTCGATTATACCCACAGCGGCACCGCCAAGGTAGAGGTCGAGTATGTCGGACGTGCGCCGCTCGATGGCCGCGACGAGCAGTACCTCATGGCATCCTACCGTCCCGGAAACCGGGCGCCGGATCCGTCCGACGGCATGCCGACCGGCGTCATGATCGCGATGAACGGTCCGACGCCCAGCCTGGGCATCGGCCAGAACGCGCCGGCCGCGGCATTCCCCGGCACGCTATCGGACGCGCCGACGGCCGTAGCGGCCGTCATGGGCGACGTGGTCGACCTGCAACTGCCGGCGGTGGGTCCGATCGCGCCGGAACGGCCTTTCGAAAGTTTTGGCGCTCAGGAAGTGCAGGTGGCCTTCGCCACCATGTCCTATGCCGACACGCGCGTATCGGGCGCTGCCCAGGCTTTCGCCGCGCTCACCGGCGGTCGCATGACCGCAACCGACGTGGCCGCCTCTTGGAAACGCCAGAATCCGGCTTCCGCATCCGAGACCACGCAGGCTTATGTCGCCGCCGGTTCGTTCGCTTCGGAGGCCGAGGCCCGCGCGGTGCTTCGCGCGCTCTCCAGCCAGGGGCGCACGGTGCTGGAGAAATCGGAAACCGACGGCGCTTCCTGGTACACCGTCAATGTTTATCCCGACGGGCGCAGGGATATCGACGGGCTGCTCGAAACCGCGTGGGCGAACGGCGCGCCCGACGCGATAACAGTTCGCGACTGATTTTTCACCGGTGTTTCGAAGCATGGGTGATCCGAGGGCGGTGCAGGCAGTTGCTCCGGCGGCTTTCATGCTGCTAGCCTGCCATCCAAGGCGGAAGGTCGAGCGGGCAGGGCGGTGATTTTCATTCGGGGATTCTTGCGGTTTCTGCGCTGGTCGGTTCTCCTGGCGGTGGTCATGGCGGCCGCGCCCGCCCATGCCCAGCTTTTCGAGACCAAGGCCGGCCAGGCTTTCATGATCGATGCCGAAACCGGCACGATCCTGTTCTCCAAAGACCCAGACAAGCTCGATTCCGCCAGCTTCGCTCGCCAAGCTGATGACGATGGAAGTTGTCTTCCACGCCCTCAAGGAAGGCCGGCTGACGCTCGATGACACATTCCAGGTCTCCGAAAATGCCTGGCGCACCGGCGGCGCGGCGTCCGGCGGCTCGACCATGTTCGCGGCGCTGAAGTCGACCATCCGTCTTGAAGACCTGATCAAGGGCGTGGTGGTGCAGTCCGCCAATGACGGCTGCATCATCATCGCCGAAGGCATGGCGGGCTCGGAGGAAAATTTCGCGACGCTGATGACCGAGCGAGCCCGGGAGATCGGGCTGACCAAATCGGTGTTCAAGAATTCCACCGGCCTGCCCGCCGAGGGACAGGTGGTGACGACACGCGAGCTGGTGCAACTTGCCATCCATATCTGGCGGGAATATCCGGAATTTTACAAATTCTACTCACTTCCGGATTTCACCTGGAACAAGATCACCCAGAGAAACCGCAATCCGCTGCTGGCCATGGACATCGGCGCCGACGGCATGAAGACGGGCTTCACCGAAGAATCGGGCTACGCCATCGTCGGCTCCGTCAGCCGCGGCGGCAAGCGCCTGTTTGCTGCGATGAGCGGCATGACCAGCGAGCGCGAGCGCGCGGAGGAATCGCGCAAGCTCTTGGAATGGGGTATCCGCGCATTCCAGAAGTCCGAGCTTTTCGCCGACAACGAGGTGGTCGGCGAAGCGCAGGTTTTCGGTGGTGAAAGGTCCGGCGTTCCGTTGAAGGCCAAGGGGCCGATCGCGATTTTTGTGCCGATCACCAATAAGGACCGGCTGATCGCTCGCATCGTCTACGAGGGTCCGCTGTCGGCGCCGGTGGAGGAAGGAACGCAGGTCGCAACCTTGCGGGTCTGGATCGGCGACACGCTCAGCCAGGAGACGCCGCTCTACACGGCTGAAAACGTCGAGGTCGGCTCGCTGCACCAGCGCGCCTGGGATGCCGTGCAGGAATTGATGATCGGCTGGTTGCGCTGAACATCAGCGCTTACATATCCGGCGTGGACCTTTGCCGCTTCGCGGCATAAGACGTTGCAACATCAAATTGAAAGCCAGGGGCAGGCCGGTTTGGCGCGCGGATTTTTCATCACGTTCGAAGGCGGGGAAGGGGCCGGCAAGTCGACTCAGATATCCCGCTTGGCGACCAGGTTGCGCGACCGCGACTTCGACGTGCTTCTGACGCGCGAGCCCGGCGGCTCGCCCGGAGCCGAGGCGGTGCGCCACGTTCTTCTGTCCGGCGCCGCGGAACCCTTCGGTCCGCAAATGGAAGCGATTCTTTTTGCCGCGGCGCGTTCCGACCATGTCGAGCAGGTGATCCGGCCGGCGGTGACGCGCGGCGCCATCGTGCTTTGCGACCGCTTCCTCGATTCGTCGCGCGTCTATCAGGGCGTCACCGGCAATCTCGATCCCGACTTCATGAGGAACCTTGAACGCGTCGCCATCAACGGCATGATGCCCGATCTCACGCTCATCCTCGATCTCGATCCGGCCGAAGGGCTGCGCCGCGCCACGGCACGGCGTGGGGAGGATGTTGCAGACCGCTACGAGAAGGAAACGCTGGCCATCCACCAGCGCCGTCGCGAAGCCTATCTGACGATCGCCGAAAGGGAACCGGAGCGCTGCGTGGTAATCGATGCCGAGGCTAGCCCCGCCGATGTCGAGGACGCAATCGCCGCCGCTGCCTTTGCCGCTCTCGAAAAAGCCGGCATTCGGCTAGAGCATGATCCCGAAAAGTGGAAGCCGGTTTTCGGAAAAGATCATGCTTAAACAAAGAAATAGAGCCCCATTCCGATTCAATCGGAATGCAATTGGCTCTGAGGCGACGGCCGGCTCATGATTTTCGAACGCATCGCGCCCGAACAGTTCGACACCATCGAAGGCATTCCCGAACCCGCGGAAAATGCCCGGCTGATCGGCCACAGGCAGGCCGCCCGCATGATCGCCGCCGCCTACAAGGCCGGCAAGCTGCCGCACGCCTTGCTGTTCGCCGGCCCGCAAGGCATCGGCAAGGCGACGCTCGCGTTTCACCTGGCGCACCACCTCCTGAGGCACCCGACGCCGGCAACCGCCCCGGACGAGTTCACCAGGCCCGATCCCGCCTCGTCGCTGTCACGTCAGATCGCCACCGGCGCGCATCCGTCAGTGCTGCACCTCACTCGCCCCATCAACGACAAGACCAAATCGTTCAAGTCGGTTGTTACCGTCGACGAGATCCGCAAGGTCAACAAATTCCTCTCGATGACCTCGCATGACGGCAGCTACAGGGTCGTCATTGTTGATCCGGCAGACGACATGAACACCAACGCTGCCAATGCCTTGCTGAAGAATCTTGAAGAGCCGCCTTCGCGTACGCTCTTCATTCTGATCACCCATTCCATCGGGCGCCTGCTGCCGACCATCCGCTCACGCTGCCAGACTATCCTGCTGCAGCCGCTGAGCGCGGAGGAACTGGTGACTGTCCTGGAAGGCTTCGACACCGGCCTGCCGGAAAGCCAGGCGGAAAGGGTAGGGATCGTTGAGCGCGCCGGCGGCAGCCCGCGCAACGCCGTCCTCCTCACCCAATATGGCGGTCTCGAAATCTCCGAGGCGATCGACAGACTGGCGGCCGCAAAATCGATCGACATTGCCCAGGCGCACCGGCTTGCCGATGCCGTTGCGGCGCGCGGCCAGACAATCCAGCTCGACATCTTCAACCGGCATGTGCTGGACATCGTCACCGATGCCGCAGGCGAGGCAGCGCGGGCAGGGGACATGGCGCGCGCCAGCCGGCTGTCCGATTTCTGGCAGACGGCGCTGAAAACAATCGAGGACGCGGAGATCTACAATCTCGACAAGAAGCAGCATGTGCTCGGCGTCATCCACGCTCTGCATGCGGCGATGCGGCGGTAGCCCTGTGCTTCCACCGGGATGGCAATCGCTGTCCCGATGCGCTATCTCCGGCGACTTGGCGACCGCTCTTTAAAACTGGCTTCATTCATGTCACGCGAAAAATTCTTCATCACCACGCCGATCTTCTATCCCAACGGCAAGCCGCATATCGGCCACGCCTATACGGTCATCGCGACCGACGCGCTGGCGCGCTTCCAGCGGCTCGACGGCAAGGACGTCTTCTTCCTGTCCGGCACCGACGAGCACGGGCTGAAGATGCAGCAGACGGCCGACCAGGAAGGGATAACGGCGAAGGCGCTGGCCGACCGCAATTCGGCGATCTTCCGCTCGATGGTGGAGGCCGTCGGCGGCTCCAACGACGAGTTCATCCGCACCACCGAGGAGCGCCACTACAAGGCCTGCCAGGCGATCTGGGAGCGCATGGCGGCCAATGGCGACATCTATCTCGACCGCTACAGCGGCTGGTACTCGGTGCGCCAGGAAGCCTATTTCGACGAGAAGGAAACCACCGTCGGCGACGACGGCGTGCGGCGCGAGCCGCTCGGCTCGCCGGTCGAGTGGAACGAGGAAGAAACCTACTTCTTCCGCCTCTCCGTCTATCAGCACAGGCTTCTGGCCCTCTACGAAAGCAATCCGGAATTCGTCGGGCCTTCGGAGCGCCGCAACGAGGTCATCAGCTTCGTCAAATCCGGGCTGAAGGACCTGTCGATCTCGCGCACCACCTTCAATTGGGGTGTGCCGGTGCCAGGCAATGAAAAGCACGTGATGTATGTGTGGGTCGACGCGCTGACCAACTACATCACCGCGGCCGGCTTCCCCGACACTAACGGCGAAAAGTGGGATTTCTGGCCAGCCACGCACATCATCGGCAAGGACATCGTGCGCTTCCATGCGGTGTACTGGCCGGCATTCCTGATGTCGGCCGGCATCGAGCTGCCGAAGCGGGTGTTCGCGCACGGCTTCCTGTTCAACCGCGGCGAGAAAATGTCGAAGTCGGTCGGCAATGTCGTCGATCCGTTCGCGCTGATCGAAAACTATGGCCTCGACCAGGTGCGCTATTTCTTCCTGCGCGAGGTGCCGTTCGGCCAGGACGGCAGCTACAGCCACGACGCCATCGTCAACCGCACCAATGCCGACCTCGCCAACGATCTCGGCAATCTGGCGCAGCGTTCGCTGTCGATGATCGCCAAGAACTGCAACGGCGTGGTGCCGCAGCGCGGCCCGCATAGCGATGCCGACCGCGCCATCCTCGACCAGGCGACTGCCGCACTGGCGACAGCGCGCAACGCGATGGCGGAGCAGGGGGTTCATCATGCGCTCGCGGCGATCTTCGCGCGTGGTGGCGGAAGCCAACCGCTATTTCGCCGGCCAGGAACCGTGGGCGCTGAAGAAAACCGACCCGGCTCGCATGGAGACCGTGCTTTACACGACCGCCGAGACGATCCGGCGCGTCGCCATCCTCTGCCAGCCCTACATTCCAGGTTCGGCGGCGAAGCTGCTCGATCTTCTTGCAGTAGCGGCAGACGAACGCGACTTCGCGCATCTGGCCGACGCGCACGCGCTCAAGTCCGGAGCGCCGTTGCCGCCGCCGGCGCCGGTGTTTCCGCGCTACGTCGAGCCGGCCGAACAGGCATAGGCACTGCGAAATGCTTGTCGACAGCCACTGCCACCTGGACTTTCCGGATTTCGCCGAGGAGCGCGCGGCGGTGGTCGCGCGTGCCGTCGCTGCCGGCGTTACCCGTATGGTGACCATTTCGACGCGGGTAAAGCGCTTTGCGTCGATCGTGCGAAATCGCCGAAAGCCACGACGAAGTGTATTGCTCGGTTGGCACGCATCCGCACAACGCCGCCGAGGAAATCGACGTCACCTCGGAAGAACTGGTCGGGCTGTCGCGGCATCCGAAGGTCGTGGCGATCGGCGAGGCCGGTCTCGACTACTTTTACGACCGCGCGCCGCGGGATGCGCAGGCGCAAGGCTTTCGCCGCCATATCGCCGCTGCCCGCGAAACCGGCCTGCCATTGGTCATTCATTCGCGTGACGCCGACGCCGACATGGCGGCGATCCTCGAGGACGAAACAGGGAAGGGGGCCTTCCCCTTCATCCTGCACTGCTTTTCCTCAGGCCCGGCGCTTGCCGAAACCGGTGTGAAGCTCGGCGGCTACGTTTCGTTCTCCGGCATTTTGACGTTCAAGAAGTCGGACGAGCTGCGCGAAATCGCCAAAAATGTGCCGCGCGACCGCCTGCTGGTGGAGACCGATGCGCCATATCTCGCGCCGCAGCCGTTTCGCGGCAAGCGCAACGAGCCGGCCTATGTCGCGCATACCGCGCGCGTGCTTGGCGAGACGCTCGGCGTCAACGCCAGCGAGATCGCGGCGATCACCACCGACAATTTTTTCAGGCTTTTCAAGAAGATGCCGCGACCAAACGCATCGGCCAAAAATCGGAATCGGTTATTGGAAAGCACGATGCGTAACGCTCGGCGCTCCGCTGGCAAAGGCATCTGAGCGGTGGCAGACCGGCTGCGTTTCACCCTGCTTGGCTGCGGTTCTTCGCCCGGCACACCGCGCATCTCCGGCGATTGGGGCAATTGCGATCCCGACAACCCGAAAAACCGCCGCACGCGCGCGGCGGCCATGGTCGAGCGCATCGCCGGCAATGGCGCGACAACACGCGTGGTGATCGATACCGGTCCCGATTTTCGCGAGCAGATGCTGGCGGCCGGCGTGGCGCGCCTCGACGCCGCGATCTACACCCATCCTCATGCCGACCACATCCACGGCATCGACGATCTGCGCGGCTACGTGATCGAGCAGCGCCAACTGATGGATATATTTGCCGACAAACCGACCCTGGAAAGGCTCGAGGAAGCGTTCGGCTACTGCTTTGCCACGCCGCCTGGAAGTTCATATCCGCCGATCCTGAGGGCCAACATCATCGAGCACACGGCGCCGGTGGTCATAAAAGGAGAGGGGGGTGCCCTCACCTTCGAGCCGCTGCCGCAGATCCATGGCGATATCATCTCGCTCGGCTTCCGCATCGGCGGCCTTGCCTATTGCCCCGATGTCAGCGACTTCCCGTCGGCGACCGTTGAGAAGCTTGCCGGCCTCGACATGCTGGTCCTCGACGCGCTGCAATACCGTACGCACCCCAGCCACCTGTCGCTTGGCCAGGCGCTGGAATGGATCGAGCGGCTCAAGCCCGCCCGCGCGGTGCTCACCCACATGCACGTGCCGCTGGACTACGTCACAGTGATGCAGGAAACGCCCGACCATGTCGAACCGGGCTATGACGGATGGACGGTAGAAATTCCTTTTTAATCAGCGAATTAGACGAGATTCTTCATGGCCGGAAGCATGGATCGTGTCCGCGAAGCGGCGGCAAATGCGGGGCTCGAAATCGAGATCAGGCGCATGGGCGCGTCGACGCGCACCGCCAAGGAAGCAGCAGATCAATGCGGCTGCACGGTAGCGCAGATCGTCAAATCGCTGATTTTCCAGGGCGAAAGCAGTGGCAGGCTTTTCCTGTTCCTGGTTTCCGGCTCCAATCAGCTCGATCTCGTAAAGGCAGCCGCAACTTGCAGGCGAAGCGCTGAAACGCGCTGATCCCAGGCACATCCGCGATGTTACCGGCTTTGCCATCGGCGGCGTTTCGCCGATCGGCCATCTCATCGACATTGCGGCCTTTGCAGACGAGACGCTGCTCGCCTTCGCTGTCGTGTGGGCTGCAGCCGGTGCGCATGACGCGGTATTTGCTGCCGAGCCGAAAGCGCTGCTCGCCGCGGCAAAGGCCAAGGCCGTTGCACTGGCTGCTTGATTGCAAACTTAGGTGCGGCGGCACAAGGCTTCCAAGGAATGCTGAAAAGCCCCCGAATTTCAGCCTTACGCCACATACGCCAGTTCCATAATCTATCTTATGCGACTTTTGTTTGTAGCAGCTATATAGAGATGCGACATTTGAGCAATTTAGAGATGCGACAGTCCCCGACTTTCGACAGCTCGTGCTCTGGTCAATGAAGCTGGAAAGCAAGGCTGGCGACTTCACAAGCCTGGCTCGAGCCTGGGCTTATTGCGGAGCCGCCATGCCTTTGATCGCCTTGTCGCAGAACGAGCTCAACCGTCTTGAAGCTATCCAGAAGATCCGCGACGTCGGCTCAGCGTCGTCCAGGCGGCCGAGGTGCTGAACCTCAGCCGAAGTCAGGTCCACCGGCTCTTGCGGGCCTATGACCAGGATGGCGCCAGCGCTCTGGCTTCGAAGAGACGCAGCCGCCGAGCAACCGGCGCCACAGCGAGGAGTTTCGCAATGCAGCGCTGGACCTGGTCCGTGATCGCTATCGGGATTTCGGGCCGACACTGGCGCGCGAGAAGCTGATCGAGTCGCACAGGTCGCGGTCACCAAGGAGACGCTGCGCCAATGGATGACCGAGGCCGGCATCTGGATGTCTCGTCGGGAGCGCAAGAAACGGCTTCACCAGCCACGCGGCCGCCGCGATTGCTTCGGCGAGCTGGTGCAGATCGACGGGTCGCATCATTGGTGGTTCGAGAACCGCGGCCCCAAATGCGCCCTGCTCGTCTATATCGACGACGCGACCGGCAGGCTGCTGCATCTGCGCTTTGCCGGTTCGGAGAACACGTTCGACTATCTGATGCGACGAAGGCCTATCTGCAGGAATGGGGCAAGCCTCTTCCTCTCGTTCGGTATCGTGGACATACGAGTAGAGGTAATCCGTGGCGATCAGATCGAAGAAGGCGTTCGGGTTCGCCAGGAACTCCCGGCCGCGCCTGGTTGGCAGCAGCACATCCTTTTTCCGGCGAAGAAGCTTCGAGATGGCGGGCCATGTCGCGCACGACCCAAAGCGGCGGCATGTCACGTTCATTGAGCACCTTGTTCATGCTGTAGAGGTCTTCGGCTGCTGTCGCGAACCCTGGCCAGAGGAAGTGCACAGCGGCCCGATGCACGAACCTGCGGTTCAGGGCGCCGGTGGCTGTTAACCCGATGCCACCCTCGCCGTCAGCATAGGCAACCGAAAGAAGCATGCCGCGCAGAAGTGGTGACAGCGCGGCGACATCGACGTCGCCTTGCAGGTGGATTTCCGGAACCATCGTGCGGCTTTGATCCCTGCCCCGCCCCATGCAGGTGCAAACGAGTATCAGCCGGCGACGGAACAATTGCTACTGAGAAAGCTAAAGCCGAGGAGCCTGACTGGATCGCTCCCGATCGGGCTGGGCAACCCCGACCAGCTTACGCCCGATCGGGCGCTCAAGTAGGCGCCAAGAGGTGCAGTTTCAGCGTTGATGCGACATTTCAACATTGCAGGCGCGGAAAGGTCCCTGCCCTTGCACTGTCGCATTTCTAACTTGCTGGCAAAGTCGCATCTCTAACTTGCTTTAACATTGTTTGTAGCCGCAAAGTTAGAATGTCCTGTTTCTGCAAAATAGAAATGTCGCTCTTGCCGACTAGGTGCCAGGGTTCCTGCCCACCTCGAACCCTCGTCGTAAGCGCATGGCTGGCGGCGACGCGCTCACCCCATTTCAATTCCAGCGGTCAAGCAAGAAAGACGCCGCCGCTAGTCAAGCACGACGACGGCCTCCACCTCGAACAGCATGGGCTCAATTGCAAGCTTGGGAACCGGAACCAGCGTCTGCGCCGGCAGCGCCTCGCCAAACATGTCCTTGACGTTCTGGCTCAGCACTTCGAGCTTGGACATATCGTGATCGACCACGAAGATCGTGAGCTTTGCGACCTGATTGGGTTTCGCGCCAATCCCCTCAAGTGCGGCGCGCAGGTTTGCATAGGCCTGTTTCACCTGGACGGCGAAGTCCGGCGACAAGCTTCCCGTGCTGTCCTGGCCACCTTGCCCGGAGATATAGGCCAGCCGGGCTTCGCGGGGCGTGATCACCGCCGTGCTGTAGCCATTCGGCGACGGGTCATAGAGGTTTTGCGGGTTGACGATGGTCAGCTTGCGATCGTTTTCACTCGCTGTCGCCGCGGTGGAAACTCCTGTGGTCATGATGATTAGCCCTCCGATAAGCAGATGCTTGATTGCGTGTGACATAATTTTCTCTTGGCTCTGCGGACTGCGAGCAGACGTATCCGAGCAGCCCGCGTGATCGAACTTTGGCCCATCGCCATACGATTACTCGTACAATGTCCGATTCATTGTATAGTACATCGTACGAGTCAACCACCCACATCGACATTCCTGACGTTGCCTGCCAAAATCGCGATTCCGACTGGTGTCGCAAATTCTGAAATTCGCGTACTTCGGAATCAGGGGACGAGCAAATTTTAGAACTGAAGAAAAACTACGTAAATAATTGATTCTAATATATTTACTGCTTTATAAATTTCACCTGAGGCCAACTTTGAAATTACGACACTAAGAGGAAAACGAATGGCAGCCAAACACAGCGCCCGCAGCAAACGGTCTCAACGGACAAGCAAATCGCTGCAGCCCGAGCAGGGGTCGCGCGGTGAACCGCCTCTCTCTCGGGAGCGTATCGTGGCCGCCGCGGTAGAGCTGCTGGACACTCAAGGGCTGGACGGATTGACGATGCGTCGGCTGGCCGATCGCCTCGGCTCGGGTGTGATGAGCCTATATTGGCACGTCGACAACAAGGAGGACGTCTTTGATCTGGCGCTTGACTCGGTGCTTGAATATCGTGGATCGCCGCAAATGGCCGAGTTTCAGGACTGGCGCGGAGAAATCGCTCATATAGTCGAAGACTGGCGCGCCAGCATGCTGCGCCATCCCTGGTCGGCATCGCTGTTGCCACGCCGGGCGCTTGGCCCGAACATCCTCGGTCGGCTGGAACTGCTGAGCAAGGCGTTGTCGAGCGCCGGTGTGGCGGCCGCAGATATGAACGTCGCGATATGGTCGCTATGGAACTATGTGATGGGCGCCACCATCACCCGGGCGAGCTTCGACCTGTCGGACGACGACAGGGCGGCCGCGCAGCAGTGCCTTGCGCGTCTCAGCTACGAGACGATCGAACGCTCCCGGCTGCTGTTGGATGACGACTGGGATGGTGCTTTCCGGAAAGGCCTCGGCTTCCTGCTCGACGGCCTCTCTCAGAGATAGAGTTCCCGGCTCGCATCGGCGCGTCATTCGGGCAGACCCGCTTTTCGAAAACCATCGACGAAATGCGTGAGCGTCCCTGCGTCGCGGAATGGCTCCGTCTCGGCCCAGTGGCGGGTAGTGAAATCCGGGTTGCCGACGAGGAAGAGTTCGGCCTCCGCGCGCGCCTCGTCGAGCCGGCCGAGTTGGGCAAGGCTTGCCGCCAGGAAACGGCGTGAGCTTGTGCGATAGGTCTCGTCCCTGCGCAGTGTCTCGACGGCGGCTTCGTAATCGCCGGCCGCATATTGCGCCTGGCCGAGCGTCAAATAGTACCAGCTAGCCGGAAACGGGTTCAGCCGGAACGCCTTGCGAATGTACTCGATTGCCTCCTCTACCCGCCCGGTAAGGACCGCGATGTCGGACAATGCCGCAAAAGTGTCGGCCTCGTTCGGGTCGAGCTCGATCGCCTTGGCGAATTCCGCATCCGCCTCGGCGAAGCAGCGTTCATAGGCAAGCAAGTAAGCCAGGACCCAGCGGCAGCCTGCATCGTTGGGATCGATCGCAACAGCCTTGCGCGCCAGTTCCAAGGCAATCTTGCGGGCAGGTTCTGCTGGCCCGCCGCTATGCACCCATCCCATCCAGTGGTTCATGGCAAGCCAGCGATAGGCCTCGGCGTATTCCGGATCGAGCGAAACCGCACGCGTCAGCATCAGATGCGCTTCCTGTGCCGTTTGCGGCGAGTCATCCATCAGTTTGCGCGCCCGCACGCAGAGATCGTAGGCCTCGAGATTTTTGGGCCTGTTGCGTGGCGGCTGCGCGTGTAGCCGGCCGAGCAACGCCTCCACGATCTTGCCGGTGACCTCGTCCTGGACGGCAAAGATATCTTCCAGGCTGCGATCGAAGCGTTCCGCCCACAGATGTTCGCCGTTCACGGCGTCGACCAGTTGGGCGTTGATGCGCACACGCCCGGTGGCGCGTCTTGCGCTCCCCTCCAGCAGGTAGCGCACGCCAAGGTCCTCGGCGATCGCGCCCACGTCCATTGCCTTTCCCTTGTAGGCGAAGGCTGAGTTGCGGGCGATGACGAACAGGCCGGAGATCCTGGAAAGGTCGGTGATCAGGTCTTCGGTCAACCCATCCGCGAAGGCGTCCTGCTCGGGATCGTTGCTGATATTCACAAAGGGCAGCACGGCTATTGATGGTTTGCCGGGCAGCGGCAACGGTTTTCGCTTCTCGCCGCCGAGCTGTTCGACGGCGCCCAGGAAGCGGTAGCCTACGCGCGGAACCGTTGCGATCCATTCACCGCCCCCATCATCGCTGGCCGGGCCAAGCAGCTTCCTGAGCTGCGCGATCTGAACGGTGAGATTGCCTTCCTCAACAGCCGTGCCCGGCCACGCCGCGTCCATCAATTCGGCCTTGCCCAGGATTTCGCCGGATCGTCCGACGAGGGCTGCAAGCAGCTTTAGCCCGCGCAAGCCAATTGCAACGGGATCATCGTTCCGAAGGAGCGTCCCTGCACTCGGATCAAGCACGAACGGACCAAAGGCAAAGCGCGATCCCTGCATGCGGCGCATCCTTAAGCTTGCCGGACGATGGCGCCGATCCCATTGACCAGCAGGCGTGTGGCGGTCACCGCCGACAGTCCGTCAATGTCCGCCGGGGGATAGAGTTCGACAAGATCGAACCCGACGATCCTGGCACGCCTGCTGACACCCGCGATCAGATCGATGACCTGGGTGTAAGTGAGGCCGCCGGGAGTACGTGCTGCAACGCCCGGCATGATGCTTGGATCGAGGCCGTCGCAGTCGAGGGTGACAAGAACCCGCGCGCCTTGCGGAATATGCCGTAGAGCGGCTTCGACGCCCTGAGAGTGAACCTCGCGAGCGGTCACGAAGCGGCCGCCATAGTTCCGTGCCGCTTCGATTTCGGCGATGCGCGCGCTGCCAACGCTGCGCAGGCCGACTTGCACGATGCCGGCGACATGCGGCATCTCGCTCGCCCGGCGCATGGGGCTCGAATAGCCGTGGCGTTCGCCATGCACCTCGTCGCGCCAGTCTATATGGGCGTCGATCTGCAGGACCCAGACCGGCCCGTGAACCGCAAAGCCAGCGAGGAAAGGGATTACCACGGAATCGTCGCCGCCGAACAGGATCGGTACAGCCGGCAATGTCAGGATCTCGCGCGTCTTCGTCTCGATACGGGACCGGTTGCCGACATTGTCATGCATGGTGGTCGGGATGTCGCCGGCGTCGATACAGGATACAGGTTTGCCGTCGAATAGCGGGCCGCCCAGATCGAAATCCCAATGCTCAATGAATGCAGCGTCCTCCTGGCTCGCGGCGCGGATGGCGTCGGCGGCCAGCGCATAGCCGCTGCTGTCCTTGCCGGGATAGGTGCTGCCGTGACCGGCTCCGAAGATCACCGCGCGTGGTACTTGGCCATCGGCGAGGCGGTCGGGAAAGCCGAGAAACGGAGGTGTGGCGGTCATTCTATAGTCTTGCTGATGGCTAGTTGGTTGGCTGCAGGATGGATCGTTTGCCGCAGGGCGAACGCGAAGCCCCTAAGGCCGCAAGAGTAGCCAGTTTGGAAGTTTTTGGAACTATTTGGACGAGCTTAATTACGCCGCTGTCCATATCCCGCAGAATTCGACCTCTCTGAGGGTCGAGGGCTCCCGTACCCTCAACCGATATGGAGGTCGCCATGAACGACACCCCTACCCTTGCTTCGGCTCCGCATCAGGCAATCAGGCCGGACATGTCACGTCGACGCCTTGACACCCTGCGAAGCATGATCGCGACCTGGGACGAACGGATACGCGTTCGCTGGGAACTTCAGCAGATGTCTGCGGCCAATCCGCATTTGATTGACGATCTCGGTCTGACGAAACGGCAGGTCGAGGCGGAGATCACCAAGACCTTCTGGCGAGCATAAGGCCAATTCTGCATGATTGCCGAGAGCACAACATCACCGCGAGAAGACCGGGGTCCATTGACAGCAATGGCGGGCCTCATCGCAACCGTCACGTTGGGCGCCGTGGCGGCTGGGGTGACCTATCCGCTGCTCAGCTTCATCCTCGAGCGCCAAGGCATAGCGCCCGGCCTGATCGGCTTGTCGGCGGCGATGATGCCACTGGGCTTCATTGTCTCCTCGGCCTTCACGCCGGTGCTGGCGCGGCGCGTAGGCGAGGCGCGGCTTGCCATACTGTGTTCGGTCCTGGCGTCAGCCACCCTGCTCGCCATTGCCTGCACGCACGACGTCTGGGCGTGGATGCCGCTGCGCTTCCTGCTCGGCTTCTTCACCAAGCCGCCCTACGTTATCGCCGAAACCTGGCTGATCTCGATCACGCCGCCGTCGCGTCGTGGCCGCATCATGGGCCTCTATTCGTCGATCGTTTCGGGCGGCTTCGCCATCGGCCCGCTGTCGCTCGGCCTGGTCGGCACTGAGGGTTGGCCGCCCTTCATGATCGCCATCATGGCGCTGCTTCTCTGTGGCCTGATTGTGCTTGCAGTCGTGCCGCGGCTGCCGAAAATGGCTTATGATGGCGAGACAACATCGGTCGGCGGCTTCTTCGCGCTGGCGCCGATGCTCTTGTTCGCGGTCTTCGCCGCAGCCGCGTTCGAACAGACCCTGATTTCAATGTTCGCGGTCTATGGCGCCGCACTCGGCAGCGGCGAAGTGCGCATCGCTTCACTCATCGCTTGTTTCATCGCAGGTGATGCCGCGCTGCAGATTGTGCTCGGGCGCATGGCCGAACGGTTTGGCTCGGCACAAACCATGTTGTTCTGTGTGCTCGCTTCGCTGGTCGGCTGCTTGGCTCTACCCTTGATGTTCAACTCGTGGCTCATCTGGCCGCTCCTTTTCGTCTGGGGCGGGGTCTCGTTCGGCATCTACACAATGGCGCTGGTCCAGCTCGGCGAGCGTTTCACCGGCCGGGCCCTGATCGCCGGCACCGCAGCCTTCTCGCTCGTGTGGGGCACCGGCGGCATCGTGGGCTCGCCCGCCACAGGTCTCACGATGCAGCTGATCGGACATCAGGGACTGCCATTGACCCTTGGCCTGCTGTGCTTGGTGCTGGCGGCGTTTCTGGTAGCTGGGAGGCAGCGGAGCTGATCAAGATACTCGCCCGCAGGGCCAAAAAGACGATGCGCAGTCCGCCTAGGCTCCAGCCTTGAACTCGTCCGCAATGTCATAATGTTCGATGCTCGCGGATTCGATAAACGCGAGCGCCTCGTCGGGCAGTTTGCGCGGCTGGCGCCAATCTTCGCCGATGGCGGCTTTGATCGCGGCGGTATTTTCCCAAATCTGAACCATGCAACGCGAGCGCTCGCCGCTGTCAGGCAGTGGCCTGCCGGCGTAGAAGGCTATCAGGCCCGGCTGCTGGCGCAGCCATGGGTGGCTCTTCGTGAATGCGAATTCCCGAAATTCCGCCTCTTTGCCGGCCACGACAGTGCAGCGGTAGACGCGCATTATCATCTCACTACCTCCACCTCCCGCCCACAGGGATGCGTCGGCTCCAATCACGTTGAGCGATTTCGGTCTGATACGCAATTGAGATATTGGGGCTGTGGCATCGCCCACCGATCTATGCGGCTAGGGAACTTCGTCCGTGGCTGTCGGGCCGCCTTCGTTTTCCAGAGCGGCGAGCCGGCGCGTCACCGACCGGCTGAATTTCAGCCGCACCCCGGCGCCGTTCGAGCCTTGCTCAGGAATAAAGCTTGCCCCCAGTTTTTCCAAAGCCGATTGCAGGGCATCCACGATCGCAGGTTCAGGAATATTGATCTGGCGCTCGAAAGCCTCGATGACGGCCTCGTCAACCCCGGCGGCCGTGGCGAGCTTGGATCGCGTGATTTCCACCAGGGCTCTCGCCGCCTTGCACATGGGTCCGGTGATCATTTCGCAATCGCCCTTTCATTGTCCCGCCAAGCCTAACGCATGTCGCGCAAAAGTGTGCAGCGGTTTTGCGATAACGACATGCGTAACGTCAAAACCTTATCCGGCCTGGGAGAAGCAAACGTCGAATCAGGGTGCCGGATTACCCCGTCGAGCCTGTCAGGCTGCTTCCTCGACTGCCGCCCCTGTCGGCACGTAGTTCAGGATCGGCCCGAGCCAGCGCTCGACCTCGCCGATCGGCATGCCCTTGCGGCGCGCATAGTCCTCGACCTGGTCGCGCTCGACCTTGGCGACGCCGAAATAATAGCTGTCCGGGTGGCCGAGATAGAGGCCGGAGACCGACGAGCCCGGCCACATCGCCAAGCTCTCGGTCAGGCTGACGCCGGCGTTTCTCCTCCGCGTCGAGCAGATCGAACAACGTCGCCTTCTCGGTATGGTCGGGCTGCGCGGGATAGCCGGGCGCCGGGCGGATGCCGCGATAGGGTTCGCCGATCAGCGCGTCGGGCGCAAAGATTCTCGTCCGGCGCATAACCCCAGAATTCCTTGCGCACCTTCTCGTGCATGCGCTCGGCAAAGGCTTCGGCGAACCGGTCGGCCAGCGCCTTGACCAGGATCGACGAATAGTCGTCGTTGGCGCGCTCGAAGCGTTCGGCGATCGCCACTTCCTCGATGCCGGCCGTGACGACGAAGCCGCCGAGATAGTCCGCCTTGCCGCTGTCCATCAGGCGCGACGAAATCGGACAGCGCGACGTTCGGCTTGCCGTCGCGCTTGGCCAGTTGCTGGCGCAGCGTGAAGAAGGTGGCGCAGTTCCCGCGCCCTGCCCTCGTCCGTGAACAGCCGGATGTCGTCGCCGACCGCATTGGCCGGCCAGAAGCCGATCACCGCCTTTGGCGCGAACCATTTCTCGGCGATGATCTTCTCGAGCATCGCCTGCGCATCGTCGAAAAGCTGGCGCGCCGCCGGGCCTTGCGTCTCGTCCTCGAGGATTTTCGGATAGCGTCCCTTCAGCTCCCAGGTCTGGAAGAACGGCGTCCAGTCGATGTAGCGGGCAAGCTCCGCCAGATCCCAGTTCTGGAAGACGCGCGTGCCGAGGAAGGATGGCTTCGGCGGCTCGTAGGCGGTCCCAGTCGATCTTCTGCGCATTGGCGCGCGCCTTTGCGAGCGGCAGGCGCTGCTTGTCCGGCTTCCGTTGCGGGCATGCGCGTCGGCGACCTTCTTGTATTCGGCCGCGCACCGTCGTCGACATAGCCGCCCTTGGCGTCCGGCGACAGCAGGCTTGAAACCACGCCGACGGCGCGGCTGGCGTCGGTGACGTAGACCGTCTGGCCCTTGATGTAGCGCGGATGGATCTTGACCGCCGTGTGCACGCGGCTGGTCGTCGCGCCGCCGATCAGCAGCGGAATGTCGAAACCTTCGCGCTCCATTTCGGCCGCCACATGCACCATCTCGTCGAGCGACGGCGTGATCAGGCCGGACAGGCCGATGATGTCGACCTTCCGTTCCCGCGCCGTCTGCAGGATCTTTGGTCGCCGGCACCATGACGCCGAGATCGATGATCTCGTAATTGTTGCAGGCGAGAACGACGCCGACGATGTTCTTGCCGATGTCGTGGACATCGCCCTTCACCGTCGCCATCAGGATCTTGCCGGCGGTCTGGCGCTCGTCGCCGCTCATGCCCTTGCCGCGTTCGCCAGCTTTTCGGCCTCCATGTGCGGCAGCAGACCGGCGACCGCCTGCTTCATCACGCGCGCGGACTTCACCACTTGCGGCAGGAACATCTTTCCGGCGCCGAAGAGGTCGCCGACGACGTTCATGCCGGCCATCAGCGGGCCTTCGATGACATGCAGCGGCCGCTCGGCGGCGCGCCGCGCCTCCTCGGTGTCGGCATCGATGAATTCGGTGATGCCGTTGACCAGCGCGTGCGCGATGCGCTTTTCGACCGGCCATTCGCGCCAGTTCGAGGTCCCGTTCCTTGGCCTCCTTGCCGGCGGTGCCCTTGAAGCGTTCGGCGAGTCTCCAGCATGCGCTCGGTCGGAATCGGCGCGGCGGTTGAGGACGACATCCTCGCAGGCCTCGCGCAGTTCCGGCTCGATCTGATTCGTAGACGGCAAGCTGGCCGGCATTGACGATGCCCATGTCCATGCCCGCCTGGATGGCGTGGTAGAGGAACACGGCGTGCATGGCCTCGCGCACCGGCTCGTTGCCGCGGAACGAGAAGGAGAGGTTCGAGACGCCGCCCGAAATATGGACATGCGGCAGGGTCTCGATGATTTCGCGCGTCGCCTCGATGAAATCGACGCCGTAATTGTTGTGCTCCTCGATGCCGGTGGCCATCGCGAAGATGTTCGGATCGAAGACGATGTCTTCCGGCGGAAAGCCGGCCTGTTCCGTCAGGAGCTTGTAGGCGCGGGTGCAGATTTCGACCTTGCGCGCCTGCGTGTCGGCCTGCCCCTCTTCGTCGAAGGCCATGACGACGACGGCAGCGCCATAGGCGCGGCAGAGCTTCGCATGGTGCAGAAAGGCCTCCTCGCCTTCCTTCATCGAGATCGAGTTGACCAGCGGCTTGCCCTGCACGCATTTCAGGCCGGCCTCGATGATCTCCCATTTCGAACTGTCGATCATCACCGGCACGCGGGCGATGTCCGGCTCGGCGGCGATCAGGTTGAGGTATTCGACCATCGCCTTCTTCGAATCGATCAGGCCCTCGTCCATGTTGATGTCGATGATCTGGGCGCCATTGGCGACCTGGTCGCGGGCGACATCGAGCGCGGCGGCATAGTCGCCCGCGGTGATCAGCTTGCGGAACTTGGCCGAGCCGGTGACGTTGGTGCGCTCGCCGACATTGACGAAGGGAATGTCCTTGGTCAGCGTGAACGGCTCCAGCCCCGACAGCCTCATCAGCGGCGCGCACGTCAGGAATGGCGCGCGGCGGATACTTTCGTCACGGCCTCCGCGATCGCGCGGATATGCTCCGGCGTCGAGCCGCAGCAGCCGCCGACGATGTTGACCAGCCCTTCGCGCGCGAACTCCTCGATCTGCGCGGCCATGAATTCCGGGCTCTCGTCATACCGGCCGAATTCGTTGGGCAGGCCGGCATTCGGATAGGCGCAGACGAATGTGTCGGCGACGCTGGAGATCTCGGCCAGATGCGCGCGCATGGCATTGGCGCCGAGCGCGCAGTTGAGGCCGATGGTGAACGGGATCGGCGTGGCGCACCGAATGCCAGAACGCGGTCGGCGTCTGGCCGGACAGCGTGCGGCCGGAAAGATCGGTGATCGTGCCGGAAATCATCACCGGCAGGAGGATGCCCTTTTCGACGAAGATCTCGTTGCAGGCGAAGATCGCCGCCTTGGCGTTCAGCGTGTCGAAGATCGTCTCGATCAGGATGATGTCGGCGCCGCCGTCGATCAGGCCGCGCAGCTGCTCGCCATAGGCGATGCGCAGATCGTCGAAACGTGACGGCGCGATAGCCGGGATTGTTGACGTCGGGCGAGATCGAGGCGGTGCGGTTGGTCGGCCCGAGCGCACCGGCGACGAAGCGGCGCTTGCCGTCCTCCTGCTCGGCGCGCAGCGCCGCGCGGCGCACCAGCCGCGCGCCGTCGCGGTTCAGTTCGTAGACCATCGTCCTCCATGCCGTAGTCGGCCTGGGCGATGGAGGTGGAGGAAAACGTGTTGGTTTCGAGGATGTCGGCGCCGGCGATGGCGTATTGGTAGTGGATTTCCTCGATCGCCGCCGGCTGGGTCAGGATCAGCAGGTCGTTGTTGCCCTGCTGGTGGCAGGCGCAGCCGCCGAAGCGGTCGCCGCGAAAATGATCCTCGCCGAAGCCGAGCCCCTGGATCTGCGTGCCCATGGCGCCGTCGAGGATGAGGATGCGTTCGCGCGCCGCGGCCCGCAGCGCCGCAAGCACTTCCGAACCATCGCGTTTTGCCGCAACGGCGCCGAACAATGCATTGAGCGCTGCACTCGTTTGCGACATGACTTTTTCCTTTTGCGACGCCTCTTCGTGGCATCACATAAAGACATCTTTATGTCAACATGAGATGATGGTTCCGCACCGTGCAAGGCCCCCTTGATGTCGCCTATGGCACTATGCCAGCTGTGGACAAGCGACGCCGCCGCCGCCCTGCTGGTACCCGCCGACGCGCCGTCGCGCTAGCATTCGCCGATGAAGCCTTCGAAAGATATCTCCCGCCTGCTCGAAATCATGGCGGCGTTGCGAACGCCCGTGACGGGTTGCCCCTGGGACGTCGAGCAGACATTCGAGACCATCGCGCCTTACACACTCGAGGAGGCCTACGAGGTCGCCGACGCCATCCAGCGCGGCGATCTCGACGACCTGCGCGACGAACTCGGCGATCTTCTGCTGCAGGTGGTATTCCACGCCCGCATGGCCGAGGAACAGGGCGAATTCGGCTTCGGCGATGTGGTCGAGGCCATCACCAGGAAAATGATCCGCCGCCATCCTCATGTCTTCGGTGACGACGATGCCCGTGGCGCCGGCATGGCCAAGGGCATGTGGAACAGGATCAAGGCTGAAGAGAAGGCCGAGAAGCGAGAGGCCCGCCTGGCCCGCGGTCTCGATCCCGAAGACAATGGCGCGGGCTATCTCGACAGCGTGCCGGTCGCCCTGCCCGCGCTGACCCGGGCGTTGAAACTCCAGGAAAAAGCGGCGCATGTCGGCTTCGACTGGAAGCACGCCAAGCCGATCCTCGACAAGATCGAGGAAGAGATCGGCGAATTGCGCGAGGCGATGGAGAAACGAGAATACGGCATCAATCGCGGACGAATTCGGCGACGTTCTGTTTGCGCTGGTCAATTTCGGCCGCCATTTGAAGATCGACGCCGAGACGGCGCTGCGTGGCACCAACGAAAAGTTCCGCTCACGGCTGCACCATGTCGAGCGCGAACTGGAAGCATCGGGAAGCAGCCTTGAAAAGGCGACGCTCGACGAAATGGAAGCGCTGTGGCAGCAGGCGAAGGGCCGCAACCAGTAGTGCTCATACGCAATCTACCCCCTCCACCAACGCTGGGCATCTCCCCGAAGATGGGGAGCGTGGCCCTAACGGGTCGGTTGGGTGAGGCAAATCAGGTTGGGTTTTTCAAACGCAGCCGGCTTTCGATCTCTGCGCGCGCCGCAGCGGTCGCCCTCAGCGTCACGGAGACGCTGCCGTCCTCGTTGTCGGTGCGCGAGACAACGTCGCCATTGCGGTAGAGCCAGTCGATCAGGCCGAGCTGGTTCGGCGCCAGCGTGACATCGATCGCCTCCAGGTCGCCGGAAACGCGGTTCTCGATGATCGCGGCCAGCGCGTCGATGCCCTCGCCGGTGATAGCCGAAATGGCGATCGGCGGGCCTTTCTGGCCGCCGGCCGCCTCGTCGAGCAGCCGCTCACGGTTGGCCTCGTCGAGCCGGTCGATCTTGTTCCAGACTTCGATGACCCGCTCGGCGTCGCGCTGCGTCGACGCCGAGATCGGCCAGGATGCGTTCGACGTCCTCGGCCTGGGCCGCGGTGTCGGGATCGGAAATATCGCGCAGGTGGATGATCAGATCGGCCTCGACCACCTCTTCCAGCGTGGCGCGGAACGCCGCGACCAGATGCGTCGGCAGGTCGGAGATGAAGCCGACCGTATCCGACAGGATTACCGGCGTGCCGTGCGGCAGCCGCACCCGGCGCAAGCGTCGGGTCGAGCGTGGCGAACAGCATGTCCTCGGCCAGCACCCCTGCCCCGGTCAGCCGGTTGAACAGTGTCGACTTGCCGGCATTGGTGTAGCCGACGATGGCGACCACCGGGAACGGCACCTTCTTGCGCTTGGCGCGGTGCAGGTCGCGGGTGCGCCGCACCGTCTCCAGCTCGCGCTTCAGCTTGATGATCTTGTCCTGCAGCGCGCGCCGGTCGGCTTCGATCTGCGTTTCGCCCGGGCCGCCAAGGAAGCCGCGCGCCGCCGCGCTGGCGTTCAAGGTGGGTCCAGCTGCGCACCAGCCGGCCTTTCTGGTAGTTCAGATGGGCAAGCTCGACCTGCAGCGAGCCTTCCTTGGTGCGGGCGCGTTCGCCGAAGATCTCGAGGATCAGCCCGGTGCGGTCGAGCACTTTGGCGTTCAACGCCTTTTCGAGGTTACGCTGCTGCACCGGCGTCAGCGGATGGTCGACGATCACCAGCTCGGCCTTCCCGTCTTTGACGATGTCGGCGAATTCGTCGACCTTGCCGGAGCCGAGCAGCGTCGCGGGCTGCGGGTCGGCGACGTTGACGATTGCGGTGTGGACCGGATCGAGGTCGATGGCGCGGGCCAGCCCGACCGCCTCCTCGTGGCGCGCTTCTGGCGAGCGCGAAAGCCGCGGCCGGCCCGTCGAGGCGTTCTCCTCTGGGCGCTCGCGCGTCAGGATCGGCACGATGATGACGGCGCGCCCGGTCGATCCGCCGGCGCCATTGCCGGTCTCGCCGTTGCCTGCTTTGCGCGACTGGTTCGCCGCGTCTTCAGTTTTGGCCAAAAATCAGGCTTCCCTGGCCGTTTTCCTCGCCATCGAACATCTGAACCGGCTGGCTCGGCATGATGGTGGAAATGGCATGCTTGTAGACAAGCTGCGAATGGCCGTCGCGGCGCAACAGCACGCAGAAATTGTCGAAGGACGTCACGACTCCGGTCAGTTTGACGCCGTTGATGAGAAAGATGGTGAGCGGGTTCTTGCTCTTGCGAACTGAATTCAGGAACAGGTCCTGAAGATTTTGCGATCGTTCCGCCATTTTTGTTTTCTTTCGCCGATCCCCTGGGCAGTGCGGCCAGTGCGCCAAAATAAAACGCCGCTGTCAAGCGCGCAAAGCGTATCCCCGTCGCTGCAAACAACCGGGCAAGCAAGAGAAATTGACCAATGTCTGTTCTGGCGAAGCCGTTATCAGGCTTGAGTTTTTTCCGCAACGTCAAAAAATGCCTGCCGTAGCGAAAGGGTCACCGAGCCGGGATGGCCGTTGGCGATCGGAGCGCCATCGATCGCCACGACCGGCATCGCGATTGTCGTTGCGGAACTGATGAAGGCCTCGCGCGCCGCCTTGGCTTCGGCGACGGAAAAGCCACGCTCCTCGATCTTAAGCCCCAGCTTGGCCGCCACCTCGAACAACGTTGTCCGGGTGATGCCGCGCAGGATGCCATGTTCAGCCGGCCGCGTGATCAGGAAGCCGTCCTTGGTGACGATCCAGGCGTTGGACGACCCGCCCTCCTTCACGTTGCCGTCTTCGTCGACGAACCAGGCTTCCTGGGCGCCGGCCTCCTTGGCCTGCTGCTTGGCCAGCACGTTGGGCAGCAAGCCGACGGACTTGATGTCGACGCGGTCCCAGCGATTCTCCGGCACCGTGATGACGTTGATGCCGCCTTCCGCGCGTTTGGCGCCAAGCGCCGGGTCGACCTTCTTGGCGGTCACCACCAACGCCGGCTTGGTGTCGGCTGGAAACAGGAAGTCGCGCCCGGCGACGCCGCGCGTCACCTGCACATAGACCAGTCCGTTGACCACGCGGTTGCGGCTGACCACTTCGCGCAACACGATTTCCAGCGCTCTTCGGGCCATTGGCCAATCGATGCGCAGTTCCTTCAGCGAGCGGTCCAGGCGGTCGAGATGACGCTTCATGTCCACGATGTAGCCGCGCGCCACTTCGCAGACCTCGTAGACGCCATCGGCGAACTGATAGCCGCGATCCTCGATGTGGACCGCAGCGTCGGCGTGAGCGACATAGCGGCCGTTGACATAAGCGATGCGCGGCATTGTTTCGTAAACCCCGGATTTTTCTTCACGCCCGGCTGATGGGCTTGGATGGTGACGGTGACAGATTCGGTTAAGCGCGAGGCGTGGAAAATTCCATGACCGCGCCGTCGGCGGGTATCAGGAGCCGCTCGGCCGCCACCCCCTTGGCGTCGGCAAACGCGCGCAACGCGGCGCGGTCGACAGAGGCGTGATCGAGCGCTTCCATGTGCACGGCCACGACCGTCGCATGTTCAGGCGCCACCTCGCACGTGGCCACGGTCTGCGCGCCGTCCATGACGATCAGCGTATTGTCCCAGAGCGCCCCGCAGGAATGCGTGAAGACCACATCGGGCTGCGTCTGGCGGACCGTCTGCTCGACCGGCGGATAAAACACCGTGTCGCCGGTCCAGTAGACCGACGGCTCGCCCTGCGCCTCAAGGCTGAAGCCCATCACCTTGCCCATCTTTTCCAGCACCGCACCGGTGCCGTGATTACCCTCGCGGCGGGTGATTTTGGTGCCCCGCCACGTCAGTTCACTTTCGAGCGGCGTCACGTCGAGGAATCCAGCCTTGCGGATCGTTTCCTCATCGCCCGGCTGGCAGATCAGCGGCAGGTCTTTCGCGAGGCGTTCCTTTGCAACCGCATCGAAGTGGTCGCTATGCAGGTGCGAGACGATCACCAGTTCGACGCCGTCGACGATTTCACCGACCGTAACCGGCAGTTCGGTCATCGGATTGGGCGACCGGCCGGTGAAGGACGGCAGGCTGTGGCGGGCCGCAAAATACGGATCGACGAGGATCGTGGCGCCGCCATAGTTGATTTTCAACGTTGCATTGCGAATAAGCTGGACGCGCATTTTATCTTTTTCTGCAATCGGTTAGTGACGCAGTTTGCGAAAGTGCTGCAACAAAGGCTGTGCCCGCGATCAGACGCCGAGCGACTTCAGTTTCCTGTGCAACGCCGATCGTTCCATACCAATGAATTCGGCGGTGCGCGAGATATTGCCGCCGAAACGGTTGATCTGGGCCAACAGATATTCCTTTTCGAACATTTCCCGCGCCTCGCGCAGCGGCAGCGCCATTATGTGCTGGTCCGACTGGTTGGGTGCGCGCGGCATGACATCGCCGATCTCGGAAGGCAGAAGGTCGGCGCTGATCGGCGCCTCGACATCGTCGCCGCGCACCAGGATCATCAGCCGCTCGATGTTGTTGCGCAGCTGCCGCACATTGCCCGGCCAGTTGTGCGCCTGCAGCACCGCCAGAGCGTCGTCGCCGATGCGCCTTGGCTTGATGCCGACTTGGCGCGCCACCTGGCGCATGAAATGGTCGACCAGGAAGGGGATGTCCTCTCGCCGCTCGGCAAGCCCCGGCACCATCACCGGCACCACTGCCAGGCGATGATACAGGTCTTCGCGGAAACGGCCTTCGGCGATCATCGCCTCCAGATTCTGAGCCGTCGACGAGATGATGCGCACGTCGACCTTGACCCGCTTGGTTCCGCCTACCCGCTCGAATTGCTGGTCAACCAGCACGCGCAGGATTTTCGACTGCGTCTCGCGCGGCATGTCGGCCACTTCGTCGAGATAGAGGATGCCGCGATGCGCTTCCTCCAGCGCGCCGACCTTGCGTTCGCCGCCGTTCGATTCGGTGCCGAACAGCTCGATCTCCATGCGTTCGGGCGTGATCGTGGCGGAGTTCACCGACACGAACGGGCCTGCCCTTGCGCGACGAATGGGCGTGGATGGCGCGTGCGGCGAGTTCCTTGCCCGATCCCGACGGGCCGATGATCATGACGCGGCTGTTGGTCGGGGCGACACGCTCAATCGTCTGGCGCAACTGGTTCATCGCCGTCGACATGCCGATCAGGTCAAAACTCTCACCGCTACGCAGCTTGAGGTCGGAGACCTCGCGCTTCAGTTTCGAGGTTTCCAGCGCCCGTTCGGCGATCAGGATCAGCCGGTCCGCCTTGAACGGCTTCTCGATGAAATCGTAGGCGCCGCGGCGGATCGCCGAAACCGCCGTCTCGATCGTGCCGTGGCCCGAAATCATGACGACCGGAAGCCCGGGATGCATGACCTTGATCTGGTCGAGCAGCGCCAGGCCGTCGAGCCGCGACCCCTGCAGCCAGATGTCGAGGAACACCAGCCTCGGCACCCGGTCCGCGATCGCCGCCAATGCGCTGTCGCTGTCGAATGCGGTGCGTGTTTCGTGGCCCTCGTCGCTCAGTATGCCTGCGACCAGTTCGCGGATGTCTTCTTCGTCGTCAACGATGAGAATGTCAGAAGCCATTACCGACCTTTTCAGTTTCTTTTCCAGTTGACGGCGGCGGCTCAGTGCTTGCCTGGGCCGTTGCCGCCGGGAGTATGATCGATATCATCGCCCCTCGCCCACCATGGAAATCCGCGGGAGCGTCGTGCAGTTCCAATCTGCCGCCGTGGTCTTCGACGATCTTCTTGACGATAGCGAGGCCAAGTCCCGTGCCCTTCTCGCGCGTCGTCATGTAGGGCTCGAGCAGCCGCTGCCGGTTTTCGCGTGGCAATCCCTTGCCACTGTCGATAACGTCGACGCGTATCATGCTGCCTTCGCGGCCGGCGCGCACACGGATGACGCCCGGCTGGGCATCGTCGCGCTCGGTGCCTTCGATAGCCTCGGCGGCGTTCTTGATGATATTGCCGAAGGCCTGCGCCATCAGCCGGCTGTCGAACGTTCCCATCAGCGGCTCGCTGCCGAAGGCTCGCTCGAAACTGATGTCGGAGCGGCTGACCTCCACCAGGAACGATGCTTCGCGCAACGGTTCGCGCAGGTCGAGTGTTTTCATGTCGGGTTTGGGCATGCGCGCGAAAGCGGAAAACTCGTCGACCATGCGACCGATGTCCTCGACCTGGCGAATGATCGTGTCGGTGCACTGGTCGAAGACTTCGCGGTCTTCGGTGATTACCTTGCCGTAGCGGCGGCGGATGCGTTCGGCCGAAAGCTGGATCGGCGTCAGCGGGTTCTTGATCTCGTGGGCGATGCGGCGCGCTACGTCGGCCCACGCGGAGGTGCGCTGCGCCTGTACGAGGTCGGTGATGTCGTCGATGGTGACCACATAGGACTGGTCGTCCGTCTCGGTTTCTTCCTCGACCGTCACCAGTACGTTGAAGGTGCGCTCGGCGCCTGCCCGGTAGAAGGTTACCTGTTCGCGATAGACCGGGCGCCCAGACTTGCGGCCGATCTCCAGCACGCGGCCAACGTGCGGCAGGATGATCGACAGGTTCTGGCCGACTGCCTTTTCAGAAATCGCCAGCATCGTCTGCGCCGATCGGTTCACGATGGTGATGTTGCCGTGGGAATCGACGCCGATCACGCCGGCGGTGACGCCCGCCAGCACCGCTTCCGAAAATCGCCGGCGATCGTCGATCAGGTCCTTGGCGTTGAGCAGTTCGTTGCGTTGCGATTTCAGCTCCAAGATCATCTTGTTGAACGTATCGGCGAGCGAGCCGACATCTCCGTCGGAAATCCTGACCGGAACCGACACATCGAGATTTCCGGTGGAAACTTCGTCGGCAGCGCCGATCAGCTGGCGGATCGGCCTCACCAGCCGGTCGGCGACCGCAATGCCCGTCCAGATCGCGGCCAGCACCACGATCAGCGTCAGGCCGAGATAGAGCAGCGCGAAGGCGAGCTGCGTCGTCGGTCGCGAAGCCTCGAGCCCGCGGTATTCGGCCGCATTGGAGCGCACGATCTGGCGCGCCTTGATCACTTCCGGGTCGACCAGGCGGATGGTGTAGAGATAGGCATCGGGAATATCGCGCAGCTTGACGATGGCGCCGACGATGTTGCGGCTGCGCGGTTCGATCAGCACCGGCTGCGCTTCCGTCGCCGACTGGATCCACTCGTCGGGGATTTCCGGGATCGGGAAATCAACCTTTGTGTCGGCTGCCGCGACCATCGAACCGTCGGCGCGCACGAGGGCGGCATGCGCCAGGCCGCGGCCGATGGCCTGCCTGGTCATCAGCTCGCGAAATCCCGTCCGGTCCAGATTGTAGAGCGCCTGCGCCTGGTCCAGCGTGAACGCCATCGAAAGCGTCGTGTTCTGCAGGGTGCGGCCGTTCTCCTGCACATAGGCATCGGCGATCGACAGGGACTGGCTGATGATTGTCTTGGTCCGGATCTCGAACCAGCGGTCAAGGCCGATGTCGAGAGTGATCGAGGCGACGACGGCAACCAGGATGGCGGGGATCGCCGCGACCAGCGAGAACATGGCGACGATGCGCACATGCAGCCGCGAGGCCGCCTTGCCGCGCCGCCTCGCCATCAAGATGCGATGCGCCTCGCGGGCAATTAGCGTGATCAGCAGGAGCACGAACACCGCGTTGATGGCGATGACCGCCAGCGTCGTCTGCTCCGTGGGCGCGATGTAGGGCTCGAGACCGCCGAGCAGGATGACGAACGAGATCGCAGCCGTCAGCATGGCGCCGACCACGGCGATGACGCCGGGCAATGCCAGGAGACGGCGCGTTTCGGAAGTCGATTTCGGAAACAGCGGCCGCGCCGCTGCCTGGATGTCAGTCGTCATTCTTGCTTCTGAAAGCCAGTGATTCCGTTGCATCTATGCAACGCATTGTGGCGATTATGCAACAAAACTGTGCTGGCGGAACAATTTTGACATTCTCATACACCGGACTTCGTGGGGCATCGTGCGATGCAAAATCAAGAGATCAATTAGAATCATACAGTTGCCAGCGTTACTTCGATCCCGACATTGGCCTGAGCGGCGCGCCTTGGCAGGGATACCAATGCTGGGACCGGCCACCGGAGAGAAGTTCTAGCGCGATCAGCCCTGTTTGGAGCCCCGGTAGACGTTGACGCCGAGCTCGCGGATCTTCTTGCGCAGCGTGTTGCGGTTGAGGCCGAGCAGCTCGGCCGCCTTGATCTGGTTGCCACGGGTCGCCGTCATTGCGGCCAGGATCAGCGGATATTCGACCTCGGCCAGGACGCGGTGGTAGAGGCCCGGCGGCGGCAGATCGCCGGCCGAACTGCGCGAAATAGCGCTGCAGGTAATGCTCGACCGCCTGCCCGATCGACAGATCGTCGGGCAGCACGCCACCGCCCGAAGCGGGCGGCGCTTCGCCGGTGCTGCAGTTCGGCGTCGATGATCTCGGCCGAAATCTCGTCCTGCGGATAGAGCGCGGCCAGCCGGCGGACCAGGTTTTCCAGCTCGCGCACATTGCCTGGCCAGGGATAGCGCTTCATCAGCTCGATGCCGCCGCTGGAGATGCGCTTGGTCTGCAGGCCTTCGCTTCTCCACCTGCTTGAAGAAATGGCGGACCAGATCGGGAATGTCCTCGGCGCGCTCGCGCAGCGGCGGCAGCCGCAGCGGCACGACGTTCAGCCGGTAGAACAGATCCTCGCGGAAGAGGCCCTGGTTGATCAGCGTGCGCAGATCCTTGTTGGTGGCCGCGACGATGCGCACGTCGGTCTTGATCGGCGTGCGGCCGCCGACGGTGGTGTATTCGCCCTGCTGCAGGACGCGCAGCAGCCGGGTCTGCGCCTCCATCGGCATGTCGCCGATCTCGTCGAGGAACAGCGTGCCGCCTTCGGCCTGCTCGAAGCGACCGGTCGAGCGGTTCTGCGCGCCGGTGAAGGCGCCCTTCTCGTGGCCGAACAGTTCCGATTCGATCAGGTCGCGCGGGATCGCCGCCATGTTGATCGCCACGAACGGGCCGTTGCGGCGGCGGCCATATTCGTGCAGCGCGCGCGCCACCAGTTCCTTGCCGGTGCCGGATTCGCCGGAGATCATCACCGTCAGGTCGGTCTGCATCATGCGGGCCAGCATGCGGTAGATGTCCTGCATGGCCGCCGAGCGGCCGACCAGCGGCATCGCTTCGGGCTGCTCGTCGCCGCGCGGTTCGGCCTGCGGCCGCTTCGGCTCGGACAGCGCGCGATTGACGATGTTGAGCAGCTCGGTGAGGTCGAACGGCTTCGGCAGATATTCGTAGGCGCCGGTCTCCGACGCGCGGATCGCCGTCATGAAGGTGTTCTGCGCGCTCATGACGATGACCGGCAGCTCCGGCCGCGCCTTCTTGATGCGCGGCAGCATGTCGAAGGCGTTCTCGTCCGGCATCACCACGTCGGTGATGACCAGATCGCCCTCGCCCGCCGCGACCCAGCGCCACAGCGTGCGCGGCATTCGAGGTGACGCGCACCTCGTGCCCGACGCGCGACAGCGCCTGGTTGAGAACGGTGCGGATCGCCGCATCGTCGTCGGCGACGAGGATGTTGCCGCGTGCGCTCATCGGCCGGTCCTTCATCGCTGTCACCGGCGACGCGGCCGTCTCTTTCCAGGCCGGCATCAGGATGCGGAACAGTGGTGCCGCGCGGCGTCGAATCGCATTCGATGATGCCGCCATGCTCGCCGACGATCTTGGCGACCAGCGCCAGCCCGAGCCCCGAGCCGTTCGGCTTGGTGGTGATGAAAGGATCGAACAGGATCGGCAGGATATCCTCCGACACGCCCGGTCCGTTGTCGCGCACGCGAAAATTCGAGCGGCAGCGACACGCGGTCCTGCGTGCCCGGCGACCGAAACGCGAATGCCCGGCCGAAACGCCGTCGACAGCGTGATCTCGCCGTGCGGGTCGCTGCCGATCGCCTCGGCCGCATTCTTGACCAGGTTCAGGAACACCTGGATCAGCTGGTCGCGGTTGGCATAGACCGGCGGCAGTGACGGATCGTAGTCCTCGATAATCTTGATGCCGCTGGCAAAACCGTTCCTGGCGATCGCCTTCACATGATCGAGCACGACATGGATGTTGACCGGGATAGCGGTCGATCGGCCGCTCGTCGGAAAACACCTCCATGCGGTCGACCAGCGAGACGATGCGGTCGGTTTCGTCGGTGATCAGGCGGGTCAGCGCGCGGTCCTCGTCGCGAGCACCGCGGTTTCCAGAAGCTGGGCGGCGCCGCGAATGCCCGACAGCGGGTTCTTGATCTCGTGCGCCAGCATGGCGGCCAGGCCGGTCACCGAGCGCGCCGCGCCGCGATGCGTCATCTGGCGGTCGATCTTGTCGGCCATCGAACGTTCCTGGAACATCACCACGACCGAGCCCGGCAGTTCCGGCACCGGCGCGACATAGAGGTCGACGATCTTCTCGACGCCGAGCCGCGGCGACGAAATGTCGACGCGGTATTCGTTGACCGGCGCGCGGCGCTCGCGCACCTGCTCGACCAGCGTCAGCAATGGGCTGCCGAACGGCACGAACTGCTCAGGTGTATGACGGCCAGCATGGTCGCGCTGGCGCGGAAGAAATCTTCCGCGTCGGCGTTGGCGAAGGTGATGAAACCTGTCGGCGCCGATCATGATGACCGGATGGCGGATCGTGTTGAGCACGATCTGCGCGGCGTCGGCCGGCGCCGGCGTTGCTGCCTGCGTCACATTCATGCGACGTCCTTCAGTAGCTGCAGGTTGCCGGCTTGCGCGACGAACGCTTCGCGCAACTCGGCGATCACGCTTTGCGGCTGGACGACCTGTCATGATCGCCCTGCGCTGCTCCGCCGAAACGGACGGCGGCGTGGCGGTCGAGATACCAGCCGAGATGCTTGCGGGCCTGCCGCAGGCCGCTTTCGACGCCGTAGAGCGATAGCATGTCCTCGTAGTGGGCGACCACATAGTCCGCCAGTTCTTCAGCGCCTGCGGAATGCCCTGCGCTGCCGCCGCACCCGCGCGCCTCGGCGATCTCGGCAGCCGTCCACGGCGCGCCGTAATTGCGCGCGGCCGACCATCACCGCGTCGGCGCCGGACTGTTCGAGCATCAGCGCGGCATCGGCCGCCGAGGTCGACGTCGCCATTGGCGACGACGGGAATGGACACCGCCTGCTTGACCCGCGCGATCGCCCGCCAGTCGGCCTTGCCCTGGTAGAACTGGCAGCGCGTGCGGCCATGCACGGTGACCATCTGCACGCCGGCCTGTTCGGCGCGGCGCGCCAGAAGCGGCGCATTGAGCGCGCCCTCGTCCCAGCCGAGCCGCATCTTCACCGTCACCGGCACATCGACCGCGCCGATCACCGCCTCGATCAGCGACAGCGCGTGGTCGAGGTCGCGCATCAGCGCCGAGCCGGCATAGCCGCCGGTCACCTTCTTGGCGGGGCAGCCCATGTTGATGTCGATGATGTCGGCGCCCTCGCCCGCCGCGATGCGCGCGGCTTCGGCCATGTGACCGCGCCTCGCGCCCGGCAAGCTGCACCATGTGGACGGGCAATGCCGGGCCGGCGGATGCGCCGTTCCGATGCCTGCCGGCCCTTGGCGAGTTCGCCGCTCGCCACCATTTCGGAGACGACCAGGCCGGCGCCATGCGCGTAGGCGCGCATGCCGGAACGGCTCGTCGGTGATGCCCGACATCGGCGCCAGAAAGACGCGGTTGCGGATTTCGACCGCGCCGACGGCAAGCGGCTGGCCGAGTTGGCGAAAGAGAAGTCATGCACAAAAACCGGGCACTTTGGTCCACTGCTCATTGCCTAGACAGTTTTGCACGTTTGTGCAACTGCGAAGACACTCAAACTTTCGTCAAACTGGCTTTGCGCTGGCCTTTGCGGCAGCCCGCCGCTATGCGTCTCGACATGGGTGAAAAGACGACAGAATCCGGGCTTCGCGATGGCAAGGTCGCGGTCGTCATCGTCGCGGCGGGCCGTGGCGAGCGGGCCGGCCAATCCGCGGACGGTCCGAAGCAATACCGCCGGATCGGCGGCCGAGCCGTCATCGCAGCGTACCATCGAGGCTTTTGCCAGCCATCCCGCGATCGGCAGCATCGTCGTGGCGATCCATCCCGACGATGGCGAGCTTCTTTCGCGCAAGCGGACAGTACAGCCGACGCGTTCATCGTCGTGCCGGGCGGGCGCGACGCGTCAGGAATCGACCCGGCTGGCGCTCAGCGCGCTCGCCGCCGAGAATCCCGGCATCGTTCTGATCCATGACGCGGTACGGCCCTTCGTCGACGCCGCGTTGATCGACAGGGTCGTCGCGTCGGTCGGCGAGGGTCACGGCGCCCTGCCCGCCCTGCCGGTGTCCGACACGCTGAAGCGGGCTGCGGCCGACGCCACCGATCCTCGAAACGGTTCCCCGCGCTGACCTCCATGCCGCGCAGACGCCGCAGGGTTTTCCGTTTGGCCCGATCCTTTCCGCGCACGATGCACGCCCACGCTGCCGGGCGCGACGATTTCACCGACGACGCGGCGATCGCCGAATGGGCCGGCCTTCCGGTGAAGGTCGTTCTCGGCTCTCCCGACAATGTCAAACTGACCTGGGCAAGGGATATCGCGATGGCCAACGAGCGGCTTTCCGGCGGGCTGGCGGCATTTCCTGATGTCCGCACCGGTAACGGCTACGACGTGCATTCCTTCGAGCCTGGCGACCGGGTGACGCTTTGCGGCGTCGCCATTCCGCACACGAAGAAGCTCAACGGCCATTCCGATGCCGATGTCGGCCTGCATGCGCTGACCGACGCGCTTCTGGCCACCTGCGGCGCCGGCGACATCGGCACGCATTTTCCGCCTTCCGATCCGCAGTGGAAGGGTGTCGCGTCGCATATCTTCGTGGAACACGCAGCCTCCATCGTGCGTTCGAGCAGGCGGCCGCATCGCCAATGCCGATATCACGCTGATCTGCGAGGCGCCGCGCGTCGGCCCACATCGCGAAGCCATGACGGCAGGCCCTGTCGAACATGCTGGGAATTGCCAGGGAGCGTATCTCGGTCAAGGCGACCACCAACGAAAAGCTCGGTTTTGTCGGCCGAGAGGAAGGCATCGCGGCGATCGCAACGGCCAGCGTCGTCTATCCCGGCGAGGTGCCGGAATGAGCGAGCTTGGAGAACTTGCCGACCGCTTCCTCAAGGCCTGCGCTGGCCGCAAGATCCTTTCTGCCACCGCCGAATCCTGCACCGGCGGCATGATTATCTCGGTCCTGACCGACATTCCCGGGTCTTCGTCGATGGTCGATCGCGGTTTCGTCACCTATTCCAACGACGCCAAGATAGAGATGCTCGGCGTCTCGCCGGTAACCCTCGACGCCCATGGCGCGGTGTCGCGCGAAACCGCAATCGAAATGGCCGCCGGCGCGCTCGCCCGTTCGCATGCTGGCATCGCGCTCGCCGTCACCGGCATTGCAGGGCCGGATGGCGGTTCGGCGGAAAAGCCGGTCGGTCTCGTCTGGTTCGGCCTTGCCGTGACGGGACAGCAGCCGATCGCTGAGCGGCATCAGTTCGAAAACAAGGGCCGCGACTTCATCCGCCGCGAAACGGTAAGGACCGCCCTGGAGATGGGGCTTCAAGCGCTCGCCAGGAACTAGCCTCGCCCCCTGTGGACCACCATCCAACCAGTCGGAAATCTGCGATGACCACGTCCGGTGCGGACAAAAAGACCGGCTCCAAACGCTACACCGGCGGCTGTCTGTGCGGTTCGATCCGCTTCGAGGCTCAGGCTCCCGCAGCCAAGCCGCACACATGTTCGTGCAAGATGTGCCAGCGCCACAGCGGCGCGCTGACGCTCGCCTGGGTCGAATTCCCGCGCCAGGCGGTGTCCTGGCCCGGTCCCGGCGAAGCGCCCTTCGGTCTACCGCTCCTCCGATTATTCCAGCCGGGCGTTCTGCCCGGCCTGCGGCGGCGGCATCGGCGCCATCGACGATGCGCCCGTGGTCGCGCTGCTGCTTGGCAGCTTCGACAAGCCGAGCGCCGTGGAACTGATGCCGACGTCGCACAGCTACCGGACCGGCCGGCCGAAATGGTGGCATGTCGAGATCAGGAAAAGCTGACCCCAGCCGCTTTAAGGTCAGGCGGAAGGCCCGTACACCGCATCCGCCCGCTTTTCGAACGCGTTGGTGAACATGCGGAAAGCCCGGTCGAACATCGCGCCCATCATGGCGCCGAGGATGCGGCTCTTGAATTCGTAATCGATGAAGAAATGGATGTCAGTGCCGCCGTTCGCTGCCGCGTCGAAGCGCCAGATGTTGCTGAGATAGCGGAACGGGCCGTCCAGATACTTGACGTCGATGGCATTTTCGTCTGGCTTCAGGTGCACCTGGCTGGTGAAGGTCTCGCGGATCGCCTTGTAGCCCACCGTCATGTCGGCGACGAGCACGGTGCGGCCGTCGCGCTCCTTGCGTGAGCGCACCGATAGCGCTTCGCACAGCGGCAGGAATTCCGGATACTTCTCGACGTCTGCGACCAGCGCGAACATCTCTTCCGGCGGATGGGTGACGTGCTTGATGGTCTCGAACTGCGGCATGATCAGTCCGTATCACGCCTTTCCAGAAGAGCAAGCAGGGCGCCGGCATCACCACGCGAATCGAGAATGAAAACCGGCACATCCGGGCCGTGCCTGGCCAGCGCGTCGCGGATTTTCAGCCCGTCCTCCTTCTCGAAATTCCAGATGTAGCTGAGGAATTCGAGGTCCACCTTTTCAGGACAGCCTTCCGTCATGTCCGGCCGGGAGCGTCCGGCGTAACGGATGCGCCGCATGATCACACGGAAAAAGCAAAGCAGGCGCGGTAGGCGCAGCCAGAGCACGGCGTCGGCGCTCTGCAGGCGCAGGTCGAGCGTGCGGGGGGTGCTGCCGTCCATGATCCAGCGGTCTTGCCCGACCGCCTTGGCGACCATCGACCTGATCTCAGCACGGCCACGTAGCTTCCAGCCGGGCAGCCAGAAGAACTCCCGGTCCATGGATCTGTAGGGAAGATCGAGCCGCACCGACAGCGCTTGCGCCAGGGTCGACTTGCCGCTGCCCGCGCAGACGACGACCAGAACGCGGCGCCTCAGGCATTCGACGCCCTCCGCAAGTTCGTTCAGGAGGAGAGCGAAAGCTTTTTCTCCCGCGCGGCGCGCAGCTTGGCGAAGTCGTCGCCGGCATGGTGGGACGAGCGCGTCAGCGGGCTGGAAGCGACAAGCAGGAAGCCCTTGGTCTTGCCAATCGTCGCATAGGACTGGAACTCTTCCGGCGTGACGAACTTCTTTACCGGATGGTGCTTCTTCGTCGGCTGCAGATACTGGCCGATGGTCATGAAGTCGACATTGGCCGACCGCAAGTCGTCCATCAGTTGCAGCACTTCGTTGCGCTCTTCACCGAGCCCTACCATGATGCCCGACTTGGTGAAGATCGATGGATCGAGCTCCTTGACCCGCTGCAAGAGCCGGATCGAGTGGAAGTAGCGGGCGCCGGGGCGAACCGTCAGGTAGTTCGACGGCACCGTCTCCAGATTGTGGTTGAAGACGTCGGGCTTGGCCGCCACCACGATCTCCAGCGCGCCTTCCTTGCGCAGGAAGTCCGGCGTCAGGATCTCGATGGTCGTGTTGGGCGTCGCGGCGCGAATGGCGTGGATCACGTCGGCAAAGTGCTGCGCGCCGCCATCGGCCAGATCGTCGCGGTCGACCGAGGTGATGACGACATGCGTCAGCCCCATCTGCTTCACCGCATGAGCGACGCGGGCCGGTTCATCGGCATCGAGCGCGGTGGGAATGCCGGTGGCGACATTGCAAAAGGCACAGGCGCGCGTGCAGATCTCGCCCATGATCATGAAGGTGGCGTGCTTCTTTTCCCAGCACTCGCCGATGTTCGGGCAGCCGGCTTCCTCGCAAACCGTCACCAGCTTGTGCGACTTCACGATCTCGCGCGTTTCGGCATAACCCTTGGAGACCGGTGCCTTGACGCGGATCCAGTCGGGCTTGCGCAGCACTTCCTGGTCGGGCCTGTGGGCCTTCTCCGGGTGCCGGAGGCGTGGCGGATTTGAAATCGTGTCGAGCAGGGTGACCATTTTGTCTCAATTCACTCCGCTCGCCTTGGCGCGCCCGAAAATCCACAGGATCACGATGGCGCCGACAGCGGCGACCAGCAGGTTGCCGAGAAAGCCCTGGTAGTTGAAATCCAGAAGGCCCGCCAGCGTGCCGCCGACGAACGATCCAGCGATGCCGACCAGGATGTTGGTGAACAGGCCATGCTCGCGGTTCATTGCCTTTTCGGCGATGTAGCCGGCCAGGAAACCGATCAGCAGCATGCCGAAGAAGCCCACTCCGGGCATGCCCATGATGCCGACGCTCTGTTCCATCGTCCGTTCCTTAGTCGTTCTTGTTCCGCATATAAGTCAGAACCGGCTTGCAAAACAGTCCCGTCGGGGCGCGTCAATCATGCGTTGAGCGCACGGCCATAGGCGTCGAGCACGCTTTCCTTCATCGTCTCCGACAGCGTCGGATGCGGGAAGATGGTGTGCATCAGTTCTTCCTCGGTGGTTTCGAGGTTCATCGCCACGACAAAGCCCTGGATCAGTTCGGTCACCTCGGCGCCGACCATATGCGCGCCGAGCAGCTCGCCGGTCTTCGTGTCGAAGATCGTCTTGACCAGGCCCTGGTCCTCGCCGAGCGCGATCGCCTTGCCGTTGGCGACGAACGGGAAACGGCCGACGCGGATATCGCGCCCTTCGGCCTTGGCCTTGGCTTCGGTCAGGCCGACGGAGGCGACCTGCGGGTTGCAATAGGTGCAGCCGGGGATTTTCAGCTTGTCCATCGGATGCACGTTGGGCAGGCCGGCGATCTTCTCGACGCAGATCACCGCCTCGTGCTCGGCCTTGTGCGCCAGCATCGGCGGCCCGGCGACGTCGCCGATGGCGTAGATGCCCGGCACATTGGTCTTGCCGTAACCGTCGATGACGATGGTGCCGCGGTCGGTCTTCACGCCGAGCGCCTCGAGCCCGAGATTCTCGATATTGCCCTGCACGCCGACGGCCGAGATCAGCCGGTCGGCGGTGATCTTCTCGACCTTGCCGTCCTTCATCTCGACATGCGCGGTGATCGAGTTCGCCGCCTTCTCGACCTTGGTCACCTTGGCATCGAGGATGATCTTCATGCCCTGCTTCTCGAACTGCTTCTTGGCGAAGGCCGAGATTTCAGCGTCCTCGACCGGCATGACCTGCGGCAGGAGTTCGACCACGGTCACCTCGACGCCCATGGTGCGGTAGAACGAGGCGAACTCGATGCCGATGGCGCCGGAGCCCATCACCAGCAGCGATTTCGGCATTTCCGGCGGCACCATCGCCTCGAAATAGGTCCAGATCAGCTTGCCGTCCGGCTCGATGCCGGGCAGCGCGCGCGGCCGCGCGCCGGTGGCGACGATGATGTGCTTGGCCGTATAGGTGCCCTCGCCCATGGTGTTCTTGGGCAGCGGCGCCTGCGGCTGCATCGGCGTCTTGGCGATCTTGCCGACGACGATCTCGCTCGGCTTGGTCAGCTTTGCCTCGCCCCAGATCACGTCGACCTTGTTCTTCTTCATCAGGAAGCCGACGCCGCCGTTCATGCGCTCGGCAATGCCGCGCGAGCGCTCGACGATCGCCTTAAGGTCGGCGTCGATCTTGCCTTCGACCTTCAGCCCGTAATTCTTGGCATGCGTGGCCAGATGCATCACCTCGGCCGAGCGCAGCAGCGCCTTGGTCGGGATGCAGCCCCAGTTGGAGCAGATGCCGGCCAGGTGCTCGCGCTCGACGATGGCGGTCTTCAGGCCGAGCTGTGCTGCCCGGATCGCCGCGATGTAGCCGCCGGGACCGGAGCCGATGATGATGACGTCGTAATTTTCGGCCATGCTGTTTTCTCCACCTTTGCGCATTGCGGGTGAGCAGCACCCAATCATGTTCCTTGCCGCGGGCTGCCGCGGCACGGCGGTCCTGCGCGAAACTTCCGCGAAGCCGTTCGACCGGTAAAACGACAACGCCGTTTCGTTGTGGCTTTCGGTGATCAGGCTGATCTTGCCGCCGGCGGCCTTGTCGATCTCGTCGGCAAGCAGCGCCCGGCCGATACCCTTGCCGCGATGCTGGCGATAGACGCCGAGGCTGTCGATGAAACGGTGACCGACGAGCCGCCGCTGCAGTTCAACGATCGGCTCGAAGACGGGATGCGGCGCAACCGCGTCGGACACGCTGTCGTCGAGCGGAAACGCGATCGACATGCCGGCGACATCGCCGTGCCATTCCGCCAGCGCCGCGTCCCTCCAGGCGTCGAGCTCATCGTCGCGCATCCTGATCCGCCCCTGCTCCATGGCGGTGTCGACGCATTCGTCGATGACCGCGCCATACCACAGCCACGACGCGAAACCGTGCGAGGCGATATCGACCAGCACCGCCAGTTCGGCGGCGTCGCGGCGTTCTGCTGCCGCAACGTCAGTTCCACAGCCACGCTCAAAGCTCCAGCATCATTCGCACCAGCGGCGCGAGTGCTGCGCCGATGGCGCGGGTATTTTCAGCGTCGAGATGGACGCCGTCGACCGGCGTCGTCTCGGCCACCGAGCCGGCGTCGAAGAAACCGCAGCCCACCTCGTCGGCTAGCTGGCTGTAGAGCGCGGCAAGCTGGCGCGACGCGGCGTCACCGCCTGCGAACATGCCTGCAAACTCGGCGTTCTCAGTGCGGCTGACGGCCGGCGGCGACACCAGAAGCACCTGCGGCGCCTCGGCCTCCAGCGGATAGACGTGGCCGCGCACGATATTGACCAGCCGCGCCATTCCCTGCTTGGCCGCAAGCGGATTGCCGTGGATCCATGGCTTCATGTCGTTGGAGCCGAGCAGGATGATGACGAGGTCGAGCGGCGAATGGGTGCCGAGCAGCGTCGGCAAGGTGCGGACCCCGTTGCGGTCCTCGCCGGCCAGATGGTCGTCAAAGGCGGTGGTGCGTCCGTTCAAGCCCTTCGGCGATCACCTGCACGTCCGGCCCGAGCGCTGCCTGCAGCACGCTCGGCCAGCGGTCCGCCAACGCGTGCCGGCCGGGGCCGACCGCGTCGTAACCCCAGGTCAGCGAATCGCCGTAGCAGAGAACGGTTTTCATGCTGCTGCGCCCATGCGTTCCCCTACCCCTTGCGGGGCGGGGTTAAGGTTGTGGCTGGTTTCGCCAGGCGCCATCCCTAGGCCTTGCGCAGTCCAAGCGCCAGAAGCAGGAAAAGCACGCCGTTCGACAGCAGTTCCACAGCCAGCAGGATGCCGAGCACCGATGTCGCCGAATAGGGGAAATCGCTGAGGATCATGACGCCCAGCGCCACAGAAACGATGCCGGAGACCAATACCCAGCCCCATCCCGAAATCGGTCGCAGCGAAAAGGAATAGAGGATTTTCACCACGCCGATGACCAGGAATAGCACGGCCACAAGCAGGGTCAGCGAGACCATGCCGGCAAGCGGGTTGAAAACCAGCGACAGACCGACGACGAGCGTGAGGACGCCGAATAGAAGCCCCCACAGGAACCCCGGCCAGCCTGTCACCCGGAACGACTGGATGACCTGGATCGCGCCAAGCGCGGCAAACACCCAACCGGCCATGACGGTTGCCGCAATCGTGGCGGCGAGCGGATTGAGCAGCGCCAGAATACCGCCGATCAGCGAGATGACGGCGAGGACCGCCATCCACACCCAGGACGCCCGCAACTGTTCGCCATGTGCCGTGACTGTCATCGCCGTGGTCTCCCTTGTGAGAAAACGTTTTACACCAGCATTCCCATCGGGTTCTCGATGTGGCGCTTGAAGGCACCCAGAAGCTCGGCGCCGAGCGCGCCGTCGACGGCGCGGTGATCGGTCGACAGCGTCACCGACATGATGTTGGCTATCGTGATCTCGCCCTTCTTCACGACCGCCCGCTCCTCGCCGGCGCCGACCGCCAGGATCGTCGCATGCGGCGGGTTGATGACGGCCGAGAAATCCTTGATGCCGAACATGCCGAGGTTGGAAACCGCGGTCGTGCCGCCCTGGTATTCCTCGGGCTTGAGCTTGCGGTTGCGGGCGCGCGCGGCAAGGTCCTTCATCTCGTTGGAGATCACCGACAGCGTCTTTTCCTCGGCCTTGCGGATGATCGGCGTGATCAGACCGCCGGGGATCGACACGGCGACGCCGACATCGGCAATGCTTGTGCTGCACCATGTTGCTGTCGGTCCACGACACATTGGCCGTCGGCACGTCGCGCAGCGCCAGCGCCATCGCCTTTATGATCATGTCGTTGACCGAGAGCTTGTAGGCAGGCGCCTCGCCCTTGTCGGTCTTCTTCACGGGAGCTGCCGCATTGAGTTCGGCGCGCAGCTTCAGCAACGCGTCAAGCTCGCAATCGAGCGTCAGGTAGAAATGCGGAATGGTCGATTTGGCCTCGACCAGCCGGCGGGCGATCGTCTTGCGCATATTGTCGTGCGGAATGAGCTCATAGGAGCCCTGTTCGAACAGCTTCAGCACCTGCTCGTCCGACATCGACTTTGCTGCCGGAGCCGCGGCAGGCGCGGCACCCGCCGCCGGAGCCGCCTTCGCTGCCGGCGCCGCCTTGGCGCCGCGCCCGGCGATCGCCGCCTCGACATCGGCCTTCACCACGCGGCCATGCGGGCCGGAGCCGGTTACCGCCGCGACATCGACGCCGGCATCCTTGGCGATGCGCCGCGCCAGCGGCGAAGCGAAGGTGCGGTCGCCCGCTTGGCTGATCTCCCCCCTGCGGGGGAGATGGCCGGCAGGCCAGAGGGGGGCAACGTGGAGCTCGCATCGGCGCCGTTTGCAGCCTTCGGTGCCTCTGCCTTGGCAGGCTCGGCTTTCGGCGCCTCGGCCTTTGCCGGCGCCGCGTCGCCGCCGGCCTTCGCTGCCGCACTTGCATCCTCGCCTTCGCCGGCGAGCACGGCGATCAGCGCGTTGACCTTGACGCCTTCGGTGCCTGCCGGCACGACGAGCTTTGCGACCGTGCCCTCGTCGACGGCTTCGACTTCCATCGTCGCCTTGTCGGTCTCGATCTCGGCGATCACGTCGCCTGGCGCGACCTTGTCGCCTTCCTTGACCAGCCACTTGGCGAGGTTGCCCTCTTCCATCGTGGGCGAGAGGGCCGGCATGGTGATGTTGATGGGCATAACTATCTGTCTCCGGCGTAGAGGGCTTGCGGGTTTTCGTTGAAACCGAGCGGCTTGTCCAAGGGCCAAAGGTCGGCGAGTGAGAACGAGATGGCATCGAACGGAGGCGCACTGACGCTGTCGTCGGAGTTCCAGTCTCCGATCTTCGTCCAGCGTCGATCGCAATTCTCGAAGGCTTCCAAAATCTGTAGCCGCGGATCGATCAGCCACATGTGGGGAATGGCTGCTTCGGCGTAGATGCGCTTCTTCAAGGTACGGTCGCGAGTTTCGGTGGAGGCAGACAGAACCTCGCAGACCCAGTCGGGCGAGACTACGGCAAAAGCCGTGGCCGGAACCGACGGGAACCGATCACGTCGCCAGCCAGCGATATCGGGCGCCAGCGACATCGTTGCCCAGATGAAACTCAGGCTCGATGATGAAAATCCATCCTCCCGGCCCACCCCTGCCTTTTTGGAAAGGCCCAGCTAACTCGTTACCCAAGCTGCTTGCAGTCAGGCCATGGCGTGGCGACGGCCTCGGGTGCGTCACGAAGAACGCCGTCGATGATCTCGGCAACCAGATGCGGCGGAACCGCTTCCAGGTCGGCATAGGTTGCGCGCTTTTTTGCGGATTCTGCCATGCTGATCGATCAGTTCCGTCGATTGCCTTGATGGACGTTGCGCGGCCACCATCATGACCGCGCGCCGTAAAGCGTCAATCTCCTCAGCGATACGTCACCGCCTTCACCGCCGCGACGACCTCCGCCACGTTCGGCAGCGCCAGCTTTTCGAGGTTGGCCGCATAAGGCATCGGCACGTCCTTGCCGGCGATGGTGATCACCGGCGCGTCGAGGAAGTCGAAGGCGCGCTGCGACACCTGGTTGGCGATGAAGTCGCCGACCGAGGATTGCGGGAACCCCTCCTCGACAACGACCAGGCGGTTGGTCTTCTTCACCGAGGCAATGACGGTGTCGAGATCCATCGGGCGGATCGTGCGCAGGTCGATGATCTCGACATCGATGCCCATGCCGCGCAAGTTCGGCCTCCGCCTTCACCGCGTAGGTCATGCCGATGCCCCAGGAGACGATGGTGACGTCCTTGCCCTTCTTGTGGATGCGCGCCTTGCCGATCGGCAGCACGAAATCGTCGAGCTTCGGCACATCGAAGGACTGGCCGTAGAGGATTTCGTTCTCGAGGAAGATCACCGGGTTCGGGTCGCGGATCGCCGCCTTCAAGCAGGCCCTTGGCGTCGGCCGCGGTGTAGGGCTGCACGACTTTCAGGCCCGGAATGTGGCCGTACCAGGCGGCATAGTCCTGGCTGTGCTGGGCGGCGACGCGCGCCGCGGCACCGTTCGGGCCGCGGAAGACGATCGGCGCGCCCATCTGGCCGCCCGACATGTAAAGCGTCTTGGCCGCCGAGTTGATGATCTGGTCGATCGCCTGCATGGCGAAGTTGAAGGTCATGAACTCGACGATCGGCTTCAGCCCGGCCATCGCAGCGCCGACGCCGACGCCGGCGAAACCGTGCTCGGTGATCGGCGTATCGACCACGCGGCGCGGGCCGAACTCCTGCAGCAGCCCTTGCGTGATCTTGTAGGCGCCCTGGTACTCGGCGACTTCCTCGCCCATGACGAAAACGTCTTCGTCGCGGCGCATTTCCTCGGCCATGGCGTCGCGCAGCGCTTCGCGCACGGTGGTCGACACCATCTCGGTGCCGGCCGGAATATCCGGGTCCGGCGGCCACTTCGGTCTTCGGTGCTGCGGCGATGGGTGCGGCCGCGCGGCTTCTGCCGCCTCGGCCTTCGGCGCTTCGGCGGGCCGCTGCCGGCTTTGCCGGCAGGCTCCTCGCCGATGCCTTCGCCGGCCTTGTCCACGTCTTCGCCGTCGACCGCCAGCACGGCGATCGGGGTGTTGACCTTCACGCCTTCGGTGCCGGCAGCGACCAGGATCTTGGCCAGCGTGCCTTCGTCGACGGCTTCGACTTCCATCGTCGCCTTGTCGGTCTCGATCTCGGCGATCACGTCACCGGCGACGATCTCTGTCGCCTTCGTTCTTCAGCCATTTGGAAAGATTGCCTTCCTCCATCGTCGGGGAAAGCGCGGGCATCAGGATTTCGATCGGCATGTTCGCGCCCTCCCTTAGAGTACGATGTCGGTCCAGAGCTCGGATACATCCGGCTCTGGATCGGTCTGCGCGAATTCGGCGGCGTCGGCGACGATGTCGCGAACCTCCTTGTCGATCGCCTTCAGGTCGTCTTCGCTGGCCCACTTCTTGTCGAGCACGCGCGCCTTCACCTGTTCGATCGGGTCGTGCTCGGAGCGCATCTTCTGCACTTCTTCCTTCGACCGGTATTTCGCCGGGTCGGACATCGAGTGGCCGCGATAGCGGTAGGTCTGCATCTCGAGGATGATCGGGCCGTTGCCCGAGCGGCACCACTCGGTCGCCAGGTCGGAGGCCGACTTCACCGCGCGCACATCCATGCCGTCGACCTGGATGCCGGGAATCTTGAACGAGACGCCGCGCTGCGAGAAATCCGTCTCGGCCGAGGAGCGCGTGACCGAGGTGCCCATCGCGTAGCGGTTGTTTTCGATGACGTAGATGACCGGCAGCTTCCACAGCGAGGCCATGTTGAAGCTCTCGTAGACCTGGCCCTGGTTGGCGGCGCCGTCGCCGAAATAGGTCAGCGAGACATTCTTGTTGCCGCGGTAGCGGTTGGCGAAGGCAAGGCCCGTGCCGAGCGACACCTGCGCGCCGACAATGCCGTGGCCGCCGTAGAAATTCTTCTCCTTGGAGAACATGTGCATGGAGCCGCCCTTGCCCTTGGAGTAGCCGCCGCGGCGTCCGGTCAGCTCGGCCATGACGCCGCGCGGCGCTCATGTCCATGGCCAGCATGTGGCCGTGGTCGCGATAGGCGGTGATCATCTGGTCGCCTTCGATCAGCGCCATCTTCATGCCGGTGACGACGGCTTCCTGGCCGATATAGAGATGGCAGAAGCCGCCGATGAAGCCCATGCCGTAGAGCTGGCCGGCCTTCTCCTCGAAACGCCGGATCAGCAGCATGTCGCGATAGGCCGCGAGCTCCTGTTCCTTGGTGAAATCGGCCGGTTTCGGCGCAACGGGGCCGCTCTGGCCCTTGGCGTCCGCCTTCGATTTGGCAGACGTCTTCTTCGCGGCAGTCGCCATCAATCACTCCCTGTTGGCTGTCTCTTCGCGGACATTCGGGGGGCAAGCTGGCAGCGCCGTCACCTCCCTGGCTGTATGAAAAGCTAGCATGCAAAATGACGCAGGGCCATGCGGAAAAATGCATGGCTGTCATGCAGCTAAATCGTTCTATTTACAGGAAATATAAGCGATTAACTGGATTTCAGTTAATCGCGCCGGGGCGATCGCGCATGATGGTGATCTCGTCGGCCTGCGAAAGGTTCAGCGCCTGCGCGCCTGCTCGTCGAGCATGTCCTTTTCGAGCGTGCCGTCATGCAGCAGCTGCACGCGCTGCTCCATTTCGACGCGTTCGCCCTTCACTGTGGCCAGCTCAGCCTGCAGTTCGGCCATCCGCGCCTCGAACTGGTACTTGGAATAGATGCCGAATTCGCCATGATAGGCATGGAAGCCGAAATAGGCGAGAAATACCGCCGAAATGACCGGCACGATCAGCCGGCCGGTGTTTCTTCGTTTGTGCTGGCGTGTCCACATGGTGCGAAAACCTCTCGCGCCCTTTGTCGCCCGATCATGCTTAATGCCGGGTTACGAGACGCTCGAGCCGGCGAAAAAACCGCGGTGGAGTTCAGAAAAGCCGCTGCTCTTTCCGCGAAATCGCAAACCCTGCGCCGCGCTCGTTGGCGCAGGTCACGCCTGTGCGCTCCGAGCGGCACGTTATGCTGCCGCGCTGAAACGATTCGTCATAAGGCAGCACAAGGTAATGGCCCCGGATAGTATCGCCGACGCAAAGCAGTTCTCCGCGCCGTGACGTTCCATCGAGGCCGAAGTCGTTGCCCCAGTCGAGTTCGCAATCCCTTGGGCGCGGCGGCAGCGGCGTTGCCTTGTCGGCGATGTTGCAGCGAACGGACGTATCGTCGAAGAAAGCACACTGGATGTTGCCGGACGGCGTGCGGAAGCCGTCCAGGGAATCCTGCGCCAGCACGGCCTGCGTCGGCAACCAGAACGAAGCGACGGCCACCGTCAGCGTGCCGGCGAGCCGCGCCGCATGAAACCGCGCCGCGAGCGCTCGCACGGGATCAGGCCTTGAGGATCGACTTGCCGGCGTAGCGCGCCTGCTTGCCGAGCTCTTCCTCGATGCGGATCAGCTGGTTGTACTTGGCGGTGCGGTCCGAGCGCGCCAGCGAGCCGGTCTTGATCTGTCCGCAATTGGTGGCGACGGCGAGATCGGCGATGGTCGAAATCCTCGGTCTCGCCCGAGCGGTGCGACATGACGGCGGTGTAGCCGGCCTTGTGCGCGGTCTCGACGGCGTCGAGCGTCTCCGACAGCGAGCCGATCTGGTTGACCTTGACGAGGATCGAGTTGGCGACGCCCATCCTGATGCCGTCGCGCAGCCGCGCCGAGTTGGTGACGAACAGATCGTCGCCGACCAGCTGCACCTTCTCGCCGCACAGGTCGGTCAGGTGCTTCCAGCCCTCCCAGTCGTCCTCGGCCATGCCGTCCTCGATCGAGATGATCGGGTAGTCGGCGGCAAGCTTGGCCAGGTATTTCGCCTGGGTCTTGGGATCGCGGGTCTTCTTCTCGCCTTCGTAGACGTAGTTGCCGTCCTTGAAGAACTCGGTCGCCGCGCAGTCGAGCGCAAGCGCGACGTCCTCGCCCGGCTTGTAGCCGGCCTTCTCGATCGAGGCCATGACGAAGTCGAGTGCTGCCTGCGCGCTCTTCAGGTTCGGCGCGAAGCCGCCCTCGTCGCCGACATTGGTGTTGTGGCCGGCGTCCTTCAGCCCCTTCTTCAGCGTGTGGAAGATTTCCGAGCCCCAGCGCACGGCGTCGCGCAGCGTCGGCGCGCCGATCGGCATGATCATGAATTCCTGGAAGTCGATCGGGTTGTCGGCATGCGCGCCGCCATTGATGATGTTCATCATCGGCACCGGCAGGACATGCGGCGTTGGCGCCGCCGACATAGCGGTAGAGCGGCAGGCCGGATGCCTCGGCCGCAGCCTTGGCGACCGCCAGCGAAACGCCGAGGATGGCGTTGGCGCCGAGCCGGCTCTTGTTCGGCGTGCCGTCGAGCTCGATCATCGTCTGGTCGATGTGGATCTGGTTCTCGGCCTCCATGCCGCCGATCGCCTCGAAGATCTCGCCATTGACGGCCTCGACGGCCTTCTCGACGCCCTTGCCGAGATAGCGCGGACCGCCGTCGCGCAGTTCGACCGCCTCATGCGCGCCGGTGGAGGCGCCGGACGGAACCGCGGCGCGGCCCATCGAGCCGTCTTCGAGGACCACGTCGACCTCGACGGTCGGGTTGCCGCGGCTGTCGAGAATTTCGCGGCCGACGATGTCGATGATGGCGGTCATGTTCGAAAATCCCTTGATGGAGCGGTAGCGAATAGCCGCGCCCGTCTTAGCCATTGGCCCGCAAAACGCAATGCGGCGACGGCAAAAATTGCCGCTGCGTCAGGCGAACCTGATCCACCCTCACGCGGCCGGCTTCACCGTCGCTTGAATTTCGACATCAGGTACGGCCCGGAAAGCACGGGCTCGTAGCGCGGCGTTTCGCCGGGCGCCAGGCAGGATTCGAGACAGGCGATCTCGGCATGCCAGTTCGGCTGGTGGAAGAAGGCGAGCGACTGCCGACGCGCAGCGCTCCCGTCGGCGTTGACGACACGGTGCAGCGTCGACACCCAGCGGTCGTTGGTCCAGCGCGCCATCAGGTCGCCGATGTTGATGACGAAGGCGCCGGGCACCGGCGGCACCTCGCGCCATTCGCCTTCCGGCGTGAATATCTGCAGCCCGCCCGAACCAGGCCTGCGGCAGACAGGATGGTCAGGCTGCCATAGTCGGTATGGGCGCCGGCGCGCAATTGCCCCGGCTTCGGCGGCGTCGGTCGGTTTCGGGATAGTTGAGCGCCCGCAGCGCGCTGATCGGCGCGTCGATCGATTCTGTCGAAAAAGCCTTCCGGCAGGCTCGAGCGCCACCGCGAACACCCGCATGATGCGGGCGGCGAGGTCTTCCATCGCGCCGTAATAGGCCTTCCAGGCCTCCGACGAAGCCCTTCAGGCTCGACCGGCCAGATCGTCTCGGCATAGCAGAACGACAGCGCCTCCGGCGTCGGTCAGCCCGGCCGGCACTTCCAGCGGACCGCCATTGAAACTCTCCTTCAGGTCGGGCGGCGTGTCGACGCCCTTCGACTTCGCCAGCGCCTCGGCGCCGCGGCCGAGATAGCCGTAGGGATAGCCGGGATAAGGCGCCCGCACGGCGTCCTTGGTTTCCTGCGGCAGGTCGAAGAAATCATGCGCCGCCCGCCATACGCCGTCGATCGTCTCCTGCGGCACCGAATGGCCGCTGATCGCCAGGAACCCGGTCGACGCGGCAGATATCGTCGACCTCGCGCGCCGAGTTTCCGGCGCTCTTCCGCGCCGGCTTGTTCGAAACGGGAAAGGTCGAAAACGGGAAATGATGGCATTTTGGCACTCCGGGGCTAAGAGGCTGCTCGCTGCGGCGAGTCAAATGGCGGTCGATTTCTTGAACCGGAGCGGAGCGTACTTTTAGTATGTGAGCACCGGAAGCGCAGAAAACGCCGTCAGTTGGCCGCGCAGTAGAGTTTGCAAATGCGTAAAATCAAAGTCTGCGATTTACGTCAGACAGGTCTCCGGTTGAGCCCGGGATTCAACTTTTCGACAGGCGATGTCATCATTTGTCATCGGCCTGCCCGCCGACGCCGGCGGCGTTTTGCGCTATAATTCGTGCTGCGTGGGGCGAGACTGGAGGGAGTTTCGCCAATGAGCCAGCTGAGCGGTATCGTCAGCCTGTTCTTCATCGCGGCGGCGTTTTTGACGTCCTGCGACAACCCCGAGCCGCAAGGCTATTCAAATATCTCCATCATGCAGGCGCATGATTAGGCAGTTTAGAGTGAGGGAAAGCAACTGACGTCGCCGGAAGGGACAAGAAACGGCCCCAACCGGGGCCGTTTCTTGTATCTGGCGGTGGCTGCTACCAGTATGGATCCACCTGGTAATATGCATAGGACGCATCGCGCGCCTTCTCGCCATCCCTGCCGGCCAGTTCGTTGATCGAATAGGCGGGCGCTGCCTTCAACTGTTCCTTGGTGTAGGGCACCACGTAACCGCCGCGGTTCTTTTCGTAGTCGAGCACCGACCACGGAATGGCGTGGAATTTCTCACCGATGCCGAGAAAGCCGCCAAAGCCGATGACCGCGAACATGATGCCGTTGGAGCTCTTCTCCAGCATCACGTCCTCGATGGTGCCGATATGCTCGCCGGCGGTGTTGTAAACCTCGGTGCCAATCACGCGCGAGGCGGCGATGGCGTCGGTGTGTCCGGTGTGGGTCGTCATTTCAAACTCCTCGTTTTGTCCGGTTGATGAGAGACAATGAGGAGCGGCAGTGAAGGTTCCGGGAAATAACGGCGCTATCTGGTTGCGAAAAAGTCAGTCCGCCAGGATGAAGGTCACCTTCATGTTGACCCGGTAGGCGGTGATCTTGCCGTCCTCGACGACGATCTTTTGGTCCTGGATCCAGGCGCCTTCGACATTCTTCAGTGTCTTGGCGGCGCGCTCGATGCCTTTTTCGATGGCGTCCTGGAAACTCTTCTTCGACGAGGCGGTGATTTCGGTGACGCGGGCAACAGACATGGCAATCCTCCTTGCGCACGGTTGTTTGGCTGGTCACCCTACAACCGGGTAATGCTGGCGACAAGCAAGGGTGAGATCGGCGCAACAAGCCCGGCCTCCATGAGCTAACGGCGCGAAGGGACTTAGAGCGTGATCCCGAAAAGTGGAAACCGGTTTTCGGAAAAGATCATGCTAACAAAGAGATAGACCCAAATTCCAATACAGTCGGAATGACGTTGGCTCTGATCGGAGGAGATTTTCCGATGAAAGTTATCGACGTGAAAAACGTTCTTTCGCCCGCCATCGCTGGCTTGATGATGTGCGCGGGCGTGGCCGTGGCAAGCGCGCAGGATGTGATCATCGCGCCGGAGCAGGACATCGTCATCCGCGAGTACGTCAAGAAGAAGCCGTTGGCGTCGATTTCGGTGCCGGGTGTCGAGTTGAACATTGGTTCGACACTGCCGGAAACCGTCGAGGTTCACAGGTTTGAGAGGTTCCGGACGTCAACTACGAATATGTCGTCGTTGACAACAGGACCGTGCTTGTCGAGCCTGGCACACGCAAGATCGTAAAGATCTACGACTAGTTCCCTCGCCCGCCGTCATTCCATGGGACTGGCGGTGGCCTTCTACGCACGTCCTGCTTCGCAGCAGGTCGCTTCTCCCGCGAGCATGCCCTCGCCGCCGCTTTACCGCTTGGCGATCTTGTCGAACGCCATCAACTGCTCCAGCAACGCCGGCATGTCTTTCAGCGGCACCATGTTGGGGCCGTCCGAGGACGTCGAATTGTCCGGGTCCTGATGTGTCTCTATGAACAGGCCGGCCACCCCGACCGCCACCGCAGCCCGCGCCAGCGTTTGCACGAAGCGCCGCTCGCCGCCCGATGAACCGCCCTGCCCGCCCGGCTGCTGCACCGAGTGAGTGGCGTCGAAAATCACCGGCGCGCCGATTTCGGCCATGATCGGCAGCGCCCGCATGTCGGATACCAATGTGTTGTAGCCGAAGGAGGCGCCGCGCTCGGTCACCAGCACGTTGGGATTGCCCGAACCGGTCACCTTGGCCACGACATTCTTCATGTCCCACGGCGCCAGGAACTGGCCCTTCTTCACATTGATGATCTTGCCGGTTTTAGCCGCCGCGACCAGAAGGTCGGTCTGGCGGCTCAGAAAAGCTGGTATCTGCAGGACGTCGACATGCGGCGCGACGAGGCCGCACTGTTCCTCGCTGTGGATGTCGGTCAGCACCGGCAGGCCGAACTCCTTGCGCAAATCGTCAAACACCGGAAGCGCGGCATCGAGGCCGGCGCCACGGGTGGCGCCAAGCGAGGTGCGGTTCGCCTTGTCGTAGCTGGTCTTGTAGACGAGGCCGATGCCAAGCTTGCCGCAAAGCTCCTTCAGCGCTCCCGCCATGTCGAAGGCGTGCTGGCGCAATTCGAGCTGGCACGGGCCTGCGATCAACGTCAGCGGGGCGTCGTTGGCGATGCTGACTTTGCCGGCGGTGACGGTGTGGTTCGGCTTGTTCATGTCGTGGCCTCGAAAACGAAATGGGTGCCCTGCCCGGGTGCTGGCGGCACGATGATGCGATTGTCGCGCCTCTCGTAGGAGATCGCGTTCGCCTTGAAAAGCTTTTCTGCAGCAGTGGGATCGGCGACACCGAAGATCGCGGCGTGAAGCTGCAATCCAGCGCTTGTCGACGCCGCGGTCCCGTATCGGGCTTTCGCCGCAGCGGGGTCGACGACAACGACAGTGCTGTTGCCCACCGCGACATCGAAGCCCGCGGCATTGTCAGCAGCCGCGTCGGCACCGGTAAGTCGCCGCAGGAAGTCGCTATGTTCCAGGGGCTTTTCCGCAACCGCCACGACACCCCTCAAACTGCTAACTCCGTTGGTGTGACATTCGAGTGCCGTCCGGTCGACCTTGGGGGCATTCACCCGCTCGCAGGCGAAAAAAAATGCGGTCTCGGCGTCCGGCTCCGCCGCGAAGGCCAGCTTGAAACTTGCCGTGTCGGTCTGTCCGGCGGCATCGACGAACGGCCGAGAGAATTCGAGCATCGCGCCCGCGGAAATCTGTTCCGTGCGAAAGCGGCGGTCGTCGGCGTCGGCGTTTTCGGTGCCGAAGACCACCGCGGAAAATCCCTCGGCGCCTTGCCTGTCGCGAAAGGCCCGGTCGCGCGCGACGAAGACATTGCCAGCGCGGATCGCGGCGTCGGCCGCAGCGCGGTCGCCGATCGCCAGCGGCTCCAGGAAGGTGCCGCCTTGCAGGTAGACGCAACAATTGACCGTGCCGAACGGGTGAACGCCGACCGGCGCCACGGTGAAGCCGAGAGCGCTGAGCCGCGCCCGCGCGGCGTCGAGATCGGCAACGGGCAGAACCAGATGATCGATGGGAAGCGTCATTGGCCGCATGTGGCGCAAAGCAGGCGGCGGTTCAAGGGGCATGTGGCCGGCGACGATGGCGGCAACCGTGGCGCCGTCGTTATCTCCCCCCTTTTGGAGAGAAAGCGATTTCAGCATCTTAGCTAAGTCGGCCCTGAGCTTGCCAAGGGCCGTCTTTGCGAAGCTAAGTGCTAGAAATCGCAAGCGAGGGGTGGGGAGATCAGTCGCGTCTGCCTTCTCGCCCAAATCGCCAACGCTGACGGGTGAGTGCCGCCATCGATGACAGCCAATCTCCCCACCTGTGGGGGTGAGGAGTAGTTGCCAAAGGCAACGAAAAGCCAACGATTTGGCTTTTCGAACGACGAACGCCCGAAGCCATAGCGAAGGGCCGGAGCCGGCAGGCCAGAGGGGGCGCGAAGGAATGAAACGCCTCCGAACCCCTCTTCCGGTCCTTCACGGGGAGAGGGTAAGGGTGATGGGCAGCGTCCAAACTCATCCGCTCCCCCTTGGTTTGCGCAGCAACACCGGAGAGGGGTCTCATAGACAAGGGAGCGCGAAAGAAGGGCACAAATGGAACGCCGACTTTCCAACCCCTTCCCATCCCCCGACTCACCCGCATCACTCGTCGTGCGAGAGAACCCCGATCTGCATTGAATATCTTTAAGGCAAAAGCCGGTAATTGCTTTTGTTGCCCATTCCCCAGCGTAAGCGCACACTGCAAATGGTCAAAGCTCGAGGGGAATGAGCGTCAACGAAGGGACATCGTCATGACGATACAAGGCGCATCGCCGGCGCTCTACAATGAGGACCTGGCTCCTGCCAAGGTTCGCAATTGGGGGCCATTCTCGATTTTCAACGTCTGGACGTCGGACGTACACAGCCTGTGGGGTTACTACCTCGCGGCCAGCCTGTTCCTGTTCTGCGGCAGCTTCGTCAATTTCCTGCTCGCCATCGGCATAGGCTCGCTGATCATCTATTTCCTGATGAACATGGTCGGTGTCGCCGGTGTCCGCACCGGCGTCCCCTTCCCCGTACTGGCTCGCGCCTCCTTCGGCATCTGGGGCGCCAACTTCCCGGCGATCGTGCGCGCCATCGTCGCCTGCTTCTGGTATGGCGCACAGACGGCCGCCGCCTCGGGCGCCATCGTCGCCCTGCTCATCCGCAACGAAAGCATGCTCGCCTTCCATCAGTCGAGCCACGTGCTCAGCCATTCGACGCTGGAGGTAATCTGCTACGTCGTCATCTGGGCGCTGCAACTGCTCATCATTCAGCGCGGCATGGAAACTGTTCGCAAGTTCCAGGACTGGGCCGGGCCGGCCGTCTGGGTGATGATGTTGATCCTGGCCATCTATCTGGTGATCAAGGCGGGTGGCATTTCGCTTTACGGCGACATTCCGATGGACGTGCTGCTGGAGAAGACGAAGGACGCGGGCGTGCCCGGTGTTCCCGGTTCCGTCGAGGCCCTTATGGCGGTCGCGGCGATCTGGGTGACCTATTTCGCGGCGCTCTATCTCAACTTCTGCGATTTCTCGCGCTATTCGCCCGACGAACGTTCGCTGCGGATCGGCAATATCTGGGGCCTGCCGGTGAACCTCATCCTGTTCTCGCTGGTCGCCGGCATCACCACCATCGCGGCGTTCCAGGTCTACGGCGAAGTGCTGCTGCATCCCGACCAGATCTCGGCCAAGTTCGACAGCTGGTTCCTGGCGCTGCTCGCCGCCCTCACCTTCGCGGTGGCCACGCTTGGCATCAACGTGGTGGCGAACTTCGTCTCGCCGGCCTTTGACTTTGCCAACGTCTTCCCCAGACATTTGGTCTTTGTCACGAAGTACAGGCGCGGCGTATTGAGCCACCGCGCCATGGAGGTCCTCAGGGAAAGTTTCGAGCAGGTTTGTGATGATTTCGGCGCGGTGCTGGTCGAGTTGGACGGGGAGGACGACCACGTCCATCTGCTCGTCGAATATCTGCCGACCGTGCAGCTTACAAAACTGGTCAACTCGCTGAAGGGAGTGTCGTCCCGAATGCTGCGCAAGAAGCGTTTTCCGGAGGTCGAAGACAAGTTGTGGGGCGGGCATCTGTGGAGCCCGTCTTACTGCGCCGCATCCTAAAGCGGCGCTCCTATAGACATCGTCAGGAAATACATCGAAGACCAACGCGCCTAACCTCCACCTGAAGGAGGGGTTTGCGGCGCGCAAGAGGATCAATTTCAAGCGGGGCGGCTACATCGCAGCGCTGATCGCTTTGATGCTTTATCCCTTTGCGCCGTGGGAAGGCGGCGCGGCGCACTTCGTCAACATGGTCGGCGCGACGATGGGCCCGATCTTCGGCGTGATGATGGTGGATTATTACATGATCCACAAAGGCTGGCTCAACGTCGAGGACCTTTACCGCGAGACTGGCGAATACCGGTTCCAGGGCGGCTGGCACGTGAATGCCCTGATAGCGTCCGGCATCGGCATCGTTTTCTCGTCGATATTGCCCAATTTCACCAACTGGCTGCCGTCCTGGTGGGGCGTCTACGGCTGGTTCTTTGGCGTGGCGATCGGCGGCGGCATCTACTACGTGCTTCGCCGGGCAGCGCTTGGCGCCGGCGCCACCGCCGCGAGGGCCTGAACCCTACGATCGGCGATAGCCCCGGATCCGGGGCTATCGCACCCTCTGCAACTCGGCAATACCTGAATAGGACAGGCCTAGACTTAGACTTAGACTAGTGCCCGTCCATAAACCGTTGTTTTTGCGAGTATTCAGGGCGGTTTGGCGGCTCAATGGATGTTGTTTTTGCTGCGCGTAATGGCGCAAGAGGTTGAGATCGCGACCGAGAGTGTTTGCAACGGTCATGCGGACATAAGGTATCGGCCGCGCTTGCCGGCATGCCATTGAGGGCGACCCGATGAGTGGGGTCAGCTGGGTGTGAGGCGGGCGAACAGGGCGAGGTTGTAAGCGACCACCGAGGACCAGACGTAAGCCTTGAAGCGGGTGAGGCCGCGCCAGGTGCAGCAGGCCAGACCGTAAGCGCGTTTTAGGCAGGAGATGTCGGCCTCGATGCCGGCGCGGAAGTTCCTCAGCTTGCGGTAGACCCAGCGGCTCCTGACCATGTCTTCTATTTTGAGGCCCGCCTTCTTGTGGAAGGCCATGTCGCGCACGCCCCATGCCTTGGCCTGGCTCAGATTGGCGCGGCTGGCAAAGCCGCCATCGGCGGCCGCCTGCCGCGGCGCTTGGCCATAAAAAGCGATGTGGCGCTCCAGCATTGGCAGCAGACGTTCGCTGTCGGCCGGGTTGCCTGCCTCGATGACGAGATCCAGGATCAGGCCGCTTCTGCCGGTGGTCAGATTGAGCTTGTGACCGTAATCGACATCGCGACGGCCCTTGACGATAATGTCGGCATGCGGCTCGAAGAGGCTTACCAGCTTCTCATCGGCGGGCACCGCCTCGCCGCCCAGGACCCGTCGCTCGGTCTGGTCGATGATCCGTTCAATCAGCGGCTGGTAGTGGCAGACGGTGGCCTGCCAGAGTTCGACGGCTGGGCTCGCGGCCGGAGGCAATTGCTGTGCCGCCTGCTGAAGATGGCTCAAGGTGGTGCGCGTGATCCTGAGCAGTTCGCGATAGGACTTGATCCGTTGGAGACGGCTGCGGGCATACTCGATCGTCCGGGCCCGCTTCTTCGCCGCGCGGCAGTGATCATGCCATGGGGTGGCGCTGCCCAAGGCATCGGCCGCGTAGAGCAGCCGCACCATCACCCGCACAGCGTCCCATAACAGGCTGTTGTCGCTCGGCGTGTGGATGAATGCTGCAGTGACGGTGCTGTCGACACGCACGACGTTGCCATTTTCCAACCTGTCCCGCCGGGCGCTCGTCAACAGCCTCCGATTGATCTCTTCCCAGGTTTCCGCCCGGATCGCGCTGATCGTCTTGTGCAAGACCGACTTCTTCGGGCTCCATCCCCACGGCAGCCGGGCAAAGGCTCGGAACGATGCGGAATCTTCCAGATGAAACGCCAGCTCCTGATAACTCAACTGGCGGTATTGCTTAAGCAGCGCGCAGCGCAGCACTGCTTCCGCCGGCAGACCCTGCCGGCCGGTTTCCTTGAGATCGCGCCGACGCAGATCCTCAGCCACCTGGCCCAGCACATCACAATGCGCGTCCAGCCAGTGCGATATCGCTTGCAGTTCGCGGCCGATCTCGTGTTCGGCGAACAGATCAAATATACTTGCCTGGACGGTGCGTTCTTGGCGCATTGTCGGCTCCGGCGGTTGCGGGTTTGTCTTTAGAATCAGTCGCTTGATGCTAAAGAGTACCTGAAACCGCCGGGCTTCGCTCGCAGAAAACCGCAATTAGTCTAATAATATCAGCTATTTACCGTTTATGGACGGGCACTAGACTAGACGGCTCTGCTCCACCGCCGCATTGATGAAGCTGGCGAACAGCGGATGCGGCTCGAACGGCCGGCTCTTCAGCTCCGGATGATACTGGACGCCGATGAACCAGGGATGGTCGGGATACTCGACCGTCTCGGGCAGCACGCCGTCGGGCGACATGCCGGCAAAGACCAGGCCGCATTCTTCCAGCCGATCCTTGTAGTCGATGTTGACCTCGTAGCGGTGGCGATGGCGCTCGGAAATCTGTGTGTCGCCGTAAATTTCGGCGATCTTCGAAGTACCGGCCAGCTGGGCCTCGTAGGCGCCGAGCCGCATGGTGCCGCCAAGGTCGCCGGCAGCCCGGCGCTGCTCCAGCATGTTGCCTTTCAGCCATTCGGTCATCAGGCCCACTACCGGTTCGTCGGTCGGGCCGAACTCCGTCGATGAGGCGTGCTCGACACCGGCCAGCGAACGCGCGGCCTCGATGCATGCCATCTGCATGCCGAAGCAGATGCCGAAATAAGGGACCTTGCGCTCGCGGGCGAATTTTGCGGCCAAGATCTTGCCCTCCGAACCGCGCTCGCCAAAGCCGCCCGGCACCAGAATGCCGTGCACTTTTTCGAGGAACGGCGCCGGATCCTCCTTCTCGAAGATCTCGCTTTCGATCCAGTCCAGCTTGACCCGCACCTTGTTGGCCATGCCGCCATGCGACAAGGCTTCGATCAGCGATTTGTACGCGTCCTTCAGCCCGGTGTACTTGCCAACGACAGCAATCGTCACCTCGCCTTCGGGATTGTGGATACGGCTCGAAATCTCCTGCCAGCGCTCCATGCGCGGCTTCGGGGCCGGATCTATGCCGAACGCAGCCAGCACTTCCGAATCCAGCCCTTCCTTGTGGTAAGCCATCGGCACGTCGTAAATGTGGGCCACGTCGAGGGCCTGGATGACCGCCGATTCGCGCACATTGCAGAACAGCGACAGCTTTCTGCGCTCCTCTTTGGGGATGTCGCGGTCGGCGCGCACCAGCAAGATGTCGGGCGCGATGCCGATCGAGCGCAGTTCCTTCACCGAATGCTGGGTCGGCTTGGTTTTCAGCTCGCCGGCCGCCGGGATGTAGGGCATCAGCGTCAGGTGGACATAGACCGCCTGGCCGCGCGGCAGGTCGTTGCCAAGCTGGCGGATTGCCTCGAGGAACGGCATCGCTTCGATGTCGCCGACGGTGCCGCCGATCTCGCACAGAACGAAATCATAGTCGTCATTCCCGCCGATGACGAAATTCTTGATCTCGTCGGTGACGTGCGGAATGACCTGCACCGTAGCGCCAAGGTAGTCGCCGCGCCGTTCTTTCTCGATGATGTTCTTGTAGATGCGGCCGGTGGTGATGTTGTCGTTCTGATTGGCTGACCGGCCTGTAAACCGCTCATAATGGCCGAGATCGAGATCCGTCTCGGCGCCGTCGTCGGTCACGAACACTTCGCCGTGCTGGTATGGCGACATCGTCCCGGGGTCGACATTCAGATAGGGATCGAGCTTTCGAATGCGCACGCGATAGCCGCGTGCCTGCAAAAGGGCACCGAGTGCCGCTGCTGCAATGCCTTTTCCGAGCGAGGAGACCACGCCGCCAGTGATGAATACATATCGCGCCATGGGAGTCTAGGGCTTAGCGTGGCGGAACCGATTCCGCCAGAAAAAAATGGAAGCGTCGTTGGTTTTCAAAAGCTGGGTCCCCGGTCCTGATTCTGGGCAACAAAAAAAGGCCGGCGGTGCCGGCCCTTTTGGGATGGCTGAAGGTGCCGTTAGAGGACGACCACCTGGGTGCCCACCTTCACGCGGCGGTAGAGATCGATCACGTGTTCGTTGACCATGCGGAAGCAGCCATTCGACGAATTGGTGCCGATGGTCTGCGGAGCGATGGTGCCGTGGATGCGCAGATGCGTGTCCTTCTTGCCGTCGTAGAGGTAGATGGCGCGCGCGCCGAGCGGATTTTCGCCGCCGCCGGGCATACCGTCCTTGTACTGGCCATACTTCTTGGGCTCGCGCTCCTGCATTTCCTTGGTCGGGATCCAACGCGGCCATTCCTGCTTGTCGCCGACCTTCACCTGGCCCTTGTACTGGAGCCCGTCCTTGCCGACGGCGATCCCATAGCGGCGGGCGGTGCCCGGGCTTTCGACGAGATACAGGAAGTGACTGGCGGTATCGATGACGATAGTGCCGCGCGGATAGCCGGAGAATTCGACGATCTGCGGTTCGAACTCCGGTCGCACCGTGAATTTCTTGCGCCCTTCCTTCTGTGCAAGGGCTGCATCGAGGGTGCGGGTTTCGGGCAACATCACCTGGTCATCGCCGAACAGCACGCCGAAGAAGCCGGAGCGCGGCATCGTCTGTTCGCTGCGCAATTCGCCTTCGTTCCTGAAAGCCAGTTGCTCGGGATCGAGCCCTGGCTGCACGGGCTGGATTTGCGGAATTGGCTGCATCGGCTGGAGGATCTCCCTCCGGGTCACCACCTTTTGTGGCTTTTCCTTTGCCTTGGCAGTCTTGGAATTCGGTCTGGCATCGCCCTTGCCGTTGGCCTTGTTCTTGTCGTTCGGCTTGAACAGCGCCGCGAACAGGCCGACAGGCTTCTGTTCGGCCACTTCGGTTTCCTTGGCGGCCGGCTTCTTCGCCTTGCCCTTCGCAACCGTCTTGTTGCTCTTCTTGTTCGGCTTGTTGGCGGTGGTCTTGGCCTTCGGCTTGGGCTTCACCTGCTGCACGGTCGCGGTTTTTGTCGTCGCGGTTTGCGCTGCGGAAATCGACGGAACGCCGAACACAAGTGCGACGCCCATGCCAAGAAGAACGAGGCTGCGAGAGATCATGTTGCTACCCAAGATATATGTTTGGAAGGCGGACGCGCCCCTTTGAGGCACACAAACGCGTACCGCCACCCAGACTGCCCTTAGGCGCTTTATAAGCGATTAACGCTAACCGCCTCAAGCACAACCGCAGCCACACCAACACTGAAACCGGCCACCACTACTGCATTGAAGGCAAGTGTGTCGAAATAACAACAGTTTAGCTCGGCCGGATATTTCGCCGGCATTCCGCTGCCTGTACGCCAAAAGAGAAACGGCGGCCGAAGCCGCCATTGCAAGGAAGAAATTACTGCCCGCTCGGAACCTGCGGGGCGGCCGGTGCAGCCGGCTGCGCCGGAGCCGCGGGGGTTGCCGGATCGGCGGTGTTCGGCGCTGCCGGCGTCGGGGCGCCGCCAAGCTGGTTCAGCACACCGTTGCCGGCCGGCTGTTGCTCGCCGGTCGCCGCCGGAATGCGGTCGAGAATGTCAATGGGGCGTTCGCCATAGCGGGCCATGATCGAAAGCGCCAGCGAGGTGGCAAAGAAAGCGATCGCCAGGATACCGGTGGTGCGCGTCAGCGCATTGGCAGCACCCCGCGCCGTCATGAAGCCCGAACCGCCGCCAATGCCAAGACCGCCGCCCTCGGAGCGCTGCAGGAGCACGACGCCGACGAGCGCGAGAACGACCATCAGGTGGATGACGATAAGAACGGTTTGCATACGATAATCCGGCAGGTTTCAGGGGCGGCCGAGCGCACGGCGCCAGCTTTGAAGTCGGGTCAGATACACGGGTTTCGTGGCATTTCCAAGCCCGCCGCCGAATATGGGGCGGCGAAGCTGAAATACAACGCCGTATCGGGCCGGCGGTTACCCGATCTTTTCGTAAGATTCGGCGATGCCAAGGAAATCGGCTGCCTTGAGGCTGGCGCCGCCGACCAGTGCGCCGTCGACATTTTCAATGGCGAGCAGTTCGGTCGCATTGGAAGGTTTTACCGAGCCTCCGTAAAGGATGCGCATCCTGTCGGCCTCCGCGCCCAGCTTTTCGCGCAGCCTGGCGCGGATGTGGGCATGGGCCTCGGCGACGTCGGCGACCGTCGGGGTCAGCCCGGTGCCGATCGCCCAGACCGGCTCGTAGGCGACGACCGTGTTCTTTGCCGTCGCTACCGATGCGACGGAACCGGCGATCTGCCGCGACAAAACGTCGAGGGTATCGCCCGATTCGCGTTCCGCGCGCGTTTCGCCGATGCACACGATGGCAACCATCCCTGCCCGCCACGCTGCTTCCGCCTTGGCGCGCACGGTGGCGTCGTCTTCGCCGTGATCGGTGCGGCGTTCGGAGTGGCCGACGATGACGTGGCTTGCCCCTGCATCCTTCAGCATCTCGGCGGAGATGTCGCCGGTATGGGCGCCGCTTTCCCCGGTATGGCAATCCTGGCCGCCTGCCCTGACCGGGGTCTGGTGCAGGATTTCCGCGGCCCGGTAAAGCAGGGTCGCCGGCACGCAGACCAACGCTTCCGTCTCGGCGTCGAGGCCATGCATGAAGCCATTGCCGATCTGATGAAGTTCGGTGAGCGAAGCGCTGGTACCGTTCATCTTCCAGTTTCCCGCCACCAGCGGACGAATTCCCGGCGTCATCCGGCTTCTCCCTGTTGTCCTTGCCGTTTCAATGGCACTCCCTACCAAAATCAGGCCACAAAGCAATCGACACTGGCGGCGAAGGACGCTATTGCCGTTCGACACCAAGGGCGCATCCATTGCGCCAAGACGGATTTGACCATGCTTGATACCTTGCGTACTGCGGCCGGAACCTGGGTCGCCAAAGCTCTGCTTTTGATGCTCGTCGTGAGCTTCGCCGTGTGGGGAATCTCGGGCCAGCTCGCAGGCGGCATCGGCGGCAACGCCGTGGTGACCGCGGGCGGCACCTCCGTATCGGCTAGCGAGTTCCGCCTCGCTTATGACCGGCAGCTCTCCTTGCTGTCCCAGCAGATCGGCCAGCGGATCACGCGCGAACAGGCGACCGCGTTCGGCATCGAACAGCAGGTTCTTTCGCAAATGGTCGCCGGAGCCGTTCTGGACGAGCAGGCGCGCAAGATGGGCCTTGGCCTGTCCAAGGACAAGCTGGCTGACCTGACCCGGCAGGACCCTGCATTCCAGGGCCCCGGTGGCCAATTCGACCGCCAGCAGTTCAATTACGTGCTGCAGCAGGCCGGCATGCAGCCCAACGACTATCTGACCAGTCGCGGCAAGGTAGCCATTCGCCAGCAGATCGTCGAGGCCGTGTCCGACGGCATGAAGGCGCCCGATGCCTTCCTGCGCGCCGTGGCGCTCTATCGTGGCGAAGACCGCACAGTGGATTATCTTGCGCTGCCTAAATCGCTGGTGGAACCGATCGAGGAACCGGCCGCCGACGTGCTGGCCAAATGGTTCGAGGAAAACAAGAAGAACTACGCTGCGCCGGAATACCGCAAAATCTCCTATGTGAAGCTCGAACCGGAAGACATCGCCGACACCAGCGCGATCACCGAGGAGCAGATCAAAGCGGACTACGAAACCAACAAGGCAAAGTTCTCGACGCCTGAAACCCGCACCATCGAGCAGATCGTCTACAAATCGCCGGAGGCGGCGAAGGCCGCACGCGGCAGCGTCGACGCCGGCTCGACGTTCGAGGATCTCGTCAAGGCGGAAGGCAAGACCGAGGCAGACGTTTTGCTCGGCACCTTTGCCAAGGACAAGGTGCCTGACAACGCCGTCGCCGAAGCCGCTTTCAAGATGCAGGCAAATGAAGTCAGCAGCGTCATCCAGGGCGCATTCGGACCGGTGCTGATCCGCGTTACCAACATCAAGCCAGAAGTGGTGCGCCCGCTGGCCGAGGTTAAGGAAGAGATCCGCAAGGAACTGGCGCTGGTCGAGGCCAACCGCATCCTGCTCGATGTTCACGACAGCTACGAAGACGCGCGCGCCGGCGGCTCGTCGCTGCGCGAATCGGCAGGCAACCTCAAGCTCAAGGTGGTGACGATCGACGCCATCGACCGCGCCGCGCTGCGGCCGGATGGCTCCGTTGTCAACGACCTGCCTTCGTCGCAGAACCTTTTGGCAGGCGCCTTCGAGACTGAGGCAAACGTTGAAAATCCGGCACTCAACGTCGGCTCCAACGGTTTCGTATTCTATGAGGTGGAAGGCGTCACCCCGGCGCGCGACCGCACGCTCGACGAAGTGCGCGAAAAGGTCGTCGCCGATTGGAAAACCGCCGAAACCCGGACCAGGCTGGCCGCCAAGGCGGCCGAGCTGGAGAAGCGGCTGAAGGACGGCGCGACATTTGAGACGCTCGCGACCGAGATGAAATCCGAGAAGCAGACCAAGCGTGGCCTGAAGCGGGAAGCTGATGACGCCGATTTCGGCAAGCCGGGCGTCGCCGCTGTCTTCGGCGTGCCGCAAGGCGGAACCGGGCTGTTTTCGTCGCCTCAGGACGATGCGCAGATCCTGTTCAAGGTGACCGAAGTGTTCGAGCCGGCCGGTGCGGGGCCGGATTCCGTTGATGAGGAACAGCGCAACGCCTTCTCGTCCGGCCTGGCCGACGATCTGTTGGACCAGCTCGTTGCCCGGCTGCAGAGCGAGTACACCGTCACCGTCGACCAGGCGGCGGTGCAGCGGGCACTGGCCTTCTGACGGCGGCGATGAGCGAACTCAAGAACCATATAGCCAGGGTCGCCTCCGGCGCGACGCTGTCCTTCGCCGAAGCACGGGCGGCATTTGACATAATCATGTCCGGCGAAGCGACGCCGAGCCAGATCGGCGCCTTCCTCATGGCGCTGAGGGTGCGCGGCGAGACTGTCGACGAAATCTCCGGCGCCGTCGCCACGATGCGCGACAAGATGCTGACGGTCGAGGCGCCGGAAGACGCGATCGACATCGTCGGCACCGGCGGCGACGGTTCGCACAGCGTCAACATCTCAACAGCATCGGCCTTCGTCATCGCCGGTTGCGGCGTGCCGGTGGCAAAGCACGGCAACCGCGGCCTGTCCTCGCAGACGGGCGCCGCCGACGTGCTGCTTGCGCTCGGTGTGAAGATCGACCTGCCGCCGGAAGCAATTGGCCATTGTATCCGCGAAGCGGGCGTCGGCTTCATGTTCGCGCCGGCGCATCATCCCGCCATGAAGCATGTCGGTCCCACGCGGGTGGAACTCGGCACGCGCACCATCTTCAACCTGCTCGGCCCGCTCTCCAATCCGGCTGGCGTGAAGCGCCAGATGGTCGGGGTGTTCTCGCCGGAATGGGTCGAGCCGCTGGCTGAAACACTGAAGGCGCTCGGCGCCGAGCGTGCGTGGGTGGTGCACGGCGACGGTTTCGACGAGATCACCACGACCGGTGAAACCCGCGTCGCCGAATTGTCGGACGGCGCCATCAAGAGCTTTACCGTCAACCCCGAAGACATCGGCCTGTCGCGCCACAAACGCGAGGCGCTGAAGGGCGGCGACGCCGCCTACAACGCGCATGCCCTGCGTGAAGTGCTGTCCGGCGCCCCCGGCGCCTACCGCGACACCGTGCTGATGAATGCCGGCGCCGCCCTCGTGGTGGCCGGCACGGCCGCAACGCTCAAGGACGGCGCCACTGCTGCGGCGAATGCCATCGACAGTGGCCAGGCCGCCAAGGCGCTGGACAAGTTGGTCGCCGTTTCCGGCAGGTACAACAATGGCTGACATCCTTCGCAGGATCGAAGCCTACAAGCGCGACGAGATCGCCGCCGCGAAGAGCCGCCTGCCTTTGCGCGAAGTGGTCGCCAGGCTGGGAGACGTCGAAAAGCCACGCGGATTCCTGTCGGCGCTGAAGGCAAGGCGTGCGGCGGGAAGCATCGGACTGATTGCCGAGATCAAGAAGGCCAGTCCGTCGAAAGGCCTTATCCGCGAGGATTTCGACCCGCCTGTGCTGGCACGGGCCTATGCCGAAGGGGGGGCGGCCTGTCTTTCGGTGCTGACCGACACGCCCTCCTTCCAGGGCGCGCCGGAGTTTCTGACCGAGGCTCGCGCCGCCGTGACGCTGCCTGCGCTGCGCAAGGATTTCATGTTCGAGCCATACCAGGTGCATGAGGCGCGGCTGTGGGGCGCCGACGCGATCCTGCTGATCATGGCAAGCCTTGCCGACGAGGACGCACGGCGGCTCGAGGAGGTTGCGTTCGAACTCGGAATGGATGTTCTGGTCGAAGTGCACGACCAGGCCGAGATGGAGCGAGCGCTGAAACTTTCCTCGCGGCTGATCGGCATCAACAACCGCGACCTCAGGACCTTCGAGGTCAGCCTCGATGTATCCGAGCGGCTGGCGAAACTGGTGCCGAGCGACCGGCTGCTGGTCAGCGAAAGCGGCATCTTCACCAATTCCGACTGCAAGCGGCTTTCCCGCCATGGCGTCAGCACCTTCCTCGTCGGCGAAAGCCTGATGCGGCAGGCCGACGTCGCTGCCGCCACCCGCGCTCTGCTGCATGGCGTCGCCACCGAGCGGCCCAGCGAACGGCACTGACGGAGATGGCGCAAAAGGCCGGCCTCACACATATTGGCGCCTCCGGCGAGGCGCACATGGTCGATGTCGGCGGCAAGGCCGAGACCGAGCGCACGGCAATCGCCGAGGGCGCGGTGACGATGCGGGCTGCCACCTTGAAAATGATCCTCGAGGGCAATGCCCAGAAGGGCGACGTGCTCGGCACGGCGCGCATTGCCGGCATCATGGCCGCCAAGAAGGCGCATGAACTGATCCCCCTCTGCCATCCGCTGCTCCTGACCAAGGTCAGCGTCGATATCGAAGCCGACGAGGCGCTTCCCGGCCTGCGCGTAACGGCGCTGGCGCGCGTCACCGGCAAGACCGGTGTCGAGATGGAGGCGCTGACGGCAGCCTCGGTCGCCTGCCTGACCATCTACGACATGGCGAAAGCCGTCGACCGCGGCATGGTCATCACCGGCGTGAGGCTGGTCGAAAAGACCGGCGGCAAATCCGGCGACTACCGCGCTTCCAAAGGTTGAGATTATGGCGCTGCTCCCCGTCGAAGAGGCACTCGCCCGGCTATTGAGCGATGCCGCGGCCGGATCGGCGGAAAGCGTTTCGCTCGCCGAGGCGGCCGACCGTGTTCTGGCCGAACCAGTTGTCGCGCTGCGCACGCAACCGCCATTCGCAGCTTCCGCGATGGACGGCTATGCCGTCCGCTCCGCCGACATCGCGACGATTCCGGCGGAGCTCGAAATCGTCGGCCAGGCGCCAGCCGGCAAACAATTCCCCGGCATCGTCGGGCCCGACCAGGCAGTGCGCATCTTTACCGGTGCTCCGGTGCCGGAAGGCGCCGACACCATCCTCATCCAGGAAAATACGCGCCTGCTTGGCGGTGGCCGCATCGAGGCTATCGAAACGGTCGCAGCCGACCGCCACATCCGGAAAGTCGGGCTGGATTTCGTCGAGGGCGACTTGCTGCTCGAGCGGGGCCGGCAGCTTGACGCCGCCGCCCTGTCGCTCGCCGCTTCGGCCAACCACCCTCGCCTCCCCGTCGTGAAGGCGCCGCTTGTAGCCATCATCGCAACCGGCGACGAATTGCTGCCTCCAGGCAGCGCATTGGGACCGGACCAGATCATCGCTTCCAACGGCTACGGTGTTGCGGCGATCGCCCAGTCGGTCGGCGCCAAAGTGCTTGATCTCGGCATCGTGCCGGACCGCAACGAAGCGATCGCCGCCGCGGTGACACGCGCATTGTCGGCGGGCGCCGATGTCATCGTGACGCTGGGCGGCGCTTCGGTCGGCGACCACGACCTCATCCACGACGTGCTGACCGGCGAAGGCATGACGCTCGATTTCTGGAAGATCGCCATGCGCCCGGGCAAGCCGCTGATGTTCGGCCGTTTCGGCCGCACGCGCGTCCTCGGTCTGCCCGGAAACCCCGTCGCCAGCCTGGTCTGCTCGCACCTTTTCCTGAAACCGCTGCTGGCGAAGCTCGGCGGCCGGCGCCACACGCCGGACCTGCGCGACGCAGCACTCGCAACCGCCATGACGGCAAACGATCAGCGCCAGGATTATGTCCGGGCAAAGGCGGTGGTGTCGGACGTCGGAAAGCTTGTTGCGACACCGTTCCCGGTGCAGGATTCGTCGATGCTCAGAACCCTCGCCGAAGCCAACGCGCTGATCGTGCGAGCCCCCTTCGCGCCGGCCGCCGAAAAGGGCGATGCTTGCCGGGTGCTGATGTTACGCTGAACAAAGCGTCAACGTATTCATTAAAATTTAAACGGTTGCGGAACACAACTGGAACAGATAGTGTTTGTTCTGGTTTTGTTTTTGATCTGATTCCTCGGGGGAACACCATGCTGACGCGCAAACAACATGAACTCCTGATGTTCATCCATGAGCGCTTGAAAGAAGCTGGAATCCCCCCTTCCTTCGATGAAATGAAAGAGGCCCTCGACCTCGCCTCGAAGTCGGGCATCCACCGCCTGATCACGGCGCTGGAGGAACGTGGTTTCATTCGCCGGCTGCCCAATCGCGCAAGGGCGCTTGAAGTGCTACGCCTGCCCAACTCGATCGCGCCGGGCCTGAACGCCGCGAAGAAGTTCTCGCCAAGCGTCATCCAGGGTAGCCTCGGTCGGCCGCAACCGAAGGAGGCGCCACGCCTTCAGGCCGCCAGCAATGACGACGATGTCGCCGCATCGATTTCCATCCCGGTGATGGGCCGCATCGCGGCCGGTGTGCCGATCGCGGCAATCGAAACCAGGACGCACTCCATTTCCGTGCCGCCGGACATGATCGCCGGCGGAGAGCACTATGCGCTCGAGGTTAAGGGCGATTCGATGATCGAGGCCGGCATCTTCGACGGCGATACCGTGATCATCCGCAATGCCAGCACGGCCACGCCGGGCGAGATCGTGGTGGCGATCGTCGATGACGAGGAAGCGACGCTGAAGCGCTTCCGCCGCAAGGGCGCCTCGATCGCGCTGGAAGCCGCCAACCCCGCCTATGAAACCCGCATTTTTGGGCCCGACCGCGTCAGCGTGCGCGGCAAGCTGGTCGGGCTGATCCGGCGCTACTGATTTTTCCCGCTCTTCCCGGGCAACACAACACGCCGATCGCGCAGGCGGTTGCTACTCTGCTTTCAGTTGTTGCAACAATGAATTGAAAATCAATCGTTTTCGTGTGGTTCCGACATTTGGCCAAGGCGCCTGTAGGGCGGCAGGCCTCGCCTCGCGCGAAAACTGGCGCTGTGCCATGGCCGGTAAGGCTCGCTGATCGCGTAGTCGAGCCGGCGCAGAATTCGGGCGCAGAAAGATCTCAGCGCTCCCTTGACGCGCCAGTGATGACGGCGACAGGCTTGCCCGCGCAAAGGTCCTGTACCGTGGCGTCGTCGACGACGATCAGGTCGGCGGTGTCGCATGCCGGCTTTGCGCTTTCTGCGCTGTTTGCGTGAGCCACGACAGCGCCGCTGCGGTGACGTGCAAGGCAAAGGCCGGACTGACAGGAGAAACCTGTATCGAGCGTACCATCCGCTTCGGGTTTCGGAAGCAGCTGGTTTTTTGCTTCACGATATCCGCCGCCTGCAACGCCCGCTGCCAGTTATGCATGGTGAATGAGCTCGGCCGGGTGCGATTTACGCGCGACGTTTTCATCGGCAAGGCGCATGGCGACGAGCCGTGCATCCTCCGAAACCAGCACGTCGGGCGTCTGCCGACCGCCGATCCAGATCAGCCCGACGCAAAGCAACGGCAACGCGGCCAGGCGCAGCCAGGTCGTGGAAAGCGCTGAGATGGCGAGCGCGATAGTGAGGATGATGACGGCGCCGGGCGGCACGATACCGACGGCGTCGAGCGGCGAGCGCTGCGAAAACCATCGGCGATCGCCAGCATGGCGCAGAGCCCTTTGCCCATCAGGTCGAAGACCGGGCCATCGAGCCCGAACGGCATCGCGACCATGCCGAGCACCGCAGCCGGCACGACAACGGCCGAGACGACCGGCATCGCTGCAAGGTTGGCGGCAAGGCTGAACGGCGAAATGCGCTGGAAATGGTATGCGCCATAGAGCGTCGTTGCGACGCCGGCAATCAGCGACGTCAGCGCGAGGCCGCCGACATAATAGAGGCCTTTTCGGACGAGCCTGACGGCGAGCGGACGGTGGAAATCGTTCGGCGTGGCGGCATGTTTCATCTGCCGGTTCGACCAGCCATGCATAGGCGCCGATAAGTGCCGCCGTCGCAGCGAACGACATCTGGAAGCTCGGGCCGGCGACTTCATGCGGCGACAAGGCGATGACGACCAGCGCGGCAATCGCAAGGTTGCGCATGGTCAGCGCCGCGCGGTCGAACAGCAGCGCCGTCAGCATCACCGCCAGCATGATGAAGCTGCGTTCGGCGGCGACCGCCGAGCCGGAGATGAACAGATAGACGGCGATGGCCACCAATGCGGCCGAGGCCGCATATTTCTTGACTGGCCGCTGGGAGGCGAAATCAGGAAACAAGGCAAAACCCGCGCGCAGCGTCCCCATGATCGTGGCCGCGACCAGCGCCATATGCAGCCCGGAAATCGACAGGATGTGCGCAAGGCCGGTGCGGCGCAGCGCCTCGTTCACCGGCTCCGGAATGCCCGCGCGCACACCGACGACAAGCGCGCGGCGATCTCGCCCTCGACGCCGCCGATGCGCTCGCGGATATGCCTCGGCAAGCGTTGCGCGTGCATTTTCAACGCGCGGCGAGCGAACCGCGCGGCAACTCCGGGCGTGGCCGAAGCCTCCACCAGATCCGGCCCGCTCAGGAAAAAGCCGTTGGCGCCGATGCCGTCGAAATAGCTTTCGAAAGAGAAATCATAGCTGTCGGGGCGCACCGGGCCAGCTTGGCGGCCGCAAACGCGCGATGCCCGCCACGTCCGACCGGCAATGATCCTCAGCCGGTATTTGCGCGCCGAAACGCGCACCCGGTCCGGCGCGTAGCGCAGCACCGGACGCGCCGTCGCGGTTACATCGATTGTCAGCCTGACACGGCCGTTGGCCTGGTGTTCGATGAGAACGACGCGGCCGGTAAGCCGGGTCGATATTTCCGAGCCGATTACCTTCGTCCCGGCGCGCCAGCTTTCGAACTTGGCAATGAGCAGGCCGAGCATGACGATCAGAGCAGGAGAAAGCCAGCTGCACGAGCCGCCTGGCTCGCGACATCACGGCAAGGGTGACGGTGCTCGCCCACAACGCGTAGAAAGCCGGCTCGACGGGCGCGGTGTAATATAGGATGGCGCCTGCCGCCAGCAGCACCGGCACGAACAGGAACAGCGTGCCCCGGTCGGCCTCGGTCGACAGCGCGGCTGCAAGCCCACTCAGAAGGCGGGTTCCGATGCGGACCAGCAGGCTTTTCGCCGGCGGCGCCGCAAGTGGTGGTCGGATACGTGAAGATGGACCAGTCGGGACTGATACCGGATCGGCTGCCGGCCAAACATCACCCGGCGTCGCACCCAAGAACGACCGCTCGCTGACATCTCGACGCACGGTGTCGGCTGCCCTGCCGGTCACTTCGTTTCCCGCCCCTTGCACCCCGGTCCGCCTATGCTAAATGAACGCCACCGAAACACCATGCGCCCCGCTACGGAGCCAGCCGGCCAGCCGCGCGTACAAAAGATCCTCCGGGAAATCAGATGTCCGACACCGTCGTCACCCGCTTTGCCCCCTCGCCCACCGGTTACCTGCATATCGGTGGCGCGCGTACGGCGCTCTTCAACTGGCTTTATGCCCGCCACACCGGCGGCACCATGCTGCTGCGCATCGAAGACACCGACCGCGAGCGTTCCACCGAGGCGGCGACGGCTGCGATCATCGATGGGCTGACCTGGCTCGGCCTGCATTGGGAAGGCAAGCCGATTTCGCAGTTCGAGCGTGCGCCACGCCACCGCGAGGTTGCCGAGGAACTGGTGCGCATGGGCAAGGCCTACTATTGCTATGCGTCGCCCGAGGAACTCAACGAGATGCGCGAGAAGGCCCGCGCCGAAGGCCGGCCGCCACGGTATGACGGCCGTTGGCGCGACCGCGACCCGTCCGAGGCGCCTGCCGGCGTCAAGGGTGCTATCCGCATCAAGGCGCCGCGTGACGGCGAAACCATCGTGCGCGATCGCGTGCAGGGCGATGTGCGTTTCCCCAACAAGGACCTCGACGATTTCATCATCCTGCGCTCGGACGGCAACCCGACCTACATGCATGCCGTTGTCGTCGACGATCACGACATGGGTGTCACGCACATCATACGAGGCGACGACCACCTGACCAATGCGGCGCGGCAGACCGTGATCTACAACGCCATGAGCTGGGACGTGCCGGTGATGGCGCACATCCCGCTTATCCATGGCGCCGACGGCGCAAAACTGTCGAAGCGTCACGGCGCCCTAGGCGTCGATGCTTATCGCGCCATGGGCTATTTGCCGGCGGCATTGCGAAACTATCTCGCCCGCCTCGGCTGGAGCCATGGCGACGATGAGGTGATGAGCCTCGACGACATGATCCGTTGGTTTGAGATCGAGGATGTCAACAAGGGCGCGGCGCGTTTCGACTTCCAGAAGCTGGAGGCGCTGAACGGCATCCATATGCGGCAGATGGACGACGCAGCGCTAACCGACACGTTTATCGCCACCCTGCCCTATCTGGAGAACGGCAAGGCGATCGCCGACCGGTTGGACCAACAGAAAAAGGCGCAGCTGCTGCAGGCCATGCCCGGCCTCAAGGAGCGTGCGAAAACGCTGGTCGAACTCGCAGATGGGGCCGCATTCCTGTTTGCCGAGCGCCCGCTGCCGCTCGACGAAAAGGCTGCCGGGGTGCTTGGCGAGCCTGCGCGCGGTATTCTGAAGGGCGCCAGAAAAGCCCTGGAAAAGGTATCGGATGGATGGAATGCGGCCTCGGCCGAGGCCGCAATCCGTGAATTTGCTACCCAGAACGAACTGAAACTCGGTGCTGTCGCGCAGCCGTTGCGTGCAGCGCTTACAGGAAGAAGCACTTCGCCGGGCGTCTTCGACGTGCTCGCCGTCCTCGGCCGCGAGGAAAGCCTGGCGCGCATCGGAGATCAAATCGATTAACGCCTCGAAGTCTCTCTGAATTGTGCATTGAAATCCGCCTGTTGCGGTGCAACATTGTGCCCATGGGCTAACTTGGCAGGCATGGGCAAATGCGCTAGCACATCCGCGCATTGAAATGCATTTGCCTTGTTACAGCCGGATTTTGCCTTCCTGGCACTGATGAAACGAAGGAGTTTGCGATGACCGAAGCTGCGACAAAACTGGAATTTGGCGGCAAAGCTCCTGAACCGACCGCCAAGTTGGAATTCGGCGGCAAGTCTCACGAATTCACTGTACGCAAAGGCTCGGTCGGACCGGACGTCATCGACATCGCCTCGCTCTACAAGGACACCGGCGCCTTCACTTATGATCCGGGTTTCACCTCGACGGCTTCCTGCGAATCCGAGATCACCTTCATCGACGGCGACGAAGGCATTCTGCTGCATCGCGGCTACCCGATCGACCAGCTCGCCGAACACGGCGATTTCCTCGAAGTCTGCTACCTGCTGCTCTACGGCGAGCTGCCGACCAAGGCGCAGAAGGACGACTTCGACTACCGCGTCACCCGCCACACCATGGTGCACGAGCAGATGACCCGGTTCTTCACCGGCTTCCGCCGCGACGCGCATCCGATGGCGGTCATGTGCGGCGTGGTCGGCGCGATGTCGGCCTTCTACCACGACTCGACCGACATCTCGGACCCGCACCAGCGCATGGTCGCGTCGATCCGCATGATCGCGAAGATGCCGACGATTGCCGCGATGGCCTACAAGTACCATATCGGCCAGCCTTTCATTTACCCGAAGAACGAGCTGAACTTCGCCGCCAACTTCCTGCACATGTGCTTCGCGGTGCCGTGCGAAGACTACAAGGTCAACCCGGTGCTGGCGCGCGCCATGGAGCGCATCTTTATCCTGCACGCCGATCACGAGCAGAACGCCTCGACCTCCACGGTGCGTCTTGCCGGCTCGTCGGGCGCCAATCCGTTTGCCTGCATCGCGGCAGGCATCGCCTGCCTCTGGGGCCCGGCGCATGGCGGCGCCAACGAGGCGGCGCTCAACATGCTTTCCGAGATCGGCACCGTCGACCGCATTCCCGAATTCATCGCCCGCGCCAAGGACAAGAACGATCCATTCCGGCTGATGGGCTTCGGCCATCGCGTCTACAAGAACTACGATCCACGCGCCAAGATCATGCAGAAGACCACGCATGAGGTGCTGGGCGAACTCGGCATCAAGGACGATCCGATGCTCGACGTCGCCATGGAGCTCGAAAAGATCGCGCTGACCGACGACTATTTCATCGAGAAGAAGCTCTATCCGAACATCGACTTCTATTCCGGCATCACGCTGAAGGCGCTGGGCTTCCCCACCACCATGTTCACCGTGCTGTTCGCGGTCGCCCGCACCGTCGGCTGGATCGCCCAGTGGAAGGAGATGATCGAGGATCCGCACCAGAAGATCGGCCGTCCGCGCCAGCTCTACATCGGCGCTCCGGAACGAGACTACGTGCCGATCGCCAAGCGCTGATCCCGGTGCAAGACACCAGCAATAAAGAAGGCGCCCGCAAGGCGCCTTCTTTATTGGTAGGGGACAAGCCCCGTAAAAAAGCGGGACTGTAGCCCCGCTTTTTCGATGTCCAGCAATCGGCTGGGATCAGTTGCCGGCCTTCGCCTTGTCCTGCTCTTCCTTGAGCTTCTTGGCGAAGTCCTCGTTGTTCTTGGTCACGAAGTCCTGCAGCTTCTTCTGGCGGTCTTCGATGTCCGACTGCTGCATCGGCGCGCCGTCATAGGCGCCGGTGAAGCCCTTCAGGGAGACCTTGATCGGGTTCGGCTGGTTCTGGAAGTTGACCGAGGTCAGCGTGATTTCCTGGCCCTTCTTGAAGCTCGCGACGAGCTGGTCGGAAAGTGCGGTCTCGGCAACGCACCGATCCGGGAAGCAGATCACGTAGTCGAGCTTCTGCGCCTTGCCGCCGTCGATCTGCAGGCCGATGCCGGGAGGCACCAGGCGGCCGCTGGGGACCGACACCTGGAAGACCTTGCGGTTCACCTTGCCTTTGAGCTCAATCATGCTGACGCCGGTGACCATCTGGCCGGTGCTGGCCAGCGTGATGTTCTGCACATTGCAGATATCGACGTCTTCCTGCTTCGAACATGCCTTGAACCAGCCTTCCGGAACCTGCTGTTGCTGCTGGGCCACGGCCGGCGAAAGACCGGCGGCAAAAAGCCCGACCACGCCTGCAGCCATGACGGAAAGGGAAGCGTTGGGTTTCAGGCTCGCCATCGTTTAGAAATCCTCTCAAACAATTCGGGTCCGGCCTGAGCCGGAAGGTTCCGCTAAGTGTTGCCCAAATAAGGCAACAGAATGACTCTCGCCGGCGTGTTACACCGCATGGGGCTGCGAATCCAGCCGCAAAAGCATGGATTATGCGCTTCAACCCGGTTCTGGCAGGTAAAGCGCCCCGGCCATGGTAGGTTCAGCGCCGAATCAGGATTTTCGGCCGCGAATGGAGGTTTGACCATGCGCCATCTGCTGTCAGCGCTGCTTTTGGCCGGCTTTTGCGCGATTGCTCCCATTTCCAGCGCTGTCGCCGAGCCCAGGCACGCGATCGCAATGCAGGGCGAGCCGGGTTTGCCTGCCGATTTCGCGCATTTTCCCTACGCCAACCCCGATGCGCCGAAAGGCGGGACAATCAATTACGCCTGGCCCGGCACCTTCGACAGCGTCAATCCATTCATCGTGCAAGGCAGCGGCGCACGCGGCAGCCTCGATCTGCTCTACGGCTACAACGTGTTCGATAGCCTGATGCAGCGCTCCAGCGACGAGCCATTCACGCTCTATCCGCTTTTGGCCAAGACTATCGAAACCGACGCCGAACGCACCTTCGCCGAATTCACTATCGACGAGAGGGCGAAATTCTCCGATGGCCAGCCGGTAACGCCGGAAGACGTGATCTTCACGCTGGAGCTCCTGCGCGATAAGGGACTGCCGCGCTACGGCGTCACCGCCAAGAAGGTTGCGAAGATGGAGAAGGTCGGCGCCAACGGCGTACGCTTCACCTTCAAGCAACCGGACAGGGAACTGCCGCTGATTCTCGGTTTGCTGCCCATCCTGCCGAAGCATGCCACCGACGCGGAAAACTTCGACCGCTCCACTTTGAAGCCGTTGATCGGCAGCGGCCCCTACAAGCTGGAATCGGTCCGCGCCGGCGATAGCCTGACCTTCAGGCGCAATCCCGACTACTGGGCTCGGGACATTCCCTCGAAGCGCGGCTTCGACAATTACGACCTCATCCGCCTCACCTATTATCGCGACGAGAACGCCATGTTCGAGGCCTTCAAGAAAGGGCTTGTCGACGTCTTCGTCGAAGAAAACAGCGGGCGCTGGACAAAAGATTACGATTTCCCGGCGGTCGCGCGGGGTGACGTGATCAAGGAGACGTTCAACACCAGCCTGCCGTCGGGCATGTTCAGCCTTGTCATGAACACCAGGCGCGAGGTCCTGAAAGATCCCAAGTTGCGCGAGGCGCTCATCAGTCTCTTCGATTTCGAATGGGCAAACCGCAATCTGCTTTCCACTACATATACTCGCACCAAGAGCTTTTACGACAATTCGGAGCTTTCGTCGTTTGACCGCCCGGCGAGCGATGGCGAAAAGGCATTGCTTGCCCCATTCCCGGATGCAGTCGGTCCCGACATGATGGCGCATGGCTGGCAGCCGCCGACCTCGGATGGCACCGGCCGCGACCGCGCCTTCCTTAAAACCGGTTTCGACAAGCTGAAGGCCGCGGGCTACACGATCAAGGATGGCCGGCTTGTCGGTCCCGACGGCGCTCCGCTCTCTTTCGAGATCATGCTGAAGGCCAGGGAAAACGAGCAGTTGGCGATCGCCTGGCAGCAGACGCTGCAAAGGATGGGCATCACGGTTTCGATCCGCTCCGTCGATGCCGCGCAGTATCAGCAGCGCATGATCAGCTACGATTTCGATGTCACCCCGTTCAACTACACCGCTTCGCTCTCGCCGGGTGTCGAGCAGGTGGCGCGCTGGGGCTCGGCCTCGCGCGATGTTCCCGGCACATTCAATTTCGCCGGCGTCGCCAGTCCGGCGGTCGATGCGATGATCGACGCCATTATCAACGCGCGGACCCGGCCAGAATTCGTCGACGCCGTGCGCGCCTATGACCGCGTGCTTTTGAGTGGCAATTACGTCGTACCGCTCTATTTCAAGCCTGCGCAATGGATGGCACACTGGAAACGCATCAGCCGCCCGGAAATGGTGCCGCTTTATGGATCGCAGCTGCCGACCTGGTGGCAGGCGGCAAACTGAACGGAGCACGGGATGACCGAAAAAATCTCCATCACCGTCGATGTCGTGTCTGACGTGGTATGCCCGTGGTGTTTCATCGGCCAGAAACGCCTCGACAAGGCCGTCGAGGCAGTGCCAGAGGTCGCGGTCGATATCCACTGGCGCCCCTATCAGCTCGATCCGACGATCCCGCCGCAGGGCAAGGACCGCAAACAGTACATGCTGGACAAATTTGGCAGCGAGGAGCGCATCCGCCAGATTCACGAGCGGATCGAACCGCTGGGCGCGGCCGAAGGCATTGCCTTCGACTTCGGCGCCATCGAGGTCGCCCCCAATACGCTCGACGCCCACCGCGTCATCCGCTGGGCGGCAACTGCCGGAGACGGCGTTCAGAATCGCCTGGTGCGCCGGCTGTTCCAGCTCAATTTCGAGGAAGGTGCAAACATCGGCGATCACGCCGTGCTTGTCGAAGCCGCGCGTGAGGCCGGCATGGACGCCGCGGTGGTCGAGACGCTGCTCCCGACAGAGGCCGACCGCGATACCGTTATGGGCGAGATCGGCACCGCGGCCCGCATGGGCATCACCGGCGTGCCGTGTTTCCTGCTCCAGGGCAAATACGCGGTCATGGGAGCGCAGGACACAGCCACGCTCGCCGATGCGATAAGGCAGGTCGCGGCCGCCAAGGCGCGGGGCGAACTCGATCCGCAAACGGTTTAGGGCGTGTTGAGATTGAGGTCAGACCGGCATCACCTGATATCAACATAGCTAGGCCGCCACCGTCTCCGCCAGCCGCGCCAGTTGCGTCATCACCACGGCGGAGCCCGCCAGGCGTTTCTCCGGGTTCGGCCAGTCGCGGATGAAAACAACGCTTTGGTCCGGGCGGATCTTCGCCAAGGAGCCTTGTTCGGCGATGAAGCGCACCAGGCCCGCCGGGTCCGCGAATTCGCGCTTGCGGAAATGGACCACAACGCCTTTCGGCCCGGCATCCAGCTTTTCGACATTAGCCTTGCGGCAGAGCGCCTTGATGTAGACGATCTTCAGGAGATGCTCGACCTCCTGCGGCAGCGAGCCGAAGCGGTCGATCATCTCGGCGCCGAATGCGTCGATTTCCTCCGGTGTCTCCAGTTCGCCAAGGCGGCGGTAGAGCGCCAGCCTGAGCTGTAGGTCGGGCACATATCCTTCGGGTATCATCACGGCGGTGCCGATTGCGATCTGCGGCGACCAGCCGCTGTCGGCCACTTCGCCCGAATCCTTCACCTCGGCCACCGCCTCTTCCAGCATCTGCTGATAGAGCTCGAAGCCGACTTCCTTGATATGGCCGGATTGTTCTTCGCCCAAGAGGTTGCCGGCGCCGCGAATATCGAGGTCGTGGCTGGCGAGCTGGAAGCCGGCGCCGAGCGTGTCGAGCGACTGCAGGACCTTCAGCCGGCGGTCGGCGGTATCGGTCAGCTTGCGGTTTGCCGGTAGCGTGAACAGCGCATAGGCGCGCACTTTCGACCGGCCGACACGGCCGCGCAGCTGGTAAAGCTGCGCCAGGCCGAACATGTCGGCGCGGTGCACGATCAGCGTGTTAGCGGTCGGGATATCCAGTCCGGATTCGACGATGGTGGTCGACAAAAGCACGTCGTACTGGCCGTCGTAGAAGGCATTCATGATGTCGTCGAGCTCGCCGGCCGCCATCTGGCCGTGCGCCACGCCCACCTTAAGTTCCGGCACCGATTCCTGCAGAAACAGGTGGATTTCGGCGAGATCCGAGATGCGCGGCACCACATAGAACGATATGCCCGCCGCGATAACGTTCGCGCAGCAGCGTCTCGCGGATGACCAGCGGATCGAATGGCGAGATGAACGTGCGCACCGCCATGCGGTCGACCGGCGGCGTGGCGATCAGCGACAGTTCGCGCACGCCGGTCAGCGCCAGTTGCAAGGTGCGCGGGATCGGCGTCGCCGACAGCGTCAGCACATGCACGTCGGTTTTCAAGTCCTTCAGGCGTTCCTTGTGCTTGACGCCGAAATGCTGCTCTTCGTCGATGATCAGCAGGCCGAGATTCCTGAACGAGATCGAGGCGCCGAGCAGCGCATGGGTGCCGACCACAATGTCGACCGTGCCGTCGGCGATGCCTTTCTTGGTCTCGGCCAGCTCCTTCGCGCCAACCAGCCGGGAGGCTTGCCGTACCCTTACCGGCAAGCCGGCAAAACGCTGCGAAAACGTCTTGAAATGCTGGCGGGCGAGCAAGGTCGTGGGCACCACCACCGCCACCTGGAACCCTTCCATCGCCGCGATGAAGGCCGCGCGCAGCGCTACCTCCGTTTTTCCGAAGCCGACATCGCCGCAGATCAGTCGGTCCATCGGCTTGCCGGCCCCGAGGTCGTCGACGACGGAGTCGATGGCGTTCTGCTGGTCGTCTGTCTCCTCATAGGGGAAGCGCGCGGCGAACTCGCCGTAGAGCCCTTCGGCGGGGTTCATTGCGGGTGCTGCGCGCATCTGCCTCTCCGCTGCGATGCGGATCAGCTGCCCCGCCATTTCGAGCAGGCGGCGCTTCAGCCGCGCCTTGCGCGATTGCCAGGCCCCGCCGCCGAGCTTGTCGAGGTTGGCTTCCGCCGAATCCGAACCGTAGCGCGACAGAAGCTCGATGTTTTCGACCGGCAGGAACAGCCTGTCGTCGCCGGCATAGTGGATTTCCACGCAATCATGCGGCGCGCCCATGGCCTCGATGGTGCGCAGGCCGATGAAGCGCCCGATGCCATGATCGGCATGCACGACGATATCGCCGGCCGCGAGCGAGGCCACTTCGGAAATGAAGTCGGCGGCGCGCTTGCGTTTCTTCGAGCGTCGCACCAGCCGGTCGCCCAGAATGTCCTGTTCGGCCACGACGATGAATTTTTTCGCGGCGAACCCAGTCTCCAGGGGCAATACGGCAAGACCCGCCTGCCCCGGCTCCAGGGCCTCGACCTCTGCCAGCGTGGCAACGCGTTTCAGATTGCCGAGATGGTGTTCGTCGAGAATCTGGGTCAGGCGGTCGAGCGAACCCTCCGTCCAGCCGGCGACCACGACGCGCTGCTTGCCGGCGCGCACGGCGGAAATGTGCTTGACCACCGCGTCGAAAACGTTGGCGTTGGGGTCGGCGCGCTCTTCCGCGAAGGTGCGGCCGTGCTTCGATCCGGCGTGGTAGACGCGCGTTTCACTGGTTTCCGGCGTATCGAATGGCGTGAGTTCGATTGCCGATCGGTCCGCCAGCGATCCACCCACGTCGTCCGGCGAAAGGTAGAGCAGCGCCGGCGGCACCGGTTTGTATGGCACGGCATCCTTCAGCGCGCCCTCGGCGCCGCGCTTGCGCGCCTCGTAATAGTCGAGGATCAGCGTGTGCCGTTCGGCGAGCGCTTCGCGGGCCAGATGATCGAATACCACAGCAGCACCCGGCACGAAGTCGAAAACCGTATCGAGCTTTTCATAGAAAAACGGCAGCCAGTGTTCCATGCCGGCGAAACGGCGGCCTTCGCTGACCGCGGCGTAGAGCCCGTCATCGCGCGCCGGCGCTCCGAACGCCTCGATATAGCTTCGGCGAAACCTGCTGATGGTTTCGGGCGTCAGCGCCACCTCGCTCATCGCCTGCAGTGTCAACGTCTTGCGCTGGCCGGTGGTGCGCTGCGTCGCAACGTCGAAGGCGCGAATCGATTCCAGCGTGTCTCCGAAGAAGTCGAGCCGCAGCGGTTCGGGCGTGCCCGGCGCATAAAGATCGAGGATGCCGCCGCGCACCGCGAACTCACCAACGTCGCGCACCGTCGCCACCCGCTCGAAGCCCGAATTTTCGAGCCGCGCGATCAACTGGTTCATCTCCACCTGGCCACTGGCGCGGGCATGGAACGTCTGCGCTTCGATGACGCTTGCCGGCGGAATCCGCTGCAGCACGGCATTGGCGGTGGTCAGGATGACGGCGCGGTGCGGCTTCTGCTGCAACGCGATCATCGCCGCCAGCGCATCGAGGCGCCGGGCCGCGGCATCGGAGCCCGGCGACACCCGGTCATAGGGCAAGCAGTCCCAGGCCGGGAATTCCAGCACCGGAAGCTCGGGCGCGGCAAACGCCAGCGCCTCGGTGATCGCAGGCAGCCGCTGGCCGTCGCGGGCGACGAAGACGATCGGCCCTTCGCCTGCTACTTCGCCGGCGAGCGCTGCAAGCGCGAACGCCTCGTAGCCATCGGCTACGCCGTCGACGATGGAGCGGCCGCCGCGCGCCCTGGAAAGGCCGATGGGATCGATAAGTCTCATGTCAGTTTCTGAAAGTCATGGTCCGGCGGAACGCCAGGATTTTCAACAGGATGTCGCTGCGGTCGACTTCCGGGATCGCCCGTTCGCCGGTGACCCAGGGCAGCAGTTCAGTATCGGCAACATCGAGAAGCTTCTCATATTGGTCGATTTCGGCCTCGTTCAAGGCGCCGATCTCGGCGTCCGCGAAGCTTCCGAGAATCAGGTCCATCTCGCGCATGCCGCGATGCCATGAGCGGAACAGAAGCTTGCGCCGCCGGGCATCCAGTCCTTCGCTCGATCGCGTCATGCCGGTCATTGTCGTTTTCCCGATGAGAGCGGCGCATATAGCGTGGATGGCGCGCCCTGTCAGCCTTGCATGCGCCGCAACCCTGCATAAGTTGGCGGCATGCGCCCTTCCCTGCTCGATCCGCTGTTTGCACCCATCACGTCGCTCGATGGCGTTGGCCCGAAAGTCGCGGACATGATCGAAAAGGTCGTGCCGGCCGACCTGACCGACCGGCATGCGCGCGCCGGCGATCTTCTGTTCACCTTGCCGCATTCGATCATCGACCGCCGCAACCGGCCGGGCATCGCCTTTTCACCGGCCGGCGCCATCGTCACGCTCGACCTGCGCGTCGACCGCCACCAACCGCCTCCGCGCGGCAACCGCTCCGTGCCGTACCGCGTCTATGCGCATGACGACACCGGCGAGATCGGCCTCACCTTTTTCCACGCGCATGCCGCCTATCTGGACAAAGCCATGCCGGTCGGCGAACACATCGTCGTCAGCGGTCGTATGGAATGGTTCAACGGCCGCCCTACCATGGTGCATCCCGACCACATCGCCTTGGCCGGCCAGGCCGACGGGCTTCCTCTGCTTGAACCGGTCTATCCCCTGACTGCGGGCCTTTCCGCGAAAGTGCTGCGGCGCGCCATCGCGCAATCCCTGGCCCGTGTTCCCGTTCTGCCGGAGTGGCTGGATGGCGAGGTGAAGCGCCGCCAGACTTTTCCGCTGTTTGGTGAAGCCTTGCAGCGCCTGCACAACCCCGCCGATCCGATCGACGTTTCGCCGGAAAATCCGGCGTGGCGGCGGCTCGCCTATGATGAGCTCCTAGCCGGGCAGATTTCGCTGGCGCTGGTGCGGGCGCGTACAAAGCGGCTTTCCGGACGGCCGCTCACCGGCGAAGGCCGCATCGTCGAACAGATCAGGGCGGCACTTCCCTATTCGCTGACCCGCTCGCAGGAACTGGCGCTCGCCGAAATAAACGACGATCTGGCAAGCCCCGACCGCATGCTGCGCCTGCTGCAGGGCGATGTCGGCTCCGGCAAGACCGTCGTAGCGCTGCTTGCCATGGCGCGCGCCGTCGAGGCCGGTGGCCAGGCGGCATTGATGGCGCCGACCGAAATCCTGGCGCGGCAGCATTTAGCCACCATCGCACCTCTCGCGGCGCGCGCCGGATTGACCGCCGCCATCCTTACCGGACGCGAAAAGGGCCGCGAACGCACCGAAATCCTGAACGGGCTGCAAAGTGGGTCAATCGACATCGTCATCGGCACGCATGCGCTTTTCCAGGAGCCGGTCATCTATCACGATCTGGTGCTCGCGATCGTCGACGAGCAACACCGGTTCGGCGTCCACCAGCGCCTGGCGATCACCGCCAAGGGCGACGCGCCCGACATGCTGGTGATGACCGCGACGCCGATCCCGCGCACGCTGGTGCTGACCGCATTCGGCGACATGGACGTCTCGCGGCTCACCGAAAAACCGGCAGGCCGGCAACCTATCCGCACCGTCACCTTGCCGCTCGACCGCCTCGACGATCTCATCGGCCGCATGCGCGACGCCATAAACGACGGCCAGAAAGTCTACTGGATTTGCCCGCTGGTCGAAGAGTCCGAAGAGATCAAGCTGATGTCGGCCGAGGATCGCCACGACATGCTGGGTGACATTTTCGGAGATATCGTCGGGCTGGTGCATGGCCGCATGAAAGGCGCTGAGAAGGACGAGGCGATGCGTGCCTTCAAGGCAGGTGAAACGCGCATCCTCGTCGCCACCACCGTCATTGAGGTCGGTGTAGACGTGCCGGACGCCACCATCATCGTAATCGAGCACGCCGAGCGTTTCGGCCTCGCCCAGTTGCACCAGCTGCGCGGCCGCGTCGGGCGCGGCGACAAGCCGTCATCCTGCGTGCTGCTCTACAAGGACCCTCTCGGCGAAACCGCCAAGCGGCGCCTTTCGGTGATGCGCGATACCGAGGACGGCTTCCTGATCTCGGAAGAAGACCTGAAGTTGCGCGGCGAAGGTGAAGTGTTGGGTACCCGGCAGTCCGGCACGCCAGGCTTCCAGGTGGCGCGCATCGAGTTTCACGCCGACCTTCTGGAAATCGCCCGCGACGATGCGCGTCTTCTGCTCTCGCAGGACCCCGAACTCCAGTCCGGGCGCGGCGAAGCAATCCGGATCCTGCTTTATCTCTTCGGGCGCGACGAGGCGGTGCGACTGCTGCGCGCCGGCTGATCCTCAGCCGTCGCCGGGTCGTTCGCCGCCTCGGCGACGGCTTGCGGAGCGGCTTTCTGTTTTGCCAGAGCTTCCTTCGCCAACGCCCTGGTTTTATTTCTGTATTCCGGGCCGACAAGTCCTGCGGAAATCAACAGCTTGGCGGCATCCTCGACGCTCATGTCGAGCGGAATGACATCTTTTTCAGGGACATAAAGCAGGTACCCGGTCGTCACGTTGGGCGTGATCGGCCTAAACACCGCGATGGTCTTGCCTTCCCGCTCCTCCAGCGCATCGCTGATTTCGCTGTCTTCCTGCGCCGCTATGAAGACGATCGACCACGCGCCCTTGCGCGGATATTCGAACAGTCCGACCCTCGAGAACAGTTCCGTGCGATGCGCCAGCACAGTCTCGAATATCTGCTTCAGGCCGCTGTAGACATTGCGCACCAACGGCATGCGGTTGAGAAGCTTCTCGCCGTAGTTGATGATCGAGCGGCCGATAATGTTGGCGGTCAGGAAACCAATCAGCGTGATCAGCACCAGCGCCACGATCAGCCCGAACCCGGGGACCGCGAACGGCAGGTAGTTGTCGGGGTTGTAGCGTCCTGGAATGTAGGGTTTCACCCACGAATCCACCCAGTGGATCACCGTCCACGACAAATACGCCGTAATTGCCAGCGGCGCGCATACGATTATGCCTGTCAGGAAATAGTTCCTGAGTCTGAGCATGCCGGAGACGGAGGTTACTGGCTTTGACATCGACCCTTCACTAACATTGTGCGCCGCAACAAGGTAGCGTGTTGAAACAATGTTTGAATAGCCGAATGTGACGACAGCGCGACAGTGTGCGCTGATCGAGCAAATGGAACAAACTGGCCACCTCAACGTCGTTCAGGCAGCAACCGCCGCCCGATGGAGTGAACCATGGAATATCGAACAGCAACCACTGCCGATCTTGCCACCATTTTCCGGGAGTTGGCGCTTCGGATGGCCACTCAATACGAGACCGCGGGCCTCAACATCGATGAGGTGAAGGACGAGTTCGTGATGTGCCTGAAGGAAGGCCGGGCCCACACCCTGCTACAGGACGGAAAACCGGTCGCCCTGATCGCCTGGCGCGAGGTGAACGATGCCGCGCAAACGGCCTTCGCAGCTCACGACAGCTTCTTTTCCCGGTCCAGCGTTCGCTTCTGCAAGAATCACATCAGGCGCATCCAGGCGCTGTGTGGAAACCTTCCGATCCACTCATACAGCTGGCTGGATCGACCCGAGGTAGCAAAATGGTTCCGCATCCTCGGTTTCAACGAACGCGAACGCGGAAACGGCTTTATCGTCTACGAACTCAACTCGGCCTGAACCGGCGGAATTCAGCCGCCGGTGGGTTCTTTCCCGCAAGCCATCGGTGATTCGGAATTTTGAAGCCGGGAGGGCCGAAAGTTAGCCCTACTCGACCGTCACCGACTTCGCCAGATTGCGAGGCTGGTCGACGTCGGTGCCCATGAACACCGCCGTGAAATAGGCCAGCATCTGGATGGGCAGCGCATAGATCAGCGGCGTGATGATTTCCGGCACGTCCGGCAGCACGATCGTCTCCATCGTGTTGACGCTGGCTTGAGCGGCGCCCTTCTTGTCGGTGATCAGGATGATCTTGCCGCCGCGCGCCGCCACTTCCTGCATGTTCGACACCGTCTTTTCGAAGATGCGGTCATGCGGCGCGATTACGATCACCGGCATGTTCTCGTCGATCAGCGCGATCGGGCCGTGTTTCAGTTCGCCGGCCGCGTAGCCTTCGGCGTGGATATAGGAAATTTCCTTCAGCTTAAGCGCGCCTTCCATGGCCAGCGGGAAGTTGGTGTCGCGGCCGAGATAGAGCACATGGTGATAGCGCGAAAGGTCGCGTGCCAGCTTCTCGATCTGCTCCTCGAGCTTCAGCACCTGGGTGGCAAAGCGCGGCGCTTCGGAGAGCTGGTGCACCAGCACCTTTTCCTGCTCGCGCGAGATGGTTCCCCGCGCCACGCCGGCCCGCACCGCCAACGAAGCCAGTACGGAAAGCTGGCAGGTGAACGCCTTGGTCGACGCGACGCCGATTTCCGGCCCGGCGAGCGTCGGCAGGACGACATCGGACTTCGCGCGCTATGGTCGATTCGCGCACATTGACAATGGCGCCGATAGGAACTCCGGCGCTGCGGCAATAGCGCAACGAGGCCAGCGTGTCGGCGGTTTCGCCCGATTGCGAGATGAAGAACGCCGCGCTGTCCTTCGAAATCGGCATTTCGCGGTAGCGGAACTCGGAAGCGATATCGATGTCGACCGGCAGCCGCGCCAGGCGCTCGAACCAGTATTTGCCGATCAGGCCGCTGAGATAGGCCGTGCCGCAGGCCGAGATCGCGATGCGGTCGAGCTTGGCGAAATCGAACGGCAGATCCAGCGGCTTCGAACTGTCGCTGGTGAAATCGAGATAATGCGCCAGCGTATGCGAGATCACTTCCGGCTGCTCGTGGATTTCCTTTTCCATGAAGTGCCGCCGGTTGCCCTTGTCGACCATATAGCTGGTCGACAGCGACTGCTGGCGCTTGCGCTGGACACGGGCGCCGTCCATGTCGAAAATCTCGGCCCTGTCCCGGCGGATGGTAGCCCAGTCACCGTCTTCCAGGTAGGTCACGGAATTGGTGAACGGTGCAAGCGCGATCGCGTCGGAGCCGAGGAACATCTCGCCCTCGCCGTGCCCGACGGCCAGCGGCGGGCCGTTGCGGGCCCCCACGATCAGGTCCTCGTCGCCCTGGAACATGATGGCCAGCGCAAAGGCGCCTTCCAGCCGTTTCAGCGTGCCGTGCGCTGCCGCTACAGGATCGGCGCCGCGCTTCAATTCGCGCGCGATCAGGTGGGCGACCACCTCGGTGTCGGTCTGCGAGAAAAAAACATAGCCGTCGGCGATCAGTTCTTCGCGCAGGCTGGCGAAGTTTTCGATGATGCCATTGTGGACCACGGCGACGCCGTTGGAAAAATGCGGATGCGCGTTGGTTTCGTTGGGTACTCCATGCGTTGCCCAGCGCGTGTGGCCGATACCGATTTTGCCGTCGAGCGGCTCGGCATTGAGCCGCTTCTCGAGATTGACGAGCTTGCCTTCCGCGCGGCGGCGGCCGAGAATGCCGGCCTCGATGGTCGCAACGCCGGCCGAATCGTAACCGCGATATTCAAGCCGTTTCAGCGCATCGACGATAAGCGGCGCTACAGGCCCACGGCCGACGATCCCAACAATTCCGCACATGCGTCCAAACCCCGTTTCAAAAGAGAGTCACCCTGGCTCCCCTCTAGAATGGAAGCAGGACGTGCAAAAATCACTTGTCGTGTCGTTTCTTGTCAGAAGAGCCGACCTCGGACGTTCCCTGTATTATGGAGCGGGAACTATTGCAAAGCAGTCGCGCAATTCGGATTATTTCTTCGCTGACGCCCGTCGCTCGCGCAGTTGTCTGGCGCGCTCGGGCAATGTTTTCTGGCGCGCCCGCCCGAATGCCAGGGCATCGTCCGGCACCTCTTCGGTGATCACGCTGCCCGATGCGATGTAGGCCCCGTTACCGATCCTGATCGGCGCAACAAGCGCGGAATTGGAACCGACGAAGGCTCCCTCGCCGATATCGGTGAAGAACTTGCTGTAGCCATCGTAATTGCAGGTGATGGTGCCCGCGCCGATATTCGCCTTAGCGCCCACCCTGGCATCGCCGATGTAGGAAAGGTGGTTGACCTTGGCGCCGGCCTCGATCCTGGCCTTCTTCACTTCGCAGAAATTGCCGACCTTCGATTTCTCGCCGAGGTCGGCACCCGGGCGCAACCGTGCGAATGGTCCGACCGACGCGCCGCTTGCCACTGTCGCGCCTTCGAGCTGCGAAAATGCGTGAATGGTGGCGTTGCCGGCGATCTTCACGCCCGTTGCGAAATAGACGTTCGGCTCGACCACGGTTTCGGCGCCAATTTCGGTGTCGTGCGAGAAGAAAACAGTTTCCGGCGCAATCAGCGTCACGCCGGAAAGCATCATCTCGCGGCGCTTGCGCTTTTGCCAGATCGCCTCGGCTTCCGCGAGTTCGGCGCGGTTGTTGATGCCGAGCGCGTTCTCGTAGCTCGCCTCGGTGGCGACGACCTTGAGCCCCCGTTCGTTGGCGATGCCGACGATGTCGGTCAGGTAATATTCGCCCTTGGCATTGCTGTTGCGAACCGCTTCAAGCAACGACAGCACCAGCTTTCCGTCGATAGCCATCAGCCCGCTGTTGCAGAAGGTGATCTTGCGCTCTTCCTCCGAGCAGTCCTTTTCCTCGCGGACGGCAAGCAATGCGCCATCCTTTTCCAGCAGCCGGCCGTAGCCGGTGGGGTTCGGCGTGCGAAACCCAAGAACCGCCACGGCCGCGCCATTCGCCAGCTTGTCGCGCGCCACGATCAGCGCCGCCGGATCGATCAGCGGCGTGTCCCCGAACATCACCAGCACATCGTCATAACCGCGCGCGATCGCCTCGCGGGCCGCGAGTGCCGCATGCGCGGTTCCCAGGCGTTCGGCCTGAACGAAACTTTCCGTGCCCCCGCCAGAGGACGTTGCCGCCCGCACCTCTTCGGCTCCGTGGCCGATGACAAGCGCGAGATCGCCGGCGCCGGCCGCCTGCGCCGCACGCATGACATGTATCACCATCGGAAGCCCGGCGATCTCATGCAGCAGCTTGGACTTGGCGCTTTTCATGCGCGTGCCTTCGCCCGCGGCAAGGATGATCGACAGGCAGGTTCTCGATGTCATGGCAGCGTCCGCGAGGAAGGGGATGGATTCGGGCGAATGTGTAGCATCGGAGCCGTTCCACTCCAATGCGGCAGGGTTTTGACGGCTTGGGTTGAATTTCCCGACCTAGGGTGTGTCGAGATTCAGGTCAGGCCGGCATCACCTGAATATCGACACACCCTAGCCGAGTTGCCCCAGCGCCGGAAACGTTTCGAGCAGCCAGTAGGCTGTGGTCTGCACGCCTCCGGTAATGAAGAAGATGCCTGCCAGCACCAGCATTGCGCCGATCACCTTTTCCACCCGTCCCAGATGCATGCGGAAGCGCGACAGGAACCGCATGAAGGCGCCAGAGAAAAGTGCAGCGGCCAGGAACGGGATGCCGAGCCCGATCGAATAGGCTGCCAGCAACAAGGCGCCCTCGCCCACCGTTTCGCGTCCGCCGGCAAGCGTCAGGATCGGGCCGAGCACCGGGCCGATGCAAGGGGTCCAGCCGAACGCGAAGGCCAGTCCCATGACGTAGGCAGCGGCTGTGCTGGCGGGCTTGCCCTCCGCCTGGAACCGCGCCTCGCGCGACAAAAGCGGAATGCGCAGTATGCCGAGGAAACTCAGCCCCATCAGGATGATCAGCACACCGGCGGCCATCGCCAGCGGTTCCTGCCAGACGCGCAGCAGCCGGCCGATCGTCGACGCTCCGGCGCCGAGCGCCACGAAAACGGTTGAAAAGCCAAGCACGAAGGCGACCGAGGCGAGGATCAGCGCCTTTTTTGCCCCGGCATCGACATTGGCCCTTTCGGCCCGAAAATCCTCGACCGAAACGCCTGCCATGTAGCAGAGATAAGGCGGCACCAGCGGCAAGACACATGGCGACAGGAACGACAAGGCTCCCGCCCCAACCGCGCTGAGATATCCGACGTCGATTGCCATGATCTGGATTCGCTAAGCCCCGCAATTGTCGCGACTGCATATAGCCGCGTCGCGCTGGGCGCTCCAATCACCATTGCGTGGCAAGAAGTCGCTGGCAGGATTTGAGCCCAGCGAAAGCAGGAAAGATTGCCGCCCCCCGGCACAACCTTTAGACGATACCCGGGAGGAATTGCCTGAATGACGAGGGTAACCCCGCCTCCTTCCGAGCATCGATCGCGGAGCTACTCGATACAATCGCGATACACAAGCCGTTACACGCGCGTAGTGAACAAATCCTTACCGGATTGCATCAAATCCCCAATTTTGTCATTACCGTTCAAGGATTCGTCAATGCTTTCCGCTAGCATTGGCGGCTGGATCGGGAACCTGGTGCGCAGGCTGGTTTCGTTGCAGCCTGCAATTGTTCGTGACTTGCTCGCACGACCCGCCCCATGAAGATGGGCTCAATGCCCGCCCATCGCGTTGAGGAGTATCAGTGAAGGTATTGGCGTTGCGGCATTGTTCCCTGCTTATCGGCGTGATTTTCGCGGGCGCGACACTGGTTGCGCCGTCGCATGCGACGGCGTTCGAACTGTTCGGTATTCATCTCTGGGGAGAGAAGAAGGCGGACGAAGCGGACGAAACCATCGGCGAGCCGCAGGAATACACCGTCGACTTCGTCGTTACCGGCGAGGAAAGGGACGCCGAGAAGACGCTGAAAGGCGCGTCCAGCCTGTGGAAGGACCGGAAAAAGCCGGCCTCCGGCGCCGCCGGCCTCCTGGCCAAGGCGCGTAGCGATTACAGGCGCTTGCTGGCCGCTCTTTATGGACAGGGCCGTTACGGCGGCACGATCAGCATCCTGGTCGACGGGCGCGAAGCCGCCGACCTGCCGCCCGACGCCACGGTGGCCGAAACCGCTGCCGTCTCGCATCACGATCAGCCCCGGCCCCGCTCTTCCTGTTCGACAAGGCAAGCATCGTCAACCGCGCGCCGCCGCCCAGCGTCCGCGACGACGAGGTGCCGCTGCCGGAAGACGAAGGTTTCGCGGCGGGCCAGGTGGCGCGTTCCGGCGTCATCCTGCAGGCCGAAAAGCTTTCCATCGAGGCATGGCGACGAACAGGGCCACGCCAAGGCGAACATCGTCGACCGGCGGGTGACCGCAGCGCACGACAACAACACGGTCGACGCCATCATCGAGGTCGATCCCGGCCGCAAGGCCTATTATGACGACGTCGCCGTTGAAGGTACCGAGCGCATGGACCCGGCGTTCGTCGCCTGGATGACCGGCCTCAAGCCCGGCCAGGAATACGATCCAGACGATATCGAGCGCGCCAACAGGCGGCTGTCGCGACTCGATGTCTTCCGCGCGCTGCGTATCAGGAGGCGGACGTCGATCGACGAGAACGGCCGCCTGCCGCTCACCGTCATCGTGCAGGAACGCAAGCTGCGCCGCTTCGGCGTCGGCGGCAGCTATTCCACGCTCGACGGTCTCGGCCTTCGAGGCCTACTGGCTGCACCGCAACCTGTTCGGCCGCGCCGAACGGCTGCGCTTCGACGCCAAGGTGGCCGGAACATCGGTCGAGACGTTCGATCCGGACGAACTCACTTACCGGGTCGGCGCCACCTTCACCAAGCCTGGCGTCTACACGCCCGACACCGATTTCGATCGCCTCGCTGTTCGGCGACCGCGAGGTGCTCGATCCCTACACGCGCACCGCCGTCACCGGGCAGCTCGGCTTCAACCACATGTTTTCCGAAGAGCTTTCCGGACAGCTGTTCCTCAATGGCGGGTACGCGCAATTCGAGGACGACACGTTCGGCACCCGCGACTTCACCGACATCGGCTTTCTCGGCGGGCTCACCTTCGACAACCGCGACAACAAGACCGATGCCACCGAAGGCTATTTCGTCGAGGCCATCGCCGAGCCGTTCTACGAGTTCAAGTACGGCAATGCGGTCGCGCAAGTTCACTGCCGAAGGCCGCACCTATTACGGCTTCGGCGAGGAAAACCGCGGTCGTACTGGCCGGCCGCGTCAAGCTCGGCACCCTGTTCGGCTCGCCGATCTCGGAGACCGCACCCGACAAGCTGTTCTTCGCCGGCGGCGGCGGGTCGGTGCGCGGCTATGCCTACCGCAACATCGGCGTGGTGACACCGGCTGGCGAAGTCATCGGCGGCCGCTCGCTGATCGAGGCTTCAGCGGAAATGCGCGCCCGCGTCAGCGACGGCATCGGTCTCGTCGCTTTCGTCGACGCCGGTTATGTCGGCGAAGAATCCTTCCCGGACTTCTCCGAGGATCTGCAGTGTCGGCGTCGGCGCCGGCTTGCGTTACTATACCGGGCTCGGCCCGATCAGGCTCGATCTCGCCGTCCCGCTCGACCGGCAGCGCGACGACCCGAGTGTCGCTTTCTACGTTGGAATAGGACAGGCGTTTTGACCCGCATCCTCCTTGCCCTCGCTCTTTTCTTCTGGCGCTGCCCGCCCTCGCGCAGGACACGGCCGAGGAGGAGCGTTCCTATTTCGTCGGCTTCGTCGAAGACCAGCTTTCGACGCCCGAACCGGCAGATCAGGATCACCGGCATCCAGGGCGTGCTGTCGTCCAACGCGACCATCGGCGAGATCACCATCGCCGACCGCGAAGGCATATGGCTGCGCATCGCCAATGCCCGCATCGTCTGGACCCGCTCGGCGCTGCTGCTCGGGCGGCTCGATATCGACACGCTTGCCGCCGACAGCATCGACGTGCTGCGCAAGCCGCTGCCGGAAGAAGGCCTGCCCGCGCCGGAAGCCGGCAGCTTTCCAGCGTGCCGGAACTGCCGCTGTCGATCACGCTCGGCGCAATCTCGAGGTGCCGCGCGTCACATTCGGCGAAGGCGTCTTCGGGCTCGCCTCGCGAGATCAGCGCTCACCGGCCGGCTGCGGCTGGCGGTGGCTCGCTCGACACCGCGCTGAATGTCACCCGGCTCGACGGACCCGGCGGCCAGACTGGCGCTGACCGCCACCTACGCCAACGCCACGCAGGTGCTCGACCTCGATCTTTCCCTGACCGAGCCGGCCGACGGCATCGTCGCCAATCTGCTCGGCATCGAGGGCCGGCCGCCGGTGGCGCTGACGCTGACGGGAGCAGGGGCCGCTCGCCGAACCTCGACCTCGCGCTGACGCTCGACGCGGACGCCGAACGCGTGCTGACCGGCACGACGCAGGCTGCGCCAGCAGGCCGACGGGCTCGGCTTCGCCGCCAATGTCGAAGGGCCGATCGCGCGACTCGATCCGCCGCGCAGTTCCGCGACTTCTTCGGCGCTGAGACGACGCTGGTCGGCCAACGGCGTGTTCCAGCGACGCCGGCGGCTTCCTGCTCGACAACCTCGATCTGCAAAGCGCGCGCGCTGACCATCGACGCCGCCGCCGAAACCACCACGGACGGTTTCCTGCAACGGCTGACGCTCGATGCCTCGATCGACGACGCGACCGCGCGAAAAGGTGCGTGCTGCCGGTGCCCGGCGGCGAGACCACGGTCGACCGCGCCGCGCTCACGCTTTCCTTCGGCGAAAGCGCCGCGCGAAGAGCTGGACCGGCTCGCTGACAGTCGCCGAGCTGACCACCGACACCTTCGGCGCCGACAAGGTCGCCATCGCACTGCGGCGGCCTGGCCGCGAAATCTATCGCAGCCGGCCGAACCGTCAGATCACGTTCAAGGCCGATGGCGGCGCATCCGGCATCGTCGCCGACGCGGGCCGACATCGCCGAAGCGCTCGGCGACACGCATCACCCTCGACATCGAAGGCGACTGGAACGCCGGCCAGCCGGTCAAGCTCGCCAGGGCGCTGCTTTCCGGCAACGGCCTCAGTGTGTCGCTCGCCGGCGACATCGCCGAACTCGCGCTTCAAGCGGCGACATCGCCGTCGACGCGGCGAGCATTGCGCCGTTCTCCGCACCTCGCCGGACGCGAGCTCGCCGGCGGGCTCGAATCTCGACGCAAGTCGGCAGGTAGAGCCGGTCACCGGCGGCTTTCGACCTGACGCTGGACGGCATCGCCACCGGACTCACGATCGACAACCCGGCGGCCGACAATCTGCTGCAGGGTGAAACCCGCATCACCGGCCGCGTCGCGCGCGGCGAAACCGGGCCTCGTCGCCGACAAGCTGCGCATCTTCAACGACCAGGTCGACATGACCGCCGACGGCACCTTCGCGACCGGCGCCGCCGATTTCGACTTCGACCTGGCGCTGCCGATCTGGCGCTCTGCTCTCCGAGCACGCCGCCGGCCGGCTGACCGCCAAGGGCCGCGCGTCGGGCACCGACGGGCTGATCGGCCTCACCTTCGGGGCCGAGGTGGCCGAGGGCTCGCTGGTCGGCAAGAACCTGCGCGAGGCCGTCCTCGGCTTCGAAGGCACGCTGCAGAACAACGACCTCGACGGCCAGGTCACCGGCAACGCTTTCCTGGAGCGGGCCAGGGTCAGCCTTGCCTCGGCAATCGCCGTCACCGAAAACGAACGTCGGCTTGAGCGATCTCGATTTTTCGGCCGGCGGCACGCGCATCACCGGCGATGTCACCCAGGACCAGGGCAGGCCAGCTCGACCGGTCAGCTGAAACTGAACTCGGCCGATATTTCGACCGCCGCCGCCTTGGCTCTGGTCGAGGCCAAAGGCGCGGTGAAGGCGACGATCGACCTTGCGGCAGATGGCCTGATGCAGAACGCCGACGTCACCGCCACGGTGAACGGCTTCGAAATGGATGCCGTCAGGCTTGGCAGAGCCGACTTGCAGGCCAAGATTTCCGACCTCTTCAAGGTGCCGGCCATCAATGGCTCGATGTCGGCGACCGATCTGTCGGCGGGCGGCATCGACATCGCGACAATGCAGGCAACCGCCGTGCAGAACGGCGAAACCACCGGCTTCGTCGCCGACGCGTCGCTGAAGAACGGCACCAAAACCTCTGTGAAGGGAGCGTTGAGCCCGGTCGAAGGCGGCTACCGCGTCGGTCTCGGAAATCTCGATGTGACGCAAGGCCAACTTTCCGCCCGCCTGGTGCAGCCCGCGGCCATCACCATACGCGGTCAGAACCTGGCGATCGACAGTCTCGCCATGGATGTCGGCGGCGGCCGCATCACCGCATCCGGAAAGGTCGAGGATACGCTCGATCTCAATGTCGCGATAAAGGCTCTGCCCCTGGCAATCGCCAACACCATCAAGCCTGACCTCAGGCTGGGCGGCACGCTGGACGGCTCCGCAAGAATTGGCGGCACGCGCGCCAGGCCGGATATCAACTTCAACATCCAGGGAAGACAGCTGGCCGCTGCGGCACTCAGCCAGTCGGGGTTGAGATCGATTTCCGTCGACGCTAGGGGAACTTCCTCGACCAGCCGCCTCAACCTCGATGCGACCGTCACCAGCCCGGAGGGACTGCGCGCCAGGCTGTCGGGCGGCGTGCCGCTCGACAATGGCAATCTGGCGGTCGATGTCGCCCTCGAAGCATTCCCGCTCGCTGTTTTGAACGCCGTCACCCCCGGCCAGAACCTTGGCGGCAATCTTTCGGGCACCGCCAAGGTCACCGGCAGGCTTGCCGATCCCGGTGCATCGTTCCAGTTGCGCGCCGCGGGCGTCAGGGCAGCGCCCCTCGAAGCCGCCGGCGTCGCACCGCTCGATGTCGCGGCCGCCGGCAGCTACGGTGGCAGGGTGCTTGATCTTTCGTCGGCCACCGTCAACGGCCCGCAAGGCCTGACCGTCTCTGCGAGCGGCCGCATACCGCTTGCCGGCGACGGCATTGGCGTCACCATCAACGGCGAGGCCCCGCTGTCATTCGCCAACCGCTTTCTGGCCGAGCGCGGCGCCCAGGTTTCAGGCACGCTGAAACTCAGCGCCAATGTTTCCGGTAATCTGAGGAAGCCGTCGATACGCGGCATGTTCTCGACGGTCAGCGCCAGCTTCGTCGACCCGGAAACCAATGTGCAGCTCAACGACATCGCGGTGATGGCGAGCATCGACGGCGAAACCGTGACGCTGCGCAATGTCTCGGCAGCCCTCGCCTCGGGCGGCAGGATCGGGGCCTCCGGCACCATTTCGACAAACGCTGCGGCCGGCTTCCCCGCCAACATCCGCATCACGCTCGACAAGGCCCGATATGCCGACGGCAACATGGTCGTGGCCACGGTGGACGGCGCGCTTGCCATAACCGGCGCCCTCACCCGCGATCCTCTCCTCAGCGGCACGATTGACGTGGACCGCGCCGAAATCCTGGTGCCCGACAACCTTGGCGGCGGCGCCGCGGCCATCGACGTCAAGCATATCGACCCACCGAGGGGTGTGGTGGCAACGCTGAAGCGAGCCCGGGCCAGTGACGGCACGCCGACGCCGAGCGCGCGGCCGAGCGTGGTCAGGCTCGACGTCACGGTCAACGCGCCGCGCCGCATCTTCGTTCGCGGCCGCGGCCTCGACGCCGAACTTGGCGGCTCCGTGCGCCTTACCGGGCCTGTCACCGACATCCAGCCCGTTGGCGGTTTCCAGATGATCCGCGGACGGCTCTCGATCCTCAGCCAGCGCATCACCTTCGACGAAGGCACCGTTACACTGGTCGGCGACCTCGACCCGTTCCTGAACTTCGTCGCCCGCTCGCCCGGCCAGGACATCACCGTTTTCATCACCGTCAGCGGCCGCGTCTCCGACCTCAAGGTCGAATTCTCCTCGCAACCCGAGTTGCCGCAGGACGAGGTTCTGGCCCGCCTGATCTTCAATCGCGGCATCAATGAATTGTCGCCCATCCAGATCGCCCAGCTTGCCGCGGCGGCAGCCGAGCTTGCGGGCGGTGGCAACACGTCGCTGCTCGGCAACCTGCGCGCTGCAACGGGCCTCGACGATCTCGATGTCGTCACCGACAGCGAAGGCAACGCGGCGGTGCGCGCTGGGCGCTACATCAGCGACAATGTTTATCTCGGCGTCGAGGCCGGCGCGGGCGGCTCGACCAAGGGCACCATTAACCTCGACGTCACCGACAATTTGAAGGCGCGCGGCTCGGTCGGCTCCGATGGCGATACCGGCCTCGGCATCTTCTACGAGAAAGACTACTGACGCCGCGGCGGCGGCGTCACTCAGTATCGCGCCGGCTCCCGGCTAGAGCACGGCGCGCAAAAAGAGGAACACAGACGGTCGAAGCTCGCAATCTCCATCGCCATTCTGGTAGGCAGCTTGCCGTTGGGGCAGGCTGCTGCCGATGATCTCAGACTGGCGGGCTTCCCCTCGCTTGTGTTGTCCAGTCTGGCGGCAGATGCGCAGCAACTCCCGATGCGCGGGCCTTTTGACAACCCTATAAAGGCGGACACGCTCGACATCGTTCTTGAGAAGACGACGCTCGACGACGTCGTGGCCCAGTTTGGCGGAACCATCCACAACCGTGGAAACGACGCGGCCGCCGTCAGCTGGCTCTGCTAGGAGGTCAAGATTGGCGATCACTACAATCGCCAGTGGTTCATTTCGGACGGTCGCGCCGCTGAGGGCAAAGGCGGTCTCACCACGATCGCCGGTGCCAAGTCTCGACAGCGGGGAAAAGACCTCGTCGCCACGTTTGGAGCAGCGACATCAGATGACATTATTCGCTACACGCACAACGGCCAGCCCGATGCGAACGGGAAAGGCAAGCTCCAGTGTCTCGTTTACCGCCTTAAGGATGGACAGATCGATGGCGTGGCTCTCAGCCAATACGCCTTGAGATAGCCGCAAGCCCGATGCGTGCCCGGTGAACGCGCGCCTCCGACGGCGATGCGGGCGCCTCGGCGTTTTCTACAAAGAAAGACTGCCGACGGCGTTGGAAGGGCGTCACGGGCGCAATGCCGAAAATGCCACGCCTGCGAAAATCTTGAACCTGTCGCGCCGTCCCGTATTGTACTCAGTTGGGGGCAACGGTTTCGCCTGGCGTGGCCGGCGCCTTGCACGGCGGCTCACCTTTGAATTCCCTAGCGAGGCAACCGTATTTGTCGAACAGTTTGCCGCTCTCGCGGGCCGCGCTGGCCGCGCCACACCCGGCGACGGTCAAGCCGACAAGCATGACCAGGGCGGTTTTCATGATAACGGCTGGTCCCTGCGCAAAATTGCGGCGATCACCGTGCCACTCATGAGGCGAATCCGACATGCGTTACCCCACACGATATCCCGGCACATGAACTGCCATAACCACGAGGAAAGCCGAGCTATGTGTAATCGATCGATTATTTTGGTGAGCGCGATTCGAACCCTGGACCTACTGATTAAAGTCTAACCAACCAGCTTAAGAATCAACCACGTAGCCGACCTAATCCGTTGATTTAATTTCATACACGACTTTTACGATGCTGTTTTATGCTATGGGACAATCCCATAGCACAAACCTGACACAAAAACGGGGTTTTCGGGATATCTGTGTTATAGGGCGACGTTAACACAAATCCTGACACAAATTTGGTCCGTGACCCCTGTCGTCTGATCCTCTGTGCCGGTAAATTGTTGGTTTTCTTAAGTTTTTTGGTGAGCGCGCAGGGATTCGAACCCTGGACCTACTGATTAAAAGTCAGTTGCTCTACCGGCTGAGCTACGCGCTCCCGTGGGCCGGCAAAACCGCCCCGGAAATTGCGGCGGAACATAGGGAGACAGGCGTGGCCGGTCAACCCGAAAAACATCGTGCCGGCCGCTCTTTCCAAGGTGGCTTGCGCACTATGCCGGCTCGATCTGCACCGGTTTCCTGGCCATGCCGCGCTCGCCTTTGGGAACCAATGTGCTTTTTATTCGTTGCGGGGATACAACCTTAACGAGGATCACATGAAGAAGCTGTTGTCGGGGTTATGCACGGCGGCGCTGGCGTTTTCACTTACAGCCGCCAGCCTCCTTCCGGTCAACGCAGCACCTGTCATGGCGCCACGCACGACCTCGGCGACGGCCGATGTCTGGGATATCCAGTACCGACGGTATCCGCGTCGAGGCGAGTTTCGTCCCGCCTATCGTGGCGAATTCCGCCGCCCGGCTTATCGTGGAAATTGCTACGGGTGCTTCAACCGCCGCGGTAATATCTACCACTACAACGGCTATCGCGGTTATCGCGACTACCGTCCGGGCTACCGCGCATACAACGGCTGGTGGTTCCCGGCGGGTGCCTTTGTTGCCGGCGCGATCATCGGTGGAGCGCTCGCCGCGCCTCCTGCCGTCAGCAGCGGCAGCGCGCATGTGCGCTGGTGCTACGACCGCTATCGGTCGTATCGCGCTTCCGACAACACCTATCAGCCTTACAACGGCCCGCGCCAGCAGTGCATTCCACCCTACTGACGATCGCTTGCAACGGACAGAAAAACCCCGCGCTGAAAGGCGCGGGTTTTTCACGTCGCCTCTCTGTCAGAGCATAATCCCGAAAATGGAAACCGATTGTGGGATAATTCACGCAAGGTAGGGTAGTGTGTTGGGATTCACGCAAGGTAGGGTAGTGTGTTGGGATTCAGGTCAGGCCGGCATCACCTGATCGACACACCCTATTTCGAAAGCGTTCGCCGAACCGCGTCCCGCCATCCCTTCAGCTTGCGCGTTCGCATTGCAGGCTCCATGGCGGATTTGAACCGGCGGTCCAGAGCCCAGGCCTTGGAAAAATCCCTGGCCTTCGGCCACACACCGGCTCTCGAGCCGGCAAGCCACGCAGCACCCAGAGCGGTCGTCTCCAGAATGGTCGGCCGGTCGACCGGCGCGTCGAGAATGTCGGCGAGCCGCTGCATGGTCCAGTCGGACGCCACCATGCCGCCATCGACCCGCAGCACGGTCTTTCCGTTGCCGCTCTTCCAGTCCTTCCGCATCGCGTCGAGAAGATCGCGGGTTTGGAAGGCGACCGCTTCGAGGGCGGCGCGGGCGAACTCGGCCGGACCGGAATTGCGAGTCAGTCCGAAGATCGCGCCGCGCGCGTCGGCGTCCCAGTGCGGCGCGCCAAGGCCGACGAAGGCAGGCACCAGATAAACCTCCTGCGTGTCGTCGGCCTGCGCGGCAAGTTCGCCGCTGTGCTCGGCCTTGCCGATCATCTTGGCGCCGTCGCGCAGCCACTGTACGGCAGCCCCCGCGATGAAAATAGAACCCTCCAGCGCATAGGTGGTCTTGCCGTTCAGCCGGTAGGCGATCGTCGTCAGCAGCCGGTTCTTCGAGCGCACCAAGTCGCTGCCGGTGTTGAGGATAGCGAAGCAGCCGGTGCCGTAGGTCGATTTCATCATGCCAGGCTCGAAACAGGCCTGGCCGATGGTCGCAGCCTGCTGGTCGCCGGCAACGCCGAGAATTCTTATGCCTGCACCGAACAGTTTTTCCTCAGTGATTCCAAAATCATCGGCGCAATCCTTCACCTTTGGCAGCAGTGCAGCTGGGATGCGCAATATCTTCAGCAATTCTGTATCCCAGGCATTCTCCTGGATGTTGTAGACTAGCGTGCGCGACGCGTTGGTGGCGTCGGTGGCGTGAACCCGCCCCCCGGTCAATCGCCAGATCAGGAAACTGTCGATCGTGCCGGCCAGCAATTCGCCCTTCTCGGCGCGCTTCCTTGCACCTTTCACATTGTCGAGCAGCCAGGCGATCTTGGTGCCCGAAAAATACGGATCGAGCAGCAGACCGGTCTTCCTGGTGAATTTCGCTTCCAGCCCTTGCTTCTTCAGCTTCGCGCACAAGGCGGCGGTACGACGATCCTGCCAGACGATGGCGTTGTGGATCGGCTTGCCCGTCGCCTTGTCCCAGATCACCACCGTCTCGCGCTGGTTGGTGATGCCGATCGCTGAAATGTCGGCCGCGGTGACGTCGGCCTTCTTCAGGGCGGCCCTACATGTGGCAAGCACGCTTTCCCAGATCTCCTCCGGGTCGTGTTCGACCCACCCGGACGCCGGATAAAACTGCGTGAACTCCTTCTGCCCGGTCCCAACGGGCTTCATCGCGCCGTCGAACACGATGGCGCGCGAAGAGGTGGTTCCCTGGTCGATCGCCAGAACAAAGCCGGACATGATGCCTCCCTCGGCTGTGATATGAAGAAGGGAGCCGGTGTAACCCGCCTCCCCTCGATTTCAACAGGCAGAACGCTTGCTGTTTGATAACGCGCTGCGGTGCGCCGCAGCAGAGTTTCAAAACTTACTTCTGCCAGCTCTTCACCAGTTCGTCATAGTTGATGGTGATCGCCTTCTCCTTCTCCGGCTCGATCTTGAGCTGCGGCGCAAGGTTGCCCTTCGAGACGGCATCCTTGTTCCAGTATTCGAGATCATGCTCTTCGGCCATCTTCGGCCCGATATCGCCCTGCACGCCGGCCCGCTCGAGGCGCTCCATCACCTTTTCCTGCTCGGCGCAGAGCGAATCCATCGCCTCCTGCGCGGTCTTGGCCCCCGACGACGCGTCGCCGATCGCCTGCCACCAGAGCTGAGCGAGCTTCGGATAGTCCGGAATGTTCGTCCCGGTCGGCGACCACTGCACACGGGCCGGCGAACGGTAGAACTCGATCAGGCCGCCGAGTTTCGGAGCGCGGTCGGTGAAGCTCTTGTGGTCGATGGTCGACTGACGGATCAGCGTCAGGCCGACATGGCTCTTCTTCACGTCGACCGTCTTGGAGGTGACGAACTGCGCGTAGAGCCAGGCAGCCTTGGCCCGATCGTCGGGCGTCGACTTCATCAGCGTCCACGAGCCCACGTCCTGGTAGCCGAGCTTCATGCCGTCCTTCCAGTAGACGCCGTGCGGGCTCGGAGCGAAACGCCACTTCGGCGTGCCGTCCTCGTTCACGACCGGCAGGCCCTCCTTCACGAAATCGGCGGTGAACGCCGTATACGTGAACATCTGCTGGGCGATCTCGCCCTGCGACGGCACCGGCCCGGATTCGGAGAAGGTCATGCCCTGGGCCTGCTGCGGCGCATAGGCCTTCAGCCAGTCGAGATACTTCTGGATGGCGTAGACGGAGGCCGGGCCGTTGGTATCGCCACCACGTGCCACGCAGGAGCCGACCGGACGCGAATTCTCGTCGACCTTGATACCCCATTCATCGACGGGCAGGCCGTTCGGGATGCCTTTGTCGCCGTTACCGGCCATCGACAGCCAGGCGTCGGTGAACCGCCAGCCGAGCGACGGGTCCTTCTTGCCGTAGTCCATGTGGCCGTAGACCTTCTTGCCGTCGATCTCGCGGCCAGTGAAGAACTCGGCGATGTCCTCGTAGGCCGACCAGTTGACCGGCACGCCGAGGTCGTAGCCGTACTTGGCCTTGAAGTCGGCCTTGTTCTTCTCGTCGTTGAACCAGTCGTAGCGGAACCAGTAGAGGTTCGCGAACTGCTGGTCGGGAAGCTGGTAGAGCTTCTTGTCCGGCGCGGTGGTGAACGACGTACCGATGAAGTCGGCGAGGTCGAGGTTCGGATTGGTGACGTCCTTGCCCTCGTTGGCCATCCAGTCGGTCAGGTTGCGCACCTGCTGGTAGCGCCAGTGCGTGCCGATCAGGTCGGAATCGTTCACCCAGGCGTCATAGAGGTTTTCGCCCGTCTGCATCTGGGTCTGGATCTTCTCCACCACGTCGCCTTCTTGGATCAGGTCGTGGGTGAGCTTGATGCCGGTGATGGCCGAGAAGGCAGGCGCGAGCACTTCCGAATTCATAGGAATGGGTGGTGATGGTTTCCGACACCACCTTGATTTCCATTCCGGCGAAAGGCTTTGCAGCATCGACGAACCACTGCATTTCGGCTTCCTGAGCGGCGCGGTCGAGCGTCGACATGTCGCCGATTTCCTTATCAAGGAACGCCTTCGCCTCGTCCATCCCGGCAGATGCCTGGCTGGAGCAAAGCATGAGTGCGAGAACGCTTGTTGATGTTAATATTTGCCGTCGCATGAGTTTCCTCCCAAAGGTTGCAAGTGCGATTTGGGGCGGCCGCCGGCACGCGGTCGTCCCAACAGTTTCCCCCTCTATACGTAGCGAAACACGCCGACGGCGTAGACCACGGAGAGAGCGAGAGCCCACCACAGGCTGGGTCCGACAAGACCCAGCCAAGCGAGATGGATGTAGGCGCTGCCAAGCAGCGAAACGAAGAGACGGTCGCCGCGCGTCGTTTCGAAGCGCAGGATGCCCACGCGGGGGTTTCCGCCAGGCGAGACATATTCCCACACCGCCATGCCAACGAGCAGCGCAAAGATCGTCGCGAAGAAGATCGCGGTCGGCAGCGTCCATGCCATCCAGGAAAGGTTCATGGCTTCAGCACCCGCATCCTTCCTTGTCGTCCTTCGGATCCGGACAGGTCAGTTCCTGCCGGGGGAAGCCGATCGAGGAATTTTCGAACTCGGCGCGGAAGCCGCCATTGGCCCAGCACCATTTGCCTTTGCCCAGAACATTGTGGAGGGCGTCGCAGGCTTGGCCGAGATCGAGCGTTTCGATGCCCTCGACCACCTTCGAGTTGACGCCGGCCTCGACAAAGCGGGAGACCGGGTATTGCGACTTCAGCTGGTAACCCGAGCTGTTGCAGACCAGCGACCATTTATGATTGTCGCCGACATAACGGAACTCCTCCGGCTCGGCGTCGGCCACGGCCGGCGTGGCGCCGAGCAGGACTGTGAGCAGTGCCAGCACGTACCTCATCAGACCCTCCCCAGGGCGAAGCCCTTGGCGATGTAGTTGCGCACGAACCAGATGACGAGCGCGCCGGGAATGAGCGTCAGCACGCCGGCCGCGGCCAGCAGGCCCCAGTCCATGCCGGAAGCCGAAACGGTGCGCGTCATCACAGCGGCGATTGGCTTGGCGTCGGTGGTGGTCAGCGTGCGGGCAAGCAGCAGCTCCACCCACGAGAACATGAAGCAGAAGAAGGCGGCCACGCCGATGCCGGAAGCGATCAGCGGCGTGAATATCTTTAAGAAGAAGCGCGGGAAGGAATAGCCGTCGATATAGGCGGTTTCGTCGATCTCCTTCGGCACGCCGGACATGAAGCCTTCGAGGATCCACACCGCCAGCGGAACGTTGAACAGGCAGTGCGCCAGCGCCACCGCGATATGCGTGTCGATCAGGCCGAAGGCGGAATAGAGCTGGAAGAAGGGCAGTGCGAAAACCGCCGGCGGCGCCATGCGGTTGGTCAGCAGCCAGAAAAACAGGTGCTTGTCGCCGAGGAAGCGGTAGCGCGAGAAAGCGTAGGCCGCAGGCAGCGCCACGGAGACGGAAATCACCATGTTCATGACGACGTAGGTGATCGAGTTGATGTAGCCCGAATACCAGGAAGGGTCGCTGAAGATGATCTGGTAGTTCCGCAGCGTCGGCGCGTGCGGATAGAGCGTCATGGTGGTGACGATCTCGGTGTTGGTCTTGAAGCTCATGTTGATGAGCCAGTAGATCGGCAGCATCAGGAATATGATGTAGAGGGTCGGCGTCAGCCACCAGAAGCGCGATTTATCGCCACGCCGGCGCATGGCGCGCGCCACTGCCGCCTGATTTGCCGCCGCCGCGGCGGCCCCGGCGGGCTCGGCCTCTGTCCTTGCTGTTGCAAGCGTGTCTCTAAGCTCGGCCATGCTCAGCGCTCCGCGTCATAGTTGGTCATGACGGTGTAGAACACCCACGACAGCAGGAGGACGATCAGGAAGTAGACAATTGACATCGCCGCCGCCGGTCCAAGGTCGAACTGGCCGAGCGCGATCTTGACGAGATCGATCGACAGGAACGTGGTCGAATTGCCGGGGCCACCGCCGGTCACCACGAACGGCTCGGTGTAGATCATGAAGCTATCCATGAAGCGCAACAGCACGGCGATCAGAAGCACGCGGTTCATCTTCGGCAGTTGGATGTAGCGAAACACCGCCCAGCGCGAGGCGCCATCGATCTTGGCCGCCTGATAATAGGCTTCGGGGATCGACACGAGCCCGGCGTAGCAGAGCAGCACGACAAGGCTCGTCCAGTGCCAGATGTCCATGATGATGACCGTGACCCAGGCGTCGATCGGATCACGGACATAGTTGTAGTCGATGCCGATCGCGTTGACGTAGTAGCCGAGCAGGCCGATGTCGCTGCGTCCGAAAACCTGCCAGATGGTGCCGACGACATTCCACGGGATGAGCAGCGGCAGCGCCATCAGCACCAGGCAGACCGGCACGCCCCAGCCCGACCGCGGCATATTGAGCGCCACGAAAATGCCGAGCGGCACTTGGATCGCCAGGATGATGGCCGAGAAGATGAGGTTGCGGCCCATCGCCTGCCAAAAGCGCTCAGAATGCAGGATTTCCTCGAACCATTCGCTGCCAGCCCAGAAGAACTGGTTGTTGCCGAACGTGTCCTGAACCGAATAGTTCACCACCGTCATCAGCGGGATGAGCGCCGAGAACGCCACCAGCACCAGCACCGGCAGCACCATGAACCAGGCCTTGTTGTTCCAGGTTCTATCCATGGTCAGGCTCCCATCTCGACGCGCCAGGAGCCGGCATAGATGTTGATCCCCTTAGGATCGAACAAAACATGCGGGTCGGCGGGAATGTAGGCGTCTTCGCCAACGATCGCCGCGATCTCGCGGCCTTCGAGGTTGGCGCGCACGATCTTCTGGCGGCCGATATCCTCGACCTTGCGGATCGACACCGGCATGCCGGCCTTGCCCAGCCGCACGAATTCCGGCCGGATGCCGAGTTCTATCGTCCCCTCGCCCGGGCTCTTCAACGCGCCGGGCAGGTCGATAATCTGGCTGCCGACACGCGCGCTGCGGCCGTCGATCGCCACTGGCATGACGTTCATGCCCGGCGAGCCGATGAAATAGCCGACAAAGGTATGGCTCGGCCTTTCAAACAATTCGTCGGGGGTACCGATCTGCACGATCCCGCCTTCGAACATGACCACGACCTTCTCAGCGAAGGTCAGCGCCTCGGTCTGGTCGTGGGTGACGTAGACCATGGTGTGGCCGAAGCGGCGGTGCAATTGCTTCAACTGTGAGCGCAGCATCCATTTCATATGCGGGTCGATGACGGTGAGCGGCTCGTCGAACAGGATGGCGTTGACGTCGGAGCGCACCAGGCCGCGGCCGAGCGAGATCTTCTGCTTCTGGTCGGCGGTCAGGCCGCGCGCCTTTTTCTTCGACCAGCTTGCGAGGTCGATCATCTCGAGGATCTCGCGCACCTTGCGGTCGACATCGGCTTCGGCGATGCCGCGGTTGCGAAGCGGAAACGCCAGATTGTCGTAAACGGTCATGGTGTCGTAGATGACCGGGAACTGGAACACCTGCGCGATGTTGCGTTCCTGCGTCGACAGGTTGTTGACGTCGACGCCGTCGAACAGGAGCTGGCCGTGCGAGGCGCGCAACAGGCCGGAAATGATGTTCAGGAGCGTGGTCTTGCCGCAGCCGGAAGGCCCCAGCAACGCATAGGCGCCGCCGTCGGCGAAGCTCGTATGCACTTCCTTGAGCGCATAGTCCGCCTCGGACTTCGGGTTCGCCACATAAGAGTGGCGGATGTGATTGAGGTCGATTCGAGCCATCTCGCGCCCTCCTAAGCCGCCAGGTTCCGCGCAGCGGCGGCCGAGCGGCCGTCGCTGTCGAACACCATCAGGTGCCGCGGGTCGATGAACACATCGATCATCTCGTCGGCTTCGAAATGGTGGATGCCGTGCTCCAGCATCACCCAGCGCACGTCGGCGAAATCGAGATGCACGAAGCTTTCCGAGCCGGTGATCTCGGTCGCGGTCACCTTGGCGCGCACTGGCACCGACTCCGCGTTCGGCCGCGCAAGCGAGAGATGGTGCGGTTGGAAGCCGATCGTGTAGGAGCCATCGGCGATGTGCGAAAACTCCGCTGGCACCGGCAGGCTGACCCCGCCATCGAGCTGGAACCCCTTGCCCGATTTGCGCAGCACGATGGTGTTGAGCGGCGGATCGGAGAAGGTTTTGGCGGTGATCAGGTCGTCCGGCATGCGGAACACCTCGATGGTCGGCCCGAACTGGGTGACGCGTCCTTCCGCCAATGTCGCCGTGTTGCCGCCGAGCAGCAGCGCCTCGTGCGGCTCGGTCGTCGCATAGACGAAAATGGTGCCAGAGGCGGCGAAGATTTTCGGCAATTCAGCGCGCAGTTCCTCGCGCAGCTTGTAGTCCAGGTTGGCGAGCGGCTCGTCGAGCAGCACCAGGCCGGCGTTCTTCACGATGGCGCGGGCCAACGCCGTGCGCTGTTGCTGGCCGCCCGACAGGTTGAGCGGTGTGCGGTCGAGATAAGGCGTTAGCCGAAGCAGTTCCGCGGCCCGCCGGACCTCGGAATCGATCTTGGATTGCTCAACACCCGCCACCCTGAGCGGCGAAGCGATATTCTCGTAGACCGTCATCGCCGGGTAATTGATGAACTGCTGGTAGACCATGGCGATCTTGCGCTTCTGCACCGGCACGCCGGTGACGTCGGCGCCGTCGAACCAGATCGAGCCCGATGTCGGCGCGTCGAGCCCCGCCATCAGCCGCATCAGGCTCGTCTTGCCCGAAAGTGTGGGGCCAAGCAGCACGTTCAGCGAGCCGTGCTGCAGCGTCAGCGACACATCGCTGATGTGCGTCTGGGCGTTCACCACCTTCGAAACGTTCCTGAGTTCGAGCATCGGCTTTTCCCTCCGCCCTACTCTGCAGCCGCAGTATGCATGTTGGCCAGTCCGCGCATGAATTTATCAAGTTCCGCGGCCTGTTCCTTGCTCAGCCGCAGTCCTCGCTTGGTGCGCCGCCACAGCACATCCTCGGCGGTGACCGCCCATTCGTTTTCGGCGAGGTAGCGGATTTCCGCTTCGTATAGGTCGGCGCCGAAATTCCTTCCAAGATCGGCGCTCGATTTGGCGAGGCCAAGGATGGTCTTGGCGCGCGTCCCGTAAAGGCGCGTTAGCCGCCGAGCATGAGAAAAATCAAGGAATGGATAGACATCCTTGAGTTTTTTCACTTCGGCATCAAAACCTTTCGCCGGGAAATCCCCGCCAGGCAAAGCGGCATTCGCTGTCCACGGCTTACCCTTCTTGCCGAGCAGATCCTCGATCTTTTCCAGCATTGCCTCCGAAAGCCGGCGGTATGTGGTGATCTTGCCGCCGAAGATATTGACGATGGGTGCGCAGCCTTCGGGATGCTCGGCCTTCAGCACGTAGTCGCGGGTTGCTTCCTGCGCCTTCGAGGCGCCGTCGTCGTAAAGCGGCCTCACCGCCGAATAGGTCCAGACGATATCGTCGCGCTTCACTGGCTGGCTGAAATATTCGCTGGCCGCATCGCAGAGATAGTCGATCTCGGCGTCGGATATAGCAACCGATTTCGGATCGTCCTGATAGTCGCGGTCGGTGGTGCCGATGAGGGTGAAGTCCTCCTCATAGGGAATGGCGAAGATGATGCGGCCGTCGCGGTTCTGGAAGAAATAAGCCCTCGGATCGTCGAACTTCTTGCGGATGACGATATGGCTGCCCTGGACCAGGCGAACATTATGAACGTCGTTCTGGCCGACGGCCGCCGACAGCACATGGTCGACCCAGGGTCCGGCGGCGTTGACGATCAGCCGCGCCTTGACCTCCTCGACCTGCCGATTGCGCAGATTTTCGACGCTGATGATCCAATGATCGCCGTCGCGGCGGGCGCCAACCACCTTCGCGCGGGTTCGGATTGTGGCGCCGCGATCGGCGGCGTCGCGCGCATTCAGCACCACCATACGGGCATCGTTAACCCAGCAGTCGGAATATTCAAACGCCTTTTTAAATAGCTTTTTCAACGGCTTGCCGGCCGGATCGGCGGTCATGTCAAGCGTCTTCGTCGCCGGCAGTTCCTTGCGCCCGCCGATATGGTCGTAAAGGAAAAGCCCAAGCCGGATCAGCCAGGCCGGCCGCAATCCTTCGGCATAGGGAAGCACGAAACGCATCGGCCAGATGATGTGCGGCGCGTTCCTCCAGAGCACTTCGCGCTCCATCAGGGATTCGCGGACGAGACGGAACTCGTAATGTTCGAGATAACGCAGGCCGCCATGGATCAGCTTGGTCGAACCGGACGACGTCCCGCTCGCCAAGTCGTTCATTTCACAGAGAACAACCGAGTATCCGCGACCCACCGCGTCGCGTGCGATGCCGCATCCGTTGATGCCGCCGCCAATGACGAAAATGTCATGGATCGGATGTTCGTCCACAAGTCCTCCCTGCTTTCGCACTGCAGCATTCCGGCTGCTTACCGAAAGCATTTTGGAATTATTTCGAAACACTAACGAATGTCAAACGAAATATTGGGAGCTGAGAAGGTTCGCCCAACCGACATGCGTTCAGCGCATCGTCTCGATGAGCTCGACCTCGTTCTCCCCGCAGATCTTGCGCACCGCCTCGATGTCGCAACGGTCGGTGATGAAGGTGTCAACCTGGCTGAGATGGCCGATGCGGACAGGCGCGGTACGTTCGAATTTGGTCGAATCCGAAACCAGGATCACCTGCCTTGCATTGGCGATGATCGCCTGCGCGACCTTCACCTCGCGGAAATCGAAATCGAGCAGCGCGCCGTCATGGTCAATCGCCGAGGCGCCGATCACTGCATAGTCGACCTTAAACTGCTTGATGAAATCGACCGCCGCCTCGCCGACGATGCCGCCGTCGGCACCGCGGACCACACCGCCCGCAATCACGACCTCTATCTCAGGATAAACGCGCATCCTGTTGGCAACATTGATATTATTCGTAATGATCATTAGGCCGGTATGATCGAGAAGCGCTTTCGATACGGCTTCCGTGGTGGTGCCGATGTTGATGAACAACGAGGCGTTGTCAGGGATCAACCGCGCCGCCGCCTTGCCGATCGCCTCCTTTTCGTCGGCGGCGATCTTGCGCCGCGCCTCGTACTCCATGTTTTCGATGCCGGAGGGGAACAGCGCGCCACCATGAATCCGGGTCAGGAGACGCTGGTCGCACAGATCGTTCAGATCCTTGCGGATGGTCTGCGGGGTTACCGAAAAATAGGTTGCAAGGTCGTCGACCAGCACCCGCCCGTTGTCCTTCGCCATCTGAATAATTTCCGAATGGCGCGGGGTGAGATACATGGCTCAGGTGCTCCCGTTTTCGTTTTTTATGATTGCATTCGAAAACGAAAGTGGTTTGGAGTCAATGCTTCGACCAAACGAAACGCCTCGCCGGCAGCAGATTTTCGGCTTCTGCCGACGAAAATTCGGCGAATGGCCCGCGATTTTTAGCGAATTTGCCTTCCTGCATGGATGTGACTTGGCAACTTCGCATTACGGTTCAGCAAATTGCGCCTCGGGCATCCGACAGACCAGTCGCCTTTCCCACATCCGTTCACCAGGAATGCGATTTCGCGCTTCGCCGGGAAAGCCGCGCCAAGCAAGACGCTGCCTGCCTCCAAATAAGCCCGAACAATTTTTGAAATCCATTTGACTGAATAAATAGTCGGTGCTTAGTTTCCGTAACGCGAGGGATTTGGCGTGACGCTTCGGGGAACCAATCAGGGGTTCGGAAGGCCGTACAACCGGCGCATTGTGCTTGAGTCTGTGCGCCTGCATGGGCCGATTACGAGGGGCGATATCGCCGAACGCGTCGGCCTCACCGTCCAGACAGTCTCCACCATCGTGCGCGAACTCGAGGAGCAGGGATATATCGTCTCCACTCGGGAGGAGCCGAAGGGGCGCGGGCTGCCGCCAACGACGCTGACCATCAACCCGGACGGCGGTTATGCGGTTGGCGTCCACGTCACGCCGCTCGGGATTGAGGCGGCCCTGATCAACCTCGATGGCGACGTCATCGAGAGCGTGCACCGGGAGGCCGCCCACGCGACGCCCGACCAGGGTTTCGAACTGATTGGCGCCCAGGTTTCCGAACTGATGCGGTTCAAACCCGGCGGCCGCATGCTCGGCGTCGGCATGGTGATGCCCGGCCCGTTCGGCGTGGATTCCATGAGCTTCGTCGGCCCCACCACGATGAATGGCTGGCAGGACGTGGCGCTCAGGGAACGCCTTGCCGAGGTCACCGGCCTGCCGGCATTTTTGGGAACCGACGTGTCCGCGGCCGCCCTCGGCGAACAGCTTTACGGCCTCGGCGCCGGCTTCTCGGACTACTATTACCTCTATGTCGGGGTCGGGCTCGGCGGAACCATGGTGCATGAGGCAACCGTGCTGCGTGGCGCCTGGGGCAATGCCAGCGAGATCGGCCACGTTCCGCTCGTGCCGGATGGCGAAGCCTGCCCGTGCGGCAACTGCGGCTGCCTCGAACGCTACCTGTCGCTGGAGGCTCTGGGGCGGTCGAAGCTGAGCGAAGCAGATTGGGTGGAGAACATCGCACCGATCTTCCGCAACACCGTCGCAACAATCGAAAACCTGTTCGACCCGGAAACCATCGTCATTGGCGGGCTGGCGTCGGCCACCCTGCTGGAACGGTTGGCCGGCATTGTCGAAACCCTTCCCAATTCGGTTTCGGCGCGACGTGACCGCACCGCCCCTCGCCTGCTGGTGGCGCGCGGCGGCCAGCATTCGGTGTTGCGCGGGGCCGCAGCCCTTGCCGTTATCGGCGTGCTGTCGCCGCGTTTCGGCCAGATGTTCACAGGCGAACGCCCAAGCGGGCGGGCCTCCCTGCCAGGCAAGGGAATTGCGGCATGAGCGAACCGCTTCTGGTGCTGGAGGACATCCGCAAGAATTTCGGCGCCATCGAAGCGCTGCGCGGCATCAGTTTTTCGATGGGCAAGGGCGAGGTTGTGGCGCTGCTGGGCGACAACGGCGCCGGCAAGTCGACGCTGGTCAAGATCATTTCGGGCGGGCTTGAACCGACATCGGGAAAGATGCTGTTCGAAGGCAAGGATTTCCTCGCCAAAACGCCCGCCGAGGCCAAGGCCGCCGGCATAGAGACCGTCTACCAGGACCTTTCGCTGTGCACCAATGTCGACGTGGTCGCCAACTTCTTCATGGGCCGCGAGATGACCCGAAAGGTTCTCGGCGTCCCCGTCCTCGACGAGCGCGCCATGGAGACGGTGGTGGAGAAAGCGCTGGCAAGTGCGGGCACGCGCATCCCGTCGCTGCGCAGCAAGGTGGAGCATCTTTCGGGCGGCCAGCGGCAGGCCATTGAACTCAACCGCTTTGTTCACTGGGGCGGCAAGCTGGTGCTTCTCGACGAACCGTTCGCAGCCCTTGGCGTCGACCAGACGCGGCGCGGGCTCGAAATGATCCGCAAGGTGGCAAGCCAGGGCATCGGCGTCGTTATCATCACCCACATCATGCAACAGGCCTTTCAGGTCGCCGACCGGATCGTGGTGATCCGCCATGGCGTCGTGGCGGGCGATGTTGCGCGCGGCAAAACCAGTCCCGATGCGGTGATCAACATGATCACCGGGGAAACTCTCGCCGGTGCCGGACCGGCTGGCTGAGGCAAAAACAGGGAGTCCGGCGCAACAGGAGGAACTTGATCATGAAGCGAATACTTCTAGCCTTGTTCAGCGTCGCAGCACTCTGCCTCGCGACGCTGATGCCGGCCTTCGCGCAGACGAAGGGCACGGTCTACTACCTGGTTCCCACCCTGCTCGACGAATTCCAAACCGGCTCTGTGAGCGCGCTGGAAATGTTCCTGAAGCAGGTCGGCTATGAAATGAAAACGCTGAACGCCGACAACAAGACAGACGGCCAGCAAAGCCAGATGAACGACGTCATCGCGCTGAAGCCCGCGGCAATCATCCTTGCCGCCGTCGACTTCAACGCCCTGAAGCCGTCCATCGAGGCCGCCCGCGCCGCCGGCATCCCGGTGGTCGAGTTCGACCGCCAGATCACCTCGACGCCGTCCGACTTCACTTCTGTCGCGGGCACGGTCGAAATCGGCCATGTCGCGGCCGAGCAGGCCCAGAAGCTGCTCACCGCGAAGAACGGCTCCGTGAAGGGAAAAATCCTGCAGGTTCTGGGTGACCCCGGCGATCCCTACACGCTCGATATCCAGAAGGGCTTCGAGGAGAAGATGAAGGCGTTTCCCGAGGTGACGATCATCTCCAACCCTGCCATGCAGTGGGAAGCCAGCAATGCCGGCACCATCGTTTCCGACCAAATGCTCGCCAATCCCGACATCGACCTTATCTTCAGCCACGCGGCGCATCTTTCCGTCGCGGCAGTGGCGTCGCTGGAAGCCGCCGGCAAAAAGCCCGGTGACGTCTTGATGATGAGCTCGAACGGCGCGCCCGTCGGTCTCGACCTGATCCGCAAGGGCTGGCTGAACGTAGAGGTCGAACAGCCGCTTTATGCCCAGGCGGCGGCCGTCGCCATGTTCATGGACAAGATCGTCGGCAAACAGGAGATCAAGCCCGGTGAATATGACGTGCTTGGTCTCAAGTCCACGGTGACCAAGGAAGCCTGGGGGCCGAACATCAAGATCCCGGGTGCCGCAATCAGCAAGGAAAACGTCGACAATCCCGCCTTCTGGGGCAACCTGAAGCCGCCGTCCGACACGGTGAAATCGGTGGAGTGATATTTCACCTGCCGACGCAATATCCCCCTCTCCGTCTCGCTGCGCGTGACGAAGAGGGGGAATTCCAGTTGGCGCAAGCCTGCGCGGCTTGATGCAAATACCATTCACGACCGAGAAACCCACATGAACCCACGCACCAGACGCGCCCTTGAATTCGTGCTCGACAACCTCGTCTGGTTCATGCTGATTTTCGTGCTGGCTATCTTTTCGCTGTTCATTCCCAACTATTTCCAGCTCGGAATCTTCGCCAACATCATCGAGGCGTCGAGCGTGCTCGGCGTCATGTCGATCGGGCTGGCCCTGGTCATCATCGCCGGCCACATGGACCTTTCGGTGGAATCGGTGGCAGCTCTCGGCGCCATGGCGGTCGGCATTCTGTTCTGCTCGGCCGGGATCGGCATGGGCGTGCAGTTGCATCCCGAATGGCTGATGGTGCCGGTTTCGTTGCTGGTCGCGCTTTCCGTCGGCGCCCTTGTCGGCTCGCTGAACGGCTATCTCATCGTGCAAGCCAGGATGAATGCCTTCATCATCACGCTCGCCGCCTATATCTGGGTGCGCGGCCTGGTTCTCGCCGTTTCGGGCGGACGCTCCGCGCAGGATCTGGCGCCCGCCATCCGCTGGTTTGGCATCCAGCGCCTTCTCGGCCTGCCACTGACCGCCTGGATCGCCATCCTTTGCTTCGTCGTCTTTTCGCTGATCATGGCCAAGACGCCATTCGGTCGGCACTTGGTGATGATCGGCGGCAACGAGACCGCCACCTTCCGCGCCGGTATCCGCGTCAAGCGCAACCTGATCATCGCCTTCGTGCTGGCGGGCGCCATCGCCGGGCTGGCGGGCTGGCTGCTGGCGATCCGCACCTCCGGCGCCACCGCCAATCTGGGCGTCGGCCTTCTGTTCAACGCCTTCGCCGCCGTGGTGATCGGCGGCGTCAGCCTGAAGGGCGGCGTCGGGTCCCTGCCCGGCGTCTATGCCGGCGTCCTGTTGCTGTCATCGATCAACACGGCGATCAACCTGATGGGACTGCCCGCCAATTTCACACAGGTCATTCATGGGCTGCTGGTGCTGGCCGCCGTCATGCTCGACACGTTCAAACAAGGCATTCGCCAGAGGCTCGCATGACTGGAAGGCTGCAAGACAGGATCGCGTTGATCGTCGGGGCCGCCCGCGGCATCGGCAGAGGCATCGCGGAGCGGTTCGCCGAGGAAGGCGCAAGCCTGGTGCTTGCCGACGTCGAGGCCGACGTCGCGCGGCAGACCGCAAACGAACTCGGCGCGACCTTCGTCCACACGGATATTTCCAGAATGGCCGATGCCGAGGCGGCGGTGGCGGTGGCGATGGAAAGGCACGGCCGGCTCGACATCGTCGTCCAGAACGCCGGCGTCTACCCCTGGCAGCTGATCGAGCAGACCAGCCCCGACGACTGGGACCGCGTCATGGCCGTCAATCTGCGCGGCTCCTTCAATGCCGCCCGCGCGGCGCTCACCCCGATGAAGGCGCAGCATTCCGGCCGCATGCTGTTTACCTCGTCGATCACCGGACCGCACGTGACCAGCCCCGGACATGGCCATTACTCGGCAAGCAAGGCCGGCATCAACGGTTTCATCCGTGCAGCGGCGCTGGAGTTCGCCGGCTATGGCATCACCGTCAACGGCGTCGAACCGGGCAATATCCTGACCGAGGGCATGCAGATGCACCGCGACGCGGCCTTCATCAAAAGCATGGAGGATGCCGTGCCGCTGGGGCGGCTCGGCAAGCCGCGCGACGTAGCCAACGCCTTCCTGTTTCTCGCCTCCGACGACGCCGGCTATATCACTGGCACGACCATCGTCGTCGATGGTGGCCAGTTGCTGCCCGAGGGAGCTGATTTCCGCATCCAGCCGTCATAAGAGTATCGGACCGAAAGTGCGCAGCGGTTTTCGGAGAAATCCGATGCTGGAAGCGTTGGCTGCTCTATCACCTGTTGGCCATCTCTACGATGACCTCGAGGGCCGTATCGATGTCGGCTTCGGTCGTCTCGAACTGGCCGGCCTGGAAGCGGATGGCGACGCGGCCGTCCACCCGGGTCTGGGTAAGATAAATGCGGCCGTCGTCGTTGATGGTGTTGACGAGGTCGAGATTGTGCCGGTCGGCATCCTCACCTGCCTGCGGCTGGTGGCGGAACGAGAACAGCGACAGCATCGGCTGCGAGACGATCTCGAAGCCCGGGGTGCGGGCCAGCCGCATCGCAAGGCTTTCGCTCCAGCGCACGTGATTGCGGATCATGCTGCGCAGACCCTCCAGGCCATGCGCCCTGAGCAGGAACCACAGTTTCAGCGCGCGGAACCGCCGGCCGAGGGGCACCGACCATTCGGAATAGTTGACGATGCCGTCCTTGCCGTGGGTTTTCAGATATTCCGGCTGGATCGCCAGCGTCTTCACCAGACTCTCCGGCTCGCGCAAGAACTGGATGGAGCAGTCGAACTGCGCTCCGAGCCATTTGTGCGGGTTGAAGACGATGGAATCGGCTCCCTCGACGCCTTTCCAGTAGTGGCGGAACTCTTCACAGATCATCGCCGAGCCGGCCCAGGCGGCGTCGACATGCAGGTAGAGACCGTGGCGGGCGGCGATTGCCGAGACGCCGGCAATGTCGTCGGTGCCACCTATGCTGGTGCCGCCGACGCAGGCGATGATGCCGGCTGGCAGCAGCCCGGTCGCCTTGTCCGCGACGATTGCCGCCTCAAGTGCGGCGAGGTCCATGCCGTGCAGTGGGCCGCCCGAAGCGATGCGCACGAGATTTTGCTCGCCGATGCCCGACACCCAGATGGCGCGGTCGATCGAGGTATGGACCTGACCGGAGCAATAGATGCGCACTGGCGCTTGGCCGGACAGGCCGTGGCTGTTGCCCTCCCAACCGAGCGCGCGCTCGCGCATCACCAAGACCGCGGCAAGCGTGGCGGAAGAAGCCGAATCCTGGATAACGCCGGAAAAACCGCCGGGAAGGCCGAGCGCCTGGCGCATCCAGTCGACCATGCGCGTCTCAAGCTCGGTGGCGGCCGGCGACGTCTGCCACAGCATGCATTGTGCGGCCATGGCCGTGACGAGGTATTCCGCGACCACCGATACCGGCGCGGCATTGGCGGGGAAATAGGCGAAGAAGCGCGGATGCTGCCAATGCGTCATGCCGGGCACGATCTTCTCCTCGAAATCGGCGAAGATCTTCTCCATCGGCTCGGCCGCTTCCGGCGGCGACGCGGCGATCTGTGCAAGAATATCGCCGGGCTGCGTCTGCGCCCGCACCGGCCTCTCGCGCAGCGTCTCGCGATAGGCGACGCCCCATTCGGCAGCCTTTGTGGACCAGTCGCGGAATTCGTCGGGGTTCATGAAGGCTCCTTGGCGCGTTTGTGCGTGATGATGCAATCACTAGCAGAGATTTTCGGCGCAGCGCGTTTCCGAGAAAAGCGCCCAGCGGTCTTTCCGGTTCGGAAATGCGATAAAACAACAACTTAGAGCGGCCGGACGACTTCGCGCGCCACCGCATAATTGGGGTGCCCGGCTGTCTGGCCTAAAGGAAAGTCCCGATAAAAATTCTAGCAAAACACCTGATGGTGTAGAGCGCTCAAAAGTTCCATTGTCGGTTGGCCGCTCTTCGACTCCGAACGGCAAACCCGGCGGGCGCGTGATCCCAAGCCCCCCCGCCCAAAGCGTGCTCGTCGGGTACTAACTTGTTCCATTCCGAAAAATTCGGAATGGAAGCCGGCGGCGACGGTCACGTTTCAGGAAAATCCGGCAGGCTTTTGAAGGCGTTCTTCAGCGCGTTCGACCAGCCGTCGGAGACTGGTGCGGTAATAGGGATCGTCGATGCCGATGCGCTTCTTGAAGCCGATCCTCATCGTGTCCTTCTCGTAGAACATCAGGTCGAGCGGCAGACCGACCGAAAGGTTGGATTTCAGCGTCGAATCGAACGAAACGAGCAGCAGCTTCGCGGTTTCGGCGAAACTCATGGCGTGGTCATAGGCGCGCACGATGATCGGCTTGCCGTATTTGGTCTCGCCGATCTGGAAGAACGGCGTGTCCTCGCTGCACTCGATGAAGTTGCCTTCCGGATAGATCTGGAAGAGCCGTGGCGGCGTGCCCTTGATCTGGCCGCCGAGGATGAACGAAGCGTTGAAGTAGGAATCCGCCTTCTGGCCGGCGTCCGCGTGACTGGAGATGACCTCCTTGACCGTATTCCCGACCAGCCGGGCGGTCTGGTACATGGATGGCGTCTCCAGCAAGGTCGTCACCCGGTCGGCGATCGACTTGGAGCGTTCGTCGAGCAGACTGACGACCGACTGTGTGGTGGCGAGGTTGCCGGCGGTCAGAAGCACGATCACGCGCTCGCCCGGCTCCTCCCAGACGTGCATCTTGCGGAAGGTCGAGATGGAATCGATGCCCGCGTTGGTGCGCGTGTCCGACATAAAGACGAGGCCGCTATCGATCCTGAGGCCGACGCAATAGGTCATCGAATCTCACTGATTGCCTTCTGATTCAGGCGATTACTGCTCCACAGTGATGTGGACTGCAAGCTGTTCTTGCGCCTTGTCCAAGCCGAATGCCGGAGACCGGCATGGCTTCGCGGTAGTCGCGGCCGGTTGCGACGCGGACGTAGCGCGCGTCGGCGGAAATGCCGTTGGCGACATCGAAGGCGACCCAGCCGAGATTGGCGACATGGGCTTCCGCCCAGGCGTGGGTGGCGACCTGGTCGAGCCTGTCGTTCATCATCAGGTAGCCGCTGACATAGCGCGCGGGGAAACCGAGCAGCCGGGCGGCCGATGTGAAAATATGCGTGTGGTCCTGGCACACGCCGGTGCCCTGGAGCAGCGCCTCCTCGGCTGAAGTTCCGGAATCAGTGGCGCCGACCGTGTAGGCGACACGCTCGCGGATGTTTCCCATCAGCCGGTGTAGCCGGTCGAGGTCGGCGCCGCCGCCAACGCCACCCGCCAGCGCGCGGATGCCGTCGCCTGCCGCGGTGAGGCGCGTCTCGCTGCCAAACAGCCACAGCGGCGCGAAGCCGCGATGCGCGCCCATGACGCCGGCCGTGTCGTGGGTCTCGACCTCGCCAGATGCTTCGACGCTGATGACATGCGGATCGCCCTCGACGCTCAACAGGCGGGTGTCGTTGCCAAAATGATCTGTGAAACGCACCTCCTCGCGCGCGCCGTCTATGGTGAGCGACCATGCCTTGATGGTCTGCGCCGGGCCGCCATAGGGCACCAGCCGCAACCGCTGCAGCGCGTAAAGAACCGGAGCATCGTACCGGTATTCGGTGCGGTGGGAGATTTTCAGAAGCATGCGGTCTCGCCGTCAGTAGAAGCGGAAGTTCTGTGCGACCTCATCGCCCAGCCGGTTGTTGTCGCGGATGAAATCGATCAGGAACTCGTGCAGGCCAGAATCGAAAATGTCCTTGATCGAGTTCACCCTGAGCTTGGAGAGCGTCTGGTCGAGCGTGTCGTGGCAGCAGTGGCGCGTGCCGTAGTCCTTTTCCAGGTAGGACAGGCTTTCCGAAATGTTCAGGTAGCAGAAGGCGAGCGAGCGCGGCATACGGCCGTTGAGGATGAGGTAATCTGCGATGTTGGTCGGCCGGTAGTCGGCTTCATAGACCCAGCGGTAGGAACGGTGCGCGGCGACCGAACGCAGGATCGATTCCCATTGGTAGTTGTCGAGCGTGGAACCGACCCAGGCGATCGACGGCAACAGCACATAATATTTGACGTCGAGGATGCGCGCGGTGTTGTCGGCGCGTTCGATGAAGGTGCCGAGCTGGGCGAAGTCGAAATTCTCGTTGCGCAGCGCGGTGCCATGCAGCGAGCCGCGGATCAGCGCCGTCTCGCGCTTGATGGCGTCCAGCACGCTCGGCAGTTCACGCTGGTCGACCGGGCTCGCCAGCATGCGCTTCAGCGCCATCCAGGCTTCGTTGATCGATTCCCAGGTTTCGCGCGTCAGCGCTGTGCGCACCATGCGGGCATTGTTGCGCGCTGTCTCGATCGCCACCATGACGCTCGACGGGTTGGCCGGGTCGCGGAGCAGGAAATCGGATACGGTTTCGGCCGTAATCTCCTGATGTTTCTGGTTGAAAGCATGCTCGGCGCCGGCGCTGAGCAGCACCGAATTCCATTCGTCCGAGGAACTTGCCGTGCGCGTCAGCGCCATGCGCAGGCCGGCGTCGAGCAACCGCGCCATGTTCTCCGTGCGCTCGATGTAGCGGCTCATCCAGTAGAGGCCATTGGCGGTGCGGCCGAGGAGCATTAGCGGGCCGCCTCTCGGCGTGAGAAAAAGGGAATAGTGAGTAGTGAGTAGTGAGTAGTGGACATGTCAGGACTTCCGCTGCAGGCTGTAAATCATTGCACGCAGCATTTTGCCAAGATCCTCAGACTGCGTCAGCAGCCGAAAGACTTCGCTTTCGACTATCAAATTAACCCTTCCACACAAGATCACATGCGTCTCCAACTCTTTGAGGGAGCCCTGCGCAACCCTCAGAAACTGAATGAACGAACCTCTGTGTTCCCGGCAATATTTGCAGCGACGGAGGCTGACGACCGCCGAACCTGCGACATCATTCCGTAGATCTTGCTGTTCGGAAACGTCTTGATAACTGCATAGCAATCAACGGCGAGTTCGATAGCCGCCTTCCAAACAAGCAAGTCTCTACCGTCGTCGTCTGACCCTTTCACTACTCACTACTCCTATTCGCTCACTCCTAATCATCCAGCACCCACGTATCCTTCGTGCCGCCGCCCTGCGAGGAATTGACCACAAGCGATCCCTCTTTCAGGGCCACGCGGGTCAGGCCGCCGGGCACGATCTGGATGCGGTCGGAGACCAGCACGAACGGCCTCAGATCGACATGGCGCGGCGCCAGCCCTTTTTCGGTTAGGATCGGGCAGGTCGACAGCGAGAGCGTCGGCTGGGCGATGTAGTTGGATGGCCGCGCCATCAGCTTCTTGGCGAAATCCTCGCGCTCCTTCTTCGAGGCCGCCGGGCCGACCAGCATGCCGTAGCCGCCGGAGCCGTGCACTTCCTTCACCACCAGCTCGGCCAGATGCTCCATCACATATTTCAGGCTGTCGGGTTCGGAGCAGCGCCAGGTCGGGATGTTGCCGAGTATCGCCTTGCGGCCGGTGTAGAATTCGACGATTTCGGGCATGTAGGAATAGATCGCCTTGTCGTCGGCAATCCCGGTCCCCGGTGCGTTGGCGATGGTGATGTTGCCGGAGCGGTAGACGTCCATGATGCCGGGGACGCCGAGCGTGGAGTCTGACTTGAAGGTCAGTGGGTCGAGATAGGCGTCGTCGACGCGGCGATAGAGCACGTCGATCTGCTTGTAGCCCTCGGTGGTGCGCATGGCCACGTGGCCGTCGATCACCCTGAGATCTTGCCCTTCGACCAGTTCGACGCCCATCTGGTCGGCAAGGAACGCGTGTTCGAAATAGGCGGAGTTGTAGCTGCCCGGCGTCAGCACCGCGACACGCGGCGCGTCGCGCGCGTTGTCGGGCTTCACCGCCGACAGCGACTGGCGCAAAAGCTGCGGATAGTTCTCGACCGGCCGCACCTTCACCCGTTGGAACAGTTCGGGGAAGAGCTGCATCATCGTCTCGCGGTTCTCCAGCATGTAGGAGACGCCGGAGGGCGTGCGCGCATTGTCTTCGAGCACGTAGAATTCGTCCTCGGCGATGCGCACGATGTCGACGCCGATGATGTGGGTGTAGACGCCTTTCGGCGGCCTCACGCCGATCATTTCCGGCAGGAAGGCCTCGTTCGAGGCGATCAGTTCCTTCGGCACGCGGCCGGCGCGCAGGATTTCCTGGCGGTGGTAGATGTCGTCGAGGAAGGCGTTGAGCGCCTGCACCCGCTGCTCGATGCCTTGCGTGAGCCGCCGCCATTCGGACCCGGAAATGATGCGTGGCACGATGTCGAAGGGGATCAGGCGCTCCGCCGCCTCTTCCTCGCCATAGACGGCAAAGGTGATGCCCGTCTTGCGGAAGACGCGCTCGGCGTCGCGCATTTTTTCGGTAAGCCTTGTGGGGTCCTGGGCCTGGAACCAGCGATCGTAAGCCGAATATGGTTTGCGCAACCCCGTATCTTCGGGGTGCATCTCATCGAATGCCGTCACGCAGTTCTCCCCTATGACGCCATTTCAACGGCGTCACGGCGGAAAAGCAAGTGAAATCGCACACTTGCGATGCAAGAGCAGCCGGCCGGAGCGTGCCTGCCCAATTCGACGGCAGTTTGCCTGCGGCTTGCGGCGCTCTTGGGCAGCGGCGGAGCCCTGCGCTTTCCTAATGCGAAGCAGAATCCATGCCTGGATGAAACCCGGTCCGTTTCTTCGCCGTATGTTATGATGGGCGCGCGGGTGTGCCCGCACGGCAATTCCAGGAAAGCGGATACCGGTTTTGCCTTGGGAGTTGCAAAAACAAGGAGGACGGGAGACAGCGATGCGCCGAGCCCTTTTTGCCTTTGCTTTTTTCACGGCGGCCTGCCCCGCCCTTGCCGGCGACGCCGAGGTGAAGTCCGCGCAGGGCGCCATCGAAGGCCAGCTCAAGGCGTTTCTCGCCGGCGACAATGAAGGCGCCTACAGCTACGCCGCGCCCAACGTGAAGCGGATTTTTCCGACGCTCGACACTTTCATGAGCATGGTCACCTCCGCCTACCAGCCGGTCTACAGGCCGCGCAACTATGCGTTCGGGAAAGTTCAGGAACTCAGCACGTCCTCTATCATCCAGCAGGTGATGATCGTCGGGCCGGACGGCAAGGATTATGAAGCCGTCTACACGCTGGAACTGCAGCCTGACGGCAAGTTCCGTATCACCGGCGTCAGCCTGCGCGCCTCCAATTCGCTCAGCACCTGATTTTTTTTGCCACTGCTAGGGTCGATGCATTTCCCGGCTGTCTGGCGCATCAACACTTAGCTGTTGCGCTAAGTGTTTTATGCTGATACTTAGCCTTATGGAACAGTATCAAGAGCAGTTGAACGGCATCTTTCACGCGCTTGCCGACCCGACGCGCCGCGCGGTCATCGGCCGGCTGGGAAAAGGCCCGGCATCGATTAGCGACCTGGCTAGGCCATTCGACATGGCTTTGCCGTCGTTCATGAAACACATCCATCAGCTGGAGGACAGCGGGCTGATCCACACCGCCAAGCAGGGCCGCGTGCGCACCTGCGTTATCGAGAAGAAGCAGTTTGCCGCGGTCGAAACATGGCTCGATGCGCAGCGCGCCATCTGGGAAGGCCGCACCGACCGGCTCGAACAGTTCGTCATTCAGGAACAGGAAGACATCAAATGAACCAATCGACAAATCCAGAACTCGACCTGACCATATCGCGGGTGATCAGGGCGCCGCGCTCGGCCGTTTGGAAAGCCTGGACCAACCCGGCGAGCTTCGAGCAGTGGTGGGTTCCCAAGCCCGCCAGATGCAAGGTCGTGAGCATGGACCTCAAACCTGGCGGCGCGTTCGTGACGCATATCAGCGAAGATGGCGGCGATTTCGTACCCCATGTCGCCGCCTGCTTCCTGGCCGTCGAGGAAGGCCAGCGGGTCGTTTTCACCGACGCTCTGCTGGGCGGATGGCGGCCGGCCGAGCAGCCTTTCATGACAGCGATCATCACGATGAAAGACCATGCCGACGGCACCGATTATGTCGCCCGCGCCATGCACAGGAGCAGCGCCGACCGCGACATGCATGAAAAGATGGGCTTTTACGACGGCTGGGGCACGGTCGCCGGACAACTCGCCGCGCTGGTGGAAAATGGGGCGTAAGGAGCGACGCAGGCTTCACACCGAACTACTGACATAGCGCCGAAAGGCGATCCGGCCGCTATACCGGCGCCAGATCGCCCCTCGCCCAGCCTTCGGTGATTGCCGCGGCGCGCTCGGTGAACTGCCTCGCCTCGATCGCGTCGCGGATATCCTGCATGAGCCGCTGGTAGTAGGAGAGGTTGTTCCAGGTCAGGAGCATGGCCCCCAACGCTTCCTGAGACTTCACCAGGTGATGCAGGTAGGCGCGGGAATAGTCTCGCGCCGCCGGGCAATCGCTTTCCTCGTCTAGCGGACGCGGATCGTCGGCATGGCGGGCGTTGCGCAGGTTGACTTTGCCGCGGCAGGTATAGGCAAGGCCGTGGCGCCCTGCCCGGGTCGGCATCACGCAGTCGAACATGTCGATGCCGCGCGCCACCGATTTCAGGATGTCGTCCGGCGTGCCGACGCCCATCAGATAGCGCGGCTTTTGCGCCGGTAGTTCCGGACAGGTGACGTCGAGCATCTCGAGCATCACCTGCTGCGGCTCGCCGACGGCAAGGCCGCCGACGGCGTAACCCTTCAGGCCCATCGCCGAAAGTGCGGAGGCCGAGCGCACCCTGAGTTTTGCATTGTCGCCGCCCTGCACGATGCCGAACATCGCCTTGCCCGGCTGCTCGCCGAAAGCCGTCTTGCAGCGCTCGGCCCAGCGAAGCGACATCTCCATGGCGCGTTCGATGTCTTTTTCCTTGGCCGGCAGGCGCGACACACTCGTCGAGCTGCATCTGGATATCGGAATCGAGCAGGCTCTGGATTTCGATCGAGCGTTCCGGCGACATTTCGTAAGCCGCGCCGTCGATATGCGAGCGGAAGGTGACGCCGTTTTCGTTGAGTTTGCGAAGCTGCGCCAGCGACATGACCTGGAAACCGCCGCTGTCGGTGAGGATCGGATGCGGCCAGCGGGCGAAATCGTGCAGGCCGCCGAGGCGTGCGACACGCTCCGCGCCCGGGCGCAGCATCAGGTGATAGGTATTGCCCAGGATGATGTCGGCGCCGACGCCGCGCACCTGGTCCATGTACATGGCCTTGACGGTGCCGCCGGTGCCGACCGGCATGAAGGCCGGTGTGCGCACCGTGCCGCGCGGCATGGAAATCTCGCCGCGCCGCGCCTTGCCGTCGGTGGCGAGGAGTTTGAAGGTGAAAGTGTCAGCCATCATATTCCTTGTCGTGGATCGGCGCGCCGGCCGCTTGCCGTTCGAGGGACTGCCGGTAGTGGATGCAGCCGCGCATGAATTTCGGCCACGGCGGCACCGCAATAGCGGGCTCCGTTCGCTCCGGCAGCAGCGCCCACAGGTCGGGGTGATGCCAGCACAGGTCGTGCCCGGTGGAATCGCGGTGCTTGCGGATGCCGGCCCTCAGCCGCTCAGCCTCCGCGATCAGCGCCGCGCGGTCCATCCTCAGCAGGTCCTCGTCCATCGTCATTCCTCCTCTCGAAACAGCAGGCTCGCATCTCCATAGGAGTAGAATCTGTAGCGGTTCTCGATGGCGTGACGATAGGCGTCGCGCATGGTCTCCAGCCCGGCGAAGGCCGAGACCAGCATGAACAGCGTCGAGCGCGGCAGATGGAAATTGGTCATCAGCACGTCAACCGCCTTGAAGCGGTAGCCCGGTGTGATGAAGATCGAGGTGGGGCCCGACCACGGCTCGACCCTGCCATCGTCGCGCGCCGCACTTTCGATCAGCCTGAGCGACGTGGTGCCGACAGCGACGATGCGCCGGCCTTCTCGCCCGCGCGGCATTCAGCGCATCGGCGGTTTCGCGCGAGATATGGCCGATCTCGGCATGCATCTTGTGGTCCGCCGTGTCGTCGGCCTTGACCGGCAGGAAGGTGCCGGCGCCGACATGCAGCGTCACGAAGCGGCGCTCGATGCCCCGGGCGTCGAGTGCCGAAAACAGCTCTGGCGTGAAATGCAGGCCGGCGGTGGGGGCCGCGACCGCGCCCTCGTCCTTTGCATAGACGGTCTGGTAGTCGGTGAGGTCGCGCGCGTCGTCGGGGCGCTTCGAGGCGATGTAGGGCGGCAGCGGGATATGGCCGACCGCATGCAGCGCCTCGTCGAGGAAGGCGCCGGAGAGGTCGAAGCCGAGCAGGACCTCGCCCGCATCGCGCTTTATCCAGCACGGTTGCGTCGAGATTGCCGAGGAAGCAGGCATTGCCGTCATGGCCGAAACGGATGCGGTCGCCGTCGGCCAGGCGTTTGGCCGGCCGCATGAAAGCGAGCCACCGGTCGGGCGCAACGCGCATATGCAAGGTGGCGTCGACATGGGCAATCGCCTCGCCGCGCTGCCTGATACCGGTCAGTTGCGCCGGGATGACCCGCGTGTCGTTGAAGACCAGCACGTCGCCAGGCTCCAGCAGGCCCGGCAGGTCGCCGACGGCACGGTCGGCAGGCGCGTTCACCAGGCTTGACAACAAGCAGACGTGCCGCATCGCGCGGCTCGGCCGGGCGCAGCGCGATGCGGCTCTTCGGGAAGCTCGAAATCGAAAAGGTCGACGCGCATCAGTAGATACGGATCATCAGCGCCCCGGCGAGCAGAAGCAGAGCGCCGAGCGATCCTGCCCATGGAGATTTCACGAACGGCCACGCCCAGGAAGCCGACCCGGTCGATCAGCATGCCGGCGAGCAGTTGGCCGGTGACCAGGAAGGCCATCAGCGACGCCGCACCCAGGCGCGGCGTCAGGATGACCGCGCTGGTGACGTAGGCCGCGCCCAGGAAACCGCCGACGACGAACAGCCACAGCGCCGGCGCCCGCCAGTCGATCGAAACCTCCTGCGCCCGCGTCATCACCAGTGAGACGATGCCAAGCACGACGGCGCCGGACAGAAACGAAAATGCCGCCGCCGCCACCGGCAGGCCTAGCCCACGCGCCAGTTGCGCGTTGATGGGCGCCTGCATGGCAATGAAGGCGCCCGCCAGAACGCCGAGCAGCGACCAGAGAACGCCCATCATCTGAGTTGCCCCGTTCAGGCAGCCTTGGCGTCGGCTGCGACCTTCATCGAGACGATCTTGTCGGGATCCTGCACCGGCTCGCCGCGCTTGATCTTGTCGACATTGTCCATGCCTTCGATCACCTGGCCCCAGACCGTGTACTGGCGGTTGAGGAAGCCGGCATCCTCGAAGCAGATGAAGAACTGCGAATTCGCCGAATTCGGGTTCTGCGCGCGCGCCATCGAGCAGGTGCCGCGGGCGTGGTTCATGTTGGAGAACTCGGCTTTGAGGTCCGGCTTGTCGGAGCCGCCCATGCCCGCGCGGCTGGGGTTGAAGTCCTTGCCGCCGGACTTGCCGAACTTGACGTCGCCGGTCTGGGCCATGAAGCCGTCGATGACGCGGTGGAAGACGACGCCGTCATAGGCGCCCTCGCGGGTCAGTTCCTTGATCCGGCCGACATGGCCTGGAGCCAGGTCCGGAAACAGCTCGATAACGACTTTCCCCTTGGTGGTTTCCATGAGGAGCGTGTTTTCCGGATCCTTGATTTCGGCCATGAGCCAGTTCCTTTCTGTCTACCGTTGCGTCCGCGGCTAAGCGAAGCGTTTTGTTGTTGGCGATGTTCGCGCCAGTTTGACCGCCGTCAGCGATGCTTGGTCTGTTACCGTCGGCGGGGATGCGGGATTTTTACTTGTCCGCAGCGATGCGGACCTTGATCATGCGGTCGGGGTCGCTGACAACCCCATTCTGCGCTCGGATCGCCCTTCTTGATCTTGTCGACGAGGTCCATGCCGCTCTCGACATTGCCGACGACCGTGTATTGGTTTTCCAGCGGCGGCGCCGGCGCGAACATGATGAAGAACTGCGAATTCGCCGAATCCGGGCTCTGCGCGCGCGCCATGCCAACGGTGCCGCGCACATAGTGCTCAGGCGTGAATTCGGCCGGCAGGTCCGGCTTGTCGGAACCGCCGGTGCCGGCGCGGTCGGCGTCGAAGCCTTCGCTCATGTCGCCGAACTGCACGTCGCCGGTTTGCGCCATGAAGCCGTCGATGACCCGGTGGAAGGCGACGTTGTCGTAGGCGCCTTCGCGCACCAGCGCCTTGATCTGCGCGACATGCTTAGGCGCCAGGTCGGGCCGCAAGCGCAATCGTCACGTCGCCATCCTTCAGCGTGATGATCATGGTGTTCTCAGGGTCGGCCGCGAAGGCCGCATTGCACCCGGCAACCAGACCGGCAAGGACAATGAATGTTGAAGCGAGCTTTTTCAGCTGCATGGGGGTTTGTCTCCTCGAACCAGTTTATTTGGCGAATTTTGTCTTGCAGGGCTTTGGCCACAGCTTCAGGCACGAAGGGGCGGATGTCGCCGCCCATCGAGGCTATCTGGCGGACAAGTGTGGCGGTAATGGTGCGGACCGAGGGGCTCGCCGGCAGGAAAACCGTCTGCAATTCCGGCGCCATGGTCTCGTTCATGCCGGCCATCTGCATCTCGTAGTCGAGATCGGTGCCGTCGCGCAGGCCGCGGATCATGATCGAGGCGCCGTGCTTGCGAGCCGCATCGATGACCAGGCCCTGGAATGAAACAACACGGATGCGTTTGCCGTCGCTGCCGAACTGCTCGGCGGCGGCCGCCTCCACGAGTGCGGCGCGTTCCTCGAATGAAAACAGCGGCGTCTTCGACGCCTGGATGCCGATGGCCGCGTAAACCAGGTCGGCGACCGCCAGCGACGCCTTCAAGACATCGAGATGGCCGTTGGTCAACGGGTCGAAGGACCCTGCATAAAGGGCGATGCGCTCTGTCATGGTTGGCGGTTCTACAGCATCGGTCCGGAAATCGGAACGACTTTCAGGGACATAAAGCGCGGGAAGCGAATCTGAAGGATCCGGGCACTTTTAAGGGTGTGTTGAGATTCAGGTCAGGCCGGCATCGACCATCCAGGGCGCCCCGACCAAAAGATTCGAACGCTCATCCCTTCGCAGCAGGCGTTGCCGCTCGGCTACCCTATCGAGCGGTTTGGCTGAAGCAAGTTGAATGCGGCTTTCACGAAATGAACGCCAGATAAACAGCATAATCACGAAAGGTTCAACGGCTGTAACCGAAGGTGGCTCTTCAGAAGATGAAACCAAAGCCCCATGTAAGCGTTGTTAGGCGCAGGAGATTAAAACAATGATGATTTTCATGCTTGCCGCCGCCATGACGATTGCCATGCTTATCGCCACTGCATTCGGCATCCACCACGAAGCGCAACGCGTGCGCATGGAAGATCGCGACGACCGCTTCACGCCGTTCGGCCGCAGCTAAAACTGCCGCGCGAAAAGCATACAGCGGTTAGGCGTAGGCGGGAAGCGATTTTGAAAGATCGTAACGCGCTTTAAGAAAAAAGCCGGGATTGACCCGGCTTTTATCTCTACATTACTTCCACGTGCCAAGGATCTGGCCGGCAGCACCTGAACATCACTGGCTGTCGCCGCCCGGTTCGGTCGAAACCTCCGCGCCTTCTCTCGGAACATCGTCACCGTTCGCCTCCTCCTCGCCCTGCGGCTCGGAGATGCGCTCGACGGAAACCACCTTTTCCTCGCCGGAGGTGTTGAAGATGGTGACGCCCTTGGTGGCGCGGCTGGCGACGCGGATGCCATTGACCGGCACGCGGATCACTGTACCTCCGTCTGACACCATCATGATCTGGTCGTCGTTGCCGATCGGGAAGGCAGCCACCAGCTGGCCGATCTCGGCGGTCTTGGAAACATCGGTCGCACGGATGCCCTTGCCGCCGCGCCCGGTCAGCCGGAAGTCGTACGACGAGGAGCGCTTGCCGTAGCCGTATTCAGTGACCGTCAGAACGAACTGCTCGTGCTGCTTGAGGAACTCGTAACGCTCGTCGGAAAGATCCGCCTCTTCGCCAACCTCCTCGTTGGTAAGCGCGATCTCCTCGTCCTCGCCGGTCGTCAGGCGGCGCTCGAACACCGAACGCTTGAGATAGGCGGCGCGTTCGGCGGGCGGCGCCTCGACATGTTCCACGATCGCCATCGAAATGACGCGATCGCTCTCGCCCATTGAAATGCCGCGCACGCCGACCGAGTTGCGGCTCTGGAACACGCGGACGTCGCTGACGCGGAAGCGGATGCACTGGCCGGAATTGGCGGTCAGCAGCACGTCGTCATTGTCGGTGCAGGTCTCGACGCCGAGAATCTCGTCGCCTTCCTCCTCCAGCTTCATGGCGATCTTGCCGTTGCGGTTGACCTGGACGAAGTCGCTTAGCTTGTTGCGGCGAACGGTGCCGCGGGTCGTGGCGAACATCACGTCGAGTTCGCCCCAGCTCGCCTCATCCTCGGGCAGTGGCATGATCGTGGTGATACGCTCGCCCTGCTGCAGCTGCAGGAGGTTGATCAGCGCCTTGCCGCGCGACTGCGGATTGCCGATCGGCAGCCGCCAGACCTTTTCCTTGTAGACGATGCCGCGCGAGGAGAAGAACAGAACCGGCGTATGAGTGTTGGCCACGAACAGCCGGGTGACGAAATCCTCGTCCTTGGTCGACATGCCCGAGCGGCCCTTGCCGCCACGCCGCTGGGCTCGGTACTGCGACAGCGGCACCCGCTTGATGTAGCCGGAGTGGCTGACGGTGACGACCATGTCCTCGCGCTGGATCAGGTCCTCGTCGTCCATGTCGGCGCCGCCATCGGCGATCTCGGTGCGCCGGGGCGTGCCGAACTCGTCGCGAACCGCCGCAAGCTCGTCCTTGACGATCTGCTGGATGCGGGCGCGCGACGACAGGATGTCGAGGAAATCGGTGATTTCGGCGCCGATGGAGTTCAGTTCGTCCGAGATCTCGTCGCGGCCGAGCGCGGTCAGCCGCTGCAGCCTGAGTTCGAGGATGGCGCGCGCCTGTTCCTCCGACAAATTGTAGGTGCCGTCCTCGTTGATGCGGTGGCGCGGATCGTCGATCAGCAGGATCAGCGCTTCCACGTCCGCCGCCGGCCAGCGGCGCGTCATCAGCTGCTCGCGCGCCGTCTGCGGATCGGGCGCCTGGCGGATCAGCTTGATCACCTCGTCGATGTTGGCGACCGCGATCGCCAGGCCGACAAGCACGTGGGCGCGCTCGCGCGCCTTTTTCAGCAGATATTTGGTGCGGCGGCTGATCACGTCCTCGCGGAAGGCGATGAACGCCTTCAGCATGTCGATCAGCGTCAGGATCTCCGGCTTGCCGCCGTTCAGCGCCACCACGTTGGCGCCGAAGGAGCTCTGCAGCGGCGTGTAGCGGTAGAGCTGGTTGAGGACGACATCGGCCACCGCGTCGCGCTTCAGCTCGATGACCACGCGGTAGCCCTGGCGGTCGCTTTCGTCTCGGATATCGGAAATGCCCTCGATGCGCTTCTCGCGCACCAGGTCGGCCATTTTCTCGATCATCGACGCCTTGTTCACCTGGAAGGGAACCTCGGTGATGACGATCGACTCACGGTCTCCCGACCGCTGCTCGATGTTGACGCGGCCGCGCATCAGGATGGAGCCACGGCCGGTCGAATAGGCATTGTAGATGCCGGAGCGGCCAAGGATGATGCCGCCGGTCGGGAAGTCCGGGCCGGGGATGATCTCCATCAGCTCCGGAAGTTCCATCGCCGGATTGTCGATCAGCGCGATGGTGCCATTGACAACTTCGGCGAGATTGTGCGGCGGGATGTTGGTGGCCATGCCGACGGCGATGCCGCCCGAACCGTTGACCAGCAGGTTCGGAAAACGCGCCGGCAGGACGCGCGGCTCTTCGGCCGACGCATCGTAATTGTCCTGGAAATCGACGGTTTCCTTGTCGATGTCCTCGATCAGCTCGTGCGCCACCTTGGTCAGGCGCGCCTCGGTGTAGCGCATCGCCGCCGGCGGATCGCCGTCGATCGAGCCGAAATTGCCCTGCCCGTCGATCAGCGGCACCCGCATCGACCAGTCCTGCGCCATGCGCACCAGGGCGTCGTAGATGGAGGCGTCGCCGTGCGGGTGATATTTACCCATCACGTCGGCGACCGGCCGCGCCGACTTCACGTATTTGCGGTTCCAGTGGTAGCCGCTCTCATGGGCCGCATAGATAATGCGCCGGTGCACCGGCTTCAGCCCGTCGCGCACGTCCGGCAGCGCGCGGCTGACGATCACGCTCATGGCGTAATCGAGATAGGAGCGCTGCATCTCCTCGATGATGGAAATCGGCTCGATGCCGTTGGGGCCGCCGTCGCCGCCGCGCGGTGTCTTCTGGTCAGTCAAATTGGATCACAATCACAATGGGAATCACACATGCTATATATAGGAAAGCCCTGGAATTCTCCAATGCGGCCGGGTTTTTTCCCGCTCAGAATTGAGACGAAATTTCAAATGGATATCACCGTTTGTAACTGCCTGCGACAGCATGTCAGCATGGCGAAACCATGCATGTCGCTCGAACGTGCCTCGGTTTCGGGAGAAACGACATGCACAACTGAGAAGCTACAAGGTGGCCGCCGAATCCCATTCGGCGCGACGTGCTGTAGGGCTGACAGCGATTGGCGGACCCGGCAGCGCCATCCCGGTCTGGCATCATCGCCGCGAACGGGTTAGCGTGACGTCCGAGGGGACCGCTTCATGCCGAGCTATGACAGCCTTTTCAATGCCTTCGTCACCATTCTCGTGACGATCGACCCGCCGGGGCTGGCGCCGCTTTTCCTGGCGGTGACGCGCGGCATGAACCGCGACGAGCGACGGCAGGTCTCGATCCGCGCCTCGATCATCGGCTTCGCGGTGCTGGCGCTGTTTGCGGTGGCAGGTGCGGCGATCCTCTCGGTCTTCGGGATCACGCTGCCGGCATTCCGGGTCGCCGGCGGCTTCCTGCTGTTCTTCATTGCCTTCGAGATGGTTTTCGAGAAGCGGCAGGACCGCAAGGAAAAGATCTCGGACGTCGCCATCACCCGCGACCACATCCACAACGTCGCCGCGTTTCCCCTCGCCATTCCGCTGATCGCCGGGCCGGGCGCAATTTCCGCGACCGTGCTCCTGTCGGGCGGGTTTCCGACATATGCGGGTCAGGCGGCGCTCGTTGCCATCATCTTGGTCTGCCTCGCCCTCACCTATCTGGTGTTCCTGCTCGCCGAACGCGTCGACCGCATTCTCGGACAGACCGGCCGCTCGATTCTGACGCGACTGCTTGGCGTCATCTTGGCAGCACTCGCCGTGCAGTTCGTGGCCGACGGCATCAAGGCGCTGATGGCGGCATAGCGCATGTCGCCCATAAATGCTCTCGGTTCGGGAGACACAGTGCGGTTGCAGAATCCGGCTCGGCTGGGCGCGCGGTAACGACAGCCATGGTTTCCGACACAACCGCGCTTCGCCGTGCCTTCTGGGGCTTTTTGCGGAAGAATTGCCGGCGTTGAACGCCAGGATGGAGCGCGGCAACGAGTCCTCCCGCTGGCTCGAAGTCGGCCCGAGGCCGCTGATTGCCGTTCACTATATCGCCGGCGGCGGCGTCGGGCTGTTCGTGCGCGGTGCACGCGGTACGCGCAGCGGCTTGGTCAGAGAGCATCTTTTCCCACACCGCGAGTTCCTGTCGGCGGCACTCGACCGTCCAGTCACGCGCCTGCCGGAGAATTTTCTGCTTGGCCACAGATTGCGCGGCGACATGATGGACAGAACGAACTGGCCGAGCGCAATCGCGTGGTTCGCCGAACAGTCACCGATCTACGAAAGCGCGCTGGCGGCGCTGCAGAAGCGGCAGGCCGATTTTTGTTAAGTCCTGTCGAAGCGCGCGAAACCGGCGCACCGGATGCAGGCAAATCAGCCGCCGAACACCACCAGATGCATCACCCTTCCCGGCAGCAGGGTGAAAAGACCGGCGCCGATCAGGCCGAAAAGATAGATTGAGATCATCCTTGAACGATGCTTGGCCACATCGTGCCGATGAGCGCTCCAGATCGCCAATGGGTCCTCGCGACCAAAGCATGGGCGCCGAATCCCATTCGGCGCGACGCGCTGTCGACGATTATCAACCAGTGTCGGACAATTCTCTCCGCTGAAACCCGCCGCTGCCGTGGACGCGGGTCGCCTGCCAACAGGTCGACCTGAGAGGATCAAAATGGGATCTCGTCGTCGAGTTCGCGCGAGCCGCCTCCGCCGCCACGGTTTCCGCCGCCACCTCGATTGCCGCCGCCATAGCCGTCATTCGGGCCTGACTGGCCGAAATCCGAGTTGCGCCCACCGCCACCGCCGTAGCTCACCTGTCCGCCGCTATCGCCCTGGCCGCGCGAATCCAGCATCTGCAGTTCGCCGCGGAACTTTTGCAGCACGATTTCGGTCGAATAGCGCTCGATGCCGTCCTTTTCCCATTTGCGGGTCTGCAGCTGGCCTTCGATATAAACCTTCATGCCCTTCTTCAGGTACTGCTCGGCGACCTTGGCAAGGTTGTCGTTGAAGATGACCACCTGATGCCACTCGGTCTTTTCCTTGCGGTCGCCGGAATTCTTGTCGCGCCAGGTCTCCGAGGTCGCGATGCGCAGATTGACCACCGGTTCCCCGGAATTCAGCCGACGGATTTCCGGGTCCGCACCCAGATTGCCCACCAGAATGACCTTGTTGACGCTACCCGCCATGACACTTTCTCCACGCTCGTCCGAAACAGACCGATAAATTCAGCCGGCGCATCCTATCCGATCAGCCTCCGGCATGCGTCGCCGCCAGCATAAAACGGCGCACTGTCCACAGTAATATTTGTTCGCTTTTTGTTCTAGAACAAACCGTCCTCGAACGCAACAGGCTAAGCATGTCGCGCAAAAAAGTGTGCCGCGGTCTTGTGCTGCCGCGTCATTGTTCGCGCAGGCCGCGCCTTTAGGATTTCGCGATCGGATCGGTCAGGTAGGTCAAGAAAGTCCGCTGGCCTGTGGTGATGAACACGTCAACCGGCTCTCCCGATCTTGGCTGATCGGCCCGGTCACTCCGTCAGACGCATGCGACGCCATAATCCTGCGGCGACCGCACAAAACAAATGGCCCCGCCGCTATGCTTTCAAGCGGTCGGGGCCTGTTTCGGGCAATGCCCTTTGTGCCGGGAGGGTTTTACCGGCTTTGTTCTTCGGGTGCTCAGCGGCGCGCAGCCGCATGACCCGACAAAGTGGTCTCTGATTGTGGGTGAATCAGCAGGTTCGGTTTGCTGCCTCGGCAAGCACTACGCCTGCTGCGGCTCCGCTTCCGTGCGGAGCCTTGCTGAACAGTCCGGTGGGGTCATGCCTCGCTCCTGATCTGTTGCTCCGATTGCCTCTCGGCTCTCCAACATCGCGCGTTCGCGGCGTCTCGCAAACCACATCAACGTTTCGCGATTTCGGGTCCGAAGACAGCCAAACTCTGCATCCCCCATACCGCCGCGTCAACCATTTTGCCGGCTCAGACGGAAAAAGTGATCCATGTAACAGAAAACGTGATGCTTGGTTTTCCACACCGGTTTGTCAGGAGCGTGTTCGGCCTTTGTTCTTTTTGCTTGCCCCCTCGCGCTAAAGGCGGTTAAAAGCTCATGCGGCAAGAATTGCGGCGTCTCTCGACGGCGCAGCAAAATTACCTACATAAGTGATGGCCGGGCTGACCCGCCAATCCGAGAGATTTCAGAGCTGAGGCGGCGGAGCGGCATGGCCGACCATAAGTACATTTCCATTCGCGGCGCGCGCGAACACAATCTGAAGAACGTCGATCTCGACCTGCCGCGCGACAGCCTGGTCGTGATGACCGGCCTGTCGGGGTCGGGCAAATCCTCGCTCGCCTTCGACACCATCTATGCGGAAGGTCAGCGGCGTTATGTCGAAAGCCTCTCGGCATATGCCCGGCAGTTCCTCGAAATGATGCAGAAACCGGACGTCGACCAGATCGACGGCCTTTCGCCCGCGATTTCGATCGAGCAGAAGACCACGTCCAAGAACCCGCGCTCGACGGTCGGCACCGTCACCGAAATCTACGACTACATGCGGCTCCTGTTTGCGCGCGTCGGCGTTCCCTATTCGCCGGCGACCGGCCTGCCGATCGAGAGCCAGACGGTCAGCCAGATGGTCGACCGGGTGCTGGCGGTGGAGGAAGGCACGCAGGCTCTTCCTGCTGGCGCCGATCGTGCGCGGCCGCAAGGGCGAGTACAAGAAGGAGCTCGCCGAACTGCAGAAAAAGGGTTTTCAGCGCGTCAAGGTCGACGGGGTCTTCTACGAGATCGCGGATGTGCCGGCGCTAGACAAGAAATACAAGCACGACATCGATGTGGTGGTGGACCGCATCGTGGTGCGCGGCGACCTGGCGACGCGGCTGGCCGACTCCATCGAGACGGCGCTGAAGCTCGCCGAGGGGCTGGCCGTGGCGGAATTCGCGGACAGGCCGCTCGACGCCAGCCAGACCGGCGAGGAATCGGTCAACAAGTCCAAGAACGAAACCCACGAACGCATTCTTTTTTCAGAGAAATTTGCCTGTCCAGTTTCGGGTTTCACCATTCCCGAGATCGAGCCGCGCCTGTTCTCGTTCAACAACCCGTTCGGCGCCTGCCCGGCCTGCGATGGCCTCGGCAGCCAGCGCGCCATCGACCCGAACCTGATCGTGCCGGACGAAAACCTGTCGCTGCGCGACGGCGCCGTCAGCCCGTGGGCGAAATCCACCTCCCCTTACTATTCGCAGACGCTGGAAGCGCTTGGAAAGGTCTACGGCTTCAAGCTCGGCGACCGCTTCAGCGACCTCACCGAGGAAGCCAGGCAGGCGGTGCTGCGCGGCACCGGCGAGCGCGAGATCACGTTCCAGTATGATGACGGCCTGCGCTCCTACAAGACGACCAAGACCTTCGAGGGCGTCATTCCAAACCTGGAGCGGCGCTGGAAGGAGACCGAATCCGCCTGGATGCGCGAGGAGATCGAGCGCTTCATGTCGGCCACCCCCTGCCCGGCCTGCGGTGGCTACCGGCTGAAGCCGGAAGCGCTGGCGGTGAAGATCGCCGGAAAACATATCGGCGAAGTCACCGAACTGTCGATCCGCAAGGCAAACCAGTGGGCCGAGGAGCTGCCTGCCGCACTCAACAGCAAGCAGAACGAGATCGCCGTCAGAGTGCTGAAGGAGATCCGCGAGCGGCTGCGTTTCCTCAACGACGTCGGCCTCGATTATCTCACCCTGTCGCGCAATTCCGGCTCGCTATCGGGCGGCGAGAGCCAGCGCATCCGGCTCGCCTCGCAGATCGGCTCCGGGCTGACCGGCGTGCTTTACGTGCTGGACGAGCCGTCGATCGGCCTGCACCAGCGCGACAATGCCCGGTTGCTCGACACGTTGAAGCACCTGCGCGACATCGGCAACACGGTGATTGTCGTCGAGCACGACGAGGACGCCATCCTGCATGCCGACTATGTCGTCGACATCGGCCCCGCCGCCGGCATCCATGGCGGCCAGGTGATCGCCGAGGGAACGCCGCGCGACATCATGGCCAATCCCGCTTCGATCACCGGCAAATACCTGTCGGGCGAGCTGGAGATCGCCACGCCGGCGGCCCGCCGCCCGGGCAAGAAAGGCCGGCGCATAAAAGTGGCCGGCGCGCGCGGCAACAATCTGAAAGACGTGACCGCTGAGATCCCGCTCGGCACCTTCACTGCGGTCACCGGCGTTTCGGGTGGCGGCAAGTCGACCTTCCTGATCGAAACGCTGTTCAAGGCGGCCTCGCGGCGCATCATGGGCTCGCGCGAGCACCCGGCCGACCACGACCGCATCGAGGGGCTGGAGTTCCTCGACAAGGTCATCGACATCGACCAGAGCCCGATCGGCCGCACGCCGCGCTCCAACCCTGCGACCTATACCGGCGCCTTCACGCCGATCCGCGACTGGTTTGCCGGGCTGCCGGAAGCCAAGGCGCGCGGCTACCAGCCGGGGCGCTTTTCGTTCAACGTCAAGGGCGGCCGCTGCGAAGCCTGCCAGGGCGACGGCGTCATCAAGATCGAGATGCACTTCCTGCCCGACGTCTACGTCACCTGCGACGTCTGCCACGGCAAGCGCTACAACCGCGAAACGTTGGACGTCACCTTCAAGGGCAAGTCGATCGCTGACGTTTTGGACATGACGGTTGAGGAAGGCGTCGACTTCTTCGCGGCTGTGCCCGGCGTGCGCGACAAGCTGGAAACGCTGAAGCAGGTCGGCCTCGGTTACATCCACATCGGCCAGCAGGCGACGACCCTTTCGGGCGGCGAAGCCCAGCGCATCAAGCTTGCCAAGGAACTGTCGCGCAAGGCGACGGGCAAGACGCTCTATATCCTCGACGAGCCGACCACCGGCCTGCATTTCCACGACGTAGCGAAGCTTCTGGAAGTGCTGCACGAATTGGTCGACCAGGGCAACACGGTGGTGGTCATCGAGCACAATCTCGAAGTCATCAAGACCGCAGACTGGGTGCTCGACCTCGGACCGGAAGGCGGCGACGGCGGCGGCGAGCTGGTTGCTTCCGGCACGCCGGAAGACATCGTCAGGGAAAAACGCAGCTACACCGGGCAGTTCCTCAAGGAATTGCTGGAGCGACGGCCGGGGGCAAGGAAGGCGGAAGCGGCGGAGTGACGCCACGCCCCTTGGGGGAGGCGTCAACGTCCGGCCATCCTTTCCCCGTCCTGAGCCTGCCGAAGGATTGCTATGGTCCGCACGACAAAATTGAGCACATGGCCATCGACTTTCTGAGGATTCTCAGCAGAGAGCCATCGCTCCGGCAGGCCCACTCTCCATGGCATCTGCGATGGCAATCTGCCCAATACTCAAATCTCTATAGCGCCAACAGTATCGCGATATTCACGATAGCCGCCGTCACCAAACAGTCCGCGTCCCAAACTTCCCGAACCACCGATCGTTCGTTGCCAGCGTCAAATCTTCGATCTCCGCCCGCGCTGCCAATATCCGGTCGAACGGATCGCCGTGATCGTCCTCGTAAGAAGCCGCACGGGTAGCATGCTTGCCGGTGATCTGAAGGAGCGTCAGCCGCTGGCTTTCCACGATCTCATCGAACGCCGCGAGCAACGGTCCGCCGTCCGGCCGCGTGCCGATGCGGTGTCTGTAGCCCGCTTCGTAGGCCGAAATCGCGCTCTCGAAGACGGCGTTGTCGGGGTCTTCGACGAGCAGTCGTACCCGCTCCGGCAAATGCGGATCGTCGAGATACCACCAGGCCAGGGCGTGGGTATCGAGCAACAGCCTCATTTGCCCGGATCGGACGAATACTTGCCTTCCCACGCCGCGACCTCGTCATCGGGCAGTGGATCGAAAAACCTGTCCGGCAATGTGAACATGCCTTTCAGGCCGCCGGGCTTGCGGCGAGGCTTTTCCGCAACAGCCGGAGCAACTTTCGCGACCGCCTTGCCATCGCGCATGATCGTGAACTCCCTGCCCGCCTCGCCTACCTGTCGCAGCCCGATCATGTCCAACCTGGCCTGCTCGTCCTCGGCGAAACCGACCTTGTCAGTATCCCCCACCGGCACCAGCTTCACCGCCGGCTTGTTGCGGCGGGCGATCACTATCTCCTCGCCGGCCTCTGCACGAGCGACGAGGTCGGAAAGTTGGGTCTTCGCCTGATGCATTTTGATCGTGCCATCGTTCGATTGTAGCTAGAAACTTAGCTAGAAATAAGCGGCGGCGGCTTAAGACAATATGCAAAAACCCCCGCTACGCGATCTCGTAGCGCGGCGCCGATCTGAGATAGCGCGCGTAGGCGTCGGCGTTGGGCGGGGTCAGGCGCTCGGCGAGCGGGTTGCGGCGGCGCTCGCTCGCCCCGATGTCGTCGAGCAGTTCGTCGAAGTGCTTGAAGTGGTAAGGCGCGATGCACAGCCCGCCATAGCCGCCGGCGGCCGGCCTTTCGTTGCGCCGCCAGTCCAGCATCGTCGCGATGTTGTCGCGCATCTCGGCCGCCGTCGGCTGCTTCGCCAGTTGTCCATCGGCGTAGCGCACCAGCCAATGCGCGGCGAGGTCAGCGCACAGCACCGTCGCGAAGGATGAGTTGAAGCCGACGAAGCCGAGATCGGGCAGGTCGGGGTTGGCGATGTTGCGATAAAGCCTGTACTGGCCGTCCGGCTCGATCAGTTTTTGCCGGTCGGCTGGCGAAAGGAACGGCACGCCCTGCTTCCATCCCGTGGCGAGGATCGCGACATCGGCGGCAAGCTGCTGCCCGCCGGTTAGCCGGACCGATCCGGCTCTGTAGCCGGCGAACGTGCCTTGATAGGCTTTGATCCGGCCGTCGCGAACCATCTCGAAGAAACCCGGCGTCACGATCGGCACCGAGCAGTTGATGCTGTCCTCGATACGGGTCTTCGGCTTCATGCCCAGCTTGCCTAGCCCCAGTTGCATGTCGAGCAGGCTTTCCAGCGCACGCCAGTTCGCCCAGATGAAGGGCTTTGCGACCGCGTGGTTGAAGCGCTGCATGGATGTCTGCGCCCAGGCCGGAAACATGTTCTCCTGCGCACGGATGTAGAGGATGCGCTTGAAGTTGATGAGGCCGCCTATGAAATACGGTATGCGCCACATCGGCTCGCGATAGACGATGGCCACGCCGGCCGCACCGGCCTTGACGGCGCTGACCGCGATGTCGGTCGCCGATTTGGAGAAGCCGAGCACGACGACGTTCCTGCCCTTCACAACAGCCGGATCGGTGTATTCCGATGAGTGGAGAACGGTGCCGCCGCCGGCTTCGAAGGTTTTGCTGCCGGGAAAGTCCGGCCGGTGGATTTCACTGAACTGGCCGGTGCAAACAGCGACAAAGTCGTAGTATTCGCGCGTTTCCTTGCTGTCGCGCTGCTGGGTCACGTGCCAACCGCCGCCGGCATCGCGTTCAAGCGCGCTCACCGTCGCGCCGGTGCGTATCAGGTCGCGCAGTCCATGGTCGTCGGCATAGCGCAAGAGGTAGGCATGCACCTGCGCGCCCTTCGGCCACTCCGGATAGCTTTCCGGCATCGGCTGGTCCGTAAAGCGGTAGAGTTCCTTCGGACTTTGCGTTTGCACGTCCGGATACGACCGCGACGGGTCCCAGACCCCGCCGAGGTCCGGTCCACGATCCAGAACCGCCACGTCGTGCCCCTGCTGCTTGAAGCATTTTGCCGCGGCAAGCCCGCTCACGCCCGCGCCGATGACGCAGACTTTCTTGCGCTTCGCCTTCATGTTGCTGCCCGCCCGGCTCAATCGTTCGCTTCGGGCGGCAGGAAATCAACCTCGTGCAGCGACGACAGCCGCACCACCTCCTGAACGTCCTCCAGATTATGCAGGGCGCGGAAGAGATCCTCCAGCTTGCGTGACGGCGAAACCCAGAACAGCGCGCGCGTCGGCTTGTCGGACTTGTTGAAATAGCCGTGCGGGACGCCGCGCGGCATGCAAACAAGGTCTCCAGCCCTGGCTTTCGACCATTTCCCGTCGAGCTTCAGGTCGAGTTCGCCTTCCTGGACCAGGATGAACTCGTCCTGTGTCGGATGGATATGGACGGGCACAAACTGGCCCGGCGCGCTGTTCGTCTCGAAGGCGAATGTGGATTCGCACGACGCCTTCGGGAAATACACCTGCCCCAGGATGTTCCATTGTGTGCCGCCAAGACCCGTGCCGTTCGCGGTGATGCCCTTCTCCAATGCGCCAGTCATGATCATCCTCCCGTGATTTCATGCCTGTTCGATCATGCATCGGAAAGGCGTCGGAAATCCACGGCAGCCGCCGCCGGCTATCCAGAAAACGAAAAAAAAGCAGTTTCCCGGCTCTGCGGCGCGGCCGCCCCTTGGCCGCATGCGCGTTGATGATAAGCTCGGGCGGAGCAACCATGGACGGGCCGATGCTCCAGCCGCCGCTTGCCAATCACGTGCTGTTTCGCACGCGCGATTTGGATTTCGCGCGCGAAAGCGTGGCGCAGAAGTTTTGCCGGCACCGGCTGGACATCGTTGGCGAACGCCACCTCTTCAATGCGTCGCATCACCATGTGGCCGGCTCGATGATCTCGCTGAACTACATCAGCTACGGCGCCGACGTGCTGATCGATCCGGGCGAACTCGGCGATTTCTATCTCGTCCAGATTCCCGTGTGCGGCGCCGCCGCCATACACAACGGCCGCCGCCAGTTTGTCAGCGACGGCGGCAGCGCCTCGTTGCTCAATCCGCATTGGGCAACCCGCATGCGGTGGTGGCCGGGTTGTGCGCAGGTGCTAGTGCAGATCCGCAAGGAACCGTTCCTGGAATATGCGCAGCGTCTGCTCTGTCGGTCGCTTGCCGCTCCCATTTCGTTCGACCCCAGGATAGATCTGTCGCGGCCGGAGATGCAGCGCTGGCGAAGCCATGTCATGGCGCTTGTCCGCAGGGCCGAGGCCGGCAGCAACCCGGCGGGGCTGACCAGGGCTCTATGCGAACATCAGCTCGTCGAGGAACTTCTGCGGCTGCAGCCCCACGACATGTCCGAGTTCCTTGAGGAAAAGCCGGCTTCGGTGCCGCCGCGCTATCTTCGCCGGGCGGTGGATTTCATGCGCGCCAATGCTGCCGAACCGCTGTGCGTCGCCGATCTGGCCGACGTCGCGGGCGTCAGCCCGAGGACGTTGCAGCTTGCCTGGAAGGCGGCATATGGCGCGTCGCCCATGCAGGCCCTCGCGCAGGAGCGTCTGCGCCGGGCGCGCCACGACCTGCGCTACTCCCTGCAAGCCGCGACAGTCGCCGGGACAGCTGTCAAACGGGGCTTTACCCATCTGGGGCGCTTCTCGGCCGCCTACCACCAAATGTTCGGCGAGTTTCCACGCCACACGCTGCGAAAGCGGGAACGTTAATCCATGTCGCCGAAAGTGTCCTCGGTTTCGGGCGACATGCATAACAAGACGCTACGGCGTGGCCGCCGAATCCCATTCGGCGCGACGCGCTGTAGGCCGGGTCCGCAACCAAACGGCGCAGGGCCACATCAAGCCCCATCCTTTGAACGAGACGCCGGATAGAGACAATCCAGTTGCATCCCTATCCCTGCGTCCATCGGAACGGTTCATCTCGAAAGAGGGGATCGATGAACCGCTCCAAATCGTTGCTTAACCGAAATGTCCCTTGTAGATCTGGTTCGACGTCATGGCAGGTCGCGAACGCGGCGGCCGGTCGCGTGGGCAAGCGCGTCGGCAAGTGCGGCCGATGCGGGTCCGACCGAGCCTTCACCGGCGCCAAGGCTTGGCTCGTCCGGCCTGTCGATGAGGACGACGTCCATCTCGGCGCGCCTCGTCGAATGTCAGGATGGGGTAGTCGGCCAGTCGCGCGAGGTTATGGCGCGCTCATCGAACGTCATCTGTTCCTTCAGCGCCCAGCTGATCCCCTGGATAAGCCCGCCCTTTGGTCTGGCTGATGACACCGTCGGGATTGATGATTTGTCCCGCATCGATCGCCGCTACCGCTTTCAGCACGCGCACCGCGCCACCTGCGTTTGCGACCACACGGTCATCCGCCGCCCTTCCGCGAAATGCGCCACCGCGCAGGATATAATTGTAAGAGGAGCCGGTCACCGGTACTTTGCCGAGATGGAACCGGTTTTGTCGCTTGCAGGAACGACACGATGGTTTGCGGCCCTGTTTCATCCGGCTTCTGAAATGGCCTGCCAACGTGGTATAGCCCATCGCTCGGGACGCCTTGCCCCCCGGCACGACTTCATTCCCGATTTGTCAGGAGCCTCGCGTGGCCCATCAATGCGTTCTGGACATGCCCGGCCGCGATGCGCGATGTGTAGACCGACAGCACTGACGGCATCAGGGAGAGACCCGTGACATCATCCGGAACAATCCGCGCCGGCATGGGCGGCTGGACATTCGAGCCGTGGGATACGTCCTTCTACCCGGAAAAGCTCGCCAAGACGAAGCAGCTCAATTACGCCTCGCGTCAGGTGCCGACCATCGAAGTCAACGGCACCTATTATTCGAGCTTCAAGGAGCCGACCTTCGTCAAATGGGCGAGTGAGGCGCCAGACGGTTTTGTCTATGCCCTGAAGGGCAACCGCTTCGTCACCAACCGGCGGGTGCTTGGCGAAGCCCGTGAATTGATGATGCGCTTTCTGGAATCGGGTGTCGCGGCGTTGGGCGAAAAGCTCGGGCCGATCCTCTGGCAATTTGCGCCGACCAAGAAATTCGATCCGGACGATTTCGGCGCCTTCCTGAAATTGCTGCCGGAAAAGCAGGATGGCGTGAAGCTCAGGCACGCGGTCGAGGTGCGCAACGACAGTTTCGTGGTGCCGGAGTTCGTAGCCCTTGCACGCAAGCACGACGTGGCGATCGTTTATGCCGACCACGAGAAGTATCCGGCGATCGCCGATGTGACCGGCGACTTCGTCTACGCACGGCTGCAGAGGGGCGAGGATGAGATCCCGACCTGCTACCCGCCCAAGGCGCTCGACCAATGGGCAGCGCGGGCGAAGACCTGGGCTGAAGGCAAGGTGCCTGGTGACCTCCCGCTCGCCGATCCCAGCAGCCACGCACCGGTGAAACCGCGCGATGTGTTCGTCTATTTCATCACGTCGCGGAAAGGTACACGCGCCGCATGGCGCCATGGCGTTCATGCAACGGGTGTAAGCCCGGCGAGCACCGGCCGCAAGGCGAGCGGCAGGTCTTCGGCGATGAGGCCGGGCCCGAAGCGCCGCGCCGCTTCGGCATGCAGCCAGACGGCGGCTGAGGCAGCCTCGAATGCTGGCATGGCCTGAGCGATCAACGCGGCGGCGATGCCGCATAGCACGTCGCCGGAGCCAGCGGTCGCCAGAAGCGGGGTGCCGTTGCTGTTGATGGCCGCGCGGCCATCGGGCGCCGCGATCGCCGTATCCGGCCCCTTGTAGATAAGGACGGCATTGGCAAGCCTGGCGGCGGCCCGCGCCCGGTCGAGCTTGGAGAAATTGGCGTCGGCTGCGATTTCGGGAAACAGCCGGCCGAACTCGCCTTCATGCGGGGTGAGCAGGACCGCCGGCGCGTCCTTGGCCCGCGTCGCCGCGAAGAATTCCTCGGTCCGGCGCGCCAGGACGCTGATCGCGTCGGCGTCGAGCACGATGCCGGTCACGCCGCCGCGGGCTGCCCCCAACACCTGCAGGATGAAATCGCCGATTTGCGCCCCGACGCCGAGGCCCGGCCCTAGCACCAGCGCGCGCGGCTTGCGCTCGGCCAGGAACTCAGCCGCTTCCTCGAAACCGTCGGCCTTGCGCAGGATGATCGACGTCAGGTGCGCGGCGTTGACCTGCAAGGCGTTGCCCGGCGAAAGCAGCGTCACCGCACCCGCTCCAGCCCGCGCCGCGGCAAGCGCCGAAAGCCGCGCGGCGCCCGTGGATGCCGGCCCGCCCGAAAAAACGCCGACATGACCGCGCGCATATTTGTGCGAACCCACCTCCGGCTGCGGAAAGCTTTCCTGCCACAGCGCCGGCCCGTTTTCGAAACATGCCGGCCGGACAGCCGAAAGCACGTCTTCGGAAATGCCGATGTCGGCAACGATCGTTTCGCCGCAAAACGCCCGGCCGGGATAAAGCAGGTGGCCGGGCTTCTTGCGGAAAAACGTGACGGTGATGTCGGCCCTCACCGTCGGTCCCAGCGCCTTGCCGCTTTCGCCCGAAATGCCGGATGGCAGATCGATGGCAATCACCGGCGTTTTCGCCTCTGCGCAACGCGCGATCGCCACGGCGGCATCGCCCTCCACCGGTTTCGAGAGCCCTGCCCCGAACAGCGCGTCGATAACGACCGAGCCCGGCCCGGGCTCGAATCCGTCGAGCGGTTTCGGCCAGAGCGGGCACTCGGCGGCGGCGAGCGCCGCGTCGCTGCTCCCGCGAGGCGCGCCGCTGGCCCACAGCGAAACCGTCACACCCGCCTCGGTCAGCAGTTTCGCCACGACGTAACCGTCGCCGCCATTGTTGCCGGGACCGCACAGAATATGCACGCTCGCCGCCTGCGGATATCTTTCGAGCACGATCGCCGCGACGGCAGCACCCGCGTTGCGCATCAGCCCGATGCCGTCGAAGAGGCCGGACGCGATCGCCAGGCGGTCGGCCTCGGCCATTTCGGTGGGGGTCAGGAGCTGGTGCATGATCTCACGCGCGGCTGGTTGCATCGTTGCGGTAGCACATCCTCAAAAGGCGCGCGACGGAAGAGGCGCCAGGCCACCGGCCGCAAATTTGCTAGGCATAAGACATGCTCATATTATGAGCAACCTGCACAAACTTTAATCGGAAGCGCTGTTGGTGGTGCTGCCGGCCCCACGCTAGAAAAGTCCGACATCGGCGTAAAATCGCTGCTGAAAAACAAACTTCCGCCGCTCTTCCCAATTCGGTGCAAAATCGCTTCCAATGCGTGCGATTGGCACACTTCGTGCTAGATGAGGGGCGAAACGGGGTCGCGGCACCTCGTTTTTTGTCCAGCGGAGGCCATTTTTGGATGAAAAAGATCGAAGCGATCATCAAACCGTTCAAGCTTGATGAGGTGAAGGAAGCGCTCCAGGAAGCGGGGTTGCAAGGCATCACCGTCACCGAAGCAAAGGGTTTCGGCCGCCAGAAGGGTCACACCGAGCTCTATCGCGGCGCCGAATATGTGGTCGACTTCCTGCCCAAGGTGAAGATCGAGGTGGTGCTCGGCGACGAATTGGTCGAAAGCGCCATCGAAGCCATTCGCAAGGCGGCCCAGACGGGCCGCATCGGCGACGGCAAGATTTTTGTCTCCAACATCGAGGAAGTCGTGCGTATCCGTACCGGCGAAACCGGCATCGACGCCATCTGACCCACCCCACCGAACCGATTTTTCAAACAGGTCATTACACAGGGAACCAGGACATGACGACAGCCAAAGACATCATGAAGCAGATCAAGGACAACGACGTGAAGTTCGTCGACCTTCGCTTCACCGATCCGAAGGGCAAGCTGCAGCACGTGACGATGGACGTCGTCCGAGGTGGAAGAAGACATGTTCGCCGACGGCGTCATGTTCGATGGCTCCTCGATCGCCGGCTGGAAGGCGATCAACGAAAGCGACATGGTCCTGATGCCCGACGCCGAAACCGTGCACATGGACCCGTTCTTCGCGCAGTCGACCATGGTCATCCTGTGCGACATCCTCGATCCGGTCTCCGGCGAAGCCTATAACCGCGACCCGCGCGGCACCGCCAAGAAGGCCGAAGCCTACATGAAGGCCGAAGGCATCGGCGACACCATCTATGTCGGCCCGGAAGCCGAGTTCTTCGTGTTCGACGACGTCAAGTACAAGGCCGATCCCTACAACACCGGTTTCAGGCTGGACTCGACCGAACTGCCGTCCAACGACGACACCGACTACGAGACCGGCAACATGGGTCACCGTCCGCGCATCAAGGGCGGCTACTTCCCGGTACCGCCGGTCGATTCGGCGCAGGACATGCGCTCCGAGATGCTGACCGTGCTCACCGAAATGGGCGTGCGCGTCGAGAAGCATCACCATGAAGTGGCGGCCGCCCAGCACGAACTCGGCATCAAGTTCGACGCGCTGGTGCGCAACGCCGACAAGATGCTGATCTACAAATATGTCGTGCACCAGGTCGCCAACGCCTATGGCAAGACGGCCACCTTCATGCCGAAGCCGGTTTTCGGCGATAACGGCTCGGGCATGCACGTTCACATGTCGATCTGGAAGGGCGGCAAGCCGACCTTCGCCGGCAACGAATATGCCGGCCTGTCTGAAACCTGCCTTTATTTCATCGGCGGCGTCATCAAGCACGCCAAGGCGGTCAACGCCTTCACCAACCCGCTGACCAACTCCTACAAGCGCCTGGTGCCGGGCTACGAAGCGCCGGTGCTGCTCGCCTATTCGGCGCGCAACCGGTCGGCGTCCTGCCGCATTCCGTTCGGCTCGTCGCCGAAATCGAAGCGCGTCGAGGTGCGCTTCCCCGATCCGGGCGCGAACCCATATCTCGGCTTCGCCGCGCTGCTGATGGCCGGTCTCGACGGCATCAAGAACAAGATCCACCCCGGCCAACCGATGGACAAGGATCTCTATGACCTGCCGCCGAAGGAACTGAAGAAGATCCCGACCGTCTGCGGTTCGCTGCGCGAAGCCCTGCAGAGCCTCGACAAGGATCGCGGCTTCCTGAAAGCCGGCGGCGTCTTCGACGACGACCAGATCGACTCTTACATCGAGCTGAAGATGGCCGAGGTGATGCGCTTCGAAATGACCCCGCACCCGGTCGAGTACGACATGTACTATTCGGTGTAAGAACCTGGATTAAAACGACAAAAGCCCCGGTGGAAACACTGGGGCTTTTTGTTTGCCGATTGCGAGCTTGGGCTGGCGATCATCGTAATCCTAGTTCCCGACGTTTCCTGCGGCGAAAACCTGACCGCTCTCTCATTGTCCAAAACAAGCCAAGAATCATATGCTCGGGTCTACATGGTACACCGCGGCCCGGAGCTTGGCGGATGGCTACGTCGGTAACATCGCGAATATTTCTGGGAACAGGAATAGTTATCGACGAACGCATCGTGGAAATCCAGCAGGGCGCCAGTGCCGTCCTCGGGCTTGCGTCGGCCGGTTTTGCCAAAGTGCGGGTCATCTTTGCACAGATCGACCAGGAATGGCCCCTGTCATTGACGGCCTATACCGCACGGTTTGCAAACTGGCCGTGAAGACGATCGTCTCGGCCATCCTCGTCCACATTGGTGTCCCGCCGCTTCCTGGCGGCGATTGATATTCGATCTCCAGGATCGCGTTGGCGAACGGGTGTGCCAACGCTGGGAATGTGCCCGGCCGCTCCATGACACTTGCGGCCGCCGCCGCTCGACCGTCAGTCGTCGTCAATGTCCTCGTCGTGGATGAAATCCGCGAAGCCGGCCAGCCAGTCGTCATGCTCGTCGCTGCCGGGGCGATAGGGGTTGCAGTCTTCGCTCATCCCCATCCGTGCCGCGATGAAACCGCGCTCATACGGCTCGATCACGCGCGTTGCTGTGTTCGTGTTGGCCATCATACGTAACTCGCGAGGCAACGGTTTGTTCCCCCGCGGCCCTGGGTGCGCTACGCATGAGCCGAATCGAATCGAAATCCGGAATCCCAGCCCATGAACAAGGCAATCACGTCATTTGCCCTGGTGGCCGTGCTGACGGGTTTCGCCATGGCGCTCAGCCTCGCCGTTGCGCGCCACGGTTATCCCATGGGTGTCACCGGCGTCAGGCGGCTCGACGCCATCGCCAGCGCCGACATCTTCATGCCGCTCGCAGCCGTCTATTTCATCGCCGCGATGCTGATGATGGTCCTGCCGCTCAGGGCGGCAAGCCTGGTCCTGGTCAACGCGGCCGACACGCTCCACTGGGCGGTGATCGCCCTTTTTGCGACCATCGTGGGATGCCTGGCGGCGCGATGGGCTTTCGGCCAGGCAAGCGCACCATGGGCGTTGCTCGACTGGCGGTTTCTGTTCGTGGCGGCGGTGGTCGGATGCCACGCGGCACTGGACCAGTTCCGCCGCGACGTGCTTATGCGCACCCTTTTCTTCATCGCCTTCGGCGCCACAGCACTTGCCTGCCTGTTCTGGTCGTTTCGCTTCTGAGGCGAGAAAATCCCGTGTCCCGAGCCGGACACGAATTTTCGAATGTCGACCTGAGGTCAAAAAAGCGGCAAGCCGAAGCGCAAATTCGCCATTTGCAGCGCGGCATGATGACTTTTTGGATCAGACGCCAAGGTTGAGCTATGATTTGATTCTGGCTGAGCCTACGCCTCCCCCCTCCACGCGGGAAAGTATCCTTCATACAGGGCTGGTTTGATCACCGAACCGACTATTCGGGCAGCACGCATAAGGAGGGGTTGCGGGAATTGCCCGGCAAATAGGAGGTTCCCGCATGAAACTGTCCACCCCCGTTCATCACCTGAAGCGCCAGGCCAGACGTTTGTCCCGCGAGGGGAAAATTCCCTGCACGAGGCGCTTGACCGGATTGCCGCCAGGGAGGGCTTCCACCGCTGGAGCCTGCTTGCGGCTAAATTGTCGGCGACGGCGCCCGCCGGAAAACTGTCTGCCCGATTGGCCCCCGGCGACCTCGTGCTGGTCGGAGCACGTCGGCCGGCAAGACCCTGATGAGCCTGGAACTGGCCGTCGAGGCCATGCGGTCGGGCAGTTGGGCCATGTTCTTCACATTGGAATACACCAGGCGGGATATGCTCGATCGCTTCCGCGCCATCGGCGTGGATTGGCAGGATTTCAGGGATCTGTTCGCCTTCGACTGTTCGGACGCCATATGCGCCGACTACATCGTCAACGCGCTGGCATCGGCGCCGCGCGGAACAGTGGCCGTCATCGACTACCTGCAACTGCTCGATCAGCAGCGCGAAAACCCGGCACTCATGGTCCAGGTCCGTGAGGCCAAGCCGTTCGCCCGCGACAAGGGGGTAATCCTGGTGTTCATCTCGCAGATCGATCGGTCCTACGACCCAGCGACCAAGCCCTGCCCGGACATCGAAGACATCCGCCTGCCGAACCCGGTCGACCCCGCGCTTTTCGACAAGACCTGCTTTCTCAACAATGGCGAGGTTCGTTTCCAGGCGGCGGGCTGATCGCTCCGCCCGGTCCTAACACATGCAAAAGCCCGGCGGTTCCCGCCGGGCTTTTTCTTGGGAACTGAAACACTTACGCCGCCGCCTTCTTCTCGCCCGCCAGCGGCACTTCCGCAATCGTCTTCAGCACCTGCGAGGCGATCTGGTAGGGGTCGCCCTGGCTGTTCGGGCGGCGATCCTCGAGATAACCCTTGTAGTCGTTCTTGATGAACGAGTGCGGCACGCGGATCGAGGCGCCACGGTCTGCGACGCCGTAGCTGAACTTGTTCCACGGCGCGGTTTCGTGCTTGCCGGTCAGGCGCTTGTCGTTGTCCGGGCCGTAGACGGCGATGTGATCGAGCAGGTTCTTTTCAAAGGCGGCCATCAGCGCCTCGAAATATTCCTTGCCTCCCACCTCGCGCATGTAGGCGGTCGAAAAATTGCAGTGCATGCCCGAGCCGTTCCAGTCGGTGTCGCCGAGCGGCTTGCAGTGGAACTCGATGTCGATGCCGTGTTTCTCGGTCAGGCGCTGCAAGAGGTAGCGCGCCATCCAGATCTGGTCGGCGGCCTTTTTCGAGCCCTTGCCGAAAATCTGGAACTCCCACTGGCCCTTGGCCACTTCGGCGTTGATGCCCTCATGGTTGATGCCGGCAGCCAGGCAGAGATCGAGATGCTCCTCGACGATTTTGCGCGCGATATCGCCCACCGCCGCGTAGCCGACGCCGGTGTAGTACGGGCCCTGCGGCGCAGGGAAGCCGTGCTCGGGGAAGCCCAGCGGGCGGCCGTCCTTGTAGAAGAAATATTCCTGCTCAAAGCCGAACCAGGCGTTCTCGTCGTCGAGAATGGTTGCGCGGCTGTTCGAAGCGTGTGGCGTGACGCCGTCCGGCATCATCACTTCGCACATCACCAGAACGCCGTTGGTGCGCGCCGGATCGGGATAGACCGCGACCGGCTTCAGCACGCAATCGGAAGAGCGGCCTTCGGCCTGCATGGTCGAGGAGCCGTCAAAACCCCACAGCGGCAGCTGCTCCAAGGTCGGGAATTCCGCGAACTCCTTGACCTGGGTCTTGCCGCGAAGGTTGGGAACCGGAGTGTATCCGTCGAGCCAGATATACTCGAGTTTGTATTTCGTCATTCTAACCTCTCATCGCTGTGCGGAACGCAAAGGGTTCCAGATGCGTTCGACCACGAGCGGCCGATCTGCCGCGAGACATAGAAGCAATGAGCGTGCCACTTTGCCCGTCGGACCGCGGTTTTCCCGCCAAAACTGCAGTCCAATCGTTCAGATCGGAAATCTGCACAACAAACAGGCAGAATGTGACGCAGAAATAATCATGTTGCCCAAATCGCTTGCATAAACTATCTCTGGCAAACATGAATCGAACATGCTTCGATTTTAAAGGAAACCGGACGATGGAAACGACCTCGCATCGCCAGTCTGCCCAAATCCTGACGTTCCCGACGGCAAAGCGCAGCGCTGCCACAAATTTGAGCAGACAGGCCAAATTCGCGGCAGAGGTCGCGGCATTGCGCGCACAGACGATCGCCAGCAGCGACAGCTGGTACCATCAGGCCGCCATCGACGAAGCCGGGCGCGACCGCAAGAATTGAGACGCGCCGCAGTCCGCGCTACTCCCTTTGCATTCGCAACGGGTCGCATCTTGTTGTTTTTTTGATTGCCAACTCGCCGCGAAGAGTCAGAGCCTCTTTGAGAACTCGCTGCGGTGATTTGACGGTGGTTTCGAGAACCAGAGCGGAGGGTACTTATAGTACGTGAGCACCGGAAGCGCAGAAAACGCCGTCAGTTGGCCGCTGCAGTAGAGTTATCAAAGAGGCTCAAGCCGGCCTCACCTGAATGTCACGCAGGCTTCAGCGCCTCGAGCAAGCTGACCGCAGCCAGCATGTCTGCCTTGCGCATGCGGCGGCGATGCACGGCTTCGGAATCCTCGCCCCAATGCTCGATGTTCCAGTCCTCGTCGACATGCGCTGCCTTCCAGGCCGTCTCGACATCGAGTTCGCCGGCATCGACGGCGAGCGCCAGCAGCGCGGAGCCGGTGAGCGACGTCATCAGGTGCAGGGCCGCCAGCCTCAGCGGCTCGTCGCGCATTTTCAGGTGGATGCCGATAGCGCCGATCGCCTCGCGCGGCTGCTCGACATGCATCACCCCTTCGGCCAGCACGAAGCGCGCGCCGAGTGACGCGCGCGCCCAGTCGATCACCGGGTCCCATGCTTCGGCCTGCCGCGCCACCAGCTTTTCCGGGCTGTCGGCGCGGTAGCAGAGCAGGTCGGACGAGGAAAAGCGCAGGATGTCTTCGAGCACCGCCTGCGGGTCGAGCGCCACGCCGTCGATGGCCGTGTTGACCAGGCGCGTCACCGGCATGGAGACCGGATCGATGTTTTCGCCCTGGGCCTCGAATTCGGCGGCGACCAGTGTTGCTGCCTGTTCCGTCGGCAGCGCCAGCAGGCTCTTGGCCGGCGTGCGCACCGGCTTGCCGTCGAGATGGACGGCAAAACCTTCTTCCGTCGCGGCGACGCTGGCTTCCTTGTAAAAGCGCTTCGGCAGCGGCGTCTTCATCTGGATCTGGGCGCGGCGCACCGGGTCGGGATCGGAAAGCTGTTTGCCCGCTTCGAGGTCGCTCAGAATATCGCGCATTGTTACTCCTTTGATTCCAACATCGCCTGACTGCCTGTATCAGCCGGGCGCGAATGTCGGAATCAGGCCGCCGGCGCCTGCTTGCGCGCCGGCCGGTTGACGATGATCAGCCCTGCCGCGATCAGCCCGAGCGCTGCGAAAATCTTCCACGTCAGGGGCTCGCCGAGCAGCAGCCAGCCGCATATCACGCTGAATGCGGGCGACAGGAAGGCGAAACTCGAAAGTCCCGCCGCCGGATATCGCCGCACCAGCCAGAACCATAGGATATAGGTGAAAGCGACGACATAAACAGCCTGAAACAGCAGCGCCGAGGTGGCGAGCGGCGTGGCATTGCGGATTGCAGGCCCGGCGAGCGGCACCAGCGGGATGGCCATGATAGCCGAAACGACCAGTTGGTAGAGCAGCACCTTTTCGGGAGCGGCGGTCGACAGTTTCGTGCCCTTGATCACCAGCGTGGTCAGCGCCCAGAGAAGGCCCGCACCAAGGCTGAGCAGGTCGCCGGTCAGCGCCTCGGGGCCGGGAATGCTGAGCTTGTCGGAGAAGATGAGCACGACGCCGCCGAAAGCCAGGGCGAGGCCGAGGAATTTCTGCACCGACATGCGTTCGCCAAGCATGAAATGCGCGCCGACAAGGATCCAGAACGGCATGGTGTTGACCAGCAGGGAGCTGCGCGCCACGGTCGTGTATTCGAGGCCGACGAAGATCAGCGTGAACTCGGAACCGAACAGCAAGCCCGCCGCGATGCCGCCCCAAAGCGTTCCGTCCTTCTGGAACAGCGCGATGCCGCGATAGCGGCACCATGCGAAGACCAGAACGCAGGCGATCGCCGAGCGCGCCACGCTGAGGAAGATCGGGTTGTAGCCGACATTGGCGAGTTTGGCTGCCACGCCGTTCAGCCCCCACGAAAAGGTGAGCAGGATCATGAAGGCGACGGCTGCCGCGTCGACCGCATCGCGACGGTCAAATGGTTGGGTGGCCGCGCTCATTCGTTTTCCCTTTCGTTCCGGCATGCAACCGGGCCGATTTCACTACACCAGCCGCGCATTGACCACATGATCCAGCAATGGCTTGCTGTGGGTTCAATGTGCCTGAGCCGACTGGCCTCCTTCTCCCCGTTTACGGGGAGAAGGTCCGGCAGGGGATGAGGGGCCGCGCCAAACTCTCCGAGGTTGCTCCGCCCCTCACCCCATTCCACTCCCCCGTTCGACGGGGAGTGGTGGTTTGCAAAGCAAACCGGAGCGGGGGTCAACCACTCACATGCGATTGCCTTACCCTTTCGAGTGAAGCCCCTCAGAGGCCCCTTGCCTTCTTGGGCGCTGAGCGCGCCGACAGGTTCAGCGCCACGGCGGCGCGGATGAGCGCCTTCAATGCCGCTTCGTCGATTTCGTCGCCCTCGTGGATATCGATGGCGCGGCGGGTGTTGCCTTCGAGGCTGGAATTGAACAGGCCCGAAGGATCCTCCAGCGCCGCACCCCTGGCAAAAGTCAGTTTCACGGCAGCCTTGTAGGTCTCGCCGGTGCAGATGATGCCTGCATGCTCCCACACCGGAACCCCCCTCCACTTCCACGTCTCGACCGCTTCCGGATCGGCCTGCTTGATGAGGCTGCGGACCCGGGCCAGCGCCGCGCCCCGCCAGTCGCTGAGTTCCGCGATCCGCGCATCGATCTTCTGGGAGGCTCCTGCTGTTTCGTCATCCACGCTGGACTTCGCTTTCTTCATGTCGATTTCCTCGCTCAGAGCCTGTTTGAAAGTTTCGCTGGCCGCCGCGGGCGGCAGAATTTGCAACAGGCCTCACATCTTTTCGCCGGGCAACCTGCTGGCCTGCTTCACCCAGTCGGCGAACTGGGCTTCGTCGAGCTGGTCCTCATGGATGTCGAGGTAGCGCACATCCTTGTGCTTGGATTTTCCCGGCGGCAGCGGCTTCAGCTGCACGCCGCGGAAGAAGGCCACCTTGACGTATTTCGCGAAGACATGGATGCCGAGGAAGTAGGTCCCCTCCTCCACCCCATACATGGGCGAGTTCCATTTCACCGCTTTCAGCACGTCCGGAACGGTGCGCTCGATGATTGCGTCGAGGCGGCGCCCGACATCGCTTTTCCAGCCCGGCATCGCGGCGATGTAGGCCTGCACCGGGGCATCGCCATAGCCCTTGGCGATCTGCGGGTTGCCGCCCGAGAGGAGCACCGGCTCCCCGGCAGCCTTCTTGGCGGCGGCCTTCTTTGCGGCCTTCGGCGATGGCTTGGATGTCTTTTCGGCCACTGCGCTCACTCCTATCCGCTGGTGGGCTGTCCTCGCCACCTAATGGAGCGAATTTGACATTTGATCCCCCGCTCGCAAGAAAACTCTGTCTCAAATGTCAAATTCAAACTCCATTAGAATCAAATATTTACCTAGTGGTCCTTTGATTCCGACATTTGCTCGGATGCTCGCCCCAAACGGAATGCAAATGTCGGAATCGGACTATTCGCGGCATAGGGCAGCGCGAACATATAAAGGCCGCTGAGCAGAAGCAGGAAAAGCGGCAGCAGCGGCGAATAGACGAGCCAGGCGGGCGGCTGTCCCAGCGCCATGGCGGCGAAGTTGGCGATGACGGTCGCCGTAAAGACGATCGACAGCCAGCGGTGGATATGTCGAATCCATTTGCTCCAGTTCAATGGGACCTCCTCTGGAAACGGGCCGAAGCACCTCACCGGCGGCGATGCCGCCGGCAGCTACCAGGCCGGCTGGATGATTTGAACGAGGTTGCCGCAGCTGTCTTTCACCTGGGCGATGGTCGCGCGCGGTCACGTCGGTTGGCGGCATGGCGAACTCCGCGCCCAGCGTCTTCATGCGCTCGTACTCGCCCTTGACGTCGTCGGTGTGGAGCATGAGCGCGGGCTGTCCCTGCGCGAACATGGCTTGCTGGTAGGCCTTGGCCGCCGGGTTGTCGTTGAGCGCGAGCTGCAGCTCGGGTCCGTCCGGGTCTTCGCGCCGACGCCACGGTCAGCCAGCGAAACGCCGCCATTACTGACATCGGTCTTCCTGGTGAGGCCCAGCACCTCGGTGTAGAAGCGCAGGGCCTTGTCCTGGTCGTCCACGTAGACGCTGGTCAGCTTGATCTTCATCGGTACTCGCTCCGTTTTCTCACATTCGCGGCGCCCACGACAGGGCCTGCTTCGAATTGCGCCGGCAGACTTCAATCGATCCGCGCCAGACCTGCTCCAGGGCCGCAAGGAACTGCGGCCAGCCGACCGTGGCGCCCGGATAGGCGCTCTGATCCGCCCGGAAGCCCGACTGCTCCATGCGCAGGTGGGTTCCCGTGCCGGCTGGCGTAAGCGTCCAGGTGACGACACTTTTCAGGTCCTTGGTGTCCCACGTGTAAGTCAGCGTCTTGTTCTGCTCGACCGTCTGGACCTCACAGTCGCACCGTGCCCCAGGCGGCGCGAACATTGAAACGGTGACCCACATTTGGCTTGAAATCGTTCTTCATCAGCCACTCCTCGATCAGGTGCGATTGGGTGAGCGCGCGCCAGATCTTTTCCGGCGGATGATGGTATCTCCCGTTCGACAACGACGGAGCGGGTTTCGGTCGACGTTTCGTTCATTGGTCCATTCTTTTCAGCAGGTCTTCGAGGTCGTCGAACCGGCTTTCCCAAAACCCGTTCATCTCTCTCGTCCAGTCGGTCAGCGGCGCGAGCGCGCCGATCTGCGGCGCTGTAATGCGTCTGGCGGCCCGCGTGGCGGTCTCGCACCAGCCCGGCCTGCTTCAGCACGCCGAGATGCTTCGAGACCGCCGGTTGCGAGATCCCGGCCCGCGCCGTCAAGCGCGCCCACCGTTTGCTCGCCTTCCCTGCACAATCGCTCGAAGATGGCCCGCCGGGTCGGGTCGGCGAGCGTCCTGAAGAGCATGTCGTGAGCGTTCGGCATCGGCAATCAATAACCCGTGGGCTATGGATTGACGTATAACCAGTGAGATATGAGTCAGTCAAGCGCGAAGGGACGCAAAAGCCTCAATCCCCTCTCCTCGTCCTTACGGGGAGAGGGCTGGGGTAAGGGGCAGCGCGGCGATGAAGGTAATGCGCGGCCGATGGCGGACAGGCTGGGATGGAGAGGCCTGCGATGAAGCGGCCCCTCAACCATCCTGAGCTTGTCGAAGGGTCGCCGCCTACTCCTCGTCGGCGCTTTGTTCCTCGAAGCCGAGCAGGTTCCAGCTCTGGCGCATATGCGGCGGCATCGGCGCGGTGACGTCGATGAATCCCTTGTCGGGATGCGGGATGACGATGCGGCGCGCATGCAGGTGCAGACGGTTCTGCATGCCGCCGGGAAAATCCCAGTTGGTGTCCGCCTCGAAATATTTGGGGTCGCCGATGATCGGGCAGCCGATATGGGCGGCATGCACGCGCAGCTGGTGGGTGCGACCGGTGTAAGGCTCCATCTCCAGCCAGGAGAGCGACTGCGCCGCCTGCTCGACGACGCGATAATAGGAGACGGCGTGGTCGGCGCCCTTCTCGCCATGCTTGGCCACCCGCATGCGGTCGCCGTCGGGCGTCGCCTCCTTGACTAGCCAGGTCGAGATCTTGTCCTCGCGCTTCGGCGGCACGCCCTTCACCAGCGCCCAGTATGTCTTCTTGGTTTCGCGGGCGCGAAACGCCTCGGCGAGCTTCATTGCGGCGAGCCGCGTGCGGGCAACCACCAGCACGCCCGACGTGTCGCGGTCGAGGCGGTGGACAAGCCGCGGCTTCTCACCCTTCTTGTTGCGCCAGGCTTCCAGCATGTCGTCGACATGGCGCGACACACCCGAACCGCCCTGCACCGCCAGCCCCGCCGGCTTGTTGAAGACGAACACCTTGTCGTCCTCGTGCAGCAGCATTTTCCTGAGCACATCCGCGTCGTCCTGGTTGCGGATGGAGTGGCCGGTGAGCTGGTCCTCGCCCTTGCGGTCGACGCCAAGCGGCGGGATGCGGATCAGCTGGCCGGGCTCGACGCGCGTGTCGGTCTTGGCGCGGCCGCCGTCGACGCGCACCTGGCCGGAGCGCAGCAGCTTCTGCAGTTGGACGAAACCCAATCCGGGAAAGTGGGTCTTGAACCAGCGATCGAGCCGCATGCCCGCCTCGCCGGCCTCCACCGCTATCTGTTCCACGCTTGCCATTTTTTCCGCGCCTTTCCATCTAAGCGGGCGCAATAGCATCAAGAAAAACTTCTTGCGAGCCACAATCCCAAAAACAGCGCCACGATCGAGACAATCACGCTGCCCAGCGCATAGAGAAGGGCGGGAAAGACCTCACCGCGCTGCCAGAGTACGGCGAAATCCAGCGAAAAGGCGGAGAATGTGGTGAAGCCGCCGAGAATGCCGGTGGCGACGAAGAGGCGCAGTTCGTTCGACGCATTGTAGCGCCGCGCCAGGAGTTCGATGAACAGGCCCATCGCCAGCGAGCCGGCGACGTTGATGGCGAACGTTCCCCACGGAAAGCCGGCGCCGACCAGCCGCAATGCGGCAAGGTTGACCAGATGGCGAAGCGAAGCGCCGATGGCGCCGCCGACAGCGACAAGCACGAGATTGAACATGCGCATCTTCCTGCCCGCTCCGAGATGAGGCGTCAACGCGGAGCGGATGCGCCGGCCAAAGCTCAACGCCCTTCCTCTCCCCCGTCGGTCGGGGGAGAGGTGGTTTGCTGGGGGTCGACCACCTAGGCGCTCGCCGTGCTACTCCGCGAAAAACGCGAAGCGGATGACGAAAAGCACCGCCACCAGCCAGGTCGCCGGGTGCACGGACAACGGCTTGCCGGTCACCGTCTTCAGCACGACATAGCTGATGAAACCGAAGGCAAGGCCATTGGCGATGGAGTAGGTGAACGGCATGGCGAGCGCGGTAAGGGCTGCCGGCGTCGATTCTGTCACGTCCGCCCAATCGATGTCGACCAGTTCATGGAGCATGAGGCCGGCGACATAGAGCAGCGCCGGCGCGGTCGCATAGGGCGGCACCGAGGCGGCCAGCGGTGAAATGAACAGCGCGGCGAGGAACAGCACCGCGATGACGACCGCGGTAAGGCCGGTGCGGCCGCCGGCCTGCACGCCGCTGGCGCTTTCGACATAGGCGGTGGTGCTGGAAGTGCCGAGCAGCGAACCGGCGGCGATCGCGGTGGAGTCGGCAAACAGCGCGCGGCCGAGATTGTTGGGCTTGCCCTCCTCGATCAGCCCTGCCCGCTTGGCGACGCCGATCAGCGTGCCTGTGGCGTCGAACACCTCGACCAGCACGAAGACCAGCACGACATGGAAGATGCCGGCGCCAAGCGCACCCACCAGGTCGAGTTGCAGGAACGTCGGGACAAGGCTCGGCGGCGCCGACACGACGCCCTGGAACGGCGTTAGGCCGATCAGGATGGAAAGCACGGTGACAGCGAGGATGCCGATCAGGATGGCGCCGCGCACCTTCAGCGCGTCGAGGCCGGCAATGATGAAGAAGCCGAGGATAGCAAGCAGCGGGCCGGGCTGGCGCAGGTCGCCAAGGCCGATGAGCGTGGCCGGATTGTCGACCACGATACCGGAGTTCTTCAGCGCGATGATGCCAAGGAACAGCCCTATGCCGGCGGCGATTGCCGCCCGCAGCGAATGCGGAATGCCGGCGATCAGCCAGGAGCGCACGCCCGTGATGGTGAGCAGGAAGAAGATGACGCCGGAAATGAACACCGCGCCGAGCGCCTGCTGCCAGGTGAAGCCCATGGCGGCCACCACCGTGAAGGCGAAGAAGGCGTTGAGGCCCATGCCCGGCGCCATGCCGATCGGCCAGTTGGCGACCAGGCCCATGACCAGCGAGCCGATCGCAGCGGCCAGGCACGTGGCGACGAACACCGCGTTGCGGTCCATGCCGGTGGTCGACAGGATGTCGGGGTTGACGAAGATGATGTAGGACATGGTGAGGAACGTCGTGACGCCTGCGATCACCTCGGTGCGCACGCTGGTCTTGTGTTCCGTCAGCCGGAAAAAATTCTCGAGCATGATACCTCCCGGTAGAGCCGCGGCGGTGCGCGGCGGTGCGAAGCGTGGGGCCGGCGGCTTTCTCAAGCCAAATCACGACGGACGCTTGATCGCCCGGCACGCGGCCGGCAATCGCGCTTTCCACGCATCGTTCCTCCTGGGCTCACTTCGCCCGTTTGCTGACGCCAGCGCAAGGCGGCCTGGTTTGAATGAGTTTCAAGTTTTTTGCTGCAAACGGAAGCGTGCCGTTGACGATCGACAGCGCTTCTTGTCGTGGCTGCACCCGCCGACCAGTTCGCCACGCTCGATGAAACATATCCACCGTATTGCGGGGCATTGATCGGGCCTTGCTTCGCGAATATCGTCCGCGCGTTCCAGCGAAAAGAGAGTTTCTTCTTGGCGCCCACCGGCGGGATCAGCAACAGACAAAGCAGCAAGGGGATGGCGGGCCTTCTCCCGCGGCTGCTTATGCTGTTTGTCGCCTTTGCGGTCATTCACCTGCCGCTCGGCGCCAGCGAGCCACTGAGGCCGTCGCAATATCATTCCACCTGGCCGAAGGAAAAAATCCGCGCAGCGGATCTTCCCCTGCGCTACTCCGTGCAAGAACAAGGCAGGGTCAATTTAGCCGCGGCGACCGGTATCCGCTTCACCCCGAAGACCAAGGCGGCCGATGCGCCCCCGAACGCGCTTCCCCCTTCCGGAATTTCCATTCCGTCCAATCGGCGGACTGCCGCTTCGGGGCCGACGGACACGTCTCGCGACCTCGAAATTCGAACGGCCGCCTATAGCGCCCGCGCTCCTCCGTCCCTGACATGAATCTGGCCGGTCGCGCTGCAGCAACAGACACGCTTTTTGCCTGCCCACGCAGCGGCTGAGCGGCCCCATTTCCAGCATCCAGGCAATCCGCTTGCTCGAACCCACCCTGCCCGTCTGGGCCGGTGGGCGTCAGCAACCCCAATGAAGGCCGACGTAGCGCCGCTCGCCCAAATTCTGATCGGACGCACTGGCGCTGTTTCCCAAAACAACAGGAGTTTTGTCATGAGCACAAATGAGACGAACAAACCGGAAAACGGACCAGGTACGGCAAAAGCCGGCTCGGTCCTGTTCGGCTGGCTGATCTTTATCGCTGCCACCGCCCTGGTATTCGTGGCGGCCTACTATCTGAAGCCCTAAGTACCGCTAAGCGTGTCGCGCAAAAGTGCGCAGCGGTTTTGCGCGACATGCGCGGAGGGGGCGGCGGCGGCTCCCCTGCGGCTGACTGTCTTGCAGGCCAGAGCGTGCAATCAGCCGCTCTTATCACTTGTGGCTGACGCTGCCAGAACGCTGGCGTTCGCAGGCCATTGTCACAACATCTTCGCGGCATGGGATCGCCATTTGCACGACGCCCGCCCGCCATACGTTCACTTATAGATTTCTTATTTTTTGGCCATTCCGGCTGCCTCGAATCCTAATTTCCCAACTTCTATTTTCTCGACGCAACCGGTTTTCAGCCGATTGCCACCGTCACCGGCTACGCGCTGGTGTCAACAGAAGGAAAATCAGAATGTACCGCAATCCCGGGTTCTACATGTCCAGCCACGCTTCGGTTCGCGCCGCTTCCGACGTATCGGAGGCAAGGTCCGCCGACCGGCAGGTCCCAGGCATAACCCCGCCATTCATGTTCAGCCGCTTGTTTTCCGTTACTGGCATTCTGCTCGCCGCGATGGTCGTGGTCACCCTGATCTTGGGCTGATTACGAATTTCGCGAAAGGAGAATGAACATGCGCACTTCGTCCCTGATTAGTGAAGCCCCGTCTGCCGTCCACCGTTTCGTGGTGGGACTTGACGGAGAAGGTCAATGGATTGCCCGCGATGAAATCAGCCTGACCGGTGGCGTCTTCGCCGACGGTCCGCGGCAATCCATTTCGCCGAGACACAATGCAATCACCGGGAAGGCGCTATCCGGTTGGCGCCCGCCAACGCCCCGCTTTCGCTGTTCAATTGAACCGTCATCGCGATACCGTACGCAACACGCCTCGCTCACCGCGATTCTGCGACGCGCCGGGCGAGGCGATACCGGCCAGGCAAAGTCCCGACGAGACCGAACAGGCGATGCTTGCCGAGCGTATCGCGCATGCCCGCATTTTGCGCGAGCAGAATGTATGCAAGGCGGTGCGCTGTCTGTCGATCGACGCGCGCGACCGCCGCTCCGCCACGGCACGGCGTTTCATCGAACGAATGGAGGTGGACGCCCTGCTCGACGCCGTCATGCTTTTGGTCATGCTCTCGGCGCAAGAACGCACCATCGACGGCATCGGCCATGCTGGCGGGTGCTGGACCTGCAGCATCGACGACCCGGGGGGATGGCATCGCCATTCCCCATGCACGGCTTGCCGGGCTGCAAAGGCCGTTCGGCCTGGCTATTCGGCTCAAGGAGCCATGCGATTTCGAAGCAATGGACGGTGAGCCGGTCGATCTCGTCGTCCTTCTCCTGGTCCCACCGACCATGAACTCTGAGCACCTGACGATTCTCTCACGTGTGGCGCGAACCCTGCGAGACCCAGTTATCGCGTCGCAGTTGCGGCGGGCGCCGAACAGGCTGCATTCCTCGAGCGGCTGAAGGAGAACGGTCTCATGAATGAGCACCATAAAAGCAAGCCTCCCATCAAGTCTCCTCTCGTCGCTTGGCTGGTTGTGCTGATAGCCGTTTCAGCTGTCTTCACCATCGCGTCGTTCTTTCAACCTTAGAAGCGGCCTTCAGTCGACGGCACCAAGGCCAAGGACGATTGATACCCAGGCATAGGATCTCCCACGCGCTGGCTATACCGCGACAGACAAGAGGCACAGCCGCTGTTCGCTGCCCAAGCGAAGCCTCCCGACGATTGTGCGACATCACCCATACTCGCAACGGGTCCACCATAGACCTTCGCATTGCCTGACCAACGCTTCCGTTCGATGGCCGTGCAGGCCGAGGCGGCGCAACCTCCTCCGCAGACGCAGGTGGCCGATACGGCCGTGATGACGACGGTCAACAGGAGAGAAACATGAGCTTAGCGGAGCAGCAGGAGACAAACATGAACTTGCACAACACCTCACAGCCCTCGGTCAAATACTGCGCCGACAAGGTGAACGCGAAGTACATCCCACGGTAGACCGGAGCACGAATTGGTTCCGTCGCGCTACGTGCTGAAGGTCGGCACCATTGAAGTGACGGTGGTCAGCGATGGGGTGCTATCGCTGCCAGGCGCGATGTTGGGCCACAATGCCGACCCGGCCGTCCGGGAGGCCTGGCTGGAGGACAAGTTCCTGCCGCCGGATGTGCTCGAATGGGCGCTGAACGTGGTCGTGGTGCGTAGCGGCGGCCGGACCATACTCGTCGACGCTGGGATAGGGGCGGAGTTCCCGGACTTGAAGCGGGCCGGACAGTTGGTCCAGCGACTGGACGACGCCGGCATCGATCTCTCATCCGTGACCGACGTGGTGCTGACCCACCTGCACATGGACCACATTGGCGGGCTGCTCGTCGACGGGGTGAAGGAAGTGCTGCGTCCGGATCTGCGGATCCACGTGGCGGCCGCCGAGGTCAAGTTCTGGGAGGCGCCCGATTTCTCCCACGTCTCCATGCCGCCGGGGTTCCCGGACGCGCTTCGGGAGTCGGCCAAGCGGTTCTTGAAGGAGTACCGCAACCAGCTGCGGACGTTCGAGGACGAGCACGAGGTGGCGCCGGGGGTGCGCGTCCAACGCACCGGCGGCCACACACCCGGGCACAGCGTCGTCCGCCTGGCGTCCGGCGACGACCGGCTGACGTTCGCCGGCGACGCCGTGTTCCAGGTCGGGTTCGAGCACCCCGACTGGTACAACGGCTTCGAGCACGACCCCGAGGAAGCGGCCCGCGTCCGGGTCCGTCTTCTGCGGGAGATGGCGGCGAACCGCGAGTCGCTGCTGGCCACTCACCTGTCGTTCCCGTCCGTCTGCCATGTGGCGGTCGACGGCGACGTCTTTCGTTGGGTGCCAGGCCCCTGGGAGTACTGACCGCTTGTTGGGTCAGGATCGAACGGGAGCCATCGCACCATGATCGTCTGTTCGTGCAATGTGTTGAGCGATCAGGATGTCCGCTCCGCCGTCGAGGCGGAGCGGACGCGCTCGACCAGCCAGGTCTATGGCTGTCTCGGCTGCAGCGCCAAGTGCGGCCGCTGCGCGCGCACCATCCGCCGCATCATGGACGAGGCGCTCGGCAGTGCCGTGCGGCCTCCTGCAACGGCGTGCGCGCAGTCCCCGCAACCCTGACTCCGCCGGCGGACAGCGTGGTCCTGGCTTGGCGACGAGCGGCGCGCCTCTGATGACGTGTCGACTGCCACGGGAACGTCGCAGCGGTTCAAAGCGCAATGACTATCTTATTCCATTCTCGGCAACGAATATGAGCGCAACGAAGCCGTTCGCTCATACCGGATCATGGATTCGCCGCCGGAGATCCTCTTTGATGAAATTGGAGAGATAGCCGGCCAGATCTGCGACTGCCCCATTTCCTACATCAGCTTCATCGAGCGAGATCGACTCTCGGTGACGGTGTGTGGGGCCGATTTGGTCCTGTCTTGCGACATGACGCAGGATGATCGTTTTCGCAATTTCTCCTTGGTGGTGAATGTGCTACTGCGCGATGCCGCTGATAACGCCCCAGGGCTACGCTCTTGGGACAATCTGCGTGCTGGACACGCGTCCACGCTGAGCTTCGCGCAGCAAGAAGGCTTGCGGCGCCTTGCACAACAACTGGTCGGATTGCTCGAACATCGGCGGCGGGTAATCGAACTCGACAAGGCGATGCGTGAACTAGACGCCGCTCATGCAGCGCTCGCCGCGGAGAAGGCGAACACCGAGAATCTGCTTACCAGGATATTGCCCGAAAGCTGCGGCTTCCACACTTTGAGGTTGGCATCGGTATCCATTCCGGCCCGATGATTGCCGGCATCGTAGGCGCGTACCGCTTCACATATGATGTTTGGGGCGACACCGTAAACGTGGCCGCGTTGATGGAAGCCAACGGCGAAGCTGGAGCGATCAATGTCTCGGAACGCGTCTTTCACAGCGTGGCGCCTTATTTCAGCTTCGTTGATCGCGGTCAGGTCGGGGTAAAGCATGGACAGTCGCTCCGGATGTATTTCCTGGATCGCATCTCCCCAGATGACGCCGCGGATCAGGCCGGTCGTGAGCCAAACGAGCGGTTCTTCGTCAGGCCGGAACGTGCCCCTATGAACAACAATGGCTTCAGCCGCATCCCATTGCCGAGTTAAGCGCGCCCCGCTTCAGGGTTTGTCATCCAGTCAGCGACGTACGCGCCACCCGCATCACGGCGCACCGTGAGGCAGTAGCTTCCGCGGTCGCAGAGTTGCCGGCGCTGTGCGCCTCGGCCATCCGGCGCAGCCTTTCATTTAGGAGCCCATAGACCAACGTATCGGCCGCACGCGTCCTCGGCACGATGGTCCGCACCCTGGAAGAGCTGGCATGGTTGGGTCTGCTCGCAACTCGACCAAGGAGCATCCGAAATGACGCTGGGATTCGTTCGTTCAAAGATGCAGCAGATCCTCCAACGGCTTCGGGCCGTCGATACGACGACGCAGCCAAGGCGTGGCGACGGCGCCGACGGGTTCGCTCGCGCGACGGTTCGGCCGATCTACTCACGCAACGGGATCAGAGTATCCGTCGGCCCAAGCAAGGTTCGCGACCGCGAGTGAACCCGCTCATCCGTGGTGATGGCAGCCGGCCAGGGAGCGCCGGCCGATGGCTCAAGCTCAAACGCGAAGGAACGCAAACATGAAAGTCGATTTTCCTTCCCCGTCCGGAACGTCGCGCCGCGACGTCCTGTTGGGCGCGATGGCCACCACTGTTGCAGCCGGCCTGCCAAAGGCCGCGCCCGCGCAGGCGGCGCAGAAGCAAGACTTTCCCTCCACCCGCTCAAGCAAAGGATCAAAGACCGTGAGCACGATCACCACCAAGGACGGTACGGAAATCTTTTACAAGGATTGGGGTCCAAAGGACGCCCAGTCGATCGTCTTTCACCATGGCTGGCCACTAAGCGGCGACGATTGGGATACGCAGATGCTCTATTTTCTCGACAAGGGTTACCGCGTCATCGCCCATGACCGGCGCGGCCATGGCCGCTCGGCGCAGGTGAGCGACGGTCACGACATGGATCACTATGCCGCCGATGCTGGCGCCGTTGTCGAGCATCTCGACCTGAGAAATACGGTTCACGTCGGTCACTCCACCGGCGGCGGCGAAGCGACCCGCTACGTCGCTCGGCATGGTCAACCTCAGGGCCGCGTTGCGAAGCTCGTGCTCATCGGCGCGGTGCCACCGATCATGGTGAAGACGCCGGCCAACCCCGCAGGACTTCCGATCGAAGTGTTCGACGGATTGCGCAACTCGCTCGCCGGCAACCGTGCGCAGTTCTATCTCGATTTCGCGAGCGGTCCCTTTTACGGCTTCAACCGGCCGGGCGCGAAGCCTATTTCGGGCGTCATCCAGAACTGGTGGCGGCAGGCCATGATGGGTAGCGCCAAAGCGCAGTATGACGGCATCAAAGCCTTTTCGGAAACCGACTTCACCGACGATCTGAAGAGCATCACCGTACCGACGCTCGTGATGCACGGCGACGACGACCAGATCGTCCCGATCGCCAACTCGGCACTGCTCTCGGCAAAGATCCTGAAGAGCGCGACACTCAAGGTCTACGAGAAATTTCCGCACGGCATGTGCACCACCCATGCCGATACGGTGAACCCGGACCTGCTCGCCTTCATCAGGTCATAGGCTCTCGCCGCGTCCCCCAAGCGAGAGCCCGATCGCCGGCCGACCCCCTCCCCGGCCGGCGATCACCCATCTTCAACCGTGAACTGGAGTGTAGCCCATGATTAGGACCATACTTTACAGCAGCGCTGCTCTCGCGGCCTTCATCGCCACCGCCGCGCTGGCCGACGATTCGACGGGCCTGCCGCAAGAACGTGAAGCTCGTCTACGACCAGCCGCTTCCCAACGTGCCCGGCAAGAGCATGCGAGGCGTGCTCGTCGAATATGAGCCAGGCGGCTCCTCGCCCGCGCATCTCCATCCCAAATCGGCCTTCATCTACGCCACGGTCCTTGAGGGCGCGATCAAGAGCCAGGTCAACGATGGCCCGGTGATCACCTATCGCGCCGGCGAAAGCTGGTCCGAGTTTCCAGGCGATCGTCACAGCGTCAGCCAGAATGCCAGCGCAACCGAACCCGCGCGGCTGCTGGCCGTCTTCGTCGTCGACACCGGCGAGACGGACTTGGTGCTTCCCTGACGAATGAGGTCGGAATTCATCGCCTGTGCGAATGGGAAAAGCTGCGCCGCCGAAGCGTTTGAAGAGTTCGGCGGCACGGCCCTCGACCAAGGATGGCTGCAATGCTTATCGAGAAACTGCATGCCTTGACATCGACGCGCCTTGCGGTGATCGACTTCAATGCAACCGTGCAGGTGGCCGCCCTTTCGCTTTCCAGGCCCGGCATCGGCCTCGTGGTGGTGTGCAATGCTGGCGGAGGCGCTGAGGGCGTGCTCAGCAAATCGGACCTCGTGCGCCATCTCACCGGCCCGACGTCCTCAACGCCGTCGGTGTCCGCACCTAATGAGCACGATCCATCATCTCGTGCGGTCCGCAGGACGATGTCCATGATGTATGGCAGACCATGACCGCGCGAAGCCTGCAAAACATTCCGGTGATCGACGCCGGCGCCAGGCCTCTCGGCATACTGGACATACGCGACGCGATGAAAGCCCTGTTCGAGCAGGAAGAAATGCAGGAGCGGATGCTCTTCAACTACGTCACCGGCGTCGGCTACCGCTAGAGCATTTTGCAGCCAAACGGAATCATTTGGCGTCCGCATAAATGCGGCAAAACAAATAGTTAGAGCGAGTTGCCGGTTCTGAAAGAACCGGAACGGCTCTAGCTGGCGCGCACCGGAAACGCTGAGTTCATCTCGACCGTGATGCTGCTGTGGGCTGAGCGTCCCGCGCCGTTGGTTGCACCGTTAGGGAGCGGCCGGTGCGGACGCGGAACACGAATCAACCCGACAATTGCCCAGCCCAATGTCCGCACTTGGTAACAAGGTCTTCATCGTCACAGGCGGGAGCCTCCGGCGTCGGCCGCGCTGCTGCGCTGGACCAGACGCGAGAACCCGACAAGCATCGACACGAAGCGAGGCGAGGCCGCAGTTGCGAAGCCATCTCATGGCGAGGCTTGCGGACGCGGGAAGCCAAGCAATTGTCCGGGCGCTGGCAATCACCGCGCAAGCAGACATAGGCTTTCGCCGGGCGGCGCATGTTGGTCTTGACCCAAGTCTCGTCGATGAAGACCAGGCGTGTTGGATCAATGCGCGTCTGATAGCGTGTTCACTGGGCGCGTCGGCGCTTAAGCTTCGGCCTGAACTGTTCGGCCGGCAGAACGGTTTTTTTTAAAGCTCTCGCCCTCGCGATGCAGGAAGCGGCCGACGCTGGCGGGATGGACATTGAGGCCGCGGGCGGCCAGTGCCGCCATCAGTTGATGGAGCGTCACGTTCGGATCGCGCTCGACTTCCCTCAGCACGAACAGGCGATTGTCTCCGCTGATCAGATAAGGCCGGTGGCCACCCATCTTGCCGGGTGCCGCGCTGCCCAGGCGGCGCTTGCGCGCCGCCCATTTGATCACGCTCGACACCGCAACCTTCAGCGCCGCCGCCACCTCGTAGCTCGTCTCGCCTGCTTCAAGGCGAGCCATCGCCCGGTCCCGCAAATCCATCGAATAAGGCTTTGCCATAAGTCCTGAACCTCCAACGGTCAGAACATCGAATCTGATTTGCGCGCCCTTGGGAATCCCGATCAGTCAATGCAACGTCTAGTTCGCGCCGGCCTCGCGCATCGGCTCGGGCAGTGTTTCCCATGCCCGTATCAACTCGCCGATGGAGGCGGCCCCCATCTTGCGCATGACATTGCCGCGATGCAGCTTGACCGTCACTTCGCTGATGGCGAGGTCGAAGGCGATCTGCTTGTTGAGGCGTCCGTGCGCCACTTCATGCAGGACCTCGCGCTCGCGGGGCGTCAGCGTCTCGAGGCGGTCGACATTCCGCTTGACGATCCGGGCTTCCTCGCGCCGCGCCGCGTCCATCGCAATGCCCGCGATCACCGCATCGAGCAGTGTTTGATCCCGCACCGGCTTGGTGAGAAAGTCCACGGCGCCGGCCTTCATCGCCTGCACGGTCATCGGAATGTCGCCATGACCGGTCAGGAAGATGATCGGCTTCAGGTTGCCGTTTTGAGCCAGATGACGCTGCATGTCGAGACCGCTTGCGCCGGGCATTCGCACGTCCAGGATCAGGCAGCCCGGGCTTTCCAGGACATCGCCGGCGTCAAGCAGTTCGCGGGTCGAGGCAAAGCAGACCGGCTGGAAACCCGCCGACAGGATCAATTCGGACAACCCCTCGCGAACAGCCGCGTCGTCATCGACAATGATGACGACCGGCTGCTCCGCTTCATTCTTCCTATGTGGTAATAACGGCGCCGATCTCCGTAAGTGCGGCTGCTCGATGTTCATACTCACCTCCGCTTTTCGATTTGCTTATTCGATTTGCTTAAGAGATCGCCGATGGCTGCTGGCAGAACCTGCGCATCGAGGGCTTGCGGAAACATCCAATCAAGTCTTGGATCGTCGTCCACAACCGCGACAACAGGTCTTGGCTTGGTCATGCTCGGGTCCCTCCCGCTCGGCGCGAGTGGGTGACTGGTATTTCCAATCGCTCCGCGATCCGCACGAGGTCGGCGAGGGACGCCGCTGCCATTTTCTGCATCACGTTCCTTCGATGAATTTCCAGCGTGACTTCGCTGATCCCCAGTTCGGCGGCGGCCTGCTTGTTGAGCAGGCCGCTCACCACCAGCGGCAGCACCTCGCGTTCGCGCGGCGTCAGCTCGAGATAGCGTTGCCTCAGCACGTTACGGTCGGCGCGCTCCGATCTCTTTTCCCGGTCCTGGACGATCGCCACCTGGATCGCGGCCATCAGGTCGGCATCGCTGAAGGGCTTGGTCAGGAAGTCCACGGCGCCGTGCTTGATCGCACGCACCGAGGATGGGATGTCGCCATGTCCCGTGATGAACACGATCGGCGGATGATCGCCCTGCGCAATCTGCCTCTGCAGATCGAGGCCGTTGATGTCCGGCAATTCGACGTCGAGTATGAGGCAGGCAGGCAGGTCCGGCTTGTCCGCGCCGACATAATCTCCAGCCGATGCAAAGGCCACCGCGCGCGTGCCATGCGAGGCCAGCAGTTCGCCGAGCGCCTCCCGGATGCGTTCATCGTCGTCCACGATGAAGACGATATGGTCGCCCGTCGTCATGCCGCGGCCTTCACTTCAACCGGCAGCGTAAAGAATGGCTGGGGACGGTCAGCGCCTGGTGTCGCGCTTCTCCTCGATGTCTGGATCCGCGAACTCATGCCCGAACCTTAGTCCCGCCACGCCGCAACCGCATCCTATGGAAATCCATGAGGCGGTCCAAGACGCACCTGGCCTACGCCCAGCATTCAAGGGTGATGTCGAGCATACCCGGGATAGGCCGGCCGCTGCGATCTACAGCCGACCGCAGCTCTGCCGCCTGTGGCTCCGCGCGTGCTTCAATTGTCTGAATGGCGCGCCTGATGCCCGGCATGCACGACAACTCCAGCACGCTGGACTGCACCACGAAGCAGGTGCCGAGCGCGAGGAGATTGAGTGTCGATGCGGCTTTCATGATTGGCTCCAGCTCAACGCGACCTCTTCGACGTGATTGCGGCTCAGGCGAAAAATGCGTCTCGTTCCGCGTCGAGGAATTGGCGGCCTCGACGGGTGTGAGGCGGCTAGTATCCCTTCGGCGGAACGAAGAGGCAGATCGTCTTGCTGTCGTTGGCTCCGGCCACCGAGCACCAGTGATAGACACCGTCGGGGGAGTATTTCACCCGGCTGTCGCTGTAGGCGACGACCTCGCCCGTCCCGTTGATGACATAGCCTTCCGGTCGCTCGCTGATGGCCTTGTTGCCGACCTGGCGGCAGTCGATGCCGGAGCAGCACGAGTACGGGTAGCTCCAGCCCAAAGGCTTGGCGGCTGTGGGCAACGCTTCATGCGCACGGACGGGACATGCCAAGATCGGTGCGGAGAAAATAGCGGTGGCAAGGACGGCGCGGTACGATGGCGTTCCGATCGAATTGTGCATTGTTTCCTCCATGAAGGCTTGTAGCCAGTACAGAGGAGGATGCGCCGACCCGTCACGCCAACCTATTCTACAGGAGTCTTTGTGATGCGATGCAAAGGTACAGCATACCTGCGCCCGGCGCTCGTGAGACCAACCAGGATAGGCACTGTACAGCAGCTTGTGGGGCAGCAGCGGCTCACCGCGACGGCGATCCCATGTTCCGAAGGCGAATGGCATACGAGGCCGGAACGGACGGTCCACACCTATACCGAGGTCTGGCAAGCTAGGTCCGACCACCTTTTGTAGTGTTGCGTTGGCCGTCGCGATACAGGTACGCCAAGACCTGACGTAGAGACAACCGCATTGGCGGGGGCATCGCTGGGTATCTGTCGCCGAACCAGTTCCGGCGGCGTCGCATGAGGCGCGGGTTTCGGTTAACGTGTGACGAAAGCGAGATTGATACTGACCACGTGAACGCCAATTCGTGTCCAGCAGATCTCCCGAGGCGAGGGTAATGGGCGTGGCAACTTCAGCAATCGCAGAAAGTCCCGTAGCAATTGTGGTCGATGATGACGCGGCGGTCCGCGACGCGTTGGAGGAGTTGCTGAATTCGGTCGGCATCGACACGATATCGTTTTCCTCGGGTCAGGAAGTGCTGGATGCGACGTTGCCGGATCGCCCGGGCTGCCTTGTGCTTGATGTGCGAATGCCGGGTCTGAGCGGCCTCGATCTCCAGCAAATCCTTGCGAGCAAAGGTGTACGGACACCGATCGTCTTCCTGACTGGTCATGGCGACATCGCCATGAGCGTCCAGGCGATGAAGGCAGGGGCAGTAGATTTCCTGACCAAGCCGGTGCGGGACCAGACGTTCCTTGACGCGGTGTCGACAGCCATCGCCACCGACGTCGCGCGAAGAGCGGCGTCGACCGTTTCACGCAAGAGCGTGGCCCTCTATGAGACCCTTACGCCCCGCGAGAGGGAAGTGCTGAAGCTTGTGGTATCCGGTGCGATGAACAAGCAGATAGCATCGGATCTCGGTATCAGCGAAATTACTGCGAAGCTGCATCGTAGCAACATGATGAAGAAGATGAACGCAAGGTCCATCTCTCATCTTTGCAACATTTGGCAGTCGCTTCCGGCCGACATCCGCTGAGCGCTTCCCGTGCGTGAGAAGGCAAGTGTACAATCGGGCGCAGGGGCTCCGTAGCTGACTTGGATTACGGCCGCGACAGGAAGTGGGACGCGGAAGTGGTCTCGAGAGGTCGCAAATGGAGTTGACGTCAACGAAACAACGCCGCGTCGTCGCATTGGCGATCGGCGCTGCGAGCGTTTTGCTGGCGCTATTCGTCGACGAGCCATACGTTCTGCTGGTCGCCGTTGCAGTCATATGCATTTGCATCGGCTGGGAGGCCGGCTTGGTGGCCGTCGCCATAGCCGCTCTGCTTTCATCCGTGACCCTGTTTTCGGGGGAATCCGGGGCTACAGGCGGCGCGCTCCGGCTGGCGGTTTTCGTCGTCGCGGCGTTGGCCCTGTGGCTCGTGATCAAGATTTTCAGGACCAGGAGCTTTTATGACCGGGTCTACCAAGGCGCCGGACCTGGCATTGGAGAAATCCCAGGCCTCGGATGGTCGGCCTATCCGGATGGCCGCTTTCGCTTCTTCAATCCGGCGGTGCTCGAGTATGTGGGTGTCACAGCCGATGAAATGCGAAGGATGATGGATGCAGATGACTATTCGTGGGCGCAGTTTATCCATCCCGACGACGTCGAGGCGAGCGTGGCCAAGTGGCGTCACAGCATGTCGACCGGTGAACCGCTGAACGACGAACAGCGAGTCCGGGGGGCCGATGGCACGTATCGGTGGTTTCGCGATATTGGCGTCGCCTCGCGCGATGATCGTGGAAGGATAATTGGCTGGTACGGTCAAATCGAAGATATCGACGATCAGAGGAAAGCCGAAGCCGCTCTACGCCAGAGCGAGAGAGAACTGCGACTTCTTGTCGATACAGTCCCGACCATGATCTGGCTTCTGACGCCGGCTGGCCTGCCATATTATTTCAACAAGCGTTTTGTCGACTGGGCCGGAGTAGACCCAACTGAGAATGAACCAGGCGGCAACCCTCAATTCGCCACGCATGTAGAGTTGTTCCATCCGGATGATCGGGCAGCCATGAGAGCTGCGTTCAAGAAGTCCTTCGCCCGCGGTGAGCCGCTCCAGCACAAAGGTCGGCTTTGCCGCAGGGATGGCGAGTATCGCTGGATTGACTCGCGCTTCGAACCGCTGCGCGATGAAGATGGCACTATCGTCCGTTGGTACGGCGTAAACTTGGACATTGATGATGAAATCCGCGCGCAGGAGGCACTGCGACTGGCAGACGAGAGACTTTCTCGCGCCCTACGGGCAGCCAGCTTGTCCGAACTGTCGGTTTCTATCGCACATGAGCTCAACCAGCCACTGCAGGCCGTCGTGGCCAACGCCGGCGCCTTCCAGCGGTGGCTGAGCGCCGATCCGCCGAATTTCGAGCATGCCAGCCGGGTCGCCCAGAAGATCATCCGAAATGCCGACGCGGCTGCGCAGGTGATAAGCCGCATTCGTGCGCTGTTCGCCAAGACGTCTGGCGAACCCAACCCGATAGACCTCAACGCGGTGATCACCGAAGTGTGCGATCTGCTCGCCGATAAGCTTCTGTCCGGCAAGGTGAAGCTTGATCTTCAGCTCGATCCCCGCCTTCCCGCCATCGAGGCAGATCATGTGCAGATGGAACAGGTGGTCCTCAACCTCGTCCGCAACGGCATTGAAGCAATGCAAGATGCAAATGCCCACCCGCGGGACCTACGCATAGCCTCACGGCGTCGCGGCGACGATGTGGTGGAGGTCGAAGTAAGGGACCAAGGGCGCGGACTGAGCGATCCGGAAAGGATTTTTGAGGCGTTTTACACCACCAAGCAAGACGGCTTGGGAATGGGCCTGGCGATCTGCCGCTCGATCATCGAGTCTCATGGCGGCCGGCTTTGGGCCGACAACATCGCTACCGGCGGTGCGTCGATAACCTTCGGCCTGCCGATAGGCTCTGCCAAAGCAACCAAGACCTCAGCTGCCAAACCGGGCAAGCGGCTGGTCTAATGCATGTCGCCCGAAAGTGTCCTCGGTTTCGGGAGAAACGACATCCACAAACAACAAGCTACAGCGTGGCCGCCAAATCCCATTCGGCGCGACGCGCTGTTGAGCATTTTGCGGCCAAATGGAATTGTTTGGCGTCCGCATAAATGCGGCAAAACAAATAGTTAAAGCGAGTTACCGGTTCTGGAAGAACCGGAACCGCTCTTCGCTGAAGGGAGTGTCGTCCCGAATGCTGCGCAAGAAGCGTTTTCCGCAGGTCGAAGACAAGTTGTGGGGCGGGCATCTGTGGAGCCCGTCTTACTGCGCCGCATCCTATAGCGGCGCTCCTATAGACATCGTCAGGAAATACATCGAAGACCAACGCGCCTAACCTCCACCTGAAGGAAGGGGTTTGCGGCGCGCAAGAGGATCAAAACAATTGTGGCGATGGTCATCCGGATCGAAGCAGGCCCGCCATCTCACAGGTCGATCCGGGGATCAGCTAACGACTGGCTGATTTCCACCAACGTGTTGACCATGATGTACAAGATGCCAAAGACCATGGCGACGCCCAGCACCGCTGGCAGGTCGGCGCTGGCAAAGGCTTGAACGGCATATAGGCCCAGCCCAGGCCACCCGAATACGCGCTCGACGACAAGAAGGCCGCCGAAGAGGAGGCGGATCTGAAGGCTGAACATGGACAGCGGGGCCGAAGCGGCGTTGCGCAACCCGTGGCGCAACAACACACTTGTCTCGCTGAGGCCCTTGCCGCGGGCCGTCCGGACATATGCTTGGCTCAGGACATCATGAAGCGCACCGTTCAGGCTTCGGCCAACCGCAACGCCGATGGGTAATGCCAGTGCGAGTGCGGGGAGGAAAATGTGCTTCAATGCATCGACGCTGACGTCAGTACGGCCGGTCAGTATTCCATCGATGAGATTGAACCCGGTAGGACCGGTGAAACCGCTAAAACCAAGGCGACCCGCTCCTGGAAGCCAACCGAGACGGAACCAGAAAAAGTAAGCAAGAAGCAAAGCCGACAAAAAGATCGGCGTCGAGCCCGCACCGATTATAGCGAGCCGAATGCCGGTCGATCCCGTGAACCTGAACTGAAGTAGCGCCATAACGCCAGAGAGCGCCGCCCCCAAGGCTATCGACACCAGCGCAAGCTCGAGCGTGGCGGGCAAATATTGCCATATATCGGCAGCCACTGGCCGCCGGGTCCTCACTGAGATGCCAAGATCCCCGTGAACGAGGCGTACGAGAAAACGCCCGTACTGGACAACGGTCGGGTCGTCGATGCCAAGTTGTTCGCGTATCGCTTCGACAGTTTCAGGCGGAGCGCTCGGCCCAGCTACGGCCCGAACTGGATCGGCGGGAATAATGCTCTGCAGACAGAAAACGATGAAGCTCATAACCAGGAGGACAACGACAGCACCGGCGACGCGCTTGATCAGGTAAGTCATCACGCGCCTCTCAGTGCGGCACGGAGGCCGTCGCCGGCCAGGTTGGTGAGCAGGCAGAGAAAGAAGATGATCGCGGCCGGCAAGATCGGCAGCCACCAGTGCACCGTGAGGCTGTCGAGAGTGCGCGCCGTCATCGCTCCGAGTTCAGGCGCCGGTGCTGGAAGCCCGAGGCCAAGGAACGACATCAGCGACAGTGTCATGATGACGTTCGCCATATCCAGCGACGCAGCGATGAGCAAAGCAGGGGCGGCTCCCGGCAGCAAATAGCGCAGAAGCAGTCGCGGGCCACGGACTCCGGCTATGCGGGCCGCCTCGACATGGGGGCGAGCTTTGAGGCGGCGAATTTCATCGCGGGATATGCGCGCGTACCAGGGCCACCAGAAAATGGCGATCGCGATCATCGTGTTGACTAGCCCGGGGCCGAGAGAGGCAACCACAGCGAGCGCGATGAGCGTCCCAGGAATGACGAGGAACAGGTCGGTGAAGCGCTGGATTACCAGATCGACCCTGTCGCCCATCAGGCCTGAGATCAGCCCGAGCAGTGAACCGAAGATGAGGCTGAAACCGATCAGGATCAGCCCTGGAAGCCATGTGTATTGAACGCCGAGGATGACCCGCGAGAACAAGTCACGACCGATCTCGTCGGTGCCAAACCAATGCTCAACCGAAGGCGGCTGAAAGGCCGCGGCTACGCGCAGTTGCGGATCAAACGGCGTTATCCAGGGCGCTAGCAGCGCGATTGCGGTGACAACGGGCACGCCGATAATGCCGATGCTTTCAAGCCATCCGGCACGCCGGAAGAAATCGCGCCAGTTGAACCGGGGCCTGGCAGGCTGCGTATTTAGGCCAGGCATGCTGGTCATCGACCTTGCCGCGTATCGAGACGCGGCACGGCCGCGATAAGCGAGCGTGTGTATGCGGTCTGGGGCGCGGCAAGGAGCGTATCCGGGTCGGCCACCTCCACCAGTTCGCCGTCCTTCAGCACTGCAACGCGGTCAGCGATAATCCTCGCAGCCGCAAGATCATGGGTAACGAACAGCATCGCCATGCCGAGCCTCCGGCGCAGGTCGCCGAGAAGATTCAATGTCGTGGCCGCAAGCGAGACGTCCATGGCGCTGATCGGCTCGTCGCAGAGGAGAAGTTTTGGGCGCACGATAACGCCCCGCGCTACAACGGCACGCTGGCATTGTCCGACGGAAAGTTCGGAAGGCAATGCATCCATCAGGACCGGGTCGAGGCCAACGAGATTGAGCGCCTCTCCAACGCGCCGACGACGGTAATCACTGTCCCGCGACAGTGCGCGTAGGCGCTCGCCGATTTGTTCGCCGATCGAGAGCCACGGCGTGAGCGCCGATATCGGGTCCTGAAACACCACTTGCGGAAGTAGATCGTCGAAGCGTGAAACTTTCCCGCTCTCGGGAGCCAGCAGCCCGGCGGCGATTCTCAGAAGGGTGGACTTGCCGGCGCCACTCTCACCCACCAGAGCCACGCACTCGCCAGACTTGATCGAGAGGCTGACCGATTTCAATACAGGCTTCAGTCGACGGAAGCCCCAGAACGATCGGGCGCCCGTCGGATAACTCTTTCCGACATTCGATAGCTTCAAAACGGTGCCCTCCTGGGTAACCTTGGCCGGCCATGGCTTCGAGAGCGGGCCAGGTTTCGCGAGGGATGGTGTCTGTTCGGCGTGAAGGCAGGCCGCTGTTCCGCGATGGGAGGAAACAGGCAGCAGCGCTGGCCGGATCGCCGTGCAATCGGGCTGGACGAGTGGGCAACGTGTTGCATAGGCGCAGGCGCTTTCGATATTTGCGGACTGACCGCGCTCCGGCGGGAGAGTGGGGAGCGGCCGCAACCGATCGGAATTGAAGTCGAAGCGGGCGGCTAGGAGGCCGGCGGAATAAGGGTGTGCGGGATTGCGGACAACATCGCGGATGTGGCCGATCTCGACGATGCGCCCGGCGTAGAGAACCAGTACGCGGTCCGCCAGTGAGGCCGCCACGGCAAGATCGTGCGTTACAAACAGGATCGCAGTGTGCTCGCGGGCACGGTCTCGCAAAAGATTCAGGATTTGCTCTTGGGTGGTGACATCGAGCGCCGTGTTCGGTTCGTCGGCGATCAGCAATTTGGGTTTTGCCATCATCGCCATGGCAATCAAGACGCGTTGGCGCTGCCCCCCCGAGAGACGATGCGGCAGGGTGTCCGCGATGCGGTGCGGATCAGGCAAGCCGGTTCGGCTGAGCCAGTCGGCGATTGATGCGTTTGACGCGCCGTTGGATTCCCTCATCTGGCGGCGGATGGTCATGGTGGGGTTGAGGGCGCTCATGGGATCTTGCGAAATGACGCGAACGACATGACGGCGCGCATGCCGCAGGGTATGCGCTCCAGCTCCCACCAACTCGATGCCTGTTAGCAGGATCGAACCTGTAACCTGCGGTTGGCTTTCACGCGGCAAAAGCCCCTGAATCGTCAACCCTATGCTTGTTTTGCCTGACCCACTTTCTCCGACCAGCGCAACGATCTCGCCGGGAAACAAGTCGAAGCTGATGCTATCGAGGACACAGGAGCGACGACCTTCGCGGCTGAGCGTGACCGAAAGGTCTTTGATGGCAAGAACCGGCTTGGTTGTCGCCGTTTCGAACGTTCGGTGCGAGAGGGTAGTCATCGACTGCGACCTGATCCACCGGAAACAGCCGGCTTAGCCAGTTTCACGATCCACGTCGAACGGTGGCGAAATCTATGTTACCCGGCGGGTACATAGGACGTAGCCCAAGGTCCTCCAAACCTTGGACGTGCACTACCACATCGTCGACGTCAACCAGCGGAATGATTTGGCCAGCGTCGAAATACAGTTGGCCCGCCCGCTCGTAAAGCGCGTTGCGTTCTTTGATGTCTGTCGTCTGCCCAGCCCGATCGATGATCGTATCGGCTTCCGGCAGGACGCGGCCGAAGAAGTTGAGGGGCGCGTCCTTGGTGAAGAACACCTTCGCCTGGTTTTCTGGGTGTGCCGCATCAGGGCCTGAGATGGTGAGCAGCAGGTCGGGAGGGTTGGGGTCGTCCTTCAGGGTATAGGCGGCGCCAGACGGCAATATATAGGCGGTCGCCTTCACGCCGATCAGAGCCAGTTGCGCGATCATCAGCTCCGAGATGCGGCCGTAGCTCGGCGCGGCGCTGTGGAGACCGATCACAAGATTGACCGCGCCATGCTTCGCGATTGCGGCCTTGGCGGCCTCGAGGTCGGTAGGAAACTCTACCGCATGCACGGCGTCGAGCATCGCTTTTGAATACAGCGATTTCGAAGGAGTTGCGAATTGTCCAAAGGCATCCTTGACCCACAAGCCCGGGTTTATTGCCGTCATCACGGCCTTGCGGACTTCCACGTCATCGAGCGGCGAACCCGGCCTGACGAAGAGATCGAACTGGTTCATGCTGGGCGCGGCGGTTATCTCGAGGCCCGCTGGAAGGTTAGTGAGTTGCGCGAACGGATAGTTGATCGGCACGGCATCGATCAGACCGGCCTGCAGTTGAAGAATCTGCTGGCTGATGTCGGGGACCACCGAGATTTGGATAGTCCGAAAGAAGGGCTTATCGCCCCAGTAGTCGTCGTTGCGCTCGAGCAGGTAACGCTGCCCGCGATTGAATTCGGCGAGCTTGAATGGCCCGGTGCCCACGGCATGCTCGTTGAGCCAGGTTTTTGCGAACTCGCCATTGTCATGCTCGGCGAGCGCGGTCGGGCTGATGACTTTGGGTCCCCACGGACTGGAAAGGGCGTCCAGAAACGAGGGTTGGGGATGGCTGAGCGTGAGCACTACCGTCAGATCGTCCTGCGCCCTCATCTCAGCTACGTTGCTGAGGAAATAGCTCAGGCTCAATCCACGGTCGCGGCGGCGCTGGAAGGAATTCACGACAGCCGCGGCATTGAAAGGCGTGCCGTCATGGAACTTGACGCCATCGACCAGATGGAACGTGTAGGTCAGCCCGTCGTCTGAAATCTCCCAAATTCTGGCCAGCAGACCGACGACCTTCGTCGATCCCGGCTCATATTCGACAAGGCCTTCGTAGACGTTGTTGATTGCGCTCATCGCCCCCGTTTCAAACCCATTGTCGGGATCGAAAGTCCCAATATCGGCGACGTAAGGGATGCGCAGTACGTCCTGGGCGTGGACCGGTGCAATCAGGATCAGAAAACCGAGAACAAATCCCAGCATGCGCAGTCCGAAGCTGCGCTTGTAGGTTCGTTCGGTCCGGTAGGCGTAAGTCTGCATGACGATCCCCCCGTTGCCTGGTACGTCACTAGGGACTGTCGGAAGCCAACCCGCAGTCGACTATTGGCCAACGAGACATTTCACGCCCTTGTCTAACCCAGCGCCCCACCGATGCCGTCAAATCTTCTCGCCGCGCTCGGCATCAATGCGGACACACAGATAACCTCGCCACGATACGTCAGCCCGCCAATCGCGGTCTATAAGCATCAAGCAGAGGTTACCCTATCCCCGGGGCATAGATCATGGCCTCGCGGGATAGGCATGTGGACCTCGCGGCGAGCGTATTACTTCAAGATACTGCGCCAAATGTCCGGTGCCTCGGCAAAATCGTGAACGGAACGGGCGCCAGTCCTGTCAGTGGATTGGCCGCTTTCCCTAAACCGGCGCAGATGCGTCGATCGCGTCTCGAACACATGGCGGATAGTCTTCGAGGGTGACGTGGTTGATCTCCTCCCTATCTCACGCGGCGCCCGCGGCATGCCTAAGCCGTTCAGCCAGTCGTCTTGGACATTGGTTTCTCCATCGGGGCGTCTTGGCGGCATCCATTGCGTGGACATCCAGCGGGTCAAGCTTGCGGTCATCGCGAGGTTACCTCGCCTGCTTCGCGACCTCTTGAGCCTTGACGAAGCTCTCCACGACGGCGGCATAGTTCGGCGACACGTGAGCATAGAGCTTGCCGATCTCGGCCGCTTCCGGGCGGTTCCATGTGCGGTGGACTTCCGAGAGCACGGCGTTGGTCGTTACAGGGATGACGCCGCCCTGGACAAGGCGTGCCAGTGTCGTCCTGTTCGCCATTTCGCTCACGTCGCCCGAAGCATCCATCACAGCGTAGACCTTGTAGCCGGCCAACTTCGCATCCAGTGCGGGGAACATGACGCAGACGCTCGTCCACACGCCCGCCATGATCAGGGTCTTGCGGCCAGTGGCGCTTACGGTCTTGACGAAGTCCTCGTTATCCCAAGCGTTCACTTCGCCCTTGCGGCCCACATATATGGAATGGGGTGCGAATTCGTGGATTTCCGGCATCAGCGGCCCATTGGTGCCCTTTGGCTCGGATGCGGTCGTGATGACGGGGATTTTCATCAGCGTGGCGAGTTTCGCCAGCATGATCGACATTGGAGCGCAGCTCGGCGACAGGGATGTCCTTGACGGTTTGAAACAGACCCGACTGGTGATCGAGCAGCAGGAAGACGGTGTCGGACGGGTCAAGCAACGCTGCTCCACCTCCCGTGGGGAGAACGCTCGACGGAGCACTTCCTTGTGGAGATTGGGCCAGCGCGCTGGAGGCAGGTGAAAGAACGCCGATGGATAAGACGCCGGCAAGAGCAAATAGCAGTTTCCTGATACTGATCGACATGGGCTTTTCCTCGTTGCTGATCGGACGTCGCGAACCCTAAGCGCGCGACTGGATACATTTTTCATTTCGCCAACTCGCGGCGAAATTTGTAATTATCCCATGGTCGAGGCTGCGCACGCCTCCGGCATATACGTGTTCCGCACTGGCGAGAGCACACGCAATGAACAGCGCAGCCTGCGAACCGGTGTCCACTGCACCGGAATGCCGCCTTTGCCGGGATCGCTCGACATCCCGATGGCACGCGATCAGATCCCATCTCGTCCCCGGGCCCAGCCCTTCGCTTAGGGAACCATGGGCCGAGGTATCGACAGCGCGCGTCCTGGGCACGATGGCTTGCACCTCGCAAGGCCTGGCATGGTCGGGTCTCTGCAACTCCAGGAAAAGGAGAAGCATCCTTGAGACGGATAGCCACGCTTGTTGCAACGAGCATCCTTGCCACTCATGCAGCAGCAATCGAGCGGCTCGACATATCGCAGATGTCGTGCGAAGCGGTCGGCAGAACCCTTCGATCGGAGCAAAGGGCGATCCTTCGATACCAGTCACAACGGGTCGATAAGATGACGCTTTACGACATTTGGGTGCCTGATCATCAGTCTTGCAAACCCAGCGAAGCAGCCGTGTCGACCCGCCTGCCGGCGGCGGACGGCCCATGCAGGGTCTTCCGATGTGCAAAGCTGGGCCCCAGAATGTCTTCGCGCCTTTGAAGACTTTCTCCCAACTCTTTCGGCCGTAGCGAAGCTGGACGCTTCGATCAACGTCGGAACGGAAGCGCGTTGGGTGCATTTCGGCGCGCAATTGTGTTCATCCGGCGGCAATTTCTCGGCTTGCGCCGCGGCCTTTGGCTCCTTCGGGCGTAGTGTTCATGCGGCTGCGATGCGGTCCAGGTAGATCAGGCGCTTTATGTTGTATGCGAGATTGGCCATGCCGATCTTCATCGTGGCGCGCGCGATGCCGATGGTTCGGATGAACAGCCCCATACGGCTCTTCTGCTCGGCGAAGACATGCTCGACGCGCGAGCGGACCTTCGACTTCATGTTGTTGGCGCGCCGGCTGGTTTCGGGCATCGGCCTACCCTTGGGCTTCTTGCGGTGGACCCGGCTGACGAAGCCCTGCTTCTCCATGAAGGTCTCGTTGGCCGCCGATCTGTAGGCGGTGTCGGCCCATACGCTCTTCGAGGTGTTGGTCTTGTCGAGCAGGCCTTCGCGCAGCCTGGCTCCCTCATAGGTGGCCGCATCCGTTGCCAGCCATTTGCCGATCAACCCATGCTCGCGGTCGATGGAGATATGGTTCTGGTCGCCGAAAGCGGGAATGGCGATATCGACTGGCGGCATCTTACCGTCCGCCTGTGGCTTGGCTTTGGTGAACTTGACCGTCCAGCGTGCATCGCGGTCCTTCTGCCGCAGTTTTGCGGGCCTGTCCTTCCACGCATCGGGAACCTGACCCGCTTTGATGTCGTCCTTTTCCTCTTTGGTATTCCTCTGCTTCGGCGCGGCGACGAGACTGGAATCCACGATCTGGCCCGACATGGCGATGTAGCCGGCATCGCGCAGCATCGCATCGAAGCGTTCGAACAAGGCCTTGATCGCGTCGGCCTTCGTCAGTTTTTCGCGAAACAGCCAGATCGTGCGCGCGTCGGGAACCCTGTCGGAAAGCCCGAGGCCCAGGAACCGCATGAAGGACAGCCGGTCGTTGATCAGGAACTCGGTGCGTTCGTCCGAAAGGTTGTTGGCTGTCTGGATCACCAACACCTTCAGCATCATCACCGCATCGTAGGGCGGTCGGCCACCGCGCGGTCGGCTCGTATAGGCAAGCGCCTTTTCCAGTTCCGGCCGGAATGTCTCGAAATCCACCACCCGCCCATACGCCTCGAGCTGATCGCCAAGGTCGCTCAGCCGCCGAAGCCGGTCATCAACATCGAAGAACCCCACCGCAGCCCCCATGAAATCACCCATCGCCGTGAACAGCCGGATGGAATCACAATCCAGGAGAAATGGCGAGGTTAATAGGAGCGTCCAACTGATGAACCAGGAGCTTGCCTTCAGGCGTCTTTCAAACCGAAGATTTCGGCAGCCGTCATGGAGCGAGGCGAGAGCGCAGGCGAATGAGTGGTGCCTCAGGATGGTAACCACTTCATCAAGCCAGGCAGCGATGGACTTCGCGTCGGGAAATCGGCGTAGGTGTGCATCGGGTCCTGGAAGAAAGCGACGTGACAGTTGGAAGTTTTGGAGCGGGTAGCGGGAATCGAACCCGCATATTCAGCTTGGAAGGCTGCTGCTCTACCACTGAGCTATACCCGCTTGGAGGCTGTTCTGTAACGCGCTGCGGCTGGCCGCCGCAGCACGGTTTCCAAACCGGCTCCTAGGCCCGTCCTAGCTATTTCACGACGTTTCGAACGTCAAGGCATCATTCGGCAACGTCGCCATCAGCTGGTTTTCGAACCGGCGCAATCGCAATCCGGCACAGCCGCTTGCGCTGCTGGCGCTGCAAGGTTTCAAGGCCAGGCCCAGACAGGCCGGGCGCAACATGGATGGATTGTGGTGGCGGCGCGAGGACATGATCGCGCCCGTGGCTGCGACCTGCCCGCATCTCAAGGCTCCGGATCCAGCAGTGGTGGAGGGAGTTGGATTTGAACCAACGTAGGCTGAGCCAACGGATTTACAGTCCGTCCCCTTTAACCACTCGGGCATCCCTCCGTACTGCTGCCGGAGCCGCGTCGAGCATTTGCGAAGCGACGCTTCTGTCGAGGCATCCGATCCGCGAGCGCCTTATGGCGGCAAGGTCCTGGAGTGTCAACCGCACTTGTCGGCAGCGGCAGGAATTTTCTGCACCTCGGCGCTTCCTCTCCCCCGAGCCATGAGGAGAGGTGGTTTGCAGGCAAACCGGAGTGGGGGTCGACCACGCATATGCGATGGTCCTGGATCAGGCACGTCGTCGAATTCGCCGATTCTGTTTCGCATGAGATTGGCGAAATCAAAGAAAGCGGCCAATCTCCCCCTCGAGGGGAGAGGTCCGGCACAGGGTGCGATCAACCAAGACTTCAAATAACCGTAGCCGCTACTCAAGCACCGGGCGGCTGTCGCGCCGGTACATCTCACCGTCCTTCATGACGAAATCGACCTTCATCACCGCGTTTATGTCGTCGAGCGGGTCGCCCGACAATGCGATGACGTCGGCGCGTTTTCCCGCTTCGACCACGCCCTGGTCGTCGACGCCCAGCACTTCCGCCGCCGAAATCGTCGCTGCCTGCAGGGCTTCGGCGGCCGGCATGCCGCCTGGAACATGTAGATGAACTCGCGTGCATTATCGCCGTGCGGACCCACGCCCATGTCCGTGCCGCAACCGATTTTCACGCCGGCCCTTGTACGCTTTGCCCGCCGTCTCCTGGATCAGCGCGCCGATACGGGCTGCCTTGACCCTGACGACTTCCGGGAAATAGCCCTCGATCTTGGCCTGTCGGCAACGAAGCGGCCGGCACAGATCGTCGGCACCTACCAGGTCCCCTTCTCCTTCATCAGCGACATGATTTCGTCGTCCATGTAGGTGCCATGCTCGATGCTGGTCACCCCAGCACCGCGCGCTTCATGCCTTCGGCGCCGTGCGCGTGCGCCGCGACCCGATAGCCGCAATCCTTCGCGACATCGACGATGCTCTTGCTTTCCTCGACGGTGAACTGCGGCGCGTCGCCGGATTTCGCCACCGACAGCACGCCTCCGGTCGCGGTGATCTTGATCACGTCGCTGCGGTCCTTATAGCGCTGGCGCACCGCCTGGCGGGCGTCCTCAACCGAATTGACCACGCCTTCCGTCGGGCCGGGCGGGCCGATCAGATGCGACCGTTCGGAGTTGTAGCCATTGGTGGGGTCGGCATGGCCTCCGGTGGTGGCGATGCTCTTGCCGGCCGCGAAGATGCGCGGGCCGAGCACCAGCTTCTGGTTGATAGCCCGCCTGCAGGGTCTTTTCGGCATAGCCGACGCTGCGAAAGCCGAAATCCACGTCGTCGAGACGGAATTCTTCCTCATAGCTTTTGGGATTCGACTGGTCGGTAATGTGCACATGCAGGTCCGTCCAGCCGGGCATGCAGGTGCGGGCGCTGAGATCGATGATTTCGGCATCCTTGACCTCGGCCTTGCCGGGCAGCACTTCGGCGATCTTGCCGTCGCGCACGACGATGGTGCTGGCCTCGAGCATCTTGCCGCCGCGCGAATCGAACAGCTTGCCGCAATGGAGCGCTGAGACCGGCTCCGCCGCCTGCACCGCGGATGCGGAGACGGCGGTCAGTGCCAGCAGGAAAAGGCGAGTAAGGCTCACGGATAGCCTCCCATGACGAAAGTTTGCTGCCCCCCGCTGCGTGTGCACGGTAGCCGCCCAGGAATGCACTGCAAGCACACAGGGTTGGGCCAGCCGCTGTTCGCCTTTGGCGGGTTGGCTTCCGCTGCTGGGTCTGTTGATCGCTGTTCGCGCCCGCCAAATCGCGGCGAATTTCATGCAGGCGCGCCTGCTGTGCGGTATCCATCGCGGCGCGGGACCGCTATAGAAGCCCGCATGACCAACGACAACAAACCCGGCTCCCGCAAAGACACCCACTACGCCAAGCTTCGGCGGGCGCATCGCGACCAGAAGGCGGGCGGACCTGCCCCGCAGTTTCGTCCGAAGAAGCCACTGCCGCCCGGCGAAAACGCCGCCGACGGACAGGTGCGGCTCTACGGCATCCACACAGTGCGCGCCGCCCTCGACAATCCGCGGCGCAAGATCAAGAGAATGCTGGCGACCCGCAATGCGCTGGAACGGCTGGCCATTGCCGACATCGGCGCCCTGCCCTTCGCAGCCGAGATGGTCGAGCCCAGGGATATCGACAAGCTGACCGGCACCGACGCCGTCCACCAGGGCGTGCTGGTCGAGGCGTTGCCGCTTCAGCCCAAGGCGCTCGGCGCGCTCGGCGACGCGCCGCTGGTGCTGGTGCTCGACCAGGTGACCGATCCTCACAATGTCGGCGCCATCATGCGCTCGGCGGTAGCCTTCGGCGCTGGCGCGCTGATCACCACGCAGCGCCACAGCCCGCACGAATCGGGTGTGCTGGCGAAATCCGCTTCCGGCGCGCTGGAGCATATCGACCTGATCGAGGTGAAGAATCTTGCCGAAGCGCTCGGCCAACTCCATGATGCCGGCTTCCAGACCATCGGTCTCGACTTCGATGGTCCGGCCGAACTGGAAGCCAGTTTTGCAGCTAAAAAAATTGCCCTCGTGTTGGGGGCCGAGGGCAAGGGCTTGCGCCAGAAGACTCGCGAAACCGTGACAACGCTGGCCCGGCTCGACATGCTCGGCGCGATCCGCTCGCTGAATGTGTCGAATGCGGCGGCAGTGAGCCTTTATGCCGCCAAAAGGTACCTGACGGCGTCCGAATAGGCGGCAGTGTACAAGAACCGCGCGGCGAGATCGGTCGCTTCCTGGTTAAGCCGTTGAATTGACGATGGCTTCTCGAACTCGATCCTCGCGCGGTTAGATATCTATCCACCTACCGCGTGGTCTGCCATGCGCTCCAGCGCCCGCACCAGCGCCGAATGATCCTCCTTGGCGCCGCCATTGGCCGCGCAGGAATTGAAAAGCTGCTGCGTGGTCGAGGTGTTGGGCAGGGAAACGCCGAGCGCTTTTGCCCCTTCCAGCGCCAGATTAAGGTCCTTCTGGTGCAGTTCGATGCGGAAACCGGGCGCGAAGGTGCGTTTCACCATGCGCTCGCCGTGCACTTCGAGGATGCGCGAAGCGGCAAGGCCGCCCATCAGCGCCTGCCTGACCTTGGCCGGATCGGCGCCCGCTTTCGAAGCAAAAACGAGGGCTTCCGCAACTGCTTCGATGGTCAGCGCGACAACGATCTGGTTGGCGACCTTCGTGGTCTGGCCGACGCCATTCCCGCCGACCAGCGTGATGTTCTTGCCCATTTTCTCGAATACCGGCTTGGCCCGCTCGAAGGCCTTGTCCTCGCCGCCGACCATGATCGTCAGCGACGCCGCCTTGGCGCCGACTTCGCCGCCCGACACCGGAGCGTCGAGATAATCGCAGCCCAAGGCATTGATCTTCTTGGCGAATTCCTTGGTCTCGATCGGCGATATCGAGCTCATGTCGATGACCAGCTTGCCTTTGGAGAGGCCCGAGGCGACGCCGCCATCGCCGAACAGCACCTCGGACACCTGCGGCGTATCCGGCACCATGGTGATGACGATATCGGCCGCCCGCGCCACCGCGTCGCTGCCGGTGACCGTCTTCAGGCCCTTGGCGACGAGTTCCTTCGGCGGCGCGCCGCGATGGTCGCTGGCGACCACGGAATAGCCGGCGTCAAGCAGATGCCCCGCCATCGGCGCGCCCATGATACCCAGTCCGATGAAGCCGATGGTTTCCATTTCTTTTTCGTCCTAAACTCTTCAGGCAGCTGCGTTTTTCGTGATCTTCGAGGCCTCGCGGAACCAGCCCAGCCCCGCTTCGGTTCCGGCTTTCGGCTTGTATTCGGCGCCGACCCAGCCGGCATAGCCGATGCGGTCGAGGTGTTCGTAGAGGAAGGGATAGTTGATCTCGCCCGTCCCCGGCTCGTGACGGCCGGGATTGTCCGCGAGCTGGATATGGGCGATGCGGCCAAGGTTCCGTTCGATCGTACGGGCGAGATCCCCCTCCATGATCTGCATGTGGTAGATGTCGTACTGCAGGAAGAGGTTGGCCGAGCCTACCTCCTCGATGATCGCCAGCGCCTGGCTCGACGTGTTGAGGAAGAAGCCGGGAATATCCAGCGTATTGATCGGCTCGATCAGCAGCCGGATTCCGGATTTCTCCAATTTCTCAGCGGCATAGCGCAGGTTCTTGACAAACGTCTCGCGCAGCGTCGAGGCGTTCGCTCCGTTTGGCGCAATGCCGGCGAGGCAATTCACCTGGCCGCAGCCCAGCGCCTCGGCGTAGGCGATCGCGGTATCGACGCCCCGGCGGAACTCCTCGACGCGGTCGGGAAGGACGGCGATGCCGCGCTCGCCCTTGCCCCAGTCGCCCGGCGGCAGGTTGAAGAGCGCCTGTGTCGAGGCCGTTCTTCTTCAGCCGCGCGGCAACCACCTCCGGCGCATGATCGTAGGGAGCGATATATTCGACTGCCTTGAAGCCTGCGCGGGCCGCCGCATCGAAACGGTCGAGGAAGTCATGCTCGGTGAAAAGCATCGACAGATTGGCTGAAATTTCGGCATTTTCTGTTCCAGACGAGTCCGTTCGAAGAAAACCGGGAGCGTAATCACAAATCTCCCGGCCGGAGAAATCAGTCGAGCAGCACGATTGCGGTCGGCGCGTCCTCGTTCTTTTCGGCAAGCTCCTCGAATTCGACGACGGCGTCGATCTCGGTGCCCATAGAGATGTTGGTCACCCGTTCGAGGATGAATTCAAGCACGACCGGAACGTTGTGCTCGTTTCATCAGCCGCTTGGCTTCGGCAAATCCCTTCGCGAATTCTTCGGGACGGCGCACCCGCACGGCCTTGCAGCCCATCGCTTCGGCGACCGCGACATGGTCGACGCCGTAGCCGACTTCGGAATGGCCGACGCGTATTGATGTTCTCGAAGGCGAGGCTGACCTCGAAATCCATCGAAAAACCGCGTTGCGCCTGACGGATGAGTCCGAGATAGGCATTGTTCACTACGACGTGGATGTACGGCAGCCCGTGCTGCGCACCGACGGCCAGTTCCTCGATCATGAACTGGAAGTCGTAGTCGCCAGACAGCGCGACGATGTCGCGGTTCGGGTCGGCGGCGCGGACGCCCAGCGCGGCCGGCAATGTCCAGCCGAGCGGGCCAGCCTGGCCGCAATTGATCCAGTTGCGCGGCTTGTAGACGTGCAGGAACTGCGCGCCGGCGATCTGGCTGAGTCCGATGGTCGAGACGTAGCAGGTGTCGCGGCCGAACGCCTTGTTCATCTCCTCGTAGACGCGCTGCGGCTTCAGCGGCACCTGGTCGAAATGCGTCTTGCGCTTCATGGTCTTCTTGCGGGCCTGGCACTCCTTGGCCCAGCCCGACCAATCGCGCAGCTTTCCCGCCGTCTTCCATTCGGTGGCGACGTCGAGCAGCATCTTGAGGGCCGCACCCGCGTCCGACACGATGCCGAAATCCGGCGCGAAGACGCGGCCGATCTGGGTCGGCTCGATGTCGACATGGATGAACTTCTTGCCGGCCGTGTACTTTTCGACGGTACCGGTGTGGCGGTTGGCCCAGCGATTGCCGATGCCGAAGACGAAATCGGAGGCCAGCATGGTCGCGTTGCCGTAGCGGTGCGAGGTCTGCAGGCCACACATGCCGGCCATCAATCGGTGGTCATCGGGAATCGTGCCCCAGCCCATCAGCGTCGGCACGACCGGAACGCCGGTGATTTCGGCGAGCTCGATCAGAAGGTCGGACGCGTCGGCGTTGATGATGCCGCCGCCGGCGACGATCAGCGGACGCTCCGCGTCGTTGAGCATTGCAATGGCCTTTTCCGCTTGCGCGCGGGTAATCGCCGGCTTGTAGACCGGCAGCGATGCGTAGGTGTCGATGTCGAACTCGATCTCGGCGAGCTGGACGTCGACCGGCAGGTCGATGAGGACAGGGCCTGGGCGGCCCGAGCGCATCAGGTGGAACGCCTGCTGGAACGCCATCGGCACCTGGTAGGGTTCCATGACGGTGACCGCCCATTTGGTGACCGGCTTGGCAATCGCGGAAATGTCGACGGCCTGGAAATCCTCCTTGTTCAACCGGGCGCGCGGCGCCTGGCCGGTGACACAGAGGATAGGGAATGGAATCAGCAGAGGCCGAATAGAGCCCGGTGATCATGTCGGTGCCGGCCGGTCCAGACGTGCCGATGCACAGCCCGATATTCCCAGCCTTCGCGCGGGTGTAGCCCTCGGCCATATGGGAGGCCGCCTCGACATGCCGCGCCAGGATGTGGCGGACGGTGCCGCGCGCCTTGAGCGCCGAATAAAACGGGTTGATCGCAGCACCCGGCACGCCGAACGCGCAATCGATACCTTCCTTCTCGAGAACGAGAACCGCCGCATCAACGGCACGCATCCTGGCCATTTCACTCCTCCGGCGCGAAATCTGACTGGATGGAGAATGCGCTCGGCACAGCTATTTTTCAATTTTTCCAGAATTTTTTTTCATTATCATCCAAAAATGTCTAGCGTTTGATTTCAAAGCATTTTCTGTTTTCCAACTTTTCCTTATTCCAAATGACAAAAATATTTTTTATCATTGTCCGGCTCATTGCTGGAGAAAGTGCCGTGGAAACCACCGAAAAACGCCAGCGCGGGCGGCCGCGCTCCTTCAACGGGCCGGCGGAGAACAGTTCGGTCCAGTCCCTGGATCGCGCGCTGCGCATCCTCGCCATCATCGCCGATGCGGACGGGCTGTCGCTCAGCGAAGTGGCATCGGCCTCTGGGCTTGCCGCTTCCACGGCCTACCGCATGCTGACCACCATGGAAGCGCATGGCATGGTCGAATTCGACCGCACCGACCAGTTGTGGTCCATCGGCGTCGAGACTTATCGCATGGGCTCGGCCTTCCTGCGCCGCCGCAAGCTGGTCGACCGCGCCAGGATCGTCATGCAGGACCTGATGGAGAAGATAGGAGAGACCGCCAATCTAGGCGTCGCCGAAGACGACTGCGTGGTTTTTGTCAGCCAGGTCGAGACGCATCAAGCGATCCGCGCCTTTTTCCGGCCCGGCACCCGCAGTTCCTTTCATGCCTCGGGCATCGGCAAGGCGATCCTCGCCCACATGCCGGGCGACCGCGTTGCCGCAATCGTGCGCAAGGAAGGACTGGAAGTCTATACACCAAAAACACTCGCCAACGCCCCTGCCCTGGCCCGCGACCTCAGCCAGATCAGGACGCGCGGCTATTCGGTGGACGACGAGGAGCGGCATCCCGGCATGCGCTGCATCGCGGCCCCGGTGTTCAACGAATTCGGCGAGCCGGTGGCCGGCGTTTCGATTTCCGGGCCGACGGTGCGCGTCACGCTGGAGCGGGTTGCCGATATCGGGCCGCTGGTTCGCGAGGCCGCGGCCGAAGTAACGCGCATGATTGGCGGCAAGGCTATCGCAAGCTGAGCGGAGTGTAACGGCCGGCGACGGCCGCTTGACAAGCGGCTATCTTTGTTCTTTCTTTGTTCTTTCACGCCGCCCGTTTGAGAAGGGGCGCCAAAGCGTTCAAGAACATCGCAGGCCGGCATGGAAACCACCGCCACCATTCTCCATGCCGACCTCGACGCCTTCTATGCCTCGGTCGAACAGCTCCTGGACCCGACGCTGCGCGGCAAACCCATCGCGGTGGGTGGCGCAGTGGTGCTTGCGGCTTCCTATGAGGCCAAGGCTTTCGGGGTGTGCGGCGGCATGGCGGGACGGCGGGCGCGGGAACTGTGCCCGCAACTCACCTTCGTCGGTGGCCATTTCGAAGACTACCAGCGGCTGGGCGACGCGGCCATCGCCGTGCTCAACGATTTCACGCCGCTGGTCGAGCGAATCTCGATCGACGAGGCCTTTGCCGATGTCGCCGGCTGCACCCATCTCTTCGGATCGCCCGCTGACATCGCGCAAGCGATCCGGCGGCGCGTGCGCACCGAACTCGGCCTGCCCATCTCGGTCGGCGTGGCCCGCACCAAACATCTGGCAAAGATCGCCTCGCAAGTGGCCAAGCCGAATGGCCTGGTGGTGGTGGAGCCCGATACGGAGCTGACCTTCCTCCACGATTTGCCGGTCGAGTTGATGTGGGGCGTCGGCCCGGTGACCAAGGCGCGGCTGGCCGAAATCAACGTGTCGACCATCGGACAACTGGCAAAGACGCCGGGCTGGTCGCTGGAAAAGCTTCTCGGCCCTGCCGCCGGAGAAAAACTGGCCGATCTGGCATGGAACCGCGACCCTCGCCAGATCAGGACCCACAGCCGCGCCCAGTCGGCCGGAGCACAATCGGCACTCGGCAAAAAGCCAGCCGAAGAGAAAGTCTTCCGACCGGCGCTGCTGCATCTGGCCGACCGCGTCGCCAGCCGGCTCAGGGCCAAATCGCGGCCTGGCCGAACGGTGACCGTGCGCGTCCGCTTCGCCGACATGCGCGCGGTGACGCGCTCGCTAACGCTCGACGCGCCCATTTCGGCAACCGCGATGCTTGCGGAAATCGCCGAGGAACTGGTGCGCTCGGCGTTGGCCGACCATCCCGCCGAAAAGACCATCTCGCTGTTGGCGATCTCCGTGTCGCATCTCGAACAACACTCCGGATTGCAACTGGAGCTGCCGCTCGGCCTGCTGGACGAAAAGCGCCGGCCCGGCACCCGTAAAGGCATGACACGCTGGGTGGCCGACCGCGCTATCGACACGATCCGCGAACGCTTCGGCTGGGATGCGGTCGGTTATGCATCGGTGGCGCTGGGAACTGCCCGCTCGCTGCCCGACGCGTTTCGTGAACTCGCCGAGAAAGAGCTGTAAAGATACTGCCGAAGCGAAGAGAAATGCCGCCGGAGGCCTGCCCTGCGTGGTGGTCAGCCCATGCCAGTGACGTGGCGGAGATAGAAAGCCAGCACAACAAAACCCACGGCAAAGGCAATGCCGTTCCAGTCGAGGTCGGCCGATTTCAAGCCGCGCCAGACCGCGCGAAGGATCAGCCCGGCGACGAGGACCAAAATTGCGATAAAGACAAAACGGATCATCGGCCGCTTCCCTGTGGTTCATCCGCAAATGTTCCTGTCGACGGCGTAGCGCAAGGATCAGGCCGGATTTTGACGAATTTCGGCGCGTGGAAGCCTTCAAGGGCGGGCGCGGCAGCCGTTGCCTGATTCCGTCGCTGCCTGGCAAATGTGTTGCCGGACGGTTCCACCGCCGCGCCCTCGTGAAACATAGCATCCTCGCATGCTTAACCCTCCCAAGAGTTGCTGGAGCCGTGCCAATGCGGGGCTCCATGGCCGTGCCCGCCAAGTCGTGGAAGATGGCGATGGGCGCCGCACCGCCACTGTTGCCGAATCAACTCACGCCGCCCAAGAACGCGCTTTGACCGCCCGGAATGGCTTTGACGAAATCGTCTATTTCATCGAGAGTTGCCTGGGGGAGCGGGCGTTGGAGAGTTCATGACCGAGCGGTTCGCCGGCCTTTGTGTGCTGATCCTGACATTCGCGCTGGCCGCTTGCGCGGGACGCCCCGAAGGCGTGCTGGCGCCGGTCGCCGCGGAGAGCCTCTCGCCGCAGGCTTCCACGGTGTCGATGCTGGTCGCTACCAGCCGCAAACCGTCCGGCGATCAGGGTACACTCTTTACCGGCGAACGCAGCCCGCTGCTGTCGATGACCGACTTGGAGATCTCGATCCCACCGAACCGCGTTTCGGGCACCGTCGAATGGCCGAAGCGGCTCCCGGCCGATCCCGCGAAAGAATTTGCCGTGGTGCGGGCGCAGAACCTGCCGAGCGTCGCGGAAGCCCGCAAATGGCTCACCTTGCACAACCGCGATGGCCACGCGCTGGTTTTCGTTCACGGCTTCAACAACCGCTACGAGGATTCGGTTTTCCGCTTCGCGCAGATCGTTCGCGATTCCGGCGCCAATGTCGTGCCGATCCTGTTCACATGGCCGTCGCGCGCCAGCATCTTCGACTACAATTACGACAGGGAAAGCACCAACTTCTCGCGTACCGCGCTGGAGCGGACACTGAAGGCGCTTGCGGACAATCCGCAGATCAAGGACGTGACCGTCATGGCCCATTCGATGGGAACGTGGCTTGCCATGGAAGCGCTGCGGCAATTGGCGATACGCAACGGGCGCGTTCCAGCCAAGATCGACAATGTCATCCTCGCCTCTCCCGATCTCGACGTCGACGTCTTCGCCCGCCAGTGGTGGGAGTTGGGGGAACCGAAGCCGAAGATCACCATCTTCGTTTCGCAGGACGACCGCGCGTTGAAAGCCTCCCGGCTGATCTCCGGCGGCGTCGACCGGGTCGGCCAGATCGATCCCTCGGCCGAGCCGTACCGTACGCAGCTCGAAGAAGCGAAGATCAACGTGATAGACCTCACCAAGGTCAAGAGTGGCGACCGCCTGAACCATGGCAAGTTCGCCGAAAGCCCTGAGATCGTGCAACTGATCGGCCAACGACTGGTCAATGGCCAGGCGCTCACCGATTCCAATGTCACCCTCGGACAGGGCATCGGCCTGGTTGTCGCCGGCACCGTCGGCACGGTTGGCAAGGTCGCGGCGGACACGGTAACGGCGCCCATCACCGTGCTCGAAGGCCGGAACCCGCTGCCGGTGCAGAGAAGACCTGGGCAGCTCGCTACCATCCTGAGAGGCGATCCGACGGAGTAACGTCGTCAAGTGAGTGCAAGGGCAATGCCTGCCGTGGCAGACAACCAAGCCTAGGACGGATTGAGCGCAGGCAGAGCCGGGACAGGCAAAGCCTCCTCCCCCGGACGCGATGCCCTGGCGTGGGAGATTCCCTCCAGCAATTTCCGGGGATCGAAAGGCGCTCTCCCGCCTCCGAACATGGCGCTTTCCAGCCTGCCGAATTCCGCCAGCGTTGCCTCGTCGCCATTGCGCTCTAGCCACGCCGATACCGGCACGACGCCCGACCGGCGCGACCAGGAATCCAGCGCCGAATAGATTTCTGGCAAGCGGCCCGACCGGCATGCATCTTGAAAGCGCTGGAAATAGGCGGCCTCGGATTGCTCATGCGCCAGATGCCGTGCGTGGCGCCAAGCGCTCAGGCGGGGCAGCATCCGCTTCACGAGCCAACCCAATACAGCAAGCGCGGCAATGGCAGCCACCCACGGCCAGTATTTCACCCAGGTCCTCCAGGCAGCCGGGGCGGGCTGCTCGGGCGCGGTGGGGGGTGCTATGGCGGGCTTGAACGCCGCGCTGTCGGCGACCGACACCGCAATTTCGGGTGCCTGTGCCAGCTGATGCTTTTGCGACGCGGGATCGTACCAATCGATTTCGACGGCCGGCAGCACGTAGCTGCCTGGTTTATCGAAGGCGTAGGTGACGCGGTCGATGCGCTGGCTGCTGCCCTCCTTGTCGGAGAGCACGGGATCATGCGGATAGATGTGGACGCCTTCAGGCGCTGGAAATTCCGGAACGGGGATCATCATCGCCTGCATGCCCTCGGCGGCGGCGGTAACGGTGCGGACCAGCGTGTCGCCGGTCTTGAGATCTTTGGGCTCGCGATCGATGATCTGGGTGAGCGTCAGCGCGGTCGCGGCCGCCACATTGCCCGCCGGCGCGTCCGGCACACCGGCAACGGTGAATTTCACCGGCGGCAGCGTCACCGATCCATTGCTCGCCTGCCCCGGAACCGCCGCATAGGTGAAGGTGATCACCGCAGGCGGCAGCACATAGTCGCCGGGCATTTGCGGTGTCACGAAGTAAAGCCGGCGTATGCCCGAATAGCTATCGCTGCCGATGTTCTCGACCAGGTTCTCCGCCCGCACGTCGGGCAAAGTGACAATCGCGTTCGGAATATCAAGGTTCGGGAACTGCGGCGACGACATGAAGAAATTCGGCACCAGGACATCGACCTGAACCTGAACCTGCTGGCCGGCAACGATGGGGGGCGCTGTCAGTACATCGACCCGCACAACAGGCTCCGCCGCAAACAGCGGCGTGGCGGACGCGAAAGCGCAAAACAGGACGGCGAGGCAGCGGGCGAAGGCGTTCATCGTTTCGCTCCTGCCGCTGCCTCCAGGGCGAACCTGCGGGCAAGAAGATCGGTCGGCGTGACCTGGATGTTGCGCATCCACATGTCGGCCGTCTGCTGCGCCAGCGTCGACCTCGCCCGCCTTGCCCTTCTTGCCCTTGTCGTCGAACTGGATCTGGTCAGGTTTGAGGTTGGGCGTCCTGCTTCCTGCTCGTCCTCTTCGTCCTTCCTGTCGGCGATCAGCTTTTCGGCAATGGCCAGGTTCGCCTTGGCCTCGGGCCAGTCGGGCCGCAGCTTGAGCGCTTCGCTCGTAGGCGGCCACCGCTTCGTCGAGCTTGTCGAGATGCACAGCGCGTTGCCCTGGTTGTAGTAGCTTTCGGCCGTATCGACTTGCGCGAAGGCGTCGATCGCCTCGGCGAACCTGCCGGCCCGATAGAAGGCGACGCCGCGCCACATGCGGGTCGGCGAAATGTGCCGCGGCGCCCGCATAGTCGCCCTTGTCGAAGGCAAGCCGTCCCTGCTGGTCGGGAGTCAGCCACATGCTCGGCGAAATCGAACCCGGCCGCGTCGGCGCGGCCGGCGTGCTGCAAGGGTCGCCGCGACAAGCGCCGCGCAAGCCCATTGCACCGTCCAGCCGCGGCGGAACCAGAAGGCGCCGAGCAAGAGCGATCGGGAATGGTGAGCCACCAGCCGACATCGCGCCAGCGCGTTTGACCTTCGGCGAGCTTCTGCCTGCAAATGGGTCTGGATGCGCTCGGCGATCCAATCGACGTCGCTGTCGTCCGGGCGTGACGGTGGCGACGCGCACGCCGGACTCGCGCCTGCAGCGCCTGCAGCTGCGTCGACGTCGAGCTTCGCGATGACGCGACCGCCGCGGCATCGGTCAGGAACTCGCCTTCGCCGGTCTTGACCGGTCCGCCCTCGGCGGTGCCGACGCCAAGCACCATGATTTCATTGTCGCCCGCATAATCGCTTAAAGGCGTCGGATCGCCGCCGGCTCGACGCCGTCGGTCAGGAACAGGATCGTGCCCGGCACCTCTTCGTTGGCCAGCGCCGCTTCGGCCGCCTGCAGCGCCTTGGCCGTGTCCTTGCCGGGCACCGGCATGATCACGTGTCTGCAGCGACATTGACATAGGTCTTTACGAGAGCGGCATCGTCGGTCAGCGGCAGCACCATGTGGGCGGAGCCGGCATAGGCGAAGACGGCGGTGCGCGCGCCGTGCCGCAGCTTCAGGAGGTCCTGGACCTTGAGCTTCGACCCGTCTCCAGCCGCGACGGGCGTGATGTCGATGGCGTCCATCGTCTGCGACAGGTCGATCGCGATGGACCAGCGGCGCCGTGTCCTCGACAAAGGGCGGGCTGCTCGCGCTGCCAGGTCGGGCCCGCCATTGCGATGGCGCCGAGCGCGATCAGAACGGCGATGTAGGTGGACCGGCCGCAGCCGCTCGCTGCTTCGCCGCTCGATGAGCAGATGGTCGAGCAGGTGCGGGCGCGATGATGCCGCGCCAGCGCGCGCGCACGTCGGTTTGGCGCGACACGAGCAGAACCAGCGCGACAGCAGCCAGACAGGGCCAGAAGCCACCATGGGCGCAGGAAGTGGAAATCGCGCGATCATGGCCTCGCCCCGCCGCAATGCCGGGTCGGCGCGCGCCGCACGGCCCAACAGCCACATGAGCAGCAGGTGATAGGCGATCAGCAACAGCAGCGCCGCGCCCAGCGGGATAGTGGAACAGCTCGATGCGCGGCCGCCAGGACAGCGTCTTCTGGTTGGCTGGCGTGATGCTGTCGAGCGTGGCGTAGATCTCGGCCAGCTGGCTCTGGTCCTGGCCGAAGAAATAGCGCCCGCCGGTCGCCGACGCGATCTTCTGCAGCGACGCCGACGTCGAGCTTGTCCTCGCCCTCGGCATCGGGATCGCCGATGCCGACCGTATGGACGACGATGCTGTTCTGGCTTGGCGATGTCGGCGGCCTTGTCCGGCGGCATCTTGCTCGCCGTGTCGTTGCCGTCGGTCAGCACGACCAGCACCTTTTCCGGCGCCTTGCTGTCGGCGAACATCTTGATGGCGAGGCCGATGGCGTCGCCCAGCGCGGTGCGCGGTCCCGCCATGCCGGGCAAGCGCGTCGGCGATCATGGTCTGGACCGTGAGGTGGTCCAGCGTGAAGGGCACGAGCGGATAGGGCGCATCGCCAAAGGCGATCAGGCCGATACGGTCGCCTGTGCCGCGCGCTTGACGAAATCGCGACCACCTGTGCGCACGGCGTCGACGCGGGCCTCGCTGCTGGCCGGCGGGATCGCGAAAGTCGCGCGTGTCCATCGATTGCGAGAGGTCGAGCGCCAGCATCAGGTCGCGCTGCGGCTCGGTCTTCTCGATCGGCGGCTCGACAAATTGCGGCCGCGCCAGCGCCAGCACGATCGAGCAGCCCAGCAAAGCGGCGCAAGCAGCCTTCTGCACCCAGTTCGTTGCGCGGCACGACCGAGCCCTGCGTCGGCGACACGCCGGCGGCCTCGCGCGACCTCGTCGAAGAACGGCAGCCGAACGGACGCGCGTTTCCTCGCGATAGGCCGGCACCAGCCACCAGACGAGCAGTGGCAGCGGCAGCAGCGCAAGCAGCCAGGGATATTCAAGCTGATACACGATGGCCCTCGATCCAGCGGCGCGCCGCAGCTGCGAACATGCGCGCATCGTCCTCGCTGACGCTGCGCGGGTTTGCGGTCGAACGATATTCGCAGATCGTCGAGCAGCCGTGCCGCCGGTGTCCGGAAACGACCGGTCGCCACCGTGCTGGCGCAGGAAGGCCAGCCCATTCCGCACCGCTGAGCGAGGCCACGGCATCGCGCGGCCAGGCGGCGAGAGCCACGCGCTTGAGCAGTTCGGGCATGGCTTCGAGCGCTTGCGCACGCCCGATCTTGTCCGCCAGATTCCGCTCTCGATGCGCGTCAATTCGGCAAGCGCCTCGCGGCGATAGCGGTTGGCGATGCGCCGTCGGCGCCAGCGCCACAAGGCAACAGATCAGCAATGCGGCGGCAACCAGGGCGAGCATCACCCAGCCCCAGGTCTGCGGCATCCACGAGACGGGCGGCGGCAACGCGATGTCGGCCAGGTGCTGCAGCGCCAGTCTGGTAAGTGGATCCTGCTGGGGTTGCGCCGGTTCCATGGTCAGCGCCTTCTCTGCCGCCAGGCAAGCTGTCCGAGCAGTTCGGCGCAGCTGCGGCGCGATCTCCTCGGCGGCGGAGACCGGCAGCATCGGCAGGCCGAGTTCCTGCTGCCAGGCCAGCAGTTCGTCGCCCGCGCTTTCGGGCGAAATCGGCGACGCCGCTCCTGACTTTGCCGTGCCCGAGAGGCAGCTCCGCCTGCATGCCGCCGCCGCTGACGACGATGTCGCCGGTCTGCGGCAGGTCGATCAGGAACGGATCGTAGACCAGCACCGCCATGCACATCGTTGCTGATCGTCAGCCGCAGCAGCAGGTCGCGGGTGCGCGGGCCATGGCCCTCGAAATCGCTGATCACGACCACCAGATGATCGTGGCGCGCCACATTGGCGACTGCCTCGAGCACCAGGTCGAGCTGGCCCGAGCCGCGATGATCGGACAAGTCCGCCCTGAGTTCCGCATTCTGCCGGGCGATCGCCGCCGGCGAGTTCGATCACCGCGTCGCGGCTGCGATGCGGCCGCAGCTCGTCGATGCGCGGTATCGTTGAAGACGAAGCCGCCGACGCGGTCGCCGAGGTTCATCACCCGCCAGGCGCAGAGCGCCGCGGCCTCGGCGGCCGACACCGATTTCATCGATCGAGGCGGCTGCCGAAGAACATGTTCATGCGCTGGTCGACGACGATCAGCGCCGGCCGGTCCTTCTCCTCGTCGTAGACCCGGACGAAGGGCTTGCCGGTGCGCGCAGTCACGCGCCAGTCGATGGTGCGGATGTCGTCGCCGGGCAGATAATCGCGCAGTTCCTCGAAGGAAAGGCCACGCCCGCGCATGTCGCGAGGCGTGGCGGCCGGCGAGCAGGCGATTGACCGGCTGTTTCCGCAGGAAGTTGAAGTCGCGCGCCGCCGCCTCCAGCGCCACCAGCTCTTCGACAGTCACATAGACGCCCCTGGCCGGCTCTGGCGATGCGCTGGCGCGGCCTGACGAGTGCCCTTCGACCGTCCCAGCGCTGACAAGGAGAAGCCCATGGATGCCTCCGCTCAGGCGACTGCCACAAGTTCGACGATGCGGTCGATCACCTTATCGGCGGTGACGCCTGCGGCATGCGCCTCGTAGGACAGGATCAGGCGGTGGCGGAAAACGTCATGCACGATCGCCTTGACGTCGTCCGGGCGTGACGTAGTCGCGACCCTTGAGCCAGGCATAGGAGCGCGAAACCTTGTCGAGCCCGATCGAGCCGCGCGGACTGACGCCCACCTGGATCCAGCTTGCGAGATCCTTGTCGAGCTTGGCCGGCTCGCGCGTCGCGAAGACCAGCGCGACGATGTAGTTCTCGACCGGCTCGGAGACCGTGATCGCGCCGATCTCGCTTGCGCGCGTCGAACACCGATTTCTGGTCGAGCTTTCGGTGCTTGCTCGCCGGCCGTTTTGCCGCTGCTGTTCTCCTCGCCGCGCACCAGCCGCATGATCTCGGCTTCCGACCTCGCGTCGGGATAGCCGACCTGCGACATGCATCAGGAAGCGGTCGAGCTGCGCTTCGGGCAGCGGATAGGTTCCCTCCTGCTCGATCGGGTTCTGCGTCGCCATGACGAGGAACAGATTCGGGCAGCGGATGGCTGTCGCCGCCGACCGTCACCTGGCGTTCCTCCATCGCCTCGAGCAGAGCCGACTGCACTTTTGCGGGTGCGCGGTTGATCTCGTCGGCAAGGACGAGATTGGCAAAGACCGGCCCCTGCTGGAACTTGAATTCGCCCTTGCCGCCTTCGGTGAAATAGACTTCCGAGCCTGTGATATCGGACGGCAGCAGGTCCGGCGTGAACTGGATGCGCGAGAGCTTGGCGTCGAGATTCTTCGCCAGGCTCTTGATCGCACGCGTCTTGGCCAGCCCGGGCAAGCCCTCGACCAGCAGGTGCCCGTCGCTCGAGCAGGCCCAGCAGCAACCGTTCGACCATGGCGTCCTGGCCGATGATCGATTGGCCGATGCGTTTGCCGAGGTCCAGAATATCGTCGCGTGCGGTCATGTTTGCGTCGCTCCGAGTTCACCAGGACGAAAGACCGTTAAGGGCGCGCCACCTGGAAGATGGCGCGTTTTGTGGGATGCGGATGCATCGCATCGAGCAACAGCAACGCCTGTTACTGTATCGACTTCTCCAGGGATTCCACCATCTGGTCGATGCTGAAGCTCGCCGGCCGCTGGCTCGGCGGATAGTCCTTGAAGGTTTGAAGGAACGGGGCCACCCGCCAGACGCCATACTGGATCAGGTAGGCGTTCTGCGCCAACCAGTCATAATACTGATCCGAAACGACGTCCGCCCGCTCGTAGGGATCCATGCGCAGGTTGAACACCTTGGGCGCACGCAGCGTCGTGAACGGATTGGACCAGACAGGGAAGCCGCCCGGCTCGCGCTGCTCTGAGAACACGATCTTCCAATTGTTGTAGCGGTAGGAGACGAGCGCTCCGTCATCGTTGAAGTAGTAGAAGTCTTGGCGTGCCGACTTCGGCTGCTCGCCGGTCAGGTATGGCAACTGGTTGTAGCCGTCGAGATGAACCTTGAAATCCGCATCGCCCAGCTTGGTGCCCTTCAGCAAGCGGTCCTTGATGTCCTTGTCGCCGGCGGCTGCGACGAGCGTCGGGAACCAGTCGAGGCCGGAAATCATCTCGTTGGATACTTCACCGGCCTTGATGTGGCCGGGCCAGCGGACCAAAGCCGGTACGCGGAAGGCGCCTTCCCAGTTCGTATCCTTCTCGCTGCGGAACGGCGTCGTCGCGGCATCCGGCCAAGACCATTGATTGGGGCCGTTGTCGGTTGTGTAGACCACGATGGTGTTGTCGGCGATGTTCAGGTCGTCGAGCGCCTTCAGGAGCTTGCCGACGTCGCCGTCGTGCTCGACCATGCCATCGGCATATTCGTTGCCCGGCATGCCGCTCTGTCCCTGCATGGACTCGCGCACATGAGTGAATGCATGCATGCGCGTCGTGTTCATCCAGGTGAAGAACGGCTTGCCCTCCTTCGCCTGCTTCTCGATGAAGGCAATCGCCGCGGCGGTGGTCTCGTCGTCAACGGTCTCCATCCGCTTTCTGTTCAGTGGACCGGTATCCTCGATCTTGCCGTCGGCGAAACTGTGCAGCACGCCGCGAGGCGAGTTGCTCTTGACGAATTCCGCGTCATCCTTGGGATAATAGGGCCTTTCCGGCTCCTCCTCCGCGTTGAGGTGGTAGAGGTTTCCGAAGAACTCGTCGAAGCCGTGATTGGTGGGCAGAAATTCGTCCCGATCGCCCAGGTGGTTCTTGCCGAATTGTCCAGTCGCATAGCCGAGCGGCTTCAGAGCTTGGGCAATGGTCGCGTCTCGCGCCTGCAGGCCGACTGTCGCGCCCGGAATGCCAACTTTGCACAGGCCAGTGCGGAGGCACACCTGCCCGGTAATAAATGTCGAGCGCCCGGCGGTGCAGCTGTTCTCGGCATAATAATCCGTGAACATCATACCTTCCTTGGCGATCCGGTCGATGTTGGGTGTCTTGTAGCCCATCACACCGAATGAATAGGCAGATATGTTGGTCTGGCCGACATCGTCACCGAAGATGACGAGGATGTTGGGTTTCTGCGCCTCCTGGGCGTTGGCGGACGAAACCGCCCCAATGGCCAGGCAACTGGCCGCCGCGACCATCATTGCCTTCAAAATGCTTGTCTTCCGCATAGTCATGCTCCTGAGCGAAATCAGTTGGAATGAACCAGAGCTTTCAAGACAGGGTATCCGACCAAAAATGCTGGCGGACGTCGTGCCGGACCTCCTTTCGGCTATGTCACCTTATGACCGCAATTCATGCAAGGGAAGGCAGAAGGTTTGCAGAAATTGGCACATCGAAAGATATTTAGGCGGCCAGCCGAACATCATAAAAACAAACGATAATATGGTCGCGGCGACAACGGCTGTTTGAATTTGTATCAATACTGACTGATATGACGGCATCGACTTTTCTGTTTTGCTCTGGTTGCCCGGAGAAAACACCTGTAGCATCCGGAATGAGCAGTTCAGCCGGGCGTGACTTCCATGATCGTTTCACGTAACTCCTCCCTGCAAGCACTCCTTTCCATTACGCTCCTCCTGCTGGCAATTGTTTCTGTTGCCTTGGCTCAAACGGACCCCCTGCCCTCCTGGAAGGACGGCGCCGTGAAGTCGGCGATCACCGACTTCGTCGCCAAGGTCACGCAGGATGGCGGCGCCGATTTCGTCTCGCCCGAGGAACGCATCGCCGTCTTCGACAATGACGGCACGCTGTGGTCGGAGCAGCCAGTCTACTTCCAGGTTGCCTTCGCGCTGGATCGCATCAAGGCCATGGCGCCACAGCATCCGGAGTGGAAAGACACCGAGCCGTTCAAATCGGTGCTGGCCGGAGATACCAAGGGTCTTGCCGCCGCGGGCGAAAAGGGCCTCATGGAGATCATGGCGCTCACGCATTCGGGCATGACGACGGAGGAATACGCCTCTATCGTGGCCGACTGGCTGAAAACGGCGCGCCACCCCCGCTTCGACCGGCCATACGACGAACTGGTCTACCAGCCGCAGCTGGAATTGCTCAGCTATCTCAGGGCGAACGGCTTCAAGACGTTCATCGTCTCGGGCGGCGGCGTGGAATTCATGCGCGGCTTCGCCGAAAAGGCCTACGGCATCCCGCCCGAACAGGTCGTCGGATCGGCGGGCGTGACGAAATTCGAACTGCGCGACGGCGTGCCCGTCCTGATCAAGGAGCAGAAGGTCGAATTCATCGATGACGGCCCTGGCAAACCTTCGGGCATCAACAACTTCATCGGTCGCCGGCCGATCTTCGCCTTCGGCAATTCAGACGGCGACCAGCAGATGCTGGAATGGACGGCCGCAGGGCCGGGCGCGCGGTTCATCGGCATTGTCCATCACACCGACGCCGACCGCGAATGGGCCTACGACCGCCAATCGCATATTGGCAAGCTCGACAAGGCGCTCGATGAGGGCGCCGCCAAGGGCTGGACGATCGTCGACATGAAGAACGACTGGCTCACTGTCTACCCGCCAGCCAAATAGTCACCGGATCGCCGCTGCGGCTGTCGAGCGGCTGGAAAAGCTCGAACCGCAATTCCCGACCGTCGCGACCGGCCTGGAAAGTAGTGCAAAAGGCGCGCAAGTAACTCGCCGGCGAGAGCCCTGAAGACCTGAAAATGGACTGGATGAGCCGCGAGTAGCGGTTATCGAATACGCCGAAACTAAAAATCACCCCCTGACCAAGCGCAGTTATACGCGTAGTTTACAGATCACAACTCATGCGGCAACGTATTCAAATTGAAATCTGGTCCCATCAAAGATCTATCTGTAGCCCCATTTGCCGATACACATTCAATTGAGCGTGAAGTAGTATTAGACGCTGGAGACGATTGTGCACAATCGCCACCGGCCCGGCGTCCGGCGCTCTCTGCCCCCACTCTCAGGCAATTCGTCGGACGCTTGGGGGACTGCATTGCGTCGCCCCGCCCGTGGCCGACGCCGGCAGTCACGCTGCACCTTGGCGGACAGGGTTCCACATCAAGGTGCAGCGCTACCGATGCTCCCCACGAAAGGTGAATTTTGTACGCGCCCTTCAACGCTGGCCGCGCGACGTGCGCTGGCTGGCCCGGGTCCGCGCATGTAGTGAAGTTCCGGACGGTAGCGCCTTACCAGCAACTCACGAAACGCCGATGCCAACTGCTTTATTGAAACCGAGTGTCGCATGTTCCCATTCCATCGTCGGTCGGAGCATTGTCTGCTGAACAACCATTGGAATATCGTATAAAGGCGCATCGTGATGGTCTGTGGGAAACCGCACACCCTCAAAAGACGATGCGCCGCACGAGCAGCCGGCGTCGACCAACCGCCGGCCGCGTGAGCTTTTGGAAGCAGAGCGGACAACCTTTAGGCAAAGGAGATACCCCGTGAAATCGGCCCCGGCCTTTCTATCGAAACTGCCGGATTCCGTCCTTACGGCGCTGTCTGCGCGGTGGGTTGAGCGCACCTATCAACATCACGAGTTGATCATCGCGCATGGCGACACCGGTTGTGATGTTTTCTTCCTGTTGGAGGGAGACGCGCGCGTAACTCTTTTCTCGCATGACGGCAGGGAGATCGCGTATCGCGACGTCGAGCCCGGCGAGATTTTCGGAGAGCTTGCCGGCATCGACGGGAAAGCGCGATCGGCGAGCGTCGTAGCGCTCGGGCAGGCACGCACCGCGCGCTTGCCGGTTGCGGCATTCCGCGACGTCGTGAAGAACCATCCGGCGTTTGCCTGGGCGTTGCTCGAGCACATGTCGGTGCAACTGCGCCGGATGACCGATCGGGTCTATGAGTTCAGCACCCTTGTCGTACGCCAGCGGTTGATCCACGAGTTGCTGCGCCTGACGGCGGAAAGCACGCTTGTTTTCGGAAGGGTTTCGCTAGACCCGGCGCCGACGCATATCGAACTGGCCGCGAAGATCAGCACGCACAGGGAAGCCGTGTCGCGCGAGATGAGCAGCCTTGCTAAGCGCGGATTGATCGAGAAACGCGACGGCCGGCTGATTTTTCACGACCTTGCCGCGCTGCAGGCCCTCGCCGAACAGGACGAGTGACGGACCCCGGAGTACCCCTCGAAATATTGTCCCGCCGAATTCCCCCATCGATTTACGCTATTCTACAACGAGACGGCTGAATATGGCTTAACTGGAAATTAACCACGAATACCGCAGTATTCTCATGGATCGGGCTTGGTCAGCGTTCTCTTTTTGGGTAGCAATCCATGAAGCTCGATGTGCAGTATATCGATCAACCAAGCGCAAGAGAGCGTCTGGTGATCCTTCCCGAAAGACAGTTTAGGGTTCTCGAATTGGCGGCCGCCAACGGGCTTGCGGCGCTGAAGAAAAACCGTGAGGACGCATTTACTCTTCCCGCCGCCATAGAACGCAGAATTTCAGCCGGCGAAAATCCGGTTCGCGCCATCCGGCAATGGCGTGGCTTCAGCGGTCGCTTCCTCGCAAAACTGGTGGGAATCACACCCAGCATGTTGTCGCAAATCGAATGTACGGGGAAAACGGGCTCCATCAGAACGTTCAAGGCGATCGCCGAGGCACTTTGTGTGCCCGTCGACATGATATTACAGCACGAGGCGCCATCGGCGCAGGATGCCGGTGGCACAACCGCGGCTTGGCAAAACTCGGCCCCTGACCTGCCACGGTCGTAAACAGCCGCGCGACGCCGGCCTGGCTTGTGTTCTTTCTGCAACGTAGACCGGCAAATACGGATCAATCGGCCGGCGGGATTCGCAACGTTCCGTTACGCCAACCCGGAAATGGCGTAGGATAGACACACTGAGAGCGCGCGGGGGCGAACCAGAGGGAACGATCCCATGCGCGCATCCCTGTTTGCTTCTGTCCTCGCAATGTCCGTTGCGGAAATTGCAACTGCGCATGCAGGCGGTTTCGCCGTCCGCGAACAATCCGCATATGGGCAGGGCTCTGCGTTTGCCGGGATGGCGGCGCCCGGCAACTCGATCAGTTCGATGTTCTGGAACCCAGCGGCGGTCACGATCGTGACCGGCATGACGGTAGAAGGCAATTTGACTGGTGTCTTCCCGCGCTCGAAGCTCGATGTCGACCTGTCGCGGTCGACCCTTGCGGCGCTGGGCAACGGCGGCAATGTCGGCGAGATCGGCGTCGCGCCCGGCGCCTATTTTGCAATGCCGGTCAACGAGAGGCTCTATCTCGGCATAAGCTTCAATGCGCCCTATGGCTTCTCCACTACCTCGGACCGGCCCTGGGTGGGCATGATCAGCCACCTCGACGCCGAAGCCGTCTCGCTCAATGCGACGCCGGTGGTCGGCTTCAAGTTTAACGATGTCATCAGCGCCGCCGTGGGCATGCAGATCCAGTATTTCGACGTCGACATCGCAACGGCGCTGGCGCCGACGGCCAACCCACCAAGGCAGCGACTGGAAGGCGACACCACTGATGTGGGCTTCGTCGCCGGCATCACGCTCACGCCGTTTGACGGCACGACCATCGGCGTCGGCTTTCGATCATCCATCGAGCAGTCCCTGGATGGCAGCCAGACGTTCGACATCCCGGTCCGCACAGCGATCGGCACGATTCCGGCGGGCGCCTACCCGATTTCCGCCGATGTGACGCTGCCCGAAACCATCTCGCTTGGACTGCGCCAACGGATCAACGAAAGTTTCACGATGATGGCGGGAATGGAATGGACCAATTGGAGCCGTATCCAGACCGTGCCGTTCTCCGGGTCGCCGGCCGGCTCAAACCTGGCCCTCAATTTCGACGATGGATGGTTCTTCTCGGTTGGGGGAGAATACAAATTCAACCCCGAGTGGACGTTCCGCGCCGGCCTTGGCTACGAGATTTCGCCAATCACGGACGAAGACCGCTCGATGAGGCTGCCGGACGCCGACCGGGTCTGGGCCAGCATTGGCGCGAGCTACAATTGGAACGAGCGGCTTACCGTCGATTTCGGCTACTCGCACATTTTTGTAGACGATGCACCGGTCGACGAAACAACGTCAAACGTTCGCTATGCCGGCACGGCCGAGGGCAGCGCCGACATCATCTCGCTTGGGGTGCGCTACAAGTTCGGCGGCTGACCGGCGCGACGGACCGCCGGCAGCGGCCAGCGTACGTCGAGATTGTGGACGGCATCCTAGTCGAGATCCGCAACCTCAGTGATAGATCCCATCCGATTTGCCCTGCGACACATTTCAAAGTCGTGCAGGCTTGCCTTGATCTTGGACCCTCGCGATAAGAGCAGCCCAGCGTAGCTATATGGCGGTGGTCGGCCCAACGGGATGTCAAAGTTTATTGAAACGCAATGCGAATTTTGGGAGAACGGCGCTCGTTTTGGAGGTGCCTGCAATGCCACAGCTACACGCGCGCGGTGTTGATCTTGTTGTCGATCTCTTGGACGCCGCAGACCATATTGACTGCATGGCTCCACAGGAAATCAAAGCTCTTCTGAAAGAAGCGGCGATGGTGCTTGGCGAAATTCTGAAGCGCGATGTTCCCGAGGGCCGCAGCGAAGGCGACGACCTTCAGAAGGTTCTTGACCGGCCATTGGACTCGGATATCTGAACTTTCGAAGGTTTCTCGCGCGCATTCCCGAATGCTTTGCCCTTCCCGAGAGAAGGGTGACAGTTCATTCCGGAGACATGGTGTAGTGCACCCCAGAACTGAGACACAAAAAGGGTAACAGTTCTCCGCAAAGGAGGACTGATGAGGAAAGAGGATTCGGGGCGACGGTTCAGTCGCGAGTTGAAGCTTGCCGCGGTGCAGCGCATGGCGATTGGCGCGAATGTGAGCAAGCTGTCGCGGGAACTCGGCGTCTCGCGCAAGGGTCTCTATCAGTGGCAGAAGCAGTTTCGCGTTGGCGGGCCTTCGGCGCTCCGTGGTGCTGGGCGTCCGCGGTGCGCCGAAGCGGTGGGGTTGCAGGCGATCCTGCAGTGCCTGCGCCGTCGGATTCGTCTGACGAACTGCCGAACGCGCTGGCTCGGATCGCCGAACTGGAGCGCATGATCGGCCAGCAGGCGGTCGATCTCGATTTTTTTCAGCAAGCCTTGCAGCACGTCGGGGGAGAACGCCAGCAGAGCGGCGTGCCTGGCGGGACGGCGTCTACACGGTCATCCAAGCGATGACGGCGTCCGGGCTGCAAGGCGTGATCGGGATCGAGCGGATGTGCCGGCTCGCGGGCGTGAGCCGCGCGGGCTATTACCGGCACTGGCAGGCATCGTCGCCACGCCGTGAGGAGGCAGGTCTGCGCGATGCGATCCAGCGCCTGGCACTGGCCAATCCGCATTACGGCTATCGCCGGATTGCCGTGCTGCTGCGGCCGCGAGGGCTGGCGAGCAAACCACAAACGCGTGCTGCGGCTGATGCGCGAGGACAATCTGCTTGTGTCTGCGCAAGGCGGGCGTTCGTGCCGATGACGACGGATTCCCGGCATGGCTGGCGGGTCGTTCCCAATCTGGCACGAGGCCTCGAGCTGACCGACATCGACCAGCTCTGGGTCGCCGACATCACCTACGTCCATCTCGCCGAGGAGTTCGCCTATCTGGCGATCGTGCTCGACGCCTTCAGCCGCAAGGTCATCGGCTGGGCAATGGCAACCCACCTCAAGGCCGAGCTGGCGATCGCGGCGCTCGACCTGGCGATTGCGGTGCGCCGGCCGTGCCGGGCAGCCTGATCCATCACAGCGATCGCGGCGTGCAATATGCCTGCGCCGACTACGCCGCACGACTTGCGGCGCACGACATCCAGCCGAGCATGAGCCGGGTCGGCAATCCCTATGACAATGCCAAGGCCGAGCGCTTCATGCGAACGCTGAAGGAGGAGGAGGTCGACGGCCGGGCCTATCGCGACATCGTCGATGCCAGGAAGAGGATCGGCGAATTCATCGAGCGGGTCTACAACAGGCAGCGCCTGCATTCCGCGCTCGACTATCTCTCGCCGGATGAATACGAAGCCGGCCTAACGCGATTGCGTCAGGATCCCCTGGCCGCAATCCAAAACCGGAGAACTGTCCCTAATTTGTGTCTCACCCAAGGGGTGCAGTCCACTATGTCTCCAGTATAAACCGTAACCTATGTGTCCAGAATGGACCGGAGTGAGATGGTGCCCCCGGCAGGAATCGAACCCGCGACCTTCGGTTTACAAAACCGCTGCTCTACCAGCTGAGCTACAAGGGCACTTCGGCGCACCGGTTAGCGAGAATTGCCCCGCCAGTAAAGCACAATGTGCTTCGGGCGACTTCCCTTCCGCTGGAAACATCCAAACCCTACGGTCAATACGAACCCGTTCCGGCGGTGACCGCGTCAGCTTTGCCGTTCGACCGTCGTCTCGATGCATTGCATTTTCGGTAGCCAGGGAAGCGCCGAGCTGTGCCAGACCTCAGTCCTCGGCACCAGTTGCGCTCGCTGGCGCGCCGTGCCGGTGCGCAGGCCGTAAATCTTCGGGCCGTCGCCGACCGATGTGGCGTAGAACTGCGTGCCGCAATCGCCGCAAAACGCCTGGGCGCGCTTGTTGCCGCTTTCGGCGGTCTTCACATAGACCTTCGGCTCGCCCGAAAGCAGCCGGAAGTTGGCTTCGGCGACAGGAACAGTGACGCGGAACGCCGTGCCGGTAAGCGTCTGGCAGTCGATGCAATGGCATATCGACACACGCACCGGATCGATTTCGGCCTCGTAGGTGATTTTCCCGCAATGGCAGGAACCGTCGATCTTCATCGCATTCTCCGTGGTTTGCTGGCCGGCGCGGGCCGTGTCGCGTCTCTTTGCAGCCGCAGCAGCGCGTGCTAACCCGGCATCCGCTGCACTCTACTCATGCGACCGGAAAAATGAACAAGACAAATAGCACGTTCGCGTTCGTTTCTTCCGATACGGACGATGCCAGGAAAGCCGCCGAGCAGCTTTCGGCGCGTTACGGCCAGAACCGTATCGCCGACGCCGAAGTGGTGGTGGCGCTGGGCGGCGACGGGTTTCTGCTGCAGACGCTGCGCGAAACCATGGGCAGCGGCAAGAAAGTCTACGGCATGAACCGCGGCACCGTCGGCTTCCTGATGAACCAGTATCGCGAGACTGGGCCTGCGGGGAGCGTATCGCGGCAGCCTCCGCCGAAACCATCCGCCCGCTGGAGATGCAAACCGTCACCACCGACGGCACTACTTCGAAGGCCCTGGCGATCAACGAAGTGGCGCTGTGGCGTCAATCCTACCAGACGGCCAAGATCCGCATCTCCATCGACGACAAGGTGCGTCTGGAAGAACTTTCCTGCGACGGCGTGATGGTCGCGACACCGGCCGGCTCCACCGCCTACAACCTTTCCGCGCACGGGCCGATCCTGCCGCTCGATGCACCGCTGCTGGCGCTGACGCCGGTCAGCCCCTTCCGGCCGCGGCGATGGCGCGGCGCGCTCATCCCGGCAAAGGCCACTGTGCGCTTCGACATCCTCGAATGCGACAAGCGGCCGGTCAACGTCGCGGCCGACCACACCGAATTCAAGTCGGTGGTCTCGGTGACGGTCAGCCAGTCGCAACAGCACACGGCGACGCTTCTGTTCGACGCCAGCCATTCGTGGAACGAGCGTATCTTGACCGAGCAGTTCCGCTATTGACTGGCGCCGGAAAGAGGGCGCCTCGAAATTAAGGTTATGATTTAAGCATAGGATTGCGCCAGGCGCCGCTTTCACGCCGGTTTGTGTTGACAAATCGTAGACTTATCCGTAACGCGTTGCTCTTGTTGCAGATGCGAAGCCTCTGCCGCGGTGAATTTCGCCGCGCCCCCAAAAGCCAAAAGCAGCCAAGACACTTGTCCTCAGACGAACAGACCGCTCAAGAAGCGTTGACCTTTGCAGACCTCGGCCTCTCGCCCAAGGTTCTTTCCGCAGTCACCGATGCCGGCTACACCGTGCCGACACCGATCCAGGCCGGCGCTATCCCGCACGCCTTGCAGGGCAAGGATGTGCTCGGCATAGCCCAGACCGGCACCGGCAAGACGGCATCCTTCGTGCTGCCGATGCTGACGCGCCTTGAAAAAGGCCGCGCCCGTGCCCGCATGCCGCGCACGCTGATCCTCGAACCGACGCGCGAACTCGCTGCGCAGGTGGAAGAGAATTTCGTCAAGTACGGCAAGAACCACCCCAAGCTCAACATCGCGCTGCTGATCGGCGGCGTTTCCTTCGACGAGCAGGACAAGAAGCTGGAACGCGGCGCCGACGTGCTGATCGCCACGCCCGGCCGATTGCTCGACCACCTCGAGCGCGGCAAGCTGCTGCTGAACGGCGTGGAGATCCTCGTCATCGACGAAGCCGACCGGATGCTCGACATGGGCTTCATCCCCGACATCGAACGCATCTGCGAGATGATCCCGTCGCTGACCAGGCAGACGCTGTTCTTCTCGGCCACGATGCCGCCGGAAATCACCAAACTCACCGAAAAATTCCTGCATGCGCCAGTGCGCGTGGAGGTGTCCAAGGCGGCAAGCACGGGCACCAACATAACCCAGCGTCTGGTCAAATCCGGACCGAAACCCTGGGACAAGCGCGCGGCGCTGCGCGAACTCATCAACGCCGAATCCGGCGAGCTGAAGAACGCCATCATCTTCTGCAATCGCAAGGTCGAAGTGTCGGAACTGTTCCGCTCGCTGATCAAGTACGATTTCGATGCCGGCGCGCTGCATGGCGACATGGACCAGCGCGCCCGCATGCAGATGCTGGCCAATTTCCGCGACGGCAAACTGAAGCTTCTGGTAGCGTCCGACGTGGCGGCGCGCGGCCTCGACATTCCCGACGTCAGCCACGTCTTCAACTATGACGTGCCGATCCATGCGGAAGACTATGTGCACCGCATCGGACGCACCGGCCGGGCCGGACGCTCGGGCAAATCCTTCACCATCGTCACCAAGAACGATGCCAAATATCTCGCGGCTATCGAAAAGCTGACCGGCCTGAAAATCGAATGGCACGACGGCGATCTTTCGACGGTGGTTGCCAGCGAAAGCGAAGATGAGGCGCCGCGTCGCGGTCGTGGCGCGCCGCGCCGTGCCGGGCGCAAGGACGAAGGCGAGCGCAAACGCGGCGGCCGCGAGCGTTCGCAGCGCCATGCCGAAAAGCCGGCGCGCGAACCGGAGGCCGTCGATATCGATGCGGTGGCTGCCGAGGCCCCGGTCGAAAAACGTGGGCGCAAGGAAGCCATCCGCTCAGACAACGCCGAGCGCAAGGCAAGGCCGGAACGCGCCGAGCAGCCTCGCCGGGACGACCGCCCGCGCCGCGACGATCATCGTGGCGGGCGCCCTGACCGTTCCGAACAGAACCGCCGCCAGCGCGAGCAGGACGACGACGGCACCGTCGGCTTCGGCGACGACATGCCAGCTTTCATGCGGGTCAGCGCCAAGGTCTAGAGCGGACGACCCGCCTCCCTTTGGGAACTCGGCCCGGGCGATGCTGCTGAGCGCACCCGTAGCGCTTCTTGCCGGGCTGAACGCGACGTTCCCCGGCACCGCACGCAATCACGCTACTTCCCTGCCCTCAACCCCGCTTGGTACGCCTTCCTGGCCCACGGCGTCATTTCATCGGGATCATCGAGCGCGCCGTCGGGCACCGTCCAGTACGGCATCGCAACCAGCTTGCCGTGACGCGAACCGGTGTAGGTCCACTGCGTACAGCCGGCCGCCGCGAAATCTGGCGCACTCTCTGCATCCGCCTTCAGCATCAGTTCGCCGCGTATTTCAATCGCCACGATGACGTTGTTGAAATATATGCCCTTGCCGCCGAACATGCGGCGGATGCTTACCGTGCCAAGGCCGGCGAACAGGTCGCCGATTGCATCATTGTCCATGTGAACACTCCAAGAAATGCCTTGCGACGGCGGGCCGGAATGTGTCGAGTAAAGCCTGTCGAAGGAGAAAATCATCAATGCCGATGCTGCTCAAGGGATCGTGCCACTGCGGTGCGGTGAGCTTTGAAGTCGAGAGCCACACGCCAGTGCCCTACATGTATTGCTATTGCACGATCTGCCGCAAACAGCAGGGCGGTGGCGGCTACGCCATCAATCTCGGCGCCGATTCGGCGACCCTGAAAATCAAGGGAAAGCGCAATCTCGGTGTCTATCGCGCCAAGATCGAGGACGACGAGCGGCCGGTGTGCGAAGTATCCACCGGCGAACGCAATTTCTGCCGGAGTTGCGGATCGGCACTCTGGCTCTACGATCCGACCTGGCCGGAACTCGTGCACCCGTTTGCCTCGGCAGTCGACAGCGAGTTGCCGGTGGCGGAGGAACGCGTGCACATCATGCTGAAATACAAGTCACGATGGGTCGAGCCCGACATCCGCAAGAGCGACAAGACGTTCGATCTCTATCCGGAATATTCTATAGCCGACTGGCACAAGAAACACGGGCTCTGGATAGAGTGAACTTTCTCCGCGAAAAATCGGCTCAGGCAGCGCCGGCGCGGGCTTCGGCCAGCGCTTTCAGGTCGGCGGGCTTCAGTTCCACCGATTCGCCACAGCCGCAGGCTGAACTCTGGTTCGGATTGCGGAAGGTGAAGCCCGTGCGCAACGCGGTCCGCTCGAAATCCATCTCGGTGCCGAACAGGAACAGCGCTGCTTCCGGCGCGACGTAGACATGGGCGCCGTCGCGCTCGATGTGGTCGTCCTTAGGATTGGGATCGGTAACGAGGTCGACCGTATATTCCATGCCCGCACAGCCGCCCTTCTTGATACCAAGGCGGATGCCTTGCGCATTCTCGCGCGTGGCCATGATCTCGCGCACGCGATCGGCGGCCTTGTCGGTCATCGTAATGACGGCGAAGCGTCCCATTTTCTTCTCACTCCATTGCGTGCAGGTTCAAGGCCTGCCGAATGTCTTAACTGGTCTAAGATGGTAAAGATTCGGCTCGATACGCAACCGCCTCAATACCATCCCACCGCGACCTGCGCCTCTTCCGACATGCGGTCGGGCGTCCACGGCGGATCGAAGGTCATGTTCACCTCGACACCGGAAACGCCTTCGACAGCGCCGACTGCGTTCTGCACCCACCCAGGCATTTCGCCGGCGACGGGGCAGCCCGGCGCGGTCAGCGTCATGTCGATCTTGACTTGCCGGTCGTCCTCAATGTCGATCTTGTAGATCAGACCGAGTTCGTAGATGTCGGCCGGAATTTCGGGATCGTAGACCGTCTTCAGCGCCGAGACGATGTCGTCGGTGATGCGCGCCAGCTCTTCGGCGGGAATAGCCGACGCCGAGAAAATGCCGTTGGCGGGCGTTTCAGTCACGGTTGTGCTTGCATCGTCCATCATCGTCACCCGAAGAATTTCCGCGCCTTTTCCAGCGCCTCGACCAGAATATCGACCTCGGCGCGCGTGTTGTACATGCCGAAGGATGCCCTGCATGTGGAGGTGACGCCGAAGCGTTTCAACAGCGGCTGCGCGCAATGGGTTCCGGCCCGCACGGCGACACCCTGCCGGTCGATCACCATCGACACGTCATGGGCGTGGATGCCCTGCAACTCGAAGGAAACGATAGCGCCCTTGCCCGGCGCGTCGCCGAAGATGCGAAGCGAATTAATGGACCGCAGCCGTTCATGCGCATAGGTCTTCAGGTCGGCCTCGTGAGCGGCGATGCGCTCGCGGCCAACGCTGTCCATGTAGTCGAGCGCAGCACCCAGCCCGATCGCCTGGACGATCGGCGGCGTGCCTGCCTCGAAGCGGTGCGGCGGGTCGTTGTAGGTGACGTTGTCCTCGGTCACCTCGACGATCATCTCGCCGCCGCCCTGGAAGGGCCGCATGCGCTCCAGCATTTCCTTCTTGCCATAGAGCACGCCGATGCCTGACGGCCCGTAGACCTTGTGACCGGTGAAGACGAAGAAATCGCAGCCGAGATCCTGCACGTCGACCGGCATGTGGACCGCGCTCTGGCTGCCGTCGACCAGGACGGGAATGCCGCGCGCATGGGCGATGCGTACGATCTCCTTGATCGGCACGACCGTGCCCAGCGCATTCGACATCTGCGTGATGGCGACGAGTTTGGTCCTTGGCGTCAGCCGCTTCTCGAATTCTTCCACGTGGAGGACGCCCAAGTCGTCGACCGGCACCCAGACCAGCTTGGCGCCCTGCCGCTCGCGAATGAAATGCCACGGCACGATGTTGGAATGGTGCTCCATGATGGAGAGCACGATCTCGTCGCCCTCGCCGATGTTCGGCATGCCGAACCCGTATGCCACAGTGTTGATCGCCGCGGTGGTGTTCGACGTGAAGACGATGTCGTCCGTACTCGGCGCGTTCAGGAAACGGCGGACGGTTTCGCGTGCCTTTTCATAGGCATCGGTGGCGGCGTTCGAAAGGAAATGCAGGCCGCGATGCACATTGGCATATTCGTTTCGATAAGCATGGTCGATCGCGTCGAGCACGGCCTGCGGCTTCTGCGCCGACGCGCCATTGTCGAGATAGACCAGCGGCTTGCCGTAGACTTCGCGCGACAGGATCGGGAAATCGCGGCGGATGGCCTCGACATCGTAGGGGGTGTCTGCGACTTTCTGGTCCATTATAGTCCTTAGTTGCCTCACACTCTTACCCTCTCCCCGTTCTTCACAGGGAAAAGCTAAAGGTGAGAGGCAAATTCACCCATGCGTTGCAAACCACTGGTCGAGACGCGCTTCGAGCGCCTCCACGATCGGCTCGACTTCGAGTTCCTCGATCACTTCGGCCAAGAACGCCTTCACCAGCAAACCACGCGCCGTCTTCTCGTCGATGCCACGCGCCATCAGGTAGAAAAGCTGGTCGTGGTCGATCTCCTTGACCGTCGCGCCGTGGCCGCACTGCACATCGTCGGCAAAGATCTCCAGCTCCGGTTTGGTCGAAAACTCGCCGTCATCCGATAGCAGCAGCGTGTTGCAGGCCATCTTGGCGTCGGTCTTCTGGGCGATCTGGTGCACGTTGATGCGGCCCTGGAAGACGCCACGCGCCTTGCCGGTAACGACATTGCGGATGAGTTCGCGCGAGCCGGTGTGCGGCATGGTGTGATCGAGCACCATGGTCACGTCGGTGTGGGTGTCGCCGGCCAGGAGATTGATGCCGCGCAGCTGGAAGTCGGCGCCCTCGCCGGCCGTGCCGACGCGGACTTCCTGGCGCACCAGCCTGCCGCCGGCATTCATGAAGAACAGCGTCAGCTTCGAATCCTTGCCGAGCGCGGCATTGAACTGGCCAAGATGGGTGGAGTCGTCCGGCTGATCCTGGACGATGATCCACAGCACTTCGGCGCCGTCGCCGAGCGTGAGATGGCTGATCGAGGTGGAGAGCCCGGCGCCCTCGCCCGTCTGGCGCTCGACGATCGTCACCTTGGCGCGATCGCCGACCCGCACCGGAAATCGGCTGTGCGTCTGGCCGCCAGCCTGGATGTTCTGCAATTCGATTGGCGCGGCGACTTCAGTACCGGCTTCGATGTCGACGAAATAGCCGTCGGCGACGAAAGCAGCGTTCAGCGCGCCAATGGCGTCGTCGGAGCCCTGCACCTCAAGCGCGGGCGCAAAGCTTCCGTCGCGCAGCTTGTCTTCAAGCCGCTCGAACGTCACGCCATCGACCGATGGCAAATTGGCCGACGACACGCCGTTAAGCACCGGCAAGACCGCCGACCCTTCGAGCAGCGCGTCGAGCTTGTCGGCCACCATGGAGGCGTCATGCTGCGGCACCGACGTCAGCAGGCGGCGAAGGTCGGTGTAGTGCCAGGCTTCGATGCGCTTGGTCGGCAGGCCGGCCTTCAAGACTTCGAGCGCGTTGTCGCGCTTGACCGTCACTGCACCATCGCCCGGCAGCACGGAAAGGCGGCTGTCATAAGCCTCGAGCAGCGCCGTCTCGGCGCCTGTGCGCTGTGGTTGCTGTGTATGCATGTTCATGATCGTCACCTATGCCGCCTCGTCGATGATGCCGGCATAGCCGTTGGCTTCGAGTTCGAGCGCCAGCGACTTGTCGCCCGACTTGATGACCTGGCCCTTGTAGAGCACGTGCACGCTGTCCGGCACGATGTATTCGAGCAGGCGCTGGTAGTGGGTGATGACCACGATGGCGCGATCCGGCGAGCGCAGCGCATTGACGCCGTCGGCAACGATCTTCAGCGCGTCGATGTCGAGGCCGGAATCGGTTTCGTCGAGCACGCAGAGCTTCGGCTCCAGAAGCTTCATCTGCAGGATTTCGGCGCGCTTCTTCTCGCCGCCGGAAAAGCCGACATTCAGCGGGCGCTTCAGCATGGCCATGTCCATGTTGAGCGAGCCGGCGGCTTCCTTCACCCGCTTCATGAAGCTCGGGGATCTTCAGCGGCTCCTCGCCGCGCGCCTTGCGCTGCGCGTTCATCGCGACCTTGAGGAATTCCATGGTCGCCACGCCCGGTATTTCCATCGGATACTGGAAGGCGAGGAAGATGCCCGCGGCGGCACGCTCGGCCGGATCCATTTCGAGGATCGACTGGCCGTTGTAGAGGATGTCGCCCTCGGTGACCTCATAGTCCTCGCGGCCGGCGAGGATATAGGACAGCGTCGACTTGCCCGAGCCGTTCGGTCCCATGATCGCGGCCACCTCGCCGGCTTTCACCGTCAGGTTCAGGCCGCGGATGATCTCGGTGCCGTCTTCGGCGATGCGGGCATGCAGGTTCTTGATTTCAAGCATATTTCTTCTCTTCGTCTGCGGCACATACTCGTATCGTCCAGGTCAGCCGACCGCAGCCTTCGAGCGAGATGCCGATCAGCTTCTGCGCCTCGACCGCGAATTCCATCGGCAGTTCCTGGATGACTTCCTTGACGAAGCCGTTGACGATCAGCGCGATCGCCTCTTCCTCGGGAATGCCGCGCTGCATGACGTAGAACTTCTGGTCGTCGGAGATCTTCGACGTCGTCGCCTCGTGCTCGAACTGGGCCGACGAGTTCTTCGCCTCGATGTAGGGCACGGTGTGCGCGCCGCACTGGTCGCCGATCAGCAGCGAGTCGCACTTGGTGAAGTTGCGGGCGTTGGTCGCCTTGCGGTGCGCCGAGACCTGGCCGCGATAGGTGTTCTGGCTGAAGCCGGCGGCGATGCCCTTGGAGATGATGCGGCTCGACGTGTTCTTGCCGAGATGGATCATCTTGGTGCCGCTGTCGACCTGCTGGTAGCCGTTCGACACCGCGATCGAATAGAACTCGCCGCGGCTGAATCGTCGCCGCGCAGGATGCAGGACGGATATTTCCAGGTGATCGCCGAGCCGGTCTCGACCTGCGTCCACGAGATCTTCGAGCGGTCGCCGCGGCAGTCGCCGCGCTTGGTGACGAAATTGTAGATGCCGCCCTTGCCCTTGCGCGTCGCCCGGATACCAGTTCTGCACCGTCGAATACTTGATCTCGGCATCGTCGAGCGCGATCAGTTCGACCACGGCGGCATGCAGCTGGTTCTCGTCGCGCTGCGGCGCCGTGCAGCCTTCGAGATAGGAGACGTAAGCGCCCTCTTCCGCGATGATCAGCGTGCGCTCGAACTGGCCGGTGTTCTTCTCGTTGATGCGGAAATAGGTCGACAGCTCCATCGGGCAGCGCACGCCCTTCGGCACGAAGACGAAGGAACCGTCGGTGAAGACGGCCGAGTTCAGCGTCGCGTAGAAATTGTCGGTCGTCGGCACGACGGAGCCGAGATACTTCTTCACCAGTTCCGGATGCTCGCGGATCGCCTCGGAGATCGAGCAGAAGATGACGCCGGCCTTGGCCAGTTCCTCCTTGAAGGTGGTGACGACCGAAACGGAATCGAACACCGCGTCGACGGCGACGCGGCCGGACTTGTAGACATTGTCGTTGGCTTCATCGAGCTCGCCTGCCGGCTCTTCTGCACGCCGGCCAGGATTTCCTGCTCCTTCAGCGGAATGCCGAGCTTTTCGTAGACCTTCAGCAGTTCCGGATCGACCTCGTCGAGCGACGTCGGGCCGGCTGTGTTCTTCGGCGCGGCGTAGTAGTAGATGTCCTGGAAATCGATCTTCGGATAGTCGACGCGCGCCCAGGTCGGCTCTTCGAGCGTCAGCCAGCGGCGATACGCACCGAGACGCCATTCGAGCATCCATTCCGGCTCGTTCTTCTTGGCCGAGATGAAACGGATGTGTCTTCGGACAGGCCCTTGGGCGCCTTGTCCATCTCGATCGATCGTCTCAAAACCGTATTTGTACTGGTCCACATCGATCTTGCGGACCTGATCGATCGTTTCCTGCACAGCAGGCATCAGCGTTCTCCATCCACGCCGGGTTCAAGGCCCGGCAGTTTTCGAACTATGGCACGCCGACTGCTGCAGCGGCGTAAGTTCCATATAGTGCGTTCCAGCCCGGAATTCACCCGTCAGCCTGGCGAAACACACTGCTCCACGGGCCCTCCGGCCCAACTCTCCGCCTTCAGGCGGCCTGCGGCTTTCCGGCACGCCGCGCCACGATGGCGGCGAGCGCCGCGGCGAACCGCTCGATATCCTCGTCCGTCGTGGCGCGGCCGATCGAAACGCGCAGCGCGCCTTCGTCGTCGCCACGGCCCATCGCCTTCAGCACATGGCTTGGCCCGACCTTGCCCGACGAGCAGGCCGAGCCCGCCGAAAGCGCGACGCCCGCCGAGATCGAAGGCGATCTGCGCCGTCTCGGCCTTCATGCCGGGAATGCGCAAAGAAGGTCGTATTGGCAAGCGCTCGGCGCCGCGGCCGAAAATCTCGGCATCGGGCGCCAGCGGCGAGCACCGCCGCCTCGATGGCGTCGCGCCTGCCGCGCACGGCCTCGCATCTCGCCCAGCGCAGCTCGCCGCCTCGCGCGCCGCCGCGCCGAAACCGGCGATCGCCGGCAAGGTTCTCGGTGCCGGCGCGATGGCCCTTTTCCTGGCCGCCGCCGGTGATCAGCGGCTTCGGCATCATCAGATCGGCTGCACCGACGATCGCGCCGGCGCCCTTCGGGCCGCCGATCTTGTGCGACGAGAGGATCAGGAAATCGGCGCAACCGTCTGTCATATCGACCGGAATTCGCCCTGCGGCCTGCACGGCGTCGAGCACCAGGACGCCGCCCGCCGCCTTCACGAGCGCGCCGATCTCGGCGCACCGGCTGGATGACGCCGGTCTCGTTGTTGGCCAGCATGCATGGCGACCAGCGGCAGGCCTCCGCTGGCGGTCGTGGCGCTGCAAGCGGCGCGTCAAGCGCCGTCGAGATCGACGACGCCCTCGCCATCGACGCCGATACGTCTCGACCTGCGCCGGGGCAAAGCGCCCGCCACCGAGGATGCAGGGATGATCGGCCGCGCAGACATAGAGGCGCGCCATGCGCGCGGCGCTGCGGCCCATCCGCCAGTCCGGGGTGAGCAACATCGACGCCGCTTCGGTCGCGCCCGAGGTGAAGACGACATGCTCCGGCCTGGCGTTGACCAGCGCGGCGACCTGCGCCGCGCTTCCTCGATCAGGCGGCGCGCGGCGCGGCCTTCGCCATGCACCGAGGACGGGTTGGCAGCGACATCGAGCGCGGCAAGCATCGCCGCCCGCGCCGCAGGCAGCAGCGGCGCGCTGGCATTGTAGTCGAGATAGGCGCGGGTGCGGCCATTTCCCAGCGATTTGACCTCTTCAATCTCGCATTTGCGGGCGGTCGCGTTATTTCCTTGAAATTCCAAGGTCAGCCGTCCTATTTACCCGCTTTGCCAAACGGGCGGTTCGGAACCGCCCAGTTTTGAACAATTCTAAACTAGCTTCTAGGAAGCCGGCTGCGCTGCGTCAAGGCCGGAGACACGATTTCCGCCACTGCGGCATCGCGCTTCCATAGCGACTGGAGTAATTCATGCCCGAGGTCATTTTCACCGGTCCCGCCGGTCGCCTGGAAGGCCGCTACCAGCCCTCCAAGGAAAAGAACGCGCCGATCGCCATCGTCCTGCATCCGCATCCGCAGTTCGGCGGGACGATGAACAACAAGATCGTCTACGACCTCTTCTACATGTTCCAGAAGCGCAATTTCACGACGCTGCGCTTCAATTTCCGCTGCATCGGCCGCAGCCAGGGCGAATTCGACCACGGCACCGGCGAATTGTCGGATGCGGCCGCCGCGCTCGACTGGATCCAGTCGCTGCATCCCGATTCCAAGAGCTGCTGGGTCGCCGGCTATTCCTTCGGCGCCTGGATCGGCATGCAGCTTCTGATGCGCCGTCCGGAGATCGAAGGCTTCATCTCGATCGCGCCGCAGCCCAACACCTATGATTTCTCGTTCCTGGCGCCCTGCCCGTCGTCCGGCCTGATCATCCATGGCGACGCCGACAAGGTGGCGCCGCCGAAGGATGTGCAGGGGCTGGTCGACAAGCTGCACACGCAGAAGGGCATCACCATCACCCAGAAGACGCTGCCCGGCGCCAACCACTTCTTCGCCAACGATTCGGACCTGCTGATCGAGGAATGCGCCGACTATCTCGACCGCCGTCTGGCCGGCGAACTGTCGGACCCGCGGCCGAAGCGCCTGAGATAAGAACGCGAGGGCGGCGATGTATCAGCCTCCGCACTTTGTCGAGACCCGGCTGGACGTGCTGCATGCGCTGATCCGGGCGCATCCGCTCGGACTGCTGATCTCGGTCGGACCGGACGGCCCGATGGCCGACCCGTTGCCATTCCTGATCGACGCTGCGGTAGAGCCGCATGGCAGGCTGCGCGCCCATGTCGCCAAGGCCAACCCGCAATGGCGCCTGATCGCCGAAAACCCGCAGACACCCGTGCTGGTCGTCTTCCAGGGCGCCGACAGCTACGTCACCCCATCCTGGTACGAGACCAAGCGCGAGACCGGCAAGGTGGTGCCAACCTGGAATTATGCGATTGTCCAGGTGCGCGGTCGCGCCAGGATCGTCGACGACAGGGAATGGCTTGCCGGCCAGATCGCCGAATTGACCGCGACGCACGAAGCACATCGTGCCGAGCCATGGCAGGTGACCGACGCGCCGGCGCCGTTCATCGAGGCGCAGATCAAGGGCATTATCGGCCTGGAAATCGACGATCACCGAAATTTCGGGAAAGTGGAAGGTCAGTCAGAACAGGCCGGTAGCGGACCGCGTCGGCGTCGCCGCGGGACTGGATAAACTTCAATCCACGACCGAGATGGCGGAACTGGTGCGCTCGTTCGGCGGCCTGGAGAAGCGCTAAGCCGCTCTTCCATCTGGCGAATAATCGTTCATTTCATCGCTGTTCTTGTGAATCCTCGGCTTCGGATGCTAAAGGCGCGCCTTCGTAGTGCCATGGCGACGGCAAGAGCCGCTGCCTTTCCGGGAAAAGAAAATGTCTGCCTTCAAGTCCGACTTCCTCAACGTCCTCGACCAGCGCGGCTTCATCCACCAGATCTCCGACCCCGAGGGCCTCGACGCGCTCGCGGCCAAGGGACCGATCACCGGCTACGTCGGCTACGACGCGACGGCGACGAGCATCCATATCGGCAACCTGATCACCGTCACCATGCTCTACTGGCTGCAGGAGACCGGCCACAAGGCGATCAGCCTGATGGGCGGCGGCACCTCGATGGTGGGCGATCCCATCGTTCCGCGACGACCAGCGCAAGCTGCTGACGGTCGAGCAGATCAACACCAACATCGAGAGCATCAAGAAGGTCTACGGCAGCATCCTGCGCTATGACGACGGCCCGACCGACGCCATCATGGTCAACAATGCCGATTGGCTGCTGAAGCTCAACTACGTCGAGTTCCTGCGCGACGTCGGCCGGCATTTCTCGGTCAACCGCATGCTGAGCTTCGACAGCGTCAAGCTGCGGCTCGACCGCGAGCAGTCGCTGAGCTTCCTCGAATTCAACTACATGATCATGCAGGGCTACGACTTCGTCGAGCTCAACCGGCGCTACGGCACGGTGCTGCAGATGGGCGGCTCCGACCAGTGGGGCAACATCATCAACGGCGTCGACCTCAGCCATCGCATGGGCGGCCCGCAGCTCTACGCGCTGACGACGCCGCTGCTCGACCAAGGCGTCCGGCGAGAAGATGGGCAAGTCCGCCTCCGGCGCCGTCTGGCTCAATGGCGACCTCTTCAGCCCCTATGACTTCTGGCAGTACTTCCGCAACACCGAAGACGCCGACGTCGGCAGGTGGCTCAAGATCTTCACCCGCCTGCCGCTCGACGAGATCGCCAGGCTCGACGCACTCGGCGGTTCGGAGCTCAACGAGGCCAAGAAGATCCTCGCGACCGAAGTGACGGCCATCGTCCACGGCCGCGAGGCCGCCGAAGCAGCGGCCGAGACGGCGCGCAAGACCTTCGAGGAAGGCGCGCTCGCTGACGCCTTCCGACGATCGAGGTGGCCAAGCCGGAATTGAGCGAAGGCATCGGCCTGCTTGCGCTGCTCGTGAACGCAGGATTGGCGGGCTCCAACGGTGAGGCCCGGCGTCATGTCCAGGGCGGCGCGGTGCGGCTCAACGATGAGCCGGTGACGGACGACCGCCGCATCGTCGGCACAGCTGACGTGACGGAGGATGGCGTGATCAAGCTTTCGGTTGGCAGGAAGAAACACGTGCTGGTGAGGCCGGCCTGATATTTCCTTTCCCCAATCGGGAAGAAAGAAATCACCTGAATTCGAAGATCGACCGGAAGATGCCTGGCGCGATCACCGACAGCGGATTGATCTGCAGTTCCGGCGACTTGGCGTTGCCCGAGAGCTTGTAGGTCACGCCGATCAGGCCGCGGTCGCGTCCATTGCCGAGCAGCATGCCGACGAACGGCAATTCGCCGAACAGGCGGTTGAGGCCATAAGCCGGCATGAACGTGCCAGTCATCGCCATGTTGCCGGCCTTGTCGTAGAGCGTTCCCTGGAAGGTGGTCCCGATCAGCGGCCCTCGCAGCACGCCGTTCTCCAGCGTCAGACGGCCGTCGCCCTTGTCAATGGTCGCGTAGCCCCGCTCGAACTGGACGCGCGACGTGTCGATGTCGCGCTTCACCGCTTCGTTGAGGCTGCGGTTGTCTCCCTGCGGCGCGGTCGACACGATGGACCGCAGCTTCGGTTCGTCGACAACCCAGAAATCTGTCGCGTCCACCTGGCCCTTCAGCGCTCCATCGGCAGCACCGGCCAATGCGAGTTTGATCGTGCCGCCTTCCATGTGCTCGTAGATGTCGAGGAAGCGAAGCACTGCGCCGGCGTCGGCGGATTGCATGTCCATGGTGCGCCGCTCGCCCTCGGTAGCGTTCTTGACGGTCACTGTGGCGCCGGACTTGGTGGCGCCCGAGACGGTGAGGCCGAGAACCTTGCTGCCGACGCCCCTGTAAGCAAGCTTGACGTTGGACAGCCGTTCCCCGTTGAAACCGATCATCGCGCCAATGTCGGCATCGAGCGACAGCGGAACGGAGCCGGCCGAGCCATTCCCCTTTTCGGCGTCTGCGGTGGACAGCTTGATGACCGAACGCGCATCGAGCCTTTCGCCCTTGATGCTGACAACGTAACCCTTGCCCGACCGCTTGATCGTGAGCGAGGCGTCGTCGTCGCGGTTAAGCTTCACGGTATCGAAGTTGGCGCTTGAAAGCTCTGCGCCGGCAAGCTTGATGTCGCCGCCCAGGGCGAAACTCTTGCCCGACAGCTTGAAATCGGAAAGGTCGATATTTCCGTCGGTCCTGTCGAGGGTAAACTCGACATCGGCAGCGACTCCCGGCCCCTTGCTCCACCCCGCCCATGGGATGCTCAGCTTGGCGTCGGTCAGATCGGCCGCGATCTGCTGGGTCTTTTCGGCGCCAGACTTGAACGACACTTTCACCGGTCCGGCCAACATCGTGCCGAGCCCGGGGATGAGCGCTTCGCGCGCCTTGTCGTCGAGAACGATGGTGATGTCGCGCTCCCGCGCCAGGCCGCCGTTGTTCAACGGCTCGGTCAGCGCTATCTCGGCCGGCGCCCCGTTCAACCTGGCCTTGGCGGAGATGAGCGCCTTGGCGGGATCGATGGCGATGGTGCCGTCAGCCTCGCTGACGGTCTGGCCGTCAAAAGGTTTCGACAGCGAGAGGTTCTCATAGGCGAGCGTGACCAGCCAATCCAGCTTCGACGTGTCGACGCCCTTCTGAAGGGGAATGTCTGCCTTGACATGCCCCGTTACGGTGCCGGCGGTGAACTCGTCGGGCACGAGGCCCACATGCCGCATGGCGTTGATAGGCTCGTAGGAGGCGAGTTCGGCGATTGCCGCCGCATCGCCCGCGACATCCATGGCGAGGTCGCCGATCACGGGCGGACGGTTGGCGTCGCGGACCAGCAGCTTTCCGTTGCTGGCCGAAACGGTGCGGCCGCCGCCCATATAGACGGTGCCCGCCGACAGAGCGATATCGATGTCGTAGCCGCGAAAATAGATTGTGCCGTCGGCGTCGCGCATGGGCGGGATGCGCCCGGTCACGTCGAAGCGGGTATCGTTGATGTTGAACGTCCCGAAAACCTCGTCATCGCCAAGCGGCACGCCGTTGCCCATGCGGCCAACCGCTACGCGGTACTGAAGGTTGCTGTCCAGGATGCGACCGCCATAGAGGTTCTCCATCACCCAGCGGCGGGCCCCGCTGGCGGCAAACCAGGGCCATAGCTGCTTGACATGCGCAACCGGCATATCGGGAACGGTCATCGCGAGGAAGATGCCAGGCGCCTTGCCTTCGGCGAATTGCAGCGACGCGGTGCCGAGCAGTTCTCCCGGGCCGGTGCGGACGCCGAACTGATCGGCAGCCAGCCGCTTCTGCACCGGATCGTAGCTGCCCGATATCCGGGCGACGAATTCGAGCGCTGCTTCGGGCGAATCCGCGGGCGCCAGCGTCGAGCCATCACTGATGAGTTCGTAGCGATAGGTACTGGCGCCGCGACCATCGTCGGTTTTCGGCATGGGGCCGAAGGCGCCGTGAAAATTGAAACGCGAGCGCCCGGTCGCGAAATGCAGCCCTTCGATCTCGACCTTTGCCGCCCCCTTGGCAAGCCGCGCGTTGATGTCGAGGTCACCGACAACTTCGCCGCGCGAACCGAGGTCGAGGACAGCCTGGGTCAACTTCACTTTCGCCGAAAGCTGCGATGCTTCGTTGCCAATACCTTCGGCGCCGGTCACCGATACATCGACCGCGACAACCCTGCTTCCTGTCACACTCTCCGGCGCCGCGGGCCGCGCCGTTGCATCACCTTGTGCCACCACGAGAGGCGCCGTTGCCTTGAGATCGACATTGGTGATCCGCCGGGAAATGTTGTCACGCGAGGCGGTGCCTTCGATATGAACCGCACGCCCGTCGATCGCAGCCTCGGCGGTGATCGAAAGCTCGCCATTCGTCTTCTGGTCGAGTTCGGCGCTTGAAATAAGCAAGCTGCGCATGGAGCCGCCTTCCGGCAGCAATATCTCGACATTGTCGAGCCCGATGCGGCGCGTCGACCCGACTGCCATCGTGTCGAACGCCCGATGCAGGTCGCCGAACAGGAGTTCGATGACGCGGTCGGGATCGATCAGTCCCTCGGCGTTGAGAAGAGACGCCTGCCAGTCTGGCCCGCCACGCGACGGCAGCGCTGCGGTTACGATGCGGGCATCGCTGATCGTCGCATTGCCCAGCCGCACCTGGCCCGACATCAGCGGCCAGAAGCGCACGCCGAAGCGAACCAGCCCGGCATCCAGCATGTCGTTTCCGCCGGCCTGCGCGAATTTAACGTCATGCACTTCGAGCGCGATGAAGCGCTGGGGATCGAGCGACAGGTTTGCCGGGCCGATGTTCACGGCTACGTCCATGCCGGCGAATTTCTGGATCGCCGCCTCGGCCTCCTGGCGCAGCCTGCCGCTGCCAAGCCCGGTCATGCCGACGATCACCATACCGAAGACGGCGAGAAACAGAACAGCGGCGACGCCGGCGACGGCAAAGCCGCAACCGCGCACCACGCGCGACCGCATGGACTTACGGTTCAGCAGATGGTGCTGGCCTTCCGCTGAGGGAAATTTGGTCAGAGAAGTAATATCTTCCCGGCGGAACCGTATCTTCTCATGTTTGTGAACCTCTTGGTTCAACCGGCTTCCTATCGTTCAAATTGGATCGTGGACGAATCCAGGAACAGCATATATCCCGGTTCGGGCCGAGGTAACCAGAAACAAGGGGCATGGATATGGCCGAACTCAAGGTGGGTCATAAAGCACCCGACGTCGAACTTCCGACCGACACCGGCCATCTGAGCCTCAAGGACCTCGCGGGCAAACCCGTCGTGCTCTACTTCTATCCCCAGGACGACACTGAAACCTGTACCGCCGAAGCGATCGAATTCTCCCGGATGAAACCGCAGTTCAATGCGGCAGGCGCGATCGTCATCGGCATTTCGCCCGATAGCATCAAGAAGCATGGCAAATTCAGGGCCAAATACGACCTGACCGTCGATTTAGCTGCGGATGAAGAACGCAGGGCCATCGAAGCCTACGGTGTATGGATGGAAAAGCAGATGTTCGGCCGCCGTTACATGGGCGTCGAGCGTGCGACATTCCTGATCGGAGCAGACGGCAAAATAGCGGGTATATGGCGCAAGGTACGCATCAACGGCCATGCCGAAGCGGTGCTGGCCGCCGTGAAGGCTCTGTAGGCCTGGCCAGACAAAGCGCGGAACCGTTTCGGACGGATGGCGTTTCCTCTTCGATAAGAAGACACGAGAGGAGACGAAAATGCTTCGCGGAGTTCTGCTTTGGATGCTCGGCATTCCCATCCCCATTATCATCCTGCTTTGGCTTTTTCTTGATTGACCTGTTCGCGCTCGCTGCCCCGAAACCGGCGGGGCTGGACAAACAGCTCAAGTTGCCGCGCGATGCCCGCCTTGCCGGCGGGCATCGTTTTTTCGCGCCGCCAAGTCACTGCGCGGTAATGCAACCATCCGAGGTTGTATTGCTCGACTTTGTGTAGCGCTCTCAAAGCTTTGTTAACCCTAACCGGGTGTAATTAACCATGTTGGTCCACCCTGCATGGAAGCAAAAACCCGGTGACACACCCTGTTCGGCCAGCAGCCTTCGGCAGGCGCAAGGAACCCCACACCTTCATCATTGCACGTGGCGATGAAATCCGGCACTTCACCGTGCGGCCCTGGCTGGCCGCGTCCATCGGATCCGCGCTCGCGGCGATCGCCGTCGGCTACCTGCTGGCGACATCCTATCTTGTCCTGCGCGACGACCTGCTCGGCGCAACCGCAGCGCGCCAGGCGCGCATGCAGCAGGCCTATGAGGACCGCATTTCCGCACTGCGCGCCCAGGTCGATCGCATCACGAGCCGGCAATTGCTCGACCAGCAACTGATGGAAAGCAAGGTCACCGAGCTTCTGGAGCGGCAATCGCAGCTGTCACACAGACACGGCCGCATCGGCCCGATTCTTGAGCGTGCCGAGGCTGCCGGCACCACGGTCCCAGCTGCAGCCCCGGCGCAGCAGGAAGGAAAGCCCGACATTAGCGCCGCCCTGCCCGACGCCGATTCGCTGGCAACCGCCTTCGCATCGGCAACCAGGGCGGCAACCGCGACAGCTTCGCCTTTTTCGTTCTGGTCGCCGCGCGCCGCGATTTCAACGGAATCGAGCGCGGATCATGCCGACAAGCTGTTCGTGGCGATCAACCAGTCGCTGCGCACGATCGAGAATGAGCAGTTGGTGCGCATCAATTCGCTTGCCGAAAATGCCTATCAGACCACCGACACGATCAAGGAAGCGCTGGAGACGGCCGGCCTCACGGTCGATCTCGACAATGGCAAGGATGCCACCGGTGGCCCGCTGATCGCCGTCGACAAGGCGACCATGTTCGAAACCAAGGTCAAGGAGTTGGACGAGGCGCTCGACGCGCTCGATGCAGTGAAGAGCCAGGCCCGCACTTTGCCAATCGCCAATCCTGCCCCAGGACTGCCGATCACCAGCACGTTCGGCGTGCGCCGTGACCCGATCCTCGGCACGCCGGCGCTCCATTCGGGCATGGATTTTCGCGCTCCGACCGGCACCCAGGTGCATGCCACCGCACCCGGCGTCGTCGTCAAGGCCGGCCGCAACGGCGGCTACGGCAAGATGGTCGAGATCGACCACGGTAACGGTTTTTCCACCCGCTACGCGCATATGAGCCGCGTGCATGTGAAAGTCGGCGAGACGATCAAGACCGGCGACATCGTCGGCGATTCCGGCAGCACAGGCCGCTCGACCGGCCCTCACCTGCACTATGAAGTGCGCCGCAACGGCGACGCCATCGACCCGCTGCGTTTCCTCAAGGCAGGAAAGAAAGTGGTCCAGTATCTCTGAGAGTGGCCGCGACCGAACCGCAGCCTTTCCTCAGAGCCCCAGAACCATCCCGGCGATCAGAACAGCCTCAGAGACGACGATGCCGACCAGGACTTTCCTGCCGATCCAGAGATAGGCGAGGAAGCCGATCAGGGCAGCAGCCAGCCGCAGCGCCAGCGAGGTATCGGCAAGCGCACCGCTCGGGAAGACGATCAGATTCCCGATGACGGCCGCGACCAGGGCCGTGGCCACGGTGCGCACCAGCACGATGAGGTCGGAGGCTTCCGAAATGCGACCGCCGAGATAGACTCCGAGAAAACGCCAGGCATCGGTCGCAAGCCAGCCGGCGATGAGGATGAACAGAAACGGCCACCACCAGGTTTCGACCGCATCGAAGGTCATTGCGTCGTCCTCCGCCGCAAGCGATGGAAGCCATAAGCGGCAAAACCGCCGATCAGGCCTGCGGCGAGCAGGTCGAACCCAGGCAGCAGGACATGGAAGATGGGGCCCAGGACCAGGCCGAGCACCATGGCGACGTGCCCTGCACGCTCGCGCGCCGAGCCCCACAGCGAGGTCAGGAAGTAGATCGGCGTGAGCAGGAGCAATGCCGCCGAAGCACTCGGCGGCAGCGCGCCCGCGATCTGGAAGACAATCCCGACGACGATCATGTTGACCAGCACCAGCGTCGAACCGAGGCCGGCGTAGTAGCTGGTGCGCATACTGCGCGGCACGTGGCGCAGATTTTCCATGGCCAGGACCCACGAGGTGACGGCGACGAAATGGGAAAGCAGGTAGAGCACCCATTTCGGCGTGCGCTCGTCGCGCATTTCCGGCACCAGCGCCACGACCATCGGCATCAGACGCACCGATGACAACGCAACCGCAAACGCAGCCGCCGGCAGCGACGCCGCCGAAAGGATTGCGCCGACCAGCACGACTTTCGCGGGAAGCGCCCAGACCACGCCGGTCATGAAGACGGTCTCGGCGAAAGAGAGCCCGGCTTCCCTGGCAAGCCCGGCAAAACCGACGAAGGCGCTGGCCAGGATAAGGCCGGGAATGGAAAACGACGCGCGGACGCCGCGCAGATACCAGGTGCGGCGGCGCAGGACAGGCTCGGACAGGAAAGCGGTATCGTTAGGCATCGGCATTTGCGACTGGAGCGGCGCACGCTCGGACGGAATCGCTACGCCTATTTGTTACGCCTCGGATTGTTCGAAAGCCGCTACGCAGCTTTACGGTCCAACGCTCTAGCACAGGCTCACCGCAACGGCGACGCAAAAACCCGACATTGGACGAAAGCCAGCATCCCTCACCCCGGATCAGTCGCATTGGCTGCAAGCTATCGAACATGCTTGGAGCCGGCGAGCCCGTGGAGATGGCCACGTGTCCGCCTACGTGCCTCTCCAAAAAAAAGGCCCCGGTAGCGGGGCCCTTTTCATGATCGCGGGCGACTTCAGCTCTTGCGCGGCAATTGCGGCACGAGGCTGCGCTTGCCGCCGTCCTTGCCCGACGAAGCGTCCTTCGGCTTTGCCGCCGGCGCCTTTTTCGCGACGGCCTTTTTCGCCGCTGGCTTGCGGGGAGCCGGATCCTTCTTCGGCTCTTCCTTCTTGGGTTTCACCGGCACCTCGTCGGCAAGCGATTCGAGCTTCAGGCCGGTCTCGCCGGTCTCCTTCTTCTCGACCGTCACGCGCACCGTACCGCCCTTCTTGAGCTTGCCGAACAGCACTTCCTCGGCGAGCGGCTTCTTGATGTGCTCCTGTATGACGCGGCCAAGCGGCCGCGCGCCCATGCGTTCGTCGTATCCCTTGTCGGCAAGCCATGCGATGGCTTCCGGCGACAGGTCGAAGGTGACGCCGCGCTCGGAAAGCTGCGCCTCCAGCTGCATGACAAACTTCTGCACGACCTGATGCACGACCGGAACCGGTAGCGAGCCGAACGGAATGATCGCGTCGAGACGGTTGCGGAACTCCGGCGTGAACAGCCGGTTGATCGCCTCGACATCGTCGCCTTCGCGCTTCGTCGAACCGAAGCCGATCGCCGCGCGCTGTGCATCCGACGCGCCCGCATTCGTCGTCATGATGAGAATGACATTGCGGAAGTCGATCTGCTTGCCGTTGTGGTCGGTCAGCTTGCCGTGGTCCATGACCTGCAACAGGATGTTGAACAGGTCGGGGTGGGCCTTTTCCACCTCGTCGAGCAACAGCACGCAGTGAGGATGCTGGTCGACGCCGTCGGTCAGAAGGCCGCCCTGGTCGAAGCCGACATAGCCCGGAGGCGCGCCGATCAGCCGGCTGACCGTGTGGCGCTCCATGTACTCCGACATGTCGAAGCGCAGGAGTTCGACGCCGAGCGAGGCGGCAAGCTGCTTTGCCACTTCGGTCTTGCCGACGCCGGTCGGGCCGGAGAACAGATAGGAGCCAATCGGCTTCTCCGGCTCCCGCAGGCCGGCACGCGCCAGCTTGATCGCCGACGACAGCGCGGTGATCGCCGTATCCTGGCCGTAGACAACGCGCTTCAGCTCGACCTCGAGACCGGCCAGCACCTTCTCGTCGTCGGCCGAGACCGTCTTCGGCGGGATGCGCGCCATGGTGGCGACGGTCGCCTCGATCTCCTTGACGCTGATCGTCTTCTTGCGCTTCGGCTCGGGCAAAAGCATCTGCGAGGCGCCGGTCTCGTCGATCACGTCGATCGCCTTGTCCGGCAGCTTGCGGTCGTTGATGTAGCGGGCCGAAAGCTCCACCGCCGCCTTGATGGCGTCGTTGGTGTAGCTCACCTTGTGGAATTCCTCGAAGTAAGGCTTGAGCCCCTTCATGATTGCGATGGCGTCATCCACGGTCGGCTCGTTCACATCGATCTTCTGGAACCGGCGCACCAGCGCGCGATCCTTCTCGAAGAACTGGCGGAACTCCTTGTAAGTGGTTGAACCGATGCAGCGAATCAAACCGGACGAAAGCGCCGGCTTGAGCAGGTTGGAGGCGTCCATCGCGCCGCCGGACGTGGCGCCGGCGCCGATGACGGTGTGGATCTCGTCGATGAACAGGATGGCGCCCGGATAGTCCTCGAGCTCCTTGACGACCTGCTTCAGCCGCTCCTCGAAATCGCCGCGATAGCGCGTGCCAGCCAGAAGCGTGCCCATGTCGAGCGCAAAGATCGTGGCGTCCGCCAGCACTTCCGGCACCTCGCCCTCGACGATGCGCTTCGCCAGGCCCTCGGCGATCGCCGTCTTGCCGACGCCGGGATCGCCGACGTAAAGCGGGTTGTTCTTCGAGCGGCGGCACAGCACCTGGATGGTGCGGTTGATCTCGGGCTCGCGGCCGATCAGCGGATCGATGCGGCCGGCCTTGGCCTTCTTGTTGAGGTCGACGCAATAGGCGGTCAGCGCGTCCTGCTGCTGCTTCTTCTTGCCGCCCTCTTCCGAGGAATCGCCGCCGGAAGAACCGGGCTGGTCTTCCTCGGCGCCGCGCGGCGCGCGCGTTTCGCTGGCGCCGGGGCGCTTGGCTATGCCGTGCGAGATGTAGTTGACCGCGTCGTAGCGGGTCATCTGCTGTTCCTGCAGGAAATAGGCGGCATGGCTCTCGCGCTCGGCGAAGATGGCAACGAGCACGTTGGCGCCGGATACTTCCTCGCGGCCGGAAGACTGAACATGAATCACGGCGCGCTGGATGACGCGCTGGAAGCCGGCAGTGGGTTTGGAATCCTCGTCGTAGCCGGTGACGAGGTTGTCGAGTTCCGTGTCGATGTAGGTGAGCACGGTCTGCTTGAGTTCGTCGAGATCGACATTGCAGGCGCGCATGACGGCGGCGGCGTCGCCGTCGTCGATCAGGGCCAGGAGCAGATGTTCGAGCGTCGCGTATTCATGGTGACGCTCATTGGCAAGGGTAAGCGCCTGATGCAGCGCCTTTTCCAGGCCTTGCGAGAAAGCCGGCATTTTACCTCACTTCTTTTCCATCACGCACTGCAGCGGATGCTGGTGCTGACGGGCAAAATCCATGACCTGGGACACTTTGGTCTCGGCCACTTCGAATGTATAGACCCCGCATTCGCCCACTCCGTGGTTGTGGACATGAAGCATGATGCGGGTCGCGGCTTCGCGGTCCTTCTGGAAAAAGCGTTCCAGCACGTGGACCACGAACTCCATCGGCGTGTAGTCGTCGTTGAGGATGAGAACGCGATAAAGGCTTGGCTTCTTGGTCTTCGGCTTGGTGCGCGTAATGACTGCGGTGCCGCGGCCTGGGCCGTTGCCGCCTTCATCGCCATTCTGCATTCGTGCCGCGCCCTGGTGCATGGCATCCCCACCAATCGATCAAGCTTTTCCTTCCTCTCGTCGCAACCTGATGAGTTGCGACATGTAGGTACTCACCAAGAGATTTTAAGGCCTTCTTTCGCGCTGACAATATGAAGCGTTTGGCAAAGCGCGTGTTTTGGCACAATCGTGAACAACAGAGCGTTTCAAGGCATGAAAAAACCCGGCTGCGCGGCGCAGCCGGGTTCGCTTGCGGATCAAAAGACCCGCACCCCCGCCATTTCTGGAAAATTACTTCGCCTTGGCGACAAACGATTCGAAAGGCTTGTAGGCGTCCTTGGCGACTTCGGCGTAGAGTTCGCCGATCTTGGTCGCCTGGGCAACGAAGGCCTCGTAGGCCGTCTTCGCATAGTCGGTCTGGACTTCGATCGCCTTTTCCAGCGACTTGGCGGCGACCAGCTTCTCGAGCGCGGCGCTGCCGGTCTCGAACGACTTCTTGGTGTACTCGGTCGCCTCGACGGCGATCGCCTGGAAACCCTTCGACAGCGAGGCGAAGCTCTTCAGGCCGTTGTCCATGAATTCCTTGCCGAACTTGCCGGCATCTTCGAACGTCTGCGTCATGTGCATGTCCCTTTTCAAAAAGTGGGATGATCAGCACGCCATTGTGCAATGCAATTTTTCTATTGTGCATTGCACAAAAAGTCAATGCCGAAATCGTGATCGAGCATGGCGATGCACCCGGCATCCGCGGCGCAAGACGCCGAATTTTGAGTCAATTGAGCCTAAAGAGCGATCAAAATTATGAACGCGGCGGTTACCATAAACGGATTGGTAACGTCGTTCACTTAGGGTTTGTCCGAATGCGAGGCAGGGAACCTTTGCCGCCTCCGGGTGCAGTGAAATTCAAAGGAAATAACAGTGCGTCAGGCGTGGGCAGGCTTTTCGACCTTTTCGGTATCCCCTTTCAAATCAATTCTGGCCGGCATCGTAGCCATCGCGATGACACTTGGCGCCGCGACCGGTGCGAGTGCTGCTTCATCGAAGTCCGCGGCGATCGTGGTCGACGCCAACACCGGCAAGACGCTGTTTTCGGAGAACGCCGACGCGCCGCGCTATCCCGCCTCGCTGACCAAGATGATGACGCTCTACCTAGTGTTCGAGGCGCTCAACTCGGGCAAGCTGTCGATGTCGAGCCGGGTGCCCTTCTCCGCGCAGGCTGCGGCCGAGGCGCCGACCAAGCTCGGCGTGAAGGCCGGAAATTCGGTGACGGTCGAGACCGCGATCTATTCGCTGGTGACCCGCTCGGCCAACGATTCCGCGACCGCGCTGGCCGAATTGATCGGCGGATCGCGTCAGAACTTCGCCCGCATGATGACGGCCAAGGCGCGTCGCCTCGGCATGAGCGGCACCACCTTCCAGAACGCCCACGGCCTGCCCGACGCCGCGCAGAAGACGACGGCGCGCGACATGTCGGTGCTCGGCATCGCACTGCGCGAGCACTTTCCGCAATATTACAAGGTGTTTCTCGGCCCGCTCCTTCACCTACGGCAAGACCCGCATCGCCAACCACAATCGCCTGCTCGGCCGTGTCAACGGCGTCGACGGGATCAAGACGGGCTATACCCGCGCATCCGGTTTCAACCTCGTGTCCTCGGTATCGGACGGCGATCGGCGTATCGTCGCCGTCGTGATGGGCGGCCAGTCGGGCCGTTCCCGCGATGCACGGATGGCCGAGCTAATCAAGAAATACCTGCCGAAGGCCTCGACCCGTGGCGGCGGTCCGTTGATCGCCAGGGGCGGAGATTCGCCGATCGCCGCACTCGCATCCGCCATCCTGCCGAAGCGCAAGGCGCCGACACCCGAGGCCCGTCCGGACGTGATCGTGGCGCTCAGCGAGGAAGAGGTTCAGGAAGCCGAAAGCCAGCAGATGGCCGCGCAGGAAACCGTGATCGAGGAGACCACCGCGCCGATCGTGCAGGCCTATGCCGCGGTGGAGCCCGCGCCCCAGCCTAAAGCCGCGCCGCGCCCGAAGGCCGAGGTAACCGTCGACCCGATACGCACCTCGTCCACCGCGCCGGAAGGATGGGCCGTGCAGGTAGCCTCTTCGCCGAGCGAAGCCGAAGCGCAGGGCTTCCTCGCCAAGACGACGAAGCAGGCCCCCAAGGCCGTTGCCTCCGCATCGCCCTTCACGGTTCCTTATGTGAAGGACGGCACCACCTACTACCGAGCGCGTTTCGGCGGCTTCGGCTCTAAGACCGCCGCATGGGACGCCTGCGCCGCGCTGAAGAAGAAGAAGATCTCCTGCTACGCCGTCCAGCAATAAGTCAGGCCGATCGACCTCCGGGAAATGTAGTTAGTCGAAGGAGAGTTAGTGGTGATCAGAGAGAAGGACGTCCTTGGCTTCGTTGATACGCGTCGCCAGGAAAGAGGAGCCGCCGAGATCGGGGTGCAGGCGCTGCATCAGGCGGCGATGCGCCTTGCGGACATCCGCCGCACTGGCGCCCGTTTCAAGACCAAGGATCTCGTAGGCCTCCTCCTTAGTCATGGCGCCCGAACCTGGCGCAACACGCTGCCGGTCGTCGTCATCCGCCTTCGTGTCTTCGCGCCAGACGGGAAACCGGCCGTCAAGATAGGTCTCCAGTAGCTGCCTGCTCTCCGAATCCGAAGACAGTTCCCGCAGCAGTTCGATCAGCTGCTCCTTTGACATGGCGCCGAGCGTTCGGCCCTCGTAACGGCCTGCAAGAACCAGACCTTGCAACCCTCCCGTATCGTGATCGAGTTCCATCTCGAGCACCGCGGTCCTGACCGTCGAGCGCTTGCCCGGTGTCTTCTGGGCCGTCCGGCGCACCTTGTTCGAGGCATAGAGGGCCGCCGCCCCCGACAGAAGCATGCCGCCGATCCCTGCCCGACCGGTAATCACCAGCAAGCCTCCGGCGATCGCCAGCAGGAGCGGCCCGCTGATGCGCAGCGTCTCGGCCAGCCGCGCAGGGTTGGTGCGAAGAAAGGCCGTGCCCACAAGCAGGACCGCGAGAAGCCCGGCCAGGCTATAGAAGACGACGATCATCCTGCCCTGCCACCCTTGAGGTGCTCGATCATCATGTGATCTTCAGGACGGCCGCGGGCCTCCAGCGCCTTGAGCCCGCCGGTCGCGAAAACGGCGACCGCCGAGAGAAGTTTCGCGAGCGTGGCCGCCGAATTGCGGTCGAAACGGAACCATGCGCCCTTCGACAGGCGGGCGAACTCCTTGAACGCATGTTCGGCGATGGCGTCGCGGCCTTCCTGGAACAGGAAAACCGGAACGCCGCGCAGACCAAGGGTTCCGGCTTTCTCGGCAAGGTCGTCGATCGGCTCCTCCATCGCATCGCCGATGTAGATCAGCGCGTTTATCTTTTCGCGCCCGGTTTCCGCGAGTGCGTGGGAAAACACTTTGCCGATCTGCGTGTTGCCGCCGCGGCAATCGATGCGAACCATCAACTCCTTCAGCGCGGCGGTGTCGCCGACGAATTTCGATGCCCGGCACTCGCCGAACCCACGGAAATAGACCAGCTGGACTTTCAGCGACCCGGCCTTGGCGACTGCGTCGAACATTTCGGCCTGAAGCTTGCAGGCAAGATCCCAGGTCGGCTGCCGGCTCATAGTGGCGTCGAGCGCGAGCACCAGGCGGCCCGAACCTTTGCCCGACAAAGGCGCCATCGCGCGTGCCTGGCGCAGGAACGCATCAATCTCGCTGGCGCCGGATTTTTGCCTTGCCGGCGGCTTGTCGGTTCCGAGGGGCGCGGGCGGCTTCTTGTCGCTCATCCACTTCAACATGTGGCGTCTTGCGGATGCTTGCAAGCCCGTCCTGCGGAAGACCCAGCGGCCAGGCGGGTGGCGGTCCTAGAGAAGCCCGAGTTCGGCCAGTTCCTGCCTGAGCTTCGGCGGCATTTCAGCCCAACCCGTGCGGCCATGGCCGAGATCGGCGGGCGCCTCATTGGGCTTCAGGTAGCGCCAGCCCTGGAAGGGACGGCGCGGCTGCCACTCGGTGCGCATGACCACCGGGTCCAGCACAAGATGGCAGCGCGAGATGCCCTCGCCATCGACAAAGGGGCGGATATCGACCAGCCGCTGGCGGCACTGCACGCTGCCCTTGATGACCCAATAGAGCGAGCCGCCGTCGGTGAGTTCCGCCGCGCGGGTCGGCACCATACGTGTGGTGTGCCATTGCTCGACAAGCTCGCCGGCGCGCTTGCGCTCGTCTAGCCGGAACGCGATCCACTCTTCCAGGTCTTCGACGCTGTCGCAGCCGACGCAGAGTTTGATAAGGTTCAGGGCCATGCTTGAAAACTAACGTCTCAAGCCGACGCGTTCAACGCTGGCTGAGGTTTTGCACAGGCTGACGCGTTGGGCCAGGATTCAGCACTCGACGACGTTGACCGCCAGGCCGCCCTGGCTGGTTTCCTTGTATTTCTCGTTCATGTCGACGCCCGTCTGGCGCATCGTCTCGATTGCCGCGTCGAGCGGCACGAAATGCTTGCCGTCGCCTTTGATGGCAAGAGACGCCGCGGTGACCGCCTTCACCGCCCCCAGCGCATTGCGTTCGATGCACGGCACCTGGACGAGCCCTCCAACCGGGTCGCATGTCATGCCGAGATGATGCTCCAGCGCGATCTCGGCGGCGTTTTCGACCTGTTCCGGCGTACCGCCCATCACCGCGCAGAGGCCGGCTGCGGCCATGGCCGAAGCCGAACCCACCTCGCCCTGGCAGCCAACCTCGGCGCCGGAGATCGAGGCATTGGTCTTGATGATGCCGCCAACAGCGGCCGCCGTGAGCAGGAAGTCGCGGATGCCCGCTTGGTCGGCCTCGGGATGGAAATGCAGCCAATAGCGTAGCACGGCGGGCAGCGTTCCGGCCGCACCGTTGGTCGGGTGCGGTAACAACACGGCCGCCGGCGGCGTTTTCTTCGTTGACCGCCATCGCGTAGATCGACAGCCAGTCGTTGGCCAGCAGCGGGTTCGGCCTGTTCTGCTGCCATTGTTCCTGAAGTTTGTCGTGCAGCTGGCGGGCGCGGCGGCGAACCTTCAGGCCGCCCGGCATGATGCCGTCCTGTGACAGTCCGCGATCGATGCAACCCTTCATCGCACCCCAGATACGGTCAAGCCCCTGGTCGAGCTCCTCGCGTGACATGTGGGTTTCTTCGTTGATCCGCTTCATTTCGGCGATCGAGAGGCCGCTCTTGTCGGCCATGCGCAGCATCTCGACGGCATTCTTGAACGGATACGGGACCCTCTTGCCCTCGGTCGTCACCGATCCGCGGGTTTTCATGCGCTGCAACTCTTCCTCCGAAACGACGAAGCCGCCGCCGATCGAATAATAGATGCGCTTCAGCAGCAGCCGGCCGGCGGCATCGTAGGCATAAAACGCCATGCCGTTGGCGTGGCCAAGCAGCGGCGTCTTCTTGTCGAGCACCAGGTCGACCGCAGGATCGAAATTGTAAGCGGGGTGGCCCGGCGGCGAGACCCGCTTTTCGGCCTTGACCTTTTCCACCTGCGCATCGGCCTTGTCGGGATCGACTGTTATCGGCGTCTCGCCCGTGAGGCCCAGGATAACAGCGCGATCGGTGCCGTGGCCGACGCCCGTATAGGCGAGCGAACCATGCAGGCTGGCGCCCAGTCTGTCGACTTTGACGCCGGCCGGGCGTGGCCAGTCATCCCCGGCGACTTCTGCGAGGAAGCGTGCGGCGGCCGTCATCGGACCCATCGTATGGGAGCTCGACGGCCCGATGCCGATTTTGAACAGGTCGAAGACCGAAAGGAACACGCGCTGCAAGCTCCGGACCGTGGATTGGCGCACGGTATCGCATTTCAGATGATGTTTCCGTCATTTCGGGTCCAGCCGCTCCGCGCGGGCCGACTTCCGGTGCGCTGCAAACGACATGGCCGCTGCCGGAAGTCAAAGGAAATCCCGCCGGCAGCCGAAACCACGATATGGGAACAGCGCCGCACGAATGCACGCACTTGAGATATTGTACCTGTCTGAGTGTGCCTGCATCGCCGCCGCGCCCTGTGATAAAATCGGCTCATGGGCGATTCCTTCATTCTTTCCGGCAACGACTTCGCGGCTCTCGCCTTCTATCTCCTGGTGTGGGGGTTCTTTGCGCTGGCCGCCGACGGCAAATTGTTCAGCCGCATATCGCTGACCACCGCGATGAATGCCCAGCGCGAGGCCTGGATGCGCACCATGGCGCGGCGCGAGCTGCGCATGATCGACACATCGATCATGATCGGGCTGCAGCAGGGCACGGCATTCTTCGCCTCGAGTTCGATCTTCGCGATTGGCGGCTGCTTCGCGCTGCTCGGTGCCAGCGAGCGGGTTCTTTCAGTGCTTTCTGACCTGCCCTATGTCGCCTCCGCCATCGCGCGGCCTGTTCGAAACCAAGGTGCTCGGCCTTGTCGTCCTGCTCGCCTATGCGTTCTTCAAATTCGGCTGGTCGTACCGGCTGTTCAACTACTGTTCGATCCTCATCGGCGCGGTGCCGGTGACGCACGACGAGGTTACGCACCGGGCCGAGACGGAAGCTGCGATCGTGCGCGCCGCAAAGATGAACATCCTGGCCGGCAAACACTTCAACGCCGGCTTGCGCGGTATCTTTTTCTCGATCGGCTATCTCGGCTGGTTCGTGAACGCTGGCGTGTTCGCACTGACCACGCTGCTGCTTCTGGCTGTTTTGCTACGCCGGCAGTTCTTTTCAGCCGCCCGCGCCGCGGTGCTGGCGGAAGCGCCGGCTCAAGCCGGTCCTGGCAGCGGCGTATCGATACGGCCGGAGAGCCAATAAGCTACGAGGCCCATCCATTCGCGGATCGCCAATGTGGTATTCTGCAAGGCGTCGGCTTCATTGTCAGTGAACAAGGCGACGCCCTCCTTGCCCGTGGTGCGATAGTCTGTCGGCCACGGGATCACCGGGAAATCCACCTTGCGGAACAGTCCGACCGAGCGCGGCATGTGGAAGGCCGAGGTGACCAGCAGCCACGTTTCGCCGGCTTGCGGATTGACAAGTTCCTTCGAGAACTGCGCATTTTCCGCGGTATTGCGGGATTTGCCTTCGAGGACCAGCCGCTCCGGCGCCACACCGAGCGCTACAAGCAGTCGGAACGCGGTGTTGGCATCCTCCTCACCTTTCAGGATTGCCGAACCGGTTCCGCCCGAGATCAGAATCCTTGCATCGGGGAAACGCCGCGCCAGCACGGCTGTCTCGACGAAGCGATCGCCGGAACTGTTCAGCTCATAACCGCCGCGCGCGAGGTTGACCGCTCCCTCGAAGCCGCCGCCCAGCACGACGATGCCATCAATTTTTTCGGGAAGGCTTACCGGACGCGGAAATCGGTCTTCGAGCGGATGCATGAGGAGCGGAGCAAGCGACGTCCATGCAGAGAGGGCAAGGATAAGGAACGCCGCCGACAGGCCTGTCAACGCGAGACGCCGACGGCCGAAAAAGACCGCCAGCAAACCCGCCACAACCAGGAAAATCGAAAAGTTCAGCGGCTGGGCGAAAAACCAGAAAATTTTCGAGAGGTAGAAAAACATGAACCGCCTCTCGCCGATCTCAGCCCGGAACTACCACCACTTCTGCGGCGCGAAGCGGCCGGCTGCCTGTTCGATGACATGGCCGGCCCGGTAAAGAGTTTCCTCGTCGAAGGGACGGCCGATGAGCTGCAAGCCGAGCGGCAGGCCTTTTTCGTCGAGCCCGGCCGGCACCGCGATGCCCGGCAGGCCGGCCATGTTCACCGTCACCGTGAAAATGTCATTGAGATACATTTTGACGGGGTCGGCAGCCATGTCCTCGTCGGCGACGCCGAAGGCAGCCGACGGGGTGGCCGGCGTCAGGATGGTGTCGACGCCAGCGGCGAATACCTGCTCGAAATCGCGCTTGATCAGCGTGCGCACCTTCTGCGCCTGCAGATAGTAGGCGTCGTAATAGCCGGCGGAGAGCACATAGGTGCCGATCATGATGCGGCGCTTGACCTCACGACCGAAACCGGCGGCGCGGGTCTTTTCATACATGTCGATGATGTCCTTGCCGGGCACGCGCAGGCCGTAGCGGACGCCATCGTAGCGGGCGAGGTTGGACGAGGCTTCCGCCGGCGCCACGATGTAGTAGGCCGGCAGCGCGTATTTCGTATGCGGCAGCGAGATGTCGACGATTTCAGCGCCGGCGTCCTTCAGCCATGCAACGCCTTTCTGCCACAGCGCCTCGATGTCGTCCGGCATGCCGTCGACACGATATTCCCTGGGGATGCCGACCTTCATGCCGCGGATCGACTGTCCGAGGGCGGCTTCGTAATCCGGCACCGGACGGTCGACCGAGGTGGTGTCTTTCGCGTCGACCGAAGCCATCGACTTCAACATGATGGCGGAATCGCGCACGTCGCGGGTGATCGGTCCGGCCTGGTCGAGCGACGACGCGAATGCGACGATGCCCCAGCGCGAGCAGCGGCCGTAGGTCGGCTTGATGCCGACCGTACCGGTGAAAGCGGCCGGCTGGCGGATCGACCCGCCGGTATCGGTCGCCGTGGCGCCGGCGCACAGGCAAGCCGAGACCGCTGCCGCCGAGCCGCCGGAAGAACCGCCGGGCACCAGCTGCATGTTGTCCAGCGTGCGTTCGGTGCGGACACCACCGGCGGAGACGAAGGCCGCGTCGCCCGTATGGGTGACGGGCCGCACGACGGTGGTCGCGCGCGAACGCCGCCATGGATTGATGACCGGGCCGTAGTAGGATGTCTCGTTGGACGAGCCCATGGCGAACTCGTCCATGTTGAGCTTGCCCAGCATTACCGCGCCGTCTGCCCAAAGATTGGCGGTGACCGTTGATTCGTAACGCGGCTTGAAGCCGTCGAGTACATGGCTGCAAGCCTGGGTGTGGACGCCTTCGGTGCCGAACAGGTCCTTGATGCCGAGCGGAATGCCTTCCAGCGCGCCGCCCGAATTGTTGGCAAGGCGCTCATCGGAAGCCTTTGCCATGGCGCGCGCCTTGTCATGCGTTACCGCAACATAGGCGTTCAGCAACCCGTTGGCCCTGTCGATGGCGCCGAGATAGGCGTCGGTGAGTTCAGCCGCGGTAATCTCTTTTGCACGCAGCTTGGTGCGCGCTTCCGAAATCGTCAGATTGGTAAGGTCGGTCATCAGGCGAGTTTCTTTTCATAAAAGCGGGAATAACCGGAATCGGGATAGTCGAGCACGGCGCCGCAAACCTCGAAACCGCCGCGTTCATAGACGCGGTAGGCCGGCTCGAAGCCGGGAGCCTCGCCCGTTTCGAGGACGAGCCTGGTGACGCCCTTGTCGCGCGCAAGCGCCTCGATCGACCGCAAGAGCTGGGAGCCCACACGTTGGCCGCGCACCTCGGGCAGGGTGAACATGCGCTTGACTTCGCCGATACCTCCGCCGTGGTCTTTCAGCGCGCCCATGCCGACGGGACGCCCGTCGTGACCGCGCGCCACGAACAGGGTCACGGCAGGCTCGGCCATTTGTTCGACCGTGAGCTGGAACTGGAACTCTCGCGGCGTCAGCGGGATCATATGCGCGTTCAACGCCGCCACCATCGTGCGCACATCGTCCTGCAGAGGGCTTTCGATCGCGATTGCGACAGTCACGGCCTACTCCACCACTTTCGGCACGAGGAAGAAGTTCTCTTGCGTGGCCGGAGCGTTGGCGACGATATCGCCTGGCTTGTCGCCGTCGGTGACCGCATCCTGCCGCTTCTTCATCTCCATCGGGATGACGGAGGTCATCGGCTCGACACCGGAAACGTCGACTTCATTCAGTTGCTCGACGAAGCCCAGGATGACGTTCAACTCGCCGGTCATGCGTTCGGCGTCCTCTTCGGAGACGGCAATGCGGGCAAGGTGCGCGACGCGCTTTACGGTGGCGATATCGACAGACATGGATTGCTCCGGAAATTGAAGATCGCGCTATACCGGCGCGGCGGCGACAGCGCAACCTGGATGACGGCAGGCGCCTCATCGACGGCACGGCTTCCTCAAGGAAAATGACCGCGCCGGAAACCTGTTCGGCCGCCGGCGCTCACTTCTGCCGGATCGGCCTCACCCCCGAAACAGATGCCGCAACAACTAGCTTCAAAACAATGAAATTAATGGATTTTCTGGCATCATAGATCGACGCTTCCGCCAACCTCGGGCACCTTCACATCGACACCCGAGCCTTCCAGCCCGGCGACAAACTTGTCGGCATTCTGGTCGATGATGCCGAATGTGCCATAGTGGCAAGGCAATACGGTCTCGAATTTGAAGAAGCGGCGGCAGGCAAGAGCCGCCACCGCGCCACCCATGGTGAAGCGGTCGCCGATGGGCACGAGGCCGATCTTCGGCTCGTGCAACTCGTTGATCAACGCCATATCGGAGAAGATGTCGGTGTCGCCCATGTGATAAAGCGTCTTGTCGTCGGGGAAATGCAGCACCAGCCCCAGCGGATTGCCGAGATAGACATTGGAGCCGCCGGCGCCCGCCATGGACGAAGAGTGCTGGGCCTGTACGAAAGTCGTGGTGAAACCGCCGCAATCGACCGTGCCGCCGGTATTGCCCGGGTTGATCTTCTTGTCGCTGACACCCTGGCCGACCAGGTACATGCAGACTTCGAAATTGGCGACAAGCATGGCGCCGGTCTTCTTCAATATTTCGGCGGCATTGCCGACATGGTCTCCGTGACCGTGGGTGAGGAGCACGTGCGTCACGCCCTCGGCCGGTCCTTCCCAGGGTTTTCCCCATGACGGGTTGTCGGTGAGATAAGGGTCGATCAGGATTTTGGCGCCACCCGCCTCGACGCGGAATGCGGAATGCCCGTACCAGGTGATTTTCATCGAAACGGTCTCCTCGATTTTCCGTCCATCGAAGGATAGAACGCCAGGCAGTCAAGTCAAAAGGGAAGGCCGTTCATTTGGCCATCGTCAGCATCGAAGAATTGCCCGGTCATCTGGCGGGCGGCAAGACGCTTGCCGGCCTCGATCTCGGCGACAAGACGATCGGCATCGCGGTCTCCGATCGCGGCCTGTCCTTCGCGCATCCCCGTCCGGTCGTCATGCGCAAGAAGTTTTCGCTGGATGCGGCCGCACTTTTGTCGCTGCTTGCCGCGGAAAATACTGGTGCGGTGGCGATCGGCCTGCCGGTCAACATGGACGGCAGCGAAGGCCCCCGCGCCCAGGCGTCGCGCGCCTTCGTGCGCAACATCGCCAAATTGACCGACCTGCCGTTTTTGTTCTGGGACGAGCGGCTGTCGACCGTGGCAGCCGAACGAACGCTGATCGAGATGGATTTCTCCAGGAAGAAACGCGCCGGCAAGATCGATTCGGCGGCCGCCGCCTTCATCCTGCAAGGAGTGCTCGACCGCCTTCAGGTGATGCGCGGGGCGCGCTCGCCGGAATAGTGTTCCCTTTGCACGCGCAGCCACGCGGCAGATCGCCTTGCGCCGACGGAAGGCGATCAGGCAGCCAACCAGGAAAGTGTCGAATACGCAGGCTTTAGCCAGCAGGCCGGGAATCGTAGCCGGATCGATGCCGAGCATCTCGCCATAGAGCTGGAAGACCAGGTCGTGCAGCTGGCGGCTGAGCATGACATAGCCGAAATTGATGTCGTTGAGCGACAGGAAGTACCAGCCCCAGAACAGAGCCAGCGGCGCGACCCACAGGGCAATCAGGTAGCGCATGTCAGCTTCCTTCGCCGGAATTGCCGCCGGCAAGGTTGAAAAGAAATGCAGGCAGCAGACTGCGGGCGCCGGGTGTGCGGATCGCCGCAAGGCGCGAAAATGACCATCAGTGGAAAACCGGGAAGGACGTGAGAGCGTGGCGCATGGAATCCCTTGCCTTTGAGAAAAGACATTGGGGCGCTCAAGGCACCTCGGCAAATGAAACCATTCGTTAAGGTTAATTTTTGCAAGGCTTGTGCACAGAAGAACGCTGGGTCGACAGGAACCGGCCGGTGGCGGTTTACAGCGCGCGAATCGCCACCTAATGCATGTCGCCCGAAAGTGTCCTCGGTTTCGGGAGAAGCGACATGCACAAACAGCAAGCTACGGCGCGGCCGCCGAATCCCATTCGGCGCGACGCGCTGTAAGCGGTCGCACGCGTACCACTGGCCCTGCGAATCCATGCTCCCGATCTTCGAAAGCATCCTGCCGATCTTCCTGCTGATTCTCGCCGGCAATCGGCTGCGCCGGTCGCCGCTCATCGATTCCCGCGGCCTGGCCCGGCCTCGATCAACTGGGCTACTGGTTCCTCTACCCCGCGCTTCTGTTCGTCACCATCGTGAACGCCGACTTCACCGGCCTGCAGCTAGACGAGATGATGGCGGCGCTGTTGGTCTCGGTGGCGCTGATATGCTGCCCTCACCTACGCGCTGTGGCCGCTGCTTGGCGCGAACGGGACTTGTGCAGGAGCGTGAATTCTCCTCGGTCTTCCAGACGACGGTGCGCTGGAACAGTTTTATCGCGCTGGCGGTGGCCCAGAAGATCTTCCTGCCGGCGGGAATGGCGGTGGTGGCCCTGGTGATGCTGGTCATCATCATTCCGCTCAACATCGCATCGACCTACGTCGTCACGCGTTTTGCCGACCGCTCAGCAAACTGGCGCCAGGTCGGTCTGGAACATCGCGACCAATCCGCTGATTCTGGCGATGCTCGCGGCGATCGTCATGCGCGCGATGCCGTTCGGCCTCTATGCGCCGCTCAACGAGACGATCGATCTTGCCGGCCGTGCAGCGCTCGGCATGGGGCTCATCGCCATCGGCGCCAGCCTCAAGCCCGGCGATCTGGTGCGGCTTCGGTTCGCGATCTGGCTGCCGACGGTGCTCAAGCTTGCTTTGTTCCCGGCGCTGCTGGTCGGCGGTAGCCATGGCATTCGGCGTCACCGGGGTCCAGTTGAGTTACCTTGCGCTATGCGGGGCAGTGCCGACGGCGATGAACGGCTATCTGCTGGCGCGGCAGCTCGGCGGCGACGCGGAGCTCTATGCGGCGGTGACGACGCTGCAGACCGCCCTTTCCTTCCTGACCATTCCCGCGGTGCTGGCCGTAACCGCTCAGTTGAGCGCGGGATAGAGCGTATCGACGATCAGCCGCGCGTCGTGGCGCGCATCGAGCATGCCGTAGGTGCCGCGCCACTGGCCGGCCAGCCGGGTTTCGATGAAGGCATCGGCGATGCGCCCTGCCCCCAGCCGCCGCAGTTCGGCTGCAGCGGCAGCCAGCGCCAGCTGCTCGGTCAGGATGCGGGCCGAACCTTCGTCGGACGAGGCCACCTGCATCGCCGCACGCAGCACGCCGATCGTGCCCTGCCCCGCCGGCCCGAGGTCGCGCTCGATGCCGGCGAGCACCTCGTCGAACAGCGCCGGGCGCGCGGCCGAGCACGCGCAGCACGTCGAGCGCCATCACATTGCCCGAGCCTTCCCAGATCGCATTGACCGGCGCCTCGCGATAATAGCGGGCGAGCGGCGCTTCCTCGACATAACCGTTGCCGCCCAGGCATTCCATCGCCTCGTAGAGCAGCGGCGGCGCGATCTTGCAGACCCAGTATTTCACGACCGGCGTCATGGCGCGGGCGAAGGCCGCCTCGCCGCGGCTGGCGGCAGCCTCGTCGAAGGAACGGGCAAGCCGGAAGGACAGGGCCGTGGCTGCGGCGACATCGAGCGCCATGTCGGCCAGCACGCGCTGCATCAGCGGCTGGTCGATCAGCGGCGCGCCGAACACCTGGCGATGGCGCGTGTGGTGGACGGCTTCGGCGAGGCCGGCGCGCATGATCGCCGACGAGGCAACCGCGCAATCGAGCCGGGTCAGCGTCACCATGTCCATGATCGTCTTCACGCCGGCGCCGGGTTCGCCGACCATCTCGCCGATGGCGTTGACGAATTCGACCTCCGACGAGGCGTTGGAGCGGTTGCCGAGCTTGTCCTTCAGGCGCTGGAAGCGGAAGCCGTTGCCCGAGCCGTCACCGAGGATGCGCGGCACGAGGAAGCAGGAAAGCCCTTCGCGCGTCTGACGCCAGCACCAGGAAGGCGTCGCGACATCGGCGCCGACATGAACCATTTGTGGCCGGTCAGGCGATAGAAGCCGTTGCCCACCCGCTCGGCGCGCGTCGTATTGGCGCGAACATCCGTGCCGCCCTGCTTCTCGGTCATGCCCATGCCGAGCGTCAGCCCGGTCTTCTCGACCGGCGGCTTCTGCGACTGGTCGTATTTGCGGGTGGTGACGCGCGGCGCCCATTCGCGAAACAGCTTCGGACTCGCCATCAGCGCAGCAAGCGAAGCGCTGGTCATGGTGATCGGGCACAGATGGCCGCATTCGAGCTCGGCGGTCAGGTAGAAGCGCGCGGCGCGGGCCTGATGGCGGCGATTGGTCTCGGCGGCGCCGTTTTCCCACACCGAGGAATGCAGGCCATTGGCGATGGAGCGGCGCATCAGTGCATGGTAGGCGGGATGAAACTCGACCAGGTCGATACGGCGGCCCTGCCGGTCATGCGTCTTCAGCTTCGGCGTGTCGGTGTTGGCAAGGCGCGCCAGCTCCTGCGCCTCGTTGCTCATGACGAAACGGCCGAGCCCGTCCAGTTCCTTGCGGACCGGTTCGGAGAAATCCTCGGCAAGCTGGATCAGCAGCGGATCGCCGCGCCAGGCATTGGTGCCGGCAAGCAGCGGCGGCTGGTTGGTAACCTCGTGCGTCACGCCGATTCCTTATCTCATACGCGAAGGCGAGCGGTGCGATTCCGAAGCGCCACGGCCGGCTTTATAGCGCAGCCCATACAGGAAGCGCGATTAAAGAATTGTGGCTTTCCAAAGCCGCGTCTTGCCGTGGCAGGGCGTGCAGCCTATAGCAGCGCCTTGAGATGATCGAAGCCTTGTCCCTGCCGCTTTTCCCCCACCGCCACCTGCTCGGCATCGGTGATCTTTTACCCCCCGACATCGAACTGCTGCTTGATCGCGCCGACGCCGCCGTGTCGATCTCGCGCCAGTCGGAAAAGAAGACGACCACGCTTCGCGGCCGCACCCAGATCAACCTTTTCTACGAGGCGTCGACCCGCACGCAATCGTCGTTCGAGCTCGCCGGCAAACGGCTCGGCGCCGACGTGATGAACATGTCGGTGGCCAGTTCGTCGGTGAAGAAGGGCGAAACGCTGATCGACACGGCAATGACGCTGAACGCCATGCGGCCCGACATCCTGATCATCCGCCACCAGTCGGCGGGCGCGGCGGCGCTGCTGGCCCAGAAGGTCGGCTGCTCGGTGGTGAATGCCGGCGATGGCGCGCATGAGCACCCGACGCAGGCGCTGCTTGACGCGCTGACCATCCGCCGCGCCAAGGGGCCGCTGGCAAAGCTGATCGTGGCGATCTGCGGCGACATCCTGCATTCGCGCGTCGCGCGCTCAAACATCCTTCTGCTCAACGCGCTTGGCGCACAGGTTCGGGTGGTGGCGCCATCGACCTTGCTGCCTTCCGGCATCGAGAGGATGGGCGTCATTGTCGCGCGGTCGATGGCCGAAGGATTGAAGGACGCCGACGTGGTCATGATGCTGCGCCTGCAGCGCGAACGCATGTCCGGCGCCTTTGTGCCTTCGGTGCGCGAATATTTCCGCTATTTCGGGCTCGACGCCGAGAAGCTGAAGGCAGCCAAGGAGGATGCGCTGGTCATGCATCCCGGACCGATGAACCGCGGCGTCGAGATCGCCTCGGAAATCGCCGACGGGCCGCAGAGCGTCATCCAGGAACAGGTCGAGATGGGGGTCGCCGTGCGCATGGCGGTGATGGAGGCGCTGCTCGATCCGCGCCGCAACGCGGGCGGCAAGGCATGAGCGTCACGGTTTTCGAGAACGCCCGGATCGTCGATCCCTCGCGCGGCATCGATGAAACAGGCACCGTCATCGTCGAGGGCAAGAAAATTGCCGCCGCCGGGGCCGGCGCGCGCAACCAGGGCCGTCCGGAAGGCGCTGAAGTCATCGAATGCGGCGGCAAGGCGATCATTCCCGGCATCGTCGATGGCCGTGTCTTCATCGGCGAACCCGGCGCAGAACATCGCGAGACCATCGCATCGGCCAGCCTGGCGGCCGCTGCCGGCGGCGTCACCTCCATCGTCATGATGCCCGACACCGACCCGGTGATCGACGACATCGCGCTGGTCGAGTTCGTGATGCGCACGGCGCGCGAAACAGCTTCGGTGAACGTATTCCCGGCTGCCGCAATAACCAGAGGGCTCGCCGGCGAGGAGATGACGGAGTTCGGCCTGCTCCGCCAGGCCGGCGCTGTCGCATTCACCGATGGCCGCCACACGATCGCCAACCCGTTGGTGATGCGGCGGGCGCTGACTTATGCGCGCGATTTCGGCGCGCTGATCGTGCATGAGACGGAGGATGCCGACCTTGCATCGGCCGGCGTCATGAACGAAGGGCTATACGCAAGCTGGCTCGGCCTGCCCGGCATTCCGCGCGAGGCGGAAGCCATACCGCTCGAGCGCGACCTGATGCTGGCGCGACTGACCGGCGGCAACTATCACGCGGCAAAGATCTCCACCGCGCTGTCGGCCGCCGCCGTTTCCCGCGCCAAGGACGATGGCGCGACCGTGACCGCCGGCGTGTCGATCAACAACCTGTCGCTCAACGAAAATGACATCGGCGAATACCGGACATTCTTCAGGCTGGCTCCGCCGCTGCGCAACGAAGACGACCGCCTAGCGATGATCGCCGCGCTGAAGGATGGCACCATCGACATCATCGTGTCCTCGCACGACCCGCAGGATGTCGACACCAAGCGGCTGCCCTTCGCCGACGCCGCCGCCGGCGCCATCGGGCTGGAAACGCTGCTCGGCGCAGCCTTGCGGCTCTATCACAATGACGACGCTCCCGCTGTTGCGGGTGGTCGAGGTGCTGTCGACAGCACCGGCGAAACTGTTCGGCCTGCCCGGCGGGACGTTGAAGCCTGGCGCTTCCGCCGACCTCGTTCTGGTCGATCTCGACGAGCCATGGCTGGTGACGGAGAAGGAAATCCGGTCGCGCTCGAAGAACACCTGTTTCGAGGGCGCCCGGATGCAAGGCAGGGTCTTGCAAACAATGGTTGCGGGCCGCACAGTATTCTCCGTCTGACAGGGGGCGATTATGAATTATCCTGGTGGCCGCGTTATTCGGCTATCTGCTCGGATCGATCCCGTTCGGGCTGGTGATCACGCATGCCGCCGGGCTGGGCGACGTGCGCAGGATCGGCTCCGGCAATATAGGCGCGACCAACGTGCTGCAGGACAGGCAACAAGAGGCTCGCAGCGGTGACGCTGCTGCTCGACGCGCCTGAAGGGGACCGCCGCTGTGCTGATCGCCGGCATGTTACGGCGCGGACTTCGCGATTGTCGCCGGCTTCTTCGCCTTTCTCGGCCACCTCTTCCCGGTCTGGCTCGGTTTCAAGGGCGGCAAGGGCGTCGCCACCTACATTGGCGTTCTCGCCGGCCTGATGTGGAAAGTGGCGCTGGTTTTCGCCGCGGTGTGGATCGCGGTCGCCTTGCTTCTCCGCTATTCGTCACTGGCTGCGCTGGTTGCCGCAGTGGCCGTACCCATTGCCCTTCTCTTCATGGGCTATCAGGACTTCGCCCTCGTCTTCGCGCTGATGAGCATCATTGTCTTTATCAAGCACCGCGCCAAATTTCACGCGCTGATGGCCGGCACCGAATCCGCGCATCGGTTCGAAGGAATGAACGACGATTCCGCCGCGGGCACGTCTCGCCTCAGCGATCGGCAACGGATCAACTGGCTCCGGCTGATCCGCACCGAAAATGTCGGCCCCGCGACCTTCCGCGATCTGATCAACCGCTTCGGTTCTGCGGAGATCGCGCTCGAAATGCTGCCCGAGCTGACTGCTGTCGGGCGGCGCGACAGCGCCTCGTCCGAATTCCGACGGTGCAGCAGGCGGAAGCCGAACTGGAGGCCGCGCACCGGTACGGTGCGCGCTTCATCGCGATCGGCGAGGCCGATTATCCGCCGATGCTCAGGCGCGTGGACAATCCGCCTCCACTGGTCGCCGTAAAGGCACCGCTGCGGTGTTTCCGGCTGCCGCCAGTGGCGATCGTCGGCGCACGCAACGCGTCGCTTGCCGGAATCAAGATGGCGCGGATGCTCGCCGCCGATCTCGGCCGCGACGGCTATGCGATAGTTTCGGGTCTCGCGCGCGGCATCGACACGGCGTCCCATCAGGGCGCGCTCGGCACCGGCACGGTTGCGGTACTTGCCGGCGGCCTCGACCAGCCCTACCCGCCGGAAAATATCGAACTCTGTAATGAAATCGCGGAACGCGGCGGCGCCGTAATCTCCGAAATGCCATTTGGCTGGGAGCCGCGCCCAAGGGACTTTCCGCGCCGCAACCGCATCGTCGCCGGCCTGGCGCTGGGGCTGGTCGTCGTGGAAGCTGCACAACGTTCCGGGTCGCTGATCAGCGCGCGGCTTGCGGGCGAGATGGGGCGACTGGTTTTCGCGGTGCCGGGATCGCCGCTCGATCCGCGCGCCGCCGGCACCAACGGGCTGCTGAAGGATGGCGCCGTACTGGTGACCGAAGCGCGCGACGTGATCGAGCAGATCGCGCCCCTCATCGGACAGCCGTCGCCGCCGCCGCTTGCGCTGCAGGAGCCGCCGGATTTTTCCGCTACCCCGCCACCGCAAGACGACGAGCGGGCCCGCGTGATCGAGGCGCTGGGGCCGGTGCCGGTCGGTGTCGACGAAATCATTCGCCACACCGGCCTTCATCCGGCGCAAGTGTTCATGATCCTTCTGGAGCTAGATCTTGCGGGACGGCTTGAGCGGCACGCCGGCGGCTCGGTCTCGCTGCTCGCCCTGGATTCGTGAAGGCCGCTGGCCGCGGATGATGTCGCTCGCCTCGATGTAGGCCATCTCGATGAGGTAGGCGAGCATGTCGTAGCGCTCGGCCTCGGCCATCGTTCGCAGTTCGCCAAGCATCTGCTGAAGATAGTCGAGCGTGTCGGTTCGCCGCTTCATTGCCTCGGGACGCAGGGTGCAAAAACCTCCTCGCGGCTGGATACGCGTACTTTCGATATCCGGTCACTCTTAAGGCTCAATCTCGAGTAGCATTATACTAGTTGTAATTTAAAGTTGCAAGGAATTTTTCCCTATCCTGCATGTTGCAACAAGTGGCATAAGTCTCATTTGCAGTCTTCCCCTTGACCGGAAGGAAAACGACAGCCATGTCACGGGCGAATTTCCGAACGTCGCCGCGCAGCCTTGCTGTTGGCCGCGCGCCATAACAAAAACGAGAAATCATGGACGTCGTCGTCGTCGAGTCGCCGAACAAAGTCAAAAGCATCAACAAATACCTGGGCAAGAACTACAAGGTTCTGGCCTCCTTCGGCCACGTCCGTGATCTGCCGGCCAAGGACGGCTCGGTTAAGCCGGAAGAGGATTTCGCCATGTCCTGGGCGGTCGATTCCGCCTCGGCCAAGCGCCTGTCCGACCTTGCCAAGGCTGTGAAAGAGGCCGACGGGCTCATCCTCGCAACCGATCCGGATCGCGAGGGCGAAGCGATTGCGTGGCACGTGCTGGAAGTTCTGAAGCAGAAGCGCGTGCTGAAGGACAAGCCTGTGCGCCGCGTCGTCTTCAACTCCATCACCAAGCAGGCCGTGCTCGAGGCCATGGCCAATGCGCGCGAAATCGACCCGCCGCTGGTCGATGCCTATCTCGCCCGCCGTGCGCTTGATTATCTCGTCGGCTTCACGCTTTCGCCGGTGCTGTGGCGCAAGCTGCCCGGCGCCCGCTCGGCCGGCCGCGTCCAGTCGGTGGCGCTGCGTTTCGTTTGCGACCGCGAGGCCGAGATCGAACGTTTCGTGCGCGAGAACTACTGGCTGATCGCAGCCGTCCTCGGCACACCGCGCAACGAAAAGTTCGAAGCCCGGCTGACAACGTTCGACGGCAAGAAGCTGCACAAGCTCGACATCAAGAGCCAGGAACAGGCCGACGGCATCAAGGCGATGCTCGACGGCGCCACCTTCAAGGCGCTCTCCGTCGAGGCGAAGCCGACCAAGCGCAATCCCGGCCCCGCCCTTCACCACCTCGACGCTGCAGCAGGCCGCCTCGTCGCGGCTCGGCTTTTCCGCCGCAACGCACCATGCAGGTGGCGCAGCGGCTTTACGAAGGCCTCGACGTCGGCGGCGAGACCGCCGGCCTGATTACCTATATGCGAACCGACGGCGTGCAGATGGCGCCGGAGGCGATCGCTGCCGCGCGTGCCGCCATCGTCAACGAATTCGGCGACAAGTACCTGCCGGAAAAGCCGCGCTACTACATCGACCAAGGCGAAGAATGCGCAGGAGGCCCACGAGGCGATCCGCCCGACCGACTTCTCCCGCACGCCGGCGGAGGTGAAGAAATATCTCGATGCCGATCAGGCGCGGCTCTACGAGATGATCTGGAAGCGCGCGATCGCCAGCCAGATGCAGCCGGCCGAGATCGAGCGCACGACCGTCGAGATCGAGGCGCGCAACGGCGCTGCGACGCGCCGGCCTGCGCGCGGTCGGTTCCGTGATTCGCTTCGACGGCTTCATCGCTGCCTACACCGAACAGAAGGACGAGGACGCGGAAGACGAAGAGAGCCGGCGCCTGCCGGAGATCCGCGCCGGCGAGCCGACTTTCCCGCGAGGCGATCAACGTCACCGCCGCACACCACCGAACCACCGCCGCGCTATTCGGAAGCCTCCCTCATCAAGAAGATGGAAGAGCTCGGCATCGGCCGCCCCTCGACCTATGCGGCGACGCTGAAGACGCTGGAGGACCGCGACTATGTCGACGATCGACAACCGCAGGCTGGTGCCGCAGCCCAAGGGCCGCCTGGTCACCGCGTTCCTGGAAAGCTTCTTCGAGCACTATGTGGAGTACGATTTCACGGCCTCGCTGGAGGAAAAGCTCGACGAGATTTCCGATGGCAAGCTGCTCTGGAAGGACGTGCTGCGCGACTTCTGGAGGGATTTCTCCAGCGCCGTCGACGACATCAAGGAACTGCGCGTCACCGACGTGCTCGACGCGTTGAACGAGGAACTGGCGCCGCTGGTCTTTCCAGCGCGCGAAGACGGCTCGAATCCGCGCATCTGCCCGAAATGCGGCACCGGCAACCTGTCGCTCAAGCTCGGCAAGTACGGCGCCTTCGTCGGCTGCTCCAACTATCCGGAATGCGGCTATACCCGCCAGCTCAGCGACGCCGCCAACGGCAATGGCGAGGCGGCGGCGGGCGAGGACGGCGACCGAAGGTGCTCGGCAAGGATCCCTACACCGGCGAGGAGATCACGCTGAGGAGCGGGCGCTTCGGCCCCTACGTGCAGCGCGGCGACGGCAAGGAAGCCAAGCGCGCCAGCCTGCCGAAGGGCTGGGCTGCCGAAGCCATCGACCACGAGAAGGCGCTGGCGCTGTCTGGCGCTGCCGCGCGATGTCGGCCAGCATCCCGAAACCGGCAAGATGATCTCGGCCGGCATTGGTCGCTACGGCCCGTTCGTGCTGCACGACGGCACCTACGCCAATCTCGAAAGCGTCGAGGACGTGTTCTCGATCGGCCTCAACCGCGCCGTATCGGTGATCGCGGAGAAGCAGTCGAAGGGCAAGGGCGGCCGCAATGGCGGCACGCCGGCGGCGCTGAAGGAACTCGGCGAACATCCGGACGGCGGCGCAGGTCACGGTGCGCGACGGCAAGTACGGGCCCTATGTCAACTGGGGCAAGGTCAACGCGACGCTGCCCAAGGGCAAGGACCCGATGGCGGTCACGCTTGAGGAGGCACTGACGCTGGTTGCCGAGAAGGCGGCCAAGGGCGGCAACGGCAAGAAGCCGTTCCGCGGCAAGAAAAAGGGCTAGAGCAGCTTGGCCGGCGCATCTCCGGACGAAACACCAAGGGTGGCAAGCAGTCCGGCGAGCCGCGCCGTGACCACTGCAAGCCGCCGATGGCGCAGACGGCCCGACGCGCGACGACATCCTGCGCTTCGTCTCCGAAAACCCCGATCGCTCCGGCAAGCGCGACATCGCGCAAGGCCTTCTCGCTGAAGGGCGAGGATCGCGTCTGGCTGAAGGACACTTTGCGCGACCTGGCAGGACGAGGGCCTGCTGGAAAAGAGCCGCAAGCGGCTGGTCCGGCCAGGCAGCCTGCCCCATGTCGTGGTGCTCGACATCTTCTCGCGCGATCCCGACGGCGGCCTGCTGGCTCGTCCGACCGAACGGGCAAGCGACGACAGCGAGCAGAATCCGCTGGTTGCGGTGAAACTTTCACGCGGCGCGAGAGGACCGGCGCCCGGTGTCGGCGACCGTGTGCTGGCCAAGGTGTTTCCGACCGACGATCCGACAGGCCCCGCCTACACGGCGCGGGTGATGAAGATATTCGACAAGCGCAGCGGAGGCCGTGCTCGGCGTGCTTGCGCGTCGCGCAGGACGGGACGTTTCGCATCGAACCGGTCGAGCGGCGCCAACCCGAACTGGTCGATCGAGCCGGAATTCCGCAATGGCGCCAAGCCCGGCGACCTGGTCGAGGTCGAACCGCTCGCGCACCGGCCGCTACGGCCTGCCGCGCGCGCAAGGTGCTGACGGTGGTCGGCTCGCTGACCAGCGAAAAGGCGGTCTCGATGATCGCCATCCACGCGCACGACATACCGCATATCTTTCCCGCGCGAGGTGCATCGAGGAGGCCGAAGCGGTGAAGCCGGCGACGCATGGCCGGCCGCGAGGACTGGCGCAACCTGCCGCTGATCACCATCGATCCCGCCGACGCCAAGGACCATGACGACGCGGTCTTCGCCGAGCCGGACACCGACGAGAAGAACCCCGGCGGCGTTGTCGTCACCGTCGCCATCGCCGATGTCGCGGCCTATGTGCGCCCGGGCTCGGCGCTCGACCGCGAGGCGCTGAAGCGCGGCAATTCGGTCTATTTCCCGGATCGCGTCGTGCCGATGCTGCCGGAGCGCATCTCCAACGACCTCTGCTCGCTGAAGGAGAAGGTCGACCGCCCGGCGCTGGCCGTTCGCATGACGTTTTCGCGCCGAGGGCCGCAAGATCCGCCACAGCTTCCATCGCGTCATGATGCGCTCGGCGGCGCGCCTTGCCTATCCGCAGGCGCAGGCGGCGATCGACGGCGCGCCCGACGACACGACCGGCGCCGATCCTCGAAACCGTGCTGAAGCCGCTCTGGGCCGCCTATGACGTGCTGAAGCGCGGCCGCAACGCGCGCCAGCCGCTGGAACTCGACCTGCCGGAGCGCAAGATCCTGCTCAAGCCCGACGGCACGGTCGACCGGGTCATCGTGCCCGACCGGCTCGACGCGCACAAGCTGATCGAGGAGTTCATGATCCAGGCCAATGTCGCGGCGGCCGAGACGCTGGAGGCGAAGCGGCAGACGCTGGTCTACCGCGTCCACGACGCACCGTCGCTCGCCAAGCAGGAATCGCTGCGCGAGTTTCTGGCGACGCTCGGCCTGTCGCTGGCGCGCGGCGCGCAGATGAGGCCCAGCCAGTTCAACGGCATCCTCGAGCGCGTGCGCGGCGACGGACAATGAGGCGCTGGTCAACGAGGTGGTGCTGCGCTCGCAGAGCCAGGCCGATCTATTCGCCGGACAATATCGGCCATTTCGGCCTCAATCTGCGGCGCTACGCGCATTTCACCTCGCCGATCCGCCGCTATTCCGACCTGATCGTGCATCGCGCGCTGATCGCGCGCGCTCGGGCTCGGCCAGGACGGCCTGACGCGCGGCGAGGAAGAGCGGCTGGAGGAGATCTCCGCGGCTGATCTCCGCGACCGAGCGCCGCGCCATGGCCGCCGAGCGCGACACCGTCGACCGGCTGATCGCCGCCTATCTCGCCGAGCAGCATCGACGACACGTTCGACGCGCGCATCTCCGGCGTCACCAAGGCCGGACTGTTTGTCCAATTGCCGCAGTATGGCGCGGACGGCTTCATACCGGTGTCATCTCTGGATGGCGATTACTATATCTACGACGAAGCCGCCCGCGCGCTGTTCGGCGAACGCACCGGCAAGGGCTATCAGCTCGCCGATCGCGTCGAGGTTCGCCTGGTCGAGGTCGCGCCGCTGGCCGGCGCCATGCGCTTCGAGATGCTGAGCGAGCCAAAACCCCTGCCCGGATCGAAACGGTCGTTCCACAAGGCGAAGGGCCAGAGATCGCGGGCCCGCGCGTCGCAACCGCGCCACGGCCCGCAACAGGAGACGATGATGGAAGAACAGGTTTTCGGCGGCGAGCATCACTCGGGCCGGCCGGCACGCCCGCTGATGGACGGCGATGATGCGCGGCTTTCTCGGGCGCTGCCCGCACTGCGGCGAAGGCAAGCTGTTTCGCCTCCTTCCTGAAGACCGTCGAGCGCTGCGAACGATTGCGGCGAGGAAATGCACCATCATCGCGCCGACGACCTGCCGGCCTATCTGGTCGTCGTCATCGTCGGCCACATCGTCGTCGGCGCCTTCATGGGCGTCGAGGCGACCAGCACGCTGTCGACCTGGCAGCATCTCGCCATCTGGGTGCCGCTGACGATCGGTTCTGTCGCTGGCCCTGCTGCGACCGGTCAAGGGCGCCGTCGTCGGCCTGCAATGGGCGCTCTACATGCACGGCTTCGGCGGCGAAGAGGACCTCATCGAGACGCATCCCGAAGCCTGACCGCGTCCGGACAACCCGAGCGGTTCATCCGCGCGAGTCGCCTAGGAGCCGCATGGACGGCATGACGAAGGCGCAGGTCGACAAGGCGGAATCGCACGGATTTCGCGCTCGGCAACGGGCCGTTGCGCCCGCGCGACGCGGCGACGCTCATCCTGCTCGACCGGCAGCGGCGGCGATTTCCACGTGCTGATGGGCCGCCGCCACGCGAGGCATGCCTTCATGCCGGGCAAGTTCGTGTTTCCCGGCGGCCGCACCGACCCCGCCGACAGCCGCATCCCGGTCGCCGAAGACCTGCATCCGGACGGAGGAGGCCAAGCTCGTCGGCAGCGGCGCGCGCGCAGCACGCGGCGCGCGCCCGCGCCATCGCCCTGTCGGCGGTCCGCGAAACCTATGAGGAAGCCGGCCTGCTGATCGGCCGCAAGCGCAGCTTCTCGACCAGCAAGACCGGACTGGCAGGGCTTTGTCGAGCACGGCGTCCAGCCCTCGCTGGAGACGCTGCGCTTCGTCGCCCGCGCGATCACGCCGCCCGGCCGGGTGCGCCGCTTCGATACGCGCTTCCTCGCCGCCTGGCGAAGCGACGTCGCGGTCGCGCTGGCCGACGGCGGGCCGACCAACGAACTCGAGGAACTCGTCTGGCTGCCGATCGGCGAGGCCAAGCAGGCCGACATCCCGACCATCACCAGGACTGTGCTCGAGGAACTCGAAAGACGGCTTGAGCGACGATCCGCTGCTGCGCCCGGCGGGCCGGTGCCGTTCTACCGCATGGTCCGCAACCGCTTCGTCCGCGACATCCTCTAGGCTCTCCAATGACTGGCAGTCTTGCACCCGACGGCGCAGCGCCGGCCGAGATGCGCTGGCTGTCGATCTGCGGCGGCCATCGCCTCGATCAGCGTCGTCGGCATCGCCATCGGCCTCGGCATGCCGCTGCTCAGCGTCATCCTGGAAACGCGCGGCCATTCGGCGACGATGATCGGCCTCAACACGGCGGTCGCCGGCCTCGCCTCGATCGCCGCCGCGCCGCTCGCGACGCCGCTCGCGATGCGCTTCGGCGTCGTCTGGACGATGCTCGCGATGATCGTCGTCGGCGCGCTCGCCTTTGTCGGCTTCTATTTCGCGCCATCGTTCTGGATGTGGTTTCCGCTGCGCGTCGTCCTGCACGTCGCACTGACCGTGCTTTTCATCCTGTCCGAATTCTGGATCAGCACCTCGGCGCCGCCGCAGCCGGCGCGGCTTCGTGCTCGGCATCTACGCGACCGTGCTGTCGCTCGGCTTCGCCTTCGGCCCCTGGCTGTTCGCGCAGATGGGCAGCGGCGGCTTCCTGCCGTTCGGCGTGACCTTCGTGCTGGTCATGCTGGCCGCGATTCCCGGTGCTGGCCGCCTGGCGCGAAAGCCCGACGATCATCGACGAGACGGCGAGCCGAGCAGCTTCCTGCGCTATATCTGGCTGGTGCCGACCGCGACCGCCGCGGTGCTGGTTTTCGGCGCGGTCGAGACCGGCGGCTTCGCGCTGTTTCCGGTCTATGGCAACCGCATCGGCTATTCGGAGGCCGACGCGGCGCTGCTGCTCACCATGATCGGCCTCGGCAACGTCATCCTGCAGATCCCGCTCGGCATGGTCAGCGACCGCATCGGCGACCGCCGCATCCTGCTGCTCGCCTGCGCCGCGGTCGGGCTTGCCGGCATGCTCGCTGCTGCCGCTCGTCGCCGACAACTGGCACCTGATGGCGGCGATGCTGTTCGTCTGGGGCGGCGTGGTGGCGGCGCTCTACACGATCGGCCTTGCGCATCTCGGCTCGCGGCTTACCGGCCGCGACCTCGCCTCGGCCAATGCCGCCTTCGTGCTTCTGCTACGGCTTCGGCATGCTGCTCGGCCCGCAGGCGATCGGCATCGGCATGGACCTCTTCGGCCCCGACGGCTTCGGCTGGTCGCTGGCGCTGTTCTTCGCGCCTACATCGTGCTGGTGGCGCTGCCGCATGCGCCGCGCAGCCGCCACGGGCTTGACTTTCCGGGCGCGATCTTTATGTGTCGCGCCAAGTTTTCCGCGTCCGGGCGTTCGCCCGCGATCGAGCGGCGTCGAACTCCAGCAACATAACGGACGAGAACCATGGCCAAAGCCGCAAACATCAAGATCAAGCTTCTGTCGACCGCCGACACCGGCTTCTTCTACGTGACGAGCAAGAACAGCCGCACCAAGACCGACAAGCTGTCGTTCCGCAAGTACGACCCGGTCGCCAAGAAGCACGTCGAGTTCAAGGAAACCAAGATCAAGTAAGTCTGCGTTCGACTCGCGAATGCACGAACGCCGCCTTCGGGCGGCGTTTTTCGTTTGCTGCCGAAGCCAGCAACTGCAGCCTTCGCGCAACTTCTTCATCCGTGGTAAGGATAAGGGGGCCGGTCGGCATCTGGCAGCGGTACGAGGAGGCCACTATGTGCCAGCGCCGGCCGGCCGACCCCACGGACCCAGGAGATGCGGCGGACCTGAGCATCATGGGGTATCTGTTGGACGGTGCCGGCTGAACACCCTCGTGCCGCGCGCCCGTCTTGTTCCGAGCTGGACAGTCGCGCAAGAACGCTTGAAAATCAATCAGTTTCTTAACCAACGCCGCCGGAATCGCTCGGATTAAGGTAAATTGCCGAATGCCGGCTCGCGACTTGGCTGGCGGCAGCAATTGCCGGTCAGGCGGCCTTGGCGACGACCCTGTTGCGGCCGCCGCTCTTGGCCTCGTAGAGCGCGACGTCGGCACGCTTCATCAGCGCCTCGACCGTGTCGGCTCCGCGCTTCAGCGACGACACGCCGACGCTGACGGTGACCTGCATCGTCTCGCCGTTCCGTGCCGATCGCGAACGGCGTTCTGCTCGATCTCGGCGCGGATGCGCTCGGCGACCTTCTCGGCGATCGCGGCTTCGGTGTCGGGCATCACGACGACGAACTCCTCGCCGCCGAAGCGGCAGGCGAGATCGATGCCGCGCACATTCTTGCGCAGCCGCCGCGCGAATTCGCGCAGCACGTCGTCGCCGCCGTCATGGCCGTACGTGTCGTTGATCGACTTGAAGCGGTCGAGGTCGGTGATCATCACCGACAGCGGCCGGCGGCGCGACAGCCGCGCGGTCGAACAGCGTCTGCAGATGGCTGTCGAGATAGCGGCGGTTGTGCAGGCCGGTCAGCCCGTCGGTCACCGCCATCTCGATGGTCTGGGTGACGCTGGCGCGCAGCTGGTCGTTGTAGCGCTTGCGCCTGACCTGCGTGCGCAGCCGCGCGATCAGTTCCTGCTGGTCGATCGGCCGGATCAGATAGTCGTTGATGCCGAGTTCGAGGCCGCGGATGACGCGCTCGTCCTCGCCGTCTTCGGCCAGACAGGATGATCGGCAGGAAGCGCGTGCGGTCGAGCGAGCGCAGCTGCGAGCAGAGCCGCAGCGGATCGAAATCGGCGAAGCCGCGTCGACACGATGACGCATTCATAGGGCGCTTCGGCGGCCTGGAAGAAGCCGGCATGCGGGTCGGTCGCGACATCGAGCTCGGCGGTCTGCTGCAGCATCTTGCGGATGCGCGCTCGCACGACTGCGCGCTCGTCGATCAGCAGCACCTTCGGCTGGCCGTCTCGTCGGGCTCGCTTGCGGCTGAGCAGTTCCTCGATGCCGATGTTGCGCGTCGTCGAGGCGCGCAGCCGCAGCTCGTCGGTCAGCATCTTCAGCCGGACCAGGCTCTTCACCCGCGTCATCAGTTGCAGGTCGTTGACCGGCTTGGTCAGGAAATCGTCGGCGCCGGCCTCGAGGCCGCGCACGCGGTCGGAGACCTGGTCGAGCGCGGTGATCATGACGACCGGAATGTGCGACGGTCGCCGGATCGTCCTTCAGCCGCCGGCAGACCTCGAAGCCGTCCATGTCCGGCATCATCACGTCGAGCAGCACGACGTCGACCTTGCCGTTCTCGCAGGTTTCGATCGCGTCGGGCCCGTTTGTCGCCGTCAGCACCTCGAAATATTCGGCCAGCAGCCGCACTTCGAGCAGCTTCACATTGGCCGGAATGTCGTCGACGACGAGGATGCGCGCGGTCATTGTTCGGCGCTCCAGGCGTCGGCGCATCAGGCGTCGCCCAGATAGGATTTGATCGTCTCGATGAAGCGCGGCACCGAGATCGGCTTGGAGATGTAGGCTTCGCAGCCGCCCTGGCGGATGCGCTCCTCGTCGCCCTTCATGGCGAAGGCGGTGACCGCGATCACCGGGATGACGTGCAGGTCGTCGTCTTCCTTCAGCCATTTGGTCACTTCGAGCCCGGACACTTCGGGCAGCTGGATGTCCATCAGGATCAGATCGGGCCGATGCGCGCGGGCGAGATCGAGCGCCTCGAGCCCGTTGCGGGTGCGCACGGTCTCGTAGCCGCTGGCTTCGATCAGGTCGCGAAAGAGCTTCATGTTGAGCTCGTTGTCCTCGACGATCATCACTTTCTTCGGCATCGACTTTCCGTCCCGCCTCAGCATGGCGATCGAATGACAGCGCCATGCGCGCCTGCCCCAAAGCGCGAATCCCGACGCAGACATTAACGCAAGATGATTGACGAAACGGAAATCGGCCTGTCGAATTCGGGCGTACATCCTTGTTTTCGAGCTGGATCGACCCGCGAGCGCAGACTTGTCGAACGCAAATGTACCGGATAAGGCGACAGCATCTGCACAATGCACGGGAAGCGCTGCGATGGCTAGGCGAAACGACGACAGCGCGACGACGCCGAGGCGATCGCGATCCCGGCGCTCGGCTTCATCGCCGCCGATCCCGAACTGCTGCCGCGCTTCCTGGCGATCACCGGCATCGAGGCCCCGGCGATCCGCCACGCGGCAAGCGAGCCCGGCTTCCTGGCCGGCGTGCTGCAGTTCATCGTCGCGCACGAGCCGACGCTGCTTGCGCTTTGCCGAAGCCTCGGGCACGCCCCCGGCGCAGTCCTTGCGGCGCTGCGCGCCCTGCCGCACGGCGACGACAGCTACGAGGCGTCGACGTGAGCCCATCGGGAGCGGCCTGCGGAAAGCACGCCTGCATGAGCGACGATCCGGAAACCGCGCGCCAGATCGCCGAGCTGTCGCGCGACGACACGGCCGCTTCTGGTGCTCGACGTCGACGAGGTGCTGCTCGAATTCATCCGGCCGTTTCGGCTTTCTCGACGAACGCGGCTTCAGCCTGACCTTCAATTCGTTCCGGCTCACGGCAACATTGCCGAGCATAGCAGCGGCAGGCTGATCGAGCAGCCCGAGGTGACGGCGCTGCTCGATGAATTCTTCGGAGCGCAGGCCGACTGGCAGAGCATCGCCGATGGCGCCGCCGAGGCATTGGCGATGTTCGGCGACCGCGCCGAGATCGTCATGCTGACCGCAATGCCGCACAAGCACCGCGCAATCCGCCGCGCGCATCTCGACGCGCTCGGCTTCCCCTACCCGCTGCTCACGACCGAAATGGCCAAGGGCCCGGCGATCGGCCAGCTGCGCGGCGAGACACATCGCCCGTCGCCTTCGTCGACGACAAGCCGCACAATCTTATTTCGGTGGGCGAGGCCGTCGCCGACGCGCATCTTTTCCACCTGATGGCCGACAATTCGCTGCGGGAATTCCTGCCGCCGCTTCCAGACCGCATCGTCGTGGTGCAGGACTGGCATGAGGCAGCGCCACGGATAGCGGCGGCGCTGGGAATCCAGCCGCAGACCCATCCGGTTCCAGGTCAAAGTACGTAGCGCATCAGGGGTCGGCCCGGCTTTCGCGAAGCGACGGTTTCGAAGCCGGCTTTTTCGAACACCCGCGTCGAGCCGACGAACAGGCCGATCGAACGCGAATCCTTCGACTGGTCCATCGGGCAGGCCTCGAGAAATCGCGCGCCGTTTTTTCGGGCGAAATCGATGCCGGCGCCGACGAGATGGTGCGTGAGCCCCTTTCCGCGCGCCTTGGCGCGGATGAAGAAGCAGGAGATCGCCCAGACCGCCGGATCGTCGGCTTCCGATGGATCGAGCGGGGCCGAGCCCCTGCCCTGGTTGTTCCATTCAGGCACGTCGGCGCGCGGCCCGATCTGCATCCAGCCCGTCGCGACCTCGTCCTCGAACGCCAGCAGGCCGGGTGGTGGGCCGGCCTCGATGCGCGCCCTGATCAGGTCCTTGTTGCGCTCGCTGGTCGTTTTCGCGCCGCGCCGCCGGCGACAGCCGGAAATGCGTGCACCAGCAGCCGTAGCAGGCGCCCTGCTTGCCGAACAGATCCTCGAAGGCTGGCCATAGGTCGGGCGTCAACGGTTTTATCGCAACAGCCATTGGCCTCTCCTCCGGTCGGCCTTGTTCGACTCGGCCGCGTAGAATACCATTCAAATGTTCTCATTATGTTCGCAGCGATGCCCGCTCCTGTCAACGATCCGAATCATGGTTTCTGCCGCGACTGCCTGACGTTGCAGCGCGACCTGTCGAAGCGCTGCGTCCAGTGCGGCAGTCCGCGGCTGGCGCGGCATCCGGAGCTTTACAGCCTGCATCTCGCCCATATCGACTGCGACGCCTTTTATGCTGCGGTCGAGAAGCGCGACAACCCGGACCTCAAGGACAAGCCGGTGATCATCGGCGGCGGCAAGCGTGGCGTGGTCTCTACCGCCTGCTACATCGCCCGCATCCATGGCGTGCGCTCGGCAATGCCGATGTTCAAGGCGCTGGAGGCCTGTCCGCGAGGCGGTCGTCATCCCGCCCAACATGGAGAAATATGTGCGCGTCGGCCGCGAGGTGCGCGCCATGATGCAGGCGCTGACACCGCTGGTCGAGCCGCTTTCCATCGACGAGGCGTTTCTCGATCTCGCCGGCACCGAGCGGCTGCACGGAAAGCCGCCGGCACTGGTGCTCGCGCAGTTCGCGCTGGATGTCGAGCGCCAGATCGGCATCACCGTTTCGGCGGGGCTTTCCTATTGCAAGTTCCTCGCCAAGGTGGCTTCCGATTTCCGCAAGCCGCGCGGCCTGTCGGTGATCGGCGAAGCGGAGGCCATGGGCTTCCTCGCCGAGCAGCCGGTGACGCTGATCTGGGGCGTCGGCAAGGCCTTCGCCGCCGTGCTGGAACGCGACGGCATCCGCATGATCGGCCAGTTGCAGAAGCTCGAACGCAACGAGTTGATGCGGCGCTATGGCACCATGGGCGACCGGCTGTTTCACCTGTCGCGCGGCATGGATCAGCGCGTCGTGCACGCCGACCAGGAGGCCAAGAGCGTCTCTGCGGAGACGACATTCGATACCGACCTCGCCTCCGCGGCCGACCTCGTGCCTATCTTGCGCGCGCTGTCTGAAAAAGTCTCGGCGCGGCTGAAGAAGGCGGGCATCGCCGGCCGCACCGTGGTGCTGAAGCTGAAGACGCAGGATTTCAAGCTGCGCACCCGCAACCGGCAACTCAGCGATCCGACACGATTGGCAGACCGCATCTTCCAGACCGGAATGCAGCTTATGGAGAAGGAAACCGACGGCACCAAATTCCGCCTGCTCGGCATCGGCGTCTCCGATCTGTCAGACGATGCAAGGGCCGATCCGCCCGATCTCGTCGACACGCAGTCACGCAAGCGGGCGATGGCCGAGGGCGCCATGGACGCGCTGCGCGACAAGTTCGGCCGTCACGCGGTGGAAACGGGATACACCTTCGGCAAAGGTCGCAACGCCCACCCGCCGGAGCACCTCGACGACTGAGGCTACTCGCGCGTCATTTTTGCTGCTTGTTCGGCCAGTTCCAGCAGCTTCAGTACCGTATTCCAGTTGCGGGCAGTGTTTTCCACACCGATGCCCTTGTCGAATTTTTCCGCGAGTTTGGAGGTGCCGAACCCGTTCGGCGTGTGAAGGTAAGCAACCTTGTCGATGATTTCGACGCGCTCGCCATTGCTGGCGACGGCACGCAGCGCCTCGACTTTCGCCGCCTGGGGTTTTTCGGCCAGCACCGCCGCATGCAGGAATTTCGGCACCTCCAGCGCATCCGGGAACGGGTTGTTCTTGATCAGCTTCTTCCACTCGGCAAGCGAGGCTGCGTGGATTGCCTTGGTAAAGCCGAACTCCGTCTTGCAGATTTCCGCCACCGTCTTCAGCATTTCGCCACGTGGCATATCGGTCTTGAGATAGGCGTTGCCGCTGTTGATGTAGGTGCCGGCATTCTCGAAGCCGGCCCTGGTCAGCGCTTCGCGCAGCGGTTTGGTCGGCAGTTGCGTCGCCCCGCCGACGCCACGGAAAAGCAGGATATAGACGGTCATTGTGACAACTTGCCCTGAGTCTGAGGATTGCCGTTGAACGGCGATCCTTTAACATTCCGCCATGCCTGGAAACTGGGAAATCGGCCTTGAGGTCGTCAAACTTTTGGTCGGCGCATCCGTGCCGGCGATCCTCGCCTACCTTGGCCTGGCTTTGAACAAGCGGCTAAAGTCCATCGACCAGGCTCAGTGGCAAAACAGGAAGATCATCGAGATAAAACTTCGATATCTACAAGGATATCTCCCCAAAATTGAATTCCATGTTCTGCTTCTGCATGTGGATCGGCGATTGGAAATACACCTCGCCAGCCGACATGGTCAATTTGAAGCGCAGCACCGACAAGACCGTAAACGTCTACAGACACCTTCTGACTGAAGGCTTCTACGCATCCTACGACAACTTTATCCAAAGCGTTTTCCAGACATTCAACGGCCCGGGCGAGGACGCAAAGATCCGGTCGCAAATAATAAGCACCGACGGCGATCGTCGCGCCGCGTTCAAAGGGCAATGGGAAGCAACCTGGAATACGATGTTCGCTTCGGGCGCGCCCACGCCCAAAGAGGAAATCTCTCAGAACTACAACATCATGATGAACGAGTTTCGCGCTTGCATCGGCCTCAAGGAAGCGGAACTCAAATAACCAGGCCCGCCAGAATTTCGTTGTCGGTGATGTCCTGATAGGCCCAGCCGGCATCATGGAAACGCCTAGTCAGCACGTCGAAATTCTTCCGGTCCTTTGTCTCGATGCCGATCAGAACGGAGCCGAAGTTCCGCGCCGATTTCTTCAGATATTCGAAGCGGCTGATGTCGTCGTCGGGGCCGAGCAGTTGCAGGAAGTCGCGCAGCGCGCCTGGCCGTTGCGGGAAGCGGAAGACGAAATACTTCTTCAGCCCCTCGAAGCGCAGCGCCCGCTCCTTGACGTCGGGCAGCCGCTCGAAATCGAAATTGCCGCCCGAAACGACAAGCACGACCGTCTTGCCGCGGATCTCCTTTTTCGGAAGATCCTTCAATGCATCGATCGCCAGCGCGCCGGCCGGCTCCAGCACGACGCCCTCCACATTGAGCATCTCGATCATCGTCGCACAGAGCCGATTTTCCGGGATCAGCCGCACCGCGTCGGCGGGAAACTCCTTGAGGTGGCGGAAATTTTCGCGGCCGATCTCGGCGACCGCGGCGCCATCGACGAAATTGTCTACCTTGGCGAGCTTCACCCGTTTCTGGCTGTCGAGGCTTTCCCGCAGGCTGGGCGCGCCGGCCGGCTCGCAGAAGACGAAACGCGGCGCAGTTCCCCGCTCCGTGAAATAGCGCGTCACGCCAGCCGAAAGCCCGCCGCCGCCGACCGGCAGCACGACGATGTCGGGCGCGCGGCCTCCAGCCACCTGGGTCGCGATCTCATGGCCGACGGTCGCCTGCCCCTCGATGATATCCTTGTGGTCGAAGGGCGGCACCATGTGGCCGCCGCTCGCCTCGCAGAATTCGAGCGCCGCGCGATAACAGTCGTCGAAGAAGTCGCCGACCAGCCTGATCTCGACGAATTCGCCGCCGAACAGACGGGTCTTGTCGATTTTCTGCTGCGGCGTCGTCACCGGCATGAACACGACACCGCGCTTGCCGAAATGCCGGCAGACGAAGGCAAAACCCTGCGCGTGATTGCCCGCCGACGCGCAGACAAACAGCGCCGGCGCCTCGCCGTCGGAAAGCTCCTTGCGGAAGAAATTGAACGCGCCGCGTATCTTGTAGGAGCGCACCGGCGTCAGGTCCTCGCGCTTGAGCAGGATATGCGCGCCGGTCCTTTTCGACAGATAGTCGTTATGCTGCAGCGGGGTTTCCGGAAAAAGCATGCGAATGGCTTGGGCCGCCGCCGAAACCCGGTCCACAAAACTCGTCATCGCCGCGATCCTCGCTCCCATCCGGACAATTCAGGCGCTTCTGCGCTAAAGCATGATCTCGAAAGTGGAAACCGGCTTTCGGAAAAGATCATGCTCCAACAAAGAGATAGAGCCCATTCCTATTCAATCGGAATGAAATAGGCTCTATTGCACATCCCGGATGGCGAAACCATCACTATCCCCTGCACGCGGTGCCGTGCGGGGCAAACGGGCGCTTCCGCAGTACGGCGGGGGACCCGAACGGCGGCGAGCACACGGCGCCGACAAGGACGCCGCAGTCGGATCAAACGAACAGATCGACCTTCTTGAACGTCGTCACATCGATGATGCCGACATCGGAGATGCGCAGTTCGGGGATCACCACCAGCGCCAGCAGCGAGTGCTGCATGTAGGCGTTGTTCAGGCTGCAGCCCATCGCGCGCATCGCCTCGATCAGCTTCTCGGCCTTGGCCGCCACGATCTCGGCGCGCTCGTCCGACATCAGGCCGGCGATCGGCATCTCGACCAGCGCCAGTTCCTTGCCCTTCGAGAACAGCACCACGCCGCCGCCGACCTGGCCGAGCCGGTTGGCGGCCAGCGCCATGTCGTCCTTGTTGGTGCCGACGACGATCATGTGGTGGCTGTCATGCGCCACCGTCGAGGCCATGGCGCAGTCCTGCATGTAGCCGAAGCCCGAAACGAAGCCGTTGGTCACGCCGCCGGTGCCGCGATGGCGCTCGACCAGCGCGATCTGGCAGACGTCGTTGCGCCGGTCCATGGCGACCAGCCCGTCCTCGACGCCGAGATCGGCTTCCAGCGCGCGCGTCGGCGCCTGGTTTTCGATGACGCCGATGACCCGCACCCGCACCTCGTTGGCGCCTGCGGGCGCGGCGATGTCGAAATCCGCGGCCTTCAGCTTCTTGCCGAGCTTGACGGTGTTCTTGGCGCTCGCGCCGGATAGTCATAGGCGGGAATGTCGACCTCCAGCTTGCCGTCCTTGGCCAGCCGCACGCCGCGCGCAAAAACCTCGTCGATGCGAGAGTTCGGCCAGGTCCGAGACGATCAGGAAATCGGCCAGCCGGCCCGGCGCGATCGAGCCGATCTCGCGCTCGAGCCGGAAATGCTGCGCGGTGTTGATGGTCGCCATCTGGATCGCGGTCACCGGCTTCAGCCCTTGCGCGATGGCATGACGGACCACCCGGTCCATATGGCCGTCATTGACCAGCGTGCCGGAATGGCTGTCGTCGGTGCAGAGGATGAAATTGCGCGGATCGATCCCCTGTTCCGTCACCGCCTTGATCTGCGCGGCGACGTCGTACCAGGCCGAGCCCAGCCGCAGCATCGCCTTCATGCCCTGCCGCACCCGCGCGATGGCGTCCTCGGCGCGCGTGCCCTCGTGGTCGTCCTCCGGCCCGCCGGCGACATAGCCGTGAAACGGCAGGCCGAGGTCGGGCGAGGCATAGTGGCCGCCGACGGTCTTGCCGGCCTTCACCGTGGCGGCGATCTCGCCGGCCATCACCGGATCGTTGGCGACGACGCCGGGAAAATTCATCACCTCGCCGAGCCCGATGATGTTTTCCCAGGTCATCGCCTCGTCGACATCGGCGACCGTCAGCGCGGCGCCGGCGTTCTCCAGCCCGGCGCCGACGGCACGCAGGACGGCATCTGGACATGCACGTTGATCGGCATCGCCAAGCGCCTCGTCATGCATCAGCCGCACGCCCTCGCAGGCCGAGCACATTGGCGATCTCGTGCGGATCGATGAACATCGAGGTCGTGCCGTGCGGGATGACGGCGCGGCAGAATTCGGTGACCGTCACCATGCCGCTTTCGACATGCATATGCGCGTCGCAAAGGCCGGGCACGAGATAGCGCCCGCCGGCGTCGACCACCTTGGTGCCGGTGCCGATGGCGTGGCCGGCGTCCGGCCCGCAATAGGCGAAGCGACCGGCGACGATGGCGAGGTCGGTGCCGGCGATGATCTCGCCCGAATGCACGTTGACCCAGCGGCCGTTGCGCACGACGAGGTCGGCCGGCTTGCGGCCGGTCGCAACATCGACCAGCAGCGAGGCGCTCTCGGTCCAGGCGGCTTCGGCTTCTTGAAGGGGTTTTGGACACGCTTCGGCATCGAAAGTCTCCTGTTTCGTCCGACTGTGCCAAGCCGCGCTCGATTTGACCAGTTCGCCGGCCGAGCTTTACAGCAGAAACTTGTCAGCGAAATCCGCTTCGCCGCCGGCGGTTGATTTGCCTGCGAACAGTCGGTCATTGTACGTGCAGACTGAAGGAGGAAGGCGCGAGTTGCGCCCGGTGAGGATTTGACGAAGGCTTTTTCAGACACGCCGGCTGGTCTGGGCTGTGCTGCTGGTGCTCGCGGCGGCCGGCGGCAATCGTGTTCTTTGGCGGCTGCCTTCGCGACGCGCGCCTATCTCGACGAGGCGATGCCTCGCGCGGCCAGACGACGTTGCGCCTGGCGGTCGCGGCGCTGCGCGGCCAGATGAGCCGCTATGAGCCCCTGCCCGCGCTGATCGCCGACCATGACGACATCAAGGAGCTGGTCGCCGACCCGCAGGATGCCGCGCTGCCGCGCCCGCGCGAACGATTACCTCAAGGAGATCAACACGCTGCTGCAATCTTCCGACATCTATGTGATGCTGCCCGACGGCGACACCATCGCCGCCAGCAATTTCGACGGAGCCGACGAGCTTCGTCGGCGAGAATTTCAGCTACCGGCCCTATTTCCAGGACGCGATCGCGGGCAAGCAGGGCCGCTTCTTCGCGCTCGGCACGACTCGCTGAAGCGCGGCTATTATTTCTCGTCGCCCGTCCTCGTCGGCGGCGAGATCCGCGGCGTCGTCGTCTTCAAGGTCGACATCGACGCGATCGAGGCCTCGTGGAAGGGCGGCGACAACGAGATCATCGTCTCCGATCCCGAAGGCATCATCTTCATGACCGGCCGGCCGGACTGGCTCTATGCCAGCCTGCTGCCGCTGACGCCGGAGCGGCTCGCCCGCACCGGAAGCCTCGCGCCGCTACGCCAATGCGACGTTGCGCGAACTGCCGGTCGACGCGCAGCATCGTTCGAGAGCCGGCATGCGCTGATGACCGTCACCGACGCGGACGGCAGCGGCGCGAATATCTGGTGCTCGCCGAGGACGATGCCGGAGGCCGGCTGGACGGTGCACGTGCTTGCTCGACACGGCGCTCGGCGCGCGCCCAGGCGCTCACCAGCGTCACTGCCGCCCTGCTGCTGCTCGGCCTCGCCGCGCTTGGCTGGCGCGATCGTCCTGCAGCGGCGCGCGCGGCTCGCCGAGCGCATGGAGATGCAGCGCAGCGCGCGGGTCGAACTCGAGCACCGCGTCGACGAGCGCACCGCCGATCTCGCGCTGGTCAACCGGCAGCTCGAAACCGAAGTGGCCGAGCGCCGCGCGACCGAGCAGCAGCTGCGCCAGACGCCAGTCCGACCTCATCCAGGCCGGCAAGCTCGCCGCGCTCGGCCAGATGTCGGCGGCGCTGTCGCACGAATTCAACCAGCCGCTGGCCGCGGTGAAGACCTATGCCGACAATGCCGCGATCCTGATCGACCGCAACCGCGTCGAGGAAGCGCGCGACAATGTCTCGCGCATTTCGAGCCTGACCGACCGCATGGCCTCGATCAGCCGGCATCTGCGCAATTTCGCCCGCAAGCCCAACGAGAAGCTCGGCCCGGTGCCGCTGGCCGAGGTCGTCGAGCGACACGCTGGAAATCGTCGCCTGGCGGCTGAAGGCGGCAGACGCCGACGGTCGCACGTCGATCTCGGGCCGACGCCGCTCGATCGTGCAGGGCCGGCTCCGTCCGCCTGCAGCAGGTGCTGGTCAACTCATCTCCAACGCCGCCGACGCGGTCGAAGGCCTCGCCGACCGCGAGCATCGAGCTTTCGCGCGCGCCGCAAGGGCGGCAAGGTCGTGATCACCGTCCGCGACCACGGCCCCGGCGTGCCGGCGGCGATCGCCGAGCGCATCTTCGATCCCTTCTTCACCACCAAGGGCGTCGGCAAGGGGCTCGGCCTTGGCCTTTCCATTTCCTACAACATCGTCAAGGATTTCGGCGGCAGTCTTGCAGTTGTCGAACGATCCGGAGGGCGGCGCGCTCTTCACCATCGAGCTCGAAGCCGTCCGCGCAGCCGTCCGCGAGGCCGCGGAATGAAGCCCGCCACTCGTGCTTCTGGTCGACGACGAGGACGAACTGCGCCGCTCGACCGCGCAGTCGCTCGACCTCGCCGGCTTCGCGGTGCGCGATTTCGCCAGCGCCGAAGCGTGCGCTCGACTTCGTCACCCAGGGCTTCAACGGCGTCGTCATCACCGATATCCGCATGCCCGGCATGGACGGCATGACGCTGATGAGCCGCGTCCGCGAGATCGATCGCCGACATTCCGGTGATCCTGGCCACCGGCCATGGCGACGTGCAGCTTGCCGTCAAGGCGATGCGCGAAGGCGCCTATGATTTCATCGAAAAGCCGTTCACCGGCCAGCACGCTGGCCGACATCGCGGCGCGCGCCATCGACCGCCGCCGGCTGGTGCTCGAGAACCGGCGGCTGCGCGCCGTCGCCGGCAAGCGCGACGACATCGAGGCGCGGCTGCCCGGCCGCACCCAGGCCATGGTCGACCTGCGCTACCGGCTGCGCGCCGTCGCCGCCACCGACGCCGACGTGCTGATCATCGGCGACACCGGCACCGGCAAGGAGGTCGCGGCGCGCGCGCTGCACGACATCAGCGGCCGCGCGACGAAGCCCTTCGTCGCCATCAATTGCGCCGCCCTGCCCGGAAACGCTGATCGAAAGCGAGCTGTTCGGCCACGAGGCCGGCGCCTTTCCCGGCGCCATGCGCGCGCGCTACGGCAAGTTCGAGCATGCGCGCGGCGGCACGGTGCTGCTCGACGAGATCGGCTCGATGCCGCTCGACCTGCAGGCGCAAGCTGCTGCGCGTCATCCAGGAGCGCGTCATCACGCGGCTCGGCTCCAACGAGGCGGTGCCGCTCGATGTGCGCTTCATCGCCACCAGCAAGGCCGATCTCGAGGCCGAAGTCGCCGCCGGGCGCTTCCGCGCCGACCTGCTCTACCGCCTCAATGTCGTGACGCTGCGCCTGCCGGCGCTTGCGGCGCGGCGCGAGGACGTGCCGCTGCTCTTCCTGCAGCTCGTCAGCGAGGCGGCGGCCCGCTACCGCCGCGACGATGTCGAGGTGCCGCCGCAGCGTCGTCGCCGACATCGCCCGGCGCGACTGGCCGGGCAATGTGCGCGAATTGCGCAACGCCGCCGACCGTTTCGTGCTCGGCCTCGGCCTGCACACCGGCGGAGGACGGCGGAGCCGACGGCACGCGGCGAGCCGCCTCGCCGACCGCGTCGCCGACTTCGAGCGCGGCGTCATCGCCGGCGCTCTGGCGGCGCATGGCGGCAGCCTGAAGCCGGTCTATGAATCGCTCGGCATCTCGCGCAAGACGCTCTACGAGAAGATGCAGAAATACGGGCTCGACAAAGCGGCGATCATCGGCGACGAACGCGACTGAGCGGGCATGGGTGGAATTCGCACCCATGCCTCGAACGCAGATGTTACCGATTTCCACCCATTCGACCAGCGAAATCGCAGCAAACAGTGCCCCAATGCCACGTGCTGCAATTGCAATCGTCTGCCAGCATAACGCCTCAAATGACCCAACCAGTGTCCGGTGCAGGGAGGAGCCTGCGCCGGACTGGCAAAAATATTCACCAGGGAGGAATTCCATGAAAAAGCTTCTCGCCACCCTTGCCGTGCCGCCGCGACCTGCTCGCGCTTGCGCTGGCCGCCAACGCGCAGACCTATCCCGAGCGCACCATCACCATCGTCGTGCCCTTCGCTGCCGGCGGACCGACCGATACGGTCACCCGCCTCGTCGCCGAGGCGATGTCGAAGGATCTCGGCCAGCAGATCGTCGTCGAAAACGTCGGCGGCGCCGGCGGCACGCTGGGCGCCGGCCGCGTCGCCACGGCCGATCCCGACGGCTACACGCTGCTGCTCCACCATATCGGCATGGCGACCAGCGCCACGCTCTACCGCAAGCTCGCCTACGACACGCTGAACGCCTTCGAATATGTCGGCCTCGTCACCGAGGTGCCGATGACCATCGTGGCGCGCAAGGATCTCGAGCCGACCGACCTCAAGGGCCTGATCGAATACGCCAAGGCCAACAAGGACACGGTGACCGTCGCCAATGCCGGCATCGGCGCCGCCTCGCATCTGTGCGGCATGATGTTCATGAGCGCCATCGAGACGCCGCTGGTCACCGTGCCCTACAAGGGCACCGGCCCGGCCATGACCGACCTGCTCGGCGGCCAGGTCGACATCATGTGCGACCAGACCACCAACACCACCAAGCAGATCCAGGGCGGCACGATCAAGGCCTATGCCGTCACCTCGGCCAAGCGCCTCGACGTGCTGCCGGACGTGCCGACCGCCGAGGAAGGCGGCCTGCCCGGCTTCCAGGTCGGCATCTGGCACGGCCTCTACGCGCCGAAGGGCACGCCGGCCGAGGTCACCGAGCGCCTGTCGAAGTCGCTGCAGCTCGCGCTGAAGGATCCGAACGTCGTCGCCCGCTTCGCCGAACTCGGCACCGTGCCGTCGTCGGAAGCCGACGCGACGCCGGCCGCGCTCAAGGCCAAGCTCGAAAGCGAGATCGCCCGCTGGAAGCCGATCATCGACGCCGCCGGCCAGTACGCCGACTGAGGCCATCATTCGAACGCCGCTGCCGGCTAACTGAGCTCAGCCGGCAGCACTCGGCGCATTGCGGCGGCGTAACACCCAGGAGGAAAAATGCGGAAAATCAATCGTCGAGCGGCGCTCGCATTGGCTGTTGGCGCAAGCTTCGCCTTCAGCGGTCAAAGCCTTGCCCAGAGCTTTCCAGATCGGCCAATCACCCTCGTGGTGCCATTTGCGGCCGGTGGCTCGACAGACCTGGTGGCGCGTCTCATCGCGGCCAGCATGTCGAAAGAGCTTGGCCAGCAGGTCGTTGTCGAGAATGTTGCCGGAGCCGGTGGGAATGTCGGGGCCAACCGCGTCGCGCGATCGGACCCGGACGGCTACACGATCCTGATGGGAACGGTGGCCACGCATGCGCTCAACCCGCTGATGCTGAAGTCAAAACCCTATGATCCCGAGAAGGATTTCGTACCCGTCTCGCTGCTGGTTGTCGTGCCCAATGTACTGGTCGTGAATCCGGAATTGCCGGTCAAGACCGTTCAGGAACTTATCGATCTGCTCAAGGCAAACCCCGGGCAGTATTCTTATGCCTCATCGGGAATCGGCACGCCGCTCCACCTTTCCGGCGAACTCTTCAACGCGATGGCCGGCGTAAAGATGGAGCATATCCCTTACAAGGGCGCCGGCCCGGCGCTCAACGACGTCATCGGTAATCAGGTGCCGATCATGTTCGACAACCTGCCCTCGTCGTCGGGCTACATCAAAGCGGGCACGCTCAAGCCGCTCGGCGTGACCACCAAGGAGCGGGCGCCGTCATTCCCCGACCTGTCGGCCATCGGCGAAACCGTCCCAGGCTACGAGACCTACACGTGGAATGCGTTCTTCGCGCCGGCGGGCACACCGCCGGAAGTCGTGGCGCGGCTGAACAAGTCGGCGCTCGCCGCGCTTGCCGATCCGGCGGTTGTCGAGCGGATGAAGGAGTTCAGTGCCGGCATCGTCGGATCGACGCCGGAACAACTCGCAGCCCATGTCAAGGCCGAGCTCGCCAAGTGGGAGCCCGTCGTGAAAAGCACCGGCGTCACGCTCGACTAGGCGACCTTGGCGCCATGGCCCGGCCACGTGAGAACGCGGGCGCGGAACGCGACCGCTGCCATTGTGATGGACGCGGTCACGTGCGACAAATCCATTTCCTGGGGAGGAGCCAATGAAAACTGCGTCGATCGACAAACCCAATGCTGTCTGCGGCGGGTTCTTCATTTTAGCCGGCCTGCTTTTCGCGGTGCAGTCATGGGTGGTCGAACTCGGCACCTGGCAGCGCATCGGCCCCGGTGGCATGTCGTTGGTGCTGTCGCTGCTCCTGATCCTGCTCGGCGTGGTCATCCTGGCCGCCGCCTTCCGCACCGAAGGCGAGCCCGTTGGCCCGATTGCCTGGCGCGGCATTGTCTTCATCCTGCTGGCGCCAATCATTTTCGGGCTGACGGTGCGTGGCGCCGGCTTTGTCGTCTCGGTCTTCATCACCGCGCTGCTTGCATCCTTCGCATCGCATAAGATGAAGCCGCCTATGCCATCGTGCTGGCTGTCCTTCTGACCGTGTTTTCGACGCTCGTGTTCAGCTACGGCCTCGGACTTCCATTCGAGCGCTTCGGCCCCTGGTTCCGCTGATCGGAGGCGATGATGGACCTTTTCAGCAATCTCGCCCTCGGCTTCGCCACCGCCTCGACGCTGACCAATATCGGCTTCTGCCTGATCGGGGTGCTGCTCGGCACGCTGATCGGCGTGCTGCCCGGCATCGGCGCCACCGCGACGATCGCCATGCTGTTGCCGATCACCTTCCAGATCGGCGATCCGGTTTCCTCGCTGATCATGCTCGCCGGCATTTATTACGGCGCCCAGTACGGCGGTTCGACCACTGCCATCCTCATCAACATGCCGGGCGAATCCTCTTCCGCCGTCACCGCCATCGACGGCTACCAGATGGCGCGCAACGGCCGCGCCGGCGTGGCGCTCGCCACAGCGGCGATCGGCTCGTTCGTCGCCGGGACCATCGCCACGGTCCTGATCGCCCTGTTCGCACCGCCACTCACCGCCGTGGCGCTGAAGTTCGGCGCCGCCGAATATTGCTCGCTGATGGTCGTCGGCCTCGTCATGTCGGTGGCGCTGGCGCATGGCTCGGTCATCAAGGCCGTTGCCATGGTCGTGCTCGGCCTGCTGCTCGGCCTGGTCGGCATCGATGTCATCTCCGGCGCGCCGCGGCTGAACTTCGGTCTCTCCCAACTTGGCGACCAGCTGAACTTCGTCGCCATCGCCGTCGGCCTCTTCGGCATCGCCGAAATCCTTCGCAATCTGGAGGACGAGCGCACGCGCGAAGTGCTGATGTCGAAGGTGACCGGCCTGATGCCGTCGCGCGAGGATTTCCGCCGCATGCTGGCGCCGATCCTGCGCGGCACGGCGCTGGGCTCTGCGCTGGGCATCCTGCCGGGCAACGGCGCGGTGCTTGCCGCCTTCGCTTCCTACACCATCGAGAAGCGTGTCTCGGACCGCCCGCAGGAGTTCGGCAAGGGCGCACTCGCCGGCGTCGCCGGCCCGGAATCGGCCAACAATGCCGGCGCGCAGACGTCCTTCATTCCGATGCTGACGCTCGGCATTCCCGCCAACCCTGTTATGGCGCTGATGATCGGCGCGATGATCATCCAGGGTATCGTGCCTGGCCCGAATGTCGCATCCGAAAAGCCGGAACTGTTCTGGGGCCTGATCGCCTCGATGTGGATCGGCAACCTGCTGTTGATCGTGCTCAACCTGCCGCTCATCGGCCTGTGGGTGAAGCTGCTCAAAGTACCGTATTTCGTGCTGTTCCCGACGATCATGGCGTTCTGCTCGATCGGCGTCTACAGCGTGAACTCCAACGTCTGGGACCTCTACGTCGTCGCCTTCTTCGGCCTGCTCGGCTACTTCCTGTTGAAGTTGCGTTGCGAGCCGGCGCCGCTGCTGCTGGGCTTCGTGCTCGGCCCGCTGCTGGAGGAAAACCTGCGTCGCGCCATGATCCTGTCGCGCGGCGATCCGATGACGTTCGTCACGCGGCCGATCAGCGCGGTACTGCTGCTCATCGCGGTGGCGGTGCTGGTCGTCGTCCTCCTGCCGTCGGTGCGCAAGAAGCGCGAAGAGGTGTTCGTCGAAGAGGATTGAACCTCCCCCGTCACGGCGCGACGATCTTCTTCTCGGCCTTTTCCGGGTCAGTGAGTGTCAGGCTTGGCCCGGCCTTGCCGGTGGCAAGGTGGGCGCCGACCTCCGTCGACGGGCCCAGCATGACCAGCGCGACTCCGCCCTCGTCAGTGGTTCCGAGCTTCAGCCGGATGTCGCCGGCCCCGTTGCGCAACTTGAGTTCGCCGCCGCCATTGTTGTTGACGAGAAGTTGGGCCCGCATCTCGCCATTCGCGTCGATGAGTTCGATCAGGCGCGCCCGGATGACATCGGTGGCCGGCGCTTGCGACTGTGCGCTGGTCCAGGCCAGGGCGGCAAGCAGGATCACGTTGGCGCCGGCGAGCGCCTGCCACAGCTTCATTCCTTGCAGCTTTCCTCCTTTGCGGTCCTATCGCCTGCAAAGACTACACCCGCTGGAGTGCGGTGCGAACGGCTCAACCCACTGTTGCGCGCAACTCATCCGATACGAAGACAACGAAGGACTTCATCGACGCGAAATAGGATGCCGTGGTGCGGACGCCGGGAATCGAACCCGGATAGCCGTAGCTGAGGGATTTTAAGCGACGCGTTTTCGCCTATCCTTTGTTTATCCGGGGGTATCCGATTTCCGATAACCGACTGTAGGCACTAGCTTTTTCAGTTATCGATACATCCTTGTCTAACTAGATGCACGCTACGGCTGGCTTTCGCGGTACTCCTATTCTGCACCTGAAAGCCGACCTCAACGGAGGTCAGGAATGCCCAAGATCAAACTCACCAAGACGGCGGTGGACGCCGCAACCCCGCAGGAACGCGATTACGAACTCCGCGATACGACGATACCGGGCTTTCTCGTGAAGGTCACGCCCGCCGGCCGGAAAACCTTCATGATCGCGTATGTCACCAACAGCGGCCAGCGCCGGAAGCCCGCGATCGGCCGCTACGGCGAGATCACCATCGAGCAGGCACGCGGTATTGCACAGGACTGGCTCGCTGAAGTCCGGCGAAAAGGAGACCCCAGCGCCGAGCGGACGGCGAGCCGTCAGGCACCGACGGTCAAGGAACTCTTCGATCGCTTCATCACCGACTATTCCGAAGGCCGCAACAAGCCCTCGACCGTCAAGTCGAAACGGGACCGGGCCAAGCGCCACCTCAAGCTCGGGCATCTGAAGGTGACGGTGGTGACGCGCGCCGACATCGCCGATCTCATGAAGAAGATGGCGAAATCACCCGTCGCGCGAACCGGATGCTCGCGATGTGCCGGAAGATGTTCAACGTCGCCGAGGTCTGGGGGCTTCGTCCGGACGGCTCCAACCCTTGCCGCCATGTCCCGAAATATCCCGAACGCGGCAAGACCCGCCTCATCACCGATGCGGAAATGCGCAAGCTCTTCGAGTATCTCGATCGCGCCGACGCGGAAGGACTGGAGCATCCCAGCGTGGGCAGTGTACGGACAATTGGAGTAGTCGCGGGATCTATTGCGATTGATCCTAGCCTGCAAATAGATGCGTTCACGATTACCGCGGTTTAGCGCCAGTGTTGAAACACACCGTTGCATGCTCGTCCGCAGTGATCCAAATGGCAGCAGCACCACCACTGAAAAGACCCATCATCTTAACTCGTGGCGCTTGGGGCCGCTGCTTCTTTCCTCTCGCGTTCGACATCTTTCCCGACTTTGGAAATGAAATCCCTGAAGAAAATCCAGATGCACCTTGGTTCCACCCGACCTCTTGGTTCAGGACCTCATTGCAATATTGGATAAAACATTACGGTCTCGAGGCGGAAATTTCGGTATTTCAGTGGTCGGGAGCTAACTCCGTTTACGAGCGCGACGTCGCCGCGCGCGAGCTGACGGCGTGCCTCTCAAGCGAGCAGTTTAAATTTCCATTGTCGCACATAGCCATTCCGCGACCCGCCTTGGACGCTGGGCGCGCCGCATACCTGCCCAAGCAAAGAGCGTCTTCGGTTCCCGACAGCTGACATAACACCGACATCACGAGACCGATTGCCACACGACTCAGTAATGCTGCCGCTCTTACCTCAGACTGTCCAAAAGGGCTTTGGCTTGGCTCAGTTTTGCAAGAGCAAAACCTTCACTCAGAAGTTGGTACTTCGAAGAGAGGAGTGCCAGCGCCTCTGCCTTTCTTCGCTGGCGTTGCAGGTGCTTGGCGAGGCTAGTGGCAGACGTTAGCTCCCAAAAATGAGCTTGATGCTCAGCCGCGTTCTTTATCGCTCGCCGAAATAGATCCTCGATGAGGTTCGGGTCGTTGGAGCCTCGCTGCGCCAGCAATTCACCTTTCATCCTCAGGATTTCCGGTACGTACCAACGATAGTCAGTCTCCAGCGCAAAACGCAATGTCTCGTCGATTTCCCCGAGGCTCTCCTCCAACCGACCCATAGCGCCTAGCGCCAGAGCAAGTTCTGCACGAAAAAACGGATAGAAGAGCAAATACCTCGCCTCCTGCATTTCGGCGAGGCCAGTTCGGAGCAGATCCACCGCCGCGTCGGGCGCGCTTTGCCTTGCTGCGAGTGCGCCACGGATACAGAGACCAGCGGCGTAGAAAGGGCGCAACGAACTCTTGTAGGCCGTGGCGACAAGTTCTTCGCCGAAGTCCTCGGCCTGGTCGAGTTCCCCGAGACTGAGCGAGACGAAGCCTGCCGCCCAGGCGAGCGCGACGCAGATCAGTGTGGGCTGGTTCGTGCTTCGCGCTTCGGCGACGGCCTTTCTCGATTCCTGCGAGGCGGCATCCAGAAACCCTTGCGACAGTAGGTTGACGGTGCGATGAGCCAAAGATGAGGAGCGTGGATCGCCTCCAAGCCTGATCATGTCCCGACGGCGACTCGCTACGGGATAGTGATCCGTTGCCCACTTTAGGCGCTCGTTTGCCTGGGCATGATTGGCCAAATAGGTTTGGGGGACGCCGAGGAGCCAGGCTGCCGTCGCCCTCGATTCGATGTCACCATCTCGGATTGCGTTTTCGTATTGGCGAGCAAAGCTAAGCGCATCTTTCAGGTCCATCGAACGAGCAGAAAACAGCCAAAGACCGCACGTAGCTCGCTGCTGGTACTCGAAGTCGTCAAACTCTCGCGCTAGTGCGTGCGCACGCGTCAGCACTTCGCGGGCACGAGGGCTCATGCCCTGGGTATAGATCAACGCAATGCCGAAGCTGCATTGCAGAACCATCTCGCTTCGCGTGCCGGTAGATTCGGACTTCGCCAGCGCCTTCTCAGCCCAATCGCAGCATTCCGTTGTGAGCGATGTTGCGATCCAGAAATCGGTCGCAGCAGCAGCAAGCTCGAGACCCAAACCAGCATCGCCGTCCACCGAGAGCGCCCATTCGAGCGCCGCTCGTAGATTGTCGACCTCTCGGCCGAAACGACCGAGATCATCGATCGCTGTCTGGAGCTCACCCTCCTTTGAGAACGGCGCGAATAGCCCGACACAGAATTCCGCAAGTCGGCGTATGGCTTTGTCGTATTCTCCGCTGTCGTCCAGCTTCTCCAGCGAGTAGACGCGGACGGTCTCGAGCAGTCGCCATCGCCGTATGGCCTCGGAGCCGTCCATCGTGATGAGCGACTTCGAGACCAGGCTAGATATGCCGAGCGCTACGTTCGATTCCGTATCGCACGCAACTGAAGTGGCCGCTTCAAGCGTGAAACCAGCAGGAAAGATCGCCAGAAGCCTGAGCAGGCGCCGTTCGGTCTCCGGCAGCAGTTCGTAACTCCAGTCCAGCGCCGCCCGTAGTGTCTGATGTCGCGGCAGCGCCGTGCGCCGGCCGCCTGTCAGCAGTGCGAAGCGATCGTCCAGCCGGCCGGCAACTTGCTGGATGCCAAGCGTCGCTGCCCGGGCGGCCGCAAACTCGATGGCGAGGGGTATGCCGTCGAGTTGCCGGCAGATCGACGCGATCACCGGTAAGCTTGTCCTCATCCGATTGGAAGTCCGCCCGCAGCGAGCGCGTTCTTGCGACGAAGAGCTGTACGGCGCTGTGCTCCAGGACGGCGCTCGAGTTCTGCAGATCGTGCACAGGCACCTCGAGAGGCGGCACGCGATAGACGAATTCGCCATCGATGCGCAGTACCTCGCGGCTGGTCGCCAGGATGGACGTATGCGGGCAAAGGCGCAGCAGTGTCTCGGCCATCATCGCTGCCGCGTCGATGAGATGTTCGCAATTGTCCAATACCAGCAGGACCTTCCTGTCGCCGATCGCTCGCGCGACCGAATCCCCCGATACCTGATCGCCATGCAGTTGCATGCCGAGAGCGTTGGCCACCGTCGTCGGCATCAAATCGGGATTTGATAGCGAAACCAGTTCCACGAACAAGACGTCACCGTCGAACGTCGGGAACAGCCTGCGGGCGACCTCTGACGCCAGGACCGTCTTGCCGATGCCGCCAGGGCCGGTCAGGGTCACCACGCGATAGGCCGAAACGAGGTCGCGCAGCTGTTCGACAGCCGTCTCGCGCCCGACCAGCGCCGACGCCGCCACCGGCACATTGGTCCGGAAGGAATGTGCCGCAGGGCGCGCCTCATCGCTCACGGTCAACTGTTCGGGCGAGGCTTCCTGCCGGGTCGTCCAGTTGCCGAGCAGGCGGTAGCCGCGGCCGGAGATCGTCTTCAACATGCCGCGATCCGGGCCAAGTGCCTTGCGGATCGCCGAGATGTGGACCTGGACCGTATTGTCCTCAACGACGAGACCGGGCCACACCCGCCTCATCAGATCGTCCTTGGTCACAAGTTCGCCTGCCGCCTCGCACCAGCGTTTCGATCATCTCGAAGGCGCGGCTGCCGATCGGCACCGCCAAGCCATTCACGCGCAGCTCTCGCTTCGCGAGGTCAACCTCCCATCCGCGGGATTCAAACACGCGTGGTTCGATCTGCCCCAAGGCAACCAGTACCAGTTGTTCAGGATTACAATTTTCTAGTTGACCAGTGCCTTGCAGGCAAGGGCTGCGAGCGGCGCGCTGAGGTGGGAATTCGCCGCCAACGGCGCGGTCAGACCGCTTCAGAACATTTCAGATTCCCTCATGGAGCTTAATTCGACCCCGAATTCGACCGCGCCTAGGTTCTCCTCGTCGGGCAGCGACTGCCCCTTAGCAACGAGTTTCAACCAGAGCCGCCCGCGTATGGGCGGTCGACATGAGGAGAACTATCATGACCCGCCGCGAACTTCTGGTAACGACCGCCGCCTGCCGCCACTCTGAGCCTCATTCCCGGTAGATTGGGCGCGCTGGCTGACGCTGCATCGATCCGTCCCTTCAGCGTCCACTTCCCCCAGGATCAACTCGACGATCTTCGTCGACGCGTCGCGGCGACCCGCTGGCCGGACAAGGAGAACGTCGGGGACGACACCCAGGGCGTGCAGCTCGCGACGATCCAGAAGCTGGCGAACTACTGGGCGACGGACTACGACTGGCGCCCGATGGAGGCCCGGCTCAACGCCGTGCCCCAGTTCATCACCGAAATCGATGGGCTGGACATCCACTTCATCCATGTCCGCTCCAAGCATGACAACGCGCTGCCGATCATCGTCACGCATGGCTGGCCCGGCTCGATCATCGAGCAGCTCAAGGTCATCGAGCCGCTGACCAATCCGACCGCGCATGGCGGGAGCGAAGCCGACGCGTTCCATGTCGTGATCCCCTCGCTGCCGGGCTACGGCTTCTCCGCCAAGCCCACGGCGCCGGGCTGGACCCCGGTTCGCATCGCCAAGGCGTGGGCGACGCTGATGCAGCGCCTCGGCTACACGAAGTACGTCGCCCAGGGCGGCGATTGGGGCAACGCCGTTTCCGAGCAGATGGCCCTGCAGGAGCCGCCGGGCTTGCTCGGCATCCACACCAACATGGCGGCCACGGTTCCCGCCGATATTTCGAAGGCGCTCGCGGCCGGCGGCCCTGCGCCGGCCGGCCTGTCGGCAGATGAAAAGCGCGCCTACGACCAGCTCGACGATTTCTACAAGAACGGTCTGGGCTACGCGATCGAGATGAACAACCGCCCGCAGACCTTGTACGGGATCGTCGACTCGCCGGTCGGTCTCGCGGCGTGGATGCTCGATCACGATATCCGCAGCTACAGGCTGATCGCCCGCGTCTTCGACGGAGAGACCGAAGGCCTGACTCGCGACGACATCCTCGACAACGTCACGATGTACTGGCTGACGAATACGGCGATCTCCTCGGCGCGCCTCTACTGGGACAATGCACACTTCCCATCGGGCGGCTTCTTCGACCCCAGGGGCATCAAGATCCCGGTCGCCGTCAGCGCCTTCCCGGACGAGATCTACCAGGCGCCGCAGAGCTGGGCAGAGAAGGCGTATCCGAAGCTGATCCACTACAACAGGCTCCCCAAGGGCGGCCATTTCGCCGCCTGGGAACAGCCCGAAGTTTTCTCGGAAGAGCTTCGCACCGCCTTCCGGCCGCTGCGCCAAGCCATGTGACCAGCCGGGGCGATAGCCCTCGGCCTACTCTCAGAGATCGGCGGACCAAGACGGGTCCGCCGCGAGGAACCCATGCGTCGCCAAGCGACGCAAAACGAACAGGAGAAAGACAATGACGAACTTCCCCAAAGGGTATCGCGGTAATCACCGGCGCCTCCACCGGAATTGGCGCTATCTATGCCGATCGCCTGGCGCGTCGCGGCTACGACCTCATCCTCGTGGCACGCAGCCAGAACAAGCTGGACGACGTGGCGAAGCGTGTCGCCGGTGCGACCGGCCGCAACGTTCAGGCCAGTCGCAGCTGACCTGAACGACAAGGCTGACCTCAAGCGCATCGAGACGCTGCTTTCCACCGAGACCGGCATCACGATGCTGGTCAACAATGCCGGCGTCGGAGCGCTTGTGTCGCTGCTCGAGTCGAATGTCGACGACATGGAGGCGATGATCGAGCTGAACGTCACCGCGCTCACGCGACTGACATACGCCATCATACCGGCGTTCGTCGCACGCGGCGGCGGCACGATCATCAACATCTCCTCGGCCGTCGCCGATCGCGCCAGAAATCCTGAACGGCGTCTATGGCGGGCACGAAAGCCTTTGTGCTGGCTTTCAGCCAGTCCCTCTACAAGGAGCTTGCCGACAGGAACATTCGCATCCAGGTCGTCCTGCCCGGCGCCACCGCGACGAACTTCTGGGACGCCGCCGGCGGTTCGGTGCACCAACTGCCGAGCGAAGATGGTCATGCGAGGAGACGACCTCGTGGACGCCGCGCTCGCTGGCCTCGACCAGGGCGAGTTCGTGACCATCCCCTCGCTGCCTGACGCGGCAGACTGGGATGCCTACGAGGCAGCCCGGCAGAAGCTGATCCCGAACCTCTCGCTCAGCACACCCGCCCGCCCGCTACCGACGCGCCTGTCGCTGCCTAGCGCGTCGGCTGCCACGCCGAACTCAACGAAAGGAACAGACCATGTTGAACCCAGCATTGACCCTTCCGAGCGAGAAACCATCCGGGAACCGACAGCTGAGCCCGCCGTCGACTTGAAGCTTGAAGTCGTCGCCATACCTGTGGCGGACGTGGACCGCTCGAAGCGCTTCTATGGCGGCCTGGGCTGGAGGCTCGATGCCGACTTCGAGGTCGGCGACAGCTTTCGGGTCGTCCAGTTTACACCGCCTGGCTCGCCGAGTTCGATCCACTTCGGCAAGGGCGTCACGTCGGCCGCACCAGGCTCCGCGCAAGGGCTCTTCCTCGTCGTGTCGGATATCGAGGCAGCACGCGTCGAACTGGTCCGGCTCGGAGCAAACGTGAGTGAAATATTCCATCGCTCCGGTCCTGGGCAGCCCGCCATAAGCGGCCGCGATCCCGAAGGGCGCAGCTACGTCTCGTATGCAACCTTCAGCGATCCGGACGGCAACAGCTGGCTGCTTCAGGAGATCACCAGCCGCATCCCAGGTCGAGTCGATTCCGGTGCTGACCAGTTTCGTCACGGTGCCGGATCTTGCGGCCGCGCTGAGACGCGCTGCGGCCGCCCATGGCGAACACGAGAAGCGCGACGGCGGACGACATGACGTGAACTGGCCCGACTGGTACGCCAAATACATGGTGGCCGAGCAGGCCGGCGGCGATTTGCCCATCTGAGAACACGATGGGCGGCGGTGTCGCATGCCCCCCACACTCATCAGTCGGAGGATAGCCATGAACGCGACAATGAACAGGACCGATATTTCCAGCGGAATAGACCAACGTCGTCGTGGGTTGATCGGCGCCGCGGCAATCAGCCTCGCCTTTGCCGAACTCGGTCTGGCTTTGCCGGCCCGGGCTGCTGGTTCAGATACGAGGGAGAAGCTGCTTACCTCCTCCACGTCACCGCTCCAGGCGGAGTTCGGCGCTCTCAAGCAGATCGATGCGGGATTGCTGAATGTCAGCTATGCCGAACTGGGGCCCGGCCGATGGAGATCCCGTCATCCTTTTGCATGGCTGGCCATACGACATCCACACCTATGTCGACGTCGCCCCCCTGTTGGCAGATAGGGGCAATCGCGTGATCGTGCCCTACCTGCGTGGTTACGGACCCACACGGTTCCTGTCTCAGGAGACAATGCGCAACGGCCAGCAGTCCGCGATCGCCGTGGATATCATCGCGTTGATGGATGCGCTCGGCATAAAGCAGGCAACGATCGGCGGCTGCGACTGGGGCGCTCGCACCGCAAACATCATCGCCGCGCTCTGGCCGGAACGCTGCAAGGCGCTTGTTTCGGTGAGCGGTTACCTGATCGGCAACCAGAAGCTCGGCATGGCGCCGTTGCCGCCCAAGGCCGAACTGCAGTGGTGGTACCAGTTCTATTTCGCCACCGAGCGCGGCCGCGCCGGCTACGAAAAATACACCGATGATTTCGCCCGGCTGATCTGGCAGCTCGCCTCGCCACAATGGAATTTCGACGACGCTACTTTCGAACGCAGCGCCGCCGCGTTCGTCAACCCGGATCATGTCGACGTCGTGATCCACAACTACCGCTGGCGGCTGGGGCTCGCGGAGGGCGAGGCAAGGTATGACAAGTTGGAGCAGCGGTTGGCGGAAGCTCCAGTCATCGTCGTACCCACGATCACCCTCGAGGGCGACGCCAACGGCGCACCGCATCCGGACCCTAGCGCCTACGCGAAGATGTTCACCGGCAAATATGAGCATCGACTTGTCACCGGCGGCATTGGTCACAACCTGCCGCAGGAGGCACCTCAGGCCTTCGCGCAGGCTGTCGTCGATGTGAGTGGGATGTGACGCCATGGCTCACTCCGTCAGCTATCGTACGGTGGTCGTGGACGGTCTTCCCACGCCGTGAAAAGGTTGATCAAAGAGTGCGACGGAGGGTCTCGGGGCAATTGACACCCTCCGCCCCTGTTCAACTTGAACAGTCAGCGTATGCCGTGCAGCCAGCTTCAATTAGCACACCCTAAAGTAGATGTGTAGAGTACCCCGAAATGTTTGGTAGAAATATCTGAGCGCCCCATCGGATAGAAGGCACCGCGCGATAACCCCCGTGCGCCCTCAGTTCCTGCCGCAGCGAACCCAAAAGTCCCGTCGGGTTGACCGCTGAGGAAGCGATACGCTGGCTGTGGTGGCGACAGCGATGGTCACGACACTCAGGTTGTGAGCGAGCAGGGGCGGGCCATCACAACCACAGTCATAGGCAACGAAGTCTGTCAACGGCAGACGCCGCTCACGCGCTTCTGGCGCCGAATCTCCCTGGAGTCAGCGGGACCTGGACACGAGCCGATCTGGCAGGCGAGGTGATTTTGATGGGGGGCGCCTTCCCGGCGGTCGATCCAAAGCATCAAGACCATGGTTGCCCGCCGAGTATTGCCGTCAACAGCACAGCACCAACGGGAGGAGTGCGTCAAAAATACCCAGAAAAAGGACCAACCAGCCCCTCAAGCGCCGTTTGGGCTGCACGGGGTTGGCGGCCGTCCACCCCGTGCCCCTTCTTGCAGGAAGTCCGAAAAAGACGAATATTCACGACAGTTCGGGAGCCATCCGGGGGTCCCGGTCAGAATCTCACCTGAATTGCACCGAGAGCCCCATGGGTCGGCAGGAGCACAGGATTGAACGGCGGCTGGTGGCCATCTTCGCGGCTGACGTTGCAGGCTATTCGCGGCTCATGGAGCAGGACGAGGTCGGAACGCTCCGGAGCTTGACCGCTCATCGCGCGATCATGGACCAGCTGATTGCTGAAGATGGCGGACGAGTAGCCAACACGGCTGGGGATAGTGTCTTGGCCGAGTTCCCCAGTGCTGTCGATGCCGTTCACTGTGCCGTGGACGCGCAACACGCACTTTCGCAGGCGAGCCGAGATATTCCCGAGGTGCGCCGCCTCCAATTCCGGATTGGGGTGCATGTTGGCGACGTGATGGTTCGCGGTGGTGACCTGTTGGGTGACGGAGTCAATATTGCAGCACGTGTCCAGGCGCTTGCCCGGCCAGGTGGCATCTGCGTGTCGGGAGCCGCCCACGCTTTCGTCCGCAAGGCCCTGGCTCTCGAGTTTCGACGATCTCGGCCCCCAAAAGGTCGTTGCGCTTGTCTGCGCCTCGTTGCGAATTAATCTCCGACTGAATTCGTTGGGCTCTGATTCGCTGCATTTGAAAACATTGAGGAATTTGGGCGCCCCACTTTCCGCTAACCCATTTGCAACAAGGAAAATCGTCTTCCTGCCGGGCGCGCCACTTCCGTACAGAACTATGAACGCCGAATTCTGCCGAATCCTCGCTTGATGCGGTGACAAGCGTTCGTAGAAGTTCTGATTTCGATCCTTTGATACGAACTTCCGTATCTGCCACTTCGACGTGTTGTGTCAGGGCGCGCAGGTAGTCGCGCCGATAGCCCCCTCCTTCAAGCCTGTCGCCATTGCTCCTGCTCGATTTCCTCTCCCAATGCAGAGATGAGTGAGGACACCCTGTTGCGCACGCGCGGGGAAATCCGCATCAGCGCTTCGATCACGCGCCTGCCTTCGGCGCTGGCGATGAATTCCAGGCGTTCATCGACTGGCAGCAGTGAAACAGTTGCCTCGCCATTGCCCGGTAAGCCCTCGAAGAAGCGACTGACAGGAACATCCAGTGAGCGGGCGATCTCATAGAGCATGGAAGCGCTGACGCGATTGCGCGCCGTTTCATACTTCTGGAGTTGTTGAAAGCTAATGCCGATCGAGCGGGCCAGTTGCGTCTGCGATACGTCCGACTGCACGCGCACTGCCGCGATCTGCCTGCCGACATGCCGGTCGGCCGGATGGGGACTGTCCTCGCCTCTAGTTGCTGCACCAGTTTGAAAACGATCGAAACGTTCCAGCAAGACTTCACCTGCTCTGAGAGTTCTGTTGTTTTTCTGAGCTTGGGATCGTTGCAATGTCTAAGCCATGAAGGCGGGTGAGATCGTGACGCAGTGCGCGGATGTGAGGCCATGGGAAATCGTCGGGACCCTCCCTGTTCTCGGCTTCGCACAAGATGACCGATAACTTGGCTAGCACACCGTGGATTGTTAGGGCTGGCGATAGCAGCAGATCACTCAGAATAGCCTGTTCGGCGGCTTCCGATTCCCGGATTATTCTATCCATTCTCGAATAGCCGATCTGTTCATCCATGGCATCCCAGCGCGCCTGGTGCGCGGCGAGGTCAACAACCGCGCGATGCCGGACAGCCTCGTCCTCCAGCAAACTGCGCTCTGGCAAACCGTCGATGGAACGGATTGCCGCCTCGCTACCGTTAATGAGACGCACCTGTGCGTCAGGAAAGCCAATCGTCCTGACAAGATGTGCTTCAAGCGATTGTTGCTTTCGGCAGAGTGCCAATGTGTTGTTGCGTGCCTCTTGCCACTTCTCGCACGAACAAAGTGCAGGGTCGTCGCGCGATTCCATAGCCAAGATATCCTCACGCGCCGAGCCTCCGAATGGCCACGCCGCGCCTGCCGCAGCCGCACCTGCCATCAATCGCCGGCGCGTGACGGAAGGCAAGGTCGTGCTATTGTCCGAAATCAGCCAAGATCCGAGCTCCAGGCAGCTTGGGTGTGGTCAGGCTAGGCGGAGTGTTACCGCACTCCGTCGAGCCGTCTACGCGAGCCAAATTATATCGATGACATAATTTGGTATCTTCGGAATTATGTCAAGGTATTAATTTTGATAAGCGAAGAGCAAATACGAATGGCACGAGCCGCCTTAAAGTGGGGTGTGCGGGAATTAGCGCGTGAAGCGCACGTGACAGCAGCTACCATTACACGCATTGAAGGTGGCAAAGCCGCGCACGCTTCGACACTAAAGGCCATTCAGAGCGCCTTTGAAGCCGCCGGCATTGAATTCATCCCGGAAAACGGCGGTGGCGTCGGCGTTCGGTTGGCGCGCCGATCTGGCAAAGCGTGATTGCAAAGAGCCGACCGGAAGCAGCGGCATTCTTAGTCGCTAGTGCTCTTTGAGCACCTCCTCGGAACCCCGAGCTTCTGATATAGGCTCGCCTGTTGCTTTGCGAGCACCTCCGAGGTGGTGTTCAGGATTTGCTTCCGGTTTCCATGCTGGCGATGGTGCGCGATGCAATCGATCCGCTATCGAGATTCTCGGCGGCAACGCCGGAAAGGGCAGCACCGCGGACCCGATAGCCAGCGGCTTCCCACGCCTCGAGCGCCACGCTGAGCATCGCGCTCTTTCCCGTCCCGGCATGGCCGATGACGAGGGCGCGATCGCGCCCGTCCGTGATGTGGGCCAGCGCGTCCTGTTGCTCGCCGGAAAGCACGAGGCCACGCTGTTCGGCACGCGCAAGCGCTGCTGCCTTGTCACTGTCGTCGATCTCATGACGCTTGCGCGTAGCCATCGCTTCGGCTGCATAGTACAGGCGCTGTTCTGTCTCGATAATGCGACGGCTGGTGAAGCGGTCAGCGCCGTGAGAATCCTCGCCGAGTTCGATCAGTTCGGGCGAACTCGCAACAGCATTCATCACCGCATTGAACCCTCGGGGCGACATGATCCGGAACAGGAAAAGGTTGACCTCACCGACCCCAATCAGAGAAGCCTGTTAGTATAGACGAAATCGTTAAGGCAATCGGTTATGTGCTTGCCGCCGAAGACGCCGAGCGCCGGCATCTCCGCCGGCGTCAGGCGGAAGTCGGGGGTGGAGGTCGCGCCCTGCGGGTGCGACCAGGACGTAACGGGAGCCCTGCTGCATCCGGTCGTTCACTTTGATCCACCGTGGCTTCATCGAGCCCCCTTCGCGGCGCTGGTCGCGGGGTTGCGCCGCCAGATGGCGAAGTTGAGAGCTGACGCGAAGCTCACCCAGGCTAAGTAGGGGACCAGCAGCCAGGCCGCTGCGGCGCTCACGGGGTGAAACAGCAGCATCGTCGCGACAATGGAGCCCCATAGAATTGCAATCTCCACAATAGCTAGGCCCGGTCGATGAAGTCCGAAGAAGATCGGCGTCCAGGCGGCGTTGAGCAGGAGCTGCAGTGCATAGACGCCGAGAGGCAGTGCGGCGCCGGAGAAACCTGCCTTGTGCCAGACGAGCCAGCCCGACACAGCGATCAACGCATAGAGAACCGCCCAGACCGGCGCGAAGAGCCAGTCCGGCGGCCGCCATCGCGGCTTGTCGAGCTGTTTGTACCAGTCGCCCGGCCGAAAGATCGCGCCGGTCCCCGCCGCGCCAAAGCAGGCGGCCCCAAAGGCGATCATCATGAGAAGTGAGAATGCGTCCATATGGCAAAGCTGGGAGGAGGCCGCTTGCGTATCAAGCAGCCCCTTCCACCGGCTACCTGTTCCGCTCTGCAGCGAGTTCGCCGGAGCCGAGCGTCAGAATATTGATGAACTTCATTGTTCTTCTCCAGCGTTTGCTATCTCTGTTCAGCCCTTCGGGGGCATGATGACCTTGTCGATGACATGGATGACGCCGTTCGACGCCGCTATGTCGACAGCAGTGACGGTTGCGTCGTTGACCTTGACGGAATTGCCCGCGACTTCGATGTCTATCAACTTGCCGTTTACGGACTTGGCGTCGTCGATGCCTGCTACGTCAGCGGCCATTACCTTTCCTGTAACCACATGGTAGGTCAGGATTTCCGTAAGCTGCTGCTTGTTCTCCGGCTTCAGCAAATTCTCCACCGTACCGGCTGGCAGCTTGGCAAAGGCTTCGTCAGTCGGAGCGAACACCGTGAACGGACCGGACCCTTTCAGGGTGGAGACGAGCCCCGCGGCTTCGAGCGCAGCCGTAAGAGTCTTGAATTGGCCCGCCGCAACGGCAGTATCCACGATATCCTTTTCCGCGGCGAGGGCACTGGCGCCCGTAGCAAGCGCTATGCCCGCGGCCAGCATGACAATCTTCAGTTTCATAATCTTCTCCTGTTAGTGACTGATGTGCCGATACGGACACCCCTTGTCATCTGGAGAAAATATGTTTTCTTACCAGTAAAATTATCGTGAGAGTCAACCGAATTTTCTTGTTAAGAAAATTCACATGTGGATATTTCGTTAGACGAAAAGGAATTTGCCCCATGCTATCCGACACGCTCACAAACGAGCTTGAACGCTATGCAATTGGCCCCGGCATCAAGGCGCTGCGCCTGAAGAAAAAAATGGGGCTGGTGCAGCTAGCCGCGCACACCGGTCTCTCTTCAGCGATGCTGTCCAAGATCGAGCGCGGCCAGATGTTTCCAACGCTCCCCACCCTGCTCCGTATCGCAATGGTTTTCGGCGTCGGGCTCGACCACTTCTTCTCGCTTGAAAAGGAGAAGCCGCTTGTCGCGGTAGTCCGCAAGGAACAGCGGCTAAAGCTGCCCGCACCACCAAACGGAAAGCCGCCCGCCTTTCTTTTCGAAAGCCTGGACTATCCCGTCGCTAACCGCACGATGGAGGCTTTCTATGCCGAATTTCCCCTCGACGCGCTACCGTCGGATCCGCACCAGCACGGCAGCGTGGAGTTCATATACGTTCTAGGCGGCCGAGTGGTGGTCGACGTGGTCGGGGAACAGACGACGCTTAACGCCGGCGATGCCATGTATTTCGACTCAAGCGTTCCCCACAGCTACCGCCGCGATGGCAGCCAGGTCTGCACAGCTCTGGTCGTAACCGCGCATTAAGCGCCTTGACTGACATGCTATGTCAGCGCGGATGCTGCTTAAGATGCAAGTGCATCTGTCAAACAATGTGCATCCGTGTCTCGCTCTCGGTGAGAGCCAAGGCACGATCTAGAAACACGTGTACATCTCCCTAGTGGCTTCAGCTTGCGGCTGCCGACCGCTTAAAAGCTATTGTGACCCTTGTTCCCTCGCTTGTGCTTGAGCGAACGTCGAACCGCGCCTTTGCATTCTCAGTCAGCGAGCGCGCAATCAGTGCACCTAGCTTGCCTGGCTTAGGCCAAGTCTCACCATCGGGAAGGCCCACCCCGTCATCGGCGACAACGACACGACACCCGTCGCCATCGACGATGCTGTGCAGCGTTATCGTCCCCCCCTCACGCCCCACGAATGCATGTTTGAGCGCGTTGGTTAGCAGCTCATTCACAACGAGCCCGGTTGGCATCGCCACATCAATAGAGACCGGATAGGTGTCTACCTTCATATCGAGACGGATACCTTCGACTGCATGGGAGGCCATGACGGCAGACGCGATCTGGCTGAGATACACGCCCAGGTCGACTTCATCCTTCTGCTCGTCAGTCGTCAGCGTCTGGTACAGAATTGCCAGCGCGTCCACACGTCCGGCTAGCCTCTCGAAACGTTTCTGATCAGAGACCGTCGCGTTGCGGGTCTCCATGCGGATCAGAGCGGTGATCATTTGCAGGTTATTTTTTACCCGGTGCTGCAGCTCCCGCAGCAGAGTATCTTTCTCGTGGACGCGCTGTTCCGCGCTCCTTTCGTCTTCAGCCTCTCCATGGGCTGATACGTCGACCAGGGCCACCAGCCGAAAGCAGCTACTACCGCTGTCGTCCTCTATGACGTTTGAATACACATCAACGATCGGGTGTGTCTCGCCCTCTCGTTCCAGCCGGAAAGTGCCGACGAAATCGGCTCCCTCCACAACAGCTTCGGCCAGCGAGCGACCCTTCTGCTGGCGAAGGCCGACACCTAGAAGCGCTCCCCAGTTTTCCTGTGTAAGCTTAGCTGCCTCCAAGCCTGCGAGTTTCTCGAACTCTGGATTGGCGTAAACGACACGCTCACTGCCGCTTAGGTCTGAAACTGCGATTGCAATGGGGACCTGGTCGAGGAACTTCTTGAACTGTTCGCTTTCCAGCGCCGTGGCAAGGTCGGGGGTGTCCAGCAGTTGTTCTACCGCGTCGGGATTCTCTGAAACTGATGTCATCTGAGAGGGCCTGTGCTGTGCATGGGGTCATCATTATCAACGATGCGACGCGCCTGCCATCAAGAAAGCCTGGCGCAGCCTCCTCACGTGATCTCAGGAGTAGGTGGGCACAAGCCTGGTTTCGCGCAAAGGCAGCGCCATCGTGAAACGTAGACCGTCGGGATGGAAATCCAGTTCAATTTGAGCGTTACATTGCACGGCAACAACCTTCTCCAGCAGCGTCGTCCCAAAACCACGCCGCGTGGGCTGGTCGACCCTCGGCCCGCCGCGTTCCTGCCATTCAAGATTTACCATTTGCGTATCGCCCGACCTTGCAATCGACCAACGCACAGCGAGGCGACCGTTCGTTCGAGACAGTGCACCAAATTTCGAGGAGTTGGAGGCAAGTTCATGGAACGCCATGCCGACCGGAATTGCGACATCGGCAATCAGCAATACGTTTGGTCCATTGAGGACGATGCGCGGCTTGTTCTGCGTCTCGTAGTGCCGAAGTTCTGCTTCCAGCAGAGCCTGCAGCGATGCCGTCTGCCAATAGTCGTCGGTGAGCATGGAATGAGTGTCGGCGAGCGACACAATTCTGGCCGAAAAGTCGCGTACGAACTCTTCAACGGTACCGCTCGACTTGGCTGTAGCACCCATCATAGCACGGACATTGGCCAGCGTGTTTTTAACCCGATGATGCAGTTCTCGGATAAGCAGCTTCTGCCGGGCTGCTACCTCCTCCCTTTCCTCGATGTATTTCTTGACCTCAAGCTGGCGTGAACGGGCACGAAGCGCCGAACGCACGGAGTTGGCAAGGCTAGATGCGAGGAATGGTCTCTCAAGCACGATCAGATATCGATCAAGAAAGGATAACCGCTTGTCGAACTCAGTGCCGCGCATCGTCAGCAGCACAATAGGGAAATCCGACCATCCTGGCTGGTTTTCCAACCACGCCGCGAGCTGGTTGCGATCAGAATAGATCAGCGCTTCTTCAGCAATAACAAGGCATTTGGATTCCACAAGCAGCGGAAGCG
>CAVSAU010000013.1:0-536825 GCA_963726065.1 uncultured Alphaproteobacteria bacterium
CAACCTTTAGGATGAGCGGCGCCAGTTAATCCTTGTTCTCCGTCTGTTCATGGTGTAGGAATATTTTCCATGCGCCATGTTCCAAAGACCGTTGACGATTTCGCTTTCCATGTCGAGGTATGGACACACGACGACATGCACGTCGATCAGACGATGGCCGTGGCGAAGAACGTAATGCTCGCCAAGGCGGCCTATGAGCAGTGCTTGAGGGAGCGCGAGGGGCGAATCGTGTGGTTGCGCAACGGTTGCCGTATCGTGTTGGAGTTCATTCCTGGTTCGTGAGCCTCACGCCCCACCTCTGGCCGGCGTGTAGATCAACCCGATTTTCCTCTCACCGCACTTGCCGCATTTTAGCTTCGGGATGAGATCGTCGGCCATGGCCGGCGCGTCCGGGCCTAGCCGGTCACGCAAAGCCTCAAGATCGAGGTTTTGAGAATGGTGACAGCGGAAGTTGTGGCAATACGCCCTCACGGTCATCCGCTCGTCTATGAGGGTTTGCAGGGTCCATTTCATCGGCCCCCTATATGGCGACCGGGGCCGCGATCGCAACTCTTCCCGCTAATTTCGTTGACCTGTTCCAGAAGGTGAAAGTGAAGTACAATAACAAATAAATCACGAGTTGGAGCAACGGTGTAACCGAAAGCGCGGCCAACAACTCGATAGGAGCCAAGATCGCGAATAACTGGGCCGTGATCGGGGCAGCTATAGCCTCATTGGCAGCGGTTGTTACCAACATCGACAGGATACAGGAAGCAATTAGCAAGCTTATTGGTAAAACCACACCCAAACTTACTATAATTCAGCCTAGACTTGCTCTCTGATTCGCAACCTTTGGGGGCGTGAGGCCACTTTTCCTTTGATGGCCATGGGTAACATAACCTTGGATGGAGCTGACGACTTGGCGCAGTGTAACTCTCCACTCCTAGGGTTGCCGTAGGGTGAGGTATTGGTCGTTCTAGATTAGCCTTTGAGCGCCTAGAATTGCGGTCTTTTAGCTCTCGCCCGTTATTCTTGCACTGTCGAGGATCGGAATACCCGGTGAAGCGATAGTCCTGAAAGCAGCATTACGAGAGAGCTCGGCTACTGATCGGCGTTAGAGTTTAATTCATGGCAACCACTTTTGTGCAGATCACGGCCGTTGTCCGAATCCGATCTCTTGAGGACGGTGCAGCTCGTCATGGCTGCCAACGATTTGGACTGATCTAAGGCGATATGGACCTATAACCACTGTAGTCTCACGCCTGGAAACGGGAGGTAAGCACGATGGCTCTCGTCGAGGCTTCAAGTTCGGGCAAGAAATTATGCTGGTATCGATGACGGTATTGGCGCACCTATGTCGCACTTTCTCCAATAAATTCAAGAGGATAACAGAATAATGCGGAGCCGCCTCTGGGCACCATTTTCTTGATCTCACGCCAGTTCGCTTCGCTCACGGCTCCGATGGGCGGCCAGACGGGCCGACGGCGATCGCCCTTGCGAACCCTTCGGGTTCGATGTTGCGCCGGTAAGGCGCACCAAATTTTTCCAACGAAATGAAATTTCAGAACGCCCGGTAATTAGCGCGAACTGCTGACGCGGCTGGCGCGGCCGGTGTTAAACGGTCAGATACTTCCGGACGTCGGGCCTTTCGAGATCCGAAGCCGGGCCGGTGTGCACGATCTGGCCGCGGTCCATGATGTTGACCTCGTCGGCGAGATCGCGGCAAAAATCGAGATATTGTTCGACCAGAAGCACGGCGATCCCGGCGGTATCGCGCAAATAGCGTATGGCGCGGCCGATGTCCTTGATGATCGACGGCTGGATGCCTTCGGTCGGCTCGTCGAGCACCAAAAGCTTCGGCCGCATCACCAACGCCCGCCCGATGGCAAGCTGTTGCTGCTGGCCGCCGGAAAGATCGCCGCCGCGACGGCCAAGCATCTGCTTCAGCACCGGAAACAGCTCGAACACATGCGGCGGCACATTGCGGTCGACGCGCTTGAGCGGCGCAAATCCGGACTCCAGGTTTTCGCGCACCGTCAGCAGTGAAAAGATCTCGCGGCCCTGCGGTACGAATGCGATGCCCGACCGGGCGCGATCATACGCCGCGCTCCGGTCGAGCGCCTTCCCCTCGAAGGCTATGCTTCCCGATGTCAGCCGATGATGGCCAACGATCGATTTCATCAAACTGGTTTTGCCCACGCCGTTGCGGCCGAGCACGCAGGTGATCTTTGCCGCATCCGCCTTGAGCGACACGCCGCGCAGCGCCTGGGCCGCGCCGTAATGGAGGGTGGCGTTGGTCACCTCAAGCATGACTGGCAATCCTGAAACCTGGTCCCCCTGCACCCCCGGCGACGGGGGTGGCCACCTTCTGGCAGGCCAGAGGGGGTTGGTGAAAACTTCGATTGCGTGCATGAACCGAACGAACAGGCGCTTATCGCCGCCCGAAGCGGTCGCCTCCACCTGAAATCTATTCAAATCCACACGCCACCACATGCCTAGCGCCCCAGATACACTTCGACGACACGCTCGTCGGCCGACACGGAATCCAGCGTGCCCTCCGACAGCACCGAGCCTTCATGCAAACAGGTGACCTTGACGCCGAGCTCGCGGACAAAATGCATGTCGTGTTCGACCACGATGACCGAGTGTTCACGTGCGATGTCCTTGAGAAGCCGCGCCGTTTCCTCCGTTTCAGCATCTGTCATGCCGGCCACGGGCTCGTCGACAAGCAGAAGCTTCGGGTCTTGCGCCAGAAGCATGCCGATCTCCAGCCACTGCTTCTGGCCGTGCGAAAGATTTGCCGCGAGATCGCCGCGCCGGTCGCCCAGCCGCGTGATGCCCAGGATGTCATCGATGCGGCTGCCTTCTTCAGCCGAGCGGCGATGGAAAAGCGCCGGAAAGATCGAGCGTGGCCCTTTCAGCGAAAGCAGAAGGTTGTCCTCCACCGAATGGCTTTCGAAGACGGTCGGCTTCTGGAACTTGCGGCCGATGCCCATCATGGCGATTTCAGCCTCGTCGTGGCGGGTGAGATCGATGTCGCCGTCGAAAAAGATCTCGCCGCTGTCGGGGCGTGTCTTGCCGGTGACGATGTCCATCATCGTCGTCTTGCCGGCACCGTTGGGGCCGATGATGGCGCGCATCTCACCGCGATCGAGCACCAGCGAAAGGTCGTTGATCGCGCGGAACCCGTCGAAAGAGACCGACACCCCGTCGAGGTAAAGGATGGTGTTTCCCCGGCTCATCGCTCACTCCGCCGGTTGTGGTTCTGGCACGCCCGGCTCGTCTTTCCAGCCACTGGCCTTGCCGGGCGAGGCCCGGACGATTGCGGGCGGTTCGGGCGGCGGCAGTAATGCTTCCTGCGAAGCGGCATGGCGGGCCTTCGCATCGTTCCGCCACTGGTCCCACATGCCGACGATGCCTTTGGGCAGGAACAGGGTGACTGCAACGAACAGGCCGCCGAGCGCGAACAACCAGAGTTCCGGCAAGGCGCCCGTGAACCAGCTCTTGCCAGTGTTCACGAGGATGGCGCCAATGATGGGGCCGACAATGGTGCCGCGACCGCCGATGGCCGTCCAGATGACCACCTCGATCGAGTTGGCGGGGTCGAACTCGCCCGGATTGATGATGCCGACCTGCGGCACGTAAAGCGCGCCCGCGATACCGGCCATGACAGCTGACACGGTGAAGGCGAACAACTTGACGTTTTCCGCCCGCCAGCCGAGGAAGCGGGTGCGGCTTTCGGCGTCGCGCACGGCCATCAGCAGCTTGCCGTATTTGGAGCCGACGATCCGCCAGGTGACGAACACAGCCAGTGCAAGCGCTAGCGCGGTCGCGGCAAACAGCGCCGAGCGCGTGCTGCTCGCCTGCACGTTGAAGCCCAGAATCTCCTTGAAATCAGTGAGGCCGTTGTTGCCGCCGAACCCCATGTCGTTACGGAAGAAGGCGAGCAGCAGCGCATAGGTCATCGCCTGGGTGATGATCGAGAGATAAACGCCGGTGACCCTGGAGCGGAAGGCGAACCAACCCAAGACGAAGGCCAGCATTCCAGGCACCAGCATCACCATCAGGGCGGCGAACCAGAATTGGTCGAAACCGTACCAGAACCACGGCAGTTCCCTCCAGTTGAGGAACACCATGAAATCCGGCAGCAGCGGGTTGCCGTAGACGCCGCGGTCTCCAATCTGCCGCATCAGATACATGCCCATGGCATAGCCGCCGAGCGCGAAGAAAGCTCCATGGCCAAGCGAAAGGATGCCGCAATAGCCCCAGACCAGATCGAGCGCCAAAGCCAGCAGCGCATAGCAGAGATATTTGCCGGTGAGCGCCACGATGTAGCTCGGCACATGCAGGGCGCTTGTGGACGGCACGGCCAGATTCAGGATGGGCACGATCACCGCCGTCGCCAACAGGAGCAGGATGGTGATGAGGATGCGACGGTCGGCGCCCGCGGCGAAAAAGCGGCCCGTAATCATGCCAAGGCTCCGATCATGCTTCCACCGCCCTGCCCTTGAGCGCGAACAGGCCGCGCGGGCGTTTCTGGATGAACAGAATGATGAGCACCAGCACCAGGATCTTACCGAGCACGGCGCCGGCATAGGGCTCAAGGAACTTGTTGAGGATGCCGAGCGAGAAGGCGCCGACCAGCGTGCCCCACAGGTTGCCGACGCCACCGAACACGACGACCATGAAACTGTCGATGATGTAGCCCTGGCCGAGATTGGGCGACACGTTGTCGATCTGGCTGAGCGCCACCCCGGCAATGCCGGCGATACCGGAACCCAAAGCGAATGTCAGCGCGTCGACCCATGGTGTGCGTATCCCCATCGACGCGGCCATGCGCCGGTTCTGGGTAACGGCGCGCATCTGCAAGCCCCACGGCGTGCGTTTCATCACGTAGTGAAGGATGGCGAAAACCCCCAACGAGAAGACGACGATCCACAGCCGGTTCCAGGTGATCGCCAGCTGGCCGATTTCGAAACCGCCCGACATCCAAGACGGATTGCCGACCTCGCGGTTGGTAGGGCCGAAGATGGTCCGCACCGCCTGCTGCAGGATCAGCGATACGCCCCAGGTGGCAAGCAGCGTTTCCAACGGGCGGCCGTAGAGAAAGCGGATGATGCCGCGCTCGATGGCCAGTCCGACCGCACCGGCAACCAGGAAGGCGAGCGGCAGCGCGATCGCCAGCGACCAGTCGAACAAGCCGGGAAAGGAGCTGCGGATGATGTTCTGCACGACGAAGGTGGTGTAGGCGCCGAGCATCACCATCTCGCCATGCGCCATGTTGATGACGCCCATGACGCCGAACGTGATGGCCAGGCCGATCGCCGCGAGCAGCAGCACCGATCCCAGCGATATACCGTACCAGACGTTTTGCGCGGCATTCCAGATGGCGAGCGTGCCGGTGATGCCAGCGATGGCGCCTTCGGTGGCTTCTTTGACGGCGCCGTCTTCGGCGTCTGCTGCAAAGGCGGTGAGCAACGAAAGCGCATCGCGATCACCGCGCGCCTTCAACACGGAAATCGCAGCCAGCTTTTCGCTTGCCGGCAGGTCGGAGACGAGCACAGCGGAGGCGCGGGCCTGCTCGAGCTGCTTCTTCACGCTGGTGACCGCCTCGTTGAGGATCGCCGCATCGAGCGCCTCGATGGTTGCCGCATCGGGCGTCTTGAACATCGTGCGCGCGGCGGCAAGGCGGGCTGCGGGATCGGCGGAACTCAGCGTCAGTCCACCCAGGGCATCGCGGACGGTTCGCCGCAGCGTATTGTTCACCTTGATCTTGGTGACCTCGGCTTTGGTGGCCTCGCCTGCGCCGTCGCCGTTCAATGGATCGGCGAGCATGATGGTCTGGCCTTGCTCCTTGCCTATGAAGACGCTCGCATCGGCCTTGCGGAAATAGAGATCGCCGTTTGAGAGCGCGGTCAGCGAGCGCTCGACCGACGGATCGCCGGTTGCGGCCAGTTCCCTCACGATTTGTACGGTTGTCTGGAAGTTTTTGGCGGTGGCGAATTTGGCGATGATGGTCCGCAGCGCAGCTTCGTCGGCCTGGGCTGGTGAGGAGAAATGGAAGATCAACGCCACGGCGAAGAAAAAGATGGCGAAGACATCCTTCCATGTTGTGGCCCAGCGTTCGACCGAACCCCCGTCACTTGAGGGGGTGATGCGGGACAGACGTGGGCGATGTGGAACGGGTTTTGTCATGTCGTTTGGTTGTCGCTCAAGCAGGGCTTCCGGGCCAAGGGAGGTTGGAATCGGCCCGGAAGCTGCGCGGTATGGCGCGTTACTCGGGCACGGGTCAGTTGATGCCCTTGCCGCCGCATTTGCCGGTGGCGACGTTGAAGTTTCCGCATGACAGCGGCGCCCGCCAGTCGGCGATCAGATCCTTCGAGTCCGGCAGATAGTCGGACCATTCGTCGCCAACCACGAGGCCAGAGGTCTCCCAGACAGTCTCCATCTGACCGTCGGCCTGGATCTCGCCGATCAGCACCGGCTTGGTGATGTGGTGGTTGGGCATCATGGTCGAGAAGCCGCCCGACAGGTTGGGCACCGAGACGCCCACGATGGCGTCGATCACGGCATCAGGATCGGTGGCGCCGGCCTTCTCGACCGCCTTGATCCACATGTTGAAGCCGATCACATGCGCTTCCATCGGGTCGTTGGTGACGCGCTTTCGGATTCTTGGTGTATTCCTGCCATTTGGCGATGAAGTCGCTGTTTTCCGGCGTGTCGACCGACTGGAAATAGTTCCAGGCGGTCAGGTGGCCGACCAGCGGAGCGGTATCGAGACCAGCGAGTTCTTCCTCGCCCACCGAGAAGGCGACGACCGGAATGTCCTCGGCCTTGATCCCCTGGTTGCCGAGCTCCTTGTAGAAGGGCACGTTGGCGTCGCCATTGATGGTCGAGACGACAGCCGTCTTCTTGCCGGCGGAACCGAAATTCTTGATGTCGGTAACGATGGTCTGCCAGTCGGAATGACCGAACGGCGTGTAGTTGACCATGATGTCTTCCTTGGCCACGCCCTTCGATTCGAGATAGGCCTGCAGGATCTTGTTGGTGGTCTGCGGATAGACGTAGTCGGTGCCGGCCAGCACCCAGCGCTCCACGGATCCTCCGTCCTCGCTCATAAGATAGTCGACGGCGGGAATGGCCTGCTGGTTGGGGGCAGCGCCTGTGTAGAAGACGTTGCGCTGGCTTTCCTCGCCTTCATATTGGACGGGGTAGAAAAGCAGCGAGTTGAGTTCGTCAAACACCGGCAGAACGGATTTGCGCGACACCGACGTCCAGCAGCCGAACACCGCGGCCACCTTGTCCTTCTCAATCAGCTCGCGCGCCTTCTCGGCAAACAGCGGCCAGTCCGATGCGGGGTCGACGACGACGGCCTCGAGCTTCTTGCCGAGCAGGCCGCCTTTCTTGTTTTGCTCGTCGATCAGGAACAGCATCGTGTCCTTGAGAGTGGTTTCCGATATCGCCATCGTCCCCGAAAGCGAGTGGAGGATACCGACCTTGATGGTCTCTTCCTGAGCGATCGCCGGAGCGGCGAAGCTCATGCTCGCCGTAATCGCCGCGGCTGCCAGGAAATTCGTGTACGTCGAGAAATTACCCCTCATGGTGGACACCTCCGAACAGGGTTGCTGCACTGCGATATGCAAAGCAACCACCGTGCCAGTTGGAGAAGCGCCGCTCACTGCCACCTCTATTGAAGCGTTATCAAGCGTTTATGCTCTGTGGCCGATTGGTCGGCAGTCAACCATGCCAAAGCCCACCTGCCGTTTCTTTATGCAGAATGGAAAGGCCGTCTAAAAAATAGGCAGTAACAATAGTGGCGTCAAGCGCGGCTGACATGCGTGTTTGGCGGAGTAAATCGACAGAACGAGTCTCGCAAAAGAAACGACTCACGGCGATAGCGGGGGCGAAGCAATGCATGGTTGTGCAGCGCAGCACAATTTCCCACTTGTTTGTTTAGTAATTTGTGCTTTTACTAAACAAAACTACTAAACATCGTTCGATGCGGGTTTGAGCCCCCCGGAGGAGAGGGGTTGGAGTTTTGAGGTCGTCAATCCGATGGCTTCGCTAATGGGAGGAAGGCATGAAATCGACGTTGAAAATGTCGGTCGGCCTGGCTGCGGGGTTACTCGCCTCGTCCGCCATGACGAGCGTTTCGCAGGCCGAAGATCTGACGCTCTGCTGGGCCGCGTGGGACCCGGCGAACGCGCTGGTCGAACTGTCGAAGGACTTCACCGCGCAGACCGGCATCGGCATGAAATTCGAGTTCGTCCCCTGGACCAACTATGCGGATCGGTTCCTCAACGAGCTCAACTCCAAGGGCAAACTCTGCGACCTGATCATCGGTGACAGCCAATGGATCGGCGGCTCCGCGGAGAACGGCCACTACGTTAAGCTGAACGATTTCTTCGACAAGGAAGGGATCAAGATGAGCGACTTCGTCGACGCGACCGTCGTCGGCTATTCGCAATGGCCGAAGGGCACGCCGAACTACTGGGCGCTCCCGGCGATGGGCGACGTGGTTGGCTGGACCTATCGCAAGGACTGGTTCTCGAATCCCGAGCTGCAGAAGGAATTCAAAGACAAGTACAGTTGGGATCTGGACGCGCCCAAAACCTTCGACCAGTTGAAGCAAGTCGCCGAATTCTTCCAGAACCGCGAGATCGACGGCAAGAAGGTCTACGGCGCGTCTATCTACACAGAGCGCGGTTCCGAGGGCGTCACCATGGGCGTCATGGACGTGCTCTATTCCTATGGCTTCAAATACGAGAACCCGGACAAGCCCTACGACATGGAAGGCTTCGTAAATTCCGAGAAATCGGTGAAGGGCCTCGAATTCTACAAGTCACTCTACGACTGCTGCACGCCTCCTGGCGCCTCGAACAGCTACATGGGCGAAGGCGTGGACGCCTTCAAATCCGGCCAGGTGGCGATGCACATGAACTTCGCCTTCACATGGCCCGGCCTGCAGAAGGACGAGGCGGTCGGCGGCGACAAGGTCGGTTTCTTCGCCAACCCGGCAGGACCGGACGGCGAGCAGTTCGCCCAACTTGGCGGCCAGGGCATCTCGGTGGTGTCCTATTCCGACAAGCAGGAATCGGCGCTGAAGTACATCAAATGGTTCGCCGACAAGGATGTGCAGGCCAAGTGGTGGTCGCTCGGTGGCTTCTCCTGCCTCAAGGCTGTTGTCGAAGACCCCAAGTTCCCCGAAAGCCAGCCCTACGCCAAGACCTTCCTCGACTCCATGGCGATCGTGAAGGATTTCTGGGCGGAGCCGAGCTATGCCTCGCTGCTGCAGGCCTCGCAGAAACGTTTCCATGACTATGTGGTGGCCGGACAGGGCACCGCCAAAGATGCGCTGGACGGCCTCGTGGCCGACTGGACCGAAATATTCCAGGACGACGGCAAGATGTAGCCGTCGCGCCTCCCAAGCCCGCCCCGCGCCGTATAGAATGGCGCGGGGCGGAGACACCCGAAACATGCAAGATTTGCCGAGCGGAAAATCTGTCGTGACGGACACTACCTCGTCGATACTGGATCGAGCGGCGGAAGCCGCCGCGCGGGCGACGCCAGGCACTCTGGCCAAGCGCATACGTGGTCTGTCCGACCGGATGGTTGCCTGGATATTCATCGCGCCAACGATCGTGTTGTTGCTCGCGATCAATATCTTTCCACTGATATGGGCGATCCAGCTCTCTTTCACCAACTACCGGGCGAACCGCCCGAACGAGCCGATCAAGAACATTGGACTCTCCAACTATTCGCGTATCCTGACCGACACTGACACCTGGATCGCCATGCAGGCGACCGCCCATTTCGTATTCTGGACGATCCTTCTTCAGACGTTGATCGGCTTCACGCTCGCCTATCTTATTGACCGGAAGTTTCGCGGCCACGCCTTTTGGACGACCATTATCCTGGTTCCGATGATGCTGTCGCCGGCGGTAGTGGGCAACTTCTGGCGCTTCCTTTACGAGCCGCAGATCGGGCTTTTCACCTACATAATCTCGTTCTTCACCGGCATCCCGCCGACAGACATTCTGATGCTTTCCTCGGTGAAGCTGGCGCCGTGGGCCATCATCATCGTCGACACCTGGATGTGGACGCCGTACGTGATGCTGATCTGCCTTGCCGGCCTGCGCTCCATCCCCGACTACATCTATGAAGCGGCAGAGGTCGACCGCGCTTCCAACTGGCGGCAGTTCTGGTCGATCACGCTGCCGATGGCGCTGCCCTTCATCATGCTGGCGGTCCTCTTCCGCGGCATCGAAAACTTCAAAATGTTCGACATGGTGAACTTGCTCACCGGCGGCGGACCGGGCTCGACCACGGAAGTCGCGTCGATCACGCTCAAACGCGAGGCTTTCGAGAAATGGCGCACAGGCTTCTCGTCGGCCTTCGCCATTATCCTCTTCGTCGCTGTTTTCGGGCTCGCCAATATCTACGTCAAAATGCTGAACAGGGTGAAAAGCCGATGAGCGCCACCGCCCATTCAGTCGTCGAGCCGAGCACGACCTCGAAACGTGTGGCTGCAACTGTGGTCGTCGTTTATGCGCTGGTCTCGATGATCCCGCTGCTCTGGATATTTGCAACGAGCTTCAAGACGCCGCCCGATTCCATCGCCTATCCGCCGAAAGTGCTCTTCACGCCGTCGATCGAAGGCTATTGCAACCTGTTTACGACACGCACCCGCCAGACGCCGGAATACATTAGCTCGCTGCCGCCGGCGACTTCGTTCTGCGACGAGACAACGCGCAAGCGCAACATGGTGATTGCCGGGCCATCAAATTTCCTGCCTCGCTTCGTCAATTCATTGATCATCGCCTTCGGCTCGACTTTCTGCGCGGTGTTCCTCGGCACACTTGCCGCCTATGGCTTCTCGCGCTTCCGCGTGCCCCTGGCCGATGATCTGCTGTTTTTCATCCTGTCGACGCGGTTCATGCCGCCGATCGCCGTGGCAATCCCGATCTACCTGATGTACCGCGAACTCGGCCTTTCCGACACCGCGCTCGGCATGATCCTTCTCTACACGGCCGTCAACGTGTCCTTGGCGGTGTGGCTGCTCAAGGGCTTCATCGACGAGATCCCCAGGGAATACGAGGAAGCCGCGATGATTGACGGCTACACGCGGCTTCAGGCTTTCCGCAAGGTTGTGCTGCCGCAAGCCACGACCGGCATCGCGGCGACGGCGATCTTCTGCCTGATCTTCGCCTGGAACGAATACGCCTTCGCTTCGCTGCTCACCTCCGGCACGGCGCAGACAGCCCCGCCCTTCATCCCGACGATCATCGGTGAAGGCGGACAGGATTGGCCGGCGGTGGCCGCGGGAACGACGGTGTTCCTGGTTCCGATCCTTGTCTTCACCATCCTGCTCAGGAAACAGCTCCTGCGCGGCATCACATTCGGGGCAGTGCGCAAATGAGCGCGGCGACGACAAAGAAGCGGCGCCCCAACTGGCCCGGCTGGCTGCGCCGCGGGCTTTTGGAAAACATCGCGACAGCAATCATCGGTATCGGCTTCCTGATGCTGTTTCAGCCCTTCGCATTGACGCTCTACACCTGGTCGTTCGTCACGATGCTTTTCGGCACCGCGATGTTCATCATCGTCTCGAAGTTCCCGGAGTAGGCGATGGCCGAGATTCGCGTTCAGAACCTGAGGAAGGAATTCGGATCGTTCGTGGCGGTCGAGGATTCGAACTTCGTCGTCAATGACGGGGAGTTCTTCGTCATGCTCGGGCCTTCCGGCTGCGGCAAGACGACGACGCTCAGAATGATCGCGGGGCTGGAGTTGCCGACCGGGGGACAGATCCTGCTCGGCGGCGAAGACGTGACGATGCTGCGAGCCCGCGAGCGCGATATCGCCTTCGTCTTCCAGCTCTTCGCGCTTTATCCGCACATGAACGTGCGCAAGAACATGGGTTTTCCTTTGCTCGCCCAGGGCATGCCGAAGGCGGACATCAAACAACGGGTTGAGGAGACGGCGAAGCTGTTGCGCATCGACCATCTGCTCGATCGACCGGTGTCGGGGCTTGCTGGGGGCGACCGCCAGCGCGTGGCGCTTGGCCGAGCCATTGTGAGGCGGCCGAAATGCTTTCTGATGGACGAGCCGCTCGGCACGCTCGACGCGGAATTCCGCGACCTCATGGTCCATGAACTGCGCGAACTGCACAACCGAATCCACGCGACCACGGTCTATGTCACGCATGACCAGATGGAGGCGATGTCGATGGCCGACAAGATCGCGGTCATGAATTACGGCCTGATCGAGCAGTTCGGCACGCCCAAGGAGATCTACGACCATCCAGCGACAATGTTCGTCGCCGATTTCATCGGCTCGCCGCCGATGAACTTCTTGAAGTTCGGCGGCGGATTGCAGAAGGGCGCCAAGGAGGTCGTCGTCCAGGGGGCAACGGTCGCAGTACCCGAAATCCGCGAGGATTTCGCGGCCACCGACTTGGCGCTCGGGGTCAGGCCCGAGCACATCCGTTTCGACGAGGCCTCGAAACTTCGCGGCGCCATCTACGGCACCGAATATCTCGGCACCACGCAGATCGTCGCCGTCGAAACAGCTGACGGCATGCTGAAGGCGCGCGTTCCGGCCGATATCGAGCTGCGTTTGGGAGCACCGGTCGGGCTTTCCTTCAACGCCCAGCGCCTGTCGCTCTTCGAACAGGCGTCCGGGCGCGCCATCGCCACAAGTGCAAGAGCTCGCGCAGGGGAAAGAGCAACGCATGGCTGATGTTTCTCTGCGCAATGTGTCGAAGGCCTTCGGCGACACCGAGGCTATCAAGGACCTGACGCTGAGCATATCGGATGGCGAGTTCGTGGTGATACTCGGGCCGACCGGTGCAGGAAAGACAACGCTGCTTCGCCTCGTCGCCGGATTGGAACGGCCCGATAGCGGCTCCATCGTGATCGATGGGCGCGACGTCACCAAGCTCGAACCGGCCTGGCGCGACGTCGCCTTCGTGTTCCAGCAATACTCGCTCTACCCGCACCTGACCGTTGCCGAGAACCTTGCCTTCCCGCTGCGTTCGCCGGCGCGCAAGTTGACGGAGGACGAGATCAGGATGCGCGTCGCCGAGGTAGCGAAATTGGTGCGCATCGACCATAAACTGGGCAACAAGTCGACGCGGCTTTCCGGTGGCGAGATGCAGCGCGTGGCGATCGGCCGCGCGCTGGTGCGAAAGCCCGCCATCTACCTGATGGACGAGCCGCTCTCCTCGCTCGACGCCAAGCTGCGCGGCGATCTGAGGCTTGAGCTTAAGCGTATTCAGGCCGAGCTGGGCGCGACCATGCTCTACGTCACCCACGACCAGATAGAGGCAATGACGATGGCCGACCGTATCGGCATCCTCGCGGAGGGTCGGCTGGTGCAGATCGGAACACCGAGGGAGATCTACACGGAACCGGCGAACCTGCATGTTGCGGCCCGCCTTGGCCAGCCGGCCATCAACCTGCTGCCGGCCGACCTGCTTCAGGACACAGCCGCGCCCACCGGTACGAAGACCATCGGAGCGCGCACCGAGCATCTGACAATCCGCAGGGTAGAAAATGGCCATGCCCACGGGACAGTTGACTGGGTCGAGCATTTGGGCGACCAGAACCACCTGCATCTGACAGTCGGGAATCGCAAGCTGGTGACGTTGACCGACCCGGACTCCCTGTTCAAAAAAGGCGACCGCGTCACCATCCAGCTAAGGGCGCCACTCTATTTCGACGGCGCAGGCAACAGGATTGCGGGATGACGATGGATGCCACGGCCATGAGCAAGATTGATCTTCCGGCGCTGATCGACGCGGTTGCCGACACGATCTCGGCGCATGCCGACGAACTGACCGCTCTCGATCAGGCGATCGGCGACGGTGATCACGGGCTCAACATGAAGCGCGGCTTCGAGGCAGTACGCGCCGAATTCCGCCGCTCTGGCGGGCCAACCCCTGCCGGAGGCGTTCAAGGCCATCGGCACCAAGCTGGTGATGACGGTGGGTGGTGCATCCGGTCCCCTGTTCGGGACGCTGTTCTTGAGCCTCGGCAAGGAGCTGCCAGCCAAACCCAGCCGGGCGGACTTCACGGCAGCGTTGGCGAAGGCGATCGCTGCGGTTGCCGCGCGCGGCAAATCGCAGGCTGGACAGAAGACCATGCTCGACGTGCTTTATCCGGTGGAGGCTGCCGTCGCGGCCGGCAAGTCTCCCGGCGACGTGGCCGATGTTGCCGATGTTGCCGCCGAAGCAACCAGGCCCGTCAAGGCGATGCGCGGCCGCGCTTCGTTCCTGGGTGATCGCTCGATCGGGCATATCGACCCCGGTGCGCGCTCTTCAGCGCTGATCGTGCGGGCGGTCGCGAAAGTCATGGAGCACGGCCAATGAAGAATGTCGGCATTGTCATCGTATCGCATTCGCCCAAGGTCGCCGAAGGCACGGCAGATATGGTGCGCCAGATGGTTGGCGAGGAAGTGCCGCTTGCCTGGTGCGGCGGCAATCCGGACGGCGGGCTCGGCACACAGGTCGGTGCGATCATGGAGGCAATCGACCGGGCATGGTCCGAAGCCGGCGTTGCCATGCTCGTGGATCTCGGCGGCGCCGAGACAAACAGTGAAATGGCTATCGAGATGATAGGCGGCCCGCGGGCAAGCCGCATCGTGATATGCAATGCTCCAATCGTTGAAGGCGCGGTGATGGCTGCGACGGAGGCATCGGGCGGGGCATCGCTCAAGGAAGTCGTGGCGACCGCACATGAGCTCTCGCCGGCGTGATGAACGGGAAGAAATGATGTCGGCGACTGCAATGGCACAGGTTGAGATCACCCACGCGGTCGGGCTCCACGCCCGCCCTTCGGTGAAGTTCACCAAACTGGCAAAGACGTTTACTGCCAACATCGAGCTGGCGCTTGCCGCCGAAGGGCCGTGGATCGACGCAAAAAGCATCGTAAAGGTGATGGCAGCCAGGGCTCCCAAGGGCACGGTGCTGCACTTGCGGGCAAGTGGCGAGGGTGCAGAAAGCGCCGTTACGGCTTTGGTCGCGCTGGTCGAGCGCGATTTCGACGAGGCCGCCGAGGGCGAAGCCCATGTCCGGACCGCTTAGGCTGACTGGAACACCCGCTTCAGGAGGCTATGCGGAAGGCCCGACCTTCTGCATGGACAACGACGCAGCCAGCTATCTTTCAAAAGGTTCGGCAGCAGCGGAAGCAGCGGCGCTGGAGACTGCGATTGCAGCGGCGTCCAAGCAGCTCGCAGCACTTGCAGCCACCACCACCGGCGAAGCGACCGACATGCTGGAGTTTCAGCTTGCCATGCTTGCCGACGATTTGCTCTCCGCCGCGGCTTTCGATGCAATCAAGGCAGGGGCGCCGGCGGACCAGGCATGGTCCGCTGCGCTGGCTGGCGAGATCGCCGGCTACGAAGCTGCCGAGGACGCGTATTTCCGGGCGCGGGCCGCCGACCTCAAGGATATCCGCCAGCAGGTTCTCGATGTTCTGACCTCTGCGGGAAGCCAGGCCGCGCCGCCGGGTGCGATCCTGTTCGGCGATGACATAACACCGACGCGTTTCCTGGCGACGGACTGGTCGGCCGGCGGCGGCATCGCGCTGGCGAAGGGCAGTTCGGCAAGCCATGTGGCGATGCTGGCGCGCTCGCGCGGCGTACCGATGGTGGTGGGGCTCGGCAGCGCAGCCAGGGAGGTCGCCGGCCTTGCTCTGCTCGACGCCGAACATGGCGGCATCGTACTTCAACCGACCGCGGCCGACATTGAAACCTTCCGCAAGTCCTCGACCGCTTATGGCGAGCGTTCGCGTCGCGCCGAAGAGGGCGTCATGAAGCCGGCGATGACAAAAAACGGCGTGCCGGTACGCGTTCTCATCAACGTTGCCGACCCCGTGGACCTCGATCGCATCGACATCAGGAGTTGCGACGGCGTCGGCCTGATGCGAACCGAGCTCCTGTTCAGCAAGGCGGCTGGCCTGCCTGATGAAGAGGCGCAGTACCACGCCTACCGCAAGGTGCTCGAATGGGCCGCGGAAAAGCCTGTAACGATCCGCACCATCGACGCCGGCGGCGACAAGCCGGTGCCGGGCTTCACCGTCGAGGAAGGCAATCCGTTTCTCGGCTTGCGAGGCATTCGCCTGGCCCTCGCGCGTCCGGATGTTTTTTGCATCCAGGCGCGCGCGCTGCTGAGGGCGGCGGTCCACGGCAATCTGAAGGTGATGTTCCCTATGATCGCGGTGCATGAGGAATATGCGCGCGCCACAACCCTGTTTGCCGAAGAGGCGAAGAAACTTGCCGCGGCCGGCGAACCATATGCAATGCCGCCGCTCGGCATCATGGTAGAGGTTCCGTCCGTGGCGATTGCCCCGGAACTCTTTTCCGATGTCGCCTTCTTCTCCATCGGTTCGAACGATTTGACGCAGTATGTGATGGCGGCTGCGCGCGACAACACGGCTGTGGCGAGGCTCAATTCCGCAACGCATCCTGCGGTGCTCCGGTTGGTCGCCGATGTTACGGAATTTGGCCGCCAGCACCACATTCCGGTCAGTCTCTGCGGCGATGCGGGCGGCGACCCGGCCGCGCTGCCGCTCCTGCTCAAGGCAGGCCTGCGCGACGTGTCCGTCGCGCCCGCGCAACTGGCGCTCGCCAAGGCCGCGATTGCCGGCGTCACGGTGTAGACATGGCGAGGAAGCCGTCGTCCGTTCCGATCGATGCCGAAGCTGCGATCCGTACCTACAAAAGCGTGTTGTCCGCCGTGATCGAGCAGCGCCCATCCGGTACGCGCCAACGGCTTGCCGACGCACTGGGCAAGCATCGCAGTTTCATCACGCAGATCACCAGCCCGACATATTCGACGCCGATACCCTCGAAACACCTGACAGCCATTTTCTCGGTCTGCCATTTTAACGCACCGGAGCGCGACGCCTTTCTTGCCGCTTACCGCGACGCGCACCCGGGAAAGACTTCTGCTGAGGGCGAATTGCGCCGTACGCGCCACATCTCGCTGACCGTGCCCGACCTTGGCAACACCAAGCAGAACGCTGCGCTGGACCGCGCGATCAACGAATTCATCCACAGGATCACCAGCATCGCCAGCAAGGGCAGCTGAGACGGCGGGCAGAGCTTCGCCGCAACGGGAGGGAAACATGAAGAAGTTCATCAACGCCGTCGACACTGTGTTGACCGAAAGCCTCGATGGTTTTGCCGCGGCGCATTCCGATATCCTGATGCTGGGCGGCGGGCACAAGTTCATCCGCCGCAAAACGCTGAAGCCCGGCAAGGTGGCGCTGATTTCGGGAGGCGGCTCCGGTCACGAGCCGCTGCATGGCGGGCTGGTAGGCCACGGCATGCTTGACGCCGCCTGTCCCGGCCAGGTGTTCACCTCGCCGACACCCGACCAGATGATGGAGGCGGCGGCCGAGGTGAACACCGGTGCGGGATGCCTCTTCATCGTCAAGAACTACGAAGGCGACGTGATGAATTTCGACATGGCCGCCGAAATGTCGCAAGACGTCATGCAGGTCCTCACCAATGACGACGTAGCCGTCGAAGATTCGCTCTACACGACCGGTCGTCGTGGCGTCGCCGGCACGCTGGTGGTCGAAAAGATCGTTGGGGCGGCTGCAGAGGAAGGCCTGGCGCTCAAGGAACTCAAGGGACTCGGCGACAAGGTCAACCGCGCGACCCGCTCGATGGGCGTCGCGCTGACCTCATGCACCGTGCCTGCAGCCGGCAAGCCGAATTTCGAGATAGCCGATGACGAGATGGAGTTCGGTGTCGGCATCCATGGCGAGCCTGGCCGCCGCCGCGCCAATCTGCAGCCAGCCGACGCAATCGTTGAAGAAATTTGCGCGGCAATCGCCAGTGACTTCGGAGCGGCCCTAAAAGGCGACGCACTGCTCTTCGTCAACGGTTTTGGCGGCACGCCCTCGATGGAGCTCTACCTGATGTACAACAGCGCGCGAAAAATGCTGGAAAAGCGTGGCGTCAGGATTGTGCGTTCACTCGTTGGCTCCTACGTGACCTCGCTCGATATGGCCGGTTGCTCGATCACGCTGACAATGCTCGATGACCGGGTTGCAAGCCTCTGGGATGCGCCCGTCCACACGGCGGCATTGAGGTGGGGTCGGTAAAATCGCGTCGCCAATCCCAGGGAGGGCTTGGTCACGACGAAGCCCTGCACCGCGCGGTCATGTCTCCAACCCCTCAAGCAGCGTGGCAAGGGCGGCATCCAACGGTTTCGGACCAACCTTTTCGCGCAGCAGCAAACCGTCGATGGCCAACATGGTGATGCCATGCATTTGCGCCAAGCAGGCTGTAGCTTGGCCGCGCACATCACGCTTGCGCAGCACTCCCTCGGCCTGGCCCCGCTCCAACAGTTCGATCACGACGCCGAGCGCAGCAAGAGCTCTCTCGCTCAAATGTACCTCCGCCGCCTTGCCGGCCTCCCCGCTGAACATGAGCCGATAGAGACCCGGATTTGACGTTCCAAACCGGACATAGGTCCGCCCCAGCGCGAAGAATTCGTCCCGCAAGGAACCTGGCTCCTTTGGCTTCGTCGTCGTCAGCGCCTTGTGCAGCCTGTCGAATCCCAGTAGCGCCATTTCGGCAAGCAGGGCGGCCTTGTCCGGAAAGTGCTTGTAGGGAGCGGCATGGCTGACGCCGGCGCGGCGCGCCACCTCCCTTAGCGTGAACTGCCAACCCTTGTCCTCGTGCAGCATAGCCATTGCGGTCTCTATGACCGTGCGCCTCAGATCGCCATGGTGATAGGGGCGGTCGGTTTCCTGCATTCTCACCTCACGAAGTTGTCATCGTAAACATATGTTGACATTGCCTACTTAGCGTCTTATGTCAAGGCCCGAAAGTTAACACTGTCAACATTGGAGCGTGTCATGAACCCCGCCACCGCAAACAATCGTAGAGCTTCGCCCGAGCAATCTCTTTCCCGTCAGCGCGTGCAATCGCGTTCCCACGCCCATCCGAGACCGGACCAACCGAAACCAAACCCCAGGATGATCAACGTCATTGGTGGCCTGGCGGCAATCTTCCTGACCGCGTCTCCGCTGCACGCCGGTGAAATATCCGCCAAGGCGGGAGAGAGTATCCGTCTCGGCCGTTTTGATGGCGTTGTCTACTACACGGGCGAAAAGGACGGCTATCGCGTTGTCGCGACGATAGCGGAGGGTGACAACGGCTCTCCGGTGCGCTTCTCGACCACTCTCGCTGAAGGTCAGTCGGCCAGGATATCCTTGCCGGGCAAATTGGGAGAACCAGGCCAAAGCCTCGAGATCTCGCGCTTGGGCGAGAAGCTGATCGTCACCGAGGTGGAAGCGATGTCGAACTAAGCGATCGGCAACCATTACCACGTGGCGGCCTCGTCCAATCGTTAGGAGAGCGCCGTCCGGCGGTGGCACAGGTCGGCTACATCCGCTGACATTCAAGCCGGGTCATGCGAGGAGATCGGAAATGTCACAGCTTCGCGAATTGTTGATGATCCTTGTCACTGTGGGTGTGCTGGGGGGCTGCCAAAGCAACACCGCCGGGCAACCGGGCTACGTGCCTTCCAACTGCGCGATGCCCGGCTCTACCTGTAGCAGCAATAGATAGATTTAGCCGGCGCGAACTGCTTCATCAGCAACGTCGCGACACGCTGTTCGAATGTCTCGCAGAGTGATAATCGCTTGAGCACTACGAGACCATCATGGTGGAGGACGACGTGCAGCTGTTCGCGATCGTAGCGTTCATGATCGTCCTGCCGATATCGTCGATTTTAGTTGAGGTATTTTCCTCCCAATCGGACCTGGCATCATCCGCCACGAAGTGGTTCGTATTCTGGTCGGTAGGCGCTCGTCTGTTCAGCGCAGGAATTCGGCAAGTGACCAAACCCGAGTTCACGGCCAAGGAAATCTTCGAGATAGGCGATCCTGCGGCGTCCAAACTCGTCGTCGAGCTCGGGTTCGGGAACCTCGCCATCGGCCTTGTCGGTCTGCTCAGCCTGTGGTTTTCCGGATGGATCGTTCCGGCTGCGGTCGCGGGCGCACTGTTCTTTGGACTTGCCGGCATTCAGCATGTCCGCAACCGCGATTTGAACAGCAAGGAAAAGCTGGCGATGTGGTCGGACCTGTATATCGCCGCCGTGCTTGCCGCCTGCCTGATTGCGCTTGCCGTCTAGATTGTTGCCGGCAACGCCGGATTTCGATGCCACCGGCGCCAAGATACATGGATGACGAATTCATCGGCCCGTTGCGCCAGATCGGACGTTTGGCAGGCTGTAACTCAGAGCGCGCTGTCCCCTACAAGGCCAGCGCGTCTGCTCGCTGCGACCTCACATGCGCAAGGGGGAAGGGCGCCAGCCAGCGCGGGAGCGCACGCCGCGCCCACGCAGCGCCATGCACATCAATGCGTCCCTGCGCGCAGGCGCCCGAAACGGATAGATCGCCCCGGTATACGTAGATCATGTCCGGCAATGTAGACGCCAGATAGAGATCCACCTCATATCCGGGTTCCTCGACGCACAGCTCCGCCCGGCCACCGTCGTTGACGAACCACCAGTGCCTGGTGGCCTCCGGCTGATCGACGAAGGTCAGCTTCACGACGCAGCGTCGCGTTCCGAAGGCTTCGGGCCTGACGCTCATTTCGAGGCCCCAGATGAGCAGTCCAAGGTTGATCTCATGCTTCTTGAGCTCTCGCCGCGACCACCTCTGCCCCCAGACGCCCAGACCTTCGACGATCGGCGCGAACTCGCGGCCCGCGGAGGTCAGGTGATACGTCCAACTCCGTCCACTTTCCGACCGGCGCCGTTCGACAATACCTTCGGCTTCTAGGTCTTTCAGGCGCCGCGACAAGACAGTCGGCGAAGCAAGGGGTATGCCGCGCTTGAGCTGCGAGAACCGCGTCGCGCCGGCCACGAGATCTCGAAGAATGAGAGCCGTCCAGCGTTCGCAAAACACTTCAGCAGCCTTGGCGATGGGGCAGAATTGGCCGTAGGTCCTCATGATCTCCTCAGGCCTCAACTCACATCTTGCGATATTTTCGACCAAACATAGGCAATTCGCCGTTTCCGCAAATACTACATTTCGAGGACTATTTTAGGGCCGGCCAAGAAGGAATGATCTGGTGTAGCGATAAACCCCAAATGGCGACAGAAATCTCGTCACGGGCATTCGGGTCTGCGCTGAAAGGGCCCCCTTATGAGCCTGTGCTCTACTGAGCACTACAGAATCTCAAACCCCTCCCATGCAGCGCTCGGCCATTTGGCCTCGTTGGAGAGCGGCACTGTGAGGGCCTACAGGATAGGAGGAACACAGATGACACCGGAAACAGAAGACCGGATCGCACAGCACTATGCCCAACGAGACCTTGAGCAGAGGATCCTGGACGCGCTCGACGCTTCAGGCAAGGATGTGGAGAGGTTGGCGCCGAAAGATCTTATGCCGGTCGAAGAATTCCACACCGGCGGACGCGAAGCCACAGTCGCCTTGGCCGAGCAAGCCGGTTTCAAACCAGGCCAGCATCTCCTCGACATCGGGTGCGGCATCGGCGGTCCGTCGCGCTACTTTGCCATCGAACACGGCTGCCGCGTGACCGGCATCGACCTGACGGAGGATTATGTCCGCACGGCCGAAGCACTGTCCCGGAGACTTGGGCTTGATGGGAGGGTTTCCTACCGGCAGGCAAGTGCTCTGTCCCTTCCGTTTGCGAACGCGGCGTTCGACGGCGCTTACATGATCCACGTTGGCATGAACATCGAGGACAAGCCTGCGCTCTTTGGCGGCGTGCGTCGGGTGCTCAAGCCGGGGGCCACGTTCGCCCTTTTTGACATCATGCGGGCGAGCGACGGTGCGTTGACCTTTCCGGTCCCCTGGGCGGCAAGCCCCCAGACGAGCTTCGTCACAAGCCCGGCGGAATATAGACACGGCCTGGAAGCCGCTGGGTTCGACATTCTCAAGCAGCGTGACCGCAGCGGGTTCGCCGGCCGGTTCTTCGCCGAGGTTATGATGCGCGCTGCTGCAGCGGGCGGTCCGCCGCCACTGGGCACGCACATCCTGATGAAGGACAACGCGGCGCAAAAACTGGCCAACGTGGTCGTCAATCTCGAAAACGGCTTGATCGCACCAACGGAGATCATCGCCAGGGCAAGGTAGCACGGCTGGGGTATGGCTGGAGAGTCGCACGTCGGATCCCTCCGACCTGTCCAGCGCACCTGGTCTCGTTGCGCCTCGATTTGGGCACAGGAATGCAAGGGGGGAAATCCCCGCCATGTTCAGGGTTTCTCCCGATAGCAATCACGCGCTCGATGAGGGACTATTTGCATGTCGTAACCAGGATGCGCGACAAACCCGGTGGACGTGAGGCTTCCCCCAAGTCCCCCTCGGCCCACTCCACCGGGTAGCTTCCATCGCGTTCCCCGCCACGGAACGATTGTCAATGTCCGGGTCTAGTGCAGACATCCCGCACTGACTGGATCGCTTGCGCCGAGGACACTCGGCAAGCATCTTGACCAACTCACCAAGTGGGATCCCGACCTTCGAGAGCATCGTCTGGGGCGACCTGCGGCCGGCGACCGCGACTGGTGTATGGGTCCACGTAGGCCATTTTGAATGCATCGCCCAGCAAACCGAATATGGCGGCAAGCGATGCTCCAATTCCGAGTCTCGGAGTGTTTAGTCGCTGCAAGTTGGAGCGGCGGACAGCGATTGGGGTGATAGCAGAGATGTCGGGCATGGCGCCCTCCTGTAACGGTGAGGATGACACCGCTTCCCACGCAGGTCCTTGGCTTGAAGCTGAAAAGCCTTCAACAACCCTGAACAGTCCTGAAGTTCGCTATCAGAACCGTCTTGGGTTATCCTGCCCCCGAGCGACGGGCTTTTGACAAAATGGACGTGGATTTCGGGAACTTTCGCCTGAAACGAAACGAGCGGAGGCTGCTGGGCCCCAAGGGGCCGGTGGAGCTTTCGGCGCGATCCTTCGACATCCTCGCCATGTTGCTGGAGAGGCCAGACGAGGTGATCGGCAAGACCGAACTCTTCGATGCGGTCTGGCCCGGCTTGGTGGTGGAGGAGAACACGCTCCAGGTCCACGTTTCGGCGTTACGAAAACTGCTGCCCGCCGAGATGATCGTAACCGTCCATGGTCGCGGCTATAAATATGCTGGTCCCCGGCCCTTGGCGATTACAACAGAAGCTCCGGCTCTACTCAGGCCATCCATCGCTGTTCTTCCCTTCGATAACATGAGCGGCGATCCCGAACAGGACTATTTCAGCGACGGGATTACCGAAGACATCATCGCCGAGCTTGGCAAGTTCAGAGAGTTCCTGGTCATTGCGCGGAACTCCTCGTTCCAGCTCCGCGGCAAGGCGAATGACGTAGCCGAGGTGGGAAAGAGGCTTGGCGTCCAGTATGTCGTCGAAGGCAGCGTGCGCAAGATCGGCAACCGGGTCAGGGTCACCGTTCAGCTGACCGACGCCGTCTCAATGGGCCATATCTGGGGCGAACATTACGACCGCCAGCTCGACGATATTTTCGCCATCCAAGACGAAATTGCTCAGATGATTGCAGCCCGCCTCGCCAGGCAGGCCAGAACCGCGATTACCTCTCGCACCAGGGCTCGTCCGACCGGAAACATGTCGGCCTATGAGTTTTACCTGCGGGCGCTGCAACTGGCGGCCGTCTATGACGCCGCGCACGAAGCGGAACCGTTTCTGCGTCAGGCGGTAAAGCTCGATCCGCGGTTTGCCGCTGCCCACGCCATGCTCGGCGTTGTCGAGACCCTCAAATTCTTCTGGGTCTTCTACAATCCGGATTATCTGCATTCCGCACTGGAGATGGCAAAAACCGCGTTGCAGCTCGACCCCGACGAGACGTACGGCCATCTCGCGACCGGCTTTGCTCTCTTGTACCTGCGCCAATTCAGGCAGGCTGAAATCAGTCTTGACCGTGCGGTTGCCCTGAACCCGAATGACCCCTTCATTCTCAGTATCCGTGCCCTTTTCCTCAATTACACGGACAGGCCGGAGGACGGGCTTGGTGAAATAACCGAAGCCCAGCGCCGCGACCCATACGCTGTGGGATGGTATGACGACTTTCGCGGTATCCTACTGACCACGGCTGGCCGATATCGCGAGGCAATTGCCTGCTACGCGAAAATGGCTGTCGTACCGCGGTGGTCGCTCGTTCGTCTTGTCGTCTGCCATTCCGAACTCGGCGAGATCAGCCAAGCGCAAAACAGCCTGGCAAAAGTCAAGGCACATTATCCCGGACTACGCCTTGACGAGATCGTTGATGCAGAAGTGGATTTCTATGTGGATCCCTCCGTATGCAGCCGCTATCGCGCGATCCTGCGGCGCATTGACAAGGAAGAATGAAATTCACCGCAGCCGCGGCCCGCAACAGTGTAGAGTGAGCCATCAAAGTCACGGGAGGACTTCCATGCGCCTTCGCACATTGATTGCCCTAATGACGTTGCTTTCCGGCGCCTGCCCGTTTGCATACGCACAGCAGGCAAAGCCGATATCAATCCAGGTATTTCCTTTCGAACTGGAGGACAAGAGCGCCGGGGCGGGAATAATCCCCCCGGATGATTACGACAGGCGCTATCTGTCGGAATCGACGCAGGTCGCGAAGACCATGCTCTCGCAATCCGGACGTTTTACAGTCATCGATGCGCCCGCGATCGACGAGAAGGCCATTGCGCCGCACGGATTGCGCAACTGCGGCGGCTGCGAGGGTGAGATTGCCAAGAGCCACGGCGCGTCTCTTGCACTGTTGGGCGTCGTAACCCGCGTCAACCGAACAGAACACACCATGTTCATTCGCATCCTTGACGCTGAGACCCGAAAACCTGTTTCCGGAGGCTTTACCGACCTTCGCATGGGCGCGAACTACGCGTGGCCCCGTTCCGTGAAATGGCTAATGACAAACAGAATCCTGAAGTAGGCCAGAGCAGGAAAACCATTGCGCGCCCACCCGTTGCTACCGCTCAGAACTTTCCGGCAACGTTGAAGAAGATCGCGTTGCCCTTCATGCGGTTCTCGACGGACACTTCGTTCACCCATTTCAGCTTGAAATCGATCTCGGTGTTCTCGCCGAATTTGGCCTTGTAGTTGACCAGCGGCCCCAACCCTATCGAGCGGCCCTTGAAGCCATTGTGGGCGTCGGCAAACGTGCTGCGGTCATCCTCGAACTGGTAGATGAAGCCCGCGACCGCTCCGAAAGCCAGGTCCTTGGTGACGTTTTTTGTAACAGACAGGTCGAGATGAGCCACCGCGCCGCTGTAGTAGTCGGTGTCGGTGTTCTTTGTGTTGATGTCGACGCCAAGGCTGGCTGAGAGATCGAGGCCATGCTCGGGCACGAGATATGTAAACGCGATCGCCGGTGTAAATGTCCAATAGTTCAGGCCGATAGAGGCAATATCGCCGTTTTCCCACGCTCCGTTGGGCGCGGTTCGGTCAATGATGCGGAGAAGAACCTGCTGAAGGCTTCGTTGTGCCAGCCAAGCGAGATTGGCGTGATCGCGATGTCGCCTATTCCGGTCACCTCCTGCACCGTCTCAGATCGGCCGACGTCGGCCTCGGCCTTGACCCAGCCTATCGGCAGTGCGGCCTGAACGGCATAAGTCCAGTTGCCCGGCAGACCCAGGTTGGGGACGTAGACGCCCGCCAGCACGGTGTTCCAGATATCGGCTTTCAGGCCCAGAGCGATCTGGTTGTCGCCGAACGGCACGCTGCCGCCGGCGCTGCCGTTGTAATAAACATTCGCCATTGCCCAGTATGCGCCGGCATGGGCGGCACGATCCCGGCGCCGGGACCGGCATACGCGCCGGGTATGTAGCGCCCGGCAACCGCCTCGGTGGCCTTCGCCTCCTGAACGGAAGCGCCGGCTACGAACCCTATGGCTGCCGCCGCGTTTTGTACCCTCTCCGAGCGCGACCGGCGGCGCCTCCGACGGCAGCACCGGAGTGCCCCACCGGCAGATTAATGAATCACCGGTCGAGTTACCTTCTCTGATGACCTCGATGTTGTCGACACCATCCTGCAATCGCCGGTGTATGCGGCGCTAGTCCCGCAACATCAGCGCCGGCGCGCCGCTGCCTTGCTCGGCGCCCGCCTTTTCCTGCGCGGAGATGGCGGCGAGAAAAGCTGGCCGAGCCGACAACCGTTTCCAGTAGGCGCGCAAGGTATCCGAAAAATCGCCGTCAAGGCCGAGCGCATTGGCAAAGAGCAGCGCGTAACCGACCGAGATGTCAGCCATGGTGAAGCGTCCAGCGCAGTAATAATCCTGGCGGGTCACGATGGCGTCGACGGCGCGCAGGCGGGCCAGGAACCAGCGCGCGTAGTCCTGCGCCGCCTGCGGCAGGCGGCGCTCTTCGGGCTCGAGCCGGCTGTAACGCAGCACGATGGTTTGCGGAAAGGTCAAGGTCGCCTCGCCGAAGAAAAGCCCGTTGAGATAGGCCCCGTAGGCGGGATCGTCCGGCTCGACCTTCAGGTCCGCGCCGCCGTAGCGCTCGGCCAGATAGGCACAGATCGCGGCGGATTCCGTCATCCTCGTCTCGCCATCGACGAAATAGGGAATGGTGCCGAGCGGATTGATCTCGAGATAGTCGCGCGCCAGGAACCGCGGCGGAAACGGCAGCATTTTCAACGCATAGTCGAGGCCGATCTCTTCCAGCGCCCACACGGCGCGAAACGAACGTGCATTCTCACAGTGATAAAGCGTGATCATCGTGCCTCGACAGGATGGCTGCGTCCTGGCCCAGCGCTAACGTATTTTGCCGCCGGATGGAAACACCTGGCGTCGTTCGAACGGGGCTAAACAAGCAGATAGGCGGAATGCCAGGTTCAGGCTAGATGCTGCGAGGCGCAACGCAGCTTATGTCGCGTGGCAAGCGAAAGCCGGCGTCTGGAGGCCATGATGCCGGCTTTCGACAATGATCGGCAAGGCGCTGGTTATCTTCCGTGGTAAGCGGCCGCCAACTGGTCGCTCTTCGGCAGGTTGCCGCCGGGCGTCAGCTTGTCGACCAAACCCGGAAGTATCGCCGATAGCTGCCTCAGCAACTCCTCCTCGCTGATGCCGGCCCTGGCTGCGATATCCTTGAGGGTCTGCGATCCCAGCGCCTTGCCGAGGTCATCGGGCTGAATCGGCTTGTTTTCTCCGGTGCCCACCCAGGAATTGGCCTTGTCGCCCTGTCCCGCGGTCTTCAGCTTTTCCAGCAGGCCGTCCAGCCCCCCAAGAACGCCTCCGTCGGGGGCTCCCGGTTGAGCGCCGGGTGCTCCCGCCTGCTCGGGATCGGGATTTGCCTGGCTTTTTCCGCCGAGCCACTTGCTGATCAGAAGCGCGCCAAGCGCGATCATCAATGGCTTGCCAATCTTGCCACCGGGTACGGCGTCGTCAAAGATTCCCATGCTGGCCTCCTGTTGCTAACAGTACGGCCCCCCGCTGCTATAATTGTTCCAGCATAACTGATTTTCAAGGCTCTACGGCCTCTGGTTGCGGCTTGAGTTTCATCTGACCCTATGTGACCATAATCAAAGGCACGGTGGGCGATGAAAGGAAACGTCAATGTCGGTCATCGGATGGATTGTGCTCGGCCTGGTTGCGGGTTTCATCGGCAGCAAGATCGTCAACAGCAGCGGCCAGGGACTGCTCATGGACATCGTGCTGGGCGTCGTCGGCGCGGTTGTGGGCGGCTTGATCTTCAGTTTCTTCGGCGCATCCGGGATCACCGGCTTCAACATCTGGAGCCTGATCGTCGCCATCGTCGGCTCGATCGTTGTGCTGTGGCTCTATCATCAGATGAGCGGCCGGCGTTCGCTGTAGCAAGCCTGGGGCGGCTGCGCCTGGCGCCTTTCAGGATCTGGCGCGGGCATTTTTTTTCGGCAGCGAAAGCCAGTTGCCCGTCTCCGGGGTGGTCTGGATGCCGTGCGCGACGTTCTTGCGGGAGAGTTGCCGTTCCCAATTGAGAGCGTCGGCGACAATGCGGTCGAGATCGTCGTATTTCGGCGTCCAGCCAAGCTCGCGGCGCGCCAGATCGGAATTGGCGATCACCGCCGGCGCGTCACCCGGGCGGCGGGCGCCGAAGCGGACGTCGAAGTCGGCGCCATGCACGCGGCGCACGCTGTCGATTACTTCAAGTACCGAATAGCCGCGGCTGTATCCGCAATTGGCGGTCAAATCGCCACCCCCGGCACGCAGCCGCAGCAAGGCCAGCCGGTGGGCGGCAACCAGGTCGCTGACGTGAATATAGTCGCGGATGCAGGTGCCGTCCGGCGTCGGATAATCGGCGCCATAAACCTGCATCCAGGGGCGCTTTCCGAGCGCGGTTTCGCTGGCAACCTTGATCAGGTGGGTAGCGCCCGGCGTCGACTGGCCGGTGCGGCCGAGCGGATCGGCCCCCGAGACGTTGAAATAGCGCAGCACGGTGTAGCGCAGACCGTGTGCTGCGGCGGTGTCGCGTAGCATCCACTCCGTCATCAGCTTGGACACGCCGTAAGGGGATTGCGGCTTCAGCGGCGCGTCTTCGCGCACCGGCTCGAGCCCGGCGCCACCGTAGACGGCGGCGGTCGAGGAAAAGATGAAATGCGCAACGTTTTCCCGCACCGCTGCTTCCAAGCAGCGATCGCGTCTTCACGGTGTTGTTCTCGTAGTAACCCAGCGGGTCGGCGACCGATTCCGGCACGACGATGGAGCCGGCAAAATGGATGATGGCATCGACGCCGTGCTGGCGGATCACCGACGACACCAGCTCGATGTCGCCGACATCGCCGACGACGAGCTTCGCCTCGGGCGCCACGGCCCATTCGAACCCTGTCGACAGCCGGTCAATCACGACGACATTCTCGCCGGCGTCCAGCAGTTCCCACACCATATGACTGCCGATATAGCCGGCGCCACCCGTCACGAGAACAGTCATGCTCAACGTCTCCCAACGCCCGGTTTAGGGTCTGCGCATAGGAAAGCTAGCCAGCAAGCCTTAAAATTCCGTACGGCGCGGCTGTGTGGGCAATTTCACTGAATACTTGAAACTGTCGCAGCATTCTATGGCTTTTTGGGGAAGCAATGCGGGCGCATGTTCGTTGAAGCGCCATGCATTGGGCGACGCAGCACTGCATAGGCGTGGCATTATGACCCCATTGGTACAATGGACTGCCAAATGCCCTGCAATTATGATCCGCCCGTCAACTGGGAACCCGTCATGAACTACCAACGGTTCTTCGAAGAAGCGATCGACCAGATCCACGCCGAGCGCCGCTACCGCGTCTTTGCCGACCTCGAACGCATCGCTGGCCAATTTCCGCGTGCCATCTGGCGCGCCAACGGCCATGCCGAAGAAATCACCGTCTGGTGCTCGAATGACTATCTCGGCATGGGCCAGCACGCGGACGTCATCGCCGCGATGCAGAACGCGGCCGGCCGCATGGGCTCCGGCGCCGGCGGGACCAGAAACATTTCCGGCAACAACCATCCGCTGGTCGAGCTCGAGCATGAACTCGCCGACCTGCATGGCAAGGAAGCCAGCCTGGTGTTCACCTCGGGTTTCGTCTCCAACGAAGCCGCCATCTCGACCATCGCGCGGCTGCTGCCGAATTGCCTGGTGCTTTCCGACGAACTCAACCACGCCTCGATGATCGAAGGCGTGCGCCGTTCCGGCGCCGAGAAGAAGATTTTTCGCCACAACGACGTAGCGCATTTGGAAAGCCAGTTGCAGGCCGCCGGCCGCGAACGCGCCAAACTGATCGTCTTCGAGAGCGTCTATTCGATGGATGGCGATATCGCGCCGATCAAGCAGATCGCCGACCTCGCCGAAAAATACAACGCGATGACCTATATCGACGAGGTTCACGCGGTCGGCATGTATGGCCGGCGTGGCGGCGGCATCACCGAGCGCGAAGGGCTCGCCCACCGTATCGACATCATCGAGGGCACGCTTGCCAAAGCCTTCGGGACGCTCGGCGGCTATATCACCGGAACCCGCACCGTGGTCGACGCGGTGCGTTCGTACGCACCGGGCTTCATCTTCACCACGTCGCTGCCACCGGCGATCGCCGCCGCGGCGACGACGGCCATCCGCCATCTCAAGACCTCGCAGCAAGAGCGCGATGGCCAGCAGCGCCAGGCGCAGCGCACCAAGGACGTGCTTTCAGCCGCTGGCCTGCCGGTGATGCCTTCGCAAACGCATATCGTGCCGTTGCTCGTCGGCGACCCCGAACTCTGCAAGATGGCCAGCGACCGGCTGCTCGGCCTGCACGGCATCTACATCCAGCCGATCAATTACCCGACGGTGCCGCGCGGCACCGAGCGGCTGCGCATCACGCCAACGCCATTCCACTCCGACGCGTTGATCGACGCGCTGCAGGACGCGCTGGTCGAGACCTGGGACGCATTCGGCATTCCCTATGGGGAAACCGGCCGCCCGGCGGTGGCCAAGTCCGACCGCATCATCCCGTTGCTGGTGCCCAAGTCCGGCGGCTGAGCTTCCGGGCGCGCCGATTTTGCACGATCGAACCATCGATCGTGCTCCCGCCTTCCGACATCGCCGCCGCGAACTAACCGCGGTTTTCGATCCACTTTGCCAGCCGCGTCGCCGCCTCTTCGACCTGGTCGAGGCGGCGGTGGAAGCACAGCCGGAAGAACCCGTCGCCGCCCGCGCCGAATGCCGTTCCCGGCGCCAGGCCGACATTGGCTCCGTCGACGATGTCGAAGGCAGCCTGCCGCGAATCGCGCGATGCCGTCGATCGAGAAGAACAGGTAGAACGCGCCGTGCGGCACGCTGAAACGCGCGCGCCCGGTCTTGCCGAGAATTGCGCAGACGAGGTCGCGCGCCTTGCCGGCGCGCTCGATCTGCTCGGCCAGGAATTCCTCGCCGTCGTCGAGCGCCGCGATGGCGCCGCGCTGCATGAACTGCGCCACGCCGGACGTCGAATACTGGATCAGGTTCTCGAAGACCTGCTGCAGCGACGGGTGGATGCGCATCCAGCCGATGCGCCAGCCGGTCATCGCCCAGTTCTTGGAGAAGGTGTTGACGAACAGGATGCGGTCCTCGTCGTCCATGATGTCCATGAAGGACGGCGCGCGCTGTCGCCGCCATAGTGGAACAGCGCATAGATCTCGTCGGCGATGATCCAGAGATTCTTGCGGCGGGCCAGGTCGAGGATCGCCTGCAGCGTCGTCGATATCGGCGGTCCAGCCGGTCGGATTGGACGGCGAGTTGACGAAGATCGCGCGTGGTGCGCGGCGTCACCGCCGCCTCGAGCTTGTCGACGTCGCAGGTCCAGCCATTGTCCGCGCTGGTCGAGCCGGACCGGGACCGGCGTCGCGCCGGCGACCCCGGCGGCGCCCGGAAAATTCGGCCAGGCCGGGCGACAGGTAGATGCACCTCGTCGCCCGCGCCCGCCGTCGCCTGCAGCGCGAGCTGGATCGCCTGCATGCCGCCGCCGGTCACGATGAATTCCTCCGCCGCGAAATTCGCTGGCCGAAATGCCGGGCGTGGTAGCGGGCGAGCGCCTGCGCGCAGTTCGGGGATGCCGCGCTGCCAGGTGTAGAAGGTCTCGCCGCCGCGCAGCGCCCGGTTGGCGGCGTCGGCGATGAAGTCCGGCGTCGGCAGGTCGCCCTCGCCGGCCCAGAGCGGGATCAGGCCCTCGCGGCCGCGGCCGTAATTCGCGACGGCGACAATGCCGCTTTCGGGCGCAAGCCGGGCTTCGCGCCCGGAGGTTTTCAAACAGGCTCATCGGGTATCCATGGTTCTGGTCAGGATGATACGCCTAGCCTGTTTCACGGTCGGCGAAAACGGAAACCCCCGGCCGAAACCGGCCGGGGTTTTGGTCCAGAGCGTTGCGAGAGCCAGATTATTTCCTGGCCAGCAGGTCGCGGATTTCGGTGAGCAGCGCGACGTCGGCCGGCGGCGGCGCCGGCGGCTCGGCCGGCTTCTCCTTCTCGAGCCGGCGGCGCATCGTGTTCACCGCCTTGACCATCAGGAAGATGATCCAGGCGAGGATCAGGAAGTTGATGACCACCGTCAGGAAGTTGCCGTAGGCGAACACCGCGCCCTGCTTGCTTGGCTTCCTCCAGCGATGTTGCGGTGACGTTCGAGGACAGCGGCAGGAAGTAGTTGGAGAAGTCGAAGCCGCCGAAGATCGCGCCGATGATCGGCATGATGATGTCGCCGACCAGCGAGGTGACGATCAGGCCGAAGGCGCCGCCGATGATGACGCCGACGGCAAGGTCCATGACATTGCCCTTGGAGATGAATTCCTGGAATTCCTTCAGCATTCCGATCTCTCCTTGGCTGAACCGGCTGCGCGCAAAACGTTTCCTGTCCCCGTTTTGATCGCCAGCCGTGCGGCACCATAACAAAATGCGGCGCAGGCAAAACCTGCAAAGATCCGGCGCCGGAGTTTTCCAGCCGAAATGCTGGCCACTGAAACGGCTGGCCGTTCGCAACCAAGTGTCTAGGCGAGGCGATGGACTTACCGCCCAAGCTGTGATTGCCTCTTCATGCTGGCTGGTCGCCCGGGAGGAGCATTTCGACGTGCAGGGCTGGATCGTCGTCATCATCGCGATCGCCTATGTGTCGCTGCTTTTCGCCATCGCCAGCCTCGGCGACCGCCGGGCGGCGAAGCAGCGGCGCCGGCCGGCCGCGGCCCTACATCTACTGCGCTCAGCCTCGCCATCTACTGCACCTCGTGGACGTTCTTCGGCTCGGTCGGGCTCGCCTCCGAGCGCGGCCTGGAATTCCTGGCCATCTATATCGGCCCGGTGCTGGTGTTCCTGTTCGGCTTTCCGCTGCTCAGCCGCATCATCCGGCTGGCCAAGGCCGAGAAGATCACCTCGATCGCCGATTTCCTCGGCGCGCGCTACGGCAAGAGCTTTCCCGTCGCGTTGATCGCGACGCTGATCGCCATCGTCGGCGCGATCCCCTACATCGCGCTGCAGCTCAAGGCGATCTCCGGCTCGGTCAGCCTGATGGTCGAGCACTATACCGGCTCGCCGCCTCCTTCGATCCGTTCGTCAGCGACATCTCGCTGATCGTGGCGATGCTGCTTGCGCTGTTCGCGGTGCTGTTCGGCACGCGCCATGCCGACGCCACCGAGCACCAGGACGGGCTGGTGCTGGCGGTCGCGGTCGAGTCGGTGGTCAAGCTCGCCGCCTTCCTCGCGGTCGGCGCTCCTGGTGACGTTCTTCCTGTTCGACAGCCCCGGCCGACTTCATCACGACGCTGTCGCCGCCAGACGCCAGCGTGCAGGAGGCGCTGGACTACCGCACCTCGCTCGGCACCTGGCTGGTGCTGACCGGCCTCAGCGGCTTCGCCATCATCATGCTGCCGCGGCAGTTCTACGTGACGATCGTCGAGAACCGCAGCGAAAGCGAGCTGCGCAACGGCGACCTGGGTGTTTCCGCTCTATCTCGTGGCGATCAACCTGTTCGTCCTGCCGATCGCCTTCGCCGGCGCGGCGCTGGTCGGCGACCGCACCAGCGCCGACCTCTACGTGCTGTCGCTGCCGCTGCTCAGCCGGCCACGATCTCCTGGCCATGGCGGCCTTCATCGGCGGCCTGTCGGCGGCGACCGCGATGGTCATCGTCGCCAGCGTCGCGCTGTCGATCATGATCTCCAACGACCTGGTCATCCCGCTGTTCGTGCGCCGCCTGCTCAAGAACGACAGCGCCGCGAGAACGAGGACTGGTCGAGCCTGATCCTCAACATCCGCCGCGCCGTCGATCTTCATCATCCTGTTCGTGGCCTTCCTCTACTATCGCGAGAGCACCAACAATGCGCGGCTGGCCTCGATCGGCCTGATGTCGTTCGCGGCGATCGCCCAGTTCGCGCCGGCCTTCTTCGGCGGGCTGATCTGGCGCGGCGCCAATGCACGCGGCGCCGCGCTCGGCATGTCGGCCGGCATCCTGGTCTGGGCCTACACGCTGCTGCTGCCCGTCGCTGGCCGCGCCCGACACCGACATCCTGATGCACGGCCTGTTCGGCCTCGAGGCGCTGCGGCCGCAGGCGCTGTTCGGCACGGTCGCCGAACCGCTCAACCACGGCGTCATGTGGAGCCTGTCGATCAACACGCTGTTCTTCGTGCTTGGCTCGCTGTCGCGCGCCTCGATCCCGCTGGAGCGCATCCAGGCCTCGATCTTCGTGCCGCGCGACACCAACCCGATGCCGAGCCTGCGGCGCTTCCGCACCGCCGTCACCGTCAACGACCTCAAGGACACGATCGCGCGCTATCTCGGCGTCGAGCGCACCGAACGCTCGTTCCAGACCTTCGAGACGAGCGAACGGCGGCAAGCTGACGGCAACGAGCCGGCGAGCATGGCGCTGATCCGCTTTTCCGAGCAGCTGCTGGCCAGCGCGGTCGGCTCGTCCTCGGCGCGGCTGATCCTGTCGCTGCTGTTCCAGCGCCACGACAAATCGTCGAAGGACGCCTTCCGCCTGCTCGACGACGCGACCGAGGCGCTGCAGCACAACCGCGACCTGCTGCAGATCGCGCTCGACCAGATGGAACAGGGCATCACCGTCTTCGACAAGGATTTCCGGCTGACCTGCTGGAACCGGCAGTACCGCGCGCTGTTCGACCTGCCCGACGAGATGGGCCAGGTCGGCGTCTCGCTCGACCGGATCCTGCGCTATCTCGCCGAGCGCGGCGACATTCGCCGTCGACGCGATCGCGTCGCCATGCTCAACCGGCTGACCAATTTCGGCGCGCCCTGGCAGATCGAGCTCAAGACCAGCGGCCGCATCATCGAGCTGCGCTCCAACCCGATGCCGGATGGCGGCCTGGTCGCCACCTATGCCGACATCACCGCAGCGCGTCGAGGCCGACCTCGCGCTGAAGCGGGTCAACGAGACGCTGGAGCAGCGGGTCAGGAACCGCACCGCCGAACTGACGCGGGTCAACGAGGAGCTGGCGCAGGCGCAGATGCTGGCCGAGGAGGCCAATCTCGGCAAGACGCGCTTCCTCGCGGCGGCCGGCCACGACATCCTGCAGCCGCTCAACGCCGCGCGGCTCTACTGCGCCTCGCTGATCGAGAAGGCCGGCAAGGGCGACGTCGCCGACGCCGCCGCACAACATCGAATCCTCGCTGGAATCGGTCGAGACGATCCTCGGCGCCGTGCTCGACATTTCACGTCTCGACGCCGGCGCCATGAAGCCGTCCGAGACCGTGTTCAAGCTCGACGCGCTGCTGCGCCAGATCGGCACCGACTTCATGCCGATGGCGGCGGAGAAGAAGCTCGATCTGAGCATCGTGCCGTCATCGCTCGCGGTGAACACCGACCGCAACCTGCTGCGCCGCCTCATCCAGAACCTCGTTTCCAACGCCATCAAATACACCCGCAGCGGCCGCGTGCTGGTCGGCGTGCGCCGGCGCGGCGAGCTTGTCGAGCTGCAGGTGATCGACACCGGCATCGGCATCGCCACGGACAAGCTCAACACCGTCTTCCGCGAGTTCACGCGGCTCGACGAAGGCGCGCGCGAGGCGCAAGGCCTCGGCCTCGGCCTTTCGATCGTCGACCGGATCGCCCGGGTGCTGAGGCTCGAAATCCGCATCGTTCCGCAAGGGCAAGGGCACGCGCTTCTCGGTGATCCTGCCGGTCACCGACGCGCCCGAGCCGCCGCGCAGCTGGTCGAAGCGCGCGCCGGAAATGCCGGCGGCGGCATGCGCTCGACGGGCTGTCGGTGCTTTGCATCGACAACGATCCGCGCATCCTCGACGGCATGCGCCTGCTGCTGGAGGGCTGGGGCTGCAGCGTGCGGACGTTCACCGGCTCGCCGCGATTCGACGGCACAGCGCACGATCTGCCGGCGCCCGACATCGTGCTTGCCGACTATCATCTCGACGGCGAAAACGGCCTCGACGCGATCCGCAAGCTGCGGGCGCGGCTTTCGGCGCCGGACGCTGCCGGCGATCCTGGTCACCGCCGACCGCTCCAACGAGGTGCGCGCCGCCGCCGACGCGATCGACGTGCCGGTGATCAACAAGCCGGTGAAGCCGGCGGCGCTGCGCTCGATGATGACGCGCTTCCGGCGCATGGCGACAGCGGCGGAATAGCATCTCAATTGCTCTGCCTGCAGCGGATCCGCGCCGATCTTGGACAGCAGGATCACCGCCTGGGTGCGGCTGTCGACGCCGAGCTTCTGCAGGATCGCCGAGACATGCGCCTTGATGGTCGCTTCCGAGACGTCGAGCTCGTAGGCGATCTGCTTGTTGAGCAGGCCTTCGCGCGAGCATGCCGAGCACGCGCGTCTGCTGCGGCGTCAGCGATTGCAGCCGCTTGATGAGGTCGGAAATCTCCGGGTCGCGCTCGACCCCGAGATCGATGCCACGGGCGCCGCGATGCCGCCGGCCAGCACCGCTTCGACGCCGCTGCGGATCTCCTCCATGCTGGCGGATTTGGAGATGAAGCCGGAGGCGCCGAGTTCCAGCGCGCGCCTGATCGTCTCCGGATCGTCATGCGCCGACACGACCACCATCGGCACGGCGGGATGGACGCCGCGCAACGACACCAGCCCGGACAGCCCGCTGGCGCCAGGCATCGACAGGTCGAGCAGCACCAGGTCGAGATCGTCATTGGCGGCGACCAGCGCCTTGGCGCTGTCGAAATCGCCGGCTTCGAGAATGTCGATGTTGTCGGCGAAGCCCGCAAGTGCCTGCTTCAGCGCACCGCGAAACAGCGGATGATCGTCCGCGATCACGAACTTGTAGCCGGTCGGCACTTGTCCCTCCCGTTCCCCCTGACCGACTCTTTTTGTTATCGTATGGGATGCCGGGTCAATTAAACGGCGATGTTGCCCATTTTCAAGCAACAAAGCAGCCGATTGGCTGGACGGGGTGAAATAAAGCCTGCGCGGATTGGGCGGTTCAGGTCTTTTGCGGTTCGGCGCCGGGTTCACCCTTGCGCCAGTCCTGGTCGAGATCCCTGACGATATCCATGAAGCGACGGAAGAAGCGCTCCATGTAGCCCAGCGATTTCTCGAAATCCTCTTCTGTGGGAAGCACCTTGCGGGGGTCGAGCCGCGATGCGGTCTCGATCTCGGCGACGCGTTTTTCCAGGCCGGACACGCGATCCTGCAGCCGTTCGACCTCGTCCTGGAAGGCCGAACGCTCGTCCGCCGCCATCTTGCACACCAGCTGTCCCGAGCGTTCCTCGCAGATCGACATCTCGCCGGTCTTTCGGTCCATGCGGACATAGCCGTTGGCCGATTTTTCCATCGTGTAGCGCTCGGCGTCCTGCGCCACCGCCGGCAAAGACAGGGCGGATACGAGGAAAGCCGAAGCGACGACGCTCTTGAACTGCATGGTTGCCTCCGTTCGGTTCAGGCGATTTCTGACACCGGTTTACGCCGGAAATAGGGACGCCGGCATGACAATCAACAGGCCGCCCTTTCGCGCTCAGCGCTTTGCGACTATAGGGCGGCCATGCACAGCACCATCTACAAGATCGTCACCGAAACCGCATGGCGCGAAGCCGAGAAAGTCGGGCGTATTCACGGGCGCGCCGATCGATCTCAGCGACGGCTACATCCATTTCTCGACCGCCGAGCAGGCGAAGGAAACGGCGGCCAGGCATTTCGCCGGCCAGACCGGACTGCTGCTTGTGGCAATCGATGCCGAAAAGCTCGGCAGCGCGCTGAAATACGAGCCGTCGCGCGGCGGTGCGCTATTTCCGCATCTCTATGCACCGCTCAAAATGGCCGCTGTCCGCTGGGTGAAGCCACTGCCGCTCAACGCTGCGGGCGACCATCGCTTCCCGGTCATGGAGGCCTGATGAACCCGCTCGAATGGTTCGGCCGCCAGGCGCTGTTCGCCTTCGATCCGGAGACCGCGCACGGCTTTCGATCGCTGCGCTCAAATCCGGCCTGCCGATTTGTGGCGGACGCACCGTCGAGCGAGCGCCTCAAGACCAGGCTTTGCGGCCTCGAATTTCCCAATCCGCTCGGCATGGCCGCCGGTTACGACAAGAACGGCGAGGTCCCCGACGCCTTGCTGGGCCTGGGTTTCGGCTTTGCCGAGGTCGGAACCGTCACGCCGCTGCTCACAACCCGGCAATCCGAAGCCGCGCATCTTCCGGCTGACCGGCGACGAAGCGGTGATCAACCGGCTCGGCTTCAACAATGAAGGCCATGATCGCTGCCACCAGAGGCTGAAGGCGCGCGGCGGGCCGGCCCGGCATCGTCGGCGTCAACATCGGCGCCAACAAGGACAGCGCCGACCGCTTCGCCGACTACGAACTGGGTGTGCGAGCGTTTTGCCCCATTTGCCTCCTATCTCACCGTCAACATTTCTTCGCCCAACACGCCGGGCCTGAGAAACATGCAGGCCCGCGAAAGCCTGGCCGAGTTGCTTTCCCGGGTTATCGCCGCGCGCGGCGGCAGCGACGCCCGCCGGCGCGACGCCGGTTCCGGTTTTCCTGAAGATCGCGCCCGATCTCGGCGAAGCCGAGCTTGCCGATATCGCGGCCGAAGTGAACGAAAAGGCGATCGACGGCGTCATCGTTTCCAACACGACGCTGTCGCGGACCGGCTTGAAGGGAACCGCACATGCCGGCGAAGCCGGCGGCCTGTCGGGCAAACCGCTGTTCGAACGCTCGACGATCGTGCTTGCCCGGATGCGCAGGCTGCTCGGCCCCGAGATGGCGATCGTCGGCGTCGGCGGCGTCAATTCGGCCGAGACGGTGCTGGAGAAGATCAGGGCCGGCGCCGACCTCGTGCAGCTCTACACCGGCATGATCTACGCCGGCCCTTCGCTGCCCGGCCGCATCGTCAGGGAACTGGCGCGTTTTGCCGAGAACGAGGGCCTCGCCAGCCTGCGCGCCATCCGCGACACGCGGCTGGCGCATTGGGCGGACCGGCCGCTCTAAACGCCCTGCCGGCGAACGCCGCGGGCTTCCCAAACCGTTGTCCCGCACGGCAAGATAGCGGCCATGAAGCTGCCGATCGTCCACCATCCCGACTACGACGCCAAACTTCCCGCCGACCATCGCTTTCCGATGGGCAAATACCGCGCTCTGATGGAACGCCTGCGGCGCGCGACCTGCTGCGGCGGCGCCATCGCAGCGTGCCGGCTCCGGCCGATCCGGAATGGCTGAAGCGGGCGCACGACCCGCCTATGTCGAGCAGGTGATCGACCTGCACGCGTGCCGCACAGAGATCGAGCGCGAGATCGGCTTTCCCGATCGGCGAGCGGGTGTCGCGCCGCGCGCAGCTGGCGGCCGCCGGCACGCTGCTCGCCGCGCGGCTGGCGCTCGAGCACGGCATCGCCTGCAACACGGCCGGCGGCAGCCATCACGCGCGCCGCGCGCAGGGCGCCGGCTTCTGCACCTTCAACGATGTCGGCGTCGCCGCGCTCGGTGCTGCTTGCCGAACGGCTCGTCGAGCGCGTCCTGGTCGTCGACCTCGACGTGCACCAGGGCGACGGCACCGCCGACATCTTCGCGCGGCGAGCCGCGCGTCTTCACCTTCTCGATGCATGGCGAGCGCAATTATCCCGGTGCGCAAGATCGCCTCGGACCTCGACATCGGCCTGCCCGACGGGACCGGCGACGCCGCCTATCTCGAGCGCCTGCGCGAGCGTCCTGCCGAGCCGTCACGGCGCGCTCGGCCGCCCGACATCGTCTTCTACAATGCCGGCGTCGATCCGCATGCCGACGACCGGCTCGGCCGGCTGGCGCTGACCGACGACGGCCTGCGCGCAGCGCGACCGGACGGTGATCGGCCATTTCCGCGAGCGCGGCATCCCGCTCTGCGGGGTGATCGGCGGCGGCTATTCGACGCGACGTCGCAGCGCTCGCCGCGCGCCACGCCATCCTGTTCGAGGTGGCGGCGGAATTCGCCTGAGGCTCAGCGGCGGTAGCTGAACAGCCGCAGCATCGATGAAGGCCGGGATGACGATGGCCGCGCCGAGCAGGAAATAGCCGAGGAAGCGGTCGATCGCCGCGAAAGCCCATGTTCCAGATATCGAGGAAGAAATCGCGGATGCCGTAGAGCACGTCGAAGGGCGACCAGCCGAAGGCGCTCATCACGATGCCGACCAGGAACGACACGACGATCAGCTTCAGGAGCACCCGCAGCGGGCTGTCGCCGAGAAAACGCGTCAATCCCGACATCGGTCTGATCCTTCATCGACTCGAGCGTCCGCAGAATACGCATTTGCAGTCGGCAGGCTTCAAGCCGCATTTCGGCCAAGGCTGCGCTGTTTGCGATTGCCGAACGCGCGCGAGGCCATGATAATCAGAAGCCGCGCGGGTATGATGTAATGGTAGCTTGTCAGCTTCCCAAGCTGATCGCGCGGGTTCGATTCCCGCTACCCGCTCCAGCAATTTCAGCGCTTGCAACGTAAATCGCTTAATGCGTTAAACGGTTTACGAAAAGTTTTACACCTTACGTTCGCGTGCGACCAGGACAGTCGAACCATGTCCCCTGCCCTCAATCCGGTGTGAGCGGCAGGTCGACGGCGTGCGCGATTTCGGTCGAGCAAGTCTTATTCACGTGTATTGCGTCCAGATGATCGGGCCCGGGACGACGAATATTGGCTACGATTGGGCGCTGTGATCCGAGGGTCTAGTTCTTTCCAGCGCGCCAACTGGCGCACGCGGCACCGAGCGGCCAAGGGCTCAGCCGTCCAGCCAGGCGGCGAGGCCGTCCAGCGTCTGCAGCCCGTATTCCACCGCGCCGAAGCCGATGACCACCTGACGCCGCTCGCGACTGGGGTGCAGCTGGCGCATGGTCAGCACCGTCTTGCCGTCGGTCTGCTCATCGAACGTCACCGTGGCGCGGAAACGGTCGGGGTCGTCGGGGGCGGGCGTACCATAGTCCATCACGATCCGCTCGTTCGGCACGATCTCCAGAAAGCGCATGAGGTTCGGGAAGCGCTGCTCCTGGCCCTCGAACACGCCCACCATGTCGAACCGCCAGATCCCGCCCTCGCGGATATCGGCCTCGTGGCTCTCGATGCTGAGGCCGGCCGGGCCGTACCATTCGGCTAGCGCCTTGGGGTCCATCCAGGCGGCAAAGACCTTGTCGCGTGGGTGGTTGAGCAGCTTCACCAGCACGATTTCGCGATCGAGCGACCAAGTCTCAAACAGGTTTGCCATGTCCTTCATCATCCTCTTCCGTCTTGTCCAAGTAGATTTCCAGCCGATTCAACCGCTCGGCCCAGCGCCGACGCTCTGCTTCCATCCAGCCCGCCGCCTCGTCGAAGCGCGCCTGCACCAGCCGGCACCAGCGGCTGCGCCCGCTCTTCTCGCTGACGATCAGCCCGCAATCTTCAAGCACCTTGAGATGCTGGACGAAGGAGGGCAGTGCCATGTCGAAAGGTTCGGCCAAGGCGCTGACCGGCACCTCGCCCTCGGCCAGCCGCGACACCACCGCGCGGCGGGTCGGGTCGCTGAGAGCGTGAAAGGCGAGGTCGAGGGGGGCAGAATGGTAAGGCATATGCCTTAGTAAAGTGGATCGTGGCGGCAGTCAAGGAGATTAAGGTACTTGCCTTAGTATGCACCGACAGGCCGCCTACGGACCGGCAGCTCTAGGCAGCAGTTCGGCAATGCGCCTTATTGCGGCCATCAGGTAGATCGAACTCTGATCCCGGAAGCGGCCGTCTGCAGAGCTGGCAACATCAGCTTTGAGGTCAAGCCATTGCGAAGGCGGCGAATGGTTATGCGACTTTCTCCTCGTGGTTACACAGCCGTTCCGAATTCTCTGTCTGCGGCATATCGTTCGGCGGCGCATTGGGCGCGATGCTTGGACCGGCAACCCGTCCAAGCCAACACAGGAGTAAGCCGGTGACGGGCAGACTAAATTTGCAGGGCGCCTGACATGGGCAGGACTGTTCGCCGCAGCACCACTGGTGTGCGTCAATTCCTAGATCTTCAGCAGCAGCGAGATTGGATAAAGGGCAAGACCGACTTGCCGGACGCAGCCGACCGCCTAGAGTCCCTGGAACAGCGCTTCAAATATGCCGCGCGATTTGAGAAGCTGCTTCGTCGCCCGCAGGCAAGAGAAGTGCTGGATATTCTCCGGCTATACGGTCCAAACTGCATTCCAATTCCGCGCAAGACCGAGCGTTACTACTGGTCGGTTTCTTGTCTGCCGTCGACCTCGGACAAGCCGCTCGTCCGCGTCAACGCGAGCTGGATGGAGCTATTCACGCTCTATGCCCACGGCGAGGATATTCGCGCCAGGTTCATCGTGCATCTATCGGATTTCACAACGGATCGTTCAGCCACGCCGCGCCAAGTGGACGAACCCCTCCTCCAGCAAAGTGTCGCGATGCCCGAGGACGTGAACTATTTCTTCCCGCGTGGTGCAGACATTTTTGGCATCAATGTAGGCGGCTCTGTCTCGATCCGTAAATTCCTCGCGAGCAGCCGCGTGTTGCAGGCCATTCGGACGTTCAACCTGACGCATATGAACCGGGGACGGAACGCCTACCAGGCGAGCCATTGCTACAGCGTGGCGGATTACATGCAGGCAGATTGAAAGATGCGCGCCACAAGCGGACGCTACAAACCACTCCTTGCTACTTGTAGCTGTTGTCGCCAATGACAAGGAAGGGCGAAGGTCAAGCCGAGCCTCTTGCCGAAATCTTTCGGAAGTCGGACGGCGACATGCCGGCGAGCTTACGAAACGACTTGTTGAAAGCACTGAGCGAGCCAAAGCCACTGTCCATAGCCACACGCAGCACATTGGCGTCCTTATTCATCAGCAGCGCCTGCGCATAGCTCAGTCGCAAGAGATTGACATACTCGTTGAGCGTCATTCCGGTCGATTTCTTGAAGACGCTCATCGCATATTTGGGATGGATGTCGGCTGCCGCCGCGATGTCCACGCAATCAATCTCGTAGAGAAAATTCTCCGCGATGAAGTCGCACATATGCCCGACGTTGCGCGAGGATTGCTGATCGAACGGACTGGCGGCATCAGCGTAGGCGGACGCGTCGGGTACGAGGCGGTAGGGCTCGAACCGCACACGCTCCAGACGAAGCAGGAGTTCGTTCACAGCGTGCTCGGTCTTGGCAGGGTCGCCTGAGCGCGCATAGCCGTTCCAGCGTTCGAAATTGTTCACATCGGAGGGATCGGTTGCGCCAGTGACGAGGGTCGCTCCTGTCATCAGGCGATGCCGAAGATCAATGGGCAGATGCAGCCGGAAAAAATGCACCAGTGGCAGGTGCGCACCGGCATAGACAGCATCGTCGGATGAATAATCCATTTGATGCGGCAAGCCGCCCCAAAACAGGCACATGTCGCCCGCAGCAAGAGCAATGTCGTGATCATTCATCAGGTAGTGCACCGTGCCTTGCACGATGAAATTGACCTCCACCTGCGCGTGCCAGTGCGGTTTCAGCATAATCAGCGGATGGTTGTGGAACATCTGCAGCATCAAAGGCAGGCCTTCGACGCTGCTGGCGCCGGGCTGGTAAAACGGCCTGTCGGGCATCTTACTTTCCGCCAAATCCATATTCCCTTTGTCGAGGACAGACCCTGCGCGACGCCTAGTTTAGTTGCGCTCGCAGAGAGAGCAAATGAAATGGGAGGATTTCAATGCGCAACATTCTGACCTGCGCCGCGTTTGCGCTTGCCTTGGGTTCCGGCCCGGCCTTTGCGCAATCGGGCGAAATCACGATCTGGAGCTGGAACGTCGCCGCCTCGTCGCTGAAGGCCACGGTTGCTGGCTTCAACAAGCAATTCCCCGACGTCAAGGTAACGGTCGAGGATCTCGGCAACCAGCAGACCTTCGACAAGACGCTGGCAGGGTGCGCGGCCGGCGGCGCTGGTTTGCCAGACATTCTTTCGATCGAAAATCACGAATCCGAAATCTTCTGGAGCCAGTTCCCTGATTGCTTCGTCGATCTGAAGACACTGGGTTACACGGACGAGATCGCCGCCAAGTTCCCCGACTTCAAGCGCACGGAACTTGAAGTTGGCGGCAAGGCCTATGCGATGCCATGGGATTCCGGCCCGGTCGCCATGTTCTACCGGCGCGATTTCTACGAAAAGGCAGGCGTCGATCCAGCGACGATCAAAAACTGGGACGATTTCATCGCCGCCGGCAAGAAGGTGATGGAAGCCAATCCGGGCGTCACCATGACCCAGGCGGACATGAACGGCGACACCGAATTCTTCCGGATGATCGCCAATGAGCAGAGCTGTGGCTACTACAGCAAGGATGCTCAGTCGATAACGGTAAACCAGCCGGGTTGCGTTACAGCTCTGGAGAAGGTCAAGGCGTTGAAGGACGCGGGCCAGCTCATTCCGGGAACATGGGACGAGAAGATCCAGGCGAACACGGCCGGCACCGTGGCAACGCAAATGTATGGTGGCTGGTACGAGGGCACCATCCGCTCCACGTCCCCCGATCTCGCCGGTAAGTGGGGCGTCTATCTTATGCCCAGTGCTTCCGCGGATGGACCTCGCGCGGCCAATCTGGGCGGCTCTTCGCTCGCTATCACCTCGGCATCCCAGCACAAGGAAGCCGCTTGGGCCTATCTCAACTATACGCTTGGAACCAATGACGGCCAGGTCACCATGTTGAAAGAGTTCGGGCTCGTGCCTTCACTTCTGACAGCGCTGGACGATCCGTTCGTTTCACAGGAACAGCCCTTTTGGGGCGGGCAGAAGTTGTGGGTAGACATCCTGTCGACGTTGCCCAAGGTCGTGCCCAGCCGCGGCACCCCATTCTTCTCGGATGCGGACGAGATCCTGGTCGCCGTACAGCTCAAATATCTCAATGGCGGCTACCCCGACGCCAAGTCGGCGCTCGACGACGCGGCCAACCAGATCGCGAGCGCGACCAGCCTGCCGATCGCCGAGTAATTGCACCGGAACGATCGGGTGGGCCTAGCGCCCGCCCGATCATCAGACTGTAGCTGGAACCTCGACCATGCGGCTGCGCACACGAACGGCTTACGCGTTCCTGACGCCATACCTGCTTGTCTTCCTGGCGTTCTGGATCTGGCCGATCGCAAACTCGTTCTGGCTGTCGTTCCTGAACACACGGAGCGCCAACTGGACATTCAATCCCCGAGTGACCTGGGGCCGGCTGCTCGTCGATCCAGCCTTCGCAAACGCACTCTGGAACACGCTTATCATCCTCACCATCCAGGTGCCGATCATGATCGCGCTGGCAACGGTGCTCGCAACGCTTCTGAATTCGTCGATGCTCAAGGCAAGAGGCCTCTTCCGCTTCGCTTTCTTCGCGCCTGTGGTGGTCGGCGAGGTCGCCTACGCAGCCGTGTTTCGCCTGATGTTCAATCACGAGTTCGGCATCATCAACAAGATGCTTGCCGTCGCCAGCGTGCCGGCGATTCCCTGGCTTTCCAGTCCGAACGCCGCGATGGCCGTGATCATCATCGCAGTCACCTGGCGCTGGGCCGGATACAACGCGATCATAATTCTTGCAGGGTTGCAGTCGATTCCCGAGGACGTCTACGAGGCGGCGACGCTGGACGGCGTGTCGAAGACGCGGCAGTTCTTTTTTATCACCCTGCCGCTGCTAAGGCCGGTTATCGTGCTTTGCGTGGTTATCTCCGTCATCGGCACAATGCAGCTTTTCTCCGAACCGTTCCTGATAACCAACCGGGGCGGCCCAGGTCAGGCGACCGAGACGCTCGGCCTCTTCCTCTACCGGCAAGCCTTCGGAGCGTTCAATTTCGGCTACGCTTCCGCGATCGCCTACACCATCGCGGCGCTTGCCATCGTTATCTCTCTCATCAACCTCTGGCTGGGAAGGGAACGCGAATGAGAAGCAAGTCTTCCGCCGAACTCAGGCGCAAGATCGCGCTTCACGCGGCGCTCGTACCGCTTGCCCTGATCTGGCTTTTCCCGCTTTGGATGATGTTCGTCTTTTCGACCATGTCGGAAAACGGCATCTTCAGCCCCGGGATTGTCCTCACTCCATCCGACCAGTTCGCGCAAAATTTCGTTGTCTTGGAGCGGGATGTCGGCTTCGTTCGCGCCACCACCATTTCGATCCTGGTCGCGGCAGCCTACACGTTCCTGTCGGTCGCGCTGACGTCTATGGCCGGCTGGGCGCTGGCCAGCTACCGGTTCGTGGGCAAGAGCGTCGTGCTTGCGACCATCCTTGGAACATTGACACTGCCGTATTTCGTTGTCGTCATCCCGCAATTCATCATGGTGGCGCGCGACTTCGGTCTCGATAACACGTGGTTCGCGCTGATCGTGCCGCCGTTGTTCAATTCGCTTGGCGTTCTCTTTATGCGCCAGACGTTCCAGATGATGCCGGGCGAGTTGTTCGACGCTGCCCGCGTGGAGGGCGTCAAGGAATGGCGCATCTTCGTTTTCGTTGGCCTGCCGCTGGCGCGGCCGGCCATCGCCGCCCTTTCGATCATTCTCTTCCTGCATAGTTGGAACAACTATCTCTGGCCGCTCCTGATCAACAGCAAGCCAGCAATGATGACCGCGCCGGTGGCGCTCGGCAGCCTGATCGGGCTGACCAAGGTTTCGTGGGGTGGCATCATGACGGGCGCAGTAATGCTGACCGCGCCGATGCTAATTCTCTTTGTGGCGCTGCAGCGCCATTTCGTTGCCGGCATCTCCGCCGGCGCGGTCAAGTAGTCGGGAGGGACCGTGGCCGGAGTTTCCTTGAAAAAGGTCGTCAAGCGCTTCGGCGTCTACGAGATCATCCACGGCGCCGATCTCGAAGTCGCCGACGGAGAGTTCGTGGTCTTCGTTGGCCCTTCCGGCTGTGGAAAATCGACGCTGCTGCGGATGATTGCCGGGCTCGAAACCATCTCTGATGGAACGGTGTCGATCGGCGGCAGGATCGTGAACGATGTGGAGCCGGCCGATCGCGGCATCGCCATGGTGTTCCAGTCCTACGCGCTTTATCCGCATATGACGGTCGAACAGAATCTGAGCTTCGGGTTGAGAATGACGGGCCACGACAAAGCCGATGTCGCGCGGCGGGTCAAACGCTCGGCCGACACGCTGCGCATTTCTGAACTGCTCAAGCGCAAGCCACGCCAACTCTCCGGAGGCCAGCGCCAGCGCGTCGCGATTGGACGCGCAATCATGCGCGAGCCTCAACTGTTCCTGTTCGACGAGCCACTTAGCAATCTCGACGCCGAACTGAGGGTGCAGATGCGGGTCGAACTCGCCCGGCTGCACAAAGAGCTCGGCGTCACCATGATCTACGTTACTCATGACCAGACGGAGGCGATGACACTGGCCGATAGAATCGTCGTTCTCAACGCCGGCAACATCGAGCAGATCGGCGCACCGCTCGACCTCTACGACGATCCGGCCAACCGGTTCGTCGCCGGTTTCGTTGGTTCGCCGAAGATGAACTTCATGGCCGCTAGAATCGTCGAGACCAACAATGGCGCGGCGATCGTCGAGTTGGTCAACCACGGCGGTGCACGTCTGCGCAAGCCGGCTGTCGATGCCCCCGCCGTCGGTTCCGATGTCGTCGTCGGTGTCAGGCCGGAGCATTTCTTCAATGCCGGCGAGGGCGACTGCAACATCACCATCAAGGCGGACGTTGCCGAACATCTCGGCTCCGTGAGCTATGTCTATGCAAACGCCGGCAGGGAGGAGTTGATCATCGAGCGAGAGGCGTCACGGCAGCGCGCAAACGGCGATCACCTCACGGTTGCCATCAAGGCCGACCGCTCGCTCCTCTTCGACGGAACGGGCGCCAGGATTCGCTGATTTCTTCATTTTCCCAGAATGCCCGAGCGGCTCCAGGAGACCTGAAATGAACGCATCGTCGAAAAAAATCCGCTGGGGAATCCTCGGGCCTGGCAGTATCGCGAAATCCTTTGCTGGCGGGCTTGCCCAATCACGGACGGGCATGCTTGCCGCCATTGGCGCACGCAGTCCGAGCAAGCCCTGCCTCGCCGAAAGTTTTGCAGGCGCCCGCATCCTCGATGGATATGACGCGCTGCTTGTCGATCCGGGAATCGACGCAATCTACATTTCGACGCCGCATCCGAGCCACGCCGAATGGGCGATCAAGGCGGCGGAGGCAGGCAAGCATGTGCTTTGCGAGAAGCCCCTTGCGCTCACCTCATTCGAAGCCGACGCGATGATCCATGCGGCGCGCAAGGCCGGCACGTTCCTCGGCGAAGCCTTCATGTACCGGCTCCACCCGCAGACGCTGAAGCTGGTGGAACTGATCAAATCAGGCGTTATCGGCGAAGTCCGCATGATCAAGTCGAGCTTCGGCTTTGCCATGGCGGGATTCATGCCGGAGCATCGGCTCTACGCGAATGATATGGCCGGCGGTGGGATACTTGACGTCGGCGGCTATCCGGTTTCGATGGCGCGGCTGATCGCCGGCGCTGCGGTGGGAAAGCCTTTCGCCGAGCCAGACAAGATATTTGGCGTCGCCCATCTAGGCCAATCCGGGGTCGATGAATGGGCCTCGGCGTTGCTGCAGTTTGCTGGCGGTATTATCGCCGAGGTGTCCTGCAGCATTTCGCTCAACCAGGACAATATGCTGCGCATCCTCGGCACGAAAGGGCAGATCGAGGTGCCAGACTTCTGGTTCGCGGGTGGCAACCGCGACGTCGGGCTAGGAAAGATCGACGTGATACATCTCGACGGCAGGCGTGAGACGATCAGCGTGAACGAAGCGCGCCATCTCTATTCCTTCGAGGTCGATGCCGCTGGCGAAGCTATCCTCTCAGGCAGGCAAGAACTCGCGTGGCCGGGCATGGATTGGGCCGATAGCCTCGGCACCTTGCGCGTGCTCGACAAATGGCGCGCCGCAATTGGTCTCGAATACGGCATCGAGAAGGCTGCAAAACGCGTGAACACGATCTCTGGCCGTCCGCTGCGGCGAGGCGGCACGACAATCGGCAAGCGCAAGATCCCGGGACTGCCGCGGGAGGCATCCTTGCTCGCTCTTGGCTTCGAAGATTTCCGTACCTTCGCTTCCGGGTCGATCCTGCTCGATGCATTCTTCGAGGCCGGCGGCAACCTGTTCGATACGGCCAACATCTATGGCGGCGGCTATACTGAAACGCTGCTCGGCGAGTGGCTGTCGAACCGCGGAGTGCGCGAGCAATCGGTCATCATTGGCAAGGGTGCTCACACACCGCTCTGCTATCCCGACGTCATCGGAAAGCAACTGACGCAGTCGCTCGAACGGCTGCAGACAGACCATGTCGATGTCTATTTCATGCATCGCGACAATCTCGACGTGCCGGTCGGAGAATTCGTCGACGCGATGGACCGGGAGGTGAAGGCCGGGCGCATTCGGGGGCCGTTCGGCGGCTCCAATTGGACGCGGGAGCGCATGGACGAAGCGATCGCGTATGCCGACAGGACCGGCAAGCAAAGGCCCGGTGCGCTGTCCAACCATTTCTCGCTGGCCGAGATGCTGACGCCGATCTGGTCCGGATGTGTCACGGCCTCGAGCGACGAATGGAAACCATGGCTCGTTGCTCGGCAGATGCCAAATTTCGCCTGGTCAAGCCAAGGGCGCGGTTTCTTCACAGATCGCGCCGGACGCGACAAGCTTGACGACGAGGAACTCGTCCGCGTCTGGTATTCGGACCGAAATTTCCGACGCCGTGACCGAGCAATCGAGCTCGCGAACCGGCTGGGCAGGAGCCCGATCCACATTGCGCTCGCTTACGTCCTGGTGCAGCCCTTTCCCTCCGTTCCGTTGATTGGCCCGCGCACGCTCGCCGAATTGTGGGACAGTCTTTCGGCGCTCGACATCTCGCTCTCAAACAACGATCTCGAGTGGTTGGACGGGGCTAAGGGGTCATCTGATTACGCGCCTTCGCCCATGCCGACGCCATCATAGACGACTTCGGCGCGCACGCTTCGTGAGGCCGGGATCGACATCGATCTTTGGCTGACGCAGTCCTATCAGAGAAGGCTGGCGGGCGACGGCGACGAGGATTGGAAATACGGCGGCAAAGGCGACATCATCGTCACGCTCGACGGCGAAAAGCTCGGCCTGTGGTCGGTTTTTTCGTCAACGCGCATCTCGAGCTCAACTATGGCGAAGACATAAACTTCGTTGGCAACGACATCCTTCATCCGGTCAACACGGCCATGGTGATCGCGCGCATCCTGGGCGACCACGCTCTCGGCCCAACATCGGCCGTTGAGGTGATCGTTGCCACTGCTTGAAAGCAGGCATCGTTTGCGGCCATTCTGAAGGTCGCACTTGCGCCCAAACTCGGTCTTTCCTTCGGGCTCGCCCGTCTTCCAGACAGGGCATGGCCTGAAGTGCGGCCATCACATGGCCGAGGAAGCTCGTCCGCCGCGCCCCACGGTTCAGGCCGCACGCACCTTCTTGGCTGACCTTGCCCAAGCTGGGATCCACTGATCGTGCGCAGCGAGCAAGTCGTCGACAAGGTTCCAGATCTGGTCGAGATCGAGCTCGGCTGCGGTGTGCGGATCCATCATTGCGGCGTGGTAGATATGTTCGCGGTTCTCCGTCATCAGCGCGGCAACGGTGAGCTCCTGCACGTTGATGTTGGTGCGGATGAGCGCCGTCAACTGCGGCGGCAGCGCACCGATATAGGTCGGCTGGATGCCAGATGCATCGACGAGGCATGGCACCTCCGCCGCGCAATTGTCGGGCAGCGAGGTAATGCAGCCATTGTTGCGGACGTTGCCGTAGATGACCGAGGGCTCGCCGGTCCACAGCGAGTTCATGATCGACGAGGCGTATTCCTTGCTTTCCTGAACTTCGATCGTCTCGGCCTTACGGTAGCTGTCGGCGATGCTCTTCCAGCGCACCACCTGCTCGACGCAGCGCTGCGGATATTCGTCGAGCGGAATGCCGAATTTCTCGATCAGGTCGGCGCGGCCCTCCTTGATGAAGTAGGACGTATATTCGGCGAAATGCTCCGAGCTTTCGGTGACGAAGTAGCCGAGCCGCTTCAGCATCTCGTAACGCACCTTGTTCGGGCAGCGCGGGTTCCAGTGGCTGGGCTTCGGAAAACGCCCTTCGCGATAGCCGCGCAAGAGATCCGGATAGAGGTCGCGATAGCTGCCATCTGGCTGCCGGTGCTCGAACTTCAGATAGAAGGCCATGTGGTTGATGCCGGCCGCTCGGTAGCGGATCTCATCGACCGGAATGTCGAGGTCGCGCGCCAGTTCATATGCGGTGCCCTGCACCGAATGGCAAAGGCCCACCTGCTTGATGGCCGGGTATTTTTCCGAGATCGCCCATGTGTTTATGGCCATGGGGTTGACGTATTGCAGCAAAATCGCATCGGGGCAGAGCTCCAGCATGTCCTCGCAGACCGACCACAGGTGCGGCACCGTGCGCAGGCCACGCATGATGCCCCCGACGCCCAGCGTGTCGGCGATGGTCTGGCGCAGACCGTACTTCTTCGGCACCTCGAAGTCGGTAACCGTGCAAGGCTCGTATCCGCCGATCTGGAAGGCGACGACGACAAAATCGGCGCCTTCCAACGCCTTCTTCTGATCGGAATAGGTATCGACCTTCGCCGAAGCGCCAAGCGTCCTGGCCAGCTTGCCCGCGACGATCTCGCTTTCCTCTAACCGCTCAGGGTTTATGTCCATGAGCGCAATCGTCGCGCCCGACAGCGCGGGACGCTGCAATACGTCGCCAATGATGTTTTTCATGAACACTGTCGAACCAGCGCCGATAAATGCGATCTTGGGTTGTTTAGCCATGAGGGGAGCCTCTTTTCCTGGTTATGCTGCGACCTGGAAAGCGGCCCTCACGAGCCGTTCCGTGTATTCAGTCTTGGGTTTCGACAGAACCTCGCTGACCGGGCCCTGTTCGACGATGTTGCCGTGCTGCATGACCATGACGCGGTGGCACAGCGCTCGCACCACTTTGAGGTCGTGCGAGATGAAAAGGTAGCTCAAGCCCCGCTTGTCCTGAAGGCGGCGTAGAAGGTCGATTATCTGCGCCTGAACGGAGAGATCGAGCGCCGACGTAGGCTCGTCGAGCAGGATGAATTCCGGCTCGAGAGCGATGGCGCGGGCGATCGCGATGCGTTGGCGCTGGCCGCCGGAGAATTCATGCGGAAAGCGCGAAAGGATGTTGTCTGGCATGCCAGCGGAAGCCAGAGCTTCCTTGATCCTGTCTTGGCGTTCGCCTTTAGTTGCGCCAAGCCCGTTAACGACAAGACCCTCACCGATGATCTGGCCAATCGACATTCGTGGATTGAGCGACGAGAAAGGATCCTGAAAGACGATCTGCATGCGCGCGCGCAGCGGCCGCATCTCACTGCGGGTCTTGTTCTGGATTGGCTCGCCATCGAAGCTGACTTCGCCCTTCCGGGTGTTGATGAGTCGCAGCAGCGCCTGTCCGAATGTCGTCTTGCCGGAGCCGGATTCGCCGACGAGGCCCAACGTCTCATGCTTGCGCAGATGAATGTCGAGGTCGTTGACCGCGACCAATTCATGCATTTGCGGATTGAAGAATCCGCCCTTCTTCAATGTGAAGGAAACGCGCACGCCCTTACCCTCCAGAATAACGGGAGACTTGGCTGGCAGCGGGTTGGCGCTGCCGCGCGGTTCGGAAGCGAGCAGCCGCTGGGTGTAGGGGTGCTTGGGTTCCTTGAAAAGGGCCTCGGTTGTGTTGTGCTCGCACACGACGCCGTGCTGCATGACATAGACGTAGTCGGAGAACTGCCGGACCACGGTGAGGTCATGGGTAATCAAGATCACCGCCATGCCGAGCCGTTGCTGAAGCTCTCGGATGAGGTTCAGGATTTGCGCCTGCACCGTGACGTCCAGCGCGGTGGTCGGCTCGTCGGCGATCAGCACATCAGGATTGTTGGCAAGCGCCATGGCGATCATCACACGCTGGCGTTGGCCGCCAGACAACTGGTGCGGATATTGCCGCAGCCGCGATTCCGGATCCGGAATATGCACCTGCTTGAGCAGTTCGAGCGCACGCGCCTCGGCATCGCGGCGCTTCACCCTCTGGTGCGCGCGGATCGCCTCGACAATCTGGCTGCCTATCATGTAGATGGGATTGAGGGAGCTCATTGGCTCTTGGAAGATCATCGATATTCGGTCGCCGCGCAGCGACCGCCGTTCGCGCGTCGAGAATTTCAGCACATCGCGCCCGTTGTAGGCGATGCTCGCCCGATCACTGACGGTAGCGCGTTTGGTCAGCAGCCCCATGATGGTGCGTGCCGTCACCGACTTACCCGATCCTGATTCACCGACGATGGCGACAGTTTCGCCGCGGTGAAGTTGGAACGACACGCCTTTCACGGCCTCCACAGTGCCATCCTCCACCTTGAAGCTAACCGCCACGTTGCGTGCATCGATCACCGGCCGGCCGGGTTTCAGTTGTCGGTCCAGGCGTTCGGCGGGCACGTTGACATGTTCGTCGGCCATCTTCGCCTCCTCAGTACGGGTCGATTGCATCGCGCAGCCCATCACCTAGCGCGTTAAAGGCGAAGACCGTGATGAGAACCGCGCCGACCGGCGCAAGGATCCACGGATAAGAACCGATGACCGAATAGGTAGCGGTGTCCTGCAGCATCAGCCCCCAGGAGATGAGCGGCGGCTTGACCGCGAAGCCCAGGAAGCCAAGGAAGGATTCCAGCAGCACAACGCTTGGGATTGCCAGCGTAATGGCGACGATAACGTGGCTCATGACGTTGGGCAGGATGTGCTGGAAGATGATGCGGCGGTCGGTCGCGCCGATAGCCACAGCGGCTCGCACATAATCGATGCGGGCGAGCGCCAGTGTCTTGCCGCGCACTTCGCGCGACAGCTGCGCCCAGCCCAGCGCCGACATCACAAAGATGACGAAAGCGAGAAAGACGTTCGTCGGCGCGGTGACCGGGATGAGCGAGGTCAGCGCCAGATAGAGCGGCAGTTGCGGGAAAGCCAATATCAGGTCGACAAACCATTGCATCCAGGCGTCGAAGCGACCGCCAAAATATCCCGACACCATGCCGACTGTCGTCCCGACGACGGTGATGATGGCGACTACGGTGAGAGCGATCATCAACGAGATGCGCGCGCCGTAAAAGATGCGCGAGAGAACGTCGCGGCCGAATTTGTCGGTGCCGAGCAGGTGCACCGGGCTGCCGTCGACTGCGCCGAAGAAATGTCTATCTGCCGGAATGAATCCAAGCAGGAAGTAGGGCGCTCCCTTGACGAAGAACCCCAGCCATTGCGGATTGTCATAATCGGGACCGACAATCGGCTGGAAGGTAATCGGATCGAGTTCCTCGCCTTCGCCCAACTTGTAGGTTCGCGGCGCGAAGCTGAAATTGCCGTCCTTGTCGCGGAAGCTGATTGCCTGCGGCGGCGCAAAGGCGATGTCCGTCACCTTGGGATCCACGGGCGACAGGAAGTCGGCAAAGACTGCCATCAGAAGCAGGCCGACAACGAGCAACAGGCCGAGCATGCCCGTCCACGACTTGCGCAGCCGGCGCCACACCAGCGCCGGGTAGCTTTCGCCGTGACCCGTCCTTGGCGGCACGGTCGCGGCCGATTTTGGCTCTAGCGGCGGCGTCAGCGGTCCGTGATGCATCGGCTCTGACGTTAAAGGAAGCTGCGCGGTGGTGAGGCCCATCTCAGTTTCCTCCCCCGATACGCACGCGCGGATCAACCAGGGCAAGCAACATGTCGGCGAGGATGTTGCCAACGATCAGCGTGGCGGCGAGCACCATCATGAAAGTTGCAGTGACATAAACGTCGCCCACCTGCATGGAGCCGACAATGGCTGGTCCGACAGTGGCGAGGCCAAATATGATCGCGACCTCGATCTCGCCGGTCAGCATGTAAGGCAGGGCGACGCCCTGATACATGATGAGCGGATGCAGGGCGTTGGGCACCGCGTGCCGCATAATGACCTGGCCTTCGCTCAGCCCCTTGGCGCGGGCGGTTTCGACATATTGCGCGTTCAGCGTATCGAGCAGGTTTCCCCGCATGACCCGCATGTTGTAGGCAAGACCGCCGAATACCGCGATGGCGATCACCGGCCACACATGCTTGAGCAGGTCGACGAATTTCGCCCACGACCACGGCGCGCCACCATAGCGGGACGAGAAGAAGTTGTTGATGTCGGACACGTTGAAGTGGAAGACCAGGACGTAGACCATGATCAGCGCCATCAGGAAGCGCGGCACGGTCATGCCAAGGAACGCCACGGACGACAACGTCGTGTCGACCCAGGAATACTGTCGCGTGGCCGCCAGGATGCCAAAGCCGATGCCGATGGCCGAGGCCAGGAAGTGGCACACCAGCGCCAGAATCAGTGTGCGCGGCAGGCGCTCGGCCACGACCTCCCCGACCGGCTTGTTGTAGAAAAGGCTGTGGCCGAAATCGCCGCGTGTGACGATGCCGGTAATCCAGTTTAAATACTGCGCGGGCAGCGGCTTATCGAGGCCGTTGGCGACGCGGTAGGCCTGCGCTTGTGCTTCGGCCTCCTCGTAGGAAGCACCGCCCTGGTTGATCGCCTGCGAACGGATGTAGTCGGCGTAGTCACCGGGCGGCGCCTGGATGATGGCGAAGGTGACCAGGCTGAGGACGAACAGCAGCGGGATCGCCGAGGCGACGCGCATGGCGAGAAATTTCAGCATTGCCGTGTACTCCCAGCTTAACGTTGCTCGATGGAGTCCAGGCCAGCTCGACCCGGCGAATCTCCCCAACGGCCGCCCTTGCGGGCAGACCGAGGGGGAGGAAACGATACGCCTCAGCTTGCGGGGCCTTCACCTACCCCGGGTTTGCCTGGCAGGGTTTCTTTGAACAGTTCGAAGTCTGCCCGCTTGTCCTCGGGCACGAAGACGCGTTCACGGATGATGGTGTCTTCCGCCCAGTTGAACATGAAGATCGGCGCGCCCACCGGAATGTTGGCGAAGCGTTTGTTGATGATGAGGGCGCCGGGATATTCGGTCAGGCCAATCGTATCAAGGTTGGTCGTGGCGATCTTCTGATACTGCTTCATCAACTCCGCCCGTTCGGTGTCGTCGCTGCTGGCAATGAACTTGTTGACCGTTTCGACCAGGTCTTGTTCGAACGGCATCAGGTCCAACTGGCCGCCCTCCGGGGCGCGGTGATGGTCGCTGGTGCGCGGACCGGTCGCGGCGAGCTCGGGCGTGTCCTGCACCACCGAAGCCCGTTCGGCTTCGTTGCGCATGACCATCCAGTCGTACCGGCCGGCGTAGCGGTTGGCATCGAACTGCTTGCCGTCGAGTGAGTTCAGCACCACGCGGATGCCGAGCTTTTCCATCTGGCCGATGACGCCCTCGGCCAGGCTCTTGTCGGTGGTGTAGTCCGAGTTGTCGAGCAGCACGACCTCGAGGTCCCGGCCGCCTTGCTTGTCGGCGGGGAAGTTCACGAAGCCATTGCCGTCCGTGTCCTTGAGGCCGACCTTTTCCAGCAACGCCTTGGCGCCGTCGAGGTCGAAAGGATAGTACATCGTCGATGCGCGGTCATAGAAGCTGGTCGCTGACGACAATCCACCTGGGTAAATCGCTGTGAACGGGCCCTTTACAAGCGACTCGCCCAGCGCCTTGCGATCCAGCGCCATGGTCACCGCCTTGCGGAAATCCAAATCGCGGTTCAGCTCGCGCAGCGCCTGTCCACGTTCGTCCGGCTCGCCCCAGCCATTCCCGGAGAAATTGAGATAGAGGTTGTAGCCGATGACACGCGGGCCGAAGGCAAGCCGCGCCGGCGCGTTCGGATCGGCAGCCCGCTTGAGGGCCTCGACGAAGTTTTCCGGCTGCTCCAGGTTGGAGAAGTCGGCCGAGCCGGCGATCGTCTGCACATCGCGGTCCGCCCATGTCGACAGCTTGTAGTGCAGCTCGTCCAGGTAAGGCAGCTGGTTGCCGGCCTCGTCAACCTTCCAATAATAAGGATTGCGGCGCAGCACGATAATATCGTCGGGGCGGTAGGCGACAGGCACCCAAGCGCCCATTACCGGCATGTTCATGAAGTCGGCAGGCCAACCGTTCTTGTACTGATCGTAGGTCATATCCTTATTGTACTTGGGGTGCTTGGTCTTCAGGATATGCGATGGGCCAGGACAGAACGTGCCATAGGCCATGGCGTAAAGATGCTGGCGCGGAAAGGACTCCTTGAAGGTCCACTCGATCGTGTACGGGTCGATCGCCTTCAGCGTTGTGCCCGTGCCGAAGGTTTCCGGCGACGCGGCATTGAGCGGGGTGACGTTCGGATCGAGGACGTTATCCTGCCAGTAAAACAGGATGTCCTCGGAATCGAATGGGTCGCCGTCGGACCACTTCGCCCCCTCGACAAGCTTCATCGTCAAAACCTTGCCATCGTCGGACCATGACCAGCTCTTGGCAAGGTTTGGCAGCGGCTCCATGTCCTGGGCCTCGATTTGGAACAGTGGCGCGGTGCGGGTCAGGCATTCCGACATGCCGATGTCGATGCCGCCCCAGCCCTGGGTTTGGCCGGCCGAATAATTCCAGCCTTCCGGCCGGCCTCCGATGACGTGGCGCATGACATCGCCATAAGTGCCTATGCCGTCAGGCGCATTGCCAGCCTTGAACACCAGCGGCTCCTTGGGCAAGCGTTCCGCCAAAGGCGGCAGCTTGCCGGTTTTGACGAATTTTTCGGTGACCCAGCCTGGCTCGTTGTACGCCGGCAGCGACTTGAACTCCTCGATCGAATCGCGCGGCACATAGGCCGCCTTGCCCTGCGCCGGGAACTCCGGCTGCTGCGGCACCTCCACCGGCTCGGAAGCGACGGCATGGGTCGCAAGGGTCGACACGCCAAGAAGCAAGAACGCAGTCCTGCGCAGACCAAGTTTGATCATCATCGACTTCTCTCCCTTTAAGCGCCGGTGGTTCCCGGCGTTCCTCGATACAGCCGTTCAGCCGGCCTTTGACTTCGCGCCCGCGGGCGATGCAATGAGCGCCGCTTATTCGGCTGCCTGGACCTTGTCGGCGCGCAACTGTTCAATCGTGCGTACCTTGCGGCGCGCTACCCCCTCCCAGTCGCGGGTCTTCACGGTTGCCTTGGCGAGCCGCTCCCTGGCGTGAGGCACGGCATCGGCATATTGCGGCAGCCATTCGGCCTGAGCGACGACCATCTCGTCGACCATCTGCCACACTTCCTCTGGCGTGCAGATCGCGCCTACCAGCGGGTCGTGCAGCACGGCCAATTTCAGCAGGTCGATGTCGCCCGACACAGCGGCGTGCACCGACATGCGCTGCACATTGATCGATGCCATGCAGGTAGCCGCGCAGGCCTCCGGCAACGTTATCCCAGCTACCATGTTGATGCCGAAGCGGTCGACGAAGCCAGGCGACTCGATGATCGCGTCAGCGGGCAGGTTGACGATGGCGCCGTCGTTCCTGACGTTGAAGTGACCACGATAGACGCGGCCGGTCTCAAGCGCCTCCAGAATGTGGCTGGCATGCTCGTTGGACCGCTTTTGCACATCAATCGGCTTGCCTGCCTGCTCTAGCAGCGCGGGAAACTCCGTTTCGAACCAATTGCGGTTTTCAGTCGAGTAGCGGAGGTAGCCGCCGGTCTCGCCATGGATCCAGTCCGACATGTCGATCCATTTGGTGATCTCGTCGGGCCGCTTGCGATACCAAGGCAGGTATTCTGACAGATGTCCGTTGCTCTCTGTCGAATAGACGCCGAAACGCTTCAGCACATCGATGCGCAGCTTTTCCTGTTGTGAAAAGACGGGATGCGCCTCGAAGGCGGTAACCAGCTCTTGCTTGCCGATCTTGCGGCCGTTCAGGCGCACGTCGATGAACCAGGTCTGGTGGTTGATGCCAGAGCAGATGAAATCGAGCTCGCCTTCCTTTGCGCCGAGGATCTCGGCAATCTGCTCGCCGCCATGTTGCACGCCGTGACAGAGCCCGACGGTATCGACCTTGCCATATTCGATTGCAGCCCAGGTGTTCATTGCCATTGGGTTGGCGTAGTTGAGGAACTTCGCACCCGGCGCCGCAGCCTCGCGAATGTCCTTGCAGAAGTCGAGGATGACCGGAATGTTGCGTTGACCGTAGAGGATGCCGCCGGCGCAGATGGTGTCGCCCACACATTGATCGACGCCATATTTGAGCGGAATTCGGATATCGTCGGCATATGCCTCCAACCCGCCGACGCGCACGCAACTGATGATGTAGCGTGCGCCCTCGATCGCCCTGCGGCGGTTGGTCGTTGCCGTGACCCTGGTGGGCAGTTTGTTGGCAGCGACAATCCGGTCGAGTATCGCCTTGATCATCTTCAGGTTCTGATCGCTGATGTCGGTCAGTGCGACTTCAATGTCCTGCAATTCCGGCACGCACAGAATGTCTGTGAACAACTTCTTGGTGAAGCCAATACTGCCCGCACCGATGATGGCGATCTTCAAACTGCTCATTGTCATCCTCCCGGCAAGGCGGCCGGCTTCCAGCGACTAGGTAAAATTGATGCACGATCAGCGCACGCGTGCGCTGATGGGCCTTTTTCCTCCGTTTCGCGCGTCACTGACATTTGAGCCGTGCGTCTTCTTCTCTTTTGTCGGATTATGCGCATAATGCCGGTGAGGCCTAGAGGTCGATTGTGCTATCGCGGGTAAATTTGTGCTGAGCCACCTGATCGAATCCGGGCCGGCGATGAAGAGCGTCTCGCTGCCACGCGGACGCCAGCGCCTGCACACGATGCCGACCAGCACCGGTTATGAGATCCGAACCGACAGCACCTATAGCTGGGATGGCCGCAAACGGGGCCACTCCAGCTTCACGGTGCTGCAGCATAGCATCGCCGGATCTGGCAATCTGCGCTACGAAAACCGGACCTATCGCGTGCGTCCCGGGGAGACCATGCTGCTCATCATCCCGCACAACCACCGCTATTGGTTGGAGGATGGCGGACGATGGGAGTTCTTCTGGATATCGATGCATGGCGAGGAGGCGCTGCGAATCCAGCAGGACATTTTGAACGTCACCGGGCCACTCTTCAAATTGGATCCGGAAACCATCGACCGCCTGGCAGACTGTACGCTGCGTCTGATCCAGGGCGGCGCTGATCGTCCCGGCAGCGCCTCCTCGATCGCCTATGAAGCCGCGATGGTGCTCTATGACGATGTCTTCGGTTCGCACCCCGTGGCAAGCAAGGAGAGCCGGGCCATGCAGCATGTCATCGATCACATCGCTGCCAATCTCGACAAGCCCCTGCCGGTTGAGGAACTGGCCGAGGTTTCCGGCATGAGCCGCGCGCATTTTTCGCGCGTGTTTGCCGCCAGCGAAGGAATGCCGCCGGCGGAGTTCGTGGTGCAGAAGCGTTTGTTGCGGGCAGTCAAGCTGTTAGCCAAGAACACGGTGCCGGTAAAGGAAATCTCGATCCTGTGCGGCTTTCCGGATCCGAATTATTTCGCCAAAGTGTTCCGCCGGGTCTATGGCGCGAGCCCGACGGAATACCGCACCAGCGGCATGTACTTGAGTGTGTGAGTATGCCACGGTTTTTCGACAAGCTACTATCCGTGTATATGGCAAATCAATAGATCAGTCAGTACTGACTAGTAATAGATATTCTCAGAAATACATGCCGATGATTACTTTATATTCCAGCATGACTTCTTTGTTAAGCGGTGGCACGTTCTGCACAAGCGATGCGCGACGTGGACCACTGTCATGACCAGGATTTTGCCATCGAACCAAATTTAGGGCTTTCTATTCAGCCGCATTGCGCCGGGGCAGCACCCAGCCGGGGCGTGGAAAGTGGCAGGTGTAGCCGTTGGGGTAGTGCTCCAGGTAATCCTGATGCTCCGGCTCCGCCTCCCAGAAGTCTCCCACCGGCTCGATGTCGGTCACGACTTTTCCTGGCCAAAGGCCCGAAGCCTCCACATCAGCGATGGTGTCCTCGGCTGTGCGCTTCTGCTCCTCGTTCGCGTAGTAGATCGCCGAACGGTAGGAACTGCCGACGTCATTGCCCTGCCGGTTTCGCGTGGTGGGATCGTGGATCTGGAAAAAGAACTCCAGGATCCGACGATAGCTGATCATCTCGGGATCGAAGATGATTTCTATAGCCTCGGCATGATTGCCATGATTGCGGTAAGTCGCATTCGCCACGTCTCCGCCGGTGTATCCCACGCGGGTCCCGGTGACGCCCGGCAGCTTGCGGATCAGGTCCTGCATGCCCCAGAAACAGCCACCCGCCAGAACAGCTATCTCAGTCATTTTGGATCTCCGTAAACGTGAATTTCCCGTGCTCATCGGCGTATTCGTAGATTACCAGATGAAATGGCAGCTCGCCTGGTTCCATTGTACGTCAACGTCTCACAAGGCAAATCATCCAAAAGTATCGCCGATACCAACGTGCAATAGATTTTGCTTCGCCTGACGCCGATTTAATAACCGCATCCAATCAGTTCCAAGAATGCGGAAGAGGACGTCATGTCAGCAATGTCGCTAAACGCTACTCGACGAGAATTGCTTGTCGCCGCGACTGCCGCCGGAGCGCTCAGCCTATTCCCAACGACGCTGCGTGCCGCTGGGAGCGAACCGATCCGCTCCTTTACGGTCAACATTCCCCAAGCGCAGATTGACGAGCTCCAGCGGCGCATTGCCGCGACACGCTGGCCAGACCCAGAAACGGTCGACGACCGCTCGCAAGGCATACAGCTGGCAAACCTGCAGGAGATCGTGCGTTACTGGGGGGCCGAATACGATTGGCGTAGGGCGGAGTCGAAGCTGAACGCTTTCCCGCAGTTCATCACTGAGATCGACGGGCTCGACATCCATTTCATCCACGTTCGCTCGAAGCATCCCAATGCTTTGCCGCTAATCATGACGCATGGCTGGCCAGGCTCGGTCTTCGAGTTGCTGCAGACGGTTGGCCCGCTCACGGATCCGACCGCCCATGGCGGAAGTGCCGAGGACGCATTCCATCTCGTCCTTCCCTCGATGCCGGGTTACGGCTTTTCCGGCAAGCCAAGCGTGCCCGGCTGGAATGCCGAGCGCATCGCTCGTGCCTGGACCGTGCTTATGACGCGCCTCGGCTACGCTCGCTATGTCGCGCAGGGCGGCGACTGGGGCGCGCCGATTTCCAGCGCGATGGCGCGACAGTCGTCGAGCGGGCTCCTCGGCATCCACATCAACCTGCCAGCGACCGTGCCGGCAGAGGTGGCGATGCTGCTCGCAGCCGGTGGGACTGCGCCGGCGGAATTCTCCGAAAAGGAACGCACGGCATTCAACTCGCTCGATACGTTCTTCAAGAAGTACAGGGCCTACGCGGCAATGATGGGCACGCGCCCGCAGACGATCGGATACGCCTTGACGGATTCCCCGGTCGGGCTTGCGGCCTGGATGTACGACTACAACAACGCCGAGCCCGAGCGTCTGCTCAGCAAGGACGATATGCTGGACGACGTCACACTGTACTGGCTGACCAACACTGCGACTTCGTCTGCCCGCCTGTACTGGGAGACCAAGGGCCAGAGCATAGTTCTCGCGGCAGCCCAGAAGACGGATGAGATCTCGCTTCCCGTGGCCATCACGGTGTTTCCCGATGAGGTCTACCGAGCTCCCGAGACATGGGCCCGGCGCGCCTACCGAAACCTCATCTACTTCAACGAGGTCGACAGAGGCGGGCACTTCGCCGCCTGGGAAGAGCCGGAGCTCTTCTCCGTCGAGTTGCGCGCTGCCTTCAGGTCGCTTCGGCCGCTGCTTTGATCACCAAGTTTCCTTGAAAGACAAAAGGAGAATCTCATGAAAACGACACGATCGGTGGCCCCGATAGCAGGGCTATTGTTCTTGGGAGGTGGCGTAGTCTCCCTGCCCACTGACGCCAGTGCGCACGACACGGCTCCCGGCGAAACCGTCACCGAAGCCGCGAACGAGCCGATTCCGAACCTGCCGGGGAAGCAGCTGATCAGCCTGGTCGTCGACTATGCCCCTGGGGCGAGTTCTGCCGCGCACCATCACGCCGGCTCGGCTTTCATCTACGCCTATGTCATCTCGGGCGCGGTCCGGAGCCAGGTCGATGACGAGCCAGCCCGTATCTACAAAGCAGGCGAAGCGTGGTTCGAAAAGCCCGGCGCACATCACAAGGTGAGCGCCAATGCCAGCGACACCGAGCCGGCGCGGCTTCTGGCCGTCTTTATCGTCGATGAAGCCGATAAGCGGCTGGTGACCCCCGACGCCAAGTGAAAAATACCCAGACAAAAGGACAGGAGTGATGTCCCAGCGTATGAATTACTATGCGGCCTCGCCGGCCGGGATGAAGGCCCTTGGGGTCGCCTACGCGCATGTGCGCCAGTCGGGGCTCCCCTCGCGGCTGATCGATCTGGTGTTTTTGCGGGTGTCGCAGATCAACGGGTGTGCCTATTGCATCGACACGCATTCGCGCGACCTTCTGAAGGCCGGACTGCCCGTAGAGCACCTCGTCCTCGTCGCCGCATGGCAGGAGGCCGGCAGCATCTTCAACGAGCAGGAAAAGGCAGCGCTCTCTTGGGCGGAAGCCGTGACTCGCCTGGGCGACAAAGGGGTGCCGGACTGCGCGTTCGAAGCAGCGGCCGCAGCCTTTAACGAGACGCAGTTGGCTGACCTGACGATCGCGATCAGCCTGATGAACGCCTACAACCGGGTCGCGATCAGCTTCCGCGCCACACCCCTGGCGCTTGCCGCGTGATGAACGACAAGGAGTTTGCATGAAAACGATTCGAATATGTAGCGGCAGCGGCGCTGATCGCTGTAAGCAGCTTGGCCATCAACGTAGGACGGGCACAGCAGTCGGGAATCAACCGCACCGATTTGCAGCGGCATGATCTCGGGCTCCCGGGACGTGAGCTAATTCAGGTGCGCGTCGACATCGCTCCAGGTGTGCTCGCCCCCAATCACAGCCATCCGGGCGAAGAGGCTGTCTACGTCATCGAGGGTTTGCTCGAGTATCGGCTCGAGGGCGAGCCGCCGGTGACGCTGAAGGCCGGCGAAGTTCTATTCATCCCAGCCGGAAAGGTTCACTCGGCGAAGAATGTCGGCAACGTCAACGCGGCGGAGCTTGCCACATACATCGTCGAAAAAGGAAAGCCACTCGCCGCGCCTGGTCAGATGGTCGTCCCGGCGAACTGACCAGGGCGACGACAACACGAAGAAGAGACAAAGGATTCTGTCATGGATGAACTCAACACTATTATCGACCGCTCCGACGCATCCTCTGCAGGGGCGGCGGACGTGAAGCTCGAGGTGGTTGCCATCCCTGTTTCGGATGTCGATCGCGCCAAGCGTTTTTACAGCAATCTGGGTTGGAGGCTCGACGCCGATTTCGTCGTCGGTGATACGTTTCGCGGCATACAGTTCACGCCTCCGGGCTCCTCCGCCTCGATTCACTTCGGCAAGGGCGTCACAGCGGCCGCGCCCGGTTCGGCGAGCGGGCTCTTCCTCGTCGTCTCCGACATCGAGGCCACGCGCGCCGACCTCGCCAGCCGCGGTGTCGACGTGAGCGAAATCTTCCATATCGCGGGTCCGGGACATCCGCCCATGCCCGGCTTGGATCCGGAGCGCCGCAGCTACGTTTCCCACGCCACATTCAAGGATCCGGACGGCAACACCTGGCTGTTGCAGGAGGTTATCGCTCGCTTTCCCGGCCGCCTCGATCCTAACACCACGAGCTATGCATCGGAGGCAGATCTCGCCACTGCGATGCGTCGTGCATCCGAGGCGCATGGCGAACATGAGAAGCGCAACGGCGGCCTACGGGACGAGAACTGGCCGGACTGGTATGCCCAATACATGGTGGCTGAGCAGAGCGGTAATCCGTTGCCGCTGTAGTCTGTCGCTTTGCTGGGGGCGGCAGCTCATGCCGCCCCATTTTCACTATCCTACTGGCCGCGCCCGCGGGCGCCAAGGACAGTTGATCGTCTGGCCGACTGACAGGCTAATTCGCCTGTCGAGAAAGGGATAACTAAATGTCTAGGCAGTCACCTCGCAATCTGTGCGCAGCCATCGTGCTTTGCTCCTCCGCGGCGACGGGCAATGTCCAGGCTCATTCCTCCGAGAAAGAACGAAAAGCCGACATCGGTTTCCTTGAGATCGACAAAGATATCACCCTCAGAAGAATGGTGGTGCACAACCCCAGATCCATGGGGACCGTTCTCCTGCTGCATGGGTTTCCAGAGACGCTTTACACCTGGAAAGACATTTCCCTCGTCCTCGCGGATGACTATGAAGTCCACGCCATCGATTGGCCCGGCTTTGGCCTTTCTTCGAGACCGGCGGTCGACAGATTTTCGTATGCGCCCAAAGACTATGCGCATGTTCTGAACGAATATATTGAGAAGGCAGGCATCGACACATCGAGCCTCACGATCTACGCAACGGATATCGGGGCCTTGCCGGCGCTGCTCCTGGCCCTGGAAAAGCCCGACATCGCCAAGGCCATCATTGTCGGTGACTTCGCCCCGTTCAACAGGCCGCACTATATGTACGAGAGCCTGCAAAACCTGAAGTCACCACTTACGTCCGAGCAAGCTCGCGTTGTCTTCAACAAAAATCGCAGCGAGATCCTCGAGAACACGTTCACCAGAGGTCTGCCCCAAGAAGCGCATTTCGAGATTTCTCGTGAGTTTAAATACGACATGGTTCAGGGATGGAACCAGGGTGCAATGACGTCAGCAGACGCATTCTATCACTACTATTCCCACTTCACGCTGGACCAGGAGTATTTTGAGTTGAATCTGGATCAACTCAAAACCCCTGTAAGGGTGGTTTGGGGAGAGAAAGACCTCTACATCAGGAAAGAAATGGGGGTCGAATTCGCCGAAAGAGTAAAGACGCAACTCACCCTGCTTCCTGGCATGGGGCACTATCCTCACCTCCAGAACCCGAAGCAGGTCATCGACGAGATTCGTGCTTCCTTCCGGTGAATTTGCCACCATGCATAAAAAGCGCGATTAGATGGACCATCGCGCTTTTTGCGGAATGCTACCCAAAGATCTCGTTGCTCAATTTGCTCGAACGCTAAGGACGATTTTTCCCTTCGGCTGAGGTTTCACGCGTTCGAGCATGAGATGGGCCTCGCGTGCATCCGCGAGGGGCAGGACTGTCCCCACACGTGTTTTGAGCTCTCCACCGTCGATCAGTCCTGCGATCTTCGCCAGATGTCGGCTTGTGACGCCGACCAGAAAGAAGACGGCTTCGACGCCATGGGTCTGCGCAAGATGCTGATCAGGACGCGATACTGCCGAAATCAGCTTACCACCTCGACGGAGAACCTGAAACGAACGCTGTTGCGTCTCGCCACCGACCAGATCAATGACAGCGTCCACAGCGCCAACCGCTTCCTCAAAGCGCTGGGTCTGGAAGTCGATCACCGTGCTTGCGCCGAGCTCGCGAACGAAGGATATATCCTCTGTGGCTGCAGTTGCGATTGTTCGCGCACCCGCGCGACGGGCCAATTGAACCGCATAAGCGCCAACGTTTCCTGCCGCCCCGTGAATGAGCACGGTCTGGCCAGCTTTCAGCTGGGCTTGATCAAACAACCCCTGCCAAGCCGTTACGGCAATGACGGGAACGGAGGCAGCTTCAATGTGGGTCTTAGAGCTTGGCTTTTTCGCGACCATCGCTGAGGAGGCCACAGCATACTCGGCATAGGCTCCAACGAACCGAGGGTTCGTAACACCGTAAACCTGATCGCCTGCACGCAGGTCAGAAACTCCCTCCCCCACGGCGATGATTTCACCAGACAGATCCGAGCCTAACGTAAGGGGGAGCGGTTGCGGCAAAACGCTCTTTCCGGCCCTGATCCAGCCGTCCCATGGACCGACACCAGCGGCTTCAACTTTGACAAGGACCTCGCCGGGGCCAGGGTTGGGCTGAGAGACTTGCTCGAACCTCATGACGTCTGGCGGGCCAAACTGATGCACGCGCCAAGCCATCATTGACGAATGCTCCTGGCCCTCATTGGCTTCATGAACGCTGCTACTGGGATCCATCTACTGCTCCTCATGCCAACGAGCCGGACAGTACGTAGAAGTCCTCGCCCAGCTGCTACACTTTGGCAGAACTCGCCGCCTCGATCTGATCCAATTGGAGGCAATAAGAATGCAGGAGGAGTCGCGCCCGCACGATAGTACGATGGTGTCGCCGATACTTTTGGATTGGTAGGATACCCGTTGCTTTGCTCGCGCTTCGAGCAATACAAAAGTATCGGCGACACCATCGTACTATGGATTCGGCTTTGTACTCAGCCGATCCTGTGGCCTGACCCGGCGAGATGCCTACGTGTGGGCCGCAACTAGGCCTGCCTCGCCCCGATAATTCGGACACGCGAAGCACCCGTGGATCGCATTGTCGATCTGCGCGGGGCCAAGGGAGGACGCCATGACCTTCGCCATCAAAGTCAATGGTCAGATGCATGAAGCGGATGTAGACGACGACACCCCTCTATTGTGGGTGCTGCGCGACGTGCTTGGCATGACAGGTACGAAATTCGGCTGTGGCCTGGCGCTTTGCGGCGCCTGCACAGTGCATGTGGATGGCGTCGCCACCCGTTCCTGCGTCACGCCTATCGACAGCATTGGAGCGTCCGAGGTCACGACGATTGAGGCGATCGGCGCGACGGCCGCGGGTGCAAAGATCCAGAAGGCCTGGCTCGATTGCGAAGTTGTTCAGTGCGGCTACTGCCAATCAGGCCAGATCATGTCCGCTACGGAACTTCTCGCCACGCAACCCCAATCCGACCGATGCCGACATCGACGATGCAATGTCTGGCAACATTTGCCGATGCGGAACCTATGTCCGCATTCGCGAGGCCATCAAGCAGGCTGCGGCAAGCTGAAAGGGAGGCCACCATGACAATTGAGCTACAGGCATCACGAGTCTCCAGTCAGGAGTAAGCTGCAATCGATAACCGCTCTCTCCCGGCGCAGCTTTCTTCGGGCCGGCGCCGCCGCGGGCGGAGGTCTGATGCTGAGTCTCAGCCTGCCGTTCGCTATCGGCAAAGCCGAAGCAGCGGCCGACGATGTCTTCGCTCCGAACGCCTTCGTCCGCATCGGCAGTGACGGCAAGATCGTCCTGACCATGCCTTATGTCGAAATGGGACAGGGCACCTACACGTCGATCCCGATGCTGATCGCCGAAGAGCTGGAGGTGGACCTGCAACAGGTGCAGGCTGGAGCACGCCGCCGCCGGATGAGAAGCTCTACGTCAACCCGCTGCTGGGCATGCAGGCGACCGGCAACTCGAACGCGATCCGCGGGGCATGGCAGCCGCTGCGCCAGGCCGGTGCGGTCGCGCGAACCATGCTCGTTGTCGGCAGCGGCGGAGCGCTGGAATGTCGATCCGGCGACCTGCCGCGCCGAAAAGCGGCGAAGTGGTTCACACGCCGACCGGGACGACGCCTCAGCTATGGCGAGCTTGCCGCCGACGCGGCGCGCATGCCGGTCGCCCGAAAGCGTCGACGCTCAAGCAACCGCAGGACTTCAAGCTCATCGGCACGCCGGCCAAGCGTCTCGACACGCCGGCGAAGGTCAACGGAACGGCCGTCTACGGCATCGACGTTCGGCCGCCTGGCGTGAAGGTCGCGACGCTTGCGCAATCGCCGGTGTTCGGCGGCCGTGTGAAGAGCGTCGACGATGCGGCGGCCAAGGCCGTCAAGGGCGTGCGCCAGATCGTGCGGCTCGACGACGCCGTCGCCGTGGTGGCCGACCACATGGGCGCCGCGAAGAAGGGGCTCGCGGCGCTGGTGATCGAATGGGACGACGGTCCGCACGCCGGGCTCACCACCGAAGCGATCGCGGCCGAGCTCGAACAGGCGACGCTCACGCCGGGAGCCGTTGCGCAAGAACATCGGCGATGTCGACAACGCGATGGCGAGCGCCGTCACCAAGGTCGAGGCGACCTACCAGCTTCCGTTCCTCGCGCATGCGACGATGGAGCCGATGAACTGCACGGTCCATGTGCGCAAGGACGGCTGCGAGATCTGGGTCGGCACCCAGGCCCTCGCGCGGGCCCAGGCGGCCGCGGCGAAAACCGCCGGCCTGCCGTTGGACAAGGTCGTCGTGCACAATCATCTGATCGGCGGCGGTTTCGGCCGCCGGCTCGAGGTCGACGGTGTCGCTCGCGCCGTCGAGATCGCGAAGCATGTCGACGGTCCCGTCAAGGTCGTGTGGACGCGCGAGGAAGACATCCAGCACGACATGTATCGGCCCATGTTCTTCGACCGGCTGTCCGCCGGCCTCGACGGCGAAAGGAATGCCGGTCGCCTGGAACAATCACTTTGCCGGCTCGTCGGTCGTCGCGAGATACCTGCCGCCTGCGTTCAACAACGGTCTCGATCCCGACACGACCGAAGGCGCTATCGACCTGGTCTATGACCTCCCGAACCTGCACGTCGAATATGTGCGGGTGGAGCCGCCTGGCATTCCGACCGCGTTCTGGCGCAGTGTCGGGCCGTCGCGCAATGTCTTCGTGACCGAAAGCTTCATGGACGAACTGGCTGCGGCGGCGAAGCAGGACCCGGTCGCATACCGGCTCGCACTCCTCGACAAGACGCCGCGCGCCAAGGCCGTGCTCGCGCTCGCCGCCGAAAAGGCCGGCTGGGGAGAGAAGCTGCCGCCACGAGTCGGCCGGGGCGTATCCGTCCAGAACGCGTTCGGAACCTACATGGCTCAGGTCGCCGAGGTCGAAGTGGCGAAGGACGGCGCGGTTCGCGTTCGGCGCGTCGTCTGCGCGGTCGATTGCGGCATCGTCGTCAATCCCGACACCGTCGAGGCGCAGGTCCAGAGCGCGGTCATGTTCGGCATCACCGCGGCGCTTTACGGCAAGATCACGGTCAAGAACGGCCGTGTCGAGCAGACCAACTTCGACAGCTACCAGATACTGCGCATGAACGAGGCGCCGGATGTCGAGGTGCACATCGTGCAGAGCCAGGAGTTGCCAGGCGGATTAGGAGAGGCCGGAACTTCGGCTATCGTGCCTGCTGTGACCAATGCGATCTTTGCCGCCACCGGCAAGCGCCTGCGCAGGCTCCCCGTCGACACGGCTGCTTTGAAGCAGCCGCTTTGATCGGAGATAAGAGATGAACGACCTGCTTGCGGAAACTCTTGAGGCGCACGGTGGGGTGGATCGCTGGAGGCGGTACGAGAAGGTCGAGGCTACGATCGCAAGCGGCGGTGGCTTGTTCGCGCTCAAGGGCGTGCCGCAGGATCCAATCCCACGCCGCATGACGGTGTGGCTGCATGAGGAACGCTCGTCCGTATTCCCTTACGGAGCTCCCGATCAGCGCACGATGTTTACGCCGGATCGGATCGCCATCGAGCGACTTGACGGAACGCTGGTTACGGAGCGCCGCGCACCCAGGGATTCCTTCGCCGGTCATCAGATCAATACGCCCTGGGACCCGCTGCATCGGGCGTATTTCAACGGCGAGGCACTGTGGACCTATCTGACCACGCCCTTTCTTCTCGCGATGGAGGGTATGCGGGTCGAAGAGACCGAGCCATGGCGGGAAGGCGAAGAGACGTGGCGCGTGTTGCGCGCTTACTTTCCTGGTTCGATTGAGACGCATTGTCTCGTTCAGGATTTTTTCTTCGGCGAAGACCTGATGCTGCGCCGCCATGACTACAGCGTGAACATCGCTGGCGGCTTAGCGGCCGCGCAGTTGACATCTGCCTTTACTGAAGCGGACGGTATTCGTCTGCCGACCAAGCGTCGCGCGTATGCGCGCCGGCCGGATCGCCGGCCCATCCTGGACATGCTGTTGGTCTCCATCGACATTAGCGATGCGAGCTTCTCTTCGCCATTGCAGAGCACGTAAGTCAGACGGATCGATTTAAGCGTGGAGAAATCAGAAGGGTATCGTCATGGTTACACGTGGCTTTGTAGGCAGGCCGGACAGATCATATCAGTCGACCCGTCTTCCGCCGGGTCAACATCTCGTGCCCGACTTCCCGGTCTTGTCTGCAGGGTCGACGCCCCGGATCAGAACCGAGAATTGGACATTCACGCTGAAGAACGGTGTCCGGCCGGTAAAGGTTTGGAACTGGGCCGAATTCAACGCGCTGCCGCGGAGCAAGATGACACGCGACATCCATTGCGTCACGACCTGGTCGAAGTTCGACACGGCCTGGGAGGGAGTGCTCGTCGACGACATTCTCGGCGACGCCTATATCGAGCCGCCGACTGGCTTCACGCTTGCCCATTCCTATGACGGCTACACAACCAATCTGCCGACCGCCGATCTCGTCGGCGGCAAGGCCATGGTGGCGCTGCGCTACGACGACAAGCCGATTCCTCCTGATCACGGCGGACCGGCGCGGCTGCTCGTGCCGCATCTCTATTTCTGGAAGTCGGCCAAGTGGATCAACGGGCTGCAATTCACCCAGAGGGACGAACTGGGCTTCTGGGAGTTGCGCGGCTACCACCGCTATGGCGATCCTTGGCGCGAACAGCGCTACACGAACGACTGACCCGCCCGTGAATTGGCAGAACGCGATCATCACACGCATCGAGACCATGTCGCCGCGCGTGAAAAGCTTCTTCTTTCGTCTTCCGCAGCCCATTGCATTCCGGCCTGGCCAACATGTCTTGCTGCGGCTGACTGCACCCGACGGTTATCGCGCCCAACGCAGCTACTCGATCGCTTCCGCGCCTGGACCTGGTAAAGCCGAAGAGCTCGAACTCACGATCGAAAGGTTCGACGACGGCGAAGTGTCGCCTTTCATGCATGATGCCGCGCAGGTGGGCGATGAAATCGAGCTGGGCGGCCCGATCGGTGGGCATTTCAATTGGAGCCCCGAGGATGGCGGCCCCGTGCTTTTCATCGGCGGCGGCTCAGGCGTGGTGCCATTCATGTCGATGCTGCGCCAACGCGAAGCAATCGGGTCGCAGGTTCCCGTGGTGCTGTTGTTTTCAGCGCGACTGCGCGAGGATCTGCTGTTTTTCGAGGAACTTTCTGAAATGGCAGTCTCTAGCGACGGCTTTAGCCTGATGGTGACGCTGACGCGGGAGACCGACGCGCACTCATTCCGTGCTGGAAGGATTGACGCCGCCATGATGGCAGACATCGTCGCGGCCATCAAAGTGCCGGTGCGCCAAGTGCTGATTTGTGGTTCGAATGCGTTCGTGGAGACGGCGGCCGAGGGAACGATCACCGTTGGAATAGACCCGGCCATAATCAAGACTGAAAGATACGGCGCAGCAGACGTGGAGCTGCACGGCTCGCAGACGTCTTGAAACGCCTGCGCAGGCTAGTGCGTGATTCCGAGTTGGGCCGCCATTTTTACCAAGTCCGGCAGCGAGCGAGCCTTCATCTTACGCATCACTTGACCTCGGTGTGCCTTGACCGTGATCTCGCTGATGCCAAGCTCGAAGCCGACCTGCTTGTTCAGCAGACCGGAAACCACCAGCGCCATGACCTCTTGCTCCCGACGGCTGAGGGATAAGTGACGACCCCGCAGCGCATGGATTTCAGAGTTCGATGCAAGCACGTTCCTGCTGCGCTCCAAGGCCTGCTCGATGGCAGCCAGTAGCACGTCTTCGCTGAAGGGCTTTGTCAGGAACTCCACGGCGCCGGCTTTCATCGCCTTAACCGTCATCGGAACGTCGCCGTAACCCGTGACAAAGATGACCGGCATATCAGTTCTCTCGACGGAAACGAGACGCTGCAGATCGAGCCCGCTAAGATCCGGAAGATTGACGTCGAGGATGAGGCAGTTCGGAACCAGCGCTCGCGGACACGAAAGGAATTCGCGAGCCGACTCGAACGTCTTCGGCTGCCAGGCTGCGGAGCGAATAAGCAGTTCCAACGACTCGCGCACGGAAACGTCGTCATCGACGACGAACACGACAGGTGTTTCGTGCGACATGAATGCCAACCTCGCTTCATCGCCAGATGCAGTCGCCGGATTCGTATTCATTGTTGCTACCTCCCAAGTTGACCACAAAGTGGCGTGGGCGCCTAGGGCCCGCTGAGTGCTGAATTGAGTGCCTCCTGAAGGGCCGCGTCGCTGAACGGCTTAAACAGGCATTCTACCGCACCTTGCTCGAGCAGACGCGGCCGCACGGTGTCGTCCCGGTGCGCTGTGATGAAGACGACTGGAATCGGGAGACCTCGACGTGCAAGTTCCCGCTGCAGTTCGGGGCCAGTCATTCCCGGCATGGAGACATCGAGGATCAAGCATCTGGTGTTGTCGACAATATCGGACGCCAGAAACTCTTCCGCTGAGGCAAAAGCCTGGGCACGGAACCCAAACGCCTTGAGCAAATCGGGTAATGACTCGCGCACGGATTCGTCGTCATCGACAACCGACACGAGCGGATGTGCAACATTCATGAAACCCCCGCTGAATTCTTGGCATTGCTGGCGACCGGCGCATGCAGGGCTCCGGCATTTCGGAAAAGGTTCTCCTCCCCAGGATACGCGGTGATGGAAAAGGAGAACGTGGCCCCCGGGCCGTTGTTCGGTTCTGCCCAAAGGCGCCCGTTATGGCTCTCGATGATGGAGCGGCTGACGGACAGCCCTATCCCCATGCCGCCGCTCTTGGTCGTATAGAACGCCTCGAAGAGTCGGTCTGCACCGTCGGGCCCGAAACCGACACCGGCGTCCTCGACGGAAAGGCGGACCTGATTTTCTTTGTCGAGATCGGTCCTGATCACCAGGCGCCTAGGGCGGTCGTCGATTTCGTACATCGCATCCACAGCGTTGCGCAGCAGGTTCATGATCACCTGTTGGATTTGGATGCGGTCGCCGGCCACGAGGGGAAGCCCGTCTGCCAGTTCGGTGCGAACTATTGCCCTGCTTCGCTGGAGGTCGCCCCAAGACAAGGCTATTACCTCGCGCGTGGCCTCGTTGAGGTCGATCGGCTCTATGGTTACCTCCCTCTTGCTGAAGAGCGTGCGCAGTCGCGTAATCACATTGGCCGCACGATTCCCGTCGCGGATGGTGCGGCGCGCGGTTTCTTTGGCGATCTCAATATCCGGCGGATTGGCGGCCAGCATGCGCAGGCACGTGCTTGCATTGGTAATGATGCCTGACAACGGCTGGTTGACCTCGTGTGCGATCGACGCGGTCAAGGCTCCAAGGCTGCTGACCCTGGTAACATGGGCGAGGTCGGAACGGGCCTTGCTGAGTGCCTCGTCCGCAAATCGCCGCTCTGTAACGTCCTGGACCGCAGCGAGACACTCCAGTCGACCATCCTGGTGAGAGACCACACGGCCGAAGGTGCGCAGGTGTTTCACCCTGTCATCCGGCATCCTCAGCCGGATGTCATAGCCAAGATAGCCTTGGCCGGCACGAACCCGAGCCATTTGCGCGGACAGGAACGGCAGGTCTTCCGGATGGACGCGCGCGCGAACCCGCTCCAGGGTTATGGGCGTGTTCGGAGCAAACTCGAAGATACGACACAGTTCGTCCGAAAAGGCGACCTCGTCCGTATCCACGCTCCACGAAAAGCTGCCGGTCGAACTGAGCTGTTGTCCTTCAGCGAGTAGCGTTTCGCTGCGCCTAAGCGCTGCCTCAGTCCGCGAACGTTCGATGGCGATGCTTGCGAGGTGCGTCGCATGCGCAATGAGACTTTGGTGCTGTGGCGACGGGCTCGCAGGCTGGCCCTGATATAGGCACAAGGTGCCAAGCACGCGTCCATCCCTTGCGTAAATCGGCGTGCTCCAGACAGACCTGAGACCGTGATCCAGAACATGGGTTCGAGCAAAGGATTCACGCCAGCGTGGATCCGTATCGATGTCCTCCGCAACTACCTGTATCTTCTGACGGGCTGCTATCGCGCAGGGCAAAGCATCGCCGTTGAGCGAGAGCCCGGCAATCGGTTCGGTGTAACTGGGAGGAAGCGAAGGCGCCACGCTGTATTCGATTGTTGGGCCGCTCAAATCGATTGGATGGACATCACAATAGCAGCCGGGGCCAGCCTCTTCGACCATCTTGCACAGCGCGCTCAGAACATCGCGAAGCGGACTGTCGGACGCGATCATCTCCAGCAGATGTTTCTCTTGTGCGAGATTGGTCTCCGCGCGCTTGCGGTCGTCGATGTCGGTATTGACCCCGTACCATTTGGTCACGTTCCCGTATTCATCGCGCAGTGGGCTGACGCGGAATAGTAGCCATCTATACTCACCATCAAACCGGCGCAGCCGCGCTTCGGCCTCTCCCTGTTTTCCGGAAGTCATGATGGTCTGCCACGTGGCCGTCAGTTCGCTGAGGTCGTCCGGATGAACTGCCACCGTCCAACCCCAGCCTTGCGCCTTCTCTGCGGAAAGCCCGACATAGTCGAGATAGTGCTGGCTGAGGAATTCGGCTGAACCGTCAGGCCGAGCTGTCCACGCCAGCGCCGGTATGGTGTCGATGGTTAGTCTGAAATTGCGCTCGCTCTCGCGAAGCGCTTCCTCGGCCCGTTTGCGGTCATCTATGTCGATGTGCAACGCATACCAGCGCACAATGTGCCCATTCGCGTCGCGAAGCGGCAGCCCACGAACGTGAAACCACCGATACTTTCTGTCTGCGCCGAGAAATCGCATTTCGGCATCGTACGGGTCTCCCGTCGTGGTCGAATGCAAGGCCGTGTCCAAGACTTTTTGAAGATCCTGCGGGTGAATTAGACCGGTAAGCCCGGTGCGCTGCAGCTCCTCCGCGGGTTTCCCGAAATATCTTGCGACATGCTCGTTAACGGCTTCGATTTTACCGGCCGGTGACAACACCTCGATACCGCCGGGGATGCTGTCCACTATCAGCCGCGCCTCGCGCTCGCTCGCAAGGAGCGCCTCCTCCGCGCGCTTCTGGTCGTCAATATCGATCCCGACTGAATACCATCGCACGATGTTTCCCTTTTCATCACGCAATGGCACGCGTCGGGACGTGTACCAACGGTATTGTCCGTCGGCTCGGCGGACTCGAACTTCAATCGTAAGCGGCTCTCCAGTTTCAAGCGAAGCGCGCCATGCCTTGTCGTTTCGTTCTGCATCGTCGGGATGAAAGTGGGGAAATGCCGTTGCGCTTTCGCCTGTCGCCTCCTCCAGAGTGAGGCCCATGTAGTCCCGCCAGGTTTGATTGACGAAGTTGCGCGTTCCGTCGGTTGCATAGGTTGCAACGAATACGGGAATAGTATCAATCGTCAGTCGAAGGTCGCGTTCGGCATCAGCAAGCCGAGCCTCACTTAGCCGAAGCGCCTCCTCTGCGCGCTGTCGCTCGTCGATATCAATGCTTACTCCGTACCATTTGATGATGTTACCTGACTCATCGCGCAGCGGGTTGGCACGGAATAGAAACCATCGATACTTTTGGTCGAACCGGCGGAGCCGTGCTTCAGCCTCACCGGCTTGGCCGGAAGCCAATATGGCCCGCCACGTGGCATCCCATTCGCTCAGGTCGTCCGGATGGACGCCAGCGGTCAGGTCCCAATATTCCGACTGACCTGCAGCGAGGCCAACATAATCGAGATAGTGCTGGTTGAAGAATTCGGGGGTGCCGTCCGGAAGAGCGGACCACACCAGCACAGGAATCGTGTTGATGATCTCGTTGAGATTGCGCTCACGTGCCGCGAGAGCCTCCTCGGCGCGTTTGCGCTCGTCGATGTCGATAAGCAGATTGTACCAGCGAACGATGCGCCCGTTCGCATCCCGAAGCGGAAATCCGCGAGACTGAAGCCAGCGGTAGACGCCATCGAAACGTCGAGCCCGCACTTCGAAATCGAAGGGTTTACCTGACGCGATAGATTGCGTGAAGAGCTCGACGGCGCGCGGAAGATCGTCGGGATGTGTCATGTCGCTGGTATCCCAGCGCTTCAGCTCCTCGAACGTCCTACCGAAGTACTCAATGACCTGGAGGTTGACGAATTCGACTTCGCCACGGGGTGTAAAGGCCGCGACCAGGCCGGGAATGCCGTCCACGGCGAGACGCGAACTTCGTTCGCTGTCGCGCGGGGGCTCTTCTACCCGCATCTGGTCAATGTCGATCGGCAAGCCAAAATCGAACTCACGCGACTGCGGGGTTTCCTCAAGTCGCAAAAATTCCTCAATGTCCGTGCCGACCCCGCACCACTTGACCACTCGGCCAGCATCGTCGCGCATCGGACTGCAGTCGACGTGAAACCAGCGAAACTGTCCATCGAAGCGGCGGAAGCGCGCCTCCAGTTCGCCGGGCTCACCGGACGCTAAAATCGATCGCCAGCGTTCGAGCAGTGTGGGCAAGTCTTCCGGATTGACAGCGGTCTGCCAGTCCCAACCACGTGCTGGGTCCGGACTGAAACCAGCGTAATCGGACCAGCGTCGATTGGCGAAGTCGATCCGCCCGTCGGGCAGCGCAGTCCACACCATGGCCGGTAGCGCGTCCACGACGCGTCCGAAATCGATCTCCATTGCCACCCTTTCGCGTGTGTCTGCGCGCGCATGAGCATGCGCCGGGCTAATGTAGCCGTCTATTATGCCTTGGTGTCGGTTTCGGTGCTCACCCAGACCACCAATTGTACAAATCGATACGCGAAAGTACTTCTAACAGCTGCCAGATCGAGAGGAGGACGTCATGTCAACAACATCGCTATCGCGGTTCCTTAAGGCTGCCGCATCGTGTGATGGGGCAATGTCAGAGACTGGTCGGTGTGAAATGACCGGGCCGAACATCAACCAACTTCATTGAAGTTCTTCGATTGTCGGTCACTCGTTGCGCTCTGATCAAGGTCGGCTTCTGGGAGAAACTTGGTTTCTGAAGTCTCGGTTGGGTCATTATTTCGCGTTCGGCCGAACAGCCGCTTCGACCGAACGGTTCGGATCAAAAGTTCTCGCAGGCTACAAGTTTTACAAATAAGGATCTGAAATATAACGGGTAAGCTCAGCTTCCCAAGTTGATCGCGTGGGTTCGATTCCGCTACCCGTTCCAAATTGTTGCAGACATGATTTTTCAGGCGAATCGTTCGTCGGACCCGCAACATCGGACCGTAAAGTGCGAAACGGTTATCGGAAAAATCCGATGCTGAGACAATGGATAGAGTGGCGAAGGCGATCCCGGTGTAGCGTTCACTGCTCCAAGGGGAAACCGGCGCAAGAGGTGCATATGAGGCGGGCTTTCAAATTCGCGCTGTGGGGCATGGCGCTTCTTCTCGCCGCCGGTCTCGGATTTTTCTTCTTCATCCTGCCGGGGCAGGTCGAGGCCGCGCTCAACGGCGTCCTGCAGCCGCCACCTTACACCGCCTCACAGGCGACGAGCGAACTGCACGGCGCGATCCAGATAGCCGACCTGCATGCCGACCCTTTGCTGTGGGGGCGCGACCTCCTGAAACGCGGCACGCGTGGCCATGTCGATATCCCGCGCCTCGAGGAGGGCAATGTCGCGTTGCAGGTCTTCTCGGTGGTCACCAAGTCGCCGCAGAATTTGAACATCGAACGCAATGACGACCGCTCGGACGACATCACGCTGCTGGCGATCGGCCAGCGCTGGCCGCTGCGCACCTGGTTCAGCCTCAAGGAACGCGCGCTCTACCAGGCCGAGCGGCTTAGCCGCATGGCAGCGGCGTCGGAAAACAGGTTCGTGCTGATCAAGACCAAACGCGACCTGACGCGCTTCCTGCAGCGCCGCAAGGCGGAGCCGGGTATCGTCGCCGGCTTGCTCGCCATCGAAGGCGCCCACGTGCTGGAGGGCGACCCGGCCAATGTCGATGCGCTCTTCGATGCCGGATACCGTATGATGTCGGCGGCGCATTTCTTCGACACCGAGATGGGCGGGTCCGCGCACGGCGTCGACAAGGGCGGGCTGACCGACGACGGGCGCGAGATGATCCGCCGCATGGAGGCGAAGAAGATGATCGTCGACCTGGCGCATGGCTCGGCGGCGCAGGTCGCCGAAGTGCTGGCGATGGCGACGCGCCCCACGGTGGTTTCGCACACCGGCGTCAAGGGTACTTGCGACAACACCCGTAACCTCAGCGACGAGCAGTTGCGCGCCATCGCCGCGAATGGCGGACTGGTCGGCCTGGGCTTCTGGGAAACCGCGGTATGCGGCGCCGAAGCGGCAGCAATCGCGCGGGCGCAGCGCTACACGGCCGACCTGATCGGTATCGACCATCTGGCGCTGGGCTCGGATTTCGACGGAGCCGTGGAGACGCCGTTCGATGCGAGCGGGCTGGTTAAGGTGACCGAGGCCATGCTCGCCGCCGGTTTCACCAACGATGAGATCGGCAAGGCGATGGGCGGCAACCAGATCCGCTTCCTGCTGGAGAACCTGCCGGATTGATCTTTCTGCATCAGCGCGGGAACGACGACGCCCGCGCTGGCGAAGAATGCGGCCTCAGTCGTTGCCGTAGATGTCGAAGTCGAAATATTTGGCGACGATCTTGGCATAGGTGCCGTCGGCCACAATGGCGTCGATGGCGCCGTTCAGCTTCTCGCGCAGCGCGTCGTCGCCCTTGCGGACCGCAATGCCCGCCTCGGTCTCGGTGCCCTTTACGTCGCCGATCATCTTGCAGCAATCCTTGCCTGCATTCTTCATCCATTCGACCAGCACGAACTTGTCCGAGATAACGGCATCGAGCCGCCCGTTGATCAGATCCTGCACGGCCTCTTCCTGGGTCGGGTAGGATTTCACCTCAGCGCCCGCCTTGGCGTAATGTTCGTCGGCATAGATGCTCTGCGTGGTTCCGGCCTGCGCGCCGACCGTCTTGCCTGCGAGCGCTTCCGGCTCGGTTGCCGTCAGGGCGCTGTCGGTCAGCGCGACCACCGAAAGTGGCGTCGTGTAATATTTGTTGGTGAAGTCGACCTTTTCCTTGCGCTCCTCGGTGATCGACATCGAGGCGATGATGGCGTCGAACTTGCCGGCCTGGAGCGCGGGGATGATGCCGTCCCAATCCTGGGTCACGAGTTCGCACTCGGCCTTGAGTTGCGCGCACAGCGCGTTAGCGATGTCGATGTCGAAGCCTTCCAGCTTGCCATCGGCGGTGAGGGTGTTGAAGGGCGGATAGGCGCCTTCGGTGCCGATTTTGATCTTCGTCGCCTGCGCGAAGACCGAGCCCGCACCGAGGGCCATAATGGTGGCGGTTACGGCTGCAAATCGAACGAGTTTCGTGGATATCGACATTGTTCCCTCCCAGGGATGGATTGTTTTTTGCAGCCAAGCACGGCGGGCCTGATTGGGCAAGCGAGCCGGCGAGAAATTCAGCCGGCGGAGGAGAAGTGCTTCGACAGCTTCAGGCCTTGCGCCTGATAGTTCGATTTCAGGTCGACGCCATAGAGCGCCTTCGGGCGGGCCAGCATATGTTCATAAACCAGGCGGCCGACGATCTGGCCGTGTTCGAGAATGAATGGCACTTCATGGCTGCGCACCTCCAGGACCGCGCGGCTGCCGGTGCCGCCGGCGGCCGAATGGCCGAAGCCCGGATCGAAGAAACCGGCATAATGAACGCGGAATTCGCCGACCAGCGGGTCGAAGGGCGTCATCTCCGCCGCGTAGAGCGGGGGCACATGGACGGCCTCGCGCGACACGAGGATGTAGAATTCGTCTGGGTCCAGCACCAACTCGCCGGCGCCGTGGTTGTAAAGCGGTTCCCAGAAATCGAGCACGTCGTGGGCGGCGCGCTTGTCGACGTCGACAAGACCGGTGTGGTGCTTGCCGCGATAACCGATCAGGCTGCCTTTTTCGCCGCCGAGGTCGATGGAAAGCGCGATGCCGCCGCCCGAAATGTTCGGCGGCTCGGTCGCGACCAGCATTTCGACACGGTGCAGGTCGTGCAACTCGCTCTCTGACAACAGCGCGTTGCCCTTGCGAAACCGTATCTGCGACAGCCGCGAGCCGGTGCGGGCGACGATCGGGAAGGTGCGCGGGCTGACTTCGAGATAAAGCGGCCCGGTGTAGCCGGCGGGGATCTTGTCAAACTCGTGGCCACGGTCGGTCATCACACGGGTGAAGATGTCGAGCCGACCGGTCGAGCTTTTGGGGTTGGCGGAAGCGGAAATCTCGGCCGGCAGCGCCAGCGTCTCCAGCAGCGGCACGATGTAGACGCAGCCTGTCTCAAGCACGGCGCCATCGCTAAGATCGATCTCGTGCAGCTTCAGCCGGTCGAGCTTGTCCGCGACCAGCTTGTCCGGCCCAGGAAGAAAGCTGGCGCGCACCCGCCATGCCTTCTGGCCGAGGCGCAGGTCGAGGCTCGCCGGCTGGATCTGGTCCGCGTCGAGCGGACGCACTGAGCGAAGCGCGCCGGCGTCGAACAGCGCCGCGATCTCGTGGTCGGGAAGAATGCCGGTCGTGCGCAATCGTTGCTCCGCAATTTCGAGCGTGGAGGTTTAATGATGGTCCCGATTGACGCAAGCCGGCGCAAGGTTTATTGGGTCGTTATCCCGTGGTGATTTGGCCGGTCGGCTTGCAGCCACGTTAAATAAATCGCTAAAGGGCCGTTGATGGACCGGTTGCGATTTTTCGCCGCCGGTTTTTTTGTGTTTGAGGCCCGGTTTTTTATGTTTGAGGAAAGCGTGATGACAACAACAGGCAAGCGCAGTTGGAAGCCCGCAACCCAGCTGGTGCACTCCGGAACGCTGCGTTCGCAGTTCGGCGAAACGTCGGAGGCGATGTACCTCACGCAGGGATATGTCTACGTAACGGCCGAGGAAGCCGAAGCGCGCTTCAAGGGTGAAGAGCCAGGCTTCATCTATTCACGCTATTCCAATCCGACCGTCGACATGTTCGAGAAGCGCATGTGCGCACTGGAAGGCGCCGAAGATGCGCGCGCTACAGCGTCGGGCATGGCTGCGGTAACGGCGGCCATCCTGTGCAGCCTGAAGGCCGGCGACCACATCGTTGCGGCGCGCGCGCTGTTCGGCTCGTGTCGCTGGGTGGTCGAGACGCTGGCGCCCAAATACGGCATCGAGGCGACGCTGGTCGACGGCACCCACATCGGCAACTGGGAGAAGGCGATCCGCCCGAACACAAGGCTTTTCTTCCTTGAAAGCCCGACCAACCCGACGCTGGAAGTGATCGACATCGCTGCGGTGGCCAAACTCGCCGATCAGGCCGGCGCGCGGCTGGTCGTCGACAATGTGTTCGCCACGCCCCTGCAGCAGAAACCGCTCGCACTCGGCGCCCACATCGTCGTCTATTCCGCCACCAAGCACATCGACGGCCAGGGCCGCTGCCTTGGCGGCGTCATCCTGTCGGACAAGAAGTGGATCGACGAGAACCTGCACGACTATTTCCGCCACACCGGGCCGAGCCTGTCGCCGTTCAACGCCTGGACGATGCTGAAGGGCCTGGAAACGCTTCCGGTCAGGGTGCGCCAGCAGACGGAAAGTGCTGCCAGGATCGCAAACTTCCTCGCCGACCATCCGAAGGTCGGGCGCACCATCTATCCCGGCCGCGCCGACCATCCGCAGGCCGACATCATCAAGCGGCAGATGAGCGGCGGCTCGACTTTGATCTGCTTCGACCTGAAGGCAGGCAAAAAAGCCGCCTTCGCCTTCGAGAATGCGCTTGAGGTGATCCGCATCTCCAACAATCTCGGCGACGCCAAGAGCCTGATCACCCATCCGGCGACGACGACGCACAAGAACCTGACCGACGAGGCGCGCGCCGAACTCGGCATCGACCCGGGCACGCTGCGGCTCTCGGTCGGACTGGAAGACGCCGACGACCTGATCGAGGACATCGACGCCGCACTGAAGGCGGCGGGCTGAGTTTAGTGCGTGTCGCCCGAAAGTGTCCTCTGCTTCGCGAGAAACGACATGCACAAACAAGAAATTGCAGCACGGTCGCCGAATCCCATTCGGCGACCGTGCTACAGGCCGCCGCCAAATCCGCCGGCCACGCGTCTCTTTCCTTGGCCGGCGGGCGCGATGTGTCTATTGTGCTTGCGGTTGTCCCGGCAATTTCCTACCAGCGATCGAATGTTTCTCCCTTTGAAATGGAGACTTTCGCATGCGTTACACCCTACCGATCGTTTCCGTTCTTGCGCTCGGCGTCCCTGCCTTCGGCCAGACCGTTGACAGCCAGGGCGCCAGCCGGCTGACCGAAGCCCTTTCGCGCTATGTCACCTCGGACGCCTTCGGCAAGGGCGTACTGGCGGTCACCGTCGATGGCGACGCCTACAAGATCACCGTCGACTTTACCGCGCTCGCGGCCCTGATGCCCAAGCAGGATCTCGCGAAATTCGAGATCGGCGCCTATTCCTTCAAGGTGAAGCCGCGCGGTGATGGGAAATGGGATGTCGCCGGCGATCTGATCCCGAACGGATCCTTCGAGGCGAATGGTCCGGACGGACTGAAAAAAATGCAATGGACCGTCGTCGACGGCAAATTCGAAGGCGTCTACGACCCTGAACTGGCGGCCTTTGTCAGCGGATCAGGCTCGCAGACCGGCCTGACCATGCGGTCGAGCGATCCGAAAAGCCAGATGGACGCCAGCATCGGCGCCGGCACGCTGACCATGGAGGGGACGGGGTCCGCGACGGGCGGCGTCGATTTCACCTCGAAGCAGACAATGAACGATTTCCTCGAATCGATCAAAGTTGACGACCCGGAGACCGGGATCAATCTTCCGGTCACGATCAGGGCGCGGGAAGTGTCGCTCGACGCGACCGGCAAGGGACTGCGCACCAAGCCGTTCCTCGACCTCGTCGAATTTGGGGTTGCCAATGGCGAGGAAACAAAACTGAAAGCCAACCAGGCCGAGCTGAAATCGCTTCTGCTCGCGGCGCTGCCGCTCTGGGACAGGATCGACGGCAGCTATCGGTTCAGCGATTTCGCGGCGGAAAGCCAGGTGGGAAGCTTCGGCGCCAAGGAATTCGGCGTCACAGTCGGAATGGATGGCATCGGCAAGGAGGGCACGCTGAACTACACCTTCAACGTCACCGGGCCTAAGTTGCCCGAGCAGTTGCTGCCCGCTTGGAGCGTGCCCTTGCTGCCCACCGACATTAGCCTCAGCATCGGCGGCACCAACATTGATCTCGACGGTGTGGCACGCAAGGCGATCGAGGCCTTCGACCTCAACCAGGATCCGCCGATATCGGCGGAAGTCGGAGCAGCCCTTTCCGCAGCGATGATGGCCAATCTGCCGAAAGTGGTCATTTCGCGCAGCATCGTGACAAACCGGGACAGCGAAATAGGCGTCGAGGGCGAAGTGACGTTTCCCGACGGCAAGCCGGAGGTCAACATGACCGTCGACGCCACTGGATATGACAGGATCGTCGAAGCCTTGCAGGCGGCGGCCGCGACCGACCCGCAAGCCGGCCAGTACCTGCCGGCGATGCTTGCCGTGAAAGGTTTCGCCAAGACGCTGCCTGACGGCCGCATCCAGTGGGCGATCAACCGCGCCGCCGACGGTTCGGTGAGGGTCAATGGCGTCATGCTGAAGCCGGCCGACCCGTCCGCGCTGGAGACCGACGAACTCCAGGATGGCGGCGCATCCGAGCCCGGACAAGGCGACGGCGGCGCCATCCTCGCGCCGCAATAGGGCGGGCTCCCGGCACGGGCGCTAATACCGGTGGAATGGTCGTTCCACCGTCAACGCAGCTTCCCAGGAACAACGGATTTCCATGCCATCGTCATGGCATGGCGGACGGTTTCCCGGTCGGCGGTGTCGAGCAGCACCCGCGTCCAGCCCTTCTGACCCCAGGCGCCCTTTATCGGCTCGAACATGCCGCGTGACGTTTCCATCAGAAGCTGCTGCTCGTCTGGCGCGAGCTTCAGCACGGCGCGGCCGTCTGCCTCGCGCAGCGTGGCAAAGATTTTCTTGGCGACGCGAAAATCCGTCACATCGAAGTGACCTGCTTGCAGGCTTTCGGGAAAGCTCAAGGCGAGATCGCGAAACTCTGCTTGCGTAATCATGGCCTTAACCGAAAGTGCGCGCGGCCAGCACCATGCGAGACAGCGCAGTATAGAGACATAAACTTCCGAAAACATAGGCGATTTCCGGAAACCAGGTGGGAAGAATACAGAAAATCGTAAAAACCGCGATCGTTTCTGACGCTTCTGCGAGCCCTGTGGTGAAGAACAGCGATTTCGAACCGCGCGCTGTGGTTTCCATTTTCCGCTTCTCGGCCATCACCGAATAAGCGAGGAAACTGGAGCCGTTGACGTAAAAGGAAAACAAGAGGAAGGCCCCGGCGAGAGCGTTGGCGGCCGGGTCGGCCAGCACGAAGCCGAGCGGTATCGCGCCATAGAAGACGAAATCCAACACGATGTCGAGATAGCCGCCGAGGTCGGTCTTGCCGTTGATCCTTGCCACCGCCCCGTCGAGCCCGTCGCCCAGCCGGCTGACCAGCAGGAGGACAAGGCCGCTCCAGAACCAGCCGGCTGCGATCGCCAACGCGGCGGCAAGGCCGACGCCGCAAGCGGCAAGGGTCAGTGTGTTCGCGCTGATGCCGGCAGCGGCAAGCCTGGCGCCGAGCCTGTCGAAAAACGGATCGATACGGGTGCGGGCCCAGCCATCCAGCATGCGATTCCCCATGTTTCCAGGCTGGATTAAAGCATGTCGCGCAAAAGTGCGCAGTGGCTTTGCGATAACGACATGCATAAAATCAAAGACTTAAAAGCACAGGAAGCAAAAGTCGCGACGCGCTTCGAGCATTTTGCAGCCAAATGGAATCGTTTGACGTCCGCACAAATGCGGCAAAACTAATGGTTGGAGCGGGTTACCGGTTCTGCAAGAACCGGCACCGCTCCAAGTTACGAAATCAGGTCATGCGGAAATCACGATAGCGCGCGCCGACAGAAGGCAGTTGACCAGGACCGCCTCTGGGTCGAGAATCGAAGTGCAAGTACAGCGAGTCGCCCCATGTATCGCGCCGTGACACGCAAAATCGCAGTAAGGGTCGAGCCCTTCTATCTCGACGATCGCTCCGAGCCGGCCGAAAATCGCTATGTCTGGGCCTACCGGGTCACCATCGACAACCAATCCGATGATTTCGTGCAGCTTCTGTCGCGCTACTGGCATATCACCGACGCTGCCGGCCGCGTCGAGGAAGTGCGCGGCGCGGGCGTCGTTGGCGAGCAGCCGGAACTGAACCCCGGAGACAGCTACCAGTACACGTCGGGGTGTCCGCTGGCGACGCCGTCGGGCATCATGAGCGGGCGCTATACCATGCGCAACGAGCGCGGCGAGACCTTCGACGTCACCATCCCGACGTTCTCGCTGGACATTCCCGACCGGACACGGACGGTGAATTAGCTTCCTTCTCCCTGTTCATGGGGAGAAGGAAACGTTCACTCCACCGCGGCGAATTCCGCCGGATCGAATTCGTAAGCCTTCGAGCAGAACTCGCAATTGACCTGGATGGCGCCGTTTTCGGTGCTCTCGACAATCTCCTCGGCGGAAAAACCATCAAGGATGCCGCGGATCTTTTCGCGCGAGCAGGAGCACTGGTCGACGACATGCGCGCCTTCGAAGACACGCACGCCGTGTTCGTGGAACAGGCGGTAAAGCAGCCGCTCGGCGCCGACCGTCGGATCGATCAGTTCCGAAGGCTCGATGGTCGCGAGCAGCGCCTGCGCTTCCTGCCAGCTGCCGTCGGTCGGGTCGTGATCCCTGCCCTGGTCGCCGTCGCCGCCCGGCAGGTCGGGCAGCCGCAGCCGCTCCGGCGCCTCGGGCAGGAACTGCGCCAGGATGCCGCCGGCACGCCAATGCTCCTTGCTGCCACCCTCGCCCGGCACCAGCATCTTGGCGACCGCGAGCCTGACGTCGGTCGGAATCTGTTCCGACTGGCGGAAATAGATGCGGGCGACCTCTTCCATGCGAGGTGCCGTCGAGTTGGACGATGCCCTGATAGCGCTGCGTGTGGGCGCCCTGGTCGATGGTGAGCGCCAACACGCCCTTGCCGAGCAGCTTTTCGGGCGACACCGCATCGGCAGCGATTGCAGCGGCCAGCCGCTCCTCGTCGAAGCGCGCATAGGCGCGCACCGCCTTCGGCGTCGAGAAATCGGCGACCAGCATGTCGACCGGCCCGTCCGAACGGGTCTGCAGGATGAATTTGCCTTCGAACTTGAGCGACGTGCCGAGCAGCACCGTCAGCACGATCGCCTCTGCAAGCAGCCGCGCCACCGGCTCGGGATAGTCGTGACGGCCAAGAATCTGGTCGAGCAGTTGTCCGAGCTGGACGCTCCTGCCGCGCATGTCGAGCGGCGCCACCGAGAAAGGCACGACGTGGTCGTCGCCGGCAAAGCCGAATTCGCCAAGTTTGCGTTCTGTTTCAGCCAATGGATCAGTCCTCGCGCCCCGCCTCAGGATGCGTCCCAAAACGCGCGTGTCAAATGGAGATTAAGGATGCCGTGAGATAGGAATGCGAGCCGCGCCGATCAAGGCCGGTTCGCGCCGCCGCGGCCATGCATTCCGACGGGCGCTTCGCTAATGTATGCCGCCCGAAAGTGTCCTCGGTTTCGGGAGAAACGACATGCACAAACAGAAGCTACGGCGTGGCCGCCGAATCCCATTCGGCGCGACGCGCTGTAGGTATCGGTCGCACCCGCGGAGTTCACCGATCAGGCGCCGAGGCACCAGGCAAGCACCGCCTTCTGGGCATGCAGCCTGTTTTCCGCCTCGTCGAAAACCACCGAATGGGGTCCGTCGATCACCTCGTCGGTGACTTCTTCGCCCCGGTGCGCCGGCAGGCAGTGCATGAACAGCGCGTCTGGCTTGGCGTACTTCATCAGCGCCGCATTGACCTGGTAGGGCAGGAAGACATTGTGGCCGCGCGCGCGGTGTTCCTGGCCCATCGATACCCAGCAGTCGGTGACCACGCAGTCGGCGCCAGTGACGGCCTCCTCCGCCGAACGGGTGAACAAAACGTCGCCGCCGTTTCGCTTCGACCAGTCGATGAACTTTTCCGCCGGCTCGCTGCCATCCGGCACCGCGACGTTGAGCTTGAAGCTGAAGCGCGCGGAAGCCTCCAGCAGCGAATGCAGCACGTTGTTGCCGTCGCCGGTCCAGGCGAAGGTCTTGCCTTTCACCGGCCCGCGATGTTCCTCGTAGGTCATCACGTCGGCCATCAGCTGGCAGGGATGCGTGTCGTCGGTGAGCCCGTTGATCACCGGCACGGTGGCGTGTTCGGTCAGTTCCAGCAACCGCTCATGCGCGGTGGTGCGGATCATGATCGCATCGACATAGCGCGACAGCACCTTGGCGGTGTCGGCGATGGATTCCGAACGGCCGAGCTGCATTTCGGTGCCGGTCAGCATGATGGTCTCGCCGCCGAGCTGGCGCATGCCGACGTCGAAGGAAATGCGGGTGCGCGTCGACGGCTTGTCGAAGATCATCGCCAGGACCTTGCCGTCGAGCGGCCGGCTTCGCTCGCCCGCCTTGAGCCTGCCCTTGCGGGCGACCGCATCGTCGAGCATGGCGCGCAGGTCGGTGGCCGAGACCTTGGAGAGGTCGGTGAAATGGCGAGGCGTGCTCATGCGCTCTGCTTCCGTTCCGCGGCGGACGGAGCATGCGACAGGCTGGCCGCTCCCGCACGGATGCGGTCGAGGCCGATGCGGATATCCTCATCTGTGACGGTCAGTGGCGGCAGCAGGCGGATGACATTGTCGCCAGCCGGCACGGCAAGCAGCTCTTCGGCGCGCAGCGCCGCGTTCACCTTGGCGTTCGGCTGCTTGCATTTGAGGCCGAGCATCAGGCCGATGCCGCGAATATCCTCGACGACATCCGGATAGGCGTCGGCAATCGCGGCCAGGCCTTGCTTCATGACCAGCGCCTTGCGGCTGACGTCGTCGAGGAAACCGTCTTCCAGAACGACATCCAGCACAGCGTTGCCGACAGCCATGGCAAGCGGATTGCCCCCGAAGGTGGTTCCGTGAACGCCGGCGGTCATGCCGATGGCCGCCTCGTCGGTCGACAGACAGGCTCCCATCGGGAAGCCGCTGCCGATCCCCTTTGCGATCGCCATCAGGTCAGGGGTAACGCCCGACCATTCATGCGCGAAAAGCTTGCCGGTACGGCCGATGCCGCACTGCACCTCATCGAAGATCAACAGCAGGCCGTGCTTGTCGCACAGCTCGCGCAAGCGCTTCAGGGACGCAGCCGGGAACTGGCGGATGCCGCCCTCGCCTTGCACGGGCTCGAGCAGGATCGCGGCGGTCTCGGGGCCGATCAGCTTTTCGGCGGCGTCAACATCGTCGAAGGCAACCTGGTCGAAACCGTCGACCTTGGGGCCGAAACCTTCGAGATATTTCTGCTGGCCGCCGGCGGCGATCGTCGCCAGCGTGCGGCCGTGGAAGGCGCCCTCGAAGGTGATGGTGCGGTAGCGCTCTGGATTGCCGTTGACGAAATGATAACGGCGCGCCGTCTTGATGGCGCATTCCAGCGCCTCGGCGCCCGAATTGGTGAAGAACACCTTGTCGGCGAAGGTGGCGGCGACCAGTCGCTCGCCGAGACGGCGCTGGCCGGGAATCTCGTAGAGATTGGAAACGTGCCAGAGCTTGGCGGCCTGTTCGGTGATGGCGGCAACGAGGTGCGGGTGGCCGTGGCCAAGCGAATTGACGGCGATGCCGCCGGCGAAATCGAGATATCGCTTGCCGTCCTCGGTGATCAGCCAGCTGCCTTCGCCGCGGTCGAAGGCCAGGGGCGCACGCGCAAAGGTCTCGTAAAGCGCCGATCCGCTCATTATATAACTCCGGAAAGAAAGCAGGGACCCGCGACATTCATGCCGCTGATCCCTTCGCCGGCCAAAAATCAAAAAGCCGCCTCAGCGGCGGCTTTGTGGTTATATCAGTTTTTTTGGCTATGAAGTCAACGAAAACGTCACGCAACGGCAAGCTGTGACGCCAAAACCCGACACACTTGACCGGCTACGACGGCAAGTTGTTGAAAACCGAAAAAACCGATTCCTGCCGCGAGGCGGACTCTTGTCACGGAGTCAGCCGATAAGGTAGTTTAAGGGCAACAAAAGACTAGATTTCGTGCGGCGGACCTAATCACAAGCGTATATGTGGTACGTCCCCGGCTATCGCCGGGTCGTGAAAGGATTCCGACCGTCGCACGCAGGATCAGGAGCAAGGTCTCATGAACTGGAATGACGAACGCGTCGACCTTCTCAGAAAACTCTGGGCTGAGGGTTTGTCGGCGAGCCAGATCGCGGCGCAACTCGGCGGCGTAAGCCGCAATGCGGTCATCGGCAAGGTTCATCGGCTAAAGCTTTCGAGCCGTGGCAGGGCAACGGCTGCCCCGACGCGCCAGAAGAAGACGTCACAGGCCTCGACCGCCACCAAGACGGTGACGCGCAGCTCGACCTCGGTCCGCTCGATGCCGGTTTCGGTCGGCGCCACCGCGCTGCAACAGCAGTTTGATGCCGAGCCTGTCGCCCGGCACTATATCCGCCCGGTCGAGAACGTGGTGGTGCCGATTTCGCGGCGCCTGCAGCTGGTGCAACTCAGCGAGCGCACCTGCAAGTGGCCAAACGGCGACCCGCTGTCGGAGGATTTCAGCTTCTGCGGCAACGAGTCCGCCGAAACCGGACCTTATTGCGGCTACCATTCAAAAATTGCGTTCCAGCCGGCTTCGGAGCGCCGGCGGAACCGCTGACACCCGTCATCCTCCCTGGGCGGGTACCTTCGGCTGGCGCATTATAGCCAGCCGTTTTTTCTGAACCGCCAGTAGAGGAACGCGCAGGTGAATACGATAAACATCAGCACTGTCTGATAGCCGAACGTCATCCTCAATTCGGGCATGTTGTCGAAATTCATGCCGTAAATGCCGGCAACGGCGGTCGGCACCGCAAGGATGGCCGCCCACGAGGCGAGCTTCTTGGCGATCGCCGTCTCTTGGCTCTGGCCGACCAGCAGGCTCGCCTCGAAGGCGAAGGCCAGAACCTCGCGCAGATTGTCGATCTTTTCCTGCACGGTGCGGATGTGGTCGGTGACATCGCGAAACAGCGGGTGCATGGCCGAGCGGATCTGCGGCAGATCGGCGCTGGTCAGCCGGCGGCAGACCTCGACCAGCGGGCCTGCGGCATTGCGCAGGCGCAGGAGATCGCGGCGCAGCATATAGAGCCGCTCGATGTCAGCCGCCGTCATCGGCTTGACCAGGACGCGGTCCTCGATCTCGTCGACCTCCGCCTCGATCTGCTCCAACACCGGCATGTAGTTGTCGACGATGAAGTCGAGGATGGCATAGAGAATGAAATCCTCGCCCTTCGACAACGCCGAGGGGCAGCTTTCCCAATGTTGGCGCACCGACGTGTAGGACGTCGAAGGTCCGTGGCGGACGCTGACAATGTAGCCCGAACCGACGAACAGGTGTGTCTCGCCGAAGGTGACGCGCCCCTCGAACAGTTGCGCGGTGCGCGCGACGATGAACAGGGCATCGCCATATTGCTCGACCTTCGGCCGCTGGTGCGGATGCTCGGCATCCTCGATGGCGAGATCGTGCAGATGGAACTGGCGCTGCACACGCAGCAGGAGATCGCGGTCGGGTTCGAGCAGGCCGATCCAGACGAAATGGCCCTCCTTCGCCGCCCACTCGCCGGCCTCGTCCACCGGTATGTCGGCGACGCGGTGTCCGGCCGCATAGACGCTCGAGGCGACGATGCCGGCTTCGGGTGCGCCGGATGCCTTGATGTTGCGCGGCAGTTCCATTTCAGCCTCCCGAAGGCGCTCACCTTCTGCTCGGAACCTATTCCCACACCCTACCGCATTCCGGGTCGACCTTCGAGCCCGTTGCGGTCAACCGCCGTTCTCTGCCTTCACGACCACGCGGTGGCTCTTGTCTTCCTTGGGACGGTCGGGCGGCATCTGCTCGCCGGTCACGACGTAGTAGACCGTTTCGGCGATGTTCGTGGCGTGGTCGCCGATACGTTCGATGTTCTTTGCGCAGAACAGAAGATGCGTGCAGGCGGTGATGTTGCGCGGATCCTCCATCATGTAGGTCAGGAGTTCGCGAAACAGCGACGTGTACATGGCGTCGATCTGGTCGTCGCGGTCGCGCACGAAGCCGAGGCGCTCGACCGAACGCGAAGCATAGGCGTCGAGCACGTCCTTGAGCTGGGTCAGCGCCAGTTCGGCCAGCGCCTGCAGGCCACGAAACAGGCTGAAGGGATGGCGGGCGTGGCTGACGGCCACCACCCGCTTGGCGATGTTCTTGCCGAGATCGCCGACCCTCTCAAGATCGGAGGAAATGCGGATGGCGCCGATAATCTCGCGCAAATCGTCGGCAACCGGCTGGCGCTTGGCGATGACGATGATCGCCTTTTCGTCAATCTCACGCTGGCCTTCATCGAGAAAGGCGTCGTCATCGATCACCTTCCGGGCGAGGCCAGCATCGGCATTGACAAGCGCCAAAACGGCCTGGTCGACCATGCGCTCGGCATGGCCGCCCATGCCGGCAATGCGGTTGGCGAGAAACTTCAGCTCCTCATCGAAAGAGCGCGACGTGTGCTGCGATTGCATGCTGTTTCCGTCTTCCTCGCGGCCGCTACTCCCTGCGGCCGCTGCATCCTCCATAAGCTAGTCGGATGACGGAAAAAAGAAACCGGCAAGGCCGCACGCCTTCAATTCCGCCGGTTCACGCCACCGCCCCGCTTTTTGCCGGCTGAATACATGCGGCCCAGGCGTCGCTCCTGATGTGTTCGGGTATGGCGGGCGTCTCGGGACTGCGTCTTTGAAACAGGCGGACAAGCCAGTGCAGGCCCTGCCATTCCGGACCGTCGAGCGGATCGGCAAGCGGGTGGTTGCGCCGCAGCCTGTTGCTCTCGACCAGTTCGTTGATCAGAACGCTGAATTCTAGCATCGGATTTCTCCTCTTTGGTCAAAGCTCGAGCGCCGCCGGCGGGTCGCGCCGCCGAGCAATTCCGCTTAAACAGAATGAATCGATTCAATCAATCCACGCGATTATCTTGAACCGATTCAAGATCTACATCAGACGCGAAGAAAGTCAAGCGAAAATTGAACCGATCCAATCATGGTGCTATAGAGCCGTATCGGCGCCTATGCGCAGGAGGCGAATTGTCAAACAAAACGATCAGGCTGGCCGATGTCGCCAAGGCTGCGGGGGTCTCGCAAGGAACGGCGTCGAATGTTTTCAGCCGGCCGCAAATCGTGCGCGAGGAAGTGCGCGAGCGCGTCCGGGCGGTGGCGAAGGAGTTGGGCTACAGCGGCCCCGACCCGAGGGGCCGGATGCTGCGCGCCGGCAAGGTCAACGCCATCGGTGTCGTTACCTCGGAGCCGCTCTCCTATTTCTTCAACGACCCTTATGCCCGCGTGCTTATGGAGGGCATCACCGAAGCCTGCGACGCCGGCGGCGCGGGCATTTCGCTGGTATCGTCGCAGAACCGCCAGGAACTGGCCTGGAATATCAACAGCGCGCTGGTCGATGGCTTCGTGCTGTTTTGCCTGGAAGGCGACAGCAGGCTGATAGAACTGACGCGCGAGCGGACACTGCCTTTTGTTGCACTAGCGCTCGGCTTCGAGGACCATTCCATTCCGGCCATCGGCGTGGACAACATCGCCGGCGCCAGGATGGTGGCCCGCCATGTCGCGGAACTCGGCCATCGCCGCGTCGCGATCCTCTCGCTGCCCTTCGCCGACGACCGTTTTGGCCCCGCTTCCATGGATGACGTCCGCGCGGCGATCTATGCCACCTCCAGCGACCGCATCGCGGGTTACTTCGAGGGTCTGGCGGAATTCGATGTCGATACCGCGAAAGTGCCTGTCTTCGAAACGCAGAACGACGGGCAAACCACCCGCGCCGGGCTGGAGTACCTGTTCAGCCAGGCCGAGACACCGACGGCGATCCTTGCGATGTCCGACCGCATCGCGCTTGATGCACTGGACTGGCTGGGCCGGCGCGGCATCAAGGTGCCGCTGGACGTTTCGGTGGCGGGTTTCGACGGCGTTCCCGAAGCAGCCCTTTCCAGCCCGCCGCTGACGACGGTTGCGCAGCCCATCGCCGAAATCGGCCGCCGCGCGGTGAAGGCGATCCTCGAGGGCGCATCGCCGGGATATCGCGAGATGCTCGAGCTGGAGCTTGTCGTGCGCGGCTCGACCGCGGCGCCGAAAGACTGAGCCCCTTCAACTCAGGTCTTCGCCACCGGCAGATGGACCGTGAAGGTCGCCCCCTCGCCCACCTTCGACTTGATCGACAGGCGCGCATTGTGGCGGGTGAGGATGTGCTTGACGATGGCAAGCCCGAGCCCGGTGCCCTTCTGGGCCCGGCTGGTATCGACATCCACGCGGTAGAAACGTTCGGTGATTCGGGGAATGTGCTCCTCGGCGATGCCGGGGCCGAAATCCCGGAACGACACCGCGATTTCGGGCTCCGGACCGGCGCGCGACGGCTCGATGGAAACCACCACCTTGCCGCCGGACTGGCCGTATTTGCAGGCATTTTCCAGAAGGTTTTCGAACACCTGGAAGAGCTCGTCGCGGCTGCCGGGAACCTCTATCGGGCCTTCCGGCAATTCCTTCCTGATGACGACACCGGATTCGCTCGCCAGCGGGGCCAGCGTGCCGATGACGCTTTCGATGGTTTCGCGCACGTCGACCTTGCTGCCTGGTCCCAGATAAGGCTTCATCTCAAGCCGTGACAGCGACAGGAGATCGTCGATCAACCGCGCCATGCGGCCGGTCTGGTTCTGCATGATCTGCAGGAAATTCTCGCGCGCGCCGGCATCGTTTTTCGCCGGGCCGCGCAGCGTCTCGATGAAACCGGCGATCGAGGCAAGCGGCGTGCGCAATTCATGGCTGGCGTTGGCGATGAAATCGGCGCGCATGCGGTCGATGCGGCGGGCCTCGCTTTGATCCTTGAAGATGATGACGAACAGCCCGGTGTCGCTGCCGACCGGCGTCGCCTCGACGCGGAAGACGCGCTCGACCGGCACCCTCTCGGCATAGTCGATGGCGCCGGGCATGCCGGCCGCCAACACGCGCTGGATAAGCTGCTGCATTTCTGGGGCGCGGAATTTCATTTGCAGAGGCATGCCTTGCCCGACGCCGCCGAAGGATACGGCGGCAGCGGCATTGGCGTGCACCACGACCCCCTCTGCATCGAAGACGAAAAGCGGGTCGGGCACCGCCGCGGCAAGGTCGGCTACCGGCAGCCTGTCGAGCGCGGTTTGCCCAGTGGCGGCCGCCTGATCGGCGCGGCGCTGACTGACGGTGCGGCGCGGCGCTAGCGTGGCCACGGCGATGACCAGGGCCACCGCGAGCCAGACCGCCCAGGACGGCGGATCGCTCGCCAGGCCGAGAGCCAGGAGTGCTGCGACCGAAACGATCAGCGTCCAGCGGGCTTCGAACAGCCGTTCGGCGACGACCGCTGTGGTGCGCCTTGGGTGGCCGTTTCTGGCTTCGTCGTCCATCAGCATTCCCGCCGCCAGCGGTCCGATTCCGACATTTTGCATCGCTCCACTAGGGCGATAACCCTATCTGCAACTTCCGGCTGGACCGGCTCCGGGCACCCCAATAGCATGCTGTTTCCCAAGCGAAAGGCATGTGGCGATGAAAAATGAAAAAGCGGCGGGCGGCGCGGCAGGTTCGTCGGCAGTCAAGGTCCGGCTTGGCAAGAAGGAACGCGTGTTCGATATCGACAATCCGAAACTGCCGGACTGGATCGACAAGAAGGCGCTGTCTTCCGGTGGCTATCCCTACGACAAGAAGCTCGACAGGGACATATATGACGAGACGCTGGAAAAGCTGCAAATCGAACTGGTCAAGCTGCAGGCGTGGCAGCAGGCAACCGGCGAGCGCGTTCTGGCGATCTTCGAGGGACGCGACGCCGCGGGCAAGGGTGGCGCCATCGACGCGACGCGGGCATACATGAACCCGCGTACTGCGCGTAACGTCGCCCTGCCGAAACCGACCGAGACCGAACGGGGTCAGTGGTATTTCCAGCGTTATGTCGACCACTTTCCCACAACGGCCGAGTTCGTCACCTTCGATCGTTCCTGGTACAACCGCGCCGGCGTCGAACCGGTGATGGGCTTCTGCACGCCGGAGCAGAATGCGCGCTTCCTCATGGAGGCCGAGCATTTCGAGCGCATGATCGTCAACGACAACATCCGTTTCTTCAAGTTCTGGCTCGACATCGGCCAGGAGATGCAGCTGAAGCGTTTCCACGACCGCCGCCACAGCCTGCTGAAGAACTGGAAGTTCTCGCCGATGGACGTCGCCGGCATGACCAAATGGAACGACTACACGCAACGCCGCGACGAGATGCTGGAGCATACGCACAGCGAGCATGCGCCGTGGATCGTCATCCGTGCCAACGACAAGCGCCGCGCTAGGATCGAACTGATCCGCCGTATCCTGTCGAGCCTGCCCTATACGGGGCGCGATGACGACGCGATCGGCAAGCCGGATCCGAAAATCATCGGCGAAGGGCTCGACTATCTGAAGGCCTCGTAGGGAAAACAGGACGGCCCGGCTCCAATACCATCCCGCCTTGCGTCGACCCGAGGACCGAGCGCGTCTCAGATCAGAACCGGTCCGGCGGATCCCGCCGGAAGGGCGATGCGGGGTCTTTTCCCAGCGAAAAGGATCGTGGAAGAGCTGCCAGACCGCGCGCCACGCCGCGAGGGATATCATCAGCCAGTAAAACGGGGTGAACAGGGCGACATGCACGAAACGCCGCCGCTCTTTGCGCGAAAGCGAAGTCCATCCCAACACGAGCAACGATAGGTAGCCCAGGCTGGGCATACCCTATGCATACGGTATCGAGACCCTATCAATATATAGAGACAGTGACAGAGACCTGAGACCTGAGACAGAGACCTGAGACAGAGACCGAGAGAGAGACAAGACCAAGACAAAAACAGAGAAAAAGACCTAAGAGGGTCAAAAGCGTTTTCGCCAAGAAAAGAGGGCTTAGGAACGGACGAGCCTCAATCCCGAACCGTTTGCGCACTTCATTAGCGGCATCCGTGAACAAAGGTCCCTCGCAAAATCCGGCTCCTCATCCGTTGCGACGTTGCAAAAGACCAGAGTTTGACGGGACGAACGGTTTCTCCACTGACCATTTTCGGCGTATGCTGTTTTGATCGCCGTCCATCCCAAAACGTGGCGATGTCCGGTTGACGAGGAGCGCAATGGCGGACGCGATCAAAAACGGGCGATCCGCTGGCTTGTTATGTGGGGCCTTACTGTGCGCGTTGGCAGTTTCTGGCTGCAGTTCAGTGGGTGCGCGGACAGTGCAGGTGGACCAGGCGTCCTACGCCGTGGCGCTGGGCGAGGCGCAGAAGAGGCAGCTTCTCGCGAACATCGTTCGCATGCGCTACGGGGAGCCAGCAAGCTTTGTCACACTTGGTCAGATCGTCCAGGGCTACACGCTTAGAGGTTCCGCGGATGCGGGTATCGACTTCGGCCTCCTCGGCGAGGAGACGCCCACTCTTGGTGGCAACCTCACCTATGAAGATCGACCGACGTTGACACTTACGCCCATTCAGGGGCGCGATTTCCGAAACGGCTTTCTCGTCCCGGTGCCACCGCAGAGCATTGTGTCAGCATTGGTGATCGGCTGGCCGCCGGACCTCGTGCTGCGCCTTGGGGTACAAAGCATCAACGGTATTCCCAATGCGCTGATATCCGGAGACAGAGAATCAGACGCCGATCCGAGGTTTCTCCGGATTGCCAGCCTGATGCAGGAGCTTATCGTCGGTGATGTTATCGAACTTGCACTGGAACGCACCGAAGGCGGCACTTCTCCGAGCGTGCTCGTCATCCGAAATCCGGACCGCAGTTCAACCGTGGATATCGCGAGGCTGCAAGAACTCCGCCAGCTTCTGGGTCTGTCACCCACAGCGAGTAGAATTTCGGTCGAGTTCGGTCGTACCCGCCCACAAACACGCAATGTGGTCCACATCCAGACTCGCAGCTATATCCAAATACTCTACTCGGTGGCTGCGACCATTGACGTGCCCAAAGAACACATCGCAGCCGGAATTACCCGAAGAACCATAACCGACGATCCGCTCAGCAGGCGACCAACCCTGGCGATCCGTTCGGGTTCGGCTGACCCGGGCGCGATGCATGTGAAAACGAGATATGGCGGGCGCTGGTTCTGGATAGAGAACGCTGACCTGGAATCAAAACGGGCCTTTGCGCTGCTTTTGACTTTGCTGACGTTAACGGACCGAGGCGATAGTCAGCAGCCGCCGCTGCTGACTATCGCCGGGTAATCGCTTCCAAGGCCAAGCCTACTCCGGCGCCGGCAAGCAGCGGCATCAGGCTTCGAATTCTCCTCGGACGAGAAGCGCGCGCCCTCTAGGCACATGCGTAGGACAGCGCGGCGTATTGCTGCCGATCAAGATGTATGGATTTTGGTCTGCCTGTCGCAGCCAGAGCTAGCGTCGCCCGGACCCGCTGTGGCCGGCGCGATTGCGAAGAGTGCGATCAGAACTGCGAAGACGATGCGCATATCGGATCTCCTGCTTGTCAGCCCTGAGAACGGTAGCGCACACCCAACTCCCTGACGAGGGCGGGCACTTCACAATTTTGAGAGGTTATTGAGACGCGGCAGCCCCGATTTCGATTCAGGAACCCTAGCGACATACGGAGACGGAGACCGAGGCGGTCACCAGAGACGGAGAATTTTGACTTTGCAAAGAGAAAGACTTTTGCCGTTGGTTCGGAAAAAGTGAAGGTTGAGGATCCGGAACCGTCGAAAGCGGCTTGGAGGGGTCAAGCATCAAAGGCTGGCGCCAGCTTGAAACAGGCGCTTGCTTTCACAGTTTTACCGATCATGTCGGCGGGCGACATTTGGCGGACGTATTCAAGCCCTTTCCAAGGGTCTATTTGAGCACTCCGTATAAGAGAGCGTTGAGTTGGTGGCTTCCCACAGCAAACTCATCACCAATCGCTTCAAGGTCGGCAATATTCAACTCCTGACCAGCATTGAAAAGCCGTTGGTCGCCATTTTTCGCGGTCCCAGGCTTGCCGTGGAGCACGTCATTCCGCTTTTTGACCAACCGCTTGAACTCTTTGGCTGGGCGCTCAATAGCAATCGTCAGGAGCAGGCCTGCGGCTTGCCAGTAAGACCAAATCCTCCGCCATACCGAGACGTTGCTTCACGAGCCGGCCTACAATCCGACTGGCCATGCCCGAGGTATCCCACATTGACAGGTCGCCGCCGCCGGTATTGATTTCCGGCCATTCGACAGGGCGCCAGCGCCCCATCCGGAGGGTGAATCCTTTGAAAGAGATAGCGGCCTTTCTCGCCTCGCTGTGGATTGCCCTTCTCGTTGCCCAGCAGGCACGGGCGGACCAGCCGGCGATACCGGTTTTCTGGGATGCCAGGGAAAGACTGGCCAAACCCGACCTTACCGGCGTGAAGCGCCTGCGTTTTCTCACCACGACGGACTTTCCGCCGTTCAACTTCCTCGACGGATCGGGCCGGTTGACCGGCTTCCACGTCGACCTGGCACGGGCGATCTGCACCGAACTCGAAATCCTCGACAAATGCCAGATCCAGGCGCTGCCGTGGCAGGAACTCGACACGGCCCTCGCCGCCAAGGAGGGCGAGGCCATTATCGCTGGCATTTCCGTCACCGCACAGACCCGCGACAAATACGGCTTTTCCCGAGCCTATCTGCAGTTTCCCGCACGCTTCGCGGTGCGGTCGGCGTCGCCCATTACGGAACCGCTCTACACGACGTCCGCCGGCAAGCGCATCGGCGTGGTCGCCGGATCGGCGCATGAGCGCATGCTCCGCGACTACTTTCCGGAAGTCCAAGTGGTGACCTATGCCAAGCAGGATTGGGTATTCGACGACCTCAAGGCCGGCAAGATCGACGGGACGTTCGGCGACGGCATGCGGCTCGCCTTCTGGCTCTCCGGATCCGCCTCCGGCGCCTGCTGCCGTTTTGCCGGCGGCCCCTATCTGGCGCCGGAGTATCTCGGCGCCGGGCTTGCCATCGCAGCCGGCAAAGACGATCCAGCGCTCACGCAGATGTTCGATTACGCGCTGCAGCAGATCAACGTCAAAGGCACCTTCGCCGAACTCTACCTGCGTTATTTCCCGGTCAGCTTTTTCTGAACGGCAGCATCAGCGCCCACAAAAGCCGCGTCGGACTGTCGTCGCGATAGGCGGCGAGCCCGATCTCGACGCCGTCGTGGCCGCGTTTCGGCTGCGCGACGTAGGTCCCGAACAGCCTGTCCCAGAACGGAAAATTGAAGCCGTAGTTGGAATCGGTCTCGGCCGGCTCGCACGAATGGTGGACGCGGTGCATGTCGGGCGTCACCAGGACCTTGCGCAACGCGCGGTCGGTTCCAGCAGTCAGCCGGACATTCGAATGGTTGAACATCGAGGTGCCGTTGAGCACGATCTCGAAGACCAGCACGCCAAGCACCGGCGCGCCGAGGGCGACGACGATGGCCGCCTTCCACAGCATCGACAACAGGATTTCAAGCGGATGGAAGCGTAGCCCGGTAGTCACGTCGAGGCCGGTGTCGGCGTGATGCATGCGATGGATGCGCCACAGGACCGGGATCTTGTGGCTCGCCACATGCTCCAGCCAAACCGCGAAATCGAGGATGACGAAGGACAGGATGCCGGCAACGACACTGTCGAGGCCCAGCCATCGGAACAAGCCCCAGTGGTTGGCCTCCGCCCAGACGGCGGCGCCCACCGCCGCCGCCGGAAACACCAGCCGCAACACTCCAGACGAGATCAGCACCATCGACAGGTTGGTGAGCCAGCGCCGCGATTTCAGGGCGCCCGCCATTTCGGGCCGTTCAAGCCGCGGAGTCCACAGTTCGAACCCCGCCATCGCCCCGAAAATAACCAGGAAGGCGACGGCGCGGATAACAGGTTCGGAGAAGGACACCGCCTTCCAGTCCAATGTCAGGTCAGCATGCGATGGCGCGCCTTGGAAGCCAGTTCGATCGCGTGCGCCGTCGCCTCGTCGATCTCCAGGACCTGGCGCAGTCGCTGCATGATGCGAACCTCCTCCATGCGCATTTCGAGATCGACGGACGCCACTTCCACGGCCAGCGCGTAAACAGTGTCATGCAGGCGTTCGGGAATGGCCTTGCGCGCGAGTTCCAGGATTCCTTCCAGGCTCTTGCCGCCATGCAACAGTTCCTGGCAGTCCCTGGCGACGTCCACCAGCCGGTCCTCGCTGAAATCGACAAACACCGGCCAAGACCGCACCACCTGCCCGATCCGCGCCAGTTCCTCGTCTGTCATGTCGCGGTCGGAAGCAGAGGTGATGACCATCACGTAGATCATCGCTTCGTGGGCGGTCGGCGGGGTCATGAACGTCTCCAAGCAATTGATTTGTCGCCCGAACTTAAGGACGCGCCGCCTCCACTGCAACGAAAATGGCCGGAATCGTTGACGCCTGCGATGTGCACGCCTAGAGCATGCCGTCTTCGGCGGAAGTTCCGCCCAACCAAAAGGGCTCTCGACATGACGAGATCAAATATCATCGATCTCAACCCCGAACTGCTTGCCGCCGCCACGGAGAGCAAAGCCTGGCCGTTCGAGGAAGCCAAAAAGATCGTCGAGCGCTACAAGGGCCGCGATTTCCCCGAAACCGTCCTGTTCGAGACCGGCTACGGCCCTTCGGGCCTGCCGCATATCGGCACGTTCGGGGAAGTGGCGCGCACCACCATGGTGCGGCATGCCTTCCGCGTGCTGACCGGAGACAAGGTCAAGACCAAGCTCATCTGCTTCTCGGACGACATGGACGGCATGCGCAAGATTCCCGACAACGTGCCGGACCGCGCATTCCTGGAACCGTATCTGCACATGCCGCTGACCGTGGTGCCCAATCCCTTCGGCGGCGATTATGCCAGCTTCGGCGACCACAACAACGCGATGCTGTGCCGCTTCCTCGACACCTTCGGCTTCGATTACGAGTTCGCCAGCGCGACGCAGTATTATCGGTCGGGCCGCTTCGACGAGATGCTGCTGCGCGCCGCCGAGCGCTACGACCAGATCATGGCGGTGATGCTGCCGACGCTCGGCGAGGAGCGCCAGGCGACCTACAGCCCCTTCCTGCCGATCTCGCCGAAGTCCGGCCGCGTGCTCTACGTCCCGATGAAGCATGTCGACGCCAAGGCCGGCACGATCACCTTCGACGACGAAGGCGCCGAAACCACGCTCTCCGTCACCGGCGGCAAGGTCAAGCTGCAATGGAAGCCGGATTTCGGCATGCGCTGGGCAGCGCTTGGCGTCGATTTCGAAATGTTCGGCAAGGACCACCAGACCAACGCTGTGATCTACGACCGCATCTGCAACATCCTCGGCGGCCGCGCCCCGGAGCATTTCGTCTACGAACTGTTCCTGGACGAGAGCGGCCAGAAGATATCGAAGTCGAAGGGCAACGGGCTGACCATCGACGAGTGGCTGACCTATGCGCCGACCGAAAGCCTCGGGCTCTACATGTACCAGCGGCCGCGGCAGGCGAAGAAGCTGTATTTCGACGTCATCCCGAAGGCGGTGGACGAATATTATTCCTTCCTCGCGGCCTATCCTCGTCAGGAATGGAAGGAGCGGCTCGGCAACCCGGTCTGGCACATGCACGACGGCAACCCGCCGGCACTCGATCTGCCGGTGCCATTCTCGATGCTGCTCAACCTGGCAACCGCCTCGAACGCGGAAAACGCCGGCGTCATGTGGGGCTTCATCTCAAACTATGCGCCGGGCGTCACCCCTCAGACGCATCCGCATCTCGACCGGCTGGTCGGCTACGCCCTCCAGTATTTCCGCGACTTCGTGAAGAAGAACTACCGCGCGCCGGACGAGGTGGAGCGCGACGCGCTAGCGAAGCTGTCGGCGGGTCTCAGCGAACTGCCGGCCAATGCCAATGGCGAAGCGATCCAGAACGCCGCCCTCAACGTGGCGCGCAGGATCGAGCGCTACCAGGACCATTCGAAACAGAGCCCGGAAGGCGGACCGGGCGTTTCGGGCGCCTTCTTCCAGATGATCTACCAGGTGCTGATCGGCCAGGAACGCGGACCGCGTTTCGGCTCGTTTGTCGCGCTGTACGGCGTCGAGGAAACGCGGGCGCTGATCGACAGGGCGTTGACCGGCAAGCTGGCCGCGTAACGCAACCCCTCCACATGGAGCGCCAGCCGGCCTGAACGCTATTGGAGCGGAACCTCTGCCGGGTCCGCTTCAAACGAGGGTAGTATCGTGTCGTCCGGCGGTGGAGCGGTCTCGATACTCACCGGCGGCGGGCCATAGACGCCCTTGGCGGCGGACTGCGCCTTTTCGCCGAGTTCGGCATAGGGGCCACCAGTGGCGGCGCGCGCCCAGCCATTCTCGACCAGCCATTCGCCCATATTGTCTGTGCCGATGCGGCACTCGGCGGTGATCGCCCCGGGCTCAGCGCCTGCCGGCAGCGCGCAGATGACCGCCCGCCCGCGCAGGAAGGAACGGAAGGCCGTCCTCGCCCGCGCGCCGCACGGCCAGGACGCGCCCTTGAAGTTGCATGTCTCGTCTGCGCCGACTGGCTCGGTTCCAGCGACGGTGACCGAATAGCCCATTGCCTCGAAAGTGCCGGCCGCGTTGCTAACCGGACGATGGAGGCTGGTTCCGTCCCAGTCCGCTGGTTTTCTGACCTGCAGCTGCTTGGCCTGGCCGAGTTCGCTGAGCGGCGCACGTGGCTCGACACGCTGGTAGCGGGCAGTGGTGCCCGGCGCGGGTTCGCTTGCGGGTTCAGGTGGCTCCGCAGCCGTGTCGGATTCGCCTTCCGGCGCGGTTGCGTCGGGTTCGGGCAGTTCCAGCATGGCGGGATCGATCTCTTCGACGGCAATCGAGGGCGCGTCGCTGTCGACCAGGTTGCGCCCGCCGGCGACGATGCCGACGCAGAGCAATGCTATCGACGCCACCGCGCCAAGGGCAACAGCAGGCCGCATCGCGCCCTACTGGCTCGCCCAGACGATGCGCGCCACCCACTCGATCTCCAGCGCCGGGATTTCCCGGTTGGGGTGTTCGGGGTTGAGCGACACCAGTTCGACCGACTTCGTGGTCTGCCGCTCCAGCAGCTTGGCCATCACTTCACCCTCGCGCGTCTTGACCACCACGCGGTCGCCCCTGCGCACAGCTGCACCCGGCCTGACGATCAGCACATCGCCGTTGCGGTAGAGCGGCAGCATGGAATCGCCCTGCACCTGCAAGGCATAGGAGCCATCATCGTTGCGCGACGGCAATTCGACCAGGTCCCACCCCTGCCCTGCGGGAAAACCGGCATCGTCGAAGAAGCCGCCGGCGCCCGCCTGGGCGAAGCCGAGCAGCGGCACCGTAGAAGTCTGGTGCGGCAACGCGTCGGAGGGCGCCGAAGGCTTGCCTTCGACAAGGCCCAGAAATTCGTCGAGCGAAGCGCCGGTCGCCTCGATGATCTTGGCTAGTGATTCGGTCGACGGCCAGCGCGGACGGCCGTCGGATGACAGCCGCTTCGACTTGTTGAAAGCCGTCGAATCGAGCCCGGCACGCTTGGCGAGACCGGAGGCCGACAACGAATAACGTTCGGCCAAAGCGTCAATGGCGGCCCAGACGCGCTCGTGCGAGAGCATGGCTCCGCTCCCTGGAACAGGAAAAAATACCTTTTACCTACTTAACGCCGGCAATCTTTCTTGTCCAGCGCCAGTATGGCACTTCCCGCATCGACCTCCAGAATTCCCAACCGTCACCCCTGCTTGGCCAGTTCGCGCAAGCGGCCGTGCGAGGCCATGAAGATCTTTTCCGGCTCGGTCGGCGGGCGCGGCGTGATCGTGTGGCCGAGCCCGCCGATCACCTCGTCGATCGCCAGGAAGCGGCGATTGGAAAAATCGTAGATGCCGGCGGTGGTCATCACCAGCGCCGCCGTCTGCCCGCCCTCGAGCACGAAGCGGTGACGGCCGATGACCTGCGTTTCCTCCCAGGTCTCCACGGTGGAGACCACGTCGAACCGCTTCCACAGCTTGATCTCGCGCACATAAACGGCCTGCAAGCCGCCCATCATCGGCGCCCAGCCGTTCTTGCGGGCAAGTCCGAGAAGTCCTGCGCGCATGAAAATATCGATGCGGCCGACATCAGCCAGCATCATGTAGCGCGCATTGTTCAAATGCAGGTTGGAATCGATATCGGTCGGCAGGCAACGGAAGGTCAGCCGGCTCTCATCGCCCATGCGGTAGCGGCCGCGGCTTTTCGCGGTCAGCGCCATCCTTGCGAGGCGTGCCCAGACATACATGCAAGAACTCCCTTCTTCCTTCTCCCCGTTCAGGGGGAGAAGGTGGCCCGAAGGGCCGGATGAGGGGCAACGTCAACTTCGGCCGCGCAAGCTTGCGCCCCTCGCCTGCCTCCCGAGCCCATCGAAGGGCGGCATCCTCCCCCGTGAACGGGGAGAGGAAAAGCTCTTCGTTCAAGCCGCTTCCTTGGCTTCTTGCCTAGCGTAGGGATCGAAGCGCTCATAGAACGTCTCGCCCTTGTCGGCCATGTCGACCAGCAGCTTCGGCGCCTTGAACTGGCCGCCGAACTTCTTCTGTAGGCCCTTGGCGATCTTCACGAAGGCCTTGGCGCCAATGCCGTCGATGTAGGAAAGCGCGCCGCCCGTATAGGGTGCGAAGCCGAAAGCCAGGATCGAGCCGACATCGGCCTCGCGCGGATCGGTGACGATGCCCTCTTCCATGACGCGCGCCGCTTCCAGGGCGATTGTCGCGAGGAAGCGCTGCTTCAGCTCCTCGATGTCGACCTTGTCGGGATCCTGCTGCTTGTAGAGATCCTTCAGGCCGGGCCACAGCTTCTTCTTCGCCGGCTTGGCCGGATAGTCATAAAAGCCCTTGCCATTCTTGCGGCCGCGGCGGTCGTGCTTGTCGACCAGCGTGTTGATCAGCGCGAACTGGTCCTTGTCCACCGCCTTGTCGCCGAGGTCCTTGATGGTCTGCTTCATGATCTTCTGGGCAAGGTCGATCGCCGTCTCGTCGGTGAGCGCCAGCGGCCCCACCGGCATGCCGGCCATTCTCGCGGCATTCTCAATCATCGCAGCGGGAACGCCCTCGATCAGCATCTGGAAGGCTTCGGCCATGTAGCGCAGCACGCAGCGGTTGACGTAGAAGCCGCGCGTGTCGTTGACGACGATCGGCGTCTTCTTGATGGCGCGGACATAGTCGATCGCCACGGCCAGCGCCTTGTCGCCGGTTTTCTTGCCGAGAATGATCTCGACCAACATCATCCTGTCGACGGGCGAGAAGAAGTGCAGGCCGATGAAGTTCTTCGGCCGCGACGAGTTCTTGGCCAGGCCGGTAATCGGAATGGTCGAGGTGTTGGAAGCGAAGATCGCCGACGATTTCAACACGGCTTCCGCCTTCTCGGTCGCCACTTTCTTGACTTCCAAATCCTCGAACACCGCCTCGATGACGAGGTCGCACCCGTCGAGCATGGCGTAGTCGGCGGTGGGCGTGATCAGCGAAAGCAGCTTCTCCTTCTCCTCCGCCTTGGCGCGGCCCTTCTTGACCTGCTCGGAGATCAGGGTGTCGGAATGCGCCTTGCCCTTGTCGGCCGATTCCTGGTCGCGGTCGAGCAGCACCACCGGAATGCCGGCCTTTGCCGTGACATAGGCGATGCCGGCGCCCATGAAGCCGGCGCCCAGCACGCCGATCTTCTTGAACTTGGTGTCGGGCACGCCGGCCGGGCGGCGGGCGCCCTTGTTCAGCTCCTGCAGCGAGACGAACAGCGAGCGGATCATCGCCGCTGCTTCCTTGGTCTGCAGGATTTCGGTGAAGTAGCGCTGTTCGATCCTCAGGCCGGTGTCGAACGGCACCAGCAGGCCTTCATAGACGCATTTCAGGATAGCGCTGGCGGCCGGGTAGTTGCCATAGGTCTCGCGGCGCAGGATGGCGATTGCCGGCGGCCACAGATTGGCGCCCGCGGCCGAGTAGATCGGGCCACCGGGCAGCTTGAAGCCCTTCTCGTCCCATGGCTGCACCGGCTTGAGGCCGTTCCTGATCATCGCCTTGGCGGTCTCGACCAGCTTCGCCGGCTCGGCGATCTCGTGGATCAGCCCCATCGCCTTGGCCTTCTGCGGCGTCAGGCTCTGGCCGGAGGTCAGCATCTGCAGGCTTTCCTGCGGCTGTGCGAGCCGCGGCACGCGCTGGGTGCCGCCCGCTCCAGGGAAAATGCCCACCTTCACTTCCGGCAGGCCCATCTTCACCTTCTCGTTATCGGCGGCGACGCGGCCGTGGCAGGCCAGCGACATCTCGAAGGCGCCGCCCATGCAGGTGCCGTTGATGGCCGAAACCCATGGCTTGCCCGACGTCTCCAGCTTGCGGAACAGCCCGGTCATGCGACCGACATTGTCGAACAGGAACTGTACCGCCTTCTGGCCGTCCTTTGCCTTCTCGGCCTCGAACAGGTCGAGCATGCGGCGCATCATGGTGAGATCGGCGCCACCCGAGAACGTCTCCTTGCCGGAGGTGATGACGGCGCCCTTGACGGCCGCGTCGGAGGCGACCTTGCCGACGATCTCGCCGAGTTCGTCGATGACGCTCTCGTTGAAGACGTTCATCGACTTTTCCGGCATGTCCCAGGTGATCAGGGCAATGCCTTCGGCGTCGACGTCGAGGGTAAAGTTCTTGTAGCTCATCGGGAACTCCCGTCCTGTTCGCTAAGCGCCGTCCAGGTCTCGGGACCCGCGTGGACGGCAAGGTTGAATTTGTGGACGCGCACGCTCATCACGCCGGCGAGCACCGCCGGATCGGCGGCGGCGTACTTTTCCGCCTCTTCGCGCGAGCCGGCCAGGAAAATGCCGATGCCCATCACGTCCGGATGCATGTGGCCGTTTTCCTGATATTCGTCCGAGCGGCCAGCCAGCAACACGTTGCCGGCAGCCGCCTCGCGCTGCAGCATTTGAAAATGCGCGCCGACCGCCTGCCGTTCCTTATCCGTCCAGTTGGCGGGATCGCGCAGATCCTCGCGCAGCTTCAGGATGAGCATGAAGGGCGTGCGGCCGTCGCTCATTGGTGTCAGACGCGCTCGATGATGGTGGCGGTGCCCATGCCGGCGCCAATGCACAAGGTCACCAGAGCGGTGTTGAGGTCGCGCCGCTCCAGTTCGTCGAGCACGGTGCCGAAGATCATCGCGCCGGTAGCGCCCAGCGGATGGCCCATGGCGATGGCGCCGCCGTTGACGTTGATCCTGTCGTGCGGGATGTCGAAGGCCTGCATGTAGCGCAGCACGACACTGGCGAAAGCCTCGTTCAGCTCGAACAGATCGATGTCCTCGAGCTTCATCTTGGCGCGCTTCAGGAGCTTTTCCGTCACATCGACCGGACCGGTCAGCATGATGGCCGGCTCTGAGCCGATGTTGGAGAAGGCGCGGATGCGGGCGCGCGGCTTCACGCCAAGCGCCTTTCCGGCCTTCTTCGAGCCGAGCAACACGGCGGCGGCGCCATCGACGATGCCGGACGAGTTGCCGGCATGGTGCACGTAGTTGATCTCCTCCACTTCCGGATGCCGCTGGATGGCGACGGCGGAAAACCCACCCATCTCGCCGGGCATTGTGAAGGACGGATTGAGCGACGCCAGCGCCTGCATGTCGGTGGTCGGGCGCATATGCTCGTCATGGTCGAGGATGATCAGGCCGTTCTGGTCCTTCACGGGGATCACCGAGTTCTTGAAGTAGCCCTTCTCCCAGGCCTTTGCCGCACGCTTCTGGCTCTCCACCGCGTAGGCGTCGACGTCGTCGCGCGAAAAACCGTATTTGGTGGCGATCAGGTCGGCCGAAACGCCCTGCGGGACGAAATAGCCGGGCAGGCCGACCGACGGGTCCATGAACCAGGCGCCGCCAGACATGCCCATGCCGACCCTGCTCATCGACTCCACGCCGCCGGCGATCACGATCTCGTCCGCCCCTTGAGCGATCTTGGCTGCGCCGAAATTGATGGCGTCGAGGCCGGAGGCGCAGAAGCGTGAGATCTGCATGCCCGGAGCCTTGTTGTCGTAGCCGGCTTCGAAGGCAGCCGAACGCGGGATCACCGAACCGGCCTCGCCGACCGGGTCTACGCAGCCGAAGATGATGTCGTCGACGGTTGAGGTGTCGAGGCCGTTGCGGTCGCGCACCGCCTCCAGCACCTTGGCGCCGAGACGGACCGCCGGCACTTCGTGCAGGGAACCATCCTTCTTGCCGCGCCCGCGCGGGGTGCGTACCGCGTCGTAGACAAATACGTCAGCCATTTCACTGCTCCTTGGTTCCGGTGCGGCGGCTCAGAGAGAGCGCGCGATCAGCACTTTCATGATTTCGTTGGTGCCGCCGTAGATGCGCTGGACACGCGCGTCACGGTACATGCGGGCAATCGGATATTCATTCATGTAGCCATAGCCGCCGTGCAATTGAAGGCATTCGTCGACAATCTTGCACTGCAGGTCGGTGAGCCAGTATTTCGCCATCGAGGCGGTGACCGGGTCGAGGCCGCCGTTCAGGTGGCGCTTGACGCAGTCGTTGTAGAAGACGCGGCCGATGGTGGCCTCGGTCTTCAGCTCGGCCAGCTTGAACTGGGTGTTCTGGAATTCCACCACGGCCTTGCCGAACGCCTTGCGCTCCTTGACGTAATCCACCGTGACGGCAAGCGCCCGTTCGATCATGCCGATGGCCTGGCCGGCGATCAGCAGCCGCTCCTGTGGCAGTTGCTGCATCAGCTGGACGAAACCCTGGCCTTCTTCGTGGCCGAGCAGGTTGGCGGTCGGCACGCGAACGTCGTTGAAGAAGAGCTCGGACGTGTCGTTGGCCTTGAGGCCTACCTTGTCGAGGTTGCGGCCGCGTTCGAAACCGTCGAGCCCGTTGGTCTCGACGACGATCAGCGAGGTGCCCTTGGCGCCCTTGGTCGGGTCGGTCTTGGCCACCACGATGATCAGGTTGGCGTTCTGGCCGTTGGTGATGAAGGTTTTCGAACCGTTGATCTTGTAGTGGTTGCCGTCCTTCTCGGCGCGCGTCTTGACGCCCTGCAGGTCGGAGCCGGCGCCCGGCTCGGTCATGGCGATGGCGCCGATCAGCTCGCCGGTCGCCATCTTCGGCAGCCACTTCTTCTTCTGCTCCTCGGAGCCGTAGTGAAGGATATACGGCGCGACGATCGAATTGTGCAGCGCGATGCCGAAACCGTCGACGCCGACATGGCCGAGCGCCTCTGCAATCGCGCTCTCATGCGCGTAGGTGCCGCCGGCGCCGCCATATTCCTCCGGCATCGAGGCGCAGAGCAGGCCCGCCGCTCCGGCCTTTTCCCAGGCCGCACGCTCGACGATCTCGTTCTTCTCGTAGCGCTCGTAATGCGGGGCGATCTCTTCCGACAGGAAACGCGACGCCATGTCATAGAGCATGGTGACTTCGTCGGCCGCCCACACCGGCTTCGGCAGTTCGAGAATGTCGGCTGGGTTGGTTGCCATGCTTGAAATCCTCTTTATCTCAGAGACGATCGATCCTCGTCAGCTAGTGGCCAACCCTGCTCAAAAAGCCTCCGCGGGCAGCGCCATCATGGTGTCGGCGCCACTGGAGATGCGGGCAAGATGCGCCGCGGTCTCAGGCATCACACGTTCCATGAAATAGCGGCCGGTGGTGAGCTTGTTGTCATAGAACGCCGACTGACCGTTGGCGGCCTCGGCCAGCTTGCCCTGCGCGCTCCTGGCCATCTGCGCCCACATATAGCCCAGCGCCACCAGGCCGAAGAGATGCAGGTAGTCGGTCGAGGCCGCACCCGCATTGTCGGGCTTCTGCATCGCGTTCTGCATCAGCCACATCGTGGCAGCCTGCAAATCGTTGAGGCCCTTCTTCAGCGCCTTGGTATAGGGCGCCATCTTCTCGTCCGAACGGTTTTCCTCGCAGAACTCACCGACCTCCTTGAAGAACGCCTGCACGGCGCGGCCACCATTGAGGCCGAGCTTGCGGCCGACCAGGTCGAGCGCCTGGATGCCATTGGCGCCTTCATAGATCATGGCGATGCGGGCATCGCGCACGAACTGGCTCATGCCGTGCTCTTCGATGTAGCCGTGGCCGCCGAAAACCTGCTGCGCCATCACCGCGTGGTCGAAACCCTTGTCGGTGAGCACGCCCTTGATGATCGGGGTCATCAAGCCCATGTGGTCGTCGGCCGCCTGGCGCTCCTTCTCGTCGCCGGAGCGGTGCGCTACGTCGGATTTGATCGCCGTCCACAGGATGAGCGCGCGGCCAGCCTCGTTGAAGGCGCGCATCGTCATCAGGCTGCGGCGGATGTCGGGATGGACGATGATCGGGTCGGCCTTCTTGTCGGGAGCTTTCGCGCCGGAGAGCGAGCGGCCCTGAATGCGTTCCTTGGCGTAGTTGACGGCGTTCTGGTAGGCCACTTCCGACACGGCAAGGCCCTGCAGACCGACGCCGAGGCGGGCTTCGTTCATCATCACGAACATCGCCTTCAGGCCGCCATTGGCCTCGCCGATGAGGTAACCCTCGGCCTCGTCATAATTCATGACGCAGGTCGAGTTGCCGTGGATGCCCATCTTCTCCTCGATCGAGCCGCAGGAAACCGCGTTGCGGTCGCCCGGTTCGCCGCTGCCGTTCAGCTTGATTTTCGGCACGATGAACAGCGAGATGCCTTTCACGCCTTCCGGCGCGCCCTCGATGCGGGCCAGCACCAGGTGGATGATGTTTTCCGCCATGTCGTGCTCACCGGCCGAGATGAAGATCTTCTGGCCGGAAATCTTGTAGGAGCCGTCGCCGTTCGGCACCGCCTTGGAGCGCAGCAGGCCGAGATCCGTGCCACAATGCGGCTCGGTCAGGTTCATGGTGCCGGTCCAGACACCTTCGACCATCTTGGGCAGGTAAGTCTGTTTCTGTTCTTCCGAACCGTGCGTGAGGATCGCAGCGATCGCGCCCTGGGTAAGGCCGGGGTACATCATCAGCGCCATATTGGCCGACGACATGTATTCGCCGACCGCCGAATGCACCGTGTAGGGGAGCCCCTGCCCGCCGAATTCCGTTGGAACGGCAAGCCCGACCCAGCCGCCTTCGCGATACTGGGTGTAGGCTTCCTTGAAGCCTGTCGGCGTCGTCACCCTGCCCATCGTCATGGCGCACGCAGCCTTCCACGTCGCCCACGCGGTTGGTCGGCTGCATGACGTTTTCGGCAAGCTTGGCGCCCTCGGCGAGGATTGCCTCGAGAATATCGGGAGTGGCGTCGGAAAAGCCGGGAAGGTTCGAATAGCGCTCGTAACCCAACACGTCGTTTAGAACAAAAAGCGTATCCTGGACCGGTGCCCTGTAGATCGGCATGCATCATCCTCCAACATGCGTTTGCCCGGCCCGCACGCATTTCGACGGCATGGGGCCGCCGTTGGAAAGGGTTGTTAGCAAATTTTGACGTTTGCGTAAACGTCAATTTCTAATGTACCCCAAATTTTCCATTTGAACCGATCTGTCCGTTGGCGTCGCCAACAGGCATTCCAGGGCGACCGGCGCCACCTAAAAGGGGTTTTCTTGAGGCTGATTTTGCGGCTCCCAAGGGTTGGGGATTTCATGAACTGATTCGGTGAATCGATGCGTTGGATCCACTTCATCCTCGCCACCGTCCTTCTGGTCGCCTCCGTCGGCGTGGCTGAGGCAGCCGACAATCAGACGTCTATGTTTTTGGCGGCGTCTTCGCGGAGCGGTCGTTCGGAGACGTCGTCCGCTTCTGGGATACGCAATACACCGACAACTATATGCTGGGCGCCGTCTACGGACGCGATTTCTACGATGTCGGCGCCAGCTTCGTGCTTGGTGGGGTGGGCGGCGCGGCGATCCGTTTCGGCGAAGATGATGACACCACCGGAGAATTGTGGGGAGGTATACGGATCCGCCACCATGGCCTTGTCATCGGCGATGTCGCCATCGCCCCGGGCTTCACCGCGGGCTTCAGCGTTGTCACCGGGCCGACAGAGATCGAGCGCGAGCGGGAAGTCCACTATGACGGCGACGCGACGTTTCTGGGCTTTCTCGGACCCGAACTTGCCCTGAGGTTCAGGCAGCTTCCAAATCTCGAACTCATCTACCAGCTTCACCACCGCTCCGGCGCCAACGGGTTTTTTGGCAATATGGGCGAAAGCTCGAACGCCAGCACCTTCGGCATTCGCTACCGGTTCTAGTTTCAGCACAACGCAGGCATAAAAAAACGCCGTGCAGTTGCGCGGCGTTTTTTCTTTAGGCGGTGGGGACCAACTTTAAGCCGCCGGTCAGGCGGAGGCGCTGACCGGAACGTTCTGGCGTTCGCTGAGCATGTCGCGCACCATCGACATGGCGTCGCTCAGTTCGCCGATCGCCTCGTCGATGGCCTGTCGCTGCTTCTGCAGACGGCCGAGCTGCTTTTCCGACTTGTCGAGCGCCAGCTTCAGCTGCTTGGCGTTCGAGCCGGAAGGGTCGTAGAGGTCGATCATCTGCTTCACTTCGCGCAGGGAGAAGCCAACCTTGCGGCCAAGCAGGATAAGCTTCAGCCGGGCGTTGTCGCGGCGCGAGTAAAGGCGGGTGGCGCCCTCGCGCTTGGGATTCAGCAGGCCCTTGTCTTCATAGAAGCGCAAGGTGCGCAGCGTCACATCGTGCTTCTTGGCCATTTCGCCTATACGGATGAAGCCATCCTGGATGTCGATGGAAATTTCATTGGTATTGGCCGCGGCGTCGACCGCCGTCATCGGTTTCATCATTTTTTCTTTGCCCTGTTGGGCGCCCGGCTGTTGCCTGGACGCGTGAATGGAAGCCGTGGGGCTTTGTGGGTTCCATTCGAGGTTTCGACAAATTCAGCGCAAGAAGGCGCGATCTGCATGCCTCTTACGTTTACGTAAGGCATATAATGATCGATCTTCCGCAACGCAAGCTCCCCAAAGCGCAACGGTGTCGCACCTTTTAACACTTTCTTTGCGTCTTGGTAATTTTGGTTAAGACCTTGTTTACCACGATCAGGGAATTGTGCGCATGTCGGTGCTCCGTGGTTATCCTGTATCGAATTTTTCACGGTTTTTCGGATCGAGGGCGAAAAAGCCCCGGAAGACTGTCTTCCGCCGCGGCATAGCGCGGTAGCGTTCGTTCCCGGCACGCAATTGGGGCAAGCCGGAAGGCGACCGGCATTGGTTGGCAAACGGGCGTTTCGATGAACAGCAAGCGATCCTATCTCGATTCACTCAATGCCGGACGGCAGCGCAGACCTTACACCTCGCTGGAGGACCTGAACCGCTCGCTGGAAAATCTCGAACAGCGGCTTGAGCGAAACCAGGATCCCCGACCCGACCCCTACGCACCGAAAGACGATTTCTATGCGAGGCCGCGCATGCCGGCGGCCGCCCGGCCGATGCCCGAGAAGCCTTACCAGTCGCTCGCCCGCGATCTCGACCGGGTGCGCAGCCAGGAGGACGGCATCGCCGCCGTCGGAAAGATCGCCGGCGAACTGAAGGGTCTGCGCGAAGAGTTGCACCACCAGATGACGGCCGGGCTGCGCCGCGAATTCGACAGCCTGCGCTCCGAAATCGCACGCGCCTATTCCTCGCCGGTCTCCGCCAGGGCGGGAGTCGAGCTCAATGTCGAGTTCGAACGCTTGTCCGGCGCCATCCGCGAGCTCTCCGAACGCAGCGACGACAGGAGCGTCAACCTCCTGCGCCTTGAGCTGGAGCAGGTGAAGGCAGCGCTCGACACCCTGGCGCGCGAGGAGACCGTTCTTTCGGTCGACCGCCGCTGGGACGATTTCGACCGCCGCTGGAGCGCCTTCGAAGACCGCGTTTCGGCTGGCTCGCTGCGCCGTGGCGATGATCCAGAAATCGCCGCGCTCAACGCACGGCTGGAGCAAATCAACGACGCGGTGAACAATCTGCCGGAATCGCTGTCACTGCAGTCGCTGGAGGAAAAGGTGCGGATGCTCGCCGGCGCCGTCGATCATTTTTCCCGCCAGCAGGACCGCCGTGGCTCCGACGCCTTCGGCCAGATCGAAGAGCGCCTCGACGAGATTTCGCGCGCCATCGTGGCTTCCGCCGTCTCCAGCCGGCCACCCCATATCGATCCGCAGCCCTTCGAACGCATCGAGGCGCGCATCACCTCGCTCGCCAGGCAGCTCGAGGAACTCGTCGACGACCGTCCCAATGGCGAGGTTATCGACCGCCTCAACCTTCTGTCGCAGCGCGTGGATGAACTCGCGATACGCGCCGAATTGCCGGAGCAGGCGGTCGAGCGGCTGGCGAGGCAGGTCGCCTCGATCGGAGAAAAGCTCGACAGCGCGCCGCAGGCCGCCGTCTCCGACCGGTTCCTGCAGGGCATCGAACAGCGTTTCGACATGCTCTCCGACATGCTGGACCGCCGCCAGGGCGACGCCATCGAACACGGACAGGCGCTCTTCCGCGACCTGGAACGCCGCCTCGACGAGGTGGCCGAGCGGCTCGATCATCGCGGTTCGGCGGCAATGCCCGGCAGCGGCGAGATCATGGAAGCCATCGACCAGCGCTTCAACGATTTCGCGCGCAAGCTGGAAGGCCGCGGCACGGCGGCGAGCGACGACGCGATACGCGGCCTTGAAGCCAGGCTCGAAAACATCTCCGGGCGCCTCGACAGTTCGGCCTCGCAGGTCTCCGGTATCGATCCCGACCTGATCCGCAATCTGGAAGCGCAGGTCGCCGGCCTGTCGGCGCATCTGGCCCGCCCGAGCACGCCGATGCCCGAATTCGAGGACATCGCGCCACGTCTGGTCGATATCGAGAAATCCATCGTCGGAAGCCGCGAGAGCATCCTGGCCGCGGCGCGACAGGCTGCCGAAGACGCGGTGAAGTCGCTGGCGGGCTCCAAGACCAATGCAGCGGCGGTTGCCGGCCTCGCCGACGATCTCAAGGCGCTGGAAGCGCTCACCCGCCGCTCGGACGAACGCAATTCGAAGACCTTCGAAGCGATCCACGACACGCTCTTGAAGATCGTCGACCGGCTGGGCTCTCTGGAAACCGGCCCCGCCGTGCAGCCGCAACCGCAAAAGCTGTCGCTCGACAACGCCCCCTCGATCGAGCCTGGCGACGCCCATTCGGTCGATCCCGAAACGATCGAGCCCGAGATCACGCGCGGCTGGGGACAGCCCGCTGTCACCCGCTCGCCGGCGGAAGCCGCTGCCGCCGCCGCGGTCGCGGCGCTCAGCAGCACCGGCGCCCAAGCCGGGCAGGAAGCCGGCGGCCGCGTGCGCACGATGCTCGGCGGACTGTCGCGGGCGTTCGGCGGCAAAAAGGAAGCCGAGGAACTGCCGCTCGCCGGTTTGGAAGCGCCGACAATGGAAGCGGCCGCACCCAGCATCGACCTCGACGAACCGCTCGACCCGAAAATCGCCAACCGGCCGCTGGAGCCGGGTTCCGGCGCTCCAGACCTCAGCGCCATCATGAAGCGCGTGCGCGACGAACGCGGCGCGCCCGCGAAGCCAGCCGATATGGACGCGGCCAAGTCCGACTTCATCGCGGCAGCGCGCCGTGCCGCGCAGGCGGCGGCCGCCGAAGCCGACATGCTGAAGAAAACCGCCGAGGGCGACAGTGAAGGCGGCCGGCTGAAGCTCGGCTCGCTGTTCCGCTCGAAGCGCAAGACGATGCTGCTCTCGGCAACCGCGATCATGCTGGCGCTCGCCGGCATGCAGCTTGGCAAGGCCTTCTTCGCCGACCAAGAAGTGGCCGAGCTGACGGCGCCTGACGGCGGCATCCAATCCGCGGCCATGGCGCCGGCAGCCCCGCTGGCATCCCAGCCCGAACAGGAGGTCGCCGATACCGTCGGCAATGCATCTCCGGTCCGCACGGTCGACGCGACTGAACGCTCGCCGCTGGAAACGGCCTCGCCCGCAACCGAAGGGACGGCGGCCGTGATGCCGGCGCACGAGTTGGAGACGGAAGCCTCCGCCCCGCCGCAGCCCCAAGCCGCGACGCCCACCGCCACCCTGAAGCCCGAACTGCAGGACGAGGACAGTAGCGCCGCCGACCTGCCGACTGGGAGCACGCCCGCGCCTGTCGCCGCTGCGGCGGCGAGCCCCATTCCTGTGCCGGTCGAGGCCGGCCCTGTCCCGTTGCGCGAAGCAGCCGAGGCCGGCGACAGCAAAGCCATCTTCGAGATCGGCTCGCGCTATGCCGACGGTCGCGGCGTCAAGTCCGACATGAAGCAGGCGGCCGAATGGTACGAGAAATCCGCCGAGCTCGGCTTTGCGCCGGCGCAGTACCGGATCGGGAACCTCTACGAGAAAGGCCTCGGCGTCACGCGCGACGTGGCGAAGGCCAAGACCTGGTACCAGATGGCCGCCGCGCAGGGCAACGCCAGCGCCATGCACAACCTGGCCGTTCTGTTCGCGATGGGCGCAGACGGCGTCGCCGACAATGATTCGGCGGCGCGCTGGTTCACCCAGGCAGCCGAACTCGGCGTCAAGGACAGCCAGTTCAATCTGGGCATCCTGGCCGCCAAGGGCGTCGGCATGACCCAGAACCTCGAGGAATCCTACAAGTGGTTCGCCCTCGTCGCCAAGACCGGCGACCGCGATGCCGCCGCCAAGCGCGACGAGATCGCCAGGGCGCTGCGGCCCGAGCAGCTGGAGAAGGCCCGCGCCGCTTCGGAGCTGTGGCAGCCAAAGGCCGTCAACGCCGAGACCAACAGCGTCGAAATTCCGGAATCCTGGCAGGAAAGCAACGCCAAGACCGCCAGCATCGACATGAAGCAGGTGGTCCAGAACGTGCAGCGCATCCTCAACAAGAACGGCTACGACACCGGCAGTGCCGACGGCGTCATGGGCGTCAAGACCAAGGCCGCCATCGCCACCTTCCAGGGCGACAACGGCATGGATGCGACGGGCGAAGTGGACGACAAACTGGTCCGCCTCCTGCTTGAAAAGAAATGAATTGCCTACCGCATAATTCCTGAAATCGGAATCGATTTACCGGTAAGACTATGCAGCAAACCAAACTGCTACGGCGACCTTTGCGCGTCCGAACGGACACGCGGCGCCGTAGCCTGGCGCCCATAATGCGCCGGACCTGCCATCCCTTTGGAAGTGCTGCGGTTTTTTTTAACCAAGTCGTGTGCAAAGTTTGACTTCGCCGCAATGTCGGCGCAACTACGAATTAGTCGTGCGTTACATCTCGTCAGGGGCGAGAACGGCACCAGAACCAGAGTTTGACGGGTGGGCATCTATCTCCCGATCGCCGAAATGTCTGTCAACGTCTTCGTGCTGCTTGCCATGGGCGCGGCGGTGGGCTTCCTGTCGGGCATGTTCGGGGTCGGCGGCGGCTTCCTCATCACCCCGCTGCTGATCTTCTACAACATCCCGCCGGCGATCGCGGTGGCCACCGGCGCAAACCAGGTCATCGCTTCTTCCTTCTCGGGCGCGCTTGCGCACGTCAAACGCGGTACGCTCGACTTCAAGCTCGGCACCATGCTTCTGATCGGCGGCATCGCCGGGTCCACGGTGGGCGCCTACGTGTTTGCGCTGCTGCGCTCCATCGGCCAGCTCGACCTGTTCATCTCGCTGCTCTACGTCGCGCTGCTTGGCACCGTCGGCGGGCTGATGATGGTCGAAAGCGTCAACGCCCTGCGGCGCACCAGTTCGGGCGCGGCCCCGACAATGAAGAAGTCGGGCCAGCACAACTGGATTCACAAGCTGCCGCTGAAGATGCGCTTCCGCACATCCAAGCTGTTCGTCAGCGTCATCCCGGTTCTGGGGCTCGGCGCCGCCATCGGCTTCCTTGCCGCCATCATGGGCGTCGGCGGCGGCTTCATCATGGTGCCGGCTCTGATCTATCTCTTGAAAGTGCCGACCAACGTCGTTGTCGGCACCTCGCTGTTCCAGATCATCTTCGTTGCCGCCTACACGACGCTTGTGCACGCCACCGCCAACCAGACGGTCGATGTGGTGCTGGCCTTCGTGCTGATGGTGGGTGGCGTCGCCGGCGCGCAATATGGCGCCAAGGCGGGGCAGAAGCTGCGCGGCGAACAGTTGCGGGCGCTGCTCGCCGCCCTGGTGCTGGCGGTGGCGCTGCGCCTTGCCTTCGACCTTTTCGTCAAGCCGGCCAACCTCTATTCGCTCACCGCGCTCGGAGGCATCTGATGGCCTTGCGGCGTCTCGTCACCACCTGCCTGGCCTGCCTGCTCCTGGCTGGCGGCGCGCGGGCGCAGGAACAGAACCCGGAAAACATCGAGATCGGCCTTTCCACCGACCGTGTCTCGATCACCTCCGACTTCTCCGGCGCCGACCTGACCATCTTCGGGGCGATCGACAACCCCGACCCGCTGATCAGCCGGCAGGGCCGCTACGACATCATCGTCGTGCTAGAAGGGCCTGCGCGGCCGGTCGTGGTGCGCCGCAAGGGCCGCATCCTCGGCATGTGGATCAACACGAGGTCGGAAACCTTCCTCAATGTGCCGATCTCCTATTCGGTGGCGACGACCGCGCCTTCCAGGACATGACCACCCCGACCAGCTACCGGCAGCTGTCGCTCGGGCCGGCCAACATCTACATGGAGCCGGAAAACAAACGGGCGAACCCGGTGACAATCGAGGAATTCACCGAGGCCCTGCGCGATCGCAAGAGAGCGACGGGCCTTTACAACGAACGCATCGGCGGCGTTCAGTTCCTGTCGCAGAACCTTTTTCGCGCCACCGTGCGAACTGGCGCCCAACGTTCCAGTCGGCACGCACAAGGCGCGCGCCTTCCTGTTCCGCAACGGCGTCTTCATCAAGGAAACTTCGGCGCAACTGGCGATCCTGAAGGCCGGCTTCGAGCAGTCGATCTTCCTTGCCTCGCGCGACTACGGTTTTCTTTACGGCGTTTTCGCCGTGTTGCTCGCCATGTTGACCGGCTGGCTTGGCCGCCTCGTCTTCCGCAAGGATTGAAACATTCGCGACCCTCTCCCATTGGGAGGCGCGCAATAACTTCGGGGCATGCCCGCTTCAAACCTGAAGGGCTACAGCCACCGCCTGACGCGCGACCGGTAACCACGATAGACATCGCCGAATTTGCGCTCGAGATAGGCCTCCTCGCGGGCCACGACGCCGTAGCGGATAACCAGCGCGAAAGGCGCCAGCGCAATCAGCAGCCAAAGATTGTCCAGCGCGATGGCGAGGCCGATCAGGCCGAGCACCATGCCGAGATAAATGGGGTTGCGTGTGAAGCGATACGGTCCGCTCTCGACGATGGTGGTGGTCGGCCGGTTGGTGGGGACGTTAGAACCGCTCCTGGTGACGGTAGCGATGGCCCAGGCAAACAGCGCCAGTGCGAGTGCAAATACAGTTGCGCCAAGCCAGCCCCCGGGCAGGCCGGTTGGCAAGAACGGCAGGGGCACGAGCCAGTGCAGTGTGAGCCCGGCGACTACTGCAAGCGCCCACGCGAGCGGCGGCCGAACGATGACTTGTGCGGTATCGGCCGTGTCATCCATGGCAGGCAAACTAGAGCATTTTGCAGCCAAATGGAACAATCTGGCGTCTGCATAAATGCGACAAAACCAAATAGTTAGAGCGAATTACCGGTTCTGAAAGAAGCGGAACTGCTCTAACGCCAAACGGCCGGCAAAGCCAATCTTGGTCGGCGCCAACGGCGGCTGTCCCTCGAACCGGGGAAGAATTATCCCGGCCTCAGCATCGAGCCGGCTATGGCGTAGATGCGCCGGGTGCCGAGCAGGTACGCCATCAGGGCATCCCGGCTGAACAGGCCGGCATAGGCGCGGTCGAGCACGTTGAGCGAGCCCGTGTAGGAGCCGAATGCCGGCATGATCAGCCGGCTGCCGTCGCTGGCGAAGCAGCGCCGGCGCACCGAGCGGCCGCGTTGCACAATGCGCGCGCAAGGGTGAAGGTGGCCGGCGATCTCACCAGGTACCGGCAACCCGCGACGGCTCGTGCCGGAAAACCAGATGGCCGATGGCGAGTTCCTTCACCGTTTCGCCGGGCAGGCCTTCCGGCGCGTCGGGATCGTGGTTGCCGGCAACCCAGAACCAGTCGCGGCCGGCCATCAATACGGTCAGCCAGTCGCGGAAAACGTCTGGCATGTCGGTCGAGCCCTTGCCGTCGTGAAAGCTGTCGCCGAGGCTGATCACCATTTTGGGGTCGTAGTGCGCGACCACGGCCTGCAACCGCAGCAAGGTGGCGGCGGTGTCGTAAGGCGGCACCAACAAGCCCCGGCGCGCGTAGGCCGCGCCCTTTTCCAGATGCAGGTCGGAGACCACGAGCAGCTCGAGCTCGGGAAAATAGAGCACGCCGTTCTGGTCGCAGATCGCTGGTTCGCCGGCGATCTCGATTTCCTCCGGCCTTGTTGCCGGCTTCACCGCGGTTTGGCTCATGCCCCGCCCATCGCTTCCTCGATCAGATCGTCCGCCGCTTCCGACAGAAGCATCTCGTTTGCATCGCCGGCCACCGCCTCCTTGCCGATCTCCATCATCACCGGCACGGCGAGCGGCGAAATGCGCTCCAGGTCCTTATGCATGATTCGACCCTTGATGCGCGACAGCATGTCGGCAAGTCTGCTGACATCGAGCAGGCCGGACGCGGCATCTGTCCGCGTGGCCTGCAGGAGAATGTGGTCCGGCTCGTGGCTGCGCAGCACGTCGTAGATCAGGTCGGCCGAGACGGTGACCTGGCGGCCGCTCTTTTCCTGGCCGGGATGGCGCTTCTCGATCAGCCCCGAGATCAGCGCGCAATTGCGGAAGGTGCGTTTCAAGCAGCCAGCTTTCCGCCAGCCACGCGTCGAGGTCGTCGCCCAGCATGTCCTCGTCGAAGAGTTCGGCGAGCGAGGGTTTGCGCCTCGTGAATATGGCGCCCATGTCTTCCAGGCCCCAGACGGCGAGCGAATATTCGGTGGCGACAAAGCCGGTCGGGTGAGCGCCGGCGCGTTCCAGCCGGCGGGTCAGCAGCATGCCCAGCGTCTGGTGCGCCAGCCGCCCTTCGAAGGCGTAGACCACCATGTAGAAGCGGTTGGCGCGCGGGAACGTCTCGATCAGCAGGTCCTTCCTGCGCGGCAGCACGGACTTTTCCTGCTGCAGCCGCAGCCAGTCCGACACCTGCTCGGGCAGTTTCTTCCACTGGTCGGGGTCGGCGAGCATGCCGCGCACCTGGCCGGCGAGATAGGTCGACAGCGGGAACTTGCCGCCGGCATAGATCGGCACTTTCGGCGTCGACGCCTGTGGCGTTGGAGACGTAGGCCTCGTTTTCGCGGATGCCCTCGAAACGCAGCGTGCGGCCGGCAAACAGGAAGGTGTCGCCCGGCGTCATCGTCTCGAGGAAGTATTCCTCGATCTTGCCGAGCAGCGCGCCGCCGCGCGAACTGACGCCCTTGCCCTGCCTGACATAGCGCACGTTGAGCATTGGCAATTCGATGATGGTGCCGACATTCAGCCGGTACTGCTGCGGCAAAACGCGGATGCGATATCCGCCACTTCCCGTCCTTGGTCAGCCGGATCTTGGCGTAACGCTCGTAGCTCCTCAGCGCATAGCCGCCGGTGGCGACGAAATCGACGACGCGGTCGAACGTCTGCCGGTCGACGCCCGCGTAGGGCGCAGCGCTGACGATCTCCTCGTAAAGCTCGTTCGCGTCGAACGGCGCCGCCACAGGCGCTGCCCAGAACGTGCTGGGCCAGCACGTCGAGCGCGCCGGCGAGCAGCGGCGGCGTGTCCTGGGCGCCGAGATAATTGGCTTCGAGGGCTGCCCAGCACTCCAGCACCTCGAAGCGGTTGGCGGGTATCAGCAGCGCCTTCGACGGCTCGTCCATGCGGTGGTTGGACCGGCCGATGCGCTGCGCCAGCCGGCTGGCGCCCTTCGGCGCACCGACATGCACGACAAGATCGACGTCGCCCCAGTCGATGCCGAGATCCAGCGTCGAGGTGGCGACGATGGCGCGCAGGCTGCCCGCCCCCATCGCCCTCTCCACCTTGCGGCGCTGGCCGACATCGAGCGAGCCGTGATGCAGCGCGATCGGCAGCGAATCGTCGTTCACCCGCCACAATTCCTGGAACAGCATCTCGGCCTGGCTGCGCGTGTTGACGAAAAGCAGCGTGGTCCGGTGGTCGCGCACCGCGTCGTAGATTTCGGGAATGGCATAACGCGCCATGTGGCCTGCCCACGGCACGCGCTCCCTGGAATCGAGGATCGAAATGTCCGGCTTGGCGCCGCCGGCAACCGTGATCAGTTCCGAAAGGCCGCCGGACAGGTTCTGCGGCACCAGCCAGCGCCGCAACTCGTCCGGCTCGGCGACGGTCGCCGACAGGCCGATGGTCTGCAAGCCGGGGACGAAGCGGCGCAGCCGCGCCAGCCCGAGCGACAAGAGATGGCCGCGCTTCGAAGTCACCAGCGAATGCAGTTCATCAAGTACGACGTAACGCAGGTCGCAGAAGAACCGCTCGGCATCCGCGGTCGAGATCAGCAGGGCAAGCTGTTCGGGCGTGGTCAGCAGGATGTCCGGCGGCGCCAGCTTCTGGCGCTGTCGCTTGTGGATGGGCGTGTCGCCGGTGCGCGTCTCCATGGAAATCGGCAGACCCATCTCGCCGACCGGCTTGCCGAGGTTGCGCTCGATGTCGACGGCGAGCGCTTTCAGCGGCGAGATATAGAGCGTGTGGATGCCACGATGCGCCTCGCCCGGCTTGCGCTTCGGCCGCACCGCCAGATCGGTCAGCGACGGCAGGAAGCCGGCCAGCGTCTTGCCGGCCCCGGTCGGGGCGATCAGCAGAACCGATTTTCCGGCCTGGGCGCGGGCGAGCAGCTCGATCTGGTGAGCGCGCGGCGACCAGCCGCGTTCCGAGAACCAGTCAAGGAAAGGCTCCGGGAGAAAGGCGGCGGCGTTCTCGGGCGCGAGGCGGGCTTGCTGCGTCACGCATCAGAAGTAGCGCCGGGAGCAAAGAACGCCAAGCGAAATCTGGAACAAAACGGGATCATGTAATATGGTGCGTCCTTCGAGGCTCGCTGCGCTCGCACCTCAGGATGAGGAGGCTGGCGCCAAAGGCGGTACTTAACAGCGGTGATCGCCGTATGGATGTGACGCTTCAGCAAGAGCGTTGAGCAACCGCGGTCCTCATCCTGAGGTGCGAGCGAAGCGAGCCTCGAAGGACGCACAACTCAAATACCGGTCCGCGACCATGCAGTTCGAAATGACGGTCTACATGCTCCGCTGTTCAGACGGCTCCGACAAAGCAGGAAATTGAGGCGCGTGTCTGGGAGCACAACCACCTGCCCATCGATGCCTAAACCACAACGCGTCGGCCTGCGGTGCTCGTCTTCACCTAGTCCTATGATCGAATGACCGATGCCATCGCTCGGGAAAGGCAGATCAAGGGCTGGTCGCGCAGAAAGAAGCATTGATTGCATTGGCTTACGAAGCACTTCCAGCGTTGTCCCGTTGAGGCCACCTTGTTTTCAGATCCTGATCGTGCGTCCTTCGAGACACGAAATTTATAGCCGCGCCGCCACCACTATCAGCCCTTCGATTGCTTCGCCGCGGTCCATGCGGATATCGGCGCGCTCAAGCGATCTAACCGAGAGCCCCACGCCGGCAAGCAGGCGCCGAAGGTAGGCTTGCGAATGCGCGTAGCGGCGCGAAGTGCGCAGCACGAAATCCTCCGCGCCGGCATGATGCTCGACCGAGAAGGCGAACAGGCCACCCGCCTTGAGTCCAGCCGCGGCGGCCGCGAAAATGCCATCCAGCGCCCCGAGATACATGAACACGTCGGCGGCGACGACGAGATCGACGCTCCCCTGCGCGAGGCTTACGGCCTGCAGGTCGGCCTTCTCCAGCCTATCGTAGATATGCTTGGCCTCGGCCTTCCTCAGCATACCAGCCGAAATGTCGTAGCCTTCGAGAACGCCGGCGACCGGCCGCAGCCGCGCCCCCATCAGGCCGGTGCCGCAGCCGAGGTCGACGGCATGATCGAAACTTTCGCGCTGTGTCCGGATCGCCTGTTCGAGCAGTTCGGGCACGCGGTAGCCTAGCTTTTCCACCAGCGCGCTATCGAAGCTTCCCGCATACTGGTCGAACAGGGCCTCGACGAAGGGGCTTGGCGGCGCCGCCGACGCGGGAACCGCACCGATCAGTTCCAGCTTCAGCGCAGCACCCGGCCGGTCGGCGGGGTCGAGCTTCAGGCTCATGCGCCAGGCTTGCGTCGCCTGGTCGGCGGCGCCCGCCGCCTCCTGCATTTCGCCGAGGCGAAACCAGCCCATCGCCCATCCGGGCGCAAGTTCCAGCGCGCCGAGCATCAGCTCGGCCGCGGCGGCATGGTCGCCCGACGCGAACAGCATTTCGGCATAGTCGGCGCGGCGGTCGGCGATGAGATCGCCGGAAGCAAGATCGAGCGGTTTCAAGACACGGGTTCTCCGGCAGTAGAGCATTTTGCGGCCAGGTGGAATCGCCTGGCGTCGCACAAATGCGGCTAAACAAACAGATAGAGCGCAATGTACGGTTCAACCTGAATGCATTCCGCTCTAGCCGGTGCCGCTATATCGCGGAGTCAGGAGACGATTTCAACGGGCTTTCCCACGCGCAACAAATGCCTATCTTGCTAGGGTGATGCGCGCCCGCGACCTGCTCCGCCCCCGCCCCGAAGGGCTCTATTGCCCGCCCGGCGATTTTTTCATCGATCCGGTGCGACCGGTTGAACGGGCGCTCATCACCCACGGCCATTCGGACCATGCGCGTTCCGGGCACGCGAGCGTGCTCGCCACACTGCAGACGCTCGACATCATGGCCATCCGCTACGGCGACGGCTTCGCCGGCGCCACCCAGGGAGCCGCGCTCGGCGAAACGATCGACCTCAACGGCGTCAAGGTGACCTTCCACCCGGCCGGCCATGTGCTCGGTTCCGCGCAAATCTGCGTTGAGCACAACGGCGTCCGCATCGTCGCCTCGGGCGACTACAAGCGCCAGCCCGACCCGACCTGCGTACCGTTCGAGCCGGTGAAGTGCGACGTCTTCATCACCGAAGCCACGTTCGGCCTGCCGGTTTTCCGGCACCCGCCGGACCGCGAGGAAATGGGCCGGCTGCTGAAATCCGTCGCGCAGTTTCCCGAGCGGTCGCATCTCATCGGCGCCTATGCGCTCGGCAAGGCGCAGCGCGTCATCCGGCTGCTGCGCGATCTGGGTTATGCGGAACCGATCTACATCCATGGCGCGCTGGCGCGCCTCAGCGAATATTACGAAAGCCAGGGCGTGGCGCTCGGCCAGCTCGAACCGGCGACCCTGGAAAAAGGATCGAAACGGGATTTCGCCGGCGCCGTGGTGGTCGGTACGCCGTCGGCTTTCGTCGACCGCTGGGCGCGGCGCTTTCCCGATCCGGTCGCGTGTTACGCTTCCGGCTGGATGCGCATCCGCCAGCGCGCCAAGCAGATCGGCGTGGAGCTGCCACTGATCATCTCCGATCACTCCGACTGGGACGAACTGACCGACACCATCGTGGAAACCGGCGCGGCCGAGGTCTGGGTCACGCATGGCCGCGAGGAGGCGCTGGTGCGCTGGTGCGAACTCAACGGCATTGCGGCGCGTCCCCTGCACCTCGTCGGTTATGAGGACGAGGGCGATTGATGACGACCGGTAGCGGCAGCATCGCATTCTCTCGCGCTCCCCTCTGTCCTGCCGGACAGAGGGGGCAACGTGGAACTCGACTTTCGCCCAGGTCGATGGCGCCATGAACCGCTTCGCCGAACTCCTCGACCGGCTGGTGCTGACGCCGTCACGCAACGGCAAGCTGACGCTCATCGCCAACTATTTCCGCAACGTGGAAGACCCCGATCGCGGCTATGCGCTTGCGGCGATCACCGGCGATCTCGCCATCGCCGCGGTGAAGCCGGCCATGCTGCGCGCGCTGGTCGTCGAGCGCATGGATCCGGTCCTGTTCGGTTACTCCTACGATTATGTCGGCGATCTCGCCGAGACCGTTTCGCTGGTCTGGCCGGAACCCGAACAGAGCGCCGATCACGTGCCGACGCTTGGCGAAGTCGTGGAAAAACTGCAGTCGGCGAGCCGTTCGGACGGGCCGGGGGTTCTGGCGGACCTGCTCGACAATGCCGGCATCTCGGCGCGCTTCGCCATCATCAAGCTGGTCACCGGCGGCCTGCGCATCGGGGTTTCGGCGCGGCTCGCCAAACAGGCGTTGGCCGATTTCGGCAAGGTCGACGTCGCCGAGATCGAGGAACTCTGGCATGGGCTGACGCCGCCCTACGCGACGCTGTTCGCGTGGATGGAGGGCAAGGCGCCGAAGCCGAAACAGTCGGCCAGGGCGATGTTCCGGCCGGTCATGCTGTCGCATCCCGTCGAGGACAACGATCTGGCGAAGCTTGAACCAGCCGACTATGTCGCCGAATGGAAATGGGACGGCATTCGTGTCCAGGCAGTGTCGCTCGGCGGCGTCAGGCGGCTTTATTCGCGCACCGGCGACGATATTTCCGGCGCCTTTCCCGATCTGGTCGACGCCATGGACTTCGACGCCGCCCTCGACGGCGAATTGTTGGTCGGCACGCCGCCGCAATGGACCGGCACCTTCTCCGACCTGCAGCAACGGCTGAACCGCAAGGCCGTCTCGGCAAAGATACGCGAGCGTTTCCCGGCATTCGTGCGCTGCTACGATGTCATGCAAATCGAGAGCGAGGATTTGCGGCAACTGCCCTTCGTCGAGCGAAGGCTGCGTCTGGAGGATTTCGTCGGCCTGCTCGAGCCGTCACGCTTCGATCTCTCGCCGACCATCCCCTTCTCCAGCTGGGAGGAGCTTGAGGCACTGCGCAAGGCGCCGCCGCATCCAATCATCGAGGGAGTAATGATCAAGCGGCGGGATTCGGCCTATGTCGCCGGGCGTCCCAAGGGGCCGTGGTTCAAGTGGAAGCGCGACCCGCACACGGTCGATGCGGTGTTGATGTATGCGCAGCGGGGCCATGGCAAGCGTTCCAGCTACTATTCGGACTACACCTTCGGCGTCTGGTCCGGGCCGCCGGAGGCCAGCGAACTGGTGCCGGTGGGCAAGGCCTATTTCGGCTTCACCGACGAGGAATTGAAGCAGATCGACAAATATGTGCGCGACAATACGGTGGAGCGGTTCGGTCCGGTGCGCTCGGTGCGGGCCGACGCCAAGCATGGGTTGGTTCTGGAGGTCGCCTTCGAGGGCCTAAACCGTTCGACGCGTCACAAGTCGGGCGTCGCCATGCGCTTCCCCAGAATTTCTCGGCTGCGCTGGGACAAGCCTGCGCATGAGGCGGACCGGCTGGAAACGCTGACAGCGATGCTGGACTGAGCGGACGGGGTGGCACGCAAGTTACCAGGACCCTTTGTTGGAGGAAGCAGCAACGCTCAGGGAGGTTCACGGCAACCGAGGCGCCGGCGTTGTCCCCGTTGAGCGGCCAGGTATTTGCATATGCGTTCTGTCTTCCCCCTTTCGGCGGGAGAGGAAGGGAGCCCAGCATAGCGGCCGGCGCTGCCTCTGCCCCGTCGAACGGGTGAGAGGTGGTTTGCAAAGCAAACCGGAGTGGGGGTCGAAGCAATGACATTCGATTAACCTGCCCTTGTGGGAGAGAAACGCCGCCAACCGCCAGCTAATCCCCCATTTGTCAGCATCTATCAGCAGTCTTCGTCTGCCTTTTGTCCACACCCCTTTGTCGCTCCCGCATAATCGAGCCATCGCCCTCCCGGGAACCTGGTGCGCACCGGGTATCAGGGAGGGCGACGGGTGCCGGATCGGCAGCGCTGACGGTGGCGTTGCTGGGGGAATGAACCCTTACGTCCTGGCCCTGACCGAGGCTTTGTCGCGGGGCTGAAAATCCGCGCTCCCTGCGGTCGGGCAAGGACACCGGCGGCGCCTGGGAGACAGGGCCCCGTATAAATTTGAAACGGCTCTGGTCCCAGGCGCCGCTTCCCACTTACCCACGACGCCTCGACTGGCGAAGCCTGGTCGAGAAAGCGAGGCGTGGGCAACAGGAAAGCCTCAATGGCCAGACCCGATAGCGGGCGTGGCGACGGAGAGGCGCGGCCTGATCTTGTGGGGGAGATGGCTGCGAAGCAGCCAGAGGGGGTTTTATCGGCAGTGCTCGACGCATTCTTCACAACGATCAGAACGCCCGGCGTTGCAGCGGCAACCCCACGCAGACACCCTCCCCTCAAGAGATCGACGCCGGCGTCCTTCCAGCTTGAGTTCCTCGCCCCTGCGAAGCGGGGGAGAGGTGGTTTGCGCAGCAAACCGGAGAGGGGGATGTTGCGCCTATTCGCCGATCGACACCTTGATCTCCGAAATATCGACCGCCTTGCCTTCGTTGCTGATGTCGGAACTGATGGCGATGGTGCCGCCGGCGCCGGGCTGTCCGGCAGGCATTTCGACCTCGAACAGGAACTCGCCGCGTTCGTGGCCCACCGCATAGCGCTTGCGGCCGCAATCGCCGAGCTCGCCGAAATTGCAGCTCACGGAGATCTGCGTTTCCTGGCCTTCCTCGGCACTCGCCACGATGTCGAATATGGCCCGCTTGCCGGCTATCTGTTCCAGCACGCCCTGCCCGACGTCGAAAAGGATCGCCGAACCGGAAGTGCCGGAACGGATGCGCAGCACCTCTCCCTCGTCGCCCTGCACAACTTCGACGCTGGTGTCGGACGGCGCGCTGACACCGTTTGCGTCCGCCGGCGTGAAAACGCTGATCCAGTTCTTCAGCGCGTCGGTTTCGCCGGGTTTGCGGGGAGCCTGCACGGGCTCCTGGTCTTCAGGGATGAAATCCTCGGCGTCGGCGGTGGCGGGCGGGTTGGGAACCGAGGTGTCGCGCTCGGCGGCCGACTTCAGCAGGCCGGTATCGGCCGCCCACCAAAGTCCCATGGCGCCGGCGACCAACAGCGTGACGGCGATGAACATTGCAGAGTAGGGCCGCCGGCGTTCGCGGGCTACCGCGGCGTCTGGATCGGGCGACACCTCATAGGTTTCTTCTTCCGAGACCGGCGGCGGTGGATCCATCGCGAGAGCAGCGACATCCGGCGCGGTGAATGCGGTCGGATCCTCGGGCGGCGTCACAGTGACAGGTCTACCGATCGAAGGTTCGGAAGCAAACGAGGGTTCGGTGCGCCCGTTGGCGGCGGCCGGGCGCGCGGGCGGGGCGTTGCGTGCAATTCCGAGGTCGATCGCCGGCGCCACGGCGGATGGCGACGGCGGAGAAACATCTATCCGGGGTGCCGGCGATTGGGCCTGCGTGCCAGCGGCGTCTACGGTCGGGGCAACCGGCTCGACGACGGACACGGTTGGCGCAGCCGATACGACGGGCCCGGCAGGCGCCATGGGCTCGACGACAGGCGCTGCGGGCGCGGTTGGCTCGACACGCGGGGCGGTAGCGACAGGTGCAACCGGCGCTGCGGGCGCCGCTGGCGCCGAGCGCACTTCCGGTTCGGCAGGCGTTTGGGCCGAGACGTTTTCCGAAAAGTCGAAAATAGCGGGGTCTATCTCCGGCACGGCCGGAATGAACTCCGATTCGATCTCGGTGATTTTCGCCTGCAGCGATTTACGGCGGGAAATTGCCGTCTCCACCGTGACGTTGGGATTGGCCTGCAAGGCGCGGTCAAGCGCCGCGAAAGCGGAGCGATAGACCTTTTCGCGGAAGCCCTTGTTTTCCGCATCCCCTTTTTCCAAGGCGGCCCTGATCGCCTTTTCGATCACATCCAAACGGTCTTCCCCGCTCGTTACATCGCAGAAAATACCGATGGTTAGCCGTAGCCGCGCAATCAATCAACGGCTGCATTGCCACTGGCTGGCGCTTTCCGCGCGTTGGACGACCTTTCCAACCGGAAAATGTCGACCGAAATGTGAGAACCATATGCATTTGCCCTGGCAAAAGCATCTGCTAGAACAAGCGACGTTTACGCAAACGTCAATTATTTACCGGTGAGGAAGAGCATTTCATGGCGCTGCCCGACATTCTCCATCACAATCTTCGCCTGCCTGTCGTCGCGGCGCCGCTGTTCATCATCTCGCATCCGCCGCTGGTCGCTGGCGCAGTGCAAGGCGGGCGTCGTCGGCTCCTTTCCGGCGCTCAACGCCCGCCCGGAAGCGCAGCTCGACGAATGGCTGGCCGAGATCACCGAAGACGCTCGCCGCCCACAACGCAACGAATCCGGATCGGCCGGCGGCGCCCTTCGCGGTCAACCAGATCGTTCACAAGTCCAACAAGCGGCTCGAGCACGACCTCGAGCTGTGCGTCAAATACAAGGTGCCGATCGTCATCTCCTCGCTCGGCGCCGTCGAGGAGGTCAATCAGGCGGTCCATTCCTATGGCGGCATCGTGCTGCACGACATCATCCACGACCGTCATGCCAGCAAGGCCATCCGCAAGGGCGCCGACGGGCTGATCGCGGTGGCCGCCGGCGCCGGCGGCCATGCCGGCACGCTGTCGCCTTTCGCACTGGTCCAGGAAATCCGCCAGTGGTTCGACGGGCCGCTGCTGCTGTCGGGCGCCATCGCCACCGGCGGCGCCGATCCTCGCGGCACAGGCGATGGGCGCCGACATGGCCTATATCGGCTCGCCCTTCATCGCCACCGACAGAGGCGCGCGCCAGCCGACGACTACAAGCAGATGATCGTCGACATCGAAGGCCGCCGACATCGTCTATTCCAACCTCTTCACCGGCGTGCACGGCAACTACCTCAAGGGCTCGATCGTCGCCAGCCGGCATGGACCCCGACAACCTGCCGGCAGTCCGATCCGTCGAAGATGAATTTCGGCGGCGCACAAATCGCAAGGCCTGGAAGCACATCTGGGGCTGCGGCCAGGGCATCGGCGCGGTCAGCGACGATGGTTTCGACCGCAACGCTGGTCGACCGGCTGGCCGCGGAATACGAAGCGGCCAAGCGCAAGCTGGCGGCTTAAACCGTCTTCGAACGATCGGCCGCCGTCAGGTGATCGCGACCGGCCGGCCTTTATCCCCGCTTTCGAAAGCGGCGTCGATGAGCTTCTGGATTTCCGCGGCGCGGCGAAACGACGGATCGCCATTCCTACCGGAAATCAGTGCATCGGCGAAGCGGCGGGCATTGCGCTTGACTGGCGGCGTCTCGACCGTCCTCCAGCGGTTCTCGTCGACATCGCCGCCCAGGCACGCCGAAAGCTTCGATGCCTTGCCGTCGGTCTCGATCCTGATCGCTCCTTCGGTTCCCGAAAGCGTCAGCACCAGGTCGTTGGCGTGGCCGGTTGCGTAACGCGTCGCCGTTACCGTCGCCAGTGCGCCCGAAATCATGCGGCCAGTGATGACGATGCTGTCGTTGGCGTCGAGCGCGTAGTCGCCGATGCGGTCGCCGTCGGCCTTCGCGAAACACCGCGAGATCGGCATAGAGGCTCTTCATGTCTTCGCCGGCGCAATAGGTGGCGAAATCGAGGATATGGACGCCGACATCGCCCAGAACGCCGGTCGAGCCGTGGCCGCGCGAAAGCCGCCACAGCCATTTTTCGTCGGTGCGCCAGTCGCCCCAGTATTTGCCGACCAGCCAGCTCTGCAGATATTCGGCGCTGACATGGCGCAACGCCGCCGATGCTCGCCTTCGGCCACCATCTCGCGCGCCTGCTGCAGCGCCGGCGAGTTGCGGTAGGTCAGGTTGACCATGTTGATCAGGCCGGCACTTTCGGCAGCCTCCACCATGCGCATCGCGTCGGGATAATTCTGCGCCAGCGGCTTTTCGCAGAACACGTGCTTGCCGGCGGCTAGCAGCGCCAGCGTCGTCTCCATGTGCACGCCGTCCGGCGTGGCGTTGATCGGCAGCGTCGAATTCACCCCAGGCGATCGCCTCGTCAAGGCTGTCGAAGGCATTGGCGATGCCTTGCTTTTGCGCAAAGGCCGTGGCGCGGCCCGGCACCGCGTCGGCGCAGGCGACGAATTCGCATTCCGGCACCGCCGCGAATTCCTCGAGATGATGGGCGGCGATGCCGCCGGTGCCGAGCAGAAGCAGGCGCTGCATCACCTGAAACCTTTTTCGCCGTGGGCGTGCAGCTTCGGCCCTTTCTCGACCAGCTTCTCCAGGGCCTTGTCGACCGGCACGTTCGGCGCGCTCGGCGACCGACGCCCAGGCCGGCGCGGGGTTGTACGCCCATTCGACGGCGTTGCGCAGGATCTGGCGCACATTCGGCGTCGTGATAGATCGGATAGGTCTCGTGGCCCGGCCGGAAATAGAAGATGCGGCCGGCGCCGCGCTGGAAGGTCAGGCCGGAGCGGAACACTTCGCCGCCTTCGAACCAGGAGATGAACACCGTCTCCATCGGCTCCGGCACGGTGAAGGGCTCGCCATACATTTCTGTCGTCGGGCAGCTCGACATGCTCGCCGAGCCCCTCGGCGATGCGGGTGGTTGCGGTTGATCACCCAGAGCCGCTCGCGCTCGCCCGCCTCGCGCCATTTCAGCGAGCAGGGCGTGCCCATCAGCCGCTTGAAGATTTTCGAGAAATGGCCGGAATGCAGCACGATCAGCCCCATGCCTTCCCAGACGCGTTGCTGCACACGCTCGACGATGGCGTCGTCCACCTGGCCGTGCGCGGCATGGCCCCACCAGACCAGCACGTCGGTCTCGGCCAGCCGCTTTTCGGTCAGCCCGTGCTCGGCTTCCTGCAACGTCGCGGTGGTCGGCTGTGATCGCCTTGTTCTCGTTCAGCGCTGCCGCGATCGCCGCATGCATGCCGTCGGGATAGATCGACTGCACGATCGGATTCTTCTGCTCGTGCACATTCTCGCCCCAGACAATGGTGCGTATCGCCATTTTCTTTCTCCCAAAGCGCTTTGGATGATGCAGACTAACGATGCCGGCGGTGATTGTGAAGGCGGCGGGTGCGATTGCACCATTCAATTTCCGGAAATTGCACCAGCGTGCGGTGTCGGTTTGTACCGTGCCCTGCCTTTACCCTTCATTTCACGTCCTGGGCGGCTTGAAATTGCCGCTCAATGAAGCTATCAGGCGCTCATTCAACCGCTCGCGCCACGGCGCGATGCAGGAATGCCGCTTTAGCTCAGTTGGTAGAGCACATCATTCGTAATGATGGGGTCGCGTGTTCGAGTCACGCAAGCGGCACCAAAATTCTCGTTCAAGATCAGTCGATTGCATCAATATCACCCTTTGCACGCTTCGCCATCTGGCGTTGGGGCACACTGCCGCGCTGATCTCATACAAGATTGTCGCCCTATAGCGGGTGACACTGCATGTGGCGCAGAACACCAGCGGCCGCAGTTCGGCGATCGATGGCCGCACGACGCGACACAGCGGCTATGCGGTGAGCCAACGCATCCGCAAGCGCATCTGAGACATGCAGGAATCGGGACCGTTCCGATACACACGCACGATCTCATCCGCTGTGGTTGCCTGCTTGGTTTGCCTGCAACGGCTGCAGGATAGAACGAGCCAAAGCATACCGCTTGAGTAGGAATGCCGAGGCACCCGGATCGAGTTTCTCGTGCCGGCGAGTGTCGGAGTTATCCTTGTTGCCAGCCAGGTTCACACAATGGCCCGCGGCCGCAGTCCTGACGATAAGTCAGTGCACTCGGCCTATGCCTCCATTTCCGTGTTATAGTGTGCCGCGCTGCATGTCTTGCCGAGTACTTGTCCTCTGCATTTGCTTCCGAAGAGATGCTCAATGCCCCGAGTACTGGTCGTTTGCATTGATGGCACATGGAACACCGGTGAGGAAACCTCCCGCTTCAAATCAGTTCCTTCAAACGTGGAACGAATCACTAAGCACCTTGTCAATGATGGCAAGAGTCAACTGGTTATCTATCGACCCGGAGTAGGCACGCAGGGATACCTGGATCGAATTAGAGGCGGAGTGTGGGGAGCAGGCGCTACAGCCCAAATCTATGACGGATATCGATTTCTGGCCAACTCCTACCAACCTGGCGATCGGTTGGCTCTGTTTGGCTTCAGCCGTGGAGCGTTCGCGGTGCGATCGATATTAACCGTCCTCGCACGGGTGGGTCTGTTGCGCCCAGATTCGCTCGATCAAATACCTGAAGCAATCCGGCTTGCGCGAAGACCACCTCGTTGGGGGGGCATGTATGAATCGTTCCACGATTTCTCGGAAGCGCACTGCCGAAAAGAAAGCGAATGGTTGGTGATTGAGTTTGTCGGCGTCTGGGACACGGTGATCAGATACGGTCCTGTTCTACGACCCGTCAACGCAGCTTTCGAACTTATTCGGCGACAGCATTTTGGCTTGTTCGACCATAGGATCCCGAAGAACGTACGCTCGATGTGCCACGCTATCGCGCTAGACGAATCGAGGGCGGCCTTTATCCCTTGGCGCTTCGAGGCTTCGCGAGAGGGCCTCGAGGAGGTGTGGTTCGCCGGGAGTCATTCCGATGTCGGCGGTGGCTACGAGAAGGCTGGACTCTCCCAAATCTCGCTCTCGTGGATAGCAGAGCGCGCCGCACAGACTGGCGTGCTCTTTGATACAATGCCTGCCGTCGAAGAAGATTCATATCTTGCAGAGATTAACCCCTCCCAAAGCGGGTATTGGCGGGTCTTGCCTTCGCTTGCCCGAACAGTGCAGGAGGCTGATCGACTTCACGAGTTCGGTCGAACGCAGGATGCGCACAAAGGACTATCGCCCGCTGGCGACGCTGCCAGAGGGCCTTCGCCGCCGATTGGTAGGGGAGTGACAGCAACGGTCCCCCGCACGAATTGGTACTCTCTGCGGGGTTCGCATCGATGAAGACATGTACTCGCCCGCGACGATCTATGAACCGGGCACGCACAGAACAGATTGGCACGAGGTACATAATCCTCGGGGTGCGCACGTTGGCGGATCCGAATAGGGCCGGTGACATGCAGGAGGGGCATGCCTTGCGGGACGCAAACCGGGTGGACCAGGCACGTTCGAGGTGCCGAACTGGGATACCGTGGACGCACTAATTGTGCTCGGGACGTCATCCCCCGCCGCTCAGGCATAAGCCGGCCCGACCATCCGGTGCAGCCTGTTCGGGTGCGGCCGCCTTGGCACATGGGGCAGCCGAAACGAGTGTTTCACCCGGTCGAACGATGTTAGGCTCTCATTCGCGAGGTGAATGTCATGCTGGACATCGGCTCCTGGTTGGTGCGCCTTGGGCTTGCCAAGTACGCGGACGTGTTCGCGCAGAACGAAATCGATCTGGACACAGTTCGGCACCTGAGCGACGACGACCTGAAGGAACTCGGTCTGCCGATCGGTCCGCGCCGGAAGGTGATGGCCGCCGTGATAGCGCTGAGCGAAGCAGGTTCGCGAGCCGATGTCGCGCGGTCGGCACACACACGTCTGCGAGGTGAGGCCGAGCGGCGGCAGCTCACCATCATGTTTGTCGACCTGGTCGGCTCCACAGCGCTTTCGCAGCAATCCGATCCCGAGGAGATGCGCGACCTGATCGCCGCCTATCAATCAGCGGTGTCTCGTGAGATCAGACGCTTCGACGGTCACGTCGCAAAGCTCATGGGCGACGGTGTGCTCGCCTATTTCTGTTGGCCGCGAGCGCATGAGGACGATGCGGAGCGCGCCATTCGTGCAGGGCTGGCGGCGATATCGGCGATTGTCGGCCTGAAGACTGTGCGCGGCGAGCCGCTTGCAGCCCGTGTGGGAATCGCCACGGGACTGGTGGTCGTCGGCGACCTAATCGGCGAAGGCGCGGCGCAGGAGGAGCTGGTGGTCGGCGACGCACCCAATCTCGCGGCGCGGTTGCAGGCATTTGCCGAGCCGAACACGGTTGTTGTCTCGGGCAGCGCCCAGAAGCTGGTGGACGGATTGTTCGAGACCGCCGACCTCGGCCATGTCAAGCTCAACGGCTTTGCGACCCGTGTGCACACGTACCGCATTGTCGGCGATGCCGAGGTGCTCGATCGCTTCGATGCGCGGCGCAGCCGCTCGACCGCCCTTGTCGGCCGGGGCCAAGAGCTCGATCTGCTGCTCGACCGCTGGCGGAGCGCGCGCGACGGTCAAGGGCAGGTGGTCCTGCTGTCGGGAGAACCCGGCATCGGCAAGTCGCGTCTGATCGCGGCGCTGGCTGACCAGATCAGCGCAGAGACCTACACCGATCTGCGCTATTTCTGCTCGGCCTATCACCAGCACAGCGCCTTCTACCCCGTGATCAAGCAACTCGAGCGCGCGACCGGCATGCACCGCGACGACAGCAACGACGACAAGCTCGCGAAGCTCGAGCTCTGGCTGGGAAAGGCGGACACTGATCCGGCGGATGTCTCGTCGTTGCTGGCACAACTCATGTCGATCGACACGAGTGCCCACTATCCGCCGCTCAAGTTGACCGCGCAGGGGCACAAGGTTCGCACTGAAGCCGCGCTGATCGAGCTGCTTGCGGCGACCACGGTGCAACGGCCGGCGATGATCGTCATCGAAGATGTGCATTGGATAGACCCTACCACCGGCGATTGGCTCGATGCCCTTGTCGACCGCTTGCCGGGACTGCCTGTGCTGCTGGTGATCAGCTTCCGACCGGAGTTCCGGCCGCGCTGGACTGGGCGTCCGCACGTGATGGAGCTGCTGCTTCGCGCTCTCAGCCGCGACGAGAGCGCGGCCATCATCGACCTCATCGCGGGCGGCAAGGCCTTGCCCGCTGAGGTCAAGCAGCGGCTGCTGTCCAATGCTGAAGGCGTGCCACTGTTCGTCGAGGAGCTGACCAGGGCCGTCATAGAGTCCGGCTCCCTGGACGACACTGGAGATGGCCATGTACTGGCTGCCGGCGCGGCTGCCGCTGCCGTCCCGTCGACACTGCAGGATTCGTTGATGGCGCGCCTCGACAGGCTCGGCCGCGCCAAGGAAGTAGCGCAGGCCGGCGCCTGCATAGGTCGCGTCTTCCACCATCGGCTGCTGGCCGAGATTGTCGACCTTCGGGGCGAAAGCCTGCAAGACGCGCTGGAGGAGCTTCTTTCGTCCCAGCTGGCGTTTCGTAGCGGAGCTGCGCTGGAGGCGATCTACACGTTCAAGCATGCCCTGGTTCAGGACACTGCCTATCAAAGCCTGCTCAAGAGCCGCCGGCAGAAGCTGCACGCGGCGATCGCCGGGAAGCTCGAAGCCAATTTTCCAGACATCGTGCTCGCGGAACCGGAAACGCTTGCGCATCACTATAGCGCCGCGGGCATGCCGGCGCCGGCCATCGCGTACTGGCTCAAGGCGGGGCAGGCAGCCATGCGGCGTTCGGCGAACATCGAGGCCACTACTCACCTCACCAGGGGGATCCAGTTGATCGCATCGCTGCCCGAGAGCGTGGAATGCCAGCGCCTAGAACTTCAATTCCAGAGCGCGCTCGGGGGGAGCATGACATCGTCGAAAGGTCCCGGCGCGCCCGAGGTTCTTGCCGCCTACAGCAGGGCCCGTCTGCTCAGCGAGCGTTTGGGTGACAAGCAGCAGCAATTCGTCGCGCTCAATGGTGAGGCCTTTTGCCATATGTTTGCCGGCGATCTGCGCGCCGCGGACGACGTTGGCCGTCGCTGCTTCGAGCTGGCCGAAGCCGACGGCGACGAATCGCTGATGCTGGAGGCTTATCATCGTCAATGGGCAACCAAGTTCCGGATGGGGGATTTCGATGCGGCCCAGCGGTATCTGGACCTTGGATATCGTGCCTACGACCCGACCAGGCATCACAGCTTGACCTATACCTTCACCGGCCATGATCCCGGCACCTGTTGTCGGAGTCATCTGGCCAGGGTGCTTTGGATTCGGGGCTATCCGGACCAGGCCGTTCAATGTGCTCGCGAAGGAGTCGCGCTGGGAGAGACGGTCTCCCATACCTTCAGCTGGCTGTTGGTTCACGGCACGTTGAGCGAGATACATCTGCTGAGGGGCGAGGTCGACGAGGCACGCCGCTGCATCAGCGAGTGGGGAGATGTAGCCAACGAAGTGGTAGTGCCGTACCTGCAGGCGGAGGCACGCTTCCAGAGTGGTTGGGCGCTCGCCGAAGAGCGGCGTCCACAGGAAGGAATTGAGGCCATGCGAGAGGGTATGGAGGCTCACGCCTCGTCGGGAGCCAGGGCCGACCTGCAGTACTACCTGTGCACGCTCGCTGAAGCGCATGGCGAATGCGGCAGGATTCTGGAGGGTCTGTCGCTGCTCGACGAGGCGTTTCGGATCGTGAACGCCTCGGGCTCGAAACTTCATGTCCCCGAACTGCATCGCATCCGAGGCAAGTTGCGGTCGAAGCTCGATCCACGCGACCCCCTGGTGGAAGACTGCTATCGCAAGGCCCTTGATCTGGCTCGGTCGGAACGGACAAGATCATATGAACTGAGGGCGGCAAGGAGCCTCGCCCGGCGGTATGGCGCGCAGGATCGGCGTAGCGAGGCGCGCGACGTACTTTTGCCGATCTACGAGTGGTTCACGGAAGGCCACGACACACGCGATCTTGTCGAGGCGAGGGCTCTCCTCGAACAGCTACAATAGGGCGGATGAGCCAGCTCGTAGTCGCATCTCCGGTCCGTCGGGTTCAACCGTGCGGCCTGCAAGGCCGTGGTCCGTACCGTGCTTCCATGCCCATTTGTCTGGATGTGGCGTAATCGCGACATCCTGCGGCGCTGGTCATCCTTCACCCGGTTCCTCGACGATGGGCGGATTTGCCTGTCGAACAATGCAGCCGAGCGAGCCCTGCGCGGCATCGCGAAGGCTGATTTATTATGCACCCCTCTTCAAATGGCGGAAAACAGCGATTCCTGGTTGTCGTCGTTGGTGCGACACGGGCTTTTGCGTGCCAGTTCGGCCTTGATCCGCTCATCTTCAAGGTCGCTGGCGCGGATCTGGTAGGGCGCGCCGCGCATGACCTGCTCGGCTGGCAATATACCGTCCCTGACGAAACGGCGAATTTTGACGTGCGACACGCCAAGCTTCGAGGCCGCGTCCGACATGGTGAGCCACTCGCCGTTCTTGTCGGAAGAGCGATAGCCGCTGATCTTGTGCACCGTGCGCAGCGATTGGACGCGCCGCGCCGTCCAGGTCTTTCCCTGACCCGTCTTCATGCCCATGCGGTTGAGTGTGGCGGCGATTTCGGCATCCGACCATCGCGTTGCCATGGATCGCATGATCGCCAGAGCCTCCTCAGGCGTACTCTGGCCATGCTCTCCGGATTTGGGCTTGCGAACCCTTACCTGGGAGTGCTGGCCCCCATGCCATGGATGGTCAGGATCACATCGCGCGCGTCGTCATCGACGTCCGCCACAATGTCCTTAATGAGCGCGCGCAGCAGTTGCTGACGGCAGCGCATATCGACACCCGGCGCATTCCAAGCGGCCTCGAGGTCCGGGCGAGGCCGGTGAAGTCAGGGATCGCGTCGACAGGCTCCACACGCTGGACTTCGCTGAGCCGGGCCTCGCAGGTCTCCACGCGCCTGAGCGTGGCTTCCCAGCTCCTCTCGAGTTGGGCTGCTATAAGACGGTTCTCCGGGTCGCAGGCGGCATAGCGGCGCTCGGCGAGCGATGCCTCATAGCGTGCCCATGTCCCCCCGAAAGCTTGTCGTCAGACAGCTGAACATCTCTTCTCGAAAGTGCGCCGGTGGACGCTCGCTTAAACGGCTCAACAAGCACGCGGTAGCCAAGGTTGTTGAACTGCCACGAAACCTGTTGCTTCACCCGGAGTTCGTTTTCACCTACGTTTGCGCGAGGACGTGGGGCGACAAGATCAAAGGCCAGCGTTACCCGATCACGCCCGAAGGTGCGAAGACCGAATGGCGGCGTCACCGCGCCCGCTCTGGCGTAAACGACTTTCGGTGCCACGACATACGGCATGACGTGGCGACGAAGCTCTTGCGCGAGACTGGCAACATGAAGCTCGTTCAGAAAGCGCTCAATCATTCCAACATCGCCACCACCGCCCGTTATGCTGGCGTCATGGACGATGATGTTGCCGCTGCATTGGAGCGCGTGACGAAATCGAGAAAAAGCCCCCAGAATAACCCCCAGACCGGCAAGGAGAATGCGGCCTAACCGATTGAACTTACATGGAAAAACTAAACTTCTCACACAACGTTCGTAATGATGGGGTCGCGTGTTCGAGTCACGCAAGCGGCACCAAAATTCTCGTTAAAGATCAGTCGATTGCCTGAAACCAATCGATTTCTGGACTTCCCAGCGGACGTTCATCTGCGATGCGGGCTTAGCAACGTGCCAGGGTTTAGCTGCCTTAGCTCGCCGCTCGCTCGCAAAGGCGTGGGCTTCATTCTTCCCGGAAAGCTTTCTGGATCTGATCCGACAGCGGTTTCGCCAGATAGGAAAGCATCGTCCGGTCGCCCGTCGGGAAGAACACCTCGGCCGGCATGCCCGGCGCCAGCGCCAGCCCGCGCAGCTTGGCGACCTCGGTTTTCGGCAGCTTCACCCGCACAATATAGAAGGTCGTTCCGGTGCGCTCGTCGGACGTAAGGTCCGCCGAGATCCGCGACAGTGTTCCGGTCAGTTCCGGCGTAGTTTGCTGATTGAAGGCCGACAGGCGCAAAATCGCATGCTGGCCTATAGTCACCTGGTCGATGTCCTGCGGCGCAACATGTGCTTCAACGGTCAGGTCGTCCGTTACCGGTACAATCTGCATCACCTGCTCACCGGGCGTGATCACCCCGCCGACCGTATGCACGGCCAACTGGTGCACCACGCCATCCTGCGGGCTGCGCAGATCGATGCGCTTCAACTGGTCCTCGGCCGCAACTTTGCGTTCGACGAACTCGGAGATCTTTCCTTGCGTTTCACGCAACTCGGTCGCTACTTCGCTGCGAAGATCCTGGCCGATCTGGATGATCTGAAGTTCTACCTCCGACGCCTTGCCATTCACCTGGGCTATTCCCGCGGTCAACTGCCCGTGCTCGCCTTCGAGCCGCACCGCATCCCGTTCCAGTGCCGTCATGCGATCGATCCCCACCAGCTTGCGGTTCCACAAGTCCCGCACGCCTTCCAGCTCGACCTGGATCAGCTCGATCTCGCGGCGCTTCGCCTGCCGCTGCTCGGTCAGTCCGGCAGTCTCCTCTGTCAACTGGGCGATCCGTTCACGCAATTGCGATCGCTGGCCGGATCGCGCCTGGCGCCGGAAATCGAACAGCGATTGTTCTCCCGCCATCGATGCGGCGACACCAGCTTCGTTGCGTCGCGATGGCAAAATCTCTGGAAAGCTGATCTCATCCTTGCCGTCACGCTCCGCCTCCAGGCGCGCCAGCCGCGCATAAAACTCATCCAGACTTTTTGAGACGATCGCCAAGTTGGCGCGGGTCGTGGTCTCGTCCAGGCGCACGAGAATGTCGCCCGCCTTTACCCGGTCGCCTTCACGCACCCTGATCTCGCCGACCACGCCGCCGGTCGGATGCTGAACCTTTTTCACATTGGAATCGACCACCAGCCGGCCAGAGGCGATCACCGCACCCGACATTTTGGTCACTGCCGCCAGGCCGCCAACACCTCCGACAAGCAGCAGACAAGTGGCAACCCCAGCCACAAGATAGCGTTGGATCTGCTGATGATACGAAGTGGCTTTGTCCTTGCTCATGCAGGGACACCTCTCTCCGTGGCGGTAACGACCTTTAGCGGCGCCGCCGATCGGAAAACCTTGCTTAGCACCTCATCCTTCGGACCGAAAGCCTGTACGCGCCCATTAGCCATCACCAGCACCTTATCGACATTGGCCAGGGCGCTGGATCGGTGTGCGACGACGACGATGATGCCGCCACGGTGCCTAACGCCCTGGATGGCGGCGGACAAGGCCACTTCACCTTCCGCATCGAGATTGGAATTCGGCTCGTCCAGGATGACCAGGAACGGATCGCCATAGAGAGCGCGTGCAAGGGCGATACGCTGCCGTTGCCCCGCCGACAATGAGGCTCCAGCTTCGCCAACCCTCGTGTCGTAGCCGTCGGCCAGATGCACGACGAGATCATGCACGCCGGCCGCCTTGGACGCCGCCAGAACCATTTCGGATGACGCATCCGGATCGAAGCGGGCGATGTTCTGCGCAATCGTTCCGTCAAACAGCTGCACATCCTGCGGCAGATAGCCGATATGTTTGCCCAGCTCGTCGGTCGGCCACTGGTCAAGCGTCGCCCCGTCCAGCCGCACGGCGCCCCGCGCCGGCAGCCAGACACCCACAAGCGCACGCGCCAGCGACGATTTTCCCGAAGCGCTCGGGCCGATGACCCCCAGGCCCGATCCCCTGGCCAGCGAAAAATTTGCATCCCACACCACCGGCGTGCGTTCACCCGGCGGCGCGACACTGACATTCTCAACCGCCAACGCGCTGACAGGCGCAGGCAGTGTTACGCTGGTTGCGCCTTCCGGCAGTGCAGACAAAAGCTGCTTCAGGCGCGCCCAGCTCTGCCGCGCCGAAACGAAACCCTTCCAATGCGCTATCGCCAGTTCGATAGGGGCCAGCGCCCTGCCCATCATGATCGAGCTTGCGATCATGATGCCGCCGGTCGCCTCCTGCTGGATGACCAGATAAGCGCCGACCGCCAGCATTCCGGATTGCAGCATCAATCGCAGGATCTTGGAAATCGTGCCTAGCGTTCCCGCGACATCGCTGGCTGCCGCATGGGCGTTCAGGTAGTCGGCATTGACGGCATCCCATCGCTCGGCGACACGCCCGCCAAAACCCATGGCCTGCATGGCTTCGGCATTTCGCCTCGTCGCCTCGGCCAAAGTGCTGCGGACGGCCGCGTGCTGTCCGGCGATCTTTGTCGGGCCGCTGGTCCGGAACTCGGCCAGAAGCGTCAGTGCGAACAGGACAACGGCCCCGGCAAGCGCGGTAACGCCGATCCAGAAATGAAAAATGAAACAGATGCCGATGTAGAGTGGCATCCATGGCAGGTCGAACAGCGCGGTCGGTCCGGCACTGCCGATAAAGGAACGGACCTGGTCCAGATCCCGCAAGGGCTGCAGTCCGTCACCGGGAAGTTTGGCGCGCAACGGCAGGCGCATCAGCGCTGAATAAACCGACGGGCTGAGTTTTGCGTCCAACCCCTGCCCCAGCCGCACCATGAGTCGCGAGCGGATCAGCTCCAGCACCCCCTGAAAAACGAACAAGGTCGCGGCAAGCACCGCCAAGCCGACCAGCGTCGGCACGCTACGGCCCGGAACGACCCGGTCATAGACCTGCAGCATGAAGAACGAGCCGGTCAGGGCCAGCACGTTCACGACCCCGCTCATCAAGGCAATACCCGAAAAAGCCCGTCGAAACGACGACATAATTCCAGCCAGCGTAAGCGGCGCGGATGGCGTTGTCTTCATTCAAACTCGCAATCAGGAGAGGGCATCTCAATGCCGGAAAATGGTTACATCCGGCTCCGCCCCGGACAGAAATTCGCCACCACCCCTGCCGCGGTCATATCCTGAAAAGGCCGCCCACGGGAAGCCATAGATTGGCGAAAACCTAGGATAGAAACCCGCACGGCGGAACAAAAAGTAAACAGCAGCCATTCCCGCCTCAAACGCAGACCGCCGGTTGCCGAGATCCCGGCCGTCGTCGTCGATGGAATAAGTGTGTTCCCAAGGCAATCAACGCCGCATGGCGCATTCTCGTGGATATCCGGACGCGGGGGCCGCCTGCGCCACCACAACGTCCGAACCAGACCCCACTGCCCGAGCTTGAACTCACGGCTAAGCCTCCGATTTCGCGCCCCCCGAAATCGCGTCCTGTTTTGCGTTTTAGGGGATCGAGTCGTCGCCCCTCAATACATTTCCGCGCCTCAATACATAACTGTGTTGAGTGTGACATGGACGGGCGAACCCGCCTCGAACTGTGCGCTGCCCCGCGCGACCAGCCAGCCATCCGCACGCTCCAGGCGCGCAACGATCTGCAGCGTTGGCGAAGCAGTCGAGCTTGCGGGCGGGGACAAGGAAAAGGCTATCGTCTTTGACCCGCCGTCGCTTTTGATGCGCGTTTTCGCGGCGCGACGTCGCGCATTGTCCTGAATGGCAGGGTCCTCGAGATAAATCTCAAGATGACCTTCCGGGATAACCGCGCCGCCCTCGAACGTGACTGCGCCGCGAATATCTGTCGATTGCGCAGCGACTGGCCCGGCGGCCGCGGCGACAGCCGCAGCTCCGGCGGTCATTAATACTGTGCGGCGGTCGGTCGGGCGCTTCATCACACACTCTCCATGATCGCCTCGCAAGACCCGTGCGGTGGCGGCATTGCCGCTCAGCTTGTGATTCGACAAGAGAGACCAACTGCAACGTACCAGGAGGGGCGCCTGAAAGCGCCCCTCCTGCGGTCGAGTTAGATGATAATGAAGTCGGCCGCCGAAAGATTCAGATTTGTGCTCAGCCGCGCAAACTGAATGGCTGCAGCTTGTCCGGCGCCATCGGCGTCATAGGACAAGGCGCCGCTGTCGGTATCGTAGATGATGCGGTCGTCGGCATCATGAGCGACGCCCGCCGCACTCTTGTGAAATGCGCCCAAGGCGAGAGCGCCGTCGCCGCCCACGCTCGCAAAGATGAGGTTGTCCAGCAGGATCGTGTCGTCGGCGACCTTGAAGTCCTTGATCCAGTCGACATTGCCGTTCCCAAGCGCCGTCGAGAAGCGGAAAGAATCCTCTCCCGCGCCGCCGGTCAGCGTGTCGGCCGCCAGACCGCCATCCAGCAGGTCGCTGCCGCCGCCGCCGGTGAGCGTATCGGCGCCCGCAACGCCCGGCTGAGCCGGCGCGGGCGGGAAATTCGACCGATACGTTCAGCTCATAGGTCGAGCCCTCCGGCACGGCTTCCGCCCAGCCATCGCCCGGCGCCGTCGGCGACCAGCTGCCTTCCAGGATGTAGTAGGTTCCGGTTTCCTGGACGACGAAGACCGTGCTCGAATCCCGGTTGCTGTGTGGAGCCGGGGTCGCCGCCGCCATCGTCGTTCTGGGCGACGATATTGCCATCGCTGTCGAGCAGCCTGACCCAGCTGTCATGGACGTTCGGGATCGGCAATTCCGTCGATGTCGATCGTGATGACCGTGCCGGCCGCCAGGTTGACGCTGTAATATCCGCCCTGGCCGTTTCCGGTGGCGTTGACGGTCGTGTGAAGGATGGTCGTCGAATCGAAGATGTCCGGGTCGGCGGCCAGCGAGAAGTTGTTCGAGATGTCGAAGGCGGTTGCGATCGAATTGTTCGTCGCATCCGGTCCGAGCGTGGCGTAGCCGGTGCCCATGCCCGGGCGTGGCGGAGCATCGCCCTGATAGGCGAAATCGCCGAGCAGGGTGTCATCGCCGCCGCCGCCGTCGATCGTGTCGTTCGCCGCCCTGGCCGGTCAGCACATTGGCCGCGCCGTTGCCGGTCAGTCGATCATTGAAGCCCGAACCGGCGAGATTTTCGATCGAGACATAGGTGTCTCCGCCGGATCTGCCGCCAGCGAGATTGAGCCTGACGCCGCTCGTCGCGTCGGCGTAGTCCGCCGTGTCGCTGCCGGCGCCGCCGTTCAATCTGTCGGCGCCGCCGCCGCCGGTCAGCGTGTCGTCGCCCGCGCCGCCGGAGAGTTCATTGGCCTGGGCATTGCCGATGAGATGGTCATCGAAGGATGAACCGACGGCATTTTCGAAGCCGGCGAGGATGTCGTGCCGGATGGTCGTGCCGCGCCCGACGATCTGCACCGGGCCATCGCCGTCGCCGCCGCTGGCCGTGCCGTTGGCGAGATCGATCGTCACACCGGCGGGGCTGCCTGCGTAGACGACCGTGTCGATACCGGCGCCGCCATCCAGATAGTCCTGACCGGCGCCGCCGATGATCGTGTCGTTGCCGCCTTCGCCGTACAGGATGTCGCCGTCGCTGCCGCCATCCAGGATGTCATTGCCGCCGCCGCCATTGAAATAGTCGCCGCCGCCCTGGCCCCAGAAATGATTTGCGGCGGACGTGCCGATGAAGCGGTCGATGCGGTCATCGGACCCGATCAGGTTCTCGATGCTGTAGAAGGTGTCGCCCGAGCCGGTGCCGCCGCTGGCGACATTCGTGGCGAGGTTGACGAGCAGCTGGAAGGGGCTCTCCTTGCTGTAGTCGACCGTGTCGACGCCCGCGCCGCCCCTGAAGATATCGACGCCGTCCTGGCCGCTCAGCGTATCGTCGCCGTCGCCGCCGTCGAGAATATCGTTGCCCTGGCCGCCGAGAATGGTGTCGTTGCCGCCGCCGCCGTAGAGCGTGTCGTTGCCGTCATCGCTCTCGGTCTGGTCTTCAAGGTCCGCGACATCGATCGTGTTGTTGATGTCGCGGCTGGCGAGCGAGTCGCGGCCGCCGATGATCAGGTCGTCACCGCCCTGGCCGAAGATCGTGTCGTCGCCGGCGCCGCCGTCGAGCGTATCGTTTCCGTTGTCGCCGAAGATGATGCTGGTCATCGTGTTGTCGCCGACGCTGGGCGGGGTCTCGCCGCCGCCGCCTCCAGGCTGGAGCGTCGACTCGTCGGCGTAGATGATGTTTTCGACGTTGGCGATCTTCCGGATCTTCAGGTTCCTGGACAGCAGGATGACCGTGTCGTTGCCGCCGTTCGCTTCCTCGCGAACGATGTCGTCGAGGGAGTCGACGAAGTAGATATCGTCGCCGCCGTTGCCGGCCATGCGGTCGCCGCCGCCGCGGCCGTCCAGGACGTTGGCGCCGTCGTTGCCGATCAGGATGTCGTCATACCTGCTGCCGATGCCGTTCTCGATGTAATAGTCGGTCCCATCCGCGTTGTGTCCGGCAAAGATCGACACATTGTTGCTATGGCCGTTGACGCTGGAGAACTGTCCGGCGCGCAAGTCAAGGATCGTGCCCGCCGTCGAGCCGGAGAAGTCGATCGTGTCGGTCCCGCCGGTGTCATGGATCACGAAGCCGATGTCGTGCTGCATGCCCGAGGAGGTCAGCTGGTAGCCATACTGCGTGCTGCCGAAGCCGTAGACGTTGTCGCCCGTGTTGAGGTCGATGTGCTGATAGGTGCGCACGCCGTTCGCGTCGACGGTCGAGAAAAAGCGGCGGATGACGGCCTCGATGTCGGCCATCAGCGGCGTCGACGCGGACCAGCGGGTGGTTTCGCCGACATCGATCCCATCGAAATAGGACATGACGCTGTATTGCTGGCGATCGTAGGTCCAGGTCGCATTGTTCAGATAGTTGATCTGCACGCCGCCGGGACCGCTGTAATTGTAGAGCCCGGGATGGTTCAGGCCGAATTCATGGCCGAATTCATGGATGAAGGAATCGAAGACATAGCCGCCGATATCCGTCTTGTTGGGTTCCGTGTCGTGGAAACGCTGACCGATGCTGACATAACGATTGGCTCGAATAGGCGCTGCCATCGTCCTCCTCGCCCAGTTCGGGGCTGACAACCTCCATCCAGTCCGTTGCGCGATTGAATGGCGCGTCGTCGACGATCTCGAATTTCAGAGGGGTGACGGACGACCACATCTGCAAGGCGCCGATCGCGGCGGCCTTGTACTCGGGGTGGTCGTTGAGCTCGTAAACGTTGATCCTCAGCGTTCCCGCAGCGATCGCCGGCGTCAGGCTGCGGTCCAATGCCCCAAGATAGTCGAGAAAGGCTTCATAATCCTCGCTCTTGCCATAAGGGTTGTCCGGCGTCTGATCGTTGACCCACCACTGGTCGCTAGTTTGGCTTGGATTCGGCATCGTAGGGTTCCTCTCTCACGACTGTGCGCAGCTTACGGCTATACCGTTTTGCAGCTGCCAATTTCCCACAGGCATCGCGTGCGCCTGCCTGTCAGCCCCGTCACCCTTCGCCAAATAATGTTATTGGAATCTTCGACTTGTCTACCCTATAAAGACGCGGTGTATGATGCTTCGTCCAGTGACCCACCGATCCAGCAGGGGTTAGAGCCTCGGCGCTTTGAGTTACGCATCTGGCGCGGGTTCAGCAACCGGCGGGTGCGGAAACCGCCAGGTGACGCAGAGCCGGCATCGCAGTCTTCACGCACCGATACCCTGGCTGTCTTTCCATAGGTCGAAGCATTTTGGATCAGGTTCGTCACACATCGGGCAGCGCAACGGGACGCGCGGCACAATCAGGTGACGCTGCGCTGCGATGAGCTGAACGCGGGCCTCCGCCACTCAGATGGCGAGAACCAGATCGTTCCCGGTTGAAGACCCGACGCCCGGGTCGCTGAACAAGCTCTGCCGACGACGTGATATTTGTCTGTGACAATTGATACGAACAAGAGCGCCATGTTTGCACGCTTCCGCGCGTCTTTCTCCTGTCTTTCCAATTATCTTGCCAGTGGACGACGGGCTTCCATTGTTATGTTTGACTGGATATATCGATTTGAGAGCCTGGGACTGGAGCCGCGGCCTTTCGGACAGATGCATCTATCAAAATGGGAGTTGCTCATGCTTGGAGTTAGAAGCTTTGGGGTAGCGCTTGCCGTTGCCGCCGGCGGCATCGCTGCGATGCTTTGTTCGGCCGCGCCTTCGATGGCGCAGGAGAAGGTGGTGGTCTTCGCGGCGGCCAGCCTGAAGAACGCGCTCGACGCGGTGAATGCCGCCTGCGAAGGCCGATGTCGGCGAAGCAGGCGACGATTTCCTACGCGGCAAGCTCGGCGCTGGCCAAGCAGATCGAGGAAGGCGCACCGGCCGACATCTTCATCTCCGCCGACCTCGACTGGATGAAATATCTCTCCGACAAGAAGCTGACCAAGACGGACACCGAAGTGAAGCTGCTCGGCAACCGCATCGTGCTGGTCGCGCCGCAAGGATTCGAAGGCCGAAACCACCATCGCCGCGAACTTCGACCTCGCCGGCCTGATCGGCGACGGCAAGCTCGCCATGGCCGACGTCAAGGCGGTGCCGGCCGGCAAATACGGCAAGGCCGCGCTCGAAAAACTCGGCGTCTGGGCGCTCCGTCGAAGGCAAGGTGGCGCAGGCCGAAAACGTGCGCGCCGCGCTGAAGCTGGTGTCGACCGGCGAAGCCGCCGCTCGGCATCGTCTACCAGACCGACGCCAACGCCGAACCAGGCGTCAAGGTCGTCGGCATCTTCCCGGAAGACACGCACCCGCCGATCATCTATCCGGTCGCACAGACCGCAGAGCTCGAAGGACGCCGACGCCGCCAGCCTTCCTGAAATACCTGCAGTCGGCCAAGGCCAAGCCGCTTTTCGAGGCGCAGGGTTTCACGGTGCTTGCGCCGGCCGTCTCGAACTAAGATAGATTCGGCCATGATTCTGCCGACCCACATCATGGCCTGACACATGCAATGGCTCTGGACCTCACGCCCGACGAATGGAATGCGGTCCGGCTGTCGCATCAAGGTCGCGACATGGGCGATGGTGGCGAGCCTGCCGCTTCGGCATCCTCATCGCGCTGATCCTGGCGCGCGGCCGCTTCTGGGGCAAATCCATCCTCAACGGCATCGTGCACCTGCCGCTGATCCTGCCGCCGGTGGTGACCGGCTATCTGCTGCTCCTGAGCTTCGGCAAGCGCGGGCCGGTCGGCGCCTTCCTCGCCGAACATTTCGGCATCGTGTTTTCCTTCCGCTGGACAGGCGCGGCACTTGCCTGCGGCGTCATGGGCTTTCCGCTGATGGTGCGCGCCATCCGGCTCTCCATCGAGGCGGTCGACCGCCGGCTTGAAGCGGCCGCCGGCACGCTGGGCGCCAACCCGCTCTGGGTGTTTGCGACAATCACGCTGCCGCTGATCCTGCCCGGCATCATCGCCGGCATGATCCTCTGCTTCGCCAAGGCGATGGGCGAATTCGGCGCGACCATCACCTTCGTTTCCAACATTCCCGGCGAGACGCAGACCTTGCCCTCGGCGATCTACACCTTCACCCAGGTGCCGGGCGGCGACGCGGGAGCGCTGCGGCTGACGCTGATCTCGATCGCCATCGCCATGGCGCGCGCTGATCGCGTCGGAGGTGCTGGCTCGCCGCGTCGGCAGGACGGATGGAAATCGAATGACGCTGTCCGTCGATGTCCGTCACCGGCTCGGCGCATTCGAGCTCGAAGCGGCCTTCGAGACAAACGGCCGGCTGACCGCGCTGTTCGGGCCGTCAGGTTCGGGCAAGACGTCGCTGGTCAACCTGATCGGCGGCCTGATCCGGCCGGACCGGGGCCGTATCGCCGTCGACGGGCGTGTACTGGTCGACACGGCTGCCGGAACGTTCCTCGCCAAGCACAAGCGGCGCATCGGCTACGTGTTCCAGGACGCCCGGCTCTTTCCCGCACATGATCGGTCAGCCAGAACTTGCGCTACGGGCGTTTCTTCCGCCCGAAGACGGAACGTTACGCCGATATGGCCGCTGTCGTGGACCTGCTCGGCATCGGCGGTCTGCTTGACCGCAAGCCCAATCTGCTCTCGGGCGGCGAAAAGCAACGCGTGGCGATCGGGCGTGCGTTGATCGCCAGCCCGCAGCTCATCCTGATGGACGAGCCGCTGGCTTCGCTCGACGAGGCGCGCAAGGCCGAGATCCTGCCCTATATCGAACGGCTGCGCGACGAGACCAGGATACCCATCGTCTATGTCAGCCATTCGATAGCCGAAGTCGCGCGGCTGGCGAGCGACATCGTGGTGCTCGCCGGCGGCCGGGTGACCGCGTCGGGGCCGACGGCGGAGATCATGCAGCGGCTCGACCTGTTGCCCGAGGAGGAGCGCGCCGAAGGCGGCTCGGTACTCGACCTCGCGGTCACCGCCCATGACGACCAATTCGGCCTGACCATGCTTGCCTCCGGCGGTGGTGAATGGCGGTTGCCGCGCATCGATGCGGCCATCGGCAGCCGCGTCCGGGTGCGGGTTCGCGCCCGCGACGTGATGATCGCAACCGAGCCGCCGCAGGGCCTGAGCGCGATGAACATCATGGCCGGGAGAATCGTCGAGATCGCCATGGGCGACGGTCCGGAAGCGCTGGTGAAGATCGATTGCGGCGGCGCCACGCTGATGTCGCGGGTGACCCGCCATTCGGTGCAGGCGCTCAGGCTCGAACCCGGCAAGCGCGTGTTCGCGGTGGTGAAGGCGGTGACCTTCGACAAAGCCAACATCGCCTCGCGGGCGCCGCCGGCAGGCAAGTGATAGTTTTTCCGGTTGAGAGAATTGCCCTCGCCGTGAGGGCGTCAGACGTTGCGGCCTGTCTCTTCTCGCCGCAAGGGCCTGGCAAGTTGTGTTCTCTCTCGCATCCTGCACCGACAGCTAGGGTGAAGCTGTTTCTATACCGTTCCCACCTGTCTCAAATTTCACGGCATGCATCCCCCGGGTCTGCGCGACGGCTTTCGGCATGCTCCGCCCGAGGATGATCAAGGCAGGGTGAGGGACGGTTTTCGCGCAAGCTGAAAATGTTCTAAAAACGGGTGACGCGAGCCTTGCTTGCGAATCGGAGTTTTCGTCGATGCCTTCGCTCAGCCTGCGCATAAATCTCGATCCCGACGGCCGTATCGGACCAGGCAAGATCGAACTCCTGGAGCAGATCGCAGCCTTCGGGTCAATTTCGGCGGCGGCACGCGGCATGAACATGTCCTACAAGCACGCCTGGGACCTGGTCGAGGAAATGAACAAGCTGTTCGGCAAGCCGGTGGTCGCGGCGCAGACCGGAGGCAAGCGCGGCGGCGGCGCCCAGCTCACCCCGGTGGGACTGGCGGTGGTCAGCCGCTTCCGAGCCATCGAGCGAGCAGCCACGTCGGTGGCGGAACAGCACATGGCCGCCCTGCAGGCCGAGATCGAAGCGGCTTGAGGAAAACAAGCACTTTGCTTGCCCCTCCTCCCTGCCGGGACTTTCTCCCCGTAAACGGGGAGAAGGAGGAAGCTTGTTATGCCGCCTTCTTCTTCGCCAGTCTTGCCTTGATGCTCTGGACGTCGGCGCGCGGCGTCGCGGCGAACAGCGTCTTGGTGTAGCTGTGCTGCGGGTTGGAGAAGACCTCGTCGCGGGTGCCGTATTCGACCGCCTCGCCGTAGTACATCACCATCACGTCGTCGGCGATGTAGCGCACCACCGACAGGTCGTGGCTGATGAAGACGTAGGTCAGCTGGAACTCGTCCTGCAGGTCGGCCAGGAGGTTCAGCACCTGCGCCTGCACCGAAAGGTCGAGCGCCGACACCGGCTCGTCGAGCACCAGCAGGCTCGGGTTGAGCATCAGCGCGCGGGCGATCGCGATGCGCTGGCGCTGGCCGCCCGAGAACATGTGCGGATAGCGGTTGAAGTGCTCTTCCTCGAGCCCGACCTTCAGCAGCATCTCCATGGCGAGGTCGCGCCGCTCGGCCGCCGGTATGCCGGTGTTGATCAGCAGCGGCTCGCCGAGCACGTCGCCGATCTTCTGGCGCGGATTGAGCGAGCCGTAGGGGTTCTGGAAGACGATCTGCACCTTGCGGCGCATCTCGGCGTCAGCGTCTGCTGGCGATGTCGACCTTCTTGCCGTCGATGAACAGCTCGCCGGACGTCGGCGCGTCGATCAGCGTGATGATGCGGGCAAGCGTCGACTTGCCGCAGCCGCTTTCGCCGACGATCGCCAGCGTCTTGCCCTTCTCGACGGAGAAGCTGACGCCCTTGACGGCATGCACGGTCCGCGCCTTGGTGAACATGCCGCCCGACAGATGATAGTCGCGGACGATGTTGCGGGCTTCGAGGACGACCTGGCTCATCGGCCGGCTCCCGCAACCGGCGCTTCGTCGACCACGAAGCCCGGCATCGTCGGCAGGCGGTCGCCGACGGCATTTTCCGGCAGCGCCGACAGCAGCGCGCTGGTGTAGTTGTCTTCGGGCCTCGAACAGCGACAGCACGTCGGCCTCCTCCATCTTGCGGCCCTTGTACTGGACGATGACGCGGTCGGCCGTCTCGGCGACCACGCCCATATTGTGGGTGATCATGATCAGCCCCATGCCGTGCTCGGCCTGCAGCCGCATCAGCAGGTCGAGGATCTGCTTCTGGATCGTCACGTCGAGCGCGGTGGTCGGCTCGTCGGCGATCAGCAGCTTGGGGTTGCAGGCGATCGCCATGGCGATCATCACGCGCTGGCACTGGCCGCCCGACATCTGGTGCGGATAGGGCCGAGCCGCTCGGCCGGATCGGGAATGCCGACCGCCTTGAACAGCTCGATGGCGCGCGCGCGGCGCGCGGCCTTGTCGAGGCCCAGATGGACGCGCAGCACCTCCTCGATCTGGAAGCCGACGGTGAAGCAGGGGTTGAGGCTCGCCATCGGCTCCTGGAAGATCATGGCGATGTCCTTGCCGATGATCTTGCGGCGCTCGGCGGCGACAGCGTCAGCAGATCGCGGCCGTCGAAAGCCATCCTGTCGGCCGTGACCTTGGCCGTCCACGGCAACAGCCCCATGACGGCCAGCATCGACACCGACTTGCCCGAGCCGGACTCGCCGACGATCGCCAGCACCTCGCGTTCGTCGACCTTCAGCGACACGCCGTCGACGGCGCGGAACGGGCCGGAGGCGGTCTGGAACTCGACGACGAGGTTTTCGATTTCGAGCAGCGCCATTCAGGACCTCTTCAGCTTCGGATCGAGCGCGTCGCGCAGGCCGTCGCCGATCAGGTTGATGGCGAGCACGGTGATCAGGATGGCGAGGCCCGGGAAGGTCACCACCCACCAGGCGCGCAGGATGAACTCGCGCGCCTCGGCCAGCATCGTGCCCCATTCCGGCGTCGGCGGCTGCGCGCCCATGGCCGAGGAAGCCGAGCGCGGCGGCGTCGAGGATGGCGTTGGAGAAGGACAGCGTCGCCTGCACGATCAGCGGCGCCAGGCAGTTCGGCAGGATGGTCTCGAACATCAGCCGGAGATGGCCGGCGCCGGCGACCTTCGCGGCGACGACATAGTCCTGGTCTTCTCCGCCATCACCGCGGCGCGCGTCAGCCGCACGAAATGCGGCTGCAGGACGAGCGCGATGGCGATCATCGCATTGGTCAGGCCGGGCCCGAGGACGGCGACCAGCACCAGCGCCAGCAGCAGCGACGGGAAGGCCAGGATGATGTCCATGACCCGCATGATCACGGTGTCGACCCAGCCGCGGAAATAGCCGGCGATCAGGCCGATCAGCGATGCCGCCGATGAGCGCGAGCGTGACGACGACGACGCCGATGAACAGCGAGAAGCGCGCGCCGTAGATCAGGCGCGAGAGGATGTCGCGGCCGACCGCGTCGGTGCCGAGCAGGAACGCGGCGCGCCCGCCCTCCTGCCAGACCGGCGGCAGCAGCATCGCGTCGCGGTACTGCGCATTGGGAGCATGCGGCGCGATCAGCGGCGCGAAGATCGCCACGAGCACCAGGAGGATGAAGACGACGAGGCCGATGACGGCGCCGCGGTTCTCCGAGAAATAGTACCAGAACTCCGCGAGACGCGCCGCGTCGCGACGGATCGGCGGAGACGGCACCGGCTGCGGTGGCTGCTTGCGCCATCTCGTTCTCCTCAGTGCCGGATGCGCGGGTTGATGAGGCCGTAGAGCAGATCGACGACGAGGTTCACCAGCATGATGATGCGCGGCGATCAGCAGCAGGCCGCCCTGGATGACCGGGTAGTCGCGCTTGAAGACGGAATCGACCATCCACTTGCCGATGCCCGGCCAGGAGAAGATGGTCTCGGTGAGGATGGCGCCGGCCAGCAGCACGCCGACCTGCAGGCCGATGGTGGTGACGACCGGGATCAGCGCGTTGCGCAGCGCATGCACGCCGATGACGCGGCACGGCGACAGGCCCTTGGCGCGCGCGGTGCGCACGTAGTCCTCGCCCAGCACCTCCAGCATCGCCGAGCGCGTCTGGCGCGCGATGACGGCGAGCGGAATGGTGCCGAGCACGATGGTCGGCAGGATGAGATGGCTGAGCGCCGACTTGAAGGCGCCCGCCTGGCCGGAGAGCAGCGAGTCGATCAGCATGAAGCCGGTGACCGGCGGGAAGAAGAACATCAGCGAGATGCGGCCCGAGACCGGCGTCCAGCTGCAGGATGCCGGAAAAGAGGATGATGAGCAGCAGGCCCCACCAGAAGATCGGCATGGAATAGCCGACCAGCGCGGTGCCCATGATCGATCTGGTCGAAGAACGAGCCGCGCTTGACGGCGGCGAAGATGCCGGCCGGAATGCCGAGCACGATGGCGAAGATGATGGCGCAGAGCGACAGTTCGAGCGTCGCCGGGAAACAGCGTGCAAGAATTCGTTCGAGCACCGGCCGCTTGGTGAGATCGAGGTGCCGAAATCGCCCGTGCACGATGCCCCAGAGATAGTCGAGATACTGGATGACGATCGGCCGGTCGTAGCCGAGCTGCTGCGTGAGATCTCCGCGTGGCGCTCCGGCGACATGACGCGCTCGCCGGACATGCAGCGCGACCGGATCGCCCGGCAGCAGCCGGATGAAGGAGAAGGCGATGATGGAGACCCCGATGAAGGTCGGGATCAGGACGGCGAGCCGCCCCAGGAGAAACCGGAGCATGTCAGACCTTCAGCAAGGTGTTCCGAGGCATTGAAAAGGATAGCACAGAAAGCACGTCGGGGCGCTTGTATGACAAGCGCCCCTCCGCATCTATCCCCGGTGCCGACTTATTCGGCGATGTCGACGCCGTCGAAACGTGAATGCCGAGCGGGCTCATGCACGAAGCCCGCGACGTTCTTGCTCATCGGCACGACGACCAGCGAGTGGTCGAGCGTCGCCCACGGCGCCTCGCTTCTTGAAGACGACCTGCGCCTGCTCGTAGAGCTTGGTGCGCTCGGCCTGGTCGCTGGTCTTCTTGGCCTTCGTGACCAGATCGTCGAACTCCTTGTTGCACCACTGGGCGCGGTTGTTGCCGCCGACGGCGTCGCAGCCGAGCAGGGTGTCGAGGAAGTTGTCCGGATCGCCATTGTCGCCGGTCCAGCCGAGGATGACTGCGCCGTCACGGTCCTTGGCCTTCGACTTGCTCGAGATACTCGGCCCATTCGTAGGAGACGATCTCGACCGTGACGCCGATCTTCGCGAAGTCCGCCTGGATCAGTTCGGCGGCGCGACGGGCGTTCAGCATGTAGGGACGCGCAACCGGCATCGCCCAGACCTTCATCGACAGGTCCTTGACGCCGGCATCTTCCAGCATCTTCTTGGCCGCTTCCGGATCGTACTTGTCGTCCTCGACGGCGTTGTTGTACGACCACATCGTCGGCGGGATCGGGTTCTTGGCCGGCGTCGCCGCGCCCTGGAAGACGCGCGTCGACGATCGCCTGCTTGTTGATCGCCATGTTGAGCGCCTTGCGCACCTCCGGCTTGTCGAACGGCGCCTGCGTCGTGTTGTAGGCGAGGTAGGCGATGTTGAGGCCTTCCTGCTCCATGCACCTTCAGGTTCGGATCGGCCTTCAGCGCGGCGACGTCGGCCGCGTTCGGATAGGGCATCAGGTGGCATTCGCCGGCCTTCAGCTTCTGGTAGCGGACCGCGGCATCGGTGGTGATGGCGAAGACCAGGTCGTCGATCTTCTGCTTGCCGCCCCAATAGTCCGGGTGGGCCTTGTAGCGGATGACGGCGTCCTGCTGGTAGTCGACGAACGTGAACGGACCGGTGCCGAGCGGCATCTGGTTGAGCTGGTCCATCTTGCCGTCAGCCTGCAGCTTGTCGGCATATTCCTTCGACATGATCGAGGCGAAAGTCCATGCCGAGGTTGGCGAGGAACGGCGCTTCCTTGCGCTTCAGCGTGAACTTGACGGTCAGGTCGTCGACCTTCTCGATCGTCTCGAGCAGTTCGGGCAAGCCCATGCCGGCGAAGTATTCCCACGACGCGCCCGGCGACATACTTGTTCCAGGGATTGTCGGCCTTCCACTGGCGCTCGAACGAGAAGATGACGTCGTCGGCGTTGAGGTCGCGGGTCGGCGTGAAGAAGTCGGTGGTCTGGAACTTCACGCCCGGACGCAGCTTGAAGGTGTACTGCAGGCCGTCGTCGGAAATCTTCCAGCTCTCGGCGAGGCCCGGCTCGGTCTCGGTGCGTGCCGTGCTTGAACTCGACGCAGGCGGTTGTAGACGGGGTGCGCGGAGGCGTCGAAGGTCGTTGCCGCCGGTGTAGAGGCCGGGATCGAAGCCTTCCGGCGACGCTTCCGAGCAGTAGACGAAGCGTCTTGGCGTTGGCCGCGCCGCGACAGCACGGTTGCGGCCAGCAACGCGGCCGCGAAACTCAGTTTTCTATTCATTGAGCACTCCCTGATGTTTTTCCAAGCCCCTCTACCAGGCCCGCGAAGGGCGCATATAAGCACCGATTGATCGGGTTTGGAACACCCCGCTTGCCTACCGCACGGGAACGGGAAAAATGTTCCACGGAATCCGCCACAAAGGGGTAAAAACGACTGAAGATTGCCGCAATGCCTCCCTGATATCAGCAAATATTTCTACTAGACACAATCCGCGAGCGGGTTGGGCTTGGCTTTCCCGGCTTTCTGCTTATGTTTGCGCGACTGCTTTGGAGAATTGCATGGCGGACAAACGGCTGGCAGCACGCGGTGCTGCGCTTCTGGTTCGAGGAGCTGCACCTACGACGACTGGTTCGCGGCAGCGAAAGAGCTCGACGACACGATCCGCGACCGCTTCGGGGACCTCCACGCCGACCTCGCGCGGGCCATCCCAGCCGAGGCCTTGCTGGAAGCCGGACGCGGCACTGGCGGCGGTGATCGTGTTCGACCAGTTTTCGCGCAACATGTTCCGCGGCAGCGCCGAGGCCTTCGCGACCGACCGCCTGGCCCTCGCTGTCGCGCGGCCAATGCGCTTGCCAACAGCTTCGAGGCATCGTTGCCCAGCGAGCACAGGCATTTCTTCTACATGCCGTTCATGCATTCCGAAGACGTTCGCCGACCAGGAACGCTGCGTCGCGCTGTTCGAAGCGCTTGCCGGCGACGGCGTGAAGTACGCCATCGAGCATCGCGACATCATCGAACGCTTCGGACGCTTCCCGCATCGCAACCGGGCGCTCGGACGACCAACGACGCAAGCCGAGCAGGCGTTCCTGGCCGGGCACAAGGGGTTTGGCCAGTAGGAAACGGCGTCGCTGCGGGGACCCGCCGGGGTTACGCAGGGACACGGCTTGCGCGCGTTTAAATTGTGTCCATACATATGCCATTGGGCGGCTAAATTTTCGGAGTGGCAAACCGGCACTGAAGAACCGGGGTCAATTCTAAAAAGCCGACGAGGAACCAGGCCTATTTCCAGGCATCAGGGAGGACCAAGTGGCGAAGGCGACAAGCAACCCAGCAGCAGCGGCAAAGGCGACCACCAAACCGGCGGCGGCGAAGGCAGCCGCAAAACCAGCAAAGGCAAAGCAGGCTGCGGCGAAGAAGACAGCCAAGCCCGCCGTGAAGACAACCGCCAAGCCAGCTGCGGCGAAAGCGGCGGTCAAGCCAGCGAAGTCCACAGCCCCCGCAGCCAAGGCAGCAGCCAAGACCGCTCCTGCAAAAGCTGCCAAGGCCACGCCAGCCGCGCCAGCGAAGAAAGCGGCGCCGAAACCGGCAGCCGCCAAATCCGCGACGAAATCAGTCGCAGCCGCCAAGACCGCCAAGCCAGCTACGGCAAAGACAGCAGCCCAGCCGGCCGCAGCCAAGGCGAAGAGCCCGGCTCCAGCGAAGAATGCAGCCGAGGCCAAGAGCGCGGCCGTGGAAAAGCCCAAGGCGGCCCCGCCCGCCAAGGCCAAAACCGTAGCGCCGGCAAAAGCCGCCGCTCCCGCCAACGCGGCCAAACCCGCGCAGGCAACGAAGGCCGCAGATCCCGCCAAGCCCGTGCAACCGGCAAAGCCGGCTGCGGGCGCCGCGGCCACGGCTTCCACGGCGAAGAAGCAGGGCAAGCGGTGGCTCACCAGCTATCCGGCGAATATGCCGGCCGAGATCGGCCGGCCTGCCGGCGGAGTCGATCGGCGATCTTCTGGTCACCGCCTGCAAGCAGTATGCCGGACGCCCGGCCTTCACCTGCATGGGCAAGACGATGACCTATGCCGAGCTCGAGAGGCACTCGGCCGCGTTCGGCGCCTACCTGCAGTCGAAGGGCCTGGCGAAGGGCGCGCGCGTCGCCATCATGATGCCGAACGTGCTGCAATATCCGGTGGCGATGATGGCGGTGCTGCAGGGCCGGCTACACGGTCGTCAACGTCAACCCGCTCTACACGCCGCGCGAACTGGAGCACCAACTCAAGGATTCCGGCGCGGAAGCGATCGTCATCCTGGAAAATTTCGCGACGACGCTGCAGGCGGTGCTGGCGAAGACGCCGGTCAAGCATGTGGTCGTCGCCTCGATGGGCGACATGCTCGGGCTGAAGGGCGTGATCGTCAATCTGGTCGTGCGGCGCGTGAAGAAGATGGTGCCGGCCTGGTCGCTGCCTGGCCACGTCAAATTTCACCGCCGCGCTGAAGGAAGGCGCCAGCCAGGAACTTCAAGCCGGTCAAGGTCGGCGCCGAGCGATATCGCCTTCCTGCAATATACCGGCGGCACGACCGGCATCTCGAAGGGCGCGATGCTGCTGCACCGCAACGTGCTCGCCAACGTCGCGCAGAACGCGCTGTGGGTGGAGACCGCCTACATCAAGCGGCCGAAGCCGGCGAAGCTCATCTATGTCTGCGCGCTGCCGCTCTACCACATCTACGCGCTCACGGTGAACGCGCTGATGGGCATGTAGCACGGCTCGCACAACATCCTCATCCCCAACCCGCGCGACATCCCGGCCTTCGTGAAGGAACTGCAGAAATACCCGGTCAACGTGTTCCCCGGCCTCAACACGCTGTTCAACGCGCTGCTCAACAACGAGGATTTCCGCAAGCTCGACTTCAAGCCGCTGCTGCTCACCTTCGCCGGCGGCATGGCCGTGCAGCGGCCGGTCGCCGACCGCTGGAAGCAGGTGACCGGCTGCGTGATGTCGGAAGGGTTACGGCCTGTCGGAAACATCGCCGGTGGCCACCACCAACCGGTTCGACGCCGACGATTTCACTGGCACGATCGGGCTGCCGATCCCGTCGACCGAGATCTCCATCCGCGACGACGACGGCAACGAGGTGGGGCCTCGGCGAGGTCGGCGAGATCTGCATCCGCGGCCCGCAGGTGATGGCCGGCTACTGGAACCGGCCGGACGAGACCGCCAAGGTGATGACCAAGGACGGCTTCTTCACGCTCCGGCGACATGGGCTTCATGGACGAGAAGGGCTACATCAAGATCGTCGACCGCAAGAAGGACATGATCCTGGTCTCCGGGCTTCAACGTCTATCCCGAACGAACTGGAGGAAGTGGTGGCGCAGCATCCGGGCGTGCTCGAAGTGGCGGCGATCGGCGTGCCGGACGAGCATTCCGGCGAAGTGCCGAAGCTGTTCGTGGTGAAGAAGGACCCCGAACTCACGGCCGAGGACCCTGCTGACCTACTGCAAGCAGAACCTGACCGGCTACAAGCGGCCGAAATTCATCGAGTTCCGCACCGAACTGCCGAAGACCAATGTCGGCAAGATCCTGCGCCGGGAGTTGCGGGGGTAGCGTATAGCAGGGTAACCAACCGGTCAAAACACCGACCGTTGTGATGCCCCTCACCTGCATGCCGGCATCCTCTCCCCGTAAAGGACGGGGAGAGGGACGGAGGCGTTGCTCCTGCTGGCAAGTCGTTTCCGTTCAGCTCGGAACCACAGAGCCCTTCACGCCGTTATCACCTCGTAGTCGCCATTCACTCACGAGGGGAAGCACAATGGCAGGAAGCATGCTGATCAGCGTACTAATCACCTTTCTCGTAATCGTTCTGGTCCTTTGGCTGGTGGGTCGCCTGCCGCTCGACGGACGAACCAAGCAGATCGCGCAGATCGTCGTGATCATCATCGGCATCATCTCGCTGTTGAAATATCTGGCGGTGTTCTAGCCGAACGCACGATGCTCGTCGTCGAGCTTCATCCCGAAAGGATCCAACTCATGGCCGATACACCAAGCGAACCCAAAAGCAGGCTGCCCACCCAAAGCGACGTGCAGGACGGTCTCGAAAAACAGGTCGCCCAGCTGAAGCGTGAGATCGCCAAGATCAACAAATCGCTGGCGGCGCGCGCCGGGGAAGCCGCCGATCAGGTCAACGGCTGGTACGACGCCGCCTCGGACCGTACATCGAAAGCAGCGCAATCGCTGCGCAGCCAGGCTCATTCGGTCTCCGACGTGGTCAAGGACAACCCCGGCACCGTATCGTCGGCCATGCTGCTTGGCGGGCTTATCGGCTTCGCACTGGGCGTTGTCTTCGCGCAGTCGGAAGCCTCCGGCAGCCGATATAAAAGCTGGTACGATATCCGGTGACGACCGACCCTGACCCCTTCGACAAGCTCGGGAGGGGATGATGGGCGATTTTCTTTGAATTGAAAAGTGTCAGGCCTGGTCCGTCAGATAGGCCGGCAGGTCGGCGATGGAGTTGAGCACGACGTCGGCCATCGGCATCAGGCTTTCGCGGGTGCCGGTGCCCGAGAGCACGCCGATGGCGAGGCCGCGCCGCCCGCCTTCGCCATTTCGAGATCGTGGCGGTTGTCGCCGACCATGGCGATTTCGGACGGCTTCAGGCCGGTGAGGTCGGAGAAGGCGTAGATGGAATCCGGCGCCGGCTTGGGATTGGCGACGGCATCGTAGCCATAGGCCGCGTCGAACATCTGCGCGATGCCCAGCGCCAGCAGCGTCTTTTCGGCGCCGCCGGTGGAATCATTGGTGGCCAGGCCGATGCCGGAAACCCCGACCGTGCAGGCTGGCGACGGCTTCCTTGCTGCCCGGCAGCGCGACCGACTGGGCCGCGCCCTCCTCGCGCCGTGAACGTGTCGAAGACAATTGACCTTGGCCTGGCGCTCGGCCGGCGGCGACATCGGGATACCACAGCGCCACGATGTCGGCATTGGTGCCGGCCGCAAACACCGAATCCGCCTTAAAACAATGTTGTCTCGAAATCGTAGCCGGCGGCTTCCATCAGCGCATTGGCCTGGCTGCGGTCGCCGCCCGCCGCCTGCAACGCCATCAGATCGCCGATCGCGAACCAGGTCGCCTGAAAATCGACCAGCGTGCCGTCCTTGTCGAACAATATGCCCTTGATGACCGGCACGCGCCTACTCCCCTGCCCAAGCCCGCATTCCGATTGATCGGAATGGCATTCTTGTTGGAGCATGATCTTCCCAAAACCGGTTCCCACTTTCAGGATCATGCTCGAGCCTGGATGTGGTGCACGAGACCGGCGGTGGAGGCGTCGCTTTCGGCGGCATCGCTCTTTGCCCTCAACGACAGGCAGCAGCCCGGTCGCCAGTTCCTTGCCGAGCTCGACGCCCCATTGGTCGAAGGCGTTGATGCCGAACAGCTGCGCCTCGACGAAGACCCGGTGCTCGTAAAGCGCGATCAGCCGGCCAAGCGTCGCTCGGGTCGAGCTTGTCGTAGAGGATGGTGACCGACGGCCGGTTGCCGGGAAAGACGCGGTGCGGCGCGATCGCGTCGACCTCGGCCTGCGCTCATGCCCTTGGTCAGCATCTGGCGGCGCGCTTCCTCCAGCGTGCGGCCCCGCATCAGCGCCTCCGACTGGGCCAGGCAGTTGGCCAGCAGCAGGTCGTGGTGATGCTGCAGCTCGGGCTCGTGGCCTTGCGCCGCCGCGATGAATTCGACCGGGATGACGTCGGTGCCCTGGTGCAGCAGCTGGAAGAACGCATGCTGGCCATTGGTGCCGGGCTCGCCCCAGACCAGCGGGCCGGTCGGCGTCGTCACCGGCGGCGCCGTCGATGGTCACGCGCTTGCCGTTCGATTCCATGTCGAGCTGCTGCAGATAGGCCGGCAGCCGCGACAGGCGCTGGTCGTAGGGGATGACGGCGCGCGCCGGATAGCCGCAGACGACGCGGTGCCAGTAAGCCGATCAGGCCCAGCATGACGGGATGTTGTCGAGCGGATCGGGGCGGAAGCGAAATGCGGTCCATCTCATGCGCGCCGGCGAGGAAGGCGCGGAAATTCGTCGGGACCGACGGCGATCATCACCGGCAGGCCGATCGCCGACCACAGCGAATAGCGCCCGCCGACCCAATCCCAGAAGCCGAAGACGCGGTCGGGCGCGATGCCGAAGGCGGCGACCTTGTCGAGCGCCGTCGAGACCGCCGCGAAATGCTGGCCCACCGCCGCCTTGCCGAGGGCCGCCTCGATCCACCGGCGCGCGGTCTGCGCATTGGTCATCGTCTCGACGGTGGTGAAGGTCTTCGAGGCGATGATGAACAGGGTGGTCTCGGGGTTGAGGCCTTTCAGCGTGTCGGCGATATGGGCGCCGTCGACATTGGAGACGTAATGGGCGCGCGGCCCGTCGTGATAGGGCGCCAGCGCCAGCGTCGCCATCGCCGGGCCGAGATCGGAACCGCCGATGCCGATGTTGACGATGTCGGTGATCATCTTGCCCGTCGCCCCGGCGGCGATGCCGGAGCGGACGGCGTCTGCAAAAGCCGCCATCGCGGAGAGCACCGCATGCACCTGCGGCATCACGTCGACGCCGTCGACGGTGACTGCCTTTGCCGCGGGGTTGCGCAACGCCGTGTGCAGAACGGCGCGGTGTTCGGTGGCGTTGATCGCGTCGCCGCGCAGCATGGCGTCGCGGCGGCCAATTACATTGGCCTTTTCAGCAAGGCCGGCGAGCAGCTTCATCGTCTCGCCGGTCACGGCGCATTTCGACCAGTCGAACAGCAGGTCGCCGAGTCTCAGCGAAAAGGCGGCGAAGCGGTGGGGGTCGGCGGCAAAGGCGGCGCGCATCTCCATCGGCGATGACTCACGGTGGTTGCGCAATGCGGAAAGCGCTGCGCTCAAGGGGTGTTCAGCCACGGTCAAAAACTCCTCGCAGAATCCGAAATCGGCGGGACCATATCAGACCAGCCGCGCTTTGAAGCGCCATGAAACTTCATCATTCTAAAATTTCGGCGGCACAGTGGCCCAAGGGCATGGTTCACTGGCATAAATCATACCGATTAGAAAAATTCATTGGTGCAACGGTTTGGACCAGTAATACAAATTTGTGGGCCAGCGGGATTCCCCATCGCAGGCGAGGATGAGCATTATGCCACAGAGAAACGACACCGCGATCTGGTCCGGGCTGTTCCGGATTTCCGCCGAGTCCGGACAAACCCTGCAGGCGCAGATCCGCCAGGCGATCGTCGCCGCCATCCTCGATCGCCAGATCGCCGCCTCGATGCCGCTGCCATCATGCCGCATCCTGGCCGAGAAGCTGGGCGTGGCGCGTGGAACCGTGGTGCTGGCGTTCCAGCAGCTGGTCGACCAGGGCTTCCTGATCGCGCGCGAGCGGCGCGGGCATTTCGTCAACCCGGAAGTTCTGGCAACGCCCGCCAAGCCGGTGCAGAAGACAGCCGAACTTGGCGACCAGGTGGACTGGAAGGCGCGCCGGCGGATCGCCGCAAGCGACATGCCGCGGCCGGTGAAGCAGGACAACTGGATCAAGTCTTCCTACCCGTTCGTCTACGGCCAGTTCGACCCGGGCCTGTTTCCGACGGCCGAATGGCGCGAATGCAACCGCATGGCGCTGGCGGTGCTCGAAATCCGCAACTGGGCGGCCGACATGGTCGACCGCGACGACCCGCTGCTGATCGAGCAGATCCAGGCGCGGCTTTTGCCGCGGCGCGGCATCTTCGCCAATCCCGACGAGATCATCGTGACGCTGGGCGCGCAGAACGCGCTCTACATGCTGGCGACGCTCTTGATGAGCAAGGGTTCCAAGGTGGCGATGGAAGACCCCGGCTACCCCGACGCGCGCTCCATCTTCCGGCTCGCCGGCGCCGACATCCTTGCGACGCCAGTCGACGGCCAAGGCATTGAAACGGCTGCGATTCCGTCCGATGCTGGCTTCGTTTTCGTGACGCCCAGCCATCACTGCCCGACCATGGTGCCGCTGTCTGCGGAGCGCCGGCAGGACCTGCTTGCCCGCGCCAGCCGCAACAACCAGATCATCATCGAGGACGGCTACGACAGCCAGCTCCTCGACGAGGCGCCGCAGCAGGCGTTGAAGAGCCTCGACCGTTCTGGACGCGTCATCTATGTCGGGTCGATGTCGAAGACGCTCGCTCCGGGCCTGCGGCTCGGCTACATCGTGGCCTCCGCCGACCTGATCGCCGAACTGAGGGCGCTGCGCCGCTTCATGCTGCGCCACCCGCCGGCCAACAACCAGCGCGCCGTAGCACTCTTCCTTTCGCTCGGCCACCACGAGGCTCTGGTACGCCGCATGTCGGCCGCTTTCGACGAACGCCGCAAGCGGCTGGTCCATGCGATCTCGGCCTTCCTGCCGGAATGGCGCTCGACCGATTCGGCCGGCGGCACCTCGCTGTGGCTGGAAGGCCCGCGTGGCACGGATTCGCGCTCGCTTGCCGATGCGGCGGCGGCGCGCAGCGTCATCATCGAGCCGGGCGACCGCTTCTTCGACCACACGGAAAAGCCGTCGCGCTTCATGCGACTCGGCATTTCCTCGATCGCACTGCAGCATATCGAGCCGGGTATCCGGGAACTCGCGACCGCCGCGGGACGCCGGCCCGCCGCAGCCTGACGCCCAAACAACCGCAAAACTCCAGAACGGCGCTCTTTCGGGGCACCGTTCTGGCACAATTGCTGGCCCATCTGACCGCACATCGTGGCACAAACCAGCAGACCAACTCCGCTGCATATTTCCCGAAATGGGGAACAGGGAAATGTCAGCAGCCGGTTCAAAAACCGGGCAGGCATGACCCGCGAGAAAAATATGGAGCTTGTGCATGTCGGTGGCACTGGAGCAACCGGATTCAACCACGGATAGCCGTTCGCGCCGCTCCGGCGGCCGCGAAGCGCGGCGAGCCATGCGCGCCGCTCCACTGGCCGACGACATCCGCCCCGTACGAGCCGGCCTGGAAGGTGGCAGGTACAAGGCGTTGGACCAGAACGACCTCGAACGCATCCATGAGGCGGTTCTCACCCTTCTGGAGACAGTCGGCTTCGCCAACGCAATTCCAAGCTGCATCGAGGCGCTGAAGCGCGTCGGCGCCAATTATGGCGACGACGGGCGCATCCGCTTTCCGCGCGAACTGGTGCTGTCGACGATCAAGAACGCGGCGCGGCATTTCACCCTGCATGGCCAGGATCCTAAGCACGACATGAAGGTGCAGGGAAAACGCGTCCATTACGGCACCGCGGGCGCCGCCGTGCATGTGGTCGACGTGGAGAAGCGAGAGTATCGGGAGTCGCTGCTGCAGGATATTTATGACGCCGCCAGGCTGGTCGAAGGGCTGGACAACATCCACTTCTTCCAGCGTCCCATGGTGCCGCGTGACATTCCCGATCCGCTCGATATGGATTTCAACACGCTTTATGCCTGCGTGATGGGCACGACCAAGCATGTCGGCACCTCGTTCACGGTGCGCGAGAACGTGGCGCCGGCGCTGGAACTGCTCTACGCGATCGCCGGCGGCGAGGAGAATTTCCGGGCGCGGCCCTTCGTCTCCAACTCCAACTGCTTCGTCGTGCCGCCGATGAAATTCGCCGAGGATGCCTGCGGCGTGCTCGAGGCCTGCGTCGAAGGCGGCATCCCGATTCTCCTGCTTTCGGCCGGCCAGGCAGGCGCGACAGCACCGGCCGCGATTGCCGGCGCGGTGGTGCAGGCGGTGGCCGAAGTGCTGGCCGGCCTCGTCTATGTCAATGCGCTGAAGCCCGGCCACCCGGCGATCTTCGGCACCTGGCCGTTCGTTTCGGATCTCAGGACAGGCGCCATGTCGGGCGGCTCGGCCGAACAGGCGCTGCTTACCTCGGCCTGCGCACAGATGGCGCAATTCTACGACCTGCCTGGCGGTTCGGCCGCCGGCATGGCCGATTCCAAGCTGCCGGACATCCAGTCCGGCTACGAAAAGGGCATCACCACTGTGATGGCGGGCCTGTCGGGCCTCAATCTCATCTATGAATCGGCGGGCATGCATGCCTCGCTGCTGGGCTTCTGCCTGGAGAGCCTGATCATCGACAACGACATGCTGGGCCAATGCCTGCGCTGCGTGCGCGGCATCGAAGTGACCGACGAAGCGCTGTCGATCGACACCATCGCCGAGGTCTGCCTGAACGGACCCGGCCACTATCTCGGCAACGAGCAGACGCTGCGGCTGATGCAGACAGAGTATTTTTACCCCGCCGTCGCCGACCGCTACAGCCCGAAGGAATGGGGCGAGAAGGGCAAGCCCGATCTCCTGCAGAAGGCGATCGAGGAAAAGAAAAAAGTGCTGGCGACGCATTTCCCCCGCCATGTGCCCCGGCACGTCGACGACCAGTTGCGCCTGCGCTTCGGCAACCTGATCCAGTTGCCAAGGAGCGGCATGGGCGGATAGACGGGGACTGCCCCGGGCCGGTTCGCGCGACCTGCCTGTGCTATGTGCCGTGCCCGCCGAACGTGCTTGCCGCTGCTGGCGTTTCAGATTTCTTCGAAACCGCCGCCGGCCGCAACAATGCCGCCGCTGACGTACAATGCTTCGATCACGCCATGCTGCTCGATCGGGGAAATGCCGGCCCATTGGTCTTGATGCCACCGGAAATTTCGATCTCTCACACCGATCCGCCCGGCTTGATGCTCAGCCCGATGGCCGAAAGCACGACAACCTTGCCCTTGACCAGCGACGGACCGGAACCTCCGAAGTCTATATGCCGCGGTGCACGACCAGCCTGCCAATCGGCTGGCTGATCTGGATGCCGACAGAGCCGTCGGCATGGGTGACGACACGATCGAAGTCGGCAAGGTTGACCGTGCCGGTGTAGACATTGAAGCCGCGTGCGCCCTGGCCGAAAGTTTCGATCGACGCATTGACTTTCAGTTCCTGCAGGATGCCGAAATTGACGAAACCGATGCCGCTGGGGCCGAACGAAGTGATCTTCGCCTCCGCCGTCCCGCGGTCGACGACACCCCAGTTGTCGAGCACCATGTCGTTGACGCCGTAGGTCGTCACTGGACCACGGTTGCGCACAGTGTCGACATGCGCGCCATAGACCGTGAAAGCACCGCCGGTGATTTGGTCTGGTGTGCCGGGCGCGCTTCCGCCGTCGCTGTAGATCGCATCGGTTTCGAGCCGCCGCACGGTTAGTCGGCCAGCCCTGTCGCCGCCGCCACCGACAAAAATGCCACTGCCGCGCACCGGGGCGCCGTCGCGGCCGGCCGAAAGGCCGACGAGATCGGAACTGATGGTGACGTCGGCGTCCTGCTGCATGTTCCACAGGGTGAACGCGCCTTGCAGAACGTAGACACCGTAGCCGTGAGGCCGATCCTTCTCATCGCGCGTGTCAGCCGCAACGACATCGAGGCCGTTTACAGCGACAGACCACTGCGCCCTTGTCGTCGACGCGCCGGTGGCCGTGACACCGCGCAACTCGATCCGCCCAAGGCTCGCCGCGGAAGTGTCGTTGAAAATCGCGCGCTTTTCCACCGAGGCGTCGAGGCGGATGTTGTGGACACGGTTATCGGACGAAAGCCGAAGGCCGTCCTTGCCTTTGGCGACGGTGATGCCGGCACCGGCGCCATCGCCCCGCAATGATTGTGCCCCGGCATCAGGTTGATGGACGGCACGTTTATCAAATTCCCGTAAACGACAATGTCCTGGGCGTTGTTGTCCTTGGCCGCCGCGATCAGCGTTTCAATCGTTGAGACTAATTTTTCCTTAGCGTTCATATTCATAAGGCCTTCAGTCGCTTACTCGAGGGGTTCGCAGTGCGTTCAGGCGTTCAGGCAGTCAGGTGATCGCGACGGAAGGAGGCGATAGAGCTGATCTGCACGATGAGCTCAACCCACACAGTCAGCACAATTGGCCGCCCCGCTTCATGAATAAACCCGAACGCCAGGATACACTAATTGGTTGAGCACATTCGCTCAATGTATACTCAAGTTTGTGCCTGCGCCAGTGAAGCCGCAAACGATGTCGCCGGGCGGTTAGGCGCCAGGGCAGAGGTCTGAAAAGTGCGCGGCGATCAGCCGGCGCTGGCTGTTCGCAAGTCGGCTTGCGCTGAACCCGCCGCAACGTCGCCGAGCAGGAAGACCGTCGTCGCCTCGCCGCGCCCGCGCAGCCTGTGCTCGCCCGCCGGGATCGTTTCGAATGCTTCGTCGAGCCGCGACGCGGTCTCGCCGGAAATGGCGATCGCGGCCGTCGGCGCCCGGCTGCGAGCTGCTTGCCGAGGTCCTGCAGGCGCTGGCTGACGTTCACGGTGTCGCCGACGATCGTATAGTTGACGCGATCGGATGCGCCGATGTTGCCGACAATGACGGCGCCGGTGTGGATGCCGATGCGGACGCGAAGCGGCGGCCGGCCCTTCGCCGGCCGCCTCCCGATTGTCGGTCTCCAGCTCCTCGCGGATGGCGGCAGCGGCACGGACAGCCGCGGCGGCATGGCCCTTGAGACGGTCCGGCGCGCCGAAGAAGGCCAGCATGCCGTCGCCGAGAAACTTGTCGACCGTGCCGCCATGCGCGTCGACCGCGCGGCACAGGATCGCAAAGTGATGGTTGAGAAGCCTGGCCGCTGCGGCGGCGTCCATCTGCTCCGACAGCGTGGTGAAGCCGACGATGTCGGTGAACATGACGGTGATGATCGCTTCGCGCGGTTCGGCGATGCCGATCTCTCCGGTGCGCACCAGCTTGGCCACCAGCGAGCGCGGAATATAGGTCGAGAATGCGCGCAGGCCGATCAGCATGGCATTGAAGGCCGAGGCCTGGTCGTCCAGTTCCAGCACCCGGCTGCGCGGCAGCGGGGTCACGCCATCAAGGTCGAAATCGGCGACGCGCGTGGCCTGGCCGGCGATCGCCTGGATCGGGCGCGACAGCCGCTTGCCGAGCAGGATCGCGACGATGACCGCCAGCCACCATCGCTCCGAGCCCGAGCAGGGCCGAGCCCATGACGCGCTCGATCTCGTCGCCGATCTGACTGCTTTTGAAATACGCGCCGATCGTCCAGGGCTGGTCGCCATAGCCGGCGATCTTGCGGGTGATGGCGACGTAGGTGTTCTCTCCGTCCCATGACGTTGGACGCGTCTTCGTCGCCGACCTGGATCTCGGCAACCTCGATGTCGCGGGCGCGCTTCGTGCTGAATTCCGCCTCGGTCTTGCGCGCCGCCATATCCGGCCAGAACGGGATCGCCGAACGTGGCGAGCGGCGTCAGCGGCAGGATGCCGTTCTTCAGCGCATCTGCGTCGGCCAGCCGCGGGTCCGCCAGAACCGACCCGTCGCCATCCAGAATGAAGGCATGCGTGCCGAAGCGCGAAGACAGTTCCTGGGTGATCTCGGACAATTTCTGCAGTTTCACGGCGGCGATCACCCAGGCCTGCGTGCGCCATCGCGCGACGAGCGGCGCCGAGACATTGGCGAACAGGCCGTACTCGTTGGCCACGAACGCGCCCCACCGGCGTCCGTCGACCTGCCGCCGCTGTTCCAGGGCGGCGCGAACCTGCGGCGATTTCTCGGCCTCGGCAGGGAGCCGCTGGATCGTTCCGGGGATCGTTGTCGCCGCGCGCGGCTCCCCTGCAGACCAGGTCGGGCGTGCAGATCAGCATCGCGTTTGCTTCCGGCGCCGCCGAAAGAGCGCCGACAAGCGCTGCCGACATCGCCTCGTCGTCGATCTGGAACTCGCCCTGGGTATAGAGCTGCGCGACGCCGTCGACCGCGCTCTCGGCGCGTCCCATCTCGGCGCGCAGCGAATCCTCCATCGCATCGACCAGAAGCGTCGACTGGGCGCCGAGCAGGTCGAACGTGTTGCGAAAGTTCGCGCCGACAGACAATGCCAGCACGCCGCCGACCGACAGGAACACGAGCGTGCCGAAACTCAACGCCATGATGACTGCAACGGGAATGCGACGCCGCTTCTTTTCAGGGCGGACCAGGCGCACCGGTTGTGCAGACGTGCTCATGCAGCCAATGTCGTATTGCGTCACGGAAATTGCAAGCCCTGCGGGAGCGAATGCAAGGCGCGGGGTCATCGATCGACCACGACCGCGCAACCGGCGGAAGGCGCGGCAACCGGTTGTGCCGGGAACTGCGTGGGAACCGGCTTGCGGACGCAGTGGATTAAGAACAGTATTCGGGCCGCGGTAGGGGCTTTGCCAGGAGGCCCCAATGAGTGCAAATCCAGACGAAAAAGGTGTTGCCGCTTCCCCAAAAGCACATTTGAACTCCCAGCAACTGACACGCCGCAGCCTGCTTGTTTCCGGAACGGCGCTCGCGGCGGCATCGGCGTTTGCAACCGCCGGCACGGTACGCAAAGCCCAGGCGCAACAGGCTGCCGGGGGCAGCTGGTAACCAGCCGAACATCCTTGTCATCTTCGGCGATGATATCGGCGTTCCCCAGATCAGCGCCTACACCATGGGGATGATGGGTTACCGCACGCCCAACATCGACAGGATCGCCAGTGAAGGCGCGATCTTCACCGATTCCTACGGCCAGCAGAGTTGCACCGCCGGTCGTGCCTCCTTCATCCTTGGCCAGGAACCCTTCCGCACCGGCCTGCTGACGATCGGCATGCCCGGCGACCCGCACGGGATCCAGGACTGGATGCCGACCATTGCCGACGTCATGAAAACCAAGGGCTATGCTACCGGACAGTTCGGCAAGAACCACCTTGGCGACCATGACGAACACCTGCCCACCAAGCACGGCTTCGACGAATTCATCGGCAACCTCTATCAGCTGAACGCGGAAGAGGAGCCCGAGGGCTATTTCTATCCGAAGGATCCCGAATTCAAGAAGAAGTTCGGTCTCCGCGGCGTCATCAAGTCGAGCGCCGACGGCAAGATCGAGGATACCGGCCCGCTGACGACCAAGCGCATGGAGACAGTCGACGAGGAATTTCTGCCGCGGCCAAGGATTTCATCGACCGGCAGGCCAAGGCCAAGAAGCCGTGCTTCTGCTGGTTCAACTCGCGATTCCTCCCCGCGCCTGCGAGGAGAAAGCGGCGGCTGGGGACGGTTACGCCGTCGGTCGCCTCCGAAGAGCGTCGGCGTTGCGGCGGAAGCTAGCCGTCATGGTCGGCGCGCAGGCCAAACCGTTCCACGACCTCGGGATTGATCAGCTTGGCATGCAGCGCCAGAAGCACGGTCTGCGCGTCAAAGCTGTCGCCGGCATCGAGCGCCATGTCGAGGCGACGCTCGGTGCTGGCGAGCAGCGTCGGCCCGTTGCCGCGCTCGAATGCCTCCGCGCCCGCGACACAGTAGCCGAACAGCTCGGCCACCGGCGCATAGGCATGCGGCGGTGGCTCGTCTGGCCAATAGTCCTTCATCAGGTTGACGATGGTGAGTTTCACCCCTTCAGGCACCAGAGCGGGATGAAGGTCGACGGCGCGCAACGCCTGGTCGAGCTGGCGTAGGTCGCCGGAGCGCCCGAAAATGCCGAAAAAACCGAGAGATGAACGCCGTCTGGCCATGATGTCTCCGCCGATATTTCCCGATGTAGGAGACGCGCGGCTGGAAGGCAAACGGCGTTGGATAAGTGGATAATTTGAGCTGCGCCCCTCACCCTTACCCCTCTCCACCGTGAAGGACGGGGGAGAGGGGGGCACCGGCGGCCAGGCTAATGATTATCGCGGGGGATGCCGCTAGTCTGGGCGACGCGCTGGTATTTCACCGCGGGCTTCAGCACCATGCCTTGCGCCAGCTGGTCGACCATGCCGCGCTGGATCTCCTGCCACGGCGTCTGGTTCTTCGGGAAATGATAGCCGCCATTGTTCTGCAGTTCGGCGCGGCGGCGGGTGATCTCGTCGTCGCTGACCAGGATGTCGGCGGTGCCCTTCTTCAGGTCGATGCGCACGCGGTCGCCGGTCTTGAGCAGCGCCAGCCCGCCGCCAACGGCGGCTTCGGGCGAGGCATTGAGGATGGACGGCGAACCCGACGTGCCGGACTGGCGGCCGTCGCCGATGCAGGGCAGCGAATGGATGCCTTTCTTGATGAGATAGTTGGGCGGCTGCATGTTGACCACCTCGGCGCCGCCGGGATAGCCGACCGCGCCGGCGCCGCGCATGAACAGCACGGTGAACTCGTCGATGCCAAGCGCGGGATCGTCGATGCGGGCGTGATAGTCCTCCGGCCCGTCGAACACCATCGCCTTGCCCTCGAAGGCTTCCGGGTCCTTCGGGTTGGACAGGTAGCGGTCGCGGAATTCCGGCGAGATGACGCTTGTCTTCATGATGGCCGAATCGAACAGATTGCCCTTGAGGTTGATGAAGCCGGCATGTTCCTTGAGCGGGCTCGCCACCTTGCGGATGACTTCGGTGTTGAGGTTCTCGACATTGTGGCAATTGTCGCCCATCGTCTTGCCGTTGACGGTGAGCGCATCGGGATGCGGCAGCAGCCCCGCCTGCATGAGTTCGGCGACCACCGCTGGCACGCCGCCGGCGTGATGGTAGTCCTCGCCGAGATATTCGCCCGCCGGCTGCAGGTTGACCAGCAGCGGCACGTGGTGGCCGACCTTCTGCCAATCGTCATTGTCGAGCTGGATGTCGAGGTGGCGGGCGATCGCGTTGAGGTGGATCGGGGCGTTGGTGGAGCCGCCGATCGCCGAGTTGACGACGATGGCGTTTTCGAAGGCCTCGCGGGTCATGATGTCGGAAGGCTTCAGATCCTCGTGCACCATGCCGACGATGCGCTTGCCTGTCTCGTAGGCGACCTGGCCGCGCTCCCGGTAGGGCGCGGGGATCGCCGCCGAACCCGGCAATTGCATGCCAAGCGCCTCGGCCAGCGAGTTCATCGTGGTGGCGGTGCCCATGGTGTTGCAGTAGCCGACCGACGGCGCCGAGGAGGCGACGATGTCCATGAACTCGTCGTAGCCGATCTCGCCGGCCGAAAGCCGCTCGCGCGACTTCCACACGATGGTGCCCGAGCCGGTGCGCTCGCCCTTGTGCCAGCCGTTGAGCATCGGCCCGACCGAAAGCGCGATCGCCGGGATGTTGACGGTGGCGGCGGCCATCAGCAGCGCCGGCGTGGTCTTGTCGCAGCCGATGGTCAGCACGACGCCGTCGAGCGGATAGCCGTAAAGCACCTCGACCAGGCCGAGATAGGCAAGGTTGCGGTCGAGCGAGGCGGTCGGCCGCTTGCCGGTTTCCTGGATCGGATGGCAGGGGAACTCGAACGGAATGCCGCCGGCCGCCTCGATGCCGGAGCGCACGCGCTTGGCAAGCTCGATGTGGTGGCGGTTGCAGGGAGACAGGTCGGAGCCGGTCTGGGCGATGCCGATCAGCGGCTTGCCGGACTGCAGTTCCTCGCGGGTGAGGCCGAAATTCAGGTAACGCTCAAGGTACAGCGCCGTCATGCCGGGATTATCGGGATTGTCGAACCATTCCTGCGAACGGAATTTCTTCTTGTGCGAACCGGCGCCGGCCATCGGAGACTCCTATTTGTAGGACAAATCGATATGGCAACGCGCAGACACAGGCAAGGGCCGGTATCGGCAATTCTGCCGACAATGGCAGCTTATTGATCTCGTAGCACCTGACGGCCCCGCGGCGACGGGCTTTCGGACGTCCGCATGGCGGCAATTGCATGCGCATGCGAGCGTTCTGCGCCGCCGCAACACGCCCGTGCATGGCGACCCCTCTGGACGTTCACCGCCCGTGGCGCTATCGCCTAGTCAATGACCGTGAAACAACAAACAGCGGAAACAAGCAGCCGAGGCGGCGGCGGCCTCCGCGAAACGCTCCGCCGGCTCTATCACGGGCGCACGCCAGGCGCGATCCGCTTCCAGCTTGCCGTCATCGTCATCGACATTGCCATCCTCGCCTTCTTCATTGCGACGCCGCTGCTGCAGGAAACCGCGTCCTTCCTGTGGCTCGATTATTCGGTCGCCGCACTGCTTGCCGCCGACATCGCCGCCAGGCTCTTCGCCTCGTCCGACATTGCCCGGCAACTCAAGCAGCCGACCGTGTGGGTCGATGTCTTCATCCTTTTGACGCTGCTTTTCCCCGCGACGCTCGCCAATCTCGGTTTCCTGCGGATACTGAGGCTTTGGTCGCTGTCGCGCACCGGCTTCCTGTGGCGGCCGCTCGGGCGCTACGGGCTCGGCGAATGGCGCGAGACCGTTCATGCCGTGATTAACCTTCTGACCTTCCTCTTTATCATCACCGGCTTCGTCTACACTTTCTTCTTCCGCTCGGCCGGCGGGCTCACCGCCTATATCGACGCGCTCTATTTCACCGTGGCGACGGTAACCACCACCGGATTTGGCGACATCGTGCTGCCTGGCGTCTGGGGCAAGCTGACTGCGATCGTCACCATGATCATCGGCATCTCGCTGTTCGTGCGGCTGGCGCAATCCATCTTCCGGCCGGCCAAGGTTTTCTTCGCCTGCCCGCAATGTGCGCTGCAACGGCACGAACCCGACGCCGTGCATTGCAAGGCCTGTGGGCATGTCCTCAAGATTCCGGACGAAGGCGAATGACGGCCTGATGCACTTTGGTGCGATGGACAAGGCAGGCAGGGTTCGCTACGCCTCACCGGACATAGAGCCGGAGGACGCTTACATGGCCCTGATCATCGAAGGCGAAGAGAAGATTTCGGCGCCGGTGCAGAAAGTCTGGGAAGCGCTGAACGACCCGGTGGTGCTGAAGGACTGCATTCCCGGCTGCCAGAGCCTGGAGATGAAATCGCCGACCGACATGGCCGCGACCGTTGTGCTGAAGATCGGGCCGATCAAGGCGACCTTTGCCGGCGAAGTGACGCTGAAGAACCTGCAGCCGCCGCATTCCTACACGATCGCGGGCGAAGGCAAGGGCGGCATCGCCGGCTTCGCCAAGGGTGGCGCCGACGTGACGCTGAGCGACGCGGGAGCGAACGAGACGCTGCTGAAATACGCCGCGAAGGCCGATGTCGGCGGCAAGATCGCGCAGCTCGGCAGCCGGCTGATCACCTCGACCTCAAAGAAACTCGCCGGCGAGTTTTTCTCGAGTTTCAACAAGAGGGTGAGTGGGTAGGGCAGTAGGCAAAATAGTAAATAGTGACGCTGATCGTCTAGCCAGCTTGGCGCTGGCCCCTTCCCGATTCGCTTACTCGCTATTCGCTGCCTTCCCCTTGAACTTCGGCGTCCGCTTCTCAAGGAACGCCGCGACGCCTTCCTTGTAATCGTTGGACCGGCCGGCCTCGCGCTGCAATGCGCGCTCGACCTGCAACTGTTCCTGAAGCGTGTTGGTCGAGGCGGCGTGGATCGCCTGTTTGGTCAGCGCATAGGCATGCGTCGGCCCCTTAGCGAAAGCTTCGGCAAGCGCGGTGGCTTCCGCCATCAGCCGTTCATCCTCCACGGCGCGCCAGATCAGGCCCCAGTTTGCGGCGTCTTCGGCCGACAGCGGATGCGCCGTCAACGCCAGCGCCTTGGCGCGTGCCTCGCCGAGATGGCGGGTGAGCCACCACGTGCCGCCGGAATCGGGAACAAGCCCGATCTTCGAGAAGGCCTGGATGAACTTCGCCGATTTTGCCGCTAGCACGATGTCGCAGGCCAGGGCGATGTTTGCGCCGGCGCCCGCGGCAACCCCGTTGACCGCGCAGACAACCGGCTTTGCCAGTGTCCGCAGTTGCAGCACCAGCGGGTTGTATAAGGTTTCGAGCGTGATGCCGAGATCGGGTGCGGACCCCAGCATCGCCGGATCGCGGTCTGACAGATCCTGCCCGGCGCAGAAGCCTCGCCCTGCCCCGGTGAGCACCACCGCACGGCAGCTGTCATCAGCAGCGCATTCGTCGAGCGCGACGCGCAAGGCCAGGTGCTGCGCCTCGTTGAAGGCGTTCAGCCGATCCGGCCGGTTGAGGGTGAGGACGGCATAGCCATCGTTGCGCGCGTGGAGGACGGTAGGGGTGGTGGGCAAGCGGGTCTCCTCCGAGCGAATAGCGAATGCGAATAGCGAATAGCGAATAGCGAATAGCGAATAGCGACGGAGAGTAATCGTGGTGCCGTGACGGGCAACCCTTTCTTCTCTATTCGCTACTCCCTATTCGCATCTCTCACTCAAAAACGATCGAGGGGACGGCGGCGCTAGCTGCGCCGCGCTCCTCCTTGAGACGCTCCCACACCTTGCCCGCGATGTCGCGGTAGATCTTCGCTTCCGCGCCATCCGGCCTGGAGGCGACGACCGGGGCGCCGGCATCCGAGGTTTCGCGGATGGCCATTACCAGCGGCACTTCGCCGAGGAAGGCGACGCCGAGGCGCTCGGCTTCCTTGCGGGCGCCGCCATGGCCAAAAATGTCGTAACGCTTGCCGGTGTCGGGGGCGAGGAAATAGCTCATATTCTCGACGATGCCGAGCAGCGGCACGTCGACTTTCTTGAACATGTTGAGGCCCTTGCGGGCATCGATCAGGGCGAGATCCTGCGGTGTCGAGACGATGACCGCTCCCGCCAACGGCACCTGTTGCGCCATGGTGAGTTGCGCATCGCCGGTGCCGGGCGGCATGTCGACGACCAGCACGTCGAGCGGCCCCCACTCGACCTCGCGCAGCATCTGGGTGAGCGCCGACATCACCATCGGCCCGCGCCAGATCATCGGCGTCTCCTCGTCGACGAGGAAGCCCATCGACATGACCTTCAGGCCGAAATTCTGCATCGGCTTGAGGATCTTGCCGTCGACCGTCTCGGGGCGGCCGTGGATGTTCAAGAGGCGCGGCATCGACGGGCCGTAAATGTCGGCGTCGAGCACGCCGACCTTCAGGCCGTTCGCGGCGAGGCCGAGTGCGATGTTGACGGCGGTGGTCGACTTGCCGACCCCGCCCTTGCCGGACGCCACCGCGATGATCGCCTCGATGCCGGGCACGCCACGTTTTGCGGGCTGGGCGCCGGCGGGCGCATGCTGTGCTGCCGGCCGGGGTGGCGGCGCGGGGCGCGGCGGAACCGGGGCTTCCATTCCGCCGCCCTTCTTCTCGGCGGTGAGAGCCACCATGGCGCCGGCAACGCCCGGCATGGCGGTGACCACGCGCTCGGCGGCGGCGCGCAGGGCGTCGAGTTCCTTGGCCCGCTCGGCGGGCACGGTGATGGAGAAGAAAACCTTGGAGTCGGCGATGAAGATATCGGAAACCAGGCCGAGGCTGACGATGTCGCCCTCGAAATCCGGGCCCTTGATCGTCTTCAGCCGTTCGAGGACGGCTTCCTTGGTAACGGACATTTCTGCGCTTCGTGCTCCCTGTTGCGCATCAGATAGTGCAGATCGCCGGTTGCGCCAAGCGCCAGGCGCGACCAGGGCTGTCGGTGCCGCGGCCTGTCTCAGCCAAAAATGCCGACCGCCGCGTAGGTGAGTGCTGCAATCAGCGCCGTGGCGGGCAGCGTGATGATCCAGGCCCAGACGATGTTGCCGGCAAGGCCCCAGCGCACGGCGGAAACGCGGCGGGCCGCCCCGACGCCGACGATGGCGCCGGTGATGGTGTGGGTCGTCGAGACGGGGATGCCGAGCCAGGTCGCCATGAACAGGGTGATGGCGCCGCCGGTTTCGGCGCAGAACCCCTGCATGGGATTGAGCTTGGTGATCTTGGAGCCCATCGTGTGGACGATGCGCCAGCCGCCGAACAGGGTGCCGAGCGCAAGGGCCGCCTGGCAGGTGATCACCACCCAGAAAGGCACGTAGAAAGTGTCGCCCAGATGGCCCTGCGAATAAAGCAGCACCGCGATGATGCCCATCGTCTTCTGCGCGTCGTTGCCGCCGTGGCCCAGCGAATAAAGCGACGCCGAGACGAATTGCAGCACCCGGAAGGTGCTGTCGACGGCGAAAGGCGACTGGCGCACGAACAGCCAGGACACCGCCAGCACCAGCGACAGCGCCAGGATGAAGCCGGTGAGCGGCGACAGCACGATGGCCGCGGAGGTTTTCAACAGCCCGGTCACGACGACTGCGCCGCCGCCCGCCTTGGCGACGCCCGCGCCCACCATGCCACCGATCAGCGCATGCGAGCTCGACGACGGAATGCCGTAAATCCAGGTGACGATGTTCCAGACGATGGCGCCGACAAGGGCAGAAAAGATGACGCGGGGATCAACGATGCTGGCGTCGATGATGCCGGTGCCCAGCGTTTCGGCAACGTGCAGGCCGAAGAACATGAAGGCGATGAAATTGAAGAATGCCGCCCAGAACACCGCATATTGCGGCCGCAGAACGCGCGTAGACACGATGGTGGCGATCGAATTGGCGGCGTCGTGCAGGCCGTTGAGGAAATCGAAGAACAGCGCGACGGCGATCAGGCCGATGAGGATGGGAAAGGCGAGCGCGGCGTCCATCAGACGTTTTCGATCACGATGCCGCTGATTTCATTGGCGACGTCCTCGAAGCGGTCGCACACCTTTTCCAGTTCGCCGTAAATCTCGCTGCCGATCATGAAGGCCATCGGATCGGACCTGCCGTGGCGATGGAAGAGATCCTTGAGGCCCGCTTCATGCAGTTCGTCGGCGCGGCCCTCGACGCGCATCACTTCCTCGGCCAGCGCCTGCAGCCGCGCCGCGTGAGTGCCGACCTTGTTGAGCAGCGGGATCGCCTCGGCGTTCAGCCGCGCCGCCTGGACGATCAGCGCGCCCATTTCCTGCATTTTCGGGTCGAAACTCTTCTGCTCGAAAAGGGTCACCGTCTTGACGGTCTTGCGCATCATGTCGATGGCATCGTCCATCGACTGGATAAGGTCCTTGATGTCGCCGCGGTCGAACGGGGTGATGAAACTCTTGTGGACAGCGGTCAGCACCTTGGCGGTGATGGCGTCGGCCTGGTTTTCCAGATCGATGATCTCGCGGCCATGGCGCTCGACGCCTTCGCCACCGGCCAGAAGTTTCTGCAGTGCTTCGGCGCCGGCGACCACGGTGCGCGAATGCTCCGCGAAAAGATCGAAGAATTTGTCTTCGCGTGGCATCAAAGCCTGGAACCAGCCGAGCATACCCACGGGCGTTCTCCCGAATCATCAAGAATACATGCTGCGGGGCCGATACTATTCGAGCCGGGGATTGCACACCAATAGCCGGCAAAAAACTGGGGACTATTGGACCGATACAGGCATCCAGCGCCCTTTACGCGCGCCAAGCGCGATCAGCGGCGGACCGGAAACCCGGCGCACGCTGGCGTATCGCCGGATTGCCGGATAGCTTCGTCGCATGATTGAAAAACTCGAATTCTTCATCGCGCTGGCCAAGGAACAGCATTTCGGGCGGGCGGCAGAGGCGTTGGGCATCACCCAGCCGACGCTTTCGGCGGCGATCAAGCAGTTGGAGGACCAACTCGGCGTCATGCTGGTGAAGCGCGGCTCGCGCTTCCAGGGGCTGACGCCGGAGGGCGAACAGGTGCTGATCTGGGCGCGCCGCATCGCCAGCGACACCCGCACCATGCGCGAGGAGATGCGCGCCGCGCGGCACGGGCTTTCCGGCCGTATCCGCATCGCGGCGGTCCCGACGGCGCTCGCCATGGTGCCGCGGCTCACCACGCCGTTTCGCGAAAAACACCCCGGCGTCACTTTCTCGGTGCTGTCGCGCACCTCGATCGAGGTTCTTTCGCTGCTTGGCAATTTCGACATCGACGCCGGCATCACCTATCTCGACAACGAGCCGCTGGGGCGAGTGACCAGCGTGCCGCTCTATTCCGAGCGCTACCAGCTGATCATCGCGACAGGCAGCAATCTGTCGGAACGCAGCCGAGTGACATGGGCCGAGGTGAGCCAGCTGCCGCTCTGCCTTCTGACGCCCGACATGCAGAACCGCCGCATCATCGACCAGCACCTGGCCGAAGCCGGCACCGTGGCCCGCCCGACGCTGGAATCGAACTCGATGATCGTGCTTTTCTCGCACATCCGCACCGGCAAATGGGCCTCGATCATGCCGCTCAACCTTGCCGAGACCTTCGGCTTCGCCGAGCCGATCCGCGCCATCCCCATCGTCGAACCGGACGCCAGCCACCTGGTCGGGCTGGTTGCGGCCAAGCGCGAGCCGCACACGCCGCTGGTTGCGGCGCTGCTGGACGAAGCGATGGCGCTGGCGGACGATTTCAAGGCCGGGCGCTAGGCTAATTCTCTCCTACAGCCGGATTGATAGAAGATTTCTATCAAGCGACGAAACAGCTTTATTGATTCCGGACGTTTCGTTCGATTTCATAAGGGCTTAGCGGATAGCCGCTTAATTAGGGAGGGCGCTGCGTGACCATGCAGCCTGCAGGTACCGAAGTCGCATCGCGGACGATGTCGATCATTGACGATCTCAAGGGTCTCGAGGGGCCCCTCCTGCCGATTTTGCACGAAATCCAGGAAGAATTCGGCTTCGTGCCGAAGGAATCGCTGCCAGTGATCGCCGAGGCGCTCAACATTTCCAACGCCGAGGTGCACGGCGTCGTCACCTTCTATCACGACTATCGCAACCACCCCACCGGGCGGCACGTGCTGAAGGTCTGCCGCGCCGAAGCCTGTCAGTCGATGGGCGGCGACGCGATCGCCGCGCAGATCCAGCAACGGCTGGGCATCGGCTTCCACGAAACGGCCAGGGATAATTCGGTGACGCTGGAACCGGTCTATTGCCTCGGCCTGTGCGCCTGCTCGCCATCGGCCATGCTGGACGGCGAAGTGATCGGCCGGCTGGACGCCGACAAGATAGACGAGATCGTCGAGGAGATCCGGCGATGACGGTGACCATCTACATCCCGCGCGATTCCGGCGCGCTGGCGCTCGGCGCCGAAAAGGTGGCCAAGGCAGTCGCCCACGAAGTATTCGAGCGCGGCCTCGATGCAAAGATCGTGCGCAACGGCTCGCGCGGCCTCTACTGGCTGGAGCCGATGGTCGAGGTCGAAACGGCCGCTGGCCGCGTCGCCTACGGTCCGGTGAAAGCCAGGGACGTGCCTGCTCTCTTCGACGCCGGGCTCGGGATCACCGCGCACAGCACGCATCCGCTGTTCCTCGGCGATCCCGAGAAGATACCGTTTCTCGAAAAGCAGACCCGCCTCACCTTCGCGCGCTGCGGCATCACCGATCCGCTGTCGCTCGATGACTATCGCGCGCATGGCGGCTTGAAGGGGCTGGAGAATGCGGTCGCGATGGCGCCGGCAGACATCGTCAAACAGGTTACGGAATCGGGCCTGCGCGGGCGCGGCGGCGCCGGTTTTCCGACCGGCATCAAATGGAAGACGGTGCTCGACCAGACCGACGACCGCAAATACATCGTCTGCAACGCCGACGAAGGCGACAGCGCCACCTTCGCCGACCGCATGATCATGGAGGGCGACCCCTTCGTTTTGATAGAGGGCATGGCGATCGCCGGCGTCGCCACAGGCGCGACCAAGGGTTACATTTATATCCGCTCGGAATATCCGCACGCCGTCGCCACGATGAACGCGGCGATCGGCATCGCGCGACAGACCGGCGTGCTGGGGGTCAACGTGCTCGGCTCCCCCAACGCCTTCGACATGGAAGTGCGGGTTGGCGCCGGCGCCTATGTCTGCGGCGAAGAAACCTCCCTGCTGAACAGCCTGGAAGGCAAGCGCGGCGTGGTGCGGGCCAAACCGCCCTTGCCGGCGATTCAGGGCCTGTTCGGCAAGCCCACCGTCATCAACAACGTCATCAGCCTGGCCTCGGTGCCGGTGATCATGGACAAGGGCTCCGAGCACTACAAGAATTTCGGCATGGGCCGTTCGCGCGGCACCATCCCGATCCAGATCGCCGGCAACGTGAAGCATGGCGGCCTGTTCGAGGCGGCGTTCGGCCTGTCGCTCGGCGAGATCATCGATGATATCGGCGGCGGCACAGCCACCGGCCGGCCGGTGAAGGCGGCGCAGGTGGGCGGGCCGCTTGGCGCCTACTTCCCGCGCGCCCTGTTCGACACGCCGTTCGACTACGAAGCCTTCGCCGCCAAGGACGGTCTGATCGGCCATGCCGGCATCACGGTGTTCGACGACAGCGCCGATATGCTGAAACAGGCGCGTTTCGCCATGGAGTTCTGCGCCGTTGAAAGCTGCGGTAAGTGCACGCCCTGCCGCATCGGCTCGGTCCGGGGCGTCGAGACGCTGGACAAGGTGGCGCAGGGTGTCGAGCGCGACAAGAATCTCGCGCTGGTCACCGATCTCTGCAACACGATGAAATTCGGTTCGTTGTGCGCGCTTGGCGGGTTCACACCCTATCCGGTGATGAGCGCGATCAATCACTTCCCCGAGGATTTCCGCCCGCATCCGGTGAAGGAGGCGGCTGAATGATGACGTCTCTGGCCGACTTTCCTTTTTCCGCCGCGTTCGCGCGCTATAATTGCACGCTAGGAGCCTGATCATGGGTCTCGTTCACGAAATCGACTTCGGCACCCCGGCCTCCACGTCGGAAAAGCAGATCACGCTGACCGTCGACGGCAAGACGGTCACCGTGCCGGAGGGCACGTCGATCATGCGGGCCTCGATGGAGGCAGGCGTCGAGATTCCGAAGCTGTGCGCCACCGACATGGTGGACGCCTTCGGTTCGTGCCGGATATGCCTGGTCGAGATCGACGGACGCGGCGGCACGCCGGCGTCCTGCACGACGCCGGTCGGCGAGGGCATGGTGGTGCACACGCAGTCGGACCGGCTGAATGCGATCCGGCGCGGGGTGATGGAACTTTATGTTTCCGATCACCCGAGCGGCTGGAACGAGACGGCCGGCACGGGCGCCAGCGAGTTCGACAAGGTTGCAGCCGAGATCGGGCTCACCGAAGTCCGCTACGGCGTCGAGGGGCGCAACCACGTCGCGCCCGGCAACGGCTCGCTGAACATCGACTATATCGCCCGGGACGCATCGAACCCCTATTTCACCTACGATCCCGCCCAATGCATCGTCTGCTCGCGCTGCGTGCGGGCCTGCGAGGAGGTGCAGGGCACGTTCGCGCTGACCATCGAGGGCCGTGGCTTCGAGAGCCGCGTATCGGCCGGCATGCACCAGTCCTTCCTCGAGAGCGAATGTGTTTCCTGCGGCGCCTGCGTACAGGCCTGCCCGACCGACGCGCTCAGGGAAAAATCAGTCCTTCAGAAGGGCATGCCGGAAAGTTCGACCGTCACCACCTGCGCCTATTGCGGGGTCGGCTGCTCGTTCAAGGCCGAGATGATCGGCGAAGAGGTCATCCGCATGGTGCCGTGGAAGGACGGCAAGGCCAATCGCGGCCATAGCTGCGTCAAGGGTCGCTTCGCCTATGGCTATGCAACGCACAAGGAGCGCATCCTCAACCCGATGATCCGCGAGAAGATCTCCGACCCATGGCGCGAAGTGAGCTGGGAAGAAGCGCTGGCGCACACGGCGAAGGAATTCCGCCGGCTGCAATACCAGTACGGACGCGGCGCCATTGGCGGTATCACCTCCTCGCGCTGCACCAACGAAGAGACCTATCTTGTGCAGAAGCTGGTGCGGCAGGGCTTCGCCAACAACAATGTCGACACCTGCGCGCGCGTCTGCCATTCGCCGACCGGCTATGGCCTCGGCCAGACCTATGGCACCTCGGCCGGCACACAGGACTTCGATTCGGTCGAGCACACCGACGTCGCCATGATCATCGGCGCCAACCCGGTATCGGCGCACCCGGTGTTCGCCTCGCGGCTGAAGAAGCGGCTGCGCAAGGGCGCCAAGCTGATCGTCATCGACCCGCGCCGCACCGAGATGGTTAAGTCGGCGCATATCGAGGCGTCGCACCACCTGCCGCTCAAGCCCGGCACCAACGTGGCCGTCGTTACCTCGCTGGCGCATGTCATCGTCACCGAAGGCCTGTTTGACGAGAAGTTCATCCGCGAGCGCTGCGACTGGTCGGAATTCGAGGACTACGCCGAATTCGTCTCCGATCCGCGTCACAGCCCAGAGGAAGTGGAGAAGCTGTCGGGCGTGCCGGCCGAGACGATCAGGCAGGCCGCGCGCCTCTATGCCACCGGCGGCAACGGCGCCATCTATTATGGCCTCGGTGTCACCGAACACAGCCAGGGCTCGACCACGGTCATCGCCATCGCCAACCTTGCCATGCTGACCGGCAATATCGGCCGCAAGGGCGTCGGCGTGAACCCGCTGCGCGGCCAGAACAACGTGCAGGGCGCCTGCGACATGGGCTCCTTCCCGCATGAACTGCCGGGCTACCGGCACATTTCGGGCGACACGGTGCGTGACATCTATGACAGCCTGTGGGGCGTGAAACTGGACGACGAACCCGGCCTGCGCATCCCCAACATGCTGGACGCCGCCGTCGACGGCACCTTCAAGGGCATCTACATCCAGGGCGAGGACATCCTGCAGTCCGACCCCGACACCAAGCATGTCTCGGCCGGCCTCGAGGCGATGGAATGCGTCGTCGTGCACGACCTCTTCCTCAACGAGACGGCCAATTACGCGCATGTGTTCCTGCCCGGCTCGACCTTCCTCGAGAAGGACGGCACCTTCACCAACGCCGAGCGCCGCATCAACCGGGTGCGCAAGGTGATGGAGCCGAAGAACGGCCTGGCCGACTGGGAAGTGACGCAGAAACTCGCGCAGGCGATGGGGCTGAAGTGGAATTACCAGCACCCGTCCGAGATCATGGACGAGGTGGCCAAGACGACGCCGAGCTTCGCCAACGTTTCCTACGATTTCCTGGAAAAGATGGGCTCCGTGCAGTGGCCCTGCAACGAGAAGGCGCCCGAAGGTACGCCGATCATGCATATCGGCGGCTTCGTGCGCGGCAAGGGCAAGTTCATCCGCACCGAATATGTGGCGACCGACGAAAAGACCGGACCGCGCTTCCCGCTGCTTCTGACCACCGGCCGCATTCTGTCGCAGTACAATGTCGGCGCGCAGACGCGGCGCACCGAAAATGTCATGTGGCACTCGGAGGACCGGCTGGAAATCCACCCGCACGACGCCGAAAACCGCGGCTTGCGCGATGGCGACTGGGTGCGGCTCGTCAGCCGCGCCGGCGAGACGACCTTGCGCGCGCTGGTCACCGACCGGGTATCGCCGGGTGTCGTCTACACGACCTTCCACCACCCGGACACGCAGGCCAACGTGATCACCACCGATTTCTCCGACTGGGCGACCAACTGCCCGGAATACAAGGTGACGGCGGTGCAGGTCGGCGCTTCCAACGGGCCGAGCGAATGGCAGGAAGACTACGAGGCGCTGGCGAAGCGCTCACGGCGCATCGAAGGCAAAATGATCGCAGCCGAATAGAAAGAGATGTCGCGTTCCTTCGCGCCCCCCTCTGTCCTGCCGGACATCTCCCCCACAAGGGGGGAGATTGCGCCGACTGCTTGGCTCTCCCCAAACGTTAACACTGCAGAAGAGGCGCTGACTATGAAGCTGCCAATCTCCCCCCTTGTGGGGGAGATGTCCGGCAGGACAGAGGGGGGCAACGTAGAGTTCCACTCTGTGCAGGTCGCGCGCGGGAGCCGCCACTTATTATGACCCGCCCCGCTATTACCCAGACCACCCGCATCGCGCGCCGCGCTTCCGGCACGTCGTCGGCCGCCCGAATGGTGCCGGAAGAAACGCCGGTGGCGTTTTCCTATGCCGGCACCACCCACGCGGTGATGATGGCATCACCCGCCGATTTCGAGGATTTCGCGCTCGGCTTCTCGCTGACCGAAGGTATCGTTTCGGCGCCGGAGGAGATCGAGGCGATCGAGGTCGAGGACCTCGGCGCCGGCGTCGACATCCAAATCAGGTTGAAGGACAAGGCCAACACGCGCTTCGAGGCGCGGCGCCGGCGGCTCGCCGGGCCGGTCGGCTGCGGCCTCTGCGGCATCGAATCCATCGAGGAGGCGATGCGTTCGGTGCACGATGTACGTCAGTCGCCGCTTACGCTTTCGCCGGCCGACATCGTGCAGTCGGTGAAACTCCTGTCGAAACAGCAGCCGCTGCACGCCGAGACAGGTGCGGTGCATGCGGCGGGGTTCTACGTGCCCGGCAAGGGTGTCGTGGCCGCGCGCGAGGATGTCGGCCGCCACAACGCGCTGGACAAGCTCGCCGGGGCGCTCGCCCGCGCCGGCGTCCATGGAGCGACGGGCGCGGTCGTGGTGACATCCAGGGTTTCGGTCGAGATGGTGCAGAAGACGGCGGCGATAGGCGCGTCGTTCATCATCGCCGTCTCCGCGCCGACAGCGCTCGCCATCCGCACCGCCGACGAGAGCGGGATGACGCTGGTGGCGCTGGTGCGCGGCGAGGATTTCGACATTTTCACCGGTCCCGACCGGGTGACCAGCGGAGCAGCCAAACATGTCGCATGACGAGATGCACAAATCAGGCACACGCGAAAAACTCGTGCGCATGGCCAACCAGATCGCCACCTTTTTCTCCTCGAAGCCGCATGAGGAAGGCGTGGCCGGTACCGCCGAGCACATTAACAAGTTCTGGGACCCGCGCATGCGCCGGCAGTTCTTCGAGATCGTCGAAGCCGGCGGCGAAGGCCTTTCCCCGCTGGTGATGGAGGCGGCGGCCAAAATTCGGCGGCCAACGGAACACGTGACGCCCGCGCAGGCCGCCAAAGCCGCGGCCGATGTAAGCAGCGGCTGATCTAAGAACATTTCCGTATTGGTCAGATTGCCCCCTCATCCCTTCCGGACCTTCTCCCCGCAAGCGGGGCGAAGGAGGCTGGCCGCAACGCATCAGTCCTGCCTCTCCCCGTCCTTAAGGGGAGAGGGTCGGGGTAACGGGCTGTTTCCGTGCAAGTGGAAAATTGTCTAAGCTCGCATCGCCTGCAATTGCGATGGCCCGTAGCGGGACCAGGCGCGCAAGCTTTCTCCGTCGCGCAGGGTCTTCAATCCATAATGGTGGGGTCCGCCGGGCAGGTTGAATGCACCGACAGGATGGCTGACCGGCTCGAAACAGACAAAATCCGACGCACCGTTCGCAGAATAGAGCACGTAAGTGCCGAGTTCGTCGCTGGCCTCGATGTCGACCGCAAGCTCCCGCCTCGGCCACGCGATGCGCGCCTGCCGGTTCCATCCGTCTGCCCTGCAACAGCCGGCCATCTGGCAAGGCGCGCGGCGCGCTGAAATCCATACCCGGGCGCTCGGCCATCGCCACCGAGCCGGCGGCGAGATGGTCGGCGCCTTCCAGCCATGCGCGTTCGGCGCTGGCGGTCAGCCATGTATCGACGTCCCGCACGAACCATGGGTGGAAGCCAAGTCCGGTAAGGCAGCGCCATCCCGGCGCGGTTCGTCACGGAAAGGTCCATGGTGAGTGCCGACCCTTCCAGCCGGTAACGCGCTTCGGCGTCGAAGCGGAACGCCCCAATTGTCGAGCCCGTCAGCGTCAGTACGATCTCGTCGTCGCTTTCTCGCCTCACCAGCCAAGGGACGTTAAAGGCGCTACCATGGATGGGCAGCTTTTCGCCGGCCAGGTTTGGAGCGAGCGGGTGGAATTTTCCATCGAATGAAAAGCCGCCGCTCGAAACGCGCCCTCAAAACGGCGCCAGCAGAATGTTGGAAAGCTGGAACGGGTGGTCCGTGTCGTCGGGCACGGTGCGGAAGACCGGCTCCCAGACGCCACGGTGGAATGTCTCGTATCGGGCCAGCCCGCCGCCCAGCTCCGGCGTAACCGTGATGCGCACGAGGCCGTTTGAAAGCCCGGCGACACGCATCACCAGCCGCCGTCGATATTGATGTTCCGGCTCGAGATCATGTCCGACGCCGGGGAGACGAGAAACAGCACGAGATCGGCGATATGCTCCGGCTGGATGCGGCTCTTCAACGACTGGTTCTCCAGTATCCAGTCGTTGTACTGCTGCAGGCGGTCCGCGAAGACGCGCTCCTTGGCCTCCGACACGACGGCGCCGGGCGAGATCGCGTTGACCCTGATGCCATGCGGCCCAAGCTCGCGCGCCAGCGATTTCGTCAGGCCGAGCATCGCCCCCTTCGCGGCGACGTGGGGCACGTAGCCATCCCAACGCCCGTTGAGCGTCAGGGAGCAGAAATTGACGATCTTGCCGTAACGCTTGGCCTTCATCGCCAGCGCGACCGCGCGCGCCAGCGTGAAGGCCGCCGATGAATGGACGCGTATATGGTCGCGGTTCCAGCAGGCGATCAAGCGATCGCACCGGGAGGCAGCCGAGGGAACGTGAGCATCGAAAGATCGGGAGGAAGCCAGGACGATATTTCCGACCCGGGCCATGGAGCGGGACGGTTTCGGGAGAAACGACCTACACAACAAAACTATAGCGCGGCTGCCGAATCCCATTCGGCGGCCGTGCGGTAGCGATCTTAAGCTTCGCCGGTCAGCCGGCCTTGCCCGCCTTCTTCCAGCCGTTCCTGATGTATTTGTAGCCGTCGCGGTAGACGGCTTCCGGGCTCTCGGCGAAGTCGCGCCAGACCTTCGTCGCGGCGGCGAGATCCTTGAGGCCGCGGCCGAAGGATTCGATGGTGAGCCAGCCGTCGTAACCGCTCTTCCTGATCGCGGAAAAAGTTTCCGGCCAGGGGATGTTGCCGCGCCCCGGCACGCCGCGGTCGTTTTCCGAGATGTGGATGTGGACGACGTTTTTCCTGTGCTTCGTGTAGGCCCGGATCGGGTCGGCCTCCTCGATATTGGCGTGGAAGGTGTCGTACATCGCCTTGATGTTGGGATGGCCGATCTCGTCGATATGAGCCGACAGGTCGGCCATGGTGTTGAGGAGATAGCATTCGAACCGGTTCAACGCCTCCAGGCCGATGGTGACGCCATGCTTGCCGGCATGGTCGCCGATGGCGCGCTGCGAGGAGACCGAGCGCTTTTTCTCCGCACTGGTCGGACCAGCGCCGGAAAACTGGCCGAGCGTCGAATGCAGCGGCCCCGACAGGAATTTGGCGCCCAGCGCTTCCGAGCAATCGATCGCCCATTTCATGTATTCGATGCCGGCCTTGCGCGTGGCTGTGTCCGGCGAGATCAGGTTCATCCTGGGATCGCCCATCGCCGAAACCGCGGTGCGCTCCAGCCCGATCCTGTCCAGCATGGCGCCGAGCTTCCTGTAGTCATCGGGCGTGCCTTCGAAGACCGGGATTTCGACGCCGTCATAGCCGGTCGCCTTGATATCCCTGAGCAGCGCCTCGTGCTTTTTCGAGACGCTGGTGGTCCACAGGAACATGCATAAGCCGATTTTCATTTTTCCGAGCCCTCCCCTTTTGTTGGCAAGGACCCTAGCGCGGAAAATCTGGTAGGACCAGATGGAGACTCCAAACTTTCCTTCTCCCCTTAGTGGGAGAAGGTGGCCGAGCGAAGCAAGGTCGGATGAGGGGTGTTCCAGTTGGCGCCGGTTACCCCTCACTCGAATTGCCAACCTTGCCGCTGCGCGGCTCGGGGCAATCCGACCTCTCCCACAAGCAGAGGTAAAAAGCTACCCGTGCGCCACCATTACATGCCGCACGGCGGTGTAATCCTCCAGCGCGTAGACCGACATGTCCTTGCCGTAGCCGGACTGTTTCAGCCCGCCATGCGGCATCTCGTTGGTCAGCATGAAGTGCGTGTTGATCCAGGTGCAGCCATATTGCAGCCGTGCGGCGGTCGCCATGGCGCGCGAAATATCCTTGGTCCAGACCGACGAGGCGAGGCCGTAATCGGAATCGTTCGCCCAATTCACCGCCTCGTCGACATCGGAAAACCGCGTGACCGAGACGACCGGACCGAACACTTCCTTGCGCACGATCTCGTCTTCCTGCAGCGCGCCGGCCACCACCGTCGGCTGGTAGAAGAAACCGTTGCCCTCGCCCGGCTTGCCGCCGGTGGTGATCTCGATGTGCTTCAACTCCGAGGCGCGCTCGACGAAGGAAGCGACGCGGTCGCGCTGGCGCTTCGAAATGAGCGGTCCGATCTCGTTTTCGGTGTCGTCCGGCCGGTTGAACTTGATGGTCGAGACCGCGGACGAAAGATCGGCGACAAGCTTGTCGTAGATTTTCTTGCCGGCGTAGATGCGGCAGGCGGCGGTGCAGTCCTGGCCGGCATTATAGTAGCCGAAGGCGCGCAAGCCGTTGACCACCGCGTCGAGGTCGGCATCGTCGAAGACGACGACCGGCGCCTTGCCGCCGAGTTCCAGATGCGTGCGCTTCACCGACCTCGCCGCCGCCTGCAGTACCTTCTTGCCGGTGGCGACGTCGCCGGTGATCGAGATCATGCTGACCTTGGGGTGGTTGATGAGCGGGCTGCCGACGCTTTCGCCGCGGCCGAGCACGACGTTGACCACGCCTTCGGGCAGCACGTCGGCCAGAATCGTGGCGAGCTTCAGCGCCGTCAGCGGCGTCTGCTCGGACGGCTTGAACACCACGGTGTTGCCACCACCGATGGCCGGGGCCAGCTTCCACGCCATCATCATCAACGGATAGTTCCAAGGCGCTATGGAAGCGACGACGCCGACCGGGTCGCGGCGGATCATCGACGTGTGACCCGGCAGATATTCCCCGGCGACGATGCCGGGCATCGAGCGCACCGCGCCGGCGAAGAACCGGTAGCAATCGACGATGGCGGGGATCTCGTCGTTCAGGACAGCGTTGATCGGCTTGCCGCAGTTCAGCGCCTCGAGCCTGGCGAACTCCTCGGCCTCGGCCTCGATGCGGTCGGCGATCTTCAGGAGATAGCCAGAACGCTGCGCCGGGGTGGTGCGCGACCAGGTGGCGAAGGCGCTCTCGGCGGCGGCGACCGCCGCTTCGATCTGCGCGGCGGAGGCCTCGGGAAGCGACAGGATCGTCTCGCCGGTCTTCGGGTTGAGGATCGCCTCCTCGGCTTCGCCGCCCTTTTCGAACTTCGAACCGATCAGCATCTTGGTGTCCATGTAAGCTCTCCCTGAAATTTACGAGCGAGTAGCGAACAGGGACTAGCGAATGGTTCGCCTCATCTTTCCCTGCTCGTTATTCGCTACTCCCTATTCGCTGTGTTCATTTCCCCGCCCCGGCGATCTGGTCGCCATCGCGGGTGAGATAGTAGGCCGCAAGGATCGGCAGCAGCGTCACCAGCACCACCACCATGGCCACAACGTTGGTGACCGGGCGCTGGCGCGGCCGCACCAATTCCTCCAGCATCCAGATCGGCAGCGTCTGCTGCTGGCCGGCGGTGAAGGTGGTGACGATGACCTCGTCGAACGACAATGCGAAGGCGAGCATGCCGCCGGCCAGAAGCGCGGTTCCGATATTGGGCAGGATCACGTGCCGGAAGGTCTGGAAGCCGTCGGCGCCTAGGTCCATCGAGGCCTCGATCAGCGAGCCGGAGGTGCGGCGGAAGCGGGCGACGGCGTTGTTGTAGACGACGACCACGCAGAAGGTGGCGTGGCCAAGCACGATGGTCCAGAAGGAGAACGGGATTTCCGCCAGGTTGAAGGCAGCGCGCAGCGCAATGCCGGTGATGATGCCGGGCAAGGCGATCGGCAGGATGACCAAAAGCGAAATCGTCTCGCGGCCGAAAAACCGCGTCTGGCTGACGGCTGCGGCGCACAAGGTGCCAAGCACCAGCGCGATTGCGGTCGAGATCGCCGCGACCTGTACGGACAGGCTAAGCGCCTGCCAGACATCGGGGCGGTTCCATGTGGCGGCAAACCACTGCGTGGTCAGGCCCGGCGGCGGCCACTGGTAAGACTTCTCCTCCGTGGTGAAGGCATAGACGAAGATGAGGAGGAGCGGCAGATGCAGGAAGGCGAGGCCGCAGGCGGCGGCGATCTTCAGGCCGAGCGGCGCGGATTGAGAGCGGTCAGAGCGCATCGAAAGCCCCCATACGCCGCGCCATCCAGAGGTAGAAACCCATCACCACGATGGGCACCACCGTGAAGGCGGCGGCGAGCGGAATGTTGCCGGCGGTTCCCTGGTGCGCGTAGACGGCCTGGCCGATGAACAGCCGCGACGTGCCGATTATCTGCGGGATGATGTAGTCGCCCAGCGTCAGCGAGAAGGTGAAGATCGAGCCGGCGACGACGCCGGGCAGCGCCAGCGGCAGCACGACGTTGCGGAAGGTCTGACCGGGCGAGGCCCCGAGATCGGACGAGGCTTCGACGAGGTTGCCCGGCACGCGCTCGAGTGCAGCCTGGATCGGCAGGATCATGAACGGCAGCCAGACATAGACGAAGACGATGAAGGTACCGGTGAAGGAGACCGACAGCGAGTTGCCGCCGACGATCGGCAGCGACAGCCAGGCGTCGAGCAGCCCGAGAAGGTGCAGCTTGGCCAGCAGCCAGGTGAGGATGCCTTCCTTGGCGAGGATGAGCTTCCAGGCGTAGATCTTGACGAGGTAGCTCGACCACAAGGGCAGCATGACGCCGAGATAGAAGAGCACCTTCCATTTGCCCCTGGCATAACGCGCCGCGAAATAGGCGATGGGGAAGGCGACGACGGCAGAGGCGAGCGTGACGGCTGCCGCCATAGTCACGGTACGCACGATGATGTCGACATTGGCGGCCTGCAGCAGCTCGCCATAGGTCTTCAGCGTGAAGCGGCGGTCGATGAGGCCGGAGTACTCGTCGATCGAGAAGAAGCTCTGCAGGAGAAGCGCAAACAGTGCACCGAGGTAAACAATGCCGAGCCACAGCAGCGGCGGCGTCAGCATCAGCAACAGAAGCAGTTTGGGATTGCGCCATAAGGTGTCGGACAGGCTGCCGAACAAGCCGCCGCGTGGCGGCAAGATGGCGGGAACTGCAGGATGGGTCGCGGTCAGGGTCAACGGGCCGCCCTCTTGAGGCCGAGCGCGCAGAGAGTTTCTTCAATGCAGCGATCGAATGAACCGGAGAGTTCGCCGGCTGTAAATCGGGGAAAGCGATAGCCTTCGCCAGCCGACCGGGCGTCGCGCCTGGCGTCGCCAGCCATATTGTCGGGAACAACACGATGCTCGACCTTTAGCGCCCCGTTTTTCGACTGGATCACGAGGTCAACGACGAAAGGCCCGGCCGGCGTCTTTGCGCGGGCATGAGGAGCGTAAAGGCGTCGAAATTCCTCGAGTTTCGACCGAAGTTTTTTCTCGCCATCCGTCATGCCGCGGCGCGGTTGCGGACCTTGCCCGGTCATATTCGCCGCAGTGGAGGTCTGCTTGGAGAAAACTGCCACCTGACTGGTGTTCCAGATCGACCGCGGTACCATCACCCTTCCCCGTCCATCAGGTGCAGTTGGTCTCGGTTGAAGGTGAGGATGACCTCGTCGCCCTCGGCGGGCAGCATGGCGCCGGTGGGCACCGTCGCGTGGAGCCGCAGGCCCTCGGTGTCGAGCGCCACGCGGGTGGCGGCGCCCACATAGTGCATGGCAACCACCCGGGCGCGCACGCCGTCGCCACTGGCTGCGCGGTGGATGCGGATGCGTTCCGGGCGCAGGCTGCCCCAGCGCCGCTGGCCGACGTAGCGCTGCACGAAGTCCGGCGGCAGGACGTTGGACGATCCGACGAAATCGGCGACGAACCGCGACTGCGGCTTTTCATAGATCTCTTCGGGCGTGCCGACCTGCATGATCTTGCCATCGTTGAAGACGGCGACGCGATCGGCCATCGACAACGCCTCGCCCTGGTCGTGGGTGACGAAGACGAAGGTGATGCCGAGCCGGCGCTGCAGCGCTTTCAGTTCTTCCTGCATCTGTTCGCGCAGCTTCAGGTCGAGCGCGCCGAGCGGCTCGTCGAGCAGCAGGACTTTCGGCTTGTTGACCAGCGCGCGGGCAAGCGCGACGCGCTGGCGCTGGCCGCCTGAAAGCTGGCCCGGGCGGCGCGCGCCGTATCCCGGCAGTGCGACAAGCTTCAGCGCGTCCTCGGCCGCCTGCCGCCGTTCGGTCTTGCCGACGCCCTTGACCATCAGGCCGTAAGCGACATTGTCGAGCACATTGAGATGCGGGAAAAGGGCATAGTCCTGGAACACGGTGTTGACGTTGCGCCGGTATGGCGGCACGCCGTCTGCCTTCTCGCCGAAAATGCGTATCTCGCCGGCGGTCGGCTGCTCGAACCCAGCGATGAGGCGCAGGCAGGTGGTCTTGCCCGAACCCGAGGGGCCGAGCATGGCGAAGAATTCGCCCGGCACGATGTCGAGATCGACCGCGTCGACGGCGCGCACACTGCCGAAATGGCGAGAGGTCTTTCTGAAGGAAACAGCGGAGGTCATCGGTACTTTCTAGCGTTCGCGGCCCACGCGAGCCGCATGGTTACGGCACCCCTCATCCGTCCCGGCGCTTCGCGCCGGTCCACCTTCAGCCCCTGTGTGAGAGGCGGGCGGTCAAAGCGAGGTCGGATAAGGGGTGAGGACGGAGCGTGGCGGGCCGCGCTCCGCCCGTCGGGTCACCGTCCCCCGATGACGCCTATGTAATCCGACACCCAACGGTAATAGGGCACGCATTTGTCGCCCTGCGTGGCGCACTTCGAGGTCGGTGTCGTCCAGAACTTCACCTTCTCGAAATCGTCCATGCCGTTGGTGGTGCAGCCTTCCTTGGTCTGCATGCCGCGGCCGTCGGTGCAGGCGGCCGGCACGGCGGGGTTGGCGCCGAACCACACCGACAGATCGCTCTGCAGGTTGGAGGCGAGGCTGTGCTCGATCCACATGTAGGCGCAGTTCGGGTTGGCGCTGTCGACATGCATCATGGTGGTGTCGGCCCAGCCCGTTACCCCTTCTTCCGGGATGACCGAAGCGATCGGCTGCTTGTCTGCCTGCAGGAGATTGACCTGGAACGGCCACGAGCCGGAAGCTACGACGCCCTCGTTCTTGAAATCGTCGATCTGGATCATCGCGTCGTGCCAGTAGCGGCCAACCAGCGTGCGCTGCGCCCGCAACAGGTCGAGCGCTGCCTTGTACTGATCCTCGTTAAGCTCGTAGGGGTTCTTGATGCCGAGGTCGGGCTTGTGCACCATCAGGTAGTTGGCGGCATCGGCGACGTGGATGGGCCCGTCATAGGCCTGGACGCGCCCCTTGTTGGATTTGCCATCCGGCAGGTTCGTCTCCTCGAAGACGATGCTCCAGCTCTTCGGCGCTTCCTTGAAGACGTTGGTGTTGTACATCAGGACGTTCGGGCCCCACATGTAGGGCACCCCATAGTGGACGCCGTCGACCGTGTGCCAGGGCGCGTCCTTCAGACGATCGTCGACCGTCGACCAGCTCTTGACGAGATCGATGTTGATCGGCTGCACCCGCTTGCCGGCGATGAGGCGCAGCGACGCGTCACCGGACGCGGTGACGAGGTCGAAGCCGCCCTCGTTCATCAGCGCCACCATCTCGTCGGAGGTGTTGGCGGTCTTGACGTTGACCTTGCAGCCGCTGGCCTCTTCGAACTTGGTGATCCAGTCGAACTTCGGGTCGGTCTCGCCGCGTTCCAGATAGCCGGCCCAGGCGACAATGTTCACCTGTCCCTCGCCAGCGCCGATTTCTTTCACCTGGGCGATCGCCTGGCCGGAAAAGCTCAATGCAAGCGCCATGGCGGTAAAGGATTTCAGAAACGACTTCATTCCGACTCTCTCCCATTCAGAAGGGGCCGCATTGATCAGCGACTTTGGTTCCCTCCACGCAAGGTGATCCGAAAAAAGAGCATTCGCAAATTCATTTATCAGAAGGTCGGTATCGGTTTTTCCGATAGATATCGCGATCATTTGTATGCGAACGATCGCGATCGTATGCGCAACCCGTTCACCGCTGCCGAACCGTTCGTTGCGACTGGGCGATGCCGATGAAATCGCGCGCCGCCTGCGGCAGGCCGGAACCGCGCCGCCACACCATGCCGACCTGCACCACCGGCAAGGAGCCGGAGACGTCGCGCGACTCGATGCGGTCGCCTTCCAGCGACCAGGGTCGATAGACGAGGTCGGGCAGAAGCGCGATGCCGGCGCCGGTGGCGACGAGGCTGCGCACCGCCTCCACCGAACGGGTGCGGAAGGCGACATGCGGCTTGGCGCCGATCGCCGAGAGCAGCTTGCCGGTATTCTCCTCGATCTCGTCGACCGTGAGCATGATCAGCGGCTGGCCGGCAAGGTCGCCGATGCCGATGATCTCGGCCGCCGCCAGCGAGTGGCCGAGCGGCAGCCACAGGCGGTAAGACGAGACTTCGAGGATTTCGGACTGCAGCGCCATGCGGTCGCGCAGGTTGGACGTGACCATGACGGCGACATCGAGCTTGCCGCCGACCAGAAGGTGCTCGAGGTAGTCGCCATTGTCCTCGATCGCGGAAATCTCCACGGCGGGATGGGCGCGGCGGTAGCGGGCGAGAAGGTCCGACAGCACGTACCCCGCCACCATGGAGGTCACGCCAAGCTGCAGACGGCCGGTCGTTGCCGGCTGTTCGCCGAAAAAGGTGCGCCGCGCATCCGAGACGTCGGCCAGGATTTTCGTGGCGTGGCGCAGAAACTGGTGGCCCTTGTGGGTGATCGAGAGGCCGCGCGGATGGCGCTCGAACAGTTCGACGCCGAGGTCGGTTTCGAGTTCCTTGATCGCCTCGGTCACCGAGGACTGCGAGATCGACAGGTTCTGGGCGGCGCGCGAGACCGTGCCCTGCTCGGCCACGGCGACGAAATATTGCAGCTGCCTGATGGTGAACGCCATGGGCTGGACTAAACACACTCGACCGGAGGTTGGGAAGAGCGGCCCGGCCCGAAGACCGTGAAGAGTGCGCAGGAGCCGACTTGCCGCTTGATGGACAGAGCTTTGGGCCGCCCTGTTCGAGGTCTGAAATCACGATGCCCGGCTCATACGCATTCGCGTATATCTCCTATTCATACGTGAATGCGTATATTTCATTTCCATACGCGAGCCGTATATGGACAATTCATACGGAGTCGCGTGTATCTCTTTGTGGAGGCTGCAACATGGCCGAGCAAATCGCCCGCACCGAAAAACAATTGGGAGCCATTCTGCGTCGCGCCCGAAAGCAAGCGGCATGACGCAATCAGCTTTAGGGGGACACATCCACCTCCGGCAAGGGACCGTGTCACGCCTGGAGGCGGGCGAGCCTGCCATGCAGTTGCGCACGCTTATGGAAGCCCTGACAGCGCTCGATCTTGAGCTTTTGTCCGTCCCCGCACCAAGGGCAGCGCTGCCGATATTGAGAACATTTTCTGATGCCGCGTCCGCGCGCGCATGTCCCGCTGAACGTATTTCTCAACGGGCGCCTTGTGGGCGTGCTGAATCAGGAAAGCAGCGGTGCGATTGACTTCACCTATCATCCCGATTGGCTCGGTTGGGACGCCACATTTCCCATCTCCCTGTCTCTTCCTTTGCGTGAAGACCGGTATGTCGGCGCGTCCGTAGTCAATGTCTTCGGCAACCTGCTTCCCGATAGTGAACCTATCCGCAAGCGCATAGCAGAACGGGTCGGCGCCGAAGGATCCGATCCCTACAGCTTGCGGACAGCCCTCGGTCACGACTGCGTCGGCGCTCTGCAATCTTCCTGACGGTATCGACCCGGGGCGTGCACGGGGCGTCGAAGGCAAACCCGTCAGCGACAGTGAAGCTGCCGACATAATTAACAACCTGGCACCGGTCCCCTTGGCGTCGGTGAGGAGGAGGATTTCCGAATCTCAATTGCCGGCGTGCGAGAAAAGACCGCGCTCCTGCGCAAGGACGACCGGTGGTTCAAACCTTTGGGAACGACGGCGACAACGCATATTCTGAAACCTCAGATCGGGCGAATCGCCAACGGCGTCGATCTGTCGAACAGCGTCGAGAACGAATATCTGTGCCTCAAGCTCTTGAGCGCCTTGGGCATTGAAAGCGCGAACGCCGAGATCGCGGATTTCGGTGGGCGCCGGACCCTGATCGTCGAGAGATTTGATCGGCGCTGGACGCGCGACAACCGGCTCATCAGGCTGCGCCAGGAAGATTGCTGTCAGGCTCTGTCTGTTCCCCCTTCCAGAAAGTACCAGTCCGAAGGCGGCCCCGCGATGGGCAAAAATCCTTGACCTACTCAAAGGGAGCGACTCATCTGAATACGACATCACAACCTTTATCCGGGCCAGCATCGTGTTCTGGCTTCTCGGCGCGACCGACGGCCATGCCAAGAACTTCAGTATTTTCTTGAGTACCGGTGGGCGCTTTCGAATGACGCTGCTCTATGATGTCCTGCGCGCCCAGCCAAGCGTCGACAACATTCAAATCGCACGCAAGAAGTTCAAGCTCGCTATGTCGGTCGGCGCAAAACGGCACTACGCCATCCACGACATCATGCCGCGTCATTTTCTACAGACTGCCGCAGAAGCGGGTATCAGCGTCCGCCTGACGACGTCGATCTTCGATGCCCTGATCGCTAACGCGCCGCGCGCTGTTGACCAGGTTCTGAGCGCACTGCCGAAAGGATTTCCGACTGGGATGGCAGGTCGATCGCAGCTGGATTTTCCGACCGACTGCGCCAATGAGAACTCAGAGGCGGCTAAACCACGCCCGTAATGGAGAGCCGGACGCCGGCATCTGCCAGCGCGTTGGCAATATCGCGCGGCGGAGCGCTGTCGGTCACCAGCTCGCCGAAACCAGAAAAGCCGCAGACCTGCACCAGCCCTTGCCGGCCGAATTTCGTGTGGTCGGTGATGACCAGGGAGCGGACGCCGCGCGCCAGCACCATCCTGGCGAATTCCGCCTCCTCGAGGTTGTAGTCCATGATGCCGCCGACGAGATCGACGGCGCCGGCCGAGATGATGGCGTGAGCGACGCTGAACTTCGAGACGAAGTCGATCGCCGACACGCCGAACGCCGCCCCTGAATCGCTGCGCAGTTCGCCCCCTGCCATATAGACCCTGTTGCCGTTGACGGTGGCCAGCGTGCGGGCGATGTCGGAGGAATTGGTGATGACGGTAAGCCGGCGGTGCCCGAGCAGTTCGCGCGCCAGGAAGCTGGTGGTGGCGCCGTTGTCCATCATGATGGAATCGCCGTCCTGGATGCTGGCCGCGACATGGCGGGCGATCGCCCGCTTGGCGTCGCTGTTCTCGCGCATGCGCTTTTCGAACGGCGCTTCGCCAGAATAGCTCGGCAGGCCGATGGCGCCGTGCATTTTCAGCACCGAGCCATCGCCGGTGAGCGGCTTCACGTCGCGCCGGATGGTTTCCAGCGAGACGCCTAGCCTGTCGGCCAGGCTGGCGATGGTGATGGTGCCTTCTTCCTGCACCAGCCGCAGGATGTCGCTATGGCGCTTCGAATGGTTCATGACACTACTGTGTCAGCCTCCTGGCCTGGACTTAACATTTCCGGGCCATCCGGTATCAAATTTTTCGAGTGTCGAACAAAAAACCGTCACCAACCGGTCAAAAAGGCACAAGAAGCCACAAGTCGGCATTGACAGCACGCTGGCGCAAGGCTCTCTTCTACCTGCTGCTTGGGGGAGCGCCGTCGTCGCCGGCTAAGAACATGACAAAGGCTGAAGACCGCATTCAGGCGCTGCCCTGCTGGAATGGCAGCATCGCAATCGAACCGCTGAAGGGCGGGTTGTCGAACGAGAGCTGGGTGGTCAGCGACGCTGCCGGCAAGCACGTCGTGCGCTTTGGCAGCGACTTCCCGTTTCACCACGTCTTCCGCGAGCGCGAGATCATGGTGGCGAAGGCTGCCCACGCCGCGGGTTTCGCGCCGGAAGTGCGCTACGCGCAACCCGGCGTGATGGTGACGCAGTTTCTCGGCGCCAAGACCTATGCCGCGGATGATGTGCGCCAGAACCGGTGGCGCATCGCCGAACTTGCTTGCAACTTCCACCAGACCATGCCGATGCATGTTTCGGGCGCCGGCTTCATGTTCTGGGTCTTCCACGTGATCCGCGACTATGCGCGCACGCTGGAGGACGGCGGCAGCCGCATGAAGGGTGAACTGCCGCGCTATCTCGCGCTCGCCGACGAGCTGGAGCGCGCACAGATGCCGCTGCCGGTGATCTTCGGCCACAACGATCTGCTGCCGGCGAATTTTCTCGACGACGGCGACAGGCTCTGGCTGATCGATTTCGAATATGCCGGATTCAACACGGCGATGTTCGACCTCGCCGGCATCGCCTCCAATGCCGGCATGACGGCTGCCGAATCCGGCGAATTGCTCGCCGCCTACTTCGGTCGCGAGCCCGACCGGCAAACGCAACGCTCGCATCTCGCCATGCAATGCGCCTCGCTGTTGCGCGAAACGATGTGGAGCCTGGTTTCGGAACTGCACCTGACGGCGCCCGGCGCCGACTACGTCGCCTACACCAGGGAAAACCTGTCGCGGCTTGAAACAGCCCTCGACAGCTACCGAACGAAATACGGAACCGACCACCCATGACGTTGCCCACACATGCTGAGATCGTCGTCATAGGCGGTGGCATCATCGGCTGCTCGACGGCCTACCATCTGGCGCGCGACCACAAGGCCGATGTTGTGCTGCTCGAGCAGGGCAAGCTGACCTCCGGCTCGACCTGGCATGCAGCGGGGCTGGTCGGGCAATTGCGCTCGTCGGCGTCGATCACCCGCGTGCTCAAATATTCGGTCGATCTCTACAAGGGACTGGAGGCCGAGACCGGGCTTGCCACCGGCTGGAAGATGACCGGCTGCCTGAGGCTCGCCACCAACCAGGACCGCTGGACCGAATTCAAGCGGCTGGCGACGACGGCGAAAAGCTTCGGCATGGAGATGCACCTGATCTCGCCGGCCGAGGTGAAGGCGACGTGGCCGCTGATGGAGGTTTCCGACCTTGTCGGCGCCTCGTGGCTGCCGACCGACGGCCAGGCAAGCCCTTGCGACGTCACCCAGTCGCTGGCCAAGGGCGCTCGCATGCATGGCGCGAAGCTCTACGAGGACGTGCGCGTCACCGGCTTCGACATGAAGGAGGGCCGCATCGTCGCGGTGAAGACTAGCCAGGGTTCGATCGCCTGCGAGAAGGTGGTGAACTGCGCCGGCCAATGGGCGCGGCAAATGGGCGCGGCGGCAGGCATAAACGTGCCTTTGCAGCCGGTGAAACACCAGTACATCATCACCGAAAAGATCGCCGGACTGGCGGCGGACGCGCCGACCATCCGCGATCCCGACCGCCGCACCTATTTCAAGGAGGAGGTCGGAGGGCTGGTGATGGGCGGCTATGAGCCCAACCCGCAGGCGTGGCGGACCGGACTTGCCGGCGGCGACGTGCCCAACGACTGGGAGTTCCGGCTTTTCGACGACGATTTCGATCATTTCGAACAGCACATGAGCCAGGCGATCGCGCGCGTGCCGGCGCTGCAGGACGGCCGGCGTCAAGCAGATGATCAACGGGCCGGAGAGTTTTACGCCGGACGGCAATTTCATCCTCGGCACCGCACCCGAATGCCCCAACATGTTCGTCGGCGCCGGCTTCAACGCATTCGGCATCGCGTCGGGCGGTGGCGTCGGCTGGGTGCTGGCGCAATGGGTGATCGATGGCGAAGCGCCGCTCGACCTGTGGGTGGTCGACATCCGCCGCTTCTCCGGCCTGCACCGCGACCGGCAATGGGTCTGCGACCGCACGCTCGAAGCTTATGGCAAGCACTACGCTATAGGCTTTCCGCACGAGGAATATCAATCCGGCCGGCCGGCGCTGGTGTCGCCGCTCTACGACCGCCTTCAAAAGCACCGTGCTGTGTTCGGGCAGAAACTCGGCTGGGAGCGGCCGAACTGGTTCGCGCCCGAAGGCAGAGAGGCCGAGGACGTCTATTCGATGGGACGGCAGAACTGGTTTTCTCCCGTCGGCGACGAGCATCGCCATGTCCGCGAAAAGGTCGGCATCTTCGACCAGTCTTCCTTCGCCAAATATGAGCTGACCGGACCCGACGCGCTGCGGGCGCTCGAGTTCATCTGTGCCAACGACGTCGACAAGCCCTCGGGGCGGATCACCTACACGCAGCTCCTGAACACGCGCGGCGGCATCGAGGCCGACCTGACGGTGGCGCGGCTGGCTCGGGACAAATTCTACATCGTCATCGGCACCGGCTTCCGTACCCACGATTCTTCCTGGATCAGCGATCATATTCCGGCCGGGCTGGACACCACGCTTAAAGATGTGACCGAGGCTTTCGCCACGCTGTCATTGATGGGGCCGAAAGCGCGGGACGTGCTGGCGGCGGTCGCCAATCCGGACGTTTCCAACGGCGGCTTCCCGTTTGGTCATGTTCGCGAGATCGAGATCGCCGGCCACCCGGTCCGGGCATTGCGCGTCACCTATGTCGGCGAACTCGGCTGGGAATTGCACACGCCGACCGACGCCGCCGGCGCCGTGTTCGACGCGCTGATGGCGGCGGGCGAACCGTTCGGCATCCGCCCGGTCGGCTACCGCGCCATGGAATTGCTCCGGCTGGAGAAGGGCTACCGCGCCTGGGGTTCGGACATCACGCCCAGCGACACGCCGTTCGAGGCGGGCCTCGGCTGGGCGGTGAAGCTGCGCAAGGACACCGACTTCCTCGGTCGCAAGGCCCTGGAAAAGGTGCACAACGAGCCGCTGAAAAAACGCCTCGTCGGCTTCACCACGAACGATCCGGATATCGTGCTTCTCGGCCGCGAGACGATTTTGCGCAATGGCGAGCCGGTCGGCTACCTGACCAGCGGCGGCTACGGCTATACCATCGGCAAGCCCATCGGCTACGGCTATATCAGGCACGCCGGCGGCGTCGACGACGATTTCCTGACGGCGGGCGATTATGAGCTGGTGGTGGCGATGGAAAACACGCCGGCGACAATCCATCTCGGGCCGCTCTACGACCCGAAGAGCGACCGGGTAAAGGGATAACAGCTTCGGTCCTCGCGGCCAGATTCCGCAGGGGCCAGCCGTTCGCTCAACGATCGCCTGCATCGCGGCGGTCGAGCTATGCCTGCCTTCGCTTTCGGGCAGCCGTTTGACTTTGTTTTCCTTCGCGGCGTGATAATCTCGGCGCAGGCAAGCGAAGGAGGGCTGACCCATGGCACGGCGTTTTGTCGAAGGCGAAAAGATCGACATCGGTTTTGACGGCAAGCGCTGCATCCATTCGCGCAACTGCGTACTCGGCAATCCGGATGTCTTCGTGCCCAACGCGCCCGGCGAATGGATCCATCCTGAAGCGGGTTCGGTCGAGGCTGTTGTGTTGATCGCGCATGCCTGCCCGTCCGGCGCCATCACCTACCACCGCAAGGACGGCGGCGCCGACGAAAAGCCGCCGGTGGTCAATACCGTCCGGCTGCGCGAGAACGGACCCCTCGCCTTCAGCGCCGAACTCGACATCAATGGTGAGGTGTCGTTCCGCGCCACGCTGTGCCGCTGCGGCGCCTCGGAGAACAAACCCTATTGCGACGGCAGCCACACCAATGCCGGCTTCATCGCAAGCGGCGAGCCGGCTTCGAAAGACTCGGTTGCGCTGGCGGTGCGCAACGGACCGGTGAAGGCCGCGCCACAGCCCAATGGCCCGCTTAAAGTCGAAGGCAATATCGAGGTTGTTTCGGGCACCGGACGCACGATCGAGCGCACAACCCGGACATTCCTGTGCCGCTGTGGACACTCCAACAACAAGCCGTTCTGCGACGGCAGCCACAAGGCCGTGGGCTTCGTCGGGTAGTTTCAGCGGCTCATTGTCTCCGTTTAGTTGATAGTGCTTGCGACATTCTCCGGCGGCACCGTGTCGACCACCTTCTGGCGGTGGAAGATGAACAGGCCGGCCAGCACGATGATGCCCGAACCGATGAGGATGCGGGAGCTTGGCACGTCGTTGAAGAACACCAGGCCGAAGACGACAGCCCATAGAAGCAGCGTGTAGTGCAGCGGCGCCAGCGTCGAGGCCGGCGCCAGCTTGAGCGCCCGCGTGATCATCATATGCGCGCCACACGAGACCACACCCAGAAGCAGCATGGCGCCGAAATCGAGCGCGCCCGGGGTCTTCCAGTGACCGATGGCCAGCGCCCCACCGACGACCAATGCGCCGACCGTCTGCCAGGTCACCAGCGTGGTGTCGCTGGTGCCGCGCAGCAGGCGGCTGAGGATGATGACGAAGGCGAAGGAAAGGCTGCCGATGAGCGCGAAGATCGACGGCAGCGAAAGCGCCGCCGAAGACGGGTTCAGCATGATCAGCACGCCGCAGAAACCCACCAGAACGGCGGCCCAGCGACGCCAGCCGACCTTTTCGCCGAGCAGCAGATGCGAGAGCGCAGCAACGTAGATCGGCCCCGCCATGTAGAAGCTCATCACGTCAGCCAGCGGCAGGTAGACCACCGCCGCGTAAAAAAGCCCGGTGTCGAGCGTGGCAAAAACCACGCGCAGCAACTGCAGGCCGGGGCGTTCCATGCGCAACAGCTTTTCCGAGCCCTGGCGGGCGATCATCGGGCCGAGGATGATGAACGCGCCGATCGAACGGATCAGCACCACCTGGCCGACCGAGAAGCTGGCGACCAGCCACTTGCCCATGGCGTCGTTGAGGGCGAACAGGAAATCGCCGCCCAGCATGAGCAGCACGCCGGCCAGGATGAGATTTTTCGACGCTCGCAGTTCCGACAGTGTCATGGTGTTGCCCTCGAATGGCAGGTCCATATCAAGGGGCAGGCGAAATAACTATGCCTATTCGGGTGTGGCATAAGAGATGGGCGAAGGCAGCGCGAACGGCCAAACACGCCGGCGGGTCAACCTGCTTGTTTGCGTGGGCGGCCTCCCGCGGCGCCGTTCAGGCGTGCGGCGGAAGCCTTGGCCTCCGACCTGGTCTGGCCAGCCCGCCGCGCCAGGTAGGACGTCGTGCCGAAAAGTCCTGCCGCTAGGGCGGCGACTGTGTAGTCCACATCCAACGCCTCCCAGTGCAAACCGAACCCGTCGCCGAGCATCTCTACATTGGCGAGGTCGTCCGAACTGGCCCCCGACAATCCCTCGACCAGATCCGCCGGAAAAGCAAAACTCGTCCCGTTGTCGAGCTTCAGAACAAAGATGCCACTGTCTCGTTCGAATGAAACGGCAACAGCGCGAGGCTCGACCTTTGGGCGAGCGCCACGCTTCGCTGCTTCGTCCAGTTGCTGAATCGTCCAGTCAACCATGCAGCTCTCTCCATCTCTCGAGAAGCGATTCTCGATTCTTGGCAACGATCTTCATAGCCTTTCGCGCCTCGCTCCTTGTCAGAGTCCACAGCAGCTCGAGCGTATCAGGCTGGAGATTGATCTTCGCATGACCATCACCGAACACGTGAACGTGGGCTGGCTCATGATCGTCGCTGAAGATCACGATGCGAAGCCAGCCTCTTGCAAAACAGTGACCATCCGCAACATAACCCATCACGATAGGTTTTTCAATTGCGGGAAGCCTCATGCCTCCGGTTCACCGATGCGGGTCGTCCGGCAAGCGACAGCTTCGTCTCCCGGCGCTCCCGCTCGGCCACCACCCTGCCGCGCGCGATGACGCAAAGCCGCTCGGGCCGCAGCCGCACCGCCTCGATCGCGCTGCCGGCGTCGAGCACGACGAGGCTTGCGCGCTTGCCCACCTCAAGCCCGAGATGGTCGAGCCCCATGATCGCCGCGTTGACCGATGTGACCATGTCGAAGCACTTCGCCATGTCGGCGGGGCTCGACATCTGCGCCACGTGCAGGCCCATGAATGCAACGTCCAGCATGTCGGCGGTGCCCAGCGAATACCACGGGTCGAGCACGCAATCCTGGCCGAAGCCGACGCGGATGCCCAGCGCCTGCATCTCCTTGACGCGGGTCATGCCCCGGCGCTTTGGAAACGTGTCGTGGCGGCCCTGCAGCATGATGTTGATCAGCGGATTGGGGATCGCGGAAACCCCGGCTTCGGCGATCAGCGGCAACAGCTTGGAGACGTAATAATTGTCCATCGAATGCATGGATGTGAGGTGCGAGCCGGCCACCCTGCCCTGCAGGCCGAGCCGCTGCGTCTCGTAGGCCAGTTGCTCGATGTGGCGCGACAAAGGATCGTCGGTCTCGTCGCAATGCATGTCCACCATCAGGCCGCGCTTTTCGGCGATCTCGCAAAGCTCGGTCACCGAGCGGGCGCCGTCGGCCATGGTGCGCTCGAAATGCGGAATGCCGCCGACGATATCGACGCCCATGCCAAGCGCGCGGATGGTGTTTTCACGAGCCGTCGGCGAACGGTAGAGGCCGTCCTGGGGGAAGGCGACCAGTTGCAGGTCGATATAGCCCGGCGATTTCCTTCTTCACCTCCAGCAGCGCTTCCACTGCCAGCAGCCGGTCGTCGCAGACGTCGACATGGGTGCGGATGGCGAGCAGCCCCATCGAAACAGCCCAGTCGCAATATCTGAGCGCCCGTTCCTTCACCGCCTCGTGGGTGAGCAGCGGCTTCAGCTCACCCCAGAGCGCGATGCCTTCGAGCAGCGTGCCCGACGCGTTGATGCGCGGGATGCCGTAGGAGAGCGTCGCGTCCATGTGGAAATGCGGGTCGACGAAGGGCGGCGAGACGAGATTGCCGGTTGCGTCGACAACCCTCGCAGGCCCGGCCGGCAGCGATGCCTCGATTGCCGCGATCTGCTCGCCCTTGATACCGATATCGGCAACGCGCCCATCGGGAAGCCGGCCGCCCTTGACGATCAGGTCAAAACTCATCTCTCGCCTTTCTGGTAGGGGATCATCAGCGCCTTCGGATAGGTGGCGCGGCGCGCCACCAGCACCAGCGCCAGGATGGACAGGACATAAGGCATCATCAGGAACACCTGATAGGGCACGACGCCACCGGAAAGCTGCTGCAGGCGTACCTGGTAGGCGTCGAAGGCGGCAAACAGGATGGCGCCGAGCAGCGCCTTGCCGGGCCGCCACGAGCCGAACACGACCAGCGCGATGCAGATCCAGCCGCGGCCGTTGATCATCTCGAAGAAGAACGAGTTGAAGGCCGACATGGTGAGAAAGGCGCCGCCGACCGCCATCAGCGCGCTGCCGGCCATCACCGCGCCCATGCGGATGCCGGTGACGCTGATGCCTTGCGCCTCGACGGCGGACGGGTTTTCGCCGACGGCGCGCATGGCAAGCCCCAGCGGCGTGCGGTAGAGCAGCCAGGCGACGATGGCGACCGTGGCGAAGGCGAGATAGGTGAGCGGCGTCTGCGCAAACAGCGCCTCGCCGACGACCGGGATTTGCGACAGGCCGGGGATCGGCAGCGGCTGAAACGGCTCGATCTTGGGCGGCGAAGTGACTTCCGGCAGCGCCAGGCGATAGGTGAAATAGGTGAGGCTGGTGGCGAGAAGCGTGATGCCGATGCCGACCACGTGCTGCGACAGGCCGAGCGGCACCGTCAGCGTTGCGTGCAACAGGCCGAACATGGCGCCGGCAAGGGCGGCGATCGCGACACCCGTCCACAGATCGCCGCCGGAATAGACGGTGAACCAGCCGGCGAAGGCGCCGACCGTCATGATGCCCTCGATGCCGAGATTGAGCACGCCGGCGCGCTCGCAGATCAGTTCGCCCATGGTGGCGAAGATCAGCGGCGAGGCTATGCGGATCGCTGCGACCCAGAACGAAGCGGTGAAGAGGATTTCGAGGGCTTGTTCCATCAGGCGTTGGCCCTCGATTTGGAGTACAGTGGGGGTTTGCGCTCGACGTTGCCCCCCTCTGTCCTGCCGGGGGTATGATGGATCATCGACACCATCACCTCCACCTCACCCTGTACCTTGAAAACAGGATCGCCGTGACCATCGACAGCAGCGCGGTGGCCACCATGACATCGGCGATGTAACTGGGCACGCCGGCCGCACGGCTCATGGCGTCGGCGCCGACAAAAATGCCGGCGACGAAGATCGCCGAGGCGACGACGCCGAGCGGATTGAGCATGGCGAGCATGGCCACCACGATGCCCGAATAGCCGAAGCCCGGCGACAGATCGAGGGTGAGGTTGCCCTTCAGGCCGGCGACTTCGGAGAAGCCGGCAAGGGCTGCCAGCCCGCCGGAGAGAAGTGCTGTCTTCATCAGCACGCGGTTGACCGGAATGCCGGCAAAACGCGCGGCTTCCGGATTGTGGCCGACGGCGCGCATCTCGTAGCCCAGCACCGTCTTCTTCATCACCACCCACATCGCGACCGCCGCCACCAGCGCCAGCACGAAGCCGTAATGCAGGCGCTTGCCCTGGATGATGCGCGGCAATTGCGCCTCGGCGATGACCTTCGAGGATTGCGGCCAGCCGAGCCCCATCGGGTCCTTGAGCGGGCCTTCGAGCAGCATCGACACGAACAGGAGAACGATGAAGTTGAGGAGCAGCGTGGTGACCACCTCGTCGACGCCGAAACGCGTCTTCAGAACCGCAGGGCCGGCGAGCAGCAGCGCGCCCGCCGCCATCGCGGCGAGCATGATTATGGGGATGAGCAGGCCGGAGGGCAGCGGCAGCGCTCCGGTGCCGAGCACCACGGTCACCACCGCACCGATATAGAGCTGCGCCTCGGCCCCGATGTTCCACAGTTTTGCGCGGAAGGCGACGGCCACCGCAAGGCCGGTGAAGATCAGCGGCGTGGCGCGCGTCAGCGTTTCAAGCAGCGCGAATTGCGAGCCGGCCGCACCCTTTGCGACGAGATAGAATACCGAGAAGGGCGACGCGCCAGAGGCGAGCACCAGCAGCGATGCGACGGCCAGCGTGGCGGCGATCGCCGCCAGCGGATAGGCCAGCGTCGCGGCAAGCGACGGCGCGGGTTTGGGCTCAAGCCGCATGGAGGTCTCCGGTGATCGCTCTTCTCCCCGCTTGCGGGGAGAAGATGCCGGCAGGCAGATGAGGGGCCGTGCGACGCATCAGGAAAGCCCCTCATCCGCCCTTTGGGCGCCCTCTCCCGGTAAACGGGGAGAAGGAAGAACCTCGACGTGTCCCGCCATCAATTGGCCGATCTCCCCGATGGTTCGCTCTCCGCGTTTCGACACCGTCGAGATCTGGCCCTTGGAGATGACGGCGATGCGGTCGCACAGCGCCATGATTTCCTCCAGATCTTCGGAGATCAGCAGCACGGCGGCGCCACGGTCGCGCGCCGCGATCAGCCGCGTGTGCACATAGGCGACAGCGCCGACGTCGAGACCGCGCGTCGGCTGGTTGGCGATGATGATGCGCGGCTTGGGGTCGAGGACCCGACCGAGGATCAGTTTTTGCATGTTGCCGCCCGACAGCAGCCGGATGCGCGCTTCGGGTGATGGGCATTTCACCTCATAGTCGGCGATCACCTCCTCAGCGAAGGCGCGCGCCGCCCGCCAGTCGAGGAAACCGTGCCGGCAGAAGCGCGGAGAACGATAGCTTTCCAGGATCATGTTTTCCGTCACCGTCATATCGCCGATCGTGCCAATCGCATGGCGGTCTTCCGGAATACGGCCGATGCCGAGTCCCAAAGCCTCGAGCGGCGACCAGGGCGCATGCGCTTCGCCGGCAAGCACGATGTTGCCTTCGGTTGGCGGCTCGCTGCCCGATAACACGGCCGCCAGTGCCGTCTGGCCGTTGCCCGAAACACCGGCGATTCCGAGAATTTCGCCGTTCTTCAACGTCAGTGAGGCGCGGACGAGCGGCGCGCCGGAGCTTTTTCCGGCCGTCGAGATCGCCTCCAGTACAACCGCCCGCCCGCCGAACGGCACGTCGACGATTGGCGGCAGCTGCACTTCCCGTCCCACCATCAGCGTGGCGAGTTCGGCCCGCGTGGTCTCGGCGGTCGTGCGCTCGCCGGTGAGCCGGCCCGAACGCAGCACCAGCACCCGGTCGCTCACCGCCATCACCTCGCCGAGCTTGTGCGAGATGAAGATGATGGAAAGGCCGTTGGCGACCAGCATCTTGAGGGTGCTAAATAGCGCTTCGGTCTCGGCAGGCGTCAGCACAGCTGTCGGCTCGTCGAGGATCAGCACGCGGGCGTCGCGGTAAAGCGCCTTCAGGATTTCGACACGCTGCCGCTCGCCGACCGAGAGCGCGCCCACCCGCGCATCCGGGTTCACGGCAAGACCGAAATCGGCAGCGAGTTTCGCGATGCGGGTGCGCGCCGAGGCGCGGTAGAGGCGCGGCCGCCACAGGCTCTGCGTGCCGAGCGTGATGTTTTCCAAAACGGTCATGTTGTCGGCGAGGGTGAAGTGCTGGTGCACCATGCCGATGCCGGCGGCGAGCGCCGCCTTCGGGTCGCCGGGCGGCAGCGTCTGGCCCAACGCCTCGATCGATCCTTCATCGGCGACATAATGGCCGAACAGGATGTTCATCAGCGTCGTCTTGCCGGCGCCGTTCTCGCCGAGCAGCGCGATCACCTCGCCCCTGTTCAACTCGAAGGAGATGGCGTCGTTGGCGGTAAGCCGCCCAAAACGCTTGGTAATGCCGGACAGGCGAAGGACGGGAGGTTCGGCTGGGGTGGTGTAAGACATTCGTCCGCAATCCGGGCGGGGCGATGACGGGACGCCTTCTCCCTTTGTGGGAGAAGGTGGCCGAGCGAAGCGAGGTCGGATGAAGGTGTCCTACCGGGTACCCCTCACCCGGATTGCCGACCTCGCCGCTTCGCGGCTACGGGGCAATCCGACCTCTCCCACAAGGGGAGAGGCGAAAGAGCTAGCTCGATTTCGGCTCGGCGTCGTTGATCTCACCATGAACGAGCCGTCCTTGATAGCCTTTTCCTTCTCGGCGACCTTGGCCATGATCTCGGCCGGCACCTTGCCCTCGAAGGTGCCGAGCGGAGCCAGCGAGCAGCCGCCGGCCTTCATGAAGGAAAACACCCCATAGTCGTCGGCCTTGAAGGAACCGGCCTTCACCGCGCCGATGGCGTTGTCGAGCGTCGGCTCGAAATGCCACAGCGCCGAGGCGACGACCGTTTCGGGGTAATCCTTCTGCGTGTCGATGACATTGCCGACCGCCAGCACCTTGCGCTCCTTGGCGGCGTCGGAAACGCCGAAGCGCTCGGCATAAAGAAGGTCGGCGCCGCCGTCGATTTGCGCGAAGGCGGTTTCCTTGGCCTTGGGCGGATCGAACCACGAGCCGATGAAGGCGACCTGGAACTTCGTGTCGGCGGCGCTTTCCCTGACGCCCGCCATGAAGGCGTTCATCAGCCGGTTCACCTCGGGGATGGGATAGCCGCCGACCATGCCGATGTTCTTCGACTTGGTCATGGCGCCGGCGATGATGCCGGACAGGTAGGAAGCGTCCTGGATGTAATTGTCGAACACCGAGAAATTCGCCACCGCGGCATCCGGCTTGAAGCTCGATCCCATCAGGAAGGCGACGTCGGGATAGTCCTTGGCGACGGTGCGGGCGGCCTCCTCGACGCCGAACACCTCGCCGACGATCAGCTTGTGGCCGGCCTCGCAATATTCGCGCATGACGCGCTCATAGTCGTTGTTGGAGGTGTTTTCCGAATAGACGTATTCAATGTCGCCGCGCTCCTTGGCGGCATTTGCCGCCTTGTGGATGCGGCTCACCCACTGCTGCTCGACGGGCACGGTATAGATCGCCGCGACCTTGATCGGATCGGCTGCAAGAAGGCGCGACGGGAAACCCGCCGCCGCAAGGGCGACGCCGGCGCCGGCGGTCTTGAGGACGGCGCGGCGCGACAATTCGGGCAGGCTGGAAACGGCTGGAGATCTGGACATGTGACGACCCTCTGGCTTGTTGATTAACCCGACGTTTTTTATCGTTTGGTCAACGCTAGTCGAAAACGGGAAAAGCGGCAATCGCAGGCGCGTGCATCCACAGGCGCAATGCCGGGATCTCGGCGACCGCAGCGAAGCGGCTAACCTAATACCGTGGAGGACGCGCCCGCCTGCCAGGCAAGCAGCAGCACATAACCCAGCACCGTCGCCAGCAGGCCGCGAAAAGCCAGCGCCACATAGCGGTATTTGGAGCGGTTGATGGCCGACAGCGTGTCGACATTGGTCAGGTACTGCTTGAACAGATAGTCCTGGTCGCCGCCTTGCCTGGCCGCCATGAAGGCGGTGCGGTTGGACGGCCAGCCGCCCCAGTAGAGCGACGTCGAAGCGGTGACGTGACGCGGCAGCACGACCATGATGGCCGAAACCAGCGCCACTACGATCGCGATGCCGGTCAGCGCCGAGAGAACGATGGCGACCGGCTCGCCGGACTGGTAGCGTTCGAGCCTGAAGACCTGGCGCCCTTCGGCCGAGCTGATCAGGAAAGCGATCATGAAGGTGAAGATATAGGCCGCCTTCTGGTCCGCGATGCGAATCTGGTCGTAGAAGACATCGTTGATCTTCTTCAGATGGTCGAGGTATTGCCTCCTGGCGACGTCTCCCGGGCAGTCAATTGCTCCTATCGGATGAATGCTTTGCTTGTCTTTCATGATTTTTCGAATCGCACCGGAGTGATAAGCACAAGAACGAAAGCGATGCTTGCCGCAACTCGAGATTGCGATCAAACGAAAACTTGACAGTCCAAATCGTTTATTCGCATATCGCTCCGGGGAACTTATACAGAGCATGACATGGGCAGGTTTCTGAGGGGGGTGGCGGCGCTTGCCGTGTTTTGTTGCGTCGTGCCTGCGCATGCGGAGGTCGTGGCGCGCGGCGCACCGGCCGCCGGCTCGGTGATCGCCCGCAAGACCGGCGAGGAAGTGCGCTTCATCGACGTGTCCGACCTGGCGCAGCGTCGACGTCAAGCAGGACCTGCTGGCCGGCGACATGCTGCGCACCAACGCCGCTGGGCAGCCTGGCGGTGCTGTTCGCCGACCACACGCAGATGCGGCTCGGCCGCAACACGACGCTGCTGGTCAAGCAGATCGGCGCGGCCGCCGACACGACGTTCGGCGCTGCAGTCCGGCACGATCTGGGCGCGCGCCGAACGCGGCGGCGAGGGCCTGACGGTCGAGACGCCGGCAGCGGCGGCGGCGATCCGCGGCACCGACTGGACGATGACGGTGGACGGCGGCAAGACCTCGCTGATCGTGCTGGAAGGCCTGGTCGAGCTCTCCAACGAATTCGGCTCGGTCAGCGTCGCCCAAGGCGAAGCGGCGGTCGCCTCGATCGGCCAGGCGCCGACCAAGGTCGTCATCGTCGATCCCGACGACCGCGAGCAGATGCTGTTCTACCTGTCGCTGCGCAACTCGTTCGGCTGGATGCCGGCCTCGCCGCTGTCCAGCCCCGACATGCGCGGCCAGCGCGCGCGCATCGGCGCCATGCCGGAAGCCGCCCGCACCGCCGAGGACTGGCTGACGCTGGCCGAAGTGTCGCTGTCCTATGACGGCAGGCAGGCCGCGCTCGATGCGGCGGACGCAGGCGCGCGCGCTTCCGCCTCACCGCCGCGCAGAAAGCGCGGCTCGACCTGATCGACGCGCTCGCCGCCGGCGCCGAGAACCGATATCGCCGAGGCGGCGCAGCTGTTCCAGCGGGCAGCGCCCCGGCTCGATGCCAGGCGCCGGGCCATCGCGCTCTATGGCGGCTATTTCGCGCGCGCGCTCGCCGACCCGGACCGCGTCGAGCAACCGCCCGTCGTGCAGGGCGGCGGCCCCTACGCGGCACTCGCCGAAGCCTGGACCGCCGGCTTCCTGAAGGACATTCCGGCGGCGATCGACGTCATCAAGCGCGCCGAGGCGCGCTATCCCGACGATCCGACGCTGCCCGCCTATCGCGCGCAGCTCGCGATTCTCATCGACGACCGCGAGCAGGTGAAGGAGGCGATCGCGCGGTCGCTTGCGATCGATCCGGACGATCCGACGGCGCTCGAGGCGCGCGCCAACTACAAGGCCGGCATCGAAAGCGATCTCGAAGGCGCCCTGGCCGACCTGACGCGCGCCGCCAAGATCGCGCCGGGTTCGACCACGATCTGGAATGCGCTCGGCAATCGTGCAGAGCGCGCGCGACGCCGACCGCGAGGCCGAGGCGGCGCTGAAGCGCTCGATCGAACTCGATCCGAACGACCCCGTGTCCTACGCCAATCTCGCCATCCTCTATCTCGACCAGGACCGGGTGAAGGAAGCCAAGGTCGCTGATCGACAAGGCGCTGGCGGTCGATCCGTCCTTCGACATCGGGCTGATCGCGCGCGGGCGCTACTATCTGCAGACCGGCGAGATGGACAAGGCGATGCAGGACCTGCTCGCCGGCATCCACCGCCAACCCGGCCTATGCGCAGGCGCTGCTGCTGCTCGCCGCCGGCTACTACGAAAGCGGCGAGCGCGACGCCGGCCGAGCAGGCGCTGGAGAACGCCGACCGTCTCGATCCCAACGATCCGGTGACCTCGAACTTCGAGACCGCGATCGCCATCGACGACTACGATTCCGACCGCGCGATCGAGAGCGCACAGGAAGCGCTGAGGCGGTCGCGCGCCCGCGGCGGCGACTACGCGCCGCTCAGCGCCAACCGCGACGCCGGCTCGACTGCTCAACGACGCGTTCCGCCTGCAGGGACTGGACGCCTGGGGCCGCTACTACGGCGACGCGGTGTTCGACCCGTTCTCGCGCGGCCGGCTATGTCGACCAGGCGCTCGCGGGCAGCGCCGACCCGTTCGTCAACGATCTCGACTACGGCGCAGGCGCGATCGACCCGGCGCCAACGCCTCCGGCTTCTCGTCGTTCTTCCAGGGGCTGATGCTCGACCCGCAGATGCTTTCCGGCCGCATCGCGCAGCGCCAATCTCTTCCGCCGGCCGTTCCTCGAAGGCTCGATCGGCGGCGGCTTCATCGCCGCACGGCGACGACGATCCGGGCTGGACCAGCGAGGCCGAGGTGCAAGGCTTCACCTCCGACGCCGATCCCATGGAGCTTCTACGGAAGCTCAACACGCCGCAACGCCGAAGGACTTGCGCTTCACCACGCATGCCCGGTCCCGGCCGACGCGCAGTTCGACCTGCAGTTCGAGGACGTCAGCGGCACCGGCTACATCGCCGCCAAGCCGACGCCCTACGACCGCGTCGTCGCCTATGTCGATCGCGCAGCAACCGCAAGCCCGACTACGGACGCCAGCGTTCGATCCGGCGATTCCGTGCCACCGCCCGCTCACCGGGCTGCGGGCGCCTACCTGGACAAGCGACACCGACGGGACGGCAACGCGGCAGTCGCCTGGAGCCACACCTTCGGCTACCGCAACGTCGCCAACGCCGCCGTCTTCGCCTCCGTGCTTCGACCGAAGACCAGCGAGCGACGCCCTGCTCTTCGACACCGCTGTTCGGTCCGATCGGCAGCCCGCAGACGATATCGAACATCGAAGCAGCAAGTCCTATCTCGGCGCCGTCAACCATACCTATGGCATCGGCGATCTCACGCTGCGCTACGGGGTCGAAGGCGGCTCCATCGACATCGACCGAGCTGGACACATTCAGCGTCACTCTTGTCGGCCGTTCCCGCCGATCTCGGTCAGTGAGCCCGTCGGACGCGAACGATCGACGTCGGCCGCGCCTATTTCGACGCGCTCTACGAGATCACGCCAGACCTCAAGGTCGAGGGCGGCGCTGTTCGGCACCTACCTCGACGGCGACGGTTCCGTCGACGTCAGACCGGCTGCGAACCGCGCGTCGGCGTCGCCTGGGCGCCGGCCGACGGCCACTGGCTGCGCGCCGGCTTCATGCGCGAGACCGTCGCGCTCGCCAACGCGCTGACGCTGTCGCCGATCGGCGTTCTCGGCCTGCAGTCCAACCAGACTGCCGCTCGGCGTCGACGGGTATTCCGACACCTTCGCCGCGCGCTGGGACGCCGAGTGGACGGACCGCTTCTTCACCATCGGTCGACTACCAGCACCAGGATCTGGACGACATCTCGCCATCGCCGTTCCCGGCTGGCTGATCGACACCATCGACCTCGAGCGACGGGCGGCATCGACCGCGTCAGCGCCACGGCCAACGTCTGGCTGGGCGACGGCTTCGGCGCTTTCGCCACGGTCGCCTATCGCGGATTCGGAAAACCAGGATCCCGCGAGCGCCGGCTTCGGCGCGGCCGCTGCCCTTCGTGCCGGAGACCTCGGGGCGGGTCGGCCTCACCTGGGTCAACCCCGCCAACCTCAAGGTCACGCTGGCCGCCACCTATGTCGGCGAGCGTGACAGGCAGACGTCCGGGCACCGAGCTCGACGACTACTGGACCGCCGACGCCTTCCTGACCTGGGAGCCGTTCGACAAGCGCTTCGAGCTCGAACTCGCCGCTTACAACCTCTTCGACGAGGAATTCGAGGTCGCGCCGGACACGCCCGGCTGGGGCCGCAGCTTCGTCGGCTCGTTGAAGGTCCGGTTCTGATGTCCGGCGCCGCGCCCGTGGTGGAACGGGCTTCTCGAGCGCTTCCAGGCACGCGCAGGCGCCGGCCGCCGGCAGCGCCGCAACAGCGCATCGCGCTTCGTCGCGGCGCTCGTCGACGATCGCCGTGCTGGCGCTTTCGCCGACGACGCCGTGGCGGCTCGTCGAGGCGCGCGCCTTCGACTATCTCTCGACCATCGCTGCCGCCGCCGCGGCCGGCCGACGGGCCGGTCATCGTGGCCATCGACGAGCCGTCCTTCGCCGAGATCGGCCTGCAATGGCCGTGGCCGCGCGGCCTGCATGCCAAGCTGGTCGAGGCGCTGCGCGAGGCCGGCGCCAAGGCGATCGGCCTCGACATCATCTTCGCCGAGCCGTCCGACGCCCGCCGCCGACGCCGCGCTCGCCGCAGCGCTCGGCCCGGATGTCGTGCTGGCCGGCGACGAGACGCTCATCGAGACGCCGCAGGCCGACCAGATCGTGCGGGTCGAGCCGCTGCCGGATGCTGACGCGCGACCGGCGCGAGGACCGGCATCGCCTCGATCGTGCTCGACGGCGACGGCACGCTGCGGCGCGTGCCGCGCTATCGCCGACGGCTTCGCCGCCGTGCTGCGCCGAGGCGGCCGGCGCAGCGCCGGCCGACGTTCCCGCCGGCGCGCTGCTGCAGACCTTCGGGCCGGCGCGCACCTATCCGACCGTCTCCTACTACCAGGCGCTCGACCCGGACGAATTTCCTGCCGCCGGACTATCTTCCGCGACCGCGTCGTCATCGTCGGGCTTCGCCTGCAGATCGGCGCCGACGCGCCGATGCCGGCGGCGCCGATGCCTACGCGACTCCTTCACGCTGCGCACCGGCAGCTGGTCTCCGGCGTCGAGATCCAGGCGACGATCTTCGACAATCTCGCCGGCGGCCTGTTCATCGCGCCGCGCCTCCCGCTGGCGGCATCGCGGCTGCACGTCGCTCGCCGCGCTGCTCGCCGGCGCTCGCTGGTCTGGCGCGCGCACCGGCTGGCGGACCGCTGCGCCGGCGCTGCATCGCCATCGCCGCGTTGCTCGCCGGCAGCTTCCTGCTGCTGCGCTTCGGCCGCGTCTACGTGCCGCCGCTCGCGCCGGCGCTCGCCTTCGTGGCGGTCGCCGCGCGCCCAGAGCGCGCGCGACTACGCCGCCGAGCGGCGGCTGCGCCGCGGCATCACCCGCGCCTTCTCGCAATATCTGTCGCCGGTGCTGGTCGAGCGGCTCGCCGCGCGATCCGTCGCAGCTGCAGCCTCGGCGGCGAGCGCAGGACGCTGATCGATCCTGTTCTGCGACGTGCGCGGCTTCACCACCATTTCCGAAGCGCATGAAGGACGAGCCGGAGCGGCTGACCGCGCTGATCAACCGGCTGCTCACCCCGCTTTCCGAGGTGGTGCTGGCGCACGGCGGCACCATCGACAAATATATCGGCGACTGCGTCATGGCGTTCTGGAACGCGCCGCTCGACGATCCCGACCATGCCATCCACGCGGTCGAGGCGGCGCTCGGCATGCTGCAGGCGCTCGACGCGCTGAACGCCGAGCTGCGCGGCGGAAGCCGCGGCGCGACGGCGACGACGCCGATGGCGCTGCGCATCGGCATCGGCATCAACACCGGCGACTGCGTGGTCGGCAATATGGGCTCGGAGCACCGCTTCGACTATTCCGCGCTCGGCGACGCGGTCAACCTCGCCTCGCGGCTCGAAGGCGAGACCAAGAACTACGACGTGCCGATCCTGCTCGGCGAACGAAACGGCGCGGCTCGCCGCGGCAGCCGGTTCACCATTGTCGAACTCGACCGCATCCGGTCAAGGGCAAGCCCGAGGTCGCCACGCGTCTCGACCATCAGTGCATCCGCCGGCGATGCGAGACACTGGCCTCGCACCGGCCCTGCTCGACGATCTCTACGCCGGCAGCGGCGTCAGAGGCGCTCGCGACGCTCGACGCGATGGCCGGCCAGCTGCCGCAAGCTTGCCGGCTACTAGGCACTTTGCGCAAGCGGCTGACCGCGCCGAAACCGGACCTGGTGGGGTAGGAAGACCAGGAGGGCGGCACTGACCGAATGTCTCAGACCATCGCGTCCAGCACCTGCCGCTGCCGGTGCATCTCCAGGAAGACACGGTAGTCGCGGTCGAAGCGCGGGCGCGCCGCGGGTCGGGCGTACGCGCCTTGCCGCCCTGCTGCATCGCCACGCAGGCGGCGGGGAGATCGGGGTAGAGACCGGCGGCGGTGGCGGCGACCATCGCCGTGCCGAGCAGCACCGCATCGTCGCGGCCGGGCTCGACCACGCGTGCAGCCGGTGGCGTCGGCATAAAGCTCCATCAGCAGCGGGTTCTTGGTGTGGCCGCCGGTGACGTGCAGCGTGTCGATGACGTAGCCGTTGCTCGTTCAGCGTCTCGAGGATGTGGCGCACGCCGAGCGCGATGCCGACGGCCGGTGCGCCAGTAGAGCCGGCACAGGCTGTCGAAGGATCGCGTCGAGCGTCAGCCCGCTGATCACGCCGACGCGCATGCGGATCGGCGAGCGGCGAGCGGTTGCCGTGGAAATCCGGCAGCACGTGCAGGCGCCCGGCGAGGTCGAGGCCTTCGGCCTGGCGCAGCTCCATCACCCGGGCGGCGATCCTGCGGTGCATGGCGGCGTCCGGCTCGCCGCCCGCGCCATGCCAGCGGATGAGGTGGTCGAGCAGCGCGCCGGTCGCCGACTGGCCGCCCTCGATCAGCCAGCAGCCGGGCAGCGCCGGCGCCGTAATACGGTCCCCAGACGCCGGCGAAGGGCCGCGGCTCGGCGGACAGCGCCATGACGCAGCTCGACGTGCCGGCGATCAGCGCCAGGTGGCGGTCGATGGCTGTCGAGATCGCCGGCGAAGCCGCCAAGCACGCCGAGCGCCCCGGCATAGGCATCGATCAGGCCGGCGCCGACGCGGCAGTGCGTGGTGAGGCCGAGCGCTCGGCGGCCGCGTGGCGTCAGCGGCGCCGAGGTCGGTGCCGACCGGGGCTGGCCTGCTCGCGGCAGGCTGCCGCGTCCAGCATGTCGGGAATGCCGACCGCTTCGAAGAAATCCGGCTGCCAGCCGCTGTTCATGCGGCCGAGGTAGGTCCATTTGCAGGCCAGCGTGCATTGCGAGCGGGCAAGCGAGCCGGACGCCTTCCAGGTCAGGAAATCGGCGAGATCGAAGAAGTGGCCGGCCTTGTCCCAGCGTCTCGGGCAGGTGGCGCTTCAGCCACATCAGCTTCGGCGTCTCCATCTCCGGCGACATGACGCCGCCGAGATAGTCGAGCACGCGGTGGCCGGTGGCGGTGCATTCGTCGGCTTCGGCGAGCGCGCGGTGATCGAGCCAGACGATGGTGTCCCAGCGATCGTCGCCCGACGTCGAGACGGTGAGCTGGCCGCCGTCGCGGTCGCGCACCACCAGCGAGCAGGTGGCGTCGAAGCCGATGCCGGCGATGGCCTCGGCGTGCTGCACGCCGCCTTGTCGCGCGCCGCGCACCGCCGGCGCAGACCGCCGCCCAGACTGTCCTCGCGAATCGTGCTCGGCGTGACCGGGCGTCGGCTGGTGCATCTCGATCGGATGCTCGGCGCGGCCGAGCAGTTCGCCCCGGCGGTCGAGGATGCCCGCGCGCGCGCTGCCGGTCCCGACATCGACGGCGCAGACCAGCCTCCGGCTTCAAGAGGCCTTCGCGCTTCGCGGCCGCGCGAGCAGGTCGGGCAGTTGCGCGCATGTCGTCGAAGATCAGGTCCGGCTCGCAGCGCGTCGATGGCCGAGCGCAAGGCGCGCTCGCCCGCATGCGAGCCGCCGGTGAAGGCAAAGACGCGCATGCCGGCGTCCTTGGCGGCGATGATGCCGGCCGGGCTGTCCTCGATGACGACGCAGCGGCCGGGCGTCGCCCCCATGTCGCGCGCGGCATGCAGGAACAGGTCCGGCGCCGGCTTGCCTCTGCTCCACCATGAGTCGCACTATAGATATGCGGCTCGAAGCAGTTCGAGCAGGCCGGTGACCTCGAGCGACAGCCTGATCCGCTCGGGCTGGCTGGACGAGGCGACGCAACGCGGCACGGTCGAACCTGTCAGCACGTCGGCGATGCCCGGCATCGGCTTCAGGTCGCGGCGGAAGCGCAGTTGCATCTCGGCGCGCGCATGGCGTCAGATGGTCGTCGGTGACGATCAGGCCGAAGTCGGTCGCGCAGGATGTCGATGATGGTCGCCATGCTCTTGCCGAGGAAGCGCTCATAGGCGGTCGCCTCGCTCGATCGCGACGCCGGCTTCGCGCGATGATGCCGACCAGCACGGCGATCGAGATCGGCTCGCTGTCGACCAGCACGCCGTCGCAATCGAAGATCAGCAGGTCGGGGGTCACGGATTTGCCGGGGATGTGTCGAGATTCAGGTCAGGCCGGGCCGAGAATGGTGGATTTTGAGAACCGGTGCGCAGGTACATTCGGGTAAGTGAGCACCGGAAGCGGAGAAAGCCGCCATTCGCACGTCGGCATCACCTGTATACCAACACATCCTAAACCGTCCGCAGCCAGCCGCCATCGACATAATAGGTCGAGCCGACCGCGTAGCTGGCGCGGTCCGAGCACAGGAAGACGAAGAAGTTGGCAAGCTCCTCGACACTGGCGAACCGCTTGATCGGCGTGTTTTCCTCGGCGATGCCGTTTAGATAGGCTTCCCAGTCGCCGCCGCTGTCGGCGGTCAGCTGCTTGGCCGTCTTGATCCAGTCGCCGGTGAGCACCAGCCCGGGATTGATAGTGTTGACGCGGATGTTGTCCTTGATGACCTCGTTGGCGAGGTTCTTGGAAAACATCATCAGCGCCGCCTTGGTGACGTTGTAGATCGGCTCGTACCAGAGCGGCTGGACAGCGCAGATCGAGGCGTTGTGCAGGATCGCGCCGCCGCCGCGCTCGCGCATCATCGGCACGAAGCCGCGCGCCAGCCGCACCGCCGCCATGACATGCAGGTTCCAGAAGTCGTGCCACTTCTCGTCGGACGCTTCCATGATGGTTTCGTTGGAACCCGTGCCGGCATTGTTGACCAGGATGTCGGCGCCGCCGAAGTTCTTTCGCGCGGCTTCAGCAAGCTGTCGCGCACCCTTCGGCGGTGGCGACATCACAGGCCGCACCCACTGCCTTGATACCGTATTCGCGCGACAGCCGTTCGGCTTCTACGGCCAGGATATCGCCGCGCCGCCCGGCGAGCACGAGATGCGCGCCCTCCTTGGCAAAACCCTCGGCGACGCCGAGCCCGATACCCGAGCCGCCGCCGGTGATCGCCGCGACCTTGCCGGTCAATCCGAGATCCATCGGCATCACCCATTCCGATTTCAGCGCCCGCCGCTCTGGCTGGCTAGAGCATTTTGCAGCCAAATAGAATCATTTGGCGTCTGCACAAATACGGCAAAACAAATGCCTAGAGCGAGTTGTCGGTTCTTCAGAACCGGTACCGCTCTAGGCCGTCGCGCCGACATAGCGCGACAGCGTGTTGCGCGTACCGCCCGACCACAGGGCGGCAAGCGCTCTGACGAAGGCTTCGGCAAAGACCCTGGACTTGCCGACGTCGCCATAGATGTCTTCCATGGCAAGCCACGCCGCGGCGTCACCCTTCGCCGCCTTCGCCGTTGCCTGCAGCCGGTCCCAGTTCGGGTCGTTCGGCTCGATCACCGCGCCGGAATCGGTCGTGCCGAAGCAGTAGCGGCACCACAGCGCCGACTCAAGCGCAAGCCCGTCGATGCCCTTTCCGGCCTTCAGCCGGTCGGCGATCGTCGGAATGATGAATTTCGGCTGCCGGTTCGAGCCGTCGAGGCAGAGCCGGCGCACGGTGTCGCCGATCTTCGGATTGGAGAAGCGCTGCTCGATGAGCTTGAAATAGTCGCCGAGATCGATGCCCGGCACCGGCGGCACGGTCGGGATGATCTCGTCGCGCTCGAGCTTGTCCAGGAAACCGCGCACCAGCGGTTCCTGCATCGCCTCGTGGACGAAATGGATGTCCATCAGCCCGGCCGGATAGGCGATGGTCGCGTGGCCGCCATTGAGGATGCGGATCTTCATCAGTTCGAACGGCGCGACATCCCTGACGAACTGCACGCCGACCTTCTCCAGCGGCGGGCGGCCGTCGGTGAAGTGGTCCTCCAGCACCCATTGCTTGAACGGCTCGCAGAATACCGGCCAGTTGTCCTCGACGCCGAAATCCTCAGCCAGCATGGCGCGTTCGCGGTCGGTGGTGGCCGGCGTGATGCGGTCGACCATGCCGTTGGGAAAGGCGACATGCTCCTCCACCCAGTCGGCGAGTCCTCGTCGATCAGGCGCGCCAGGCCGACGACGCCGTCTGACGTGACATGGCCGTTGTGGGGGATGTTGTCGCACGACATGACCGTGAACGGCCCGATGCCGTCGTCGCGGCGGCGCAGCAGGCCGGCAAGGATCAGCCCGAACACGGTTTTCGGGGTCGCCGATATCCTGCGCATCGGCCACGATGTGCCGGATGCGTCGGGTTGAACATGCCCGACGCCGGATCGATGAAATAGCCGCCCTCGGTGATGGTCAGCGACACGATGCGGATCGCCGGATCGGCGAGCTGCTCGATGATCGCCTCGCCGTCGCCGGGCATCAGGAAATCGATCATCACGCCGGTGACGCGGGCGGCCATGTGGCCGCTGTCCTGCTCGACGACGGTGGTCAGCCAGTCCTGCTCTTCCAGCTTCTCGCGCCCGACCTTCTCGCCGTCGAACACGCCGGCGCCGACGATCGCCCAGTCATGGCCGAGGCCGGCGTTGAACAGATCGTCGAGATAGACCGCCTGGTGCGAGCGATGGAAATTGCCGACGCCGAAATGCACGATGCCGGGCTTGAGCGCGGCGCGGTCGTAGGAAGGACGGGCGACCTTGTCAGGCAGCTTGTCGAGGTTGGCGCGGGAGAGTTTCACGGTCATTTCTTGGCGCTTTCTGTTTTGACGCAGGCGCGGCATCTCCGCTCACCTTCGCCCCGTTTACGGGGAGAAGGTGGCCCGAAGGGCCGGATGAGGGGCGGCCTAGGATGTTACCGCAGCCCCTCACCTGCCTGCCGGCATCCTCTCCTCGTAAACGGGGCGAGGAACACTGTCGTCATCAACTCATCCACTGGCCGCCATCGACATTGTAGGTCTGGGCGACGACGTATTCGCTCTCGGCGCTGGCGAGGAAAACCGCCATGCCGGTCAGATCCTCAGCCGTGCCCATGCGGCCAAAGGGAACGCTTTCGCCGACCAGCCTCTTCTTCTCGCCTTTCGGGCGGTTCTCGTATTTGGCAAACAGCGAATCGACATGCTCCCAGTGCTCGCCTTCGACGACGCCGGGCGCGATCGCATTGACGTTGATGCCATGCTTGATCAGGTCGAGCCCTGCCGACTGGGTGAGGCTGATGACCGCCGCCTTGGTGGCGCAATAGACGGCGACCAGCGCCTCGCCGCGCCGTCCGGCCTGGCTTGCCATGTTGATGATCCTGCCGCCCTTGCCGCGCGCGATCATCGAGCGCGCCGCCGCCTGCATCATGAACAGCGTGCCGGCGACGTTGACGGCGAACAGCTTGTCGTAGCTCGCCTTCGGTATCTCGACGATCGGCGCCAGGTCGAACAGGGCGGCATTGTTGATCAGGATGTCGAGCCCGCCGTGCTTTTCTTCGACCGCTTTCACCGCCGCCTCGATCGCAGCGAGGTCGGTGACGTCGAGCTGCACGGCGTAGGCGGCGGGGCCGATCTCGGCAGCCGTCTTCTTCGCCGCATCGAGATTGATGTCGGCGATCGCGACGGTCGCGCCTTCACCGATATAGGCTTCAGCGAAGGCGCGGCCGATGCCGCGCGCCGAGCCGGTGATCAGCGCCGATTTGCCCTTGAGCCGCATCGTCACATCGCCCTTCCGTCGGCGCCGAAGCGATGCAGCTTCGTCGGGTCCGGGGTCAGGTAGATGGTGTCGCCGTGAGCGACGGCCGAGCTCGCCGTCGGCGCGCACCGTCAGCGGCCCGACGCCGTCGGCCTGGACATGCAGGAACGTGTCGGAGCCGAGATGTTCGGCGACGCCGACCGTGGCCTTCCATTCGCCGGCGGTGGTCGAGATGTTGAGATGCTCGGGGCGGATGCCGATCGTCGTGGCGCCGTGCTTGGCCGCCGGCGCGCCGTCGATCAGGTTCATCTTCGGCGAACCGATGAAGCCGGCGACGAACAGGTTCTTCGGCGTCTTGTAGAGCTCCATCGGCGAGCCGACCTGCTCGATGTTGCCGGCATTCAAGCACCACGATCTTGTCGGCCATGGTCATCGCCTCGACCTGGTCGTGGGTGACGTAGATCATCGTCGTCTTGAGCTGCTGGTGCAGTTCGCTGATCTCCAGCCGCATGGTGCCGCGCAGCGCGGCGTCGAGGTTGGACAGCGGCTCGTCGAACAGGAAGGCCGATGGCTGGCGCACGATGGCGCGGCCGATGGCGACGCGCTGGCGCTGGCCGCCGGAGAGCTGGCCCGGCCGGCGCTCGAGATAGTTGGTGAGGTTCAGGACGCGCGCCGCGTCGGCCACCTTCCTGTCGATCGACCGCCTTGTCCTCGCCGGCCATCTTCAGCGGGAAGGCGATGTTCTTGGCCACCGTCATGTGCGGATAGAGCGCGTAGGACTGGAACACCATGGCAAGCTTGCGCTTGGCCGGCGCCTCGCCGGTCACGTCGCGGCCGTCGATGCTGATGGTGCCGCCGCTGGTGTCCTCCAGCCCGGCGATCAGCCGGAGCAGCGTGGACTTGCCGCAGCCCGACGGCCCGACGAAGACGACGAACTCGCCGTCCTCGATGTCGAGGTCGATGTTGGGAATGATGATCGTCGCCCCGAAGGATTTCGAGACATTCCTGAGCGTGATGTTTCCCATGGTTTCCTCCTACACCGCTTGACCGTGGTGTCGCCTGCTGAGTTCGAGGCAGGTTGAGCTTGTGTCAGGCCGGCATGGCGTGATGTCAGCATGGCTACTTCACCGCGCCGAAGGTCAGGCCGCGCACCAGCTGCTTCTGGCTGAACCAGCCCATGATCAGGATCGGCGCGATGGCGAGCGTCGATGCCGCCGAGAGCTTCGCCCAGAACAGGCCCTGCGGACTGGAGAAGGAGCTGATGAAGGCCGTCAGCGGCGCTGCCTCCGTCGTCGTCAGCCGGATCGTCCAGAACGCCTCGTTCCAGGCCAGGATGATGTTGAGCAGCATGGTCGAGGCGATGCCGGGCACCGCCATCGGCGTCAGCACATAGCCAGATCTCGCCCCACAGCGATGCGCCGTCCATGCGCGCCGCCTCGAGGATCTCGCCGGGGATCTCGCGGAAGTAGGTGTAGAGCATCCACACCACGATCGGCAGGTTGATCAGCATCAGCATGACCATCAGGCCGATGCGGCTGTCCAGCAGGCCGGTGTCGCGGAAGATCAGGTAGATCGGGAACAGCACCGCCACCGCCGGCATCATCTTGGTGGAGAGCATCCACATCAGGATGTCCTTGGTGCGCTTGGTCGGCGAGAACGCCATCGACCAGGCCGCCGGGATGGCGATGATCAGCGCCAGGATCGTCGAGCCGACCGACAGGATCACCGAGTTCAGGAAGAAGTGGAAGTAGCCGCTCTGCGCCTGCACCTCGGCGTAGCTCTCGATCGTGCCGGACGGGATCAGGCTGAAGCCCTGGATCGCCTCCTGCTCCGACTTGAACGAGGTGATGATCGTGTAGAGGATCGGAAAGAAGATCAGCAGGGCGACGATCCAGGCCGCCGCCGTGGCGATCGTCTTGTGCCTTGGTGGTGACTGCGCGTGCCATGGTTGCTTCCTCCTACTTGTCCAGGTTCTTGCCGACGGCGCGCATCACGAAGAAGGCGACGATGTTGGCGAGGATGACGGCGATGATGCCGCCGGCGGATGCCTGGCCGATTTTGAAGTCAAGCAGCGCCTTCTGGTAGACGAGGAAGGGCAGGTTGGTGGAGGCGTAGCCGGGGCCGCCATTGGTGGTGACCAGGATTTCCGCATAGACCGACAGCAGGAAGATCGTCTGGATCAGCACGACCACGGTGATGGCGCGCGACAGGTGCGGCAGCGTCAGGTAGATGAAGCGGCTGACGAAGCCGGCGCCGTCCATCTCGGCGGCTTCCTTCTGCTCGCCGTCCAGCGACTGCAGCGACGTCAGAAGGATCAGCGTCGCGAAGGGCAGCCACTGCCAGGCGACGATCAGGATGATCGAAAACAGCGGGTATTGCGCGAACCAGTCGACCGGCTGGGCGCCGAAGAAGCGGGCGATGTCGGCAAAGACGCCGTAGCCCGGATGCATGATCATGTTCTTCCACACCAGCGCCGCGACCGGCGGCATGACGAAGAAGGGCGAAATGACCAGGATGCGCACGATGCCCTGTCCCCACATCGGCTGGTCGAGCAGCAGCGCAAGCAGGATGCCGCCGATGATGGTGATCAGGAGCACGCTGACCACGATCAGCAGCGTGTTGATGATCGCAGCCGGAAGGCCGGGTTGTTGAAGAACAGCATGTAGTTGGAAAAGCCGATGAAGCCGTCGCGGATCGGATTCAGCGGATTGTACTGCTGGAACGAGAACCACAGCGTGAAGGCCAGCGGCACGATCATCCAGACGAAGAGCAGGAGCACCGAGGGCGCCAGCATGAAGCGGGCGAGATTGCCTGTTTGTTTGGTCGCCATGGTTTTCACCCCGAAGTTGGATCGCCTCGCACGTGAACGGGCGTCGATCTCTGAAGTCGGACAAAACGCGGTGTTGACGCCCCCTTCCCCGTTCTTCACGGGGTAGAGGGTAAGGGTGAGGGGCGGCATTGAGCTGCGGAGGTCGGCGCTGCCTCTCATCTGCCTCCTGAGCCCATCGAGCGGCACCTTCTCCCCATTTTCACGGGGAGGAAAGACTTCTTGTCGTTCCCGAAAGGGGCCGCCCGGTACTGGGAACCGGACGGCCAGGCACCGGGAGGATGCCTTACTGGATGTAGCCGCCTTCGGTCATCGTCGCGGTGGCCGCATCCTGGGCCTGCTTCAGCGCGTCGTCGACCGACATCTGGCCGGCGAGAGCGGCCGAGAAGAGCTGGCCGACGGTGGTGCCGAGGCCCTGGAACTCGGGAATGGCGACGAACTGCACGCCGACATACGGCACCGGCTTGACGGTCGGCTTGGTCGGATCGGCGGCGTTGATCGAATCCAGCGTCATCTTGGCGAAGGGCGCGGCCTTCTGGTACTCGGGATTGTTGTAGAGCGAGGTGCGCGTTCCCGGCGGAACGTTGGCCCAGCCTTCCTTCGAGGCGACCAGGTCGAGATAGCCCTTGCAGGTTGCCCAGGAGACGAACTTCTGCGCTGCTTCGGCCTTCTGCGTGCCGGCCGGAACCGCGAGCGACCAGGCCCACAGCCAGTTGCCGCGCTTGCCGAGGCCGGTGTCGGGCGCCAGCGCATAGCCCACCTTGTCGGCGACCGTCGAGTTCTTCGGGTCGGAGACGAAGGAGGCAGCCACGGTGGCGTCGATCCACATGCCGCACTTGCCCTGCTGGAACAGCGCGAGGTTTTCGTTGAAGCCGTTGGACGAAGCGCCCTGCGGGCCGGCGTCGTTCATCAGCTTCACATAGAGTGTCAAGCGTCGTCTTCCACTCCGGCTGGTCGAACTGCGGCTTCCAGTTCTCGTCGAACCAGCGGGCGCCGAATGAGTTCGACATCGCGGTCAGGAACGCCATGTTCTCGCCCCAGCCGGCCTTACCGCGCAGGCAGACGCCGTTGATGCCGGCGGCGCGGTCGGTCATCTTGCGGGCCGCCTCGCCGATGAACTCCCAGGTCGGCGCGTCGGGCATGGTCAGCCCCGCCTTCTCCATCAGGTCCTTGCGGTACATGACGAAGGAGCTCTCGCCGTAGAACGGCGCTGCATAGAGCTTGTCGTCGACCGAAAGGCCGCCGGCGATCGCCGGGATGATGTCGGCCGCGTCATAGTCGGCGCCGAGATTGTCGAGCGGCAGCAGCCAGCTCTGCTTGGCCCAGATCGGAACCTCGTAGGTGCCGATGGTCATCACGTCGTACTGGCCGCCCTTGGTGGCGATGTCGGTGGTGACGCGCTCGCGCAGCACGTTCTCCTCGAGCGTGACCCACTCGAGCTGGATGTCCGGGTTCTTGGCGGTGAAGTCGTCCGTCAGCTTCTGCATGCGGATCATGTCGCCATTGTTGACGGTGGCGATGGTGATGGTTTCGGCATGTGCAGCAAACGCAAAGGCGCTGGCTGAACAGAGGCCCAGGATGAGCGTGCGCAGTTTCATCAAAATCCTCCCTAACCAAGGTGAGCATTTGTCTTTGGTATGAGCAATTACTCACCACCAGAGCCTTACGTCAAGCCAAAATCGTTGCTGCGCTGCACAAGGCGGCGCACCTGCGCGCAAAATTGGCAGTGGCGCCGGTTCAAATTATTGTGTGGGGACATTCTTTGCCGGCCAACGGGCCGGGCGGGAGAATCCTGTGCCCGCAAAGCAACCGGAGGCCAAAAACTTTTATTTCGGTCTTGAGATCGACAGGGTGAAAATACCATCTGCAACAACTCGAATCGCCGACGCAGAAAGGTTCGAGCATGGCGGTCACAGTTTCGGACCAGGGCACGGAAGTGACGCGGTCGCTCATTCCGAGCGGCCTCGAGCTCAGGCGCAGAAAACGGCTCGGCGCCATGCTGGCGCGGGCGGAGCGCGACGGCGCGCGGCTGCAATTCTGGGCGCGCTCGGCGGCGCTGTTCGCCATCGCCCTGTTTTTCATGGTCTTTTCGAAGTGGGACACCGCGCTTGGCTTCACGCTTTCCACGCTGGTGTTCTTCTTCCTGCTTGGGCTCGTCTCGTACCGGCTGGTGCAGCGCCGTCGCAATCCGCCGTGGCTCGGCCCGGCCATCGGAACCCTCGACATCGTGTTGTTGACGCTGCTGATCGTCGTCGACAACCCGTTCGGCGCCGACCCCCTGCCCTCGGCGATCAACCTGCGCGAGGGCTCGTCCGCTTTCCTGTTGATCTTCGTGTGCCTTGGTGCGTTGACGCTGTCGCCGCGCAATCCCCTGTGGCTGGGGCTTTCGGCCGCGATCTCATGGACCGCCGCGACGTTCTGGGTGATCGCGCAGCCGGGCGCGATCGTTGCCAATGGGCGCAGGCTGGACGTGCCGGTCGCGGAGCGCTTGCAGCTCTATTTCGACCCCAACTTCGTCGATATCATCGCCCAGTCGGCCAATGTGGTGCTGATCCTCATCGTCACCGGCATCCTGGCCATGGTGGTTTCCCGCTCGCGCAAGCTCGCCGACGACTACATCATCGCCGAGCGCGCGCGCATCAACCTGGCGCGACATTTTTCGCCCAATCTGGTCGACGAGCTGGCCTCCGCCGACGAGCCGTTCGGACCGGTGCGGCGCCAGGACATCGCCATCGTATTCGCCGATATCGTTGGCTTCACCAAATATTCGGAGGACCACCCGGCCGAGGACGTCTTCGAGCTTCTGCGGGAGTTCCACCGGCGCATGGAGCAGGTGGTGTTCGACCATGGCGGCACCGTCGACAACTACATCGGCGACTGCATCATGGCGACATTCGGCGTGCCGCAGGCGGCCGAAGACGACGCCGGACGGGCGTTGCGCTGCGCGCAGGCCATGGCCGCCTCGGTGAAGCAGTGGAACGCCCGGCGGGTAGCGGCCGGCGAAGATCCGGTCAATGTCGGCGTCGGCGCCCAGTACGGCCCGGTCATCGTCGGCGCGGTGGGCAGCGAGCGCAGCCTGTCGATCGCCGTGGTGGGCGACGCCTGCAATGTCGCCAGCCGGCTGCAGGCGCTGTGCCGCGACCTCGACGCCGACATCTGCCTGGGCGTCAACCTTATCGAAGCCGTGCGGCGCGAAGGCAGCGCCGACTTCCTGTCCGGCATCGTCGACCACGGCCCTGTCTCGCTGCGCGGCCGCGACGAACCGGTACATGTGTTTGTCGTGCCCAAAGCTTGATTCCCGAAAGCGGCAAGCCAGAGCAGGCTTCCTACATTCCGACCGCCTCACCCCTGCCCAACGACGCGGCCACCTCGCCGAGCAGCCACTCGCGGAAGGCGCGGATCTTGGGCACGTTGCGGCGCGTTTCGGGATAGACCAGCCAGTAGGCATGGCCGTCGTCGCCGAAGAGGTCGAACGGCTGGATGAGCCGCCCGTCGGCAAGTTCGGCCGCAAAAAATGCGCGCGTCAGGATCGCCACGCCGTGGCCAGCCATGGCCGCGCTGCCTCAATGAGGCCTGCGAGCCCATGCTGATGCCCGGCCGCCGCGCCAGTTCGTCCGCCGGCAGGCCGGCCAGGTCGAACCATTGCGTTCCACCAGACATCCTTCGGATCGAGGATCGGCAGGCGCAAAAGATCGGCCGGGCTGCTTCACGCCGCCGATGCTCTCGGCAAGCTTGGGGCTCAGCATCGGCGTGAAATCGGCACGAAACAGGAAATGCGTCGCCAGTCCCGGCCACTTGCCGCCGCCCGAGCGAATGCCGACATCGACGTCCTCGCGGGCGAAATCGACGAGATGGCTGGCTGTGTCGAGCCGCACGGCCAGCGACGGATGCGCCAATCTGGAACGAACCGAGATGGCGGGCCAGCCAGTTGGAGGCGAAGGTCTGCACCGTGCTGATGCACAGCGAGCCCTTCCGCGCCGCCGCGCGCCATTGCATAGGCCTCGCTGATGATGCGCGAACGCTTCGGTGATGGCCGGCGCCAGGCGCTGGCCTGTTTCGGTGAGCACCACCTGGCGCGGCTTGCGCAGGAAAAGCGGCGTGCCGATGCGCTCCTCCAGCACCTTGATCTGGTAGCTCACCGCCGCCTGCGTCATGCCCAGTTCGTCGGCGGCCTTGGTGAAGCTGGCATGCCGCGCGGCTGCCTCGAAGGCACGGATGGCCGCGAGAGGAGGAAGTTGCGAGCCCATTATACATCAAGCCAGCTTATGCATGCTAATCGACGTTCGATTGGAAAACAAGCGGCTCCGGCCCCAGATTCAAGGTCCTGCCGATAAATTGGCAATCATATAGGGAAGGTGGACAATCATGACTATGGCACAGGAAAGAACGGCCTCATCCGGTCATTGGGCCTGGAATCCGATGGACACCCTGCGGTCGTTCTGGGGCGAAAGCCGGCCAGCGCGCCCGTGTCTCGACGTCGCGCGCCCTGTCCGACCATCTGCAGCGCGACATGGGCTTTCTCGACGGCAACGATCCGTCCTGCAAGGGGCGGTGAGGAAGCATAACTTGCTTCGCAGCTCCGATCCGGATCGGTTGACGCCGCCCCTCACCCTTACTCTCTCCCCGCAAGAGCGGGGCGCGGGGGGCGCAGGCGTCGCAGCCAGCCTCCTTCTCCCCGTACTTCACGGGGAGAAGGTCCGGCAGGGGATGAGGGGCGCCTCCCCAACCAAACCTACTCCAAAAAACCTCACCCCGCGAGCAGCGCCGCGCCGTCAGTTCGTCGGTGATCAGCCCGTTGACCAGGCGCCGCGTGACCGCGGCGCGGATCGCCCGGCAGCTTGCGTTCCGCCCATGGCGAGCGCCACCACCAGCGAGCGCTCGCGCGACGGCAGCGGCGCGCTGGCGACGCGGTCGTTGGTGATGCCGTCGATCAGCCGGCCGTCGCGGTCGAACGCCCAGCCGACGATCTCGCCGACCGCGCCGGCCTTCTGCAGGGCCTTCAGTTCGGCCTCGGTGATGAAGCCGTCGACGTAGAGCGGCGCGCTCGGGCCGAGGTCGCCGATGCCGACGAAGGTGATGTCGGCCTTGGCGACGAGCGCCAGCGTCGGCTGGATCATCGCCTGGCGATGCAGCATCTCGCGCTCCTGCCGGCGAGGAGGCGATGACCGGCAGCGGCATCGGAAAGCTGCGCGCCTTGATCGTGTCGGCCATGGTGAAGATGACGTTGTAGATACGCCGCCGAGCCGTCCGGCGCGATGTTGCCGGTCAGCGACACCAGCTTGTGCTGCGGGCATTCCATCGGCGACAGCTGCTCGATCGCCGCCTTCAGCGTGCGGCCCGTGCCGATCGCCAGCACGATCGGGCTCGGGCGATCTCAGCCGCCGTTCGATCTCGGCGGCGGCCGCCTCGGCGACGCCCAGCGTCGTCGATGCCGATTGCCGGGTCGCTCGGCACCACCTCGACACAGGTCGAGCGCGAAGCGCGCCTGCAGCTTGCGCGGCGAGGTCGATGCAATTGGCGATGCGGATGGTCGAGCCGGACCTTGATCAGCCCCTCGGAGACGGCCAGCGACACCAGCCGCTGCGCGCTCTGGCGCGAAACGCCGAGCTTGGCGGCGATCTGGTCCTGCGTGTTGCCGGCGACATAATAGAGCCAGCCGGCGCGCGCCGCGTCGTCGTGCCTGCCGCTATCCCCGCGCATGCTCATCCGCCCACCCTCGGATATCTTACGGATTTTAGGTCTTGCGCCCTACCTTGCCCCTCTCTGTCCTGCCGGACAGACAGAGGGGGGCAAGGTAGGGCGCCTCCTGGCCGATTGCGGTCATGCATCATCGCTGTCGCTCCAGCGCCTGAATTTTTGGACGCAGCCTATCTTCGCAAGAAATCAAACGTCGGGCAATTGTCTTAGCTTCGGGCTTTCGCCCGAAGCTACTTCTCGGAGACGCCGGCCTCCGCAAAACTCGCCATGCCGGCATGGCATTCGAGCGCGGAGCGAACCAGGTTGACGGCGAGGCAGGCGCCGGAGCCTTCGCCGAGCCGCATGTCGAGATCGAGCAAGGGCGCAAGGCCAAGCATGTCGAGCAGGCGGCGGTGCGGCGTCTCGGCCGAGACGTGGGCGGCCAGCACATGCGCCAGGCCGGACGGGTTGAGCCGCGCCAGCGGAGCGACGGCCGCGGTGACGACAAAGCCATCGAGCAGCACCGGGATGCCGTGGTGGCGGGCGGCAAGCGTGGCGCCGAAGATGGCCGCGAGTTCGCGTCCGCCGAGGGCGGCGGCGATCTTCAGCGGATCGGCGAGGTCGGCATGGTGCCGGTCAAGCCCGGCATCGACGGCGGCCGCCTTGCGGGCAAGGCCCGCATCGTCGACGCCGGTGCCGCGGCCGACCCAATATTCGCCCGCCTCGCCGAACAGGGCGGCGGCGATGGCGCCGGCGGTGGTGGTGTTGCCGATGCCCATCTCGCCGAAGCAGATGAGGTCAGTGCCCTTTTTCACCGCGCTGTAGCCGGTCGAGACGGCGGCAAGAAACTCGGCCTCGCTCATGGCAGGCGCCTGCGTGAAATCGGCTGTCGGACGCTCGACCTCCAGCGCGATCACGTCGAGGCCGGCGCCGGCGGCGCGGGCAAGCTGGTTGATGGCGGCGCCGCCCGCCTGGAAATTGGCCACCATCTGGACGGTGACCTCGGCCGGGAAGGCCGAGACGCCTTGCGCGGTGATGCCATGCGAGCCGGCGAAGACGACGACGGCGACGTGGTCGAGCTTGGGGTTGGCTCGCCCTTGCCAGCGGGCAAGCCAGGCGACGATTTCCTCCAGCCGGCCGAGGCTGCCTTGCGGCTTGGTCAGGCTGTCCTGTCGGCGCTGTGCGGCGGTCACCGCCGCGCCGTCACCTTCGGACAGCGTCATGCAAGCGGCGCGCAAGGCATCCATCGTGGCAAAGCGGGTCATTTCGAACTCCATGAAATCAAGCGGCCGGCCAATCTCCCCCCTTGTGGGGGAGATCTCCGGCAGGACAGAGGGGGGCAACGTAGGGTGCAACCAAAGACTTAGCCTAGATCAGGTGAGGATCGCGCAGGCGACCAGCAGGACAGCGATTTCCGACAATTGTTCGACCGCGCCGAGCACGTCGCCGGTGTGGCCGCCGATCTGGCGCTCGCAGAACCGGCGCATCAGGAAGAACAGCAGGGCAAGCAGGACGGCCGAAAGAATGGCGGCGGCGAGGCCGAGCGTCAGCAACAGGATGATTCCTGCGATCAGCAGGGCCGGAAACACCGCCCCGCCCGGAATTGTGCCCGCCTTGGCCGACAGCCCGTCGCTGCGGGCCGGGGCGACCGCGTTTAAAAACACGGGCATCATGGCGCGGCCGGCGGCATGGGAGGCAACGACGGCACAAAACGCCAGCCATGGCGAAGCGAAGGCGGCAAGTGCTGCCCAGCGCAGCAGGATGGAAAAGACCAGCGCCGCCGCGCCGAAGCTGCCGATGCGGCTGTCGCGCATGATCTCCAGCTTGCGCTCGCGTGTCTTGCCGCCGCCGAATCCGTCGGCCATGTCAGACAGGCCGTCCTCGTGCAGCGCGCCGGTGACGAGCACGGTGGAAGCGACAGCCAGCGCCGCCGCGACGGCTTCGGGCAAGCCGAGAAAATCAGCCGCGAGCAGCACCAAACCGCCGATCAGTCCGACCGCAAGGCCTGCCAAGGGCGCCGCCCACTGCGCCGCCGCGAAATCCCGTTCGCCGGAGACTGTAACGGGCAGCCGCGTGTAAAACGCCAGGCAAAGCGCGACGTCGGCGACGATGTCCTGCGGGCGCGACGGGATCATCCTCAGCCCCTTGCAATCGCGTGGAAGAAGGTGCCGGTGACATGGCCACGCCGGCCGCCGAAGCTGCCCAGCGCCTTGCCCTCGCCGTCGGCGAGCTCGGCAAGTTTCTCGTCCGTGCCGGCGTCGGTGAGGCGGGCATAGTGGAATTCGTGGCCGCGGATTTCGGCTCCTGCGCCCCCCAGCGCGCAATCCGAAAGCAGGCGGGCGCGGCGGTAGCCGAGGTTCATCTTGCGCGTCGCGAAACTGGTGGAATGGCCGAGCAGGCCGAGCATCCGGTGCTGCTGGCCTGCGGCGTCTTCCAGCACCTCGCCCAGCGCCATGAAGCCGCCGCACTCGCCATGGACGGCGCGTGTCTCGGCAAACCGGCGTATGCCCGCACGGAAACTCCGCGCCTCGGCCAGCCGTGCCGCATGAAGTTCGGGATAGCCGCCAGGCAGCCAGCAGACGTCGCAATCGTCGGCCGGCGCCTCGTCGGCCAGCGGCGAGAACGGCACGATCTCGGCGCCGGCGGCGCGCCAGTGCGCGGCGACATGCGGGTAGAGGAAGCTGAAGGCGGCGTCGCTGGCGAGCGCGATGCGCTGGCCGGGCGGCGGCAGGGCGGCGGATGCGTCGCTTGGCCCCGGTGCGAACGGCGCCGCCAGCGCCAGTATGCGGTCAAGGTCGAGCGAGCGCTCGGCCATGTTGGCGAGACGGTCGAGATGCGCCATCAGGTCGGCGTGCTCGGTGGCCTGCACCAGGCCGAGATGGCGCTCCGGCAGACTGAGCGAGGGATCGCGCAGGATGGCGCCGACGACGGGAATGCCGAGCGCCTCGATGGCGTCGCCGGCCAGCCGCATGTGGCGCTCGCTGCCCAGCCGGTTGAGGATGACGCCGGCGATTCGCACGCCGGGATCGTAACTGGCAAAGCCCTTGGCGAGTGCTGCGGCTGTCTGCGACTGGCCGGATACGTCCAGCACCAGGATCACCGGCAGGCCGTAGAGACGGGCGAGGTCGGCGGCCGAGCCGGAGCGGCCCTTTTCGCCGGGAATGCCGTCGAACAGGCCCATGGCGCTTTCCACCACCACGCAATCGGCGCCCTCGGCGCTTTGCGCGGCGAGCGCGTTGAGCAGCGCCGGCGGCATCGCCCAACTGTCCAGGTTGACACCGGGCAGGCCGGTGGCGGCGGCGTGAAAGCCGGGATCGATGTAATCCGGCCCCGACTTGGCGCCGCGCATCTTCAGCCCGCGGCGCGCCAGAGCGCGTAGCATGCCGATGGTCACGCTGGTCTTGCCGGAGCCGGAACGCGGCGCCCCGATGATCAGGCCGCGTGCCGTCATGTTAGCGCCCGGTCGGCGAGCGCCAGAAGCTCGGCCCGCATCGAGACTATTCTGCCGACCGCCGTCAGCACCGGCGATTCGAAGCCCAGCCGTTCGGCGTCGCCGGCAATCGTGCCAAGCGTTGCGGCATGCACGCGCTGGCGCGGCGTCGTCGCGGCCATGACTATCGCCGCCGGCGTGTCGGCCGGCAGGCCGCCCGCCATCAGTTCGTCGGTGATGTGCGCCAGGATTTTCAGGCCCATATAGATGATGATCGGCTGGCCGGTCGCCGCAAGCGCGCGCCAGTCCAGCTCGTCGCCGGGGTCGGCGGTCTGGCCGGTGGCCAGGATCACCGCCTTGTTGAGGCCGCGCATGGTGGGCGCAATGCCGATGTTGCCAAGAGCCGCCAGCCCCGAGGTGATGCCCGGCAGATAGCGGAACGGTATGCCCTCCCGCGCCAGCGCGATCGCCTCCTCGCCGCCGCGGCCGAACACATAGGGGTCACCGCCCTTCAGCCGCAGCACCTTGCGCCCGGCCTTGGCAAGTTCGATCAGCCGCGCGGTGATCTCGCCTTGAGTGATCGAAAGCTTGCCGCCACGTTTACCCACGAAGAACAGCTCGGCGCCCTCGGCGATCGCAACCACGGCGGGGTCGACCAGCGCGTCGTACACCACCACGTCGGCCTGGCTCAACGCCGACACGACATCGAGCGTCAGGCAGCCGGGGTCGCCCGGACCGGCGCCAGCCAGCCAGACATGGCCGGGCTCAAGCCGCGTCATGCGGCTCCGCAAGAGGGACAGCGTGGTTTCAACGCTCATGCAATGACCTTTTCACGGTGACGCAGGGCGTCGCTCTGAATATAGAAGACGCCATGAATTCCGAAGACCGCCAGTTGCGCCGTGGCTGGACCACGGGAGCCTGCGCCGCCGCGGCGGCCAAGGCGGCATGCGCCGCATTGCGTTCGGGCGACTTCCCCGACCCGGTCGAAATCACCTTGCCCGGCGGCGCGAGGCCTGCCTTCGCGCTGGCCACGCAGCGCCTCGGCGGCGGCGAGGCGATGGCCGGCATCGTCAAGGATGCCGGCGACGATCCCGACGTGACGCATGGCGCGCTGGTGATGGCGACAGTGCGGCCGGGTGCGGCGGGTTCGGGCGTGACCTTCAAGGCGGGCGCCGGCGTCGGCACGGTGACACGGCCCGGCCTGCCCTTGCCGGTCGGCGAGCCGGCAATCAACCCAGCGCCACGCCGGATGATCGCCCGGGCGATCAGCGAAGTGGCCGGCCAAGCCGCCGACTTCGAGGTCGAGATTTCCGTCGCCGATGGCGAGAAGCTGGCTGAGAAGACGCTGAACCGCCGGCTCGGCATCGTCGGCGGCCTGTCGATCCTCGGCACGACGGGCATCGTCATCCCCTACTCCTGCTCGGCCTGGATTCACGGCATCAACCAGGGAATAGACGTCGCCCGCGCCGCTGGGCTCGATCATGTCGCCGGCGCCACCGGCACCACCTCCGAAGCAGCAGTGCAGAAGTTCCACAACCTGTCCGAGATCGCGCTGATCGACATGGGCGATTTCATCGGCGGGATGCTGAAATACATCCGCAAGCACCCGGTCTCCAAGGTCACCGTCGCGGGCGGCGTCGCCAAGATGACCAAGCTCGCGCAAGGCATGCTCGACGTGCATTCCAAGCGTGGACTGGCCGACATGGAGGCGCTGGCCGCGATTGCCGCCGAGACCGGCGGCAGCATCGCGCTGGTGGAAAGGATCAGGACGGCGAACACCGTTTCGGAGGCATTCCAACACGCTGCCGCCGAGCGCCTGCCGCTCGGCGACACAATAGCCGCTCGGGCCTGGCCGACGGCGGCCGCCGTGCTCGGCAACCCCGGCATCGCGCTTGAAATCCTGGTCTTCGACCGCGAGGGCCGGCTTATGGGGCATCAGCCGTTCAGGGCGAGTGATTCGGGTTGAAGCGCATGAAGATTGCGCCCCACGTAGACTGCCACTAGCGCTCATCCTTCCCGCCCCCGGAATCGCCTCTGGTAGTAGGCGTCGTAGAGCGAGCTTTCGCGGAAATCCCCAGCCCCCAGTGAGCTGCCGACAAGGATCAGCGCGGTGCGCTCGGCCGGATCGGCGGCGAGTTTTCCGGCAATGTCGGCCAAGGTGCCGCGGATGATCTTCTCGTCCGGCCAGGAGGCGCGTACCACCACCGCCACCGGGCAATCGGCGCCGTAAAGCGGCGTCAATTCCCTCACCACCTGGTCCAGCGCGTGAATAGCGAGGTGGATCGCCAGCGTCGCGCCGGTGGCGCCGAAGGCGGCGAGCGTTTCGCGCTCCGGCATTTTCGAGGCGCGGCCCGATACCCGCGTCAGCACCAGGCTTTGCGCCACTTCGGGAATTGTCAGCTCGCGGCCGAGTGCGGCGGCAGCCGCCGCGAAGGATGGCACGCCGGGCGTCATCGTGTAGGGAATGCCGAGCTTTTCCAGCCGGCGTATCTGCTCGGCCACCGCGCTCCACACCGACAGGTCGCCCGAATGCAGCCGCGCCACATCGTGGCCGGCGCGATGGGCGGCGGCATATTCCAGCTCGATCTCGTCGAGCGACAGCGGCGCGGTGTCGACCAGCCGCGCGTCCGCCGGGCAATAGCTAAGCAGTTCCTTCGGCACGATCGAGCCGGCGTAGAGGCACACCGGGCAGCTGGCGAGCAGCCTTGCGCCGCGCACGGTAATGAGGTCGGCGGCGCCTGGACCGGCGCCGATGAAATACACCGTCACTTGGCGTCTCCGCTAACTGCTATGGCGCAGGTAACCGGCCCGACCGCAAGGCGCGGGCCGAGCAGCACCGCACCTGGTCCTGCCGCGGCAAGGGCCGCCGCCTCCGACATCGAGCCGACGCCGGTCAATGCGAGTGATTTTTCCGACGAGCTGACCGCACGATCGTCCGCCGATTTCAGCTCCGCGATGGAAATGATCCGCAACGGCACGCCGAGCGCAGCACTTGCTTCTGCGATGCCGCCTTCGTCCAGCTTGATCTCCCCAGTCGCCAGCCCGTCAAGGGGGCGCGGCGCCGAAAAATGGTCGAGCGCTTGCGCGATCGCCGCCAGCACGTCTTCAGCCCCCACACCCTTGCGGCAGCCGATCCCTGCGATCACCATGGCTTCACCCACGACCATTGCGTGACCGGCATCGCCGGCCGCCAGCCATTCATCGAACCGACCGCTGCTGCGCGCGACACCGCGATACGGATCAGGTCGCCGCCGCGCGCGCGATATGCGGCCAGAAGCAGCGTTTCCATTTCCAGCGTCACCGCATTGGCGACCAGCCGCCCGCCGGGCTTCAGTGCATCGACCGCCGCTTGAAGCACGCCATCGTCGCTGCCGCCGCCGCCGATGAAAATGGCGTCGGGGCGGTCGAGACCGGCCAGCGCCTCCGGCGCCCTGCCCTCGACGATTTTCAGGCCGGGCACGCCGCACGCAACCGCGTTGCGGCCGATGCGGGCGGCGCGCTCGGCATCGGCCTCGATAGCGATGGCGACAAGCGAAACATCGGCCAGCATCCATTCGATCGCCACCGAGCCGGAGCCGGAGCCGATGTCCCATAGCAATTCACCCCGGCGCGGCGACAACGCCGACAGGGTCGCGGCGCGGATCTCGCGCTTGGTGATCTGGCCGTCATGCTCGAACAGATCGTCTGCAAGGCCGGGCGTTAGCGGCAGGATGCGCGCATCGGCATCGGCGACCACTTCGATGGCGACGAGGTTGAGCGGGTTGACTCCGGTAAGTGAAAAGGCGGACGCCTGCTCAGCCGTGATCTTCTCGTCGGCACCGCCCAGCGCCTCCAGAACTGTAATCTTCGACTTACCGAAACCAATTCCAGAAAGCAGCTTTGCCAACGCGGCAGGGCCATCCGCATCCGACGTCAAGGCAAGGATGCGCTGGCCCGCGTGAAGCTGCGGGCGGATCAGGTCGAGCGCCTTGCCGTGCAGCGAAACCGTCACCGTCGATTGCAGCGACCAGCCGAGGCGCGCGGCGGCAAGGCTGAAGGCGGAGGGCGCCGGCAGCACGTCCATCTCCGCCGCCTCGACATGGCGGGCAAGGGTTGCGCCGACGCCGTGCAGGAACGGATCGCCGGAGGCAAGCACGCAGACATTGCGGCCGCGCAAGGCGACTACGGCCGCGATGCCTTTTTCGAATGGGCTCGGCCAGGCGCTGGCCTCGCCGGCGATCAATTCCCCGGCAAGCGACAGATGCCGCTTGCCGCCGAAAACGAATTCAGCGGCGGCTATCCTGCGCTTGGCCGCTTCGCTGAGACCAGCAACGCCATCCTCGCCGATGCCGACGACGGAGAGCCATTTTTGCGATGGTGGATTTGTCGACCTCACGTGGCCTCGCATCCACGAGGTGAAGGTTGCGCCCGACGTTGCCCCCCTCTGTCCTGCCGGACATCTCCCCCACAAGAGGGGAGATCATGCGCTTCATCGAATTCGTCAATTCTGCTTCGCTTGAGATTGGTGAAAGCAAAGCGGCCGGCCAATCTCCCCCCTTGTGGGGGAGATGTCCGGCAGGACGAGGGGGCGACGTCGAGCGCAACCAACCAAGGACTTAAAATCCGCAACTGTAATATTAGGGTTGGGGGTGCGTTGCCCAAAATCGATTCGGGGACGCCAATGCCCCCCTCTCCCCCTTGTTGCCGTCAGAGGGTAAGGGTGAGGCACAAACCCATTCGACCCATGCCGGAAACAATGACCAAAACCCTGATCCTCGGCGGCGCCACCGAAGCCCGGCTTCTTGCCGGCAGACTGGCGGCGCGTGGCGATCTCGACATTACTCTGTCGCTGGCCGGCCGCACCGTCGAGCCGGCCGAACAGCCGGTGCCGGTGCGCAGCGGCGGCTTCGGCGGGCCGCAAGGCCTGGCGCGGTATCTGGAAGACAACGAGATTGATCTGTTGATCGACGCGACGCATCCCTATGCCGCGCGGATTTCGCGCAACGCGGCGATTGCCGCGCGGCTTTCCGGCGTACCGGCGTTCGCCTTGCGGCGCGCGCCATGGAAGGCGATCGCGGGCGACCGCTGGACTTTCGTCAATGGCGCGCAAGAGGCCGTCACCGCGCTTGGCAGCGAACCGCGCCGGGTCTTCCTGGCGCTTGGTCGGCAGGAGATCGGCGCTTTCGCCCAAGCACCGCAACACGCCTACGTCATCCGCAGCGTCGACCCCATCGAGCCGCCGCTCGATGTGCCCGACGCGGACTATATCCTGGCGCGCGGACCGTTCGCAGAAGCCGCCGAACGCCGGCTGCTTGCCGACCGTCGCATCCAGGTGATCGTCGCCAAGAACAGCGGCGGCAGCGCCACCTACGGCAAGATCGCCGCGGCGCGCGCACTCGGCATCGATGTCATCCTGTTCCAGCGGCCCGACGTACCCGACATGCCGGCGGTCGAAACGGTCGGGGAAGCGGTGGAGATGGCCAATCATCTCCTTGACTCCGCCGTCAGGAAACGCGGCGTATAGACCAGCGCGGCGCGCTCGCCGCGCTCGATGACGCGCGTCTCGCGCGAGCCGATGATGACGCAGGTCGCCATGTCGGCCCGTGACGCGTCGGCATCGGCGAGGTTCATCACCGCCATGCGCTCGTCGGGCCGGCCGGCGGCGCGGCCGAAGATCACCGGGGTGGCGCCGGGCAGCACCCCGCGCAGCAGTTCGAACGCCTTGCCGAGCTGCCACGGGCGGGCGCGACTGATCGGATTGTAGAGCGCGATGACGAAGCCGGCGCGGGCGACCGCCTCCAGCCTTGCCTCGATGACTTCCCACGGCTTCAGATTGTCGGAGAGCGAAATCGCGCAGAAATCGTGGCCAAGCGGGGCGCCGATGCGCGCGGCGACCGCCAGCATCGCGGTGACGCCCGGCACGACGACGAGGTCGAGGTCGCGCCATTCGGCCGGGCCGGCCTCGATCGCCTCGCAGACCGCCGCCGCCATGGCGAAGACGCCGGGGTCGCCGCCAGACACCACGCAGACATTTTTTCCCTCGGCGGCGCGCTTCAAGGCAGCCGAGGCGCGGTCGAGCTCCTCGCGGTTGTCGGACGCGATGCGCAACTGGTCGGGCCTCAGATCCAGCCGGTCGAGATAGGGCGCGTAGCCGAAAAACTCCTCGCCTTCCGAAACGACGCGCGTCGCTTCCGGCGTCACCTGCTCGGGGCTGCCCGGCCCGAGCCCGATGACGGCGATGCATCCGGTTGTCTGTCGGTCAGCACTCAAGGCCTTTGCCTCCAGCCGGGAACCAGCACGATGGCGAAATAGGGGGCTGCGTCATCGGCCTTGTCGGCCAGACGCATCGAGGCGGTGTTGGCCATTGTGGCGCGCTCGACATAAATCGCGTCGGCCAGCCTGCCAGCGGCATCCAGCGCGCTGCGTATCTTCGGCAGGTTGCGACCGACCTTCATGATGACCGCGGCGTCGGTGTCGGCCAGCCGGCGGGTCAACTCGAATTCGCTCATTGTTCCGGGCAGCACCGACAGCACGTCGTCGCCCTGCACGATGGGAACGCCTGTCTGCGACCAGCAGCCCGACATGGCCGTAATGCCTGGAATGACCTCGGTATCGTAACGCGGCGACAGCCGGACATGCAGGTGCATGTAGGATCCGTAGAAAAGCGGGTCGCCTTCCGACAGAACCGCGACGGTTCGGCCATTTTCGAGGTGGTTTGCAATGGTTTGGACAGATTCCTCGTAGAAGGAAGCGATCTGTTCGCGGTAGTCGTTGTTTTCCCTATCGATTTCCGTTGTGACGGGATAGAGCAGCGGCAATTCTATCCACGTCGGCCGGACATGTGTTTCGACGATGGCGCGTGCGTTGCTCTTGTTGCCGCGCTTGGCGAAATGCGCCACGACGTCGGCTTCGCCCAGCGCCCGCACCGCCTTCAGCGTCAAAAGCTCGGGATCGCCGGGCCCGGTGCCGACGCCGATCAGCCGTCCTTTCGCAAGCGAATTCAAAGGCCTGGCCTCGCCAGGGCGTTGAGGGCCGCCGCCGTCATGGCGCTGCCGCCCATGCGGCCGCGCACGATGGCGAAGGGAATGCCAAGGCCGCTTTCGGCAAGCGCGTCCTTCGATTCGGCGGCGCCCACGAAACCGACTGGCATGCCGACGATCGCGGCGGGTTTCGGCGCGCCCGCCTTGAGCATGTCCAGGAGGTAGAACAGCGCGGTCGGCGCGTTGCCGATGGCGACGACCGAGCCGGCGAGCCTCTCGCCCCACAATTCGAGTGCGGCGGCGGAACGCGTGTTGCCGATTTTTCCAGCGATTTCAGCAGTTTGCGGGTCGCGCAGCGTGCAGATCACCGGGTTGTTGGCCGGCAATCTGGCGCGAGTGACGCCATGCGCCACCATTTCGGCGTCGCAGAAGATCGGCGCGCCGGCCTGCAATGCGATCCGCGCGGACGAGACGAAATCTGGAGAAAAAACAAAGTGTTGCGCCGCCTCGACCTGGCCGCAGGCATGGATCATGCGGATCGCGACATCGGCCTCGTCTTCAGAAAAGCGCGACAGGTCGGCCTCGGCGCGGATGATGGCGAAAGACTTTTCGTAGATCGCCATGCCCTCGCGTATGTAATTGTAACCGCTCATGAATTTCCCTGGAAAGCTGCCGCGACACGTTGCGCGCCGAGCCGGGAAAAGCATGTCCTGGCGCTTTCCCCGGGCCGCCGCGTTTCGCGGTATAGGCCGGCAAGGCGCTGAAAACCATGCCTGATTTCGGCATTCGGGAGTCGCACTTCGGCCACGTCCTGCGCCTTGCCGCCGATCACCAGCCCGATACCGTCGGGCAGGCCGACAAAAGTCAGGTCGGCGGCAGCCGGATGCGCGCAGCCCTTGCCGCAGCCGGAGACGTGGAGGCTGAGCGAATTGTCGAAAAGCCCGGTGCCGAGCGCTGCAAGCTGTTCGGCGACGATTCGCGCCGCGATCTGCCCCGACCCGCAGGCCGGGCTGCCGGGGCAAGCAGCGATGCAGAGCCTGGTGTCGCCGGGATCGCCGATGAAACCATGGCGCGGCGCGATATCGCTGAGGTCGGCGCAAACGCCGGCGCCTGGCGCTATCGCCAGCAGCGCCCGGCCGGGCGCGAGGCGGAATTCCTCAACTCCCGCTGCTTCGGCCTCGCAGCAGAAACCGGTAAGGCGCGACGCCTCGATCTGGCCGAATGGCAGGCCGACGCCCAAGGCGGCTCGGCCATCTGCAAGCTCGAAGACGCCGACCGGCAAGGCGCTCTGCGCGACGCCTCGTGGATGCAGGACGACGATGTTGTCCTCACCGGAGGCCTCCTGTTCCCCAGCCAGATCCGGCGAGGCGGCATCGGACACCGCACGGGCGAGTTCGGCGCGCAGGATGGCCGGCGCTAGGTGGCGGCCACGGGCACGAATGCCCTTCTCGGCGATTGCGTTGAGCGCCGTAATCGCCGCATCGCAGGCGTGCGCCTCGTCGAGCAGGGCGATAGGAGCGGCAGTGGCTGCATTGCCGCCGACGGAGAACTGCCAGTCGACATGCTGACCGCTCCGCGCCGCCGCCAGCCGCACATCGGCCTGGATGCCCGCCATGTTGAGGCGGCCGCCGCCATCGACGACAACGGAAACTTTGGGGCCTAGACGTTTCGCCAGATCGGCCGCGGCGATCGCCCGACCGATGGCCTCGACCAGCGGACGTGGATCGGCGGTCTCATGCGGATCGAGCCCGGCGAGCGGCCCGGTTTCGACAGGCACGCCCTCGCGCACGACGATACCCAGCGCGTCGATATCGGCGGCAAGCGGCGCGACCGTCGCAGCTTCCAGGCCCCTGATCTGCAGGCTGCCGCGCCCGGTGACTTCGAGAATGCTGTTGCCATGGCGGAATGCGGCCTCGGCCAAGCCCATCAGTGCGGCCGGCGTGAAAAAGCCGGAGGCGGGGCTGAGGCGGACCAGCAGCCCGTCGCCGGTCTGCATCGGAGCGGAAAGCGCCGGGCAGGCGCCGCGCGGAAGCGGCAGGCTCATGCCGCTTCCCTGCCGCGCGCCTCTTCGATCAGCGCGGCGAGATCGTCGTCTATGGAGTTGCGGCGCGAGTGCCAGAGGCCGCGCAGGCGGGCTGACATGAAGCGCTCGGCGATGGCGCGAGCGGCAGCGGGATTTTCGCGCAGGATGAAATCGCGCACGCGCGTGTCGCCGAGATAGGCGTCGTGCACTGCTTCGATGAGCGCTGCGGGGATGGCCTCGGTGGTCTCGGCAAAGCCGATCAGCCGGTCGACGGTTTCGGCGAATTCGGCAGCACCGCGCGGCCCGTGCCGCAACTGGCCCTCGATGAAGCGCGCGTTGGTGGCGCGGGCGCGCACGACGCGGCCGACAGCCTCGGTGACGGAGCGGGCGCGGGGCCGCGCGGGATCTGTCGTATCGAGTGCGATCACATCCGCGCTGCCGCCAAGAGCGGCGACAGCGGCGGCAAAGCCGCCGATGAAGGCGACATCGGCCGAGCCTTCGAGAATATCGCGGCCCGGATCGTCGCCGGTGTGGATCAGCAATTCGGCCTGCGCAATGCGTCCTGCAAAGGCGCCGGGAGCCGCCTCGCCCTCGCCTTCGGCGCCGCCATAGGCATGCGAAGCCGGCGTCGAGATAGGCCTGGCCGAGTTCGGCGCGCGACTGCCAGTCGCCAGAGGCGAGCCGGTCTTCCACTCCGGCGCCATAGGTGCCCGGCGACGAACCGAAGACGCGCGGCGGCACTTGGCCGAGCGTCCGCGCATCCGCGGCAAGCGGGTTCTCCGAAGCATCCTCGCTGCGCTCACCGACGGCCTTGGCGGCGGCGTGGATCAGCGCGATCTGCGCCGGGAACATGTCGCGGAACAGGCCGGAAATGCGCCAGGTGACGTCGACGCGCGGACGTCCCATCGCCGCCGCAGGCAGCACCTCGATTGCCGTGACGCGACCTGTCGCGGCATCCCATTGCGGGCGGCAGCCCATAAGCACCAGGCCTTGCGCGATCTCCTCGCCGCCGGTGCGCAGCGAAGCGCTGCCCCAGAGGTCGATGACCAGCGAGCGAGGCCAGTCGCCATGATCCTGCAGATAGCGGCGCAACACCTCGTCGGCGGCGGCGCGGCCAAGCTCGAAGGCGGTCGGCGTCGGCATCGTGCGCGGGTCGGCGGTGAAAAGGTTGCGGCCGGTCGGCAGCACGTCGCTGCGGCCGCGCGCGGGCGCGCCCGAAGGGCCGGCGGTTATATGGCGGCCGTCGAGCGCGGCGATCAGCGCCTCGCGCTCGCGGGCAGCACTTGCGCGGCGCAACGGATCGGGCTCGGCACCGGGCACGCGGCCATAGATGTGCAGGCCATCCTTTACCGCGAAATCCTTGAGATCGCAGAGCCAGGCGTCGATGCGCTGCAAGGCGGCGTCCGGCGCTTCGTCGCGCGCCACGCCAGCTTCGGCGGCAAGCCCGGTTTCCTCAGCCTTCGCGACGATCAGCTTCGCCAGACGGTCGCGGCGGCGGCGGTCGAGCCCATCGGCCTGCACATATTCGTCGACCAGCCGCTCGAGCATCTGCTGGTTCTCATCGAGCCCGGCCCCGGCGAGCGGTGGCGGCAGGTGGCCGAGCGTGACGGCGGCGATGCGGCGCTTGGCTTGCGCCGCCTCGCCCGGATTGCTGACGATGAAAGGATAGACGACCGGCAGCGAGCCGGTGACGATTTCGGGAAAACAGTCGCCGGAGAGCGCCACCGTCTTGCCTGGCAACCATTCCAGCGTGCCGTGGGCGCCGACATGCACGATGGCGTGGCAACCCAGCGATTTCTGCAGCCACAAGCCGAAGGCGACCAGCGCATGACGCGGTGGGATCGTCGGGTCGTGATAGTCGGCGCGGCGGTCGGCGGAACGCCCCCGGTCAGGCGCCAACGCCACCGTGACGTTGCCGAAGCGGGCGGCGCGGAAGGGGAAATTTTGCGGGGCGGCTAGCTCGGGAATCTTGCGCCCTACGTGATTTTCTTCAACGTTATCACTCCCGGGCGGTCCCCATGCCGCTTCAACAGCCTGCATCGCCTTTGCCGGCAACGATTTTGCGAGCGAGCGATAGTCGTCCAAGCTCAGCTCTTCATCGCTTCGCTCCAACACATCCAGCAGTTGACGCGGGCTCGTCGGAATATCGCCGACCGCATAACCCTCGGCGGCGAGATCATGCAGCATCGCCAGCACGCTTGCGGGTACGTCGAACCCGACGGCGTAGCCGGTGCGCCCGGCCGCGGCGGGATAGTCCGGGATCAGAACAACGAAGCTTGCGCTCGGCGCGTGCGCGTCTGTTGCAACCGGATGAGTTTTTCCACACGCAGAGCTAGCTGTTCGATGCGGTCGGGCTCGGGCCGGTTGAGTAAGCCTCGGAAGCCAAGCTGGTCGTTGCTTTGGCCCTCAGCCTTGAAGGCGATGGCGCCGGCGTGGATGCGGCCGTCGAGTTCCGGCAGCACCACGTGCATGGCAAGGTCGGCGGGCGCCAGGCCGCGCTGATTGCTGGCCCACGCATCGCGCCGCGTGGTGGCGACGACGGCCTGCAGGACAGGCACGCCAACCCGGTCGAACAAGGTCTCCTCGCCCGGTTCGGCGCCGCTTGCAAAGGCCGTGTTGGTGACAATCAGCGCCGGCGACAAAGCGGCAAGTGCCGCCTCCACAACCGCGAGCGATTCCTTGTCCTTGAGGCTAGCGACAAAGATGGGCGCGGCAGCTATGCCCCTGGCGGTGAGCGCGGCAAAAAGCGCATCTATCGGAGCGACATCGGCGGCGAGCAGCATGGAGCGGTAGAACAGGATTGGCGCGACCGGGGCGCCGGGCGCACTCGCCTTCCTGATCGCCGCCAGATCGACGATGCCCTTGCCCGGCAGGTAGAAACCGGCCTTCGGCACCACAGCCGGTTCGGCTGCCCGCATCTCATGCCCGGCGAGCGTCGCCAGCCGGCTGGACCAGCCCGCTCATGTTGGCCGGGCCGCCCTCGCGGAAATAGGCGAGCAGGCCGTCGAGCTCGCCGCGCGACAGCGTCGAGGCCTCGATCAGACGTTCGTCGGTGTCACGGCATTCGCCGGGCAACAGCGCGAGCTTGATGCCGCGTTCACGTGCTAGCGCCGCGAGCCGGTCGCAGCCGTAGCGCCACCATTCGTAGCCGCCGAGAATGCGCACCAGGATGACCTTGGCATGCATCGCGACGCTGTCGATCCACAGATCGACGGACATCGGATGCCGCAGTTCGCGCAGCGGCGCGAGCCGCATCGACGGCAGGCTTTTTGCGTCGGCCTGCCACGCCGCGGCGAGGCCAGCCAGATCGCTGTCGGTGAAGGACAACGCCACGATATCCGCCGGCGACTGCCGGAGATCGACCGGTTCGGCCAGATCGTCCAGCGAGGCGGATGTGGTGGCGAGGATGTGCACCCCGGAATGCTCCCTGTCAGCTTGCGAGGATGCGTTCGATCGCCGGGCGGTTCAAGCCCTTCAGTCCAATGACGACGAGACGGCTGCGGCGGTCTTCGCCCGGCGCCCAGGCGCGGTCGAAATGATGGTTGACGCGCGGACCGACCGCCTGGACGAGAAGCCGCATCGGCTTGCCCTCGACATCTACGAATCCCTTCACCCGCAGCACGTTCTCGGCCTCGGCGGCTTCGGCCACCTTGCGGGCGAGATCGGCGGGCTGGGCGATCGACGGCAGCTCGATGACAAAACTGTCGAAATCGTCGTGCTCGTGATCGAAGGCGCCGTCGTGATGGGTCTTGCGGTTCTCGATGTCGTCCTCGACGGCAAGGCCGAGGCCGAGCAGCACCGACGCATCGACCTTGCCCTGGCTGGTCGGCACGATCTTCACCGCACGCGACAGATGTTCCGAGACGATGGCGTTGGCGCGTTCGCGGCCGGCGGCATCCATGAGGTCGCTCTTCGACAGGATGATGAGGTCGGCGCAGGCGACCTGGTCCTCGAAGACCTCCTCGACCGGGTCGTCATGGTCGAGCGAATTGTCGGCCGAGCGTTGCGCCTGAAGGGCATCCATGTCGGCGGCGACGCGGCCGTCGGCCAAAGCGGGACCATCGACCACGGCAATGACGCCGTCGACGGTGACGCGGCTCTTCACCGACGGCCACTGGAAGGCCTGGACCAGGGGTTTCGGCAGCGCCAGGCCGGAGGTCTCGATGAGGATGTGGTCGACCCTCGGTTCGCGGGCGAGTATCTGGTCGAGCGCCGGCACGAAATCGTCGGCAACGGTGCAGCAGATGCAGCCATTGGCCAGTTCGACGATGTTTTCCTGCGGGCAGGCATCGACCCCGCAGCCCTTGAGAATGTCGCCGTCGATGCCGACATCGCCGAACTCGTTGACGATGATGGCGAGGCGCTTGCCGCCGGCATTTTCGATGACGTTGCGGATCAGCGTGGTCTTTCCGGCACCCAGAAAGCCGGTGACGACGGTGCAGGGAACGCGTTCGGGCAGTGCGGTCATTTCGTTTCTTTCGTCAGGTCGAGGGGAGGAATGCGGGCGATCAGCCCGCGTTTCAGACTGTCGGGGCGGCCGCGCCACGGGATAAGCCCGTCCGCGGAACCGGCAAAAAGATTGGCGCCGGCGACAAGGTCGGCGCCGCTGTCGATCGCGAGGTCGCCGAACACATAGCTCCAGGCGCCCGGCTTGACGATGGCCGCGCTCAGCCGCCGCCTGCAGTTGCCGAGGCAGGAAACCGTGGCGACCCTGACGTGTGAGCCCGCCGCCGCGCGCAGCGTATCGACGGCAAGGTTTTCGCCGGCACGCGGATAGGCATCGGAGCCGGTATCATCGCGGCAGCTCTCGCAGACGACGATCGTCACCGCCGAGGCGTTTGCCAACGGCTCCGAGTTATCGTCTTCAGGGTTGGTGCTGACGTCCACGCATTGCACTCCGCGGCCAATGGCCAGACTAGCGGGGTGCGCGCGCATGCAATGGCGAACGAACGCCCATCGCACATCTGATTCCGACGCCAGGGCACCCCGCCCGGTTTCGGCATTACAGGTTCGGCGGCAGGTCTCCTGGCTCGCGCGTCATCGCCTTCTCCCGCCTTCCCGGAGACATCCTCCAGTGGCATTCGGTCGAGGCTCGTCGCTTACAGTTGCGGGGACAGCTGCGGATTGGAAACCAGGGTTTCGCACCGCATTCCCTCTTCGCCCTTCGCGTTGCCGCGAAGGGACCGTCGACGGCGGCGAAATTACGCGCTGGCGAAGGGCTATGTCAACGCGGCCTGAACGGAATGGCCCGAAATGAGGACGGCTCGAATTGGGCGGGCAGAAGGGGTTTGCCGCCCGCGCAACTTCGTTTATAGTCGTGCGGTCGTCGGTTTTCGATAAGAACCGAAAGAGGGAATGCGGTAAGGACGGGAACGTTCGAGGCCGCGGCTGCCCCCGCAACTGTGTGCGGTTAGCTCCTCCCCAGGTGCCACTGGAAGCAATTCCGGGAAGGCGGGGAAGGAGTAGCGATCCGCAAGCCAGGAGACCTGCCGGCGACGCAACGTAAATGCCAGGGACCCTCGGGTGGAGGGTGAGAGGACAATACAGTGACCACAGCAACCCATACGACCAGCGCCGCCGCATCTTCGGCTTCGCGCGTTTTCCAGCTCAGCCTTGTCGGCTCTGCTCGGCCTTTTCGTCGTCGGCTTCGTCGGCTTCTCTCATTTGGAAGTCGCCCACAACGCAGCGCATGACTATCGCCATTCGATGGCGTTTCCCTGCCACTGACGAAAGCCAGACATCATGACCCTTTTTCGTAACGTCGTGTTCGTCGCGGCGATCGCCGGGCTGTTGGCCGGCATCGTGATGACGGCAATGCAAGCGTATGCCACCGTGCCGCTGATCCTGCAGGCGGAGACATTCGAGAATGCCGAAGCCGCGCCGGTGCACGACCATGCCGCCCCGGCCGACACTGGAGCCGCAACAACGCCGGAAGCGGCAGCACCTGCCGCGCATGAGCATGGCGAAGAAGCCTGGACGCCAGCCGACGGCTTCGAGCGCTATGCCTACACGGCCGCCGCCAATGTCGTCACCGGCAATCGGCTTCGCGCTGATCCTGGTGGCCGTTTCGGAAGCCTTCGGTGGCATCCTCAGCTGGCGCCAGGGCCTGTTCTGGGGTTTTGCCGGCTTTGCCGTGTTCACGCTGGCTCCCGGCCTCGGCCTGCCGCCGGAACTGCCTGCAATGCCTGCCGCCGATCTCGCGGCGCGGCAGGTCTGGTGGATCGGCACTGTTGCCGCCACCGCGATCGGACTGGCGCTGATCGCCTTCCGCCGCTCGGCGCCGCTTGCCATTCTTGGCCTCGCGCTGATCGTCGCGCCGCATATCATCGGCGCGCCGCAGCCCGAAAGCCATGAATCGCCGATCCCGGCAAGACCTGCACCACCAGTTCGTGGTGGCCGCGACGGTGACCAGCCTGATCTTCTGGGTGGTGCTCGGCGGTCTGGTCGGCCTGATGCGTGGCCGTTTCATGGGATCCGAAACCGAACTGCAGCGCAGCTTTGCCTGACAATGGACGGCTGACACTGCTCATCGGCGGCGCGCGCTCCGGCAAGAGCGCGCATGCCGAGCAGCTGATGACCGCACTTCCCGCGCCGTGGACCTACATCGCCACGGCGCAATCCTTCGACGCCGAGATGGACGACCGCATCGCGCTGCACCAGGCACGCCGCGCCGCCGGCTGGGAGACCGTCGAGGAACCGCATGATCTCGCCGGCATTCTTGCCAATGTTCCCGCAGGCCGGCCTGTCCTGGTCGACTGCCTGACCTTGTGGCTGACCAACCGCATGCTGGCGGATGCCGATCTCGAGACCGAATGCGCGCTGCTGGAGGACGTGCTTGCAGCGCCACGCGGTCCCTGGTTCGTCGTCAGCAACGAGGTGGGCCTGGGCATCGTTCCCGACAACGCGCTGGCCCGGCGCTTTCGCGACGCCGCCGGGCGGCTGAATCAGCGCGTCGCCGCAAGGGCGGACCGGGTGCTGTTCATGGTCGCCGGCCTTGCCATGCAGGTGAAATGAGATGAGCATCGACAGGGACAGCGAGCGCCACCGCGCCAAGATGGCCAAGCGCAAGGCGGTTCAGGACAAGGAAGTCGCCGAAAAGACCATCGAAAAGGGCCTGTTGATCGTCAACACCGGCCCCGGCAAGGGCAAGACCACCGCCGCGTTCGGGGTGGCATTGCGCATGCTGGGCTACGGCAAGAAGGTCGGCGTCGTGCAGTTCATCAAGGGCGCCTGGCACTCCGGCGAGAAGGACGCCTTCGCAGCCTTCGGCGAGCGCATCGTCTGGCACACGATGGGCGAAGGTTTCACCTGGGAAACGCAGGATCTGGCGCGCGACATCGCCGCCGCCGAGCGCGCCTGGACCAAGGCGCTGGAGTTGATGGCCGATCCGTCGATCAGCCTGGTCGTGCTCGACGAACTCAACATCGCGCTGCGCTACGACTATCTCGACCTCGGCAAGGTGGTCGACGCGCTGAAGTCGCGGCGCGGCGACCTGCATGTCGTCGTCACCGGCCGCAACGCCAAGCCGGCGCTGGTCGAGGCCGCCGACCTGGTAACCGAAATGACGGCGGTGAAGCACCATTTCGCGGCCGGCGTGAAGGCCCAGCAAGGCATCGAATTCTGATGTCCTACATCGCCTCAGGCGAGCAGGAACAGCGCCAGAAAACCAAACAGCCCGACCAGCAGCCAGTCGGCGACGCGGAAGATTTTCAGCGCGGCGCGGATATCTGCCGCCGTCGCCTCGCGCCTGCCGCCGGCGCCCATCGTGGCATCGTGAACCGTGACGCCGCCATAGACGCGAGGACCGGCGAGCGCCAGGCCAAGCGCGCCGGCCATTGCCGCTTCCGGCCAGCCGGCATTGGGGGAGCGGTGTTTTCCGGCGTCGCGCCAGACGGCCCGCCAGGCCTTTTCGGCCGAAGCGCCGCGAACGAAAAACGCCGCGCAGACGATCAGCAGCGCCGTCAGGCGCGAAGCCGGCAGGTTGATCAGATCGTCGAACCGCGCCGACGCCCAGCCGAAATCCTCGTGCTTTTCGGTGCGGTGGCCGATCATGGAATCGGCTGTGTTGACCGCCTTGTAGGCGGCGCCTCCAGCCAGCCCGCCGACGCCCAGCCAGAAGGCCGGCGCCACAATGCCGTCGGAAAAATTCTCGGCCAGGCTTTCGATGGCGGCACGGCTCACACCCGCTTCGTCCAGCCGGTCCGGATCGCGCCCGACGATCTGCGAAACGGCGATGCGCCCGGCCTCGAGGCCGCCGGTCTCCAGCGCCTGCGCCACCGCCGCGACGTGGCTTTCGAGGCTGTTCTGCGCCAGCAGACTGGTCGCCACGACAGCCGCAAGGATGATGCCGAACGGCAAGAGGGAGAAGACGCCGGAGACCATATCGGCAATCGCGGCCGGTATCAGAACGATGACGGCAAGGGCGAGTACGCCGTGCAGGCGGCGTCGCGACGGCTGCAGGGAGGGAAGGTTCAGCCTGGCGTCAAGCCACGAAATCAGGTTACCGATCCACATCACCGGATGGCCGATTAGCTTCAGCAGCGGCTGGGGGTAGCCGGTGAACCGTTCGGTCAAAAGGGCAAGAAAAGCGAGCAGTACTGACATGGCTTCCGGAGGCAAGGGCATTGCGGCGGTAACGGATCACGGCGGCAGCCTCGAGCGTGCAGGCGCGCTGTTTCCAGACGCACTGCTGCCCTGGATCGACCTTTCGACCGGGATCAACCCGCACCCCTACCCGCTTTTCGAGCTGCCTGCCACCGCCTTTTCCCGGCTGCCGGAGCCGGGGCGCAACCGCGAACTCGCCGCAGTTGCGGCTTCAGCCTATGGCGCGACCTCAAGCAGCCATGTGGTCCCCGCGCCGGGCACGCAGATCCTTTTGCCGCGCGTCGCATCGCTGGTCGCCGCCGGGCGCGCGATAGTGCTTGGCCCGACCTATGCCGAGCACCGGCGCGCCACAGTGATTGCAGGACACGCGGTCGAGGAAACCGACGATTTCGAAAGGCTGGCGGACGCGGACCTCGCCATCGTCGTCAACCCCAACAATCCGGATGGGCGCGTGGTCGCCCGGGACGATCTTCTCGCTCTTGCCGAAACGCTGAGATTGCACGGGGGGTTGCTGGTCGTCGACGAAGCCTTCATGGATGTCGGACCGCTCGCGGAAAGCCTAGCGGGCGATGTCGCGTGCGGCGGCATCGTCGTATTGAAATCGTTCGGTAAGTTCTTCGGCCTCGCAGGAGTTAGGCTCGGTTTCGCCATCGCTTCGCCAGAGATAGCGGCGAGCCTGGACGACCAACTCGGCCCGTGGGCAGTCGCAGGACCGGCTCTTGAGATCGGAATTCACGCACTTGCCGACAAGCACTGGCAGGAGACCATGCGTACGAGGCTTGCCGGGGAGGCCCGAAGGCTTGACGGGCTGCTCGCCGGCCATGACATTCCGGTGATGGGTGGCACCAGCCTTTTTCGTTACGCACAGATGCCCGGCGCCGGCGCGCTGTTTTCCGTGCTTGGCGTCCACGGCATTCTGGCGCGGAATTTTGCGGAGCGGCCGGACCGTCTCCGGTTCGGGCTGCCGGCCAACGAAAACGAATGGGACAGGCTCGGCGAGGCGCTTGCAGTCTGGAGCGGCAGAATCTGGGAAAGAGTGTGCAAATGATGATCCATGTCTGTTCGCTGACCCGGCTTCACGCCACCGTCGCCGCCACTGGCGCCAGACGCGTCGTGTCGCTGCTCAGCGCCGGTACGATCGTGGAAAGGCCGGCCACGGTGGAGGAAGCCGACCACCTGCACCTTTCCATGCACGACATCGTCGATGCGCAACCCGATCTGGTGCTGCCAGGCCAGGCGCATGTCGAAAGGCTGCTGGAATTCGCCGCCGGCTGGGATCGCTCGAAGCCGCTGGTCGTGCACTGCTTTGCCGGCATCAGCCGCTCGACGGCGGCCGCCTATATAATCGCCGCGGCATTGTCGCCGCAGCGCGACGAAATCGAGCTGGCGCAGACGCTGCGGAAACTGTCGCCGTCTGCGACGCCCAATGCGCGGCTTGTTGCAATCGCCGACGAATTGCTGGGCCGCGACGGACGCATGGTAGCCGCCATCACAGCCATCGGCCGAGGCGCCGATGCCTACGAAGGCGTGCCCTTCGCGCTGGAACTCACCCCTGCGCCATTGGCACCGGCGTAACCGCTCAGAAACGTTCTCCAGCCAGATGCGCGACCTGCGCGCCGGCTTCGTAGTAGGCTTCCCTGAAGGGGCGAAAAGACGTTTCCCGTAACTCGCTCAACGGCAGCGGCATCTCGGCTTCGGTCTTTTCGCCAAGGATGAGCTGGGCTAATTCGCGGCCGAACACGGTGCCCGGCGAGATGCCACGTCCGTTGTAGCCGGAGAAGCCGACCGCGTTCGGGCCGAACTTATGGAAGCGCGGCAGCGCATCCGCCGTCATGCCGATCTGGCCGTACCATTCATGCTCGAACGCGACGGCGCCAAGCTGCGGATAGAGCTTCGCCAGCGCACGGCGGGCCCATGCCTTGTGAATGACTGTCCCGGTGTTGCGCAACGCGCCGACACTGCCGAAAACCAGCCGTCCCGCCTGGTCCAGCCTGAACGACGAAAGGATCGTCTTTGTGTCCCACACCCCCTCGCGCCCGGGCAGCATCGATTTCAGAAGTTCGGCGCCAAGCGGCCTCGTGGCGAGATTGAAATAGGGCAAATGCACCTGTTCGGTGCGGACAGTTCGCCAGGGACCGGTGCCGTATGCGTCGGTGGCGACCACCACCCAAGCGGCGTCGACCGCGCCGGACGCGGTGCGGACCTTCCATCGCTCGCCGTTGCGGTCAGCGGCAATGACCGGACTGTCCGTGTGGAACGCCGCTCCCGCCGCGATTGCCGCGCGGGCAAGGCCGCGCGCATAGGCGAGCGGCTGTAAGGTGCCGGCGCGCAGATCGAGCAGCGATCCGGCATAGGCCGAGGTGCCCAGCCGTTGCGCCGTTTCAGCGGCGTCGAGAACGTGGACCGGCGCGCCACGTCGCTGCCATTGCGCCTCGCGCTCGCTGATTTCCTTCAACCCCTCGGGGCCGACGGCACAGTGAAGCGTACCATTGCGCTCCAGTTCGCAGGCGATGCCATGCCGGTCGATAAGCGCCATCACCAGCGACGGGCCCTCGCCAAGAAGCTGCAGCAGCCGCTCCCCATGAACCGGACCCAATGTTGCCGACAGGTCGTCCGGCATCACCCAGAGGCCCGCGTTGATCAGTCCTACATTGCGACCGGCGCCGCCGAAGCCTATTTCGCGGCCTTCCAAGAGCACAACGCGACGACCGGCTTCCGCCAAATGTAGCGCGCAAGACATGCCTGTGTAGCCGCCGCCGACAACGACTACGTCTGCAGACACGTCCCCTTGAAGTGGATGGGTCGGCGGCGCGGCCGGCGCCGTCGCCTCCCAAAGCCCGTGCGAGCGCGGATTGCCGAGCATCAGACCTCCGTTTCGCCCAGCCTGGTACATGCGGCGGAAATGCGCTCCATTGCTTCCCGCAGTTCGGCTTCTGACGTCGCGTAGGAAATGCGGAAGAACGGCGAGAGGCCGAAGGCCGAACCGGGCACGACGGCGACGTGGGCGTCGTCGAGCAGATAGGCGCAGAAATCCGTGTCTGTCTCGATCCGTTTTCCCGATGGCGTCACCTTGCCGAGCACGCCGGCGCATCCCGAGAAAGTGTAGAACGCGCCTTCTGGCGTGCGGCAATCCAGGCCGTCGATGGCATTGAGGCGGCTGACGACGAGATCGCGGCGATGCTGGAAGCTGGCGGCGCGCTGCCTGAGAAAATCCTGAGGACCGGTGAGTGCGGCGAGCGCGGCGGCCTGGCTGACCGAAGACGGGCAGGAGGTCGACTGGCTCTGCACCACGGCCATTGCCTTGATGAGTTCGCGCGGGCCGCCGGCATAGCCGATGCGCCAGCCGGTCATGGCATAGGCCTTGGAGACGCCGTTGACGGTCAGCGTCCGATTCCTGAGCCCGGGCTCAAGCGCTGCCGGTGTAACAAAGCCGAAGCCGTCATAGACGATGTGCTCGTACATGTCGTCGACCATGAGCCAGACGTGCGGGTACTTGAGCAAGCACGTCGAGCAGCGGCCGGTAGTCGGCGGCGCTGTAGGCGGCGCCCGACGGATTCGACGGCGAGTTCAAAAGCACCCAGCGGGTCTTCGGGGTGATCGCTGCCTCCAGCTTCTCGGCGGTCAGCCGGAAGCCCGCCGACGCATCGCATGTGATCAGGACCGGATTGCCTTCGCAGATCTGAACGATGTCCGAATAGGACGTCCAGTAGGGCGTCGGGATGATCACCTCGTCGCCGGGATCGATCGTCGCCATCATGGCGTTGAACAGATATCTGCTTGGCGCCGGCGGCGACGGTGATCTCGTCCAGGGCGTAGGAGAGGCCGTTTTCATGGCTGAACTTTTCGCGGATCGCCGCCTTCAGCGCCGGTGTGCCGTCGAGCGCGGTGTATTTGGTTTGACCGCGCTCGATGGCCTGCCACGCCGCCTGCTTCACATAATCGGGCGTATCGAAATCGGGCTCGCCGGCGCCAAGGATGATCACGGGTTTGCCTTCGCGCTTCATGGCCTGTGCCCGCGCGCCGATCTTCAGGATTTCGGAGACCCCTATCGATGAGATGCGCGATGCCGGGACGAAGGCTTGCCGTCGATCTTGATGCCGATGTTCATTGCCCGCAATCCTCACTCGATGTCGAAGGAGACGCCCTGGGCCAGCGGCAGCGCCTTGGAGTAGTTCACCGTGTTGGTGGCGCGGCGCATATAGGCCTTCCACGCGTCCGAGCCGCTCTCGCGGCCGCCGCCGGTTTCCTTCTCGCCACCGAACGCGCCGCCGATCTCGGCACCCGAGGTGCCGATGTTGACGTTGGCGATGCCGCAGTCGGAGCCGTCGACCGAGAGGAAGCGCTCGGCCTCCTGCAGGTCGAGCGTGAAGATCGACGAGGACAGGCCGGCGCCGACCGCATTGTGGTCGGCAACGCCTGCGTCGAAGTCGGAATACTTCATCACGTAGAGGATCGGCGCGAAGGTCTCTTCCAGCACCGGGCCTTCCTGCTTCGGCATCTCGACCAGCGCCGGCTTGACATAATAGGCGTCGGCATGGCCGTGCGTCGACGCGGCTCGCCGCCGGTGACCTTGCCGCCATGCGCCTCGGCTTCGCTTCAGCGCCTTCTGCATGCCGTCGAAGGCGGCCTTGTCGATCAGCGGGCCGACCAGGGCGGCGGTCTCCAGCGGGTTGCCGACCGAGACGCTCTCATAGGCCTTCTTCAGGCGCGGAACGAGCGTGTCGTAGACGCTGTCATGCACGAACAGGCGGCGCAGCGTCGTGCAGCGCTGGCCGGCCGTGCCCATCGCGCCGAAGGCGATGGCGCGCAGCGCCATGTCGAGATCGGCCGATGGGCAGACGATGCCGGCATTGTTGCCGCCGAGTTCCAGGATGGCGCGGGCGAAGCGCTTGGCAAGCCGCGGGCCGACATCGCGGCCCATGCGGGTCGAGCCGGTGGCCGAGACCAGCGGCACCTTCGGATGGTCGACCAGCACCTCGCCGATGGCGCGGTCGCCGATCAGCACCTGCGACAGGCCTTCCGGCGCATCGCCGAAGCGCTTGACGGCCCGCTCGAAGATCGCCTGGCAGGCAAGCGCGGTCAGCGGCGTCTTTTCCGACGGCTTCCAGACCACGGAATTGCCGCAGACCAGCGCCAGCGCCGCGTTCCACGACCAGACCGCAACCGGGAAGTTGAAGGCCGAGATGACGCCGACGACGCCGAGCGGATGCCAGGTTTCCATCATGCGGTGGCCGGGACGCTCGGTGGCGATGGTCAGGCCGTAGAGCTGGCGCGACAGGCCGACGGCGAAATCGCAGATGTCGATCATTTCCTGCACTTCGCCGAGACCCTCGGACGGGATCTTGCCGGCCTCGATCGACACCAGCCGGCCGAGCTCGGCCTTGTGGGCGCGCAGTTCCTCGCCGAGCAGCCGCACCAGTTCGCCGCGCTTCGGCGCCGGCACCAGCCGCCAGGCGCGGAACGCCGCATCGGCCTCCTCGATGGCGCGGCCGCACCCGCAGCCGTCATCGTCGCCACGCTCGGCGATCTCTCGCCGGTCACCGGGCTCGATCGCCGCCATGTCGCCGGCGGCATAGGCACTCTCGTCAACACCAAGCGCGGACAGAAGCCCACGCGCCTCGGCAACAATGTCCAACCGCTTCGTCGATACGTTCATCTGGAATTCCTGTTCAATCTCTAGAGCCTGTTCCATTCCAATTGGACCGGATGGCCTCTATCTCATTGTTGGAGCATGATCTTTTCCGAAAACCGGTTCCACTTTTCGGGATCATGCTCTATCCGAAACGGACAGCGCCGAGGCGCCCCGGCGAGGTCAGCCGTTTCAGACCTGCGGCAAGGTCCTTGTTCTTCTGTCGCGTATAACGGTCGTAATAGGCCTGGTTCTTCCGGCCGATGCCATGTTCGGCGCTGAAGCTACCGTGGAATGTCTCTACCGCCACGGCAAAAACCCAGTCGCGCAGCCGCTGCTCGAAATCTTCATCATGGGAGGCGGATCCTGTCGACAACAAGATTGAAATGCACGCCGCCATCGCCGATGTGGCCGAAGTCGCAGACGCTGACGCCGGGAAACCGTGCCGGCATCTCGGCCTTCATATGGTCGCAGAAGGCCATGATGTCACCCCGGCGGAACGACAGGTCGAAGGCGATCAGCCGGCCCAGATGCTTGACACCTTCAGAAAGCGCGTGGCGCAGGGCCCACATCTCGTGTGCCGGCCCGACGAAGGCATCGGCAAGGGCGCCGTCCTTGCCAGAGATCGGCAAGCACGGTCTCCAGAACCGCGTCCAGGGGCTGTTCACCCTCGCGCGGCGTCCAGCTGCGTGAGATCTCGGCGAGGATCACGTAGTCCGGGATGTTGCCGCCCTGGAACGGGTTCCTCAGCGACGGAACATGCGAAAGAGCAGCGCAGACGGCATTCTTAGACATGCCTTCAAACGCCGAGAGATAGGCAGCCGAGACGCTCCTCCATCGCACGCAGCAACGGCATGACATCGTCGCCGCTTGCGCGGCACCAGATAGGCCGTGGCAACCTGGCGCGGCAGCGGCTCCAGATTGAGCACACATTCGGTGACGATACCGAAAGCGCCGGACGTGCCGATGAAAAGCTGCTTCCAGTCGACGCCGGTGTTGTTCTTGCGCAGCCCGGACATCAGATCGAGCACGGTGCCTTGTTCGTCCGCCAGCACCACTTTGACGCCGAGCGTATTGCGGCGCACGTCACCGTAGCGCAGGAAGCGCGAGCCGCCGGTGTTGGTGGCCAGCATGCCGCCGACGCGCGGATCGGCGCCGAGGTCGATCGGGAAGAACAGCCCTGTCCTGCTCCAGCCGCGCATTGACGTCCGAAAGCCGGAACCCGGCGTCGAGCGCGCAGCGAGCGGTTGTCGATATCGAGCTCGAAGCCCTGGGTCATCCGGTCGAGGCTGAGCACCGCCTGCGATCCGGTCGCCATCCGGCGTCGAGCCGGACACCAGTCCGGTGTTGCCCGATTGCGGCACCAGCGCGATGCCCTCGCGCACGCAATAGGCGACAGCATGCCGAGACCTCCTCGGTCGTCGCGCGGCCGCAGCACGAAAGCGGCGCGGCCCTGATCGTAGCGCGCGCCGGTCTCGTACGCCGCCATATCGACGGCATCGGCGACGATACCGCCTGTCACCGAGGATGTCGCCCAGTGCCGCTATGTGCCGCTGCGTCGATCATTCCTGAGCTTGCCTACTCCGCGACGCGTTGTCGCATTCAACTGGCGAAGGCATCTGTCAATCGACGCCTGTTCGATCGCTGGCATAGTGCGTCGAACTCGTCGAGCACGGTGGCACCGAGATCGGTCTCGAAACGCTGCTGGTTCGGGCTTGCGACAAATTCCTGGGCGGCTTCGTCGCCGAGATTGGACTGGAAGATGCCGGCGGCGCTGACCGGCAGGAAGTCCTCGTAGACGATCGGGTCGAAGCTGCACGAGACCTTCCGCGATCAGGCGGTCGAAATCGCCGGCGTCGAGCTTGCCTGGCAGCTCCGCGCCCTTGGCGGTCAGCGAATAGGTGAAATAGCCGAGGCCGGCAGCGCGGATGCCCTCCCAGTGTCGGGGAAAGCCTCGAACACTTTCGAGAGCGCGGCCACGTAGTCGGCGGCGTTCGAGCCGTCGGCCGCCGGCCGGGCGATCTTGCGGGTTTCGTCCAGCAGCCGTCGTAGAGCGCCCGGCCCTTCGGCGTCAGCGCAATGCCGCGCTGCTCGATCTCGCCGAAGCGGGCCGTGTGCGAGCCCGTCGTCCAGCCGCCATCCGCCGATTGGAACGACACCGGCTCTTCCAGCGCCTTGAACGAGGTCTGGCGCAACAGGATCGGGCATTTGCGCGGTCGGCGGGCCTTCGACAATCGCCTTGGCTGCGATGCCCCGCGCCGGCATGCCGGCCTGCACGGCGTCGATGTCCAGCGTGCGCGGCGTCAGGTGGTTGATATGCGGCCCCTTGAAGGAAACGACGTCGGCGATCAGCCGGTGCGCCTGATGCAGCCGCTGATACATTTCGGGGCTGACACTGGCCCGGTCATGCCAACGGAAGGTCTCGAGGATTTCCGCGACGAAACGGTCGGCGTCGGCGCCGTCAAGCCCAGCCTTGCCTTTCGGCCTTTGCCGTCAGTTCGACAGCGGCGTCCGTGAAGATGCGGCGAGCTCGACAGAATGCACTCCACTTCCCCGCGCAGCGTTTCATCGTCGATCAGGTCGAGACGCAGCAGCGAGGTGAAGACACGGAACGGGTTACGGCTGAGCGCCTCGTCGCCGACCGGGCGGAAGGCCGTCGAATGAACCGGCACGCCGGCGGTGCTCAAATCGTAATAGCCGACCGGAAACATGCCCATGACGGCAAAGACCCGGCGCATCATCGAAAAGCTCGGCCCGGCGTGCCCAGCCGGATCGCGCCATGGCGCTCTTCGGAAATGCGGTCGAGCGAATCCGTCGCCTCGAGGCGCCGCCGAAGCACGGGATCGGCCCCGAGCGTTTCTGCATTCACGTCGGCCACCAGATCCATCAGGGTGCCGTAGGCTGGAACTTCGGTCCGGTACATCGCCGACATCGCCGCCGAAAAGGCGGAACGGATATCGTCCGGTGAAACGAAAACGGCTGTCTTTCATGGTGCGCTGCCCTGCCGATGAAAAATTGCAGATCATTCTCACGTAAAAGATGATAGCGGAATAGAAGCGACAGGGATCGCGATGTTTTCTAATGGGTTGATGCGAGGCTGGAATGAAGTTCAGCAGGAAATTGATGCCCGACCTGGTCTCGGTGCAGGCATTCGAATGCGCGGCACGGCATGGCAGTTTCACGCGCGCCGCCGGCGAATTGAACCTGACGCAGAGCGCCGTCAGCCGCCAGGTGAAGGATCTGGAAGGCCAGCTCGGCATGCTGCTTTTCGAACGGATACGGCAGCGTGTCGTGCTGTCCGAGGCCGGCCAGCAATTCCTGCCGGAGGTGCGCAAGCTTCTGCTGCAAACCGAAGAAACGATGCTGCGGGCGATGTCGTCGGCCGACGCGCGGCTCAGCCTCAGCATCGCCATCGTTGCCGACCTTCGGCAGCCGCTGGCTCAGCGCCGCGCTTGCCCGATTTCCTGCGCCTCCACCCGGGCACCGTCCTCAATGTCGCTTCGCGCTCTGCGCCGTTCGATTTCGAGGAACAGAGTTTCGACCTCGCCATCCACTACGGGCAGCCGGTCTGGGCGCATGGCATCTGCACCTATCTGTGCAGCGAGATCGATCCTGCCGGTGGCGAGCCGGCGCGCTGGCCGTGGCCTCCGCGATCGAACGCGCTCGGACTTGCTGGAAACAACCCCTGCTCCATCTCGCAACGCGCCCGAAACTCTGGTCGCACTGGTTCGAGCGCGCTGGACTGGCCGGCGACAAGGCCTATCGGGGCCATCGCTTCGACCAGTTCTCGATGATCATCGAGGCGGCGGTGGCGGGCCTCGGCTATGCGCTTTTGCCACGCTATCTCATCGAGCAGGAACTGCGCTCCGGCGAGTTGCAGGTCGTGCTCGACCTGCCGATGCAGACGGAGAATAGCTACTATGTGGTCGTGCCAGAAGCGAAGAGCACAAATCCGCTGGGGCAGGATTTCACCGCATGGATCCTGGGACAGGTGTCGAATACGGCCTGACGGCTCGTTACCTGAAATTTGACAGGTTGCCTCGCCTGCATCATTTTCTCCACGTCGGCGGTATGGCGTTCTAGCCAACCTGCGGCGCGGATGGAGTTTCGGCATGAGCGACGTGCACCGGACCCAAGCGAAAGCGGTGAAGCGGCAGATAGCAGCGCGCAAGGCGGTGAAATCGTCGCTTGAGCGCCACAAGCTGGTCATCGCCCACAAACGCCACTCCAGCGACGGCATGTCGGCGCGGGTGCTGTTCGACGGCGAATATTATGATGTGAATGCACGGTCGCTGGCCATGCTACAGGCGGGAAAGACGCCTGGTGAACTTGGCCTCGAACCTTATGCGGGCGACGGCGAGTAGCGCCATCGAGAGCGACGCGGCGACGGTTCCCAGACAGCTCCCTTTGCCATATCCGACCTGAACGGTTCCTCGCTACCAGATGCCGCCCGCCTCCAAACTCCATGCCTATCGCGCCAAGCGCGACTTCTCCAAAACGCGCGAGCCCGCCGGCCGCGATAGCGCCGACAGCGGCAACCGCTTCGTCGTGCACAAGCATCACGCGACCGCCGACCACTACGATCTGACGGCTGCAGGTCGGCGACGTGCTGAAGAGCTGGGCGGTGCCGAAGGGGCCCTCGCTCAATCCGGCCGACAAGCGGCTGGCGGTCGAGACCGAGGACCATCCGCTCGAATATATCGACTTCGAGGGCGTCATCCCCGAAGGGCGAATATGGCGGCGGGCCGATGATCGTCTGGGACACCGGCGTCTGGGCGCCGATGGACGATGTCGAAAAGAGCCTGCGGACCGGCGCCTTCAAGTTCCGGCTGGCCGGCGAGAAGCTCAATGGCGGCTGGATGCTGGCGCGGCTGAAGCCGAAGCCCGGCGAGGACAGCAAGAAGCAACTGGCTGCTGTTCAAGGAGCACGACCTCGCCGCCGACGACGACGGTCGACATCCTCGACGCGCGGCCGGAAAGCGTCAAATCCGGCCGGCGGATCGAGGAACTGGTCGAGAAGCCGAAGCCGGCGCCCAGACCCGGCGGCGCTGAAGCCCGGCGCGCTGCCCGGCGCGGTGCAAGGCGCCGGCCGCCGGCGCGGATCGAGCCGCAGCTTGCCACGCAGGCGGCCGATCCGCCGCACGGCGACGGCACCGGAGAGACTGGCTGCACGAGATCAAGTTCGACGGCTACCGCACCATGGCGCATGTCTCGGACGGCGCGGTGCGGCTGATCACCCGCAGCGGCCTCGACTGGACGAAGCGCTACGGCGACCTGCCGGAGGCCTTCCGCCGCTGCCGTGCCGCGAGGCCATCATCGACGGCGAGATCGTCGTGCTCGACGAGAAGGGCATCAGCCGCTTCGCGCTGCTGCAGGACGCGCTGTCCGACGGGCGCCGGCAACAAGCTGGTCTTCTACGCCTTCGACCTGCTCTATCTCGACGGCTGGGATCTCTGCCAAGGCGCCGCTCGAAGAGCGCAAGGCGCTGCTGTCGCAATTGCTGGCCGGCGCATGTCAGCGGCCGCTCGGCGATCCAGCTCAGCGACCATGTCGCGGGCGACGGGCAGGGCGCTCTACGAGCGGGCGTCGGAGCTGGGGCTCGAAGGGATCGTCTCGAAGCGCGCCTCGGCGCCCTACCAGAGCGGCCGCTCGAAGACCTGGACCAAGACCAAGGCGCTGCAACGTCGGCGACTTCGTCATCGCCGGCTACACCACGTCGGAGGCCGCCGAAGGGCTCGCCGCGCTGGCGCTCGGCGAATGGGTGGACGGCGAACTGCAGTATCGCGGCAAGGTCGGCACCGGCTTCGACGCCGCAACGCTGCGCGCACCTGCTCGACGCGGCTGGAGCCGCTGCGGGCGGGCGCGACCAAGCTCGACGGCGCGCCCGAAGGACATGATCTGGGTGCGGCCGGTGCTTTCGGCGCATATCCACTATGCCAACCGCACCACCGACAATGCGCTGCGCCATGCCGTGTTCAAGGGGCTGCGCGACGTCGAACTGTCGACGCCCGTGCCGCACGCCGCGCAAGCGGCTGATCTCGGACGCCGACCTCGCGACCATCTGGGTCACCAATCCGACGCGGCGGCTGTTCGGCAAATCCGGTCCGACCAAGCTCGACATCGCGGTCTACTACGCGCTGGTCGGCGATTTCATGCTGCCGCACATTCTCGGCCGGCCGGTCTCGCTGGTGCGCTGCCCGACCGGCAAGCCGCAGGACTGCTTCTTCCAGCGCCACGCCTTCACCGGCATGCCGCCCTCGGTCGCGACCTTCGAGACCGACCAACTCCGAAGGCGAGAACCAAATCCTATCTCTCCGTCGAGGACGCCAAGGGCTATCTGGCGCTGGCGCAGTTCGGCGTCGTCGAGTTCCACACCTGGGGCACGACGCGCAAGCAGCTCGACAAGCCCGACCGCATCATCTTCGACCTCGATCCGGGCGAGGGCATCGCCTGGCGCGAGGTCGTCGAGGCGGCCGTGCACATCCGCGGCGAGCTCGAGGCGCTCGGCCTCGTCCCCTTCGTCAAGACCTCGGGCGGCAAGGGCATCCATGTCGTCGTGCCGGTCACGCCGAAAGCTCGACTGGAAGAAGGCGCACCAGGCGACCAGCGACATCGCCACGCGGCTCGCCGCCACGCGCGCCGCGACACCTTCACCACGACCATGGGCAAGGACAACCGCAAGCGGCGGATCTTCATCGACTTCCACCGCAACGCGCGCAGCGCCACGTCGGCCGCGCCCTACTCGCTGCGCGCCCGCACCAACCTGCCGGCCTCGACGCCGCGTCGGCTGGAGCGATCTGGAATCCATCGACGCTCCGGAGGATTTGAATTATTCTTCGCTGCCGGGCCTGTTGGCCACATCCGGCGATCCCTGGGCCGATATTGACGAATTCGCTCGGGATTTGCCGGTATCTGTCGGCAGTCCGGGAAGTAAGTCGTATCGCCGCGTAGGAGACAATCATGGCACCCAGGGCAAGTTGGAAGGGTTACCTCAAACTGAGTCTCGGTGAGCTGTCCGGTGCGGCTCTATCCGGCGACCAGCGCGAGCGAGCGCATCAGCTTCAACCAGCTGCACAAGAAGACCCACAACCGCATCAACATGAAGCCGGTCGATCCCGAGCTCGGGCTGGTCGAGCGCTCGGACCTCGTCAAGGGCTACGAATACGAGGACAAGCAGTACATCATCATCGAGGATTCCGACCTCGAGGCGGTGCGGATCGAATCCAACCACACGATGAACATCGAGGCCTTCGTCGACGAAGGCGTCGGTCGACGTGATCTACCAGGACGCGCCCTATTATCTGGCGCCCGACGGCGCGATGGCCGAGGAGACCTTCGTCGTGCTGCGCGAGGCGATGCGCAAATCCGGCAAGCTGGCGATCGCCCGGCTGGTGCTGTCGAGCCGCGAGCGCGTGGTCACCATCGGCGCGCGCGAGAACGGCATGTTCGTCTGCACGCTGCGCAATCCCAACGAGGTGCGCGGCACCGCCGAATATTTCGGCAACATCCCGGTCGGCAAGCCCGATCCCGAAATGCTGCAGCTCGCCGAGGCGCTGATCGAGCAGAAGGAAACGACGTTCGATCCGAAGAACTACGAGGATCGCTACGAGGTCGCGCTGATGAACATGATCCGCGAGAAGCTGAAGGGCCACAAGCCGATCATCGCGGCGGCGCCCGAGCGCGGCAATGTCATCAACCTGATGGATGCGCTGAAGGCCAGCCTGTCGCAGGCCAAGCCGCCGGCCAAGAGCAAGAGCAAGGCCGAGCCGGTGCCGAGAAGCCGGCTGCCAAGGCCGGTCGCCGCAGCGGTCGGCGGCAAGGCGCCGCCAAGAGGCAAGAAGTGACGGCAGTCGCCGGCAAGACCTTCGGCATCGTCGGCGCGCTGGCGGCATTCCCGCGACGGCTGGCGGCGCGGGAAGTCGAGCGGCAGCAGGGCAGTCTGAGGCGCGGCGTCACGCGCCGCACCACGCATCTCGTGTTCGGCCGCACGCTGCTCGACAAGGCAGGCGACGCCGAGATCGAGGCGCGCTTCGACGCCGAGCGCCAGGCCGGCCGGCGCCTGCTCAGCGAGAACGGCTTTCTGCGCCTGCTCGGCCTGGTGCAAGGCGCCGGACGCGTCGGCGCTGACGCGGCAGTCGCTGCTCGACCAGTCGCGGCTGTCGCCGCGCGCCTTCGATCTCCTGTCGCTGTTCGATGCCTTCGAGCACGACGCCGAGCCCTATTCCTTCCGCGACCTGATCCTGGCCCGGAAATATGCCGGGCTGATCGCCGGCGGCGCCGACTGGAGCGCGATCGCCCGCTCGGTCCACCGCTCCGGGCCGGTCGCCTCGCTCACCGCGCAAGTCGCTGCATGTCGGCGGCGCGCGACGCGATCTATGCGCGCCGCGGCGACGGCCTGAGCGAGCTCGACGGCCAGATGCTGTTCGATCTCGGATCGCCCGACGACGCCGAGCTCGAGGAGCTTTTCGCGGAGGCCGAGGCGGCCGAGGCGGAGGGCCGCTACGACGAGGCCGCGGCACTTCTACCAGCGCTGCCTGGCCATCGATCCCGGCGACTCCGTCGCCGCCTTCAACCGCGCCAACTGCCTGCGCGCCGCCGGCCGGCCAGGCCGAGGCCGCGCATGACTATGCGCGCGCCATCAAGCTCGACCCGGGCTTCGTCGAGGCCTGGTTCAACCTCGCCGGGCTGATGGGCGAGCGCGGCACGTGCCGATGCCGCGCGCCGGCATCTGCAGAAGGCGATCGCGCTCGACGGCGACTATGCCGACGCCGTCTTCAACCTCGCCAAGCTCGAATTCGATGCCGGCAATCTCGCCGAGGCGCGGCGCTGGTGGGCGCGCTATCTCGAGCTCGACAGCCACGTCGGAATGGGCGCGCACCGCCGCGCGCGGCATCCAGTTCGTCGACCTGCAGCTCAGCGCAGAAGACGGCAGGCTGAGGTGGCAACGTCATTCCTGTTCGACGGCCCGGACGACGCACGCCGTCACGATCCTGCTCGCGCACGGCGCCGGCGCGCCGATGGATTCGGCGTCGATGACCGCGACGGCCAAGGCGCTGGCCGCCGCCGGCTTCCGCGTCGCCCGCTTCGAGTTCGGCTACATGGCGCGCCGCCGCACATCGGCGAGCCGCAAGCCGCCGCCGCGCGCCGAGACGCTCAATCCCGGAATACACGGCGGCGATCGCCGAGCTCGCCGCCAAGGGCCCGCTCATCATCGGCGGCAAGTCGATGGGCGGCCGCGTCGCCAGCATGGTCGCCGACGAGCTGTACGCCGCGGGCAAGATCGCCGGGCTGCTCTGCCTCGGCTATCCGTTCCATCCGCCGGCCAAGCCGAGCAGCTGCGCACCAAGCACCTCGCCGGGCTGAAGACGCCGACGCTGATCTGCCAGGGCACGCGCGACGAGTTCGGCACCCGCGACGAGGTCGCCGGCTACGCGCTCTCGGACAGGATCGAGATGCTCTGGCTCGAGGACGGCGACCACGACCTCAAGCCGCGCAAGAGCGTTTCCGGCTTCTCGGCCGCCGATCATCTGAAGACGCATGGCCGAGCGGTCGGCGGCGTGGGCCGGACGCATCACGTGCCTGAGGCGCGGCCGCATGAAGATCGCCACCTTCAACATCAACAACATCAACAGGCGGCTGCGACATCCTGCTCGCCTGGCTGGCCGCGGCCAAGCCCGACGTCGTCTGCCTGCAGGAGCTGAAGGCGACGGACCGGCAGTTTCCGCGCGCGGCGATCGAGGCGGCCGGCTACGGCGCGGTCTGGCGCGGGCAGTCGACCTGGAACGGCGTCGCCATCCTGGCGCGCGGCGGCGAGCCGGTGCTGACCCGCGACGAGCTGCCCGGCGATCCGTCCGACACGCAGAGCCGCTACATCGAGGCGGCGGTCAACGGCGTCCTCGTCGCCTGCGCTCTATGCGCCCAACGGCAATCCGCAGCCCGGCCCGAAATTCGACTACAAGCTCGCCTGGCACGAGCGGCTCGACGGCGCATGCCGCCGAGCTGTTCGCGACCGGCCTGCCGGTCGTGCTGGCCGGCGACTACAACATCGTGCCGGAGCCGCGCGACATCTACCCGACCAGCTCCTATGACGACAACGCGCTGGTGCAGCCGGAAAGCCGCGCCGCCTTCCGGCGCCTGCTCGAGCAGGGCTGGGTCGACGCGATCCGCAAGATGCATCCGAAGGAGACGGTCTATACGTTCTGGGACTACCGGCGGAACCGCTGGCAGCGCGACGCCGGCCTGCGGCTCGACCACCTGCTGCTCAGCAAGAAGCTGGCGCGCCGGCTGACCGATGCCGGCGTCGACCGCGAGGTGCGCGGCCTCGAAGACGCCAGCGACCATGCGCCGGTGTGGGCCGAATCGAAGGACTGACCCTCGTCAGCCCTTGCCGCCAACGGAACTGCCCTGAAGCGCTGTTTTCCTGCCCGGCCAGCGAAATTCGCCCTTCACCATGCGGGCAATGGGTTTTTCGATGAGTTCGTAAGCCGCAGCCCCGAGTGCCGTGCCGAAAACCACACCGGCAACCACCAGCAGCGGGCTCGGCGCCGAAAGCAGATTGCCGCACTTGACGACCACCGAAATCGCCAGCGTGTGCCAGAGATAGATCGAATAGGAACTGTCGCCGAGATAGTTCAATACGGCGCTGTGTCCCGAGCGACTGCCGCCGCGCTCGAGGATCAGCACGCCGGTCGACCAGCGCTGCGGCCAGCGGACCGCAGAGCCACTCGTCGAAAGCCGATGCCGGTGATGCCGATGAAGGCAAATCCGCCCAGCCCGACGGCGATCCCAGGCGACGCCGAATGCCGGCGCCGGCAGACCCGCCCGCGAGCCACCAGTTTGCCGATGAAGGCGCCGAGCAGGAATTCCAGCATCGATCGGCCTGGTGTAGGTGGCGAAGAATCGGGTCCTGAGGTGCGAACAGAATGCCGACAAGTGTCAGCGCCAGCAAAGACGCCGGTCATGGCCGGCAGACGCCATTTGCGCCGGCAGCAGCAGCGAGAGCGCGAAGACGGCGTAGAAGAACATCTCGTAGTTCAGCGTCCAGCCCTGAACCAGGACCGGCCAGATCTCGCCGTTGCTCGGCGAGCGGTGACGGGATGAAGAACAGCGAGCCAGAACATGTTGCCGAGCGTGAGCATCAGATTCGGGAACAGGCCGGCCAGCCCGCCGGCGACCATGACGCCGGTGACGATCCAGTAGAGCGGCGCGATGCGCTCCAGCCGATCGCGCAGAATGCGCGCGGGAGTCAGCGCGCCTGCGCGTCGGCGATGACCCACATGATGAAGCCGCTGATGACGAAGAAGACGTCGACGCCGGCCGCGCCGATGGCGAAATGGTCGCCGGTGCGCTCGGCCGCGTGGAAGACGACCACCGCCAGCGCCGCGAAGCGCGCGCAGATACTGGATGCCGTGGAGCTTGTTCATCGGCAGTCCTGGCTGTCAGGCTCGCCAAGATCGCGCTTCGAGGCGGCGAGCGCCGGGACCGGAATCGGCCGCGGCTGTTTCGTCGCCAGCAAGCAGCCGGCCGCGTAGTAGAGCAGGAACGAGCCGATGACGTAGGGATGGATGACGTCGACTTCGAAGAAGGAGCGGACCACCAGCATCAGCGACGATGCCGAACAGCAGAAGCGAGTCCTCGTTGCGCCGCTCCGTCAGCAGGCGCTATCAGATGCCCGCGCAGGACGCCGACGCATCACCATGACCAGCAGCACCAGCCCGACGAACCGAGTTCGACCAGCACCTCGATGTAGGTGTTGTGGAAGTGGAAACCGCTGCGCGCGGATGTAGAACTCTTCCCAGAGCCGCTCGGCTTCGGAGAAGCCCTGCACCCAATAGGCCTGGTAGCCGACGCCGACGACCGGCGTCTCGCCGACCGCCCGCAATCCTTCCGCCCAGAGATAGGTCCGTCCGGTCAGCGTCGCATCCTTGCCGAAGGCGCCGAGCACGCAGGTCGATGCCGCCGACATTGAGCGCGCACGACGGCGACGCAGCAGCAGCGAGGATCAACCCGACCAGAAACAGCCTTTTCCGGTGCGCGGCGCAAGCAGCAGCACGAGTGCGATGCCGGCACATGACGGCCAAGCGTCACGGCAGTCGCGATGATCGACGTCGCCGATTGCGAGGCGAACAGCGCGTAGCCGGACAGTCCGCCCGACACAGAGCGCCAGCAGCCGCCACAGGCCGCGCTCGCGCAGGATGAAAAGCGCCGGCGAAGGCGAAATAGATGCCGAGCGAGGCGAAGAAGCCGAGCTGGTTCTTCGAGGAGAAGGCGCCGACGAAACTGTAGCTGCCGTCGATGCGGATCGTAGTGGTAGACGCCGAACAGCAGCGAATAGAGGACGACGAGCATGACGCCAGCAAGCGCGCCGAGCGTCAGCGTCCGGACGTCGATGGTGCGCGCGGCGATCAGCGCGCAGACGATGTGTGAGAAATATTGCACGCCAGCGCGCGCCGTCACGCCGGGCGCGGCCGACCAGAACACCGACAGGCAGGCGAACAGGCCGAAGGCCAAGGATCCAGCAGAATTTGGCGTAGTTGCCGAGCACCTGGCGATAGTCGACCAGCACCAGCGGCAGCCAGAGCGCATAATAGGCAAGGATCGAGACCTGGCCGAAACGCGCCGAATAGGCGAAGACGAAGATCGAGATCGCAATCGCGACGATGCCGTAACCAGAAGTTCTGGTCCGGTGATAACGCAGCGGCGATTTTGCGATCCTCATGGCGATCTGGCTCGATCTCGGCGATCAGTTCGACTGCAGGCAGCCCGGCGAATGGCTGACCTTGACGACGTCGCCCGGCAGCACCGGGGTGCTTTCGTCGGCGCGATTTCGCCAGCCTTGCCATCCGTCTTCCGGACGATGGTGAAAGTGGCCTGCGGCGGCGCCGTTGGCAGCGGCACTGCGGGCGGCCGCTTCCGGCGCCCTGGACCATCGCTTCGGCCATCAGGTCCCTGGTACATGGCGATCTTCAGCGTCAGCCCGTCGATGTCGGCCTCGGCCTGCTGGCGTCCTGGGCGGCCAGTTCGGCGTCCCGGTCGTTCTGCAGGTTGGTCGCGTCCTGCCCGGCCTTGCTGATGTCCTGCTTGGCGCGCAGCGACGCCGTGTCGATGTCGAGGACCTTGCCTTCCAGGTCGGCGATCTGCTGCTCGATGGTCAGCACGCGCGCGTTCACCACCAGCCCCTGGTCGGCGAGATTGCCGATGCCCTTGAGTTCCTCGCGCGCCAGTTCGATCTGGCGCGTTCTGCGTCGCCGATCTTCTTCTCCAGCGAGGCAATCTCGTTCTGCAGCAGCTTCTTCAGATCCTCGATCGCCGTCAGCTGCAGCCGCATGCGTCTGGTCGCGCGTCTGCATGATCGACGTCTCGTCGGCGATCAGCTTCTGGCCATCGGCTTGACATCCTGCAATTCTTTCGGCACTTCGATCTCGATCCTTGCCTTCCATCTCGGCCAGCAGCCGCGCACGCTTGGCATAGAGCCGGTTGCGCTCGGCGACATAGACATCATGGTTGCCCTCTGCGGTGATGAAGTCGCGCTCGACACGCTGGGCGCCCTCCGGGGTTCGCCGCAATCCGCCGGCAAGGCTGACTGCCTTCAGCACCGTCAGGTCGGGCGACATAGGGATATTGGCCGGGGGTCTGCACGTCGCCGGAGATGAAGATCGGGCGGAACTCGGCGAGTTCGACCGAAGCATCGGGCCGGTCGAGAAGACCGAATTTCTGCTGCAACTGGTCGCCGATGGTCTTGGCGATCTCGGCGGTCGTCTTGCCGGCGGCCGGCGTCTCGCCGATGAACGGCAGGGACAGCTTGCCCGAGGCGCCGACCGTGTAGTCGCCACTGATCGCCGACCAGTCGCGGAACGCGCCTTCGGCGGTTTGCCACTCGACGACGCGGATGCGCAGCTTGTCCATGACGCCGAGCTGGTATTCGGCGGCTTCGGCACGAAGCGGCGAAAGCATCAGGAAGAAAGCCGCAATCAGGAAAAAGGCCGCCGAAAGGCGGCGGGGATCCTGCAGTGGCTGGCGCGTTCTCAGTTCTGTCATCGTTACCAATTCCGAATTGGCGGGGCGTCCCCGATAGCGGGTCGGCGCTCCGCCTTGCAAAGCGCGGCTCAGTAGCTGCCGCGCGACAGGCAGACCGCCGGAATCGTCTTCAGGATGATGCGGACGTCGGCGGCAAGCGACCAGTTTTCGACGTAGTGGCGGTCGAACGCCACACGCGCCTCGTAGGAGACGTCGTTGCGACCGCTGACCTGCCACAGACCGGTCAGGCCCGGCCGCGACTTCAGGTAGTAGTGGGCCGCGCCGCCATAGAGTTCCAGCTCGTCCACGACGACTGGCCGCGGGCCGACGATGCTCATCTCGCCACGCAGGATGTTGATGATCTGCGGCAGCTCGTCGAGGCTGAGTTTGCGCAGCACGGCGCCGACGCGTGTCACGCGCGGATCGTTCTGCAGCTTGCGCGTGGCCGCCATTCCTCGCGGGCTTCCGGATTGCGGCTGAAATGGGCGGCCAGCACCTGGTCGCCGTTCTCGCATCATGGTGCGGAACTTCAGGCAGTGGAAAAACTCGCCGTTGCGGCCGACCCGGCGGTGGCCGTAGAAAACGCAACCGCCGTCCGAGCATTTCACCAGCAGCGCGATCATCAGGAAGAGCGGGCTGAGCAGGACGAGCCCAGCTGCCGCGCCGACGATGTCGAAGCCGCGCTTCAGCGCTCCGCCGATCGGCGGATGCCGGCGTGCGTCCATTTTGTCAGAGTAGGCCAGATTGACCGTTCTGGCGGCATTTTTCATGACGCGGCTCCAGTGGATGAAAGATTGACATAAGGGTACCAGAAAAATTGTGCACCGCAACATCCCGTTGGATGCGGGCGCCATAACCGCTATATATTTGCGATCAAAGTTGGGCGGAAACAGGTATATGATTCATATTTTGTGACAAAGCGACACAAACCGTAACATTGATGTCTACTTTGTGGCACATGCAATTCTACATGTTATATCGATGTATTCACGATATTTATCAAATTTATCCCACTACCTGAAATATATACTATTTAAACCTAAAGAAAAGTTCTGAACGTATCAGAAAATGATTGAAACAGCTGAGACGTTTTCCTCACAACCGGATGCAGCGTAACCAAGAATTCGGCCGCTTCCTTGTTGTTTTCGGTTGCGCTGCAATATGTGCATGAATTGGGTTGTGAGACCGGGCGGCAACGACAGGACCGTAAGATTTATGGATGTGTTGCACCGTATGCCTGGGTCCAATATATTCGTTTTTGCCGTACATTATGTTTGATCTCGGGCCGCAAACGTTGCAATCAGTTCTTGCAGGTGTGGCCGTTTTGGCAACATAGGCGCGTGCCTGAATGGGGAGGCATTCCGAGATGACGTCGCTGAAAAATATTTCGCGCGCGGAATAGCGCAGATGCCGCTTCCGCGTTTTCTGCTGGGCATGCTCGGCGTTCTCGTCGTCTTCGCGGCCGTGACATATGGTGCGACGCAATCCGTCTGGTCGACGTTCATCCAGACGCTGCTTTGCGCGGTGCTGATCCAGATCGGCTATTTCGGCGCGGTGCTGTTCATGGTCTGGCGCTCGAAGGACAGCAAGCAGGACGAAGCGCAACGCGCGCCAAATCCGACCGACGAAAGTCCCGCGGCGAAGGTGCCCCCATTGCCCGGCACGCAGCGTCCCCGCCACTTCTGATTGGCCTTCAGAAATGTCGTTATGATTCGCATTCTGAGCACTCAGACAATGCGTTTCTTCTGACTGGACAGAAATCCGCCGCACTCTGGCGTTTGATGCTGGCGCTTCTGCAGCGCGCCCGCATCGAATGGGACTAAGAGCAGCCGCGCTGCAGTTTTTGTTTGTCTATGTCGTCCATCCCGAACCGAGGGCGATATGTATTAACCGTCGGCCCTGGCCGGCATTCGTCAAAGCTGGATGAGGCGTCGCGCTTCGGCGGACGGCAGAGGTGCGACTTGGTTGCTTCAGGGGAAAACGCGGTCTGCGTGATCATCGCCGCGATGAATGCTTCGGCGACAACCGGCGCGGCGGTACGCTCCGCCTTGCGCGAACCGGAGGTTACGGAGGTGGTGGTCGTCGACGACGGATCGTCCGACGGCACCGCCGAGGCTGCAATGGCTGCCGGCGACGGCTCGGGTCGGCTGAAAATCATCAGGCTCGAGACCAACAGGGGCCCGTCTTTTGCCCGCAACCAGGCAATCACGGCGTCGACCGCGCCGCTGATCAGCATACTCGACGCCGACGACTTTTTCCTCGAAGGGCGCTTCCGCAACCTGCTGCAGGGCAGCGACTGGGATTTTATCGCCGACAACATCGTCTTCATTGAGGAAGGCCAGGCCGAACCCGCCGCGCAGGAAATCCAGCGCTTCGCGGCGGCGCCATTTTTTCTCGATCTCGCCGGATTCGTCGACGGCAATATTTCAAGGCGCGGCGCCGAGCGCGGCGAGATCGGTTTCCTGAAGCCGGTGATGCGCCGGTCGTTCCTTGCGGCGCACGGGCTGAGCTACCGGGAGGAAATGCGGCTTGGCGAAGACTACGATCTTTATGCCCGCGCGCTTTCCCGAGGCGCCCGCTACAAGGTCGTCCATAATTGCGGATACGGCGCCACGGTGCGACCCAATTCACTGAGCGGCCGCCACCGGACCGAGGATCTGAAACGCCTCTATGAGGCCGATCGGGTCATTCTCGGCGTACCCAGCCTGCCCCGAGACGCGGCAACCGCGCTGGCCAGCCACGAGAGCCACATCCGCGCCAAATACGAACTTCGCCGCTTCCTCGACGTCAAGGCAAACGCGGGGCTTGCCGCAGCAGCCTTTCACGCGCTGGGAAATCCCGGCGCGCTGCCGGCAATTGTCAGCGGCATCGCAGCCGACAAGTTTTCCGCCTCACGCGCCACGCCGAAATCACCGGAGCATGGCGGCTCCGGCGATTTCCGTTACCTGCTGCAGCCGGCGCAAGCCGTTCAGAGATAATCGCGCCGCACGCCGGCGACGACTTCGAGGAACCGCTCCTTGCGGCGCGCCAGCACCGCGTCGTCGCTGAGCTGCGGCGCTGCCTTGCTCGCCTGCCAGAGCGCAAGCGCCGAGGGCGCCGCCAGCACCTGCTTGGCCATGGCGCGCACCGCCGACTGGCGCGGCTCCGCCCTGGTCATAACCAGGCTGTCGCCGCCGCGCTTGTTGGGATCCTCCTCGGCGCGCCATTTGTTTTCGAAGCGCACGCCCCAGAAACGTGCGCCCTTGTGCATCGCCTCATTGCGCGACGACACCGGTACATGGCGCGGCCGGTAGCTGACTTCGACGGTTTCGGCCCAATCGGCCCACTTGAAGCCGTTGATTTCCTCCGAAGTCGTCACCGCCACCCACGGCACGCGGAACGCATCGGCCAGGATCGCCGCATGCATGGATTCGGCAATCACCAGTCGCGACTGCGCAATCGCCTTGATGACGGCCTTCGCCTCGCCGCGCGGGTCGACATAGGTGAGACCGACGGTCTGGCAGACGGCCGGCCAGATGCTGCCGATGGTCGATTCCCAATGCGGCACGAAGGTCGTCTTGCCGGTTTTCGGCAGATTGCGGAACTCCGGCATCTCGGCCACCATGACGGCGGGGTCGATGATGCCGAGCGCGGGGTCGATGCCGAGCTTATGCGCGGTCCGTGGGCCGCGCACCGCACGAATGTCCCACACGCTGCGATCGCTCGTGTCCGGCAAGGCGCCGTAACCGAAGCCGCTGCCTATGACGAGTTTCTTGCCCTCCGACGGCAGCAGCGCCCGGTTGAGTACAGTGCCGACGCCGACCAGCAGCACGTCGGGATGCACGTCGCGAAAACCCGGCAGCAGGAAATCCCAGAGCCAGAGGTTGAGGTCGTCGCCGAAATTGCCGTGATCGGATTCCCAGTAGAATGGGGTCATGAATGAGTGCCTCTTTCCGGGCAAGAACGGGATGCGATGGCCGCCTTGCCGGCAGCCGGCCGCCATTCTCAGCGATTGTGTTGCGGGCTTCCGAACCCGGCTTCGACCGTCCAGCGATCTTGCCGACGGCCAGTTCGAGCGCGTTGCGCAGGATGCGCGGATCCTTCCAGGCCCATTCGGCGAGGAGGCCGAATTGCGGCGTCTTGCGGCGGCGCACCAGCCGCATCTGGCTCCACAGGGCCTGGTCGCGCGCCGTCTTCTTGTAATGCGCGATGGAGGCGATGTCCTTCGGTCCATGTGCAAACCGCGATTCCAGCCGGTCGAGCGCCACCCAGGTGTTGAACTGCTGCTTCAGGAACAGCGGCGAATCGCTGTCCATGCCGTGGAAGATGTTGATGCCTTCACCGCGCATGGCGCCGACGCTGTCGCACAGGATCGAGCGCCGGGCGGCGCGAACGCAGTCGTAGAAAAACAGCACGTCTTCCGCCGCCAGCCTGAGCGCTGCCTCAAAGCGGACCTTTCGGAACAACGTCTCGCCGATCACCATGCAGGAGAGATGCATGAAGCTCCAGTTCTTCAGCATCACACCGGCAAGATCGGCGACTTCCATATAGGGCGGCGCCTCGGAAAGCCGTGTCACCGCGGCGGTTTCGGCGAGTTCAGCCATGCCGAAGTGGTAATAGAAGTCTTCGCCGCCGGTTATGGATGCCCAGTAACAATCGGCATCAAAAAGTGACATGCCGTCCACCGCATTCTTCAGGTGGTCGGGCGTCCATTCGTCATCGGAGTCGAGAAACGCCGCATATCTTGTGCCCTCGTCTATGCGGTCGAGGCCGGTGTTGCGCGCCGCGCCCGGTCCACCATTCGCCTGTTTTATAACGGTAATCGAGGCGCGTTCGTCGAGCGACAAAGCTGCAAGGTCGGCGTCCGCCGGCAGCGGCGAGGCGTCGTCGACGACGACGATATGGAAGTCCCGGTAGCTCTGCGCGAACACCGATTTCAGCGCGCGAAGCAGGATTCCCGGCTCTTTTTGATAGTACGGGATCACAACACAACAGTTTGCCATTTTTTCGCGCCTCGTGAATTTTAAGAGAGCGCCGAGGCTCTCTTTCTCGCTCCGATGGCGGCCGTCCTGGCCACCGATGATTGCAAAGCTCCGCCCCGAAAAGACAAACGGTGCCTATCCATGCCGCCTGCCAATAGCCCGAAAATCGTGACAAACAATGTCGCCCGGAACGCGCCCCTGCAAGACCAGCACATTCGGGCTGAAGTTTGTCGCCGCGTCCAATCAGGCGCGTACATGCCGACCGGATAGGCTGGCGATCGCCTTGCCCACCACCGATGCCGGCATTCAGCCGATCGATGAAATTCCTGAAATCCGAACACTGAGAGGACAATTCATGACCAACATACTCGTTGTCGGAGGCGCCGGTTACATCGGCTCCCATACCTGCCTCGATCTCGCCAGCAAAGGGTTCACACCCGTCGTCTACGACAATTTGAGCAACGGCCACGCGGAATTCGTGCAATGGGGACCGCTCGAATGCGGCGACATCCGTGACCGTGCAGCGACTCGATGCGGCGTTCGAAAAATACCGGCCAGCCGCGGTCGTGCACTTTGCAGCACTGATCGAAGTCGGCGAATCAGTGCGCAATCCCACAGGCTTCTTCGAAAACAATGTCTCGGGAACGCTGACGCTGTTGGCAGCCGCACAGGCCGCCGATGTCGATAAGCTCGTCTTCTCCTCGACCTGCGCGACCTATGGCCTGCCGCAGGCGGTCCCGATGGACGAGACCCATCCCCAGGCGCCGATCAACCCTTACGGGCGCAGCAAGTACATCGTGGAGCAGATGCTTGGGGACCTCGACGCGCACGAAAACATGCGCTCGGTCGTGCTGCGCTATTTCAATGCCGCCGGCGCCGATCCGGAAGGGCGCATCGGCGAGTGGCACTCCCCCGAAACGCACGCCATCCCGCTGGCGATCGATGCAGCGCTTGGCCGACGCGCAGATTTCAAGGTGTTTGGCTGGGATTACGAAACCCGCGACGGCACCTGCGTGCGCGACTTCATCCACGTCATGGATCTGGCCGACGCGCACACGCGCGCGGTCCAATACCTGCTCGATGGCGGCCAAAGTACAGCGCTAAACCTCGGCACCGGAGACGGCACTACGGTCAAGGAACTCCTGTCGACCATCGAGGGAGTGTCCGGAAAGACTTTTCCTGTCGAATATGTGGGGAGACGTGAAGGTGATTCGCCTATTCTCGTCGCCGACAACGAAAAAGCCCGCACTGTTCTTGGCTGGCAGCCGCGCTATAATCTGACGGGTATTATCGAAACGGCTTGGAATTGGCATATTTCCGATGTGGGGCGCGAGCGGTCGGCGGCTTAGCTCTCCAACCAACCGAGAGGTGGACCGATGCTAGGTTTTCGGACCAGAAACCCCGACCGGGACCGCGAGACCGACGCAGCCCGCATCCAGAAGCTGCGCCAGGCCCTGTTCGATGTGCGCAGCGAACTCGAAGCAGAGAAGGTCGGTCTCCAGGGGCGCTACGAAACCGCATCGGCGGACGCAGCGTTTTCGCAGCAGGCAATGGAAGAAGGCCGCGGCAGCCCCGAGATATCGACCCGCATCGACGACCTCACCACGTCACTGATCAACTATTCCCGCCGCATCGCCACGCTTGACCGGCAGAGCGCCTTCATCGGCGAAATGCTTGTTAAACTGGAGGGTTACCCGGGTGGGGGAGTGGCTCGCCGACGCGAATCCGGTCCGCGGGAGGGGTCGGGTTAACACCCGCTCATAAAAAGTTACCTGCTTGATAAGAGGATTATGATCGGACGTCACATTCTGATCTCCTGTCTGGCGTAGTGCAGCGCAACATTCGCACTGACCGAAGACACGGCACCATTGGGTGCAGTCAGGAGACAAGGTGACAGACCGCGTGATTTTTGTACCGCCCGCCCCACCTCTTTCGATACGTTCCGCCTTTGGACATTTGTTCGTTGGCGCCTGCGCCATCGTGGCGATCGCGGGTGTGACTACGTCTCCGGCCGGCGCCGAGACTGCGGCCAAGCCGAAATCCTTCGTCGAGAACTTCGACAAGCTCGACCGCAAGCGCTGGTACATTTCCGACGGCTGGAACAATGGCGATCATCAGAATTGCACCTGGTCGAAGGACCAGGTCTCGGTGGGTGACGGCATTGTCAAGCTCGGCTTTGCCAAGCAGAAACTGAAGGACCGCGACTATGTCTGCGGCGAAGTCCAGACCAACAAGCGCTTCGGCTATGGCATTTACGAAGCGCGCATCAAGGCCGTCCGCCGGCTCTGGGCTAAATACCGGATTTTTCACCTATATCGGCCCTGTCCACAAGCAACCGCATGACGAGATCGACTTCGAGGTGCTCGGCAAGGACCCATCGAAGGTGCAGCTCAACCAGTACGTCAACGGCAAGAGCGTCGGCGACGAAAAGCTGGTCGACGTTCCCGGCGGCGCCGAGCAGGGTTTCAACGACTATGCCTTCGTCTGGGAGAAGGACCGCATCCGTTGGTACCTGAACGGCGCATTGGTCGGCGAGGAAACCGACCCGGCGAAGCTGCCGAGCCACCCTTCGAAAATCTATCTCAGCCTGTGGGGCAGCGACACGCTGAAAGACTGGATGGGTGCATTTGCCGACCCCGGAGCAGGCGTGGCGGCGGAGATCGACCGTGTCGCATTCACCGCGCCCGGGGAGCCATGCCAGTTCCCCGAGTCGATCGCCTGCAAGGTGGAACTCAACGTTTCGCAGTAACCCGAGCCAGGCCGTTCGCAATCGTAGCGGCACGGCCGTTTTCGGCATCGCGTTAAAAATTGCTACATCGCAGCAGATTTTGTTGCGCTGCAACATAACCTGTAATAGGCTCCTGTGAGGGGCCAGAGACAAAGCTTTTATGCTGCACGTTCTGTACCTCGTGCATGATCTGGCCGACCCGGCGGTGCGCCGCCGGGTAATGATGCTGCAGGCCGGCGGCGCCAACGTGACGCTGGCCGGCTTCCGGCGGGCGACAACCCGCTGGCGGCGGTCGAAGGGCTGACGCCGATCGATCTCGGCGCAACGCGCGATGGCAAATTCGCCCAGCGTCTCAAGGCCGTCGGCCAGGCCGCGCTGTCGCTGGCCGCCACGCTGCGCGGCGTCTCCAGGCCCGACGTCATCATCGCGCGCAATCTCGAAATGCTGGCGCTTGCCAACCGGGCCAACACGCTGTTTGGCGGCGACGTGCCGATCGTCTACGAATGCCTCGACATCCACCGCCTGCTGCTGCGCGGCGACGCGGTCGGCAAGGCGCTGCGTGCGCCGAGCGGCGGCTCGGCCGCAAGGCCGCGTCTTCTGATCACCAGTTCGCCGGCCTTCATCGAGAATTATTTCCAGCCGTTCCGCCAGATCGACGCGCCGGTCGCTGCTTCTGGAAAACAAGGTGCTGACGCTCGGCCAGAAGATCCACCGGCCGGCGCGGCCGGCGGAGCCTCGCCCGGCAGGGCAGCCGTGGAAGATCGGCTGGTTCGGCGCCTTGCGCTGCCGCACGCTCGCTGGAACTGCTTGCCGCAGTTCTCGCGGCGCATGGACGGCCGCTTCGAGATCGTGCTGCGCGGCCGGCCCGCCTATTCCGAATTCGCCGATTTCGACGGCTTCGTGGCTGCCGAACCGTATCATGCGTTTCGCGGCGCCTACCGCAATCCCGAGGACCTCGCCGCGATCTACGGCGAGGTGCATTTCTCCTGGGCGATCGACTTCTTCGAGGAAGGGCTGAATTCCAGCTGGCTGCTGCCCAACCGGCTCTACGAAGGCTGCCGATACGGCGCGGTTCCGATCGCCATGCGCGACACCGAGACCGGCCGCTTCCTGGCCGACCGCGCAATCGGCCTGCTGCTTGACGGAGCCGTCGGCGGACGCGCTGGCTTCGCTGCTCGGCGGCATGACCGCGGACGCCTATCGCGGCCTTTCGCGTTCGGTGACAGCCGAGGACCCGAGAACCTGGATCTGCGATCGACGACGACTGCCGCGCGCTGGTCGACCGGCTGGCCGCACTGGCCGGTGGACCGCGCCTGGCCACGCCGACCGCAGGTGGCGGCATGACGGCAAACGAGGACAATCCCGATGGGCACCGGCAATTCCGCGACAAAACGCTGCATGGTGATCATCCCCTGCCTCAACGAAGCCAGCCATATCGGAATGCTGATCGAGCGGCTGAGCGGTGCGATCGAAGCGCTCGACATGCAGCTCGATCGTCGTCGATGGCGGCAGCACCGACGGCACCAGGGAGATCGTCCGGCGCATCGCCGAACGGCAACCCGCGCGTCGTCGCTGCTTCACAATCGACAAAAGGATCCAGAGCGCGGCGATCAATCTGGCGGTCGAGGAATTCGGCGACGGCCACGACTATTTCATCCGCATCGATGCGCATGGCGACTATCCCGCGGATTATTGCGACCGGCTGATCGAGGAGGCGGTCGCCACCGGCGCCGATTCGGTCGTCGTGTCGATGGCGACGGAAGGCTTCGGCGCTGTTCCAGAAGGCGACCGCCGTGGCGCAGAATTCGCAGCTCGGCAATGGCGGCTCGCAGCACCGCAAGGGCGCGACGGGCCACTGGACCGACCACGGCCACCACGCGCTGATGCGCGATTGCGGCCTTCCGCGCCGTCGGCGGCTATGACGAGAGCTTCAGCCACAACGAGGACGCCGAACTCGACTACCGGCTGCGCGCGGCCGGTTACCGCATCTGGATGACCGACAAGACGTTCATGATCTATTATCCGCGCGCTTCGGTCGGCGGCCTGTTTCGCCAATATCTCGGCTATGGCCGCGGCCGCGCCAAGAACATCCTGAAGCATCGGGCGATGCCGAAGCTCCGGCAGATGATGCCGCTGATGGTGTGCGCCGGTGGTGGTCGGCGCCTCGCTGGCCGTCCTCAACTGGGCGGCGTTCGATACCGGCGCGGCCTGTGGATGGCCGCCTGCCTCGGCTACGGCGTCTGGATGGCGGTCGGTCAGCGCAATCCCTACGGCCCGCTGGCCGCTTTTTCGGCGATGGTCATGCATTTCGCCTGGTCGGCGGGATTCTGGCTGCAGCTTCTCGATTTCCGCAAGCGCGGGAGCACCGTCATGACCGGCATTTCCGAAACAACAGGCCACGAGGCTGCGGATCGACATCTGCGTCTGCACCTACCGCCGGCGCCGAACTCGACGAGACGCTGCGCTCGGTCGCCGCGCTCGACGGTGCCTGCCGGACGCGACGGTGCGGGTCATCGTCGCCGACAATGACGTCGACGCCAAGCGCGCAGGCAGCGCGTCGAACGCCGCTGCGCGGCGACGCTGCCGTTCGAGATCGTCTATGTGCATTGCCCGGCCGTCCAACATCTCGATCGCCCGCAATGCCTGCCTCGACAACAGCGACGGCGATTTCCTGGCCTTCATCGACGATGACGAGACCGGCATCGGCCGAATGGCTGGTCGGAGCTTGCTCGAGACGGCCGAAGCGACCGGCGCCGACGCGGTGCTCGGGCCCGGTGCGCGCCGCTCTATTCCGACGCCGCGCCCGCGCTGGATGAGGCGCGGCGATTTCCATTCGACGCGCCCGGTCTGCGTCGGCGAGCGAGATCCGCACCGGCTATACCTGCAATGTGCTTGCTGCGCCGCGCCGCGCCAGCCATTGCCGGCCGCCGCTTCAACCTCGCGCTCGGCCAGACCGGCGGCGAGGACACCGAATATTTTACCCAGATGCACGAGGCCGGCGGCCGCATCGCCTTTGCGCCGGAGGCCTGGGTGTACGAACCGGTGCCGGATGACCGCGCACGCGTTCTCCTGGCTGACCAAGCGCCGGTTCCGCGTCGGCCAGACGCATGGCCGGCTGCTCGGCCAGCAAGCGTTTCGGGGTTGGCTGCTGCCAGGCAGTTCGGCCTTGCCGCCGCCAAGGCGGCCTATTGCCTCGCGCTTGCGGCTTTGACGGCGTTCTCGCCCAGCCACCGCAACCGCCATCTGCTGCGCGGCGTCATGCATGCCGGCGTCGGTCGAGCGGGCTGCTCGGCGTCCGCGAGATCCAGCTGTACGGCCAGTCGGGGTCCACCACGCGATGAGCGCACCATGCAGCCCGACGTGAGCATTCGTGATCGCCGCCTTCAACGCCGAGGCGACGATCGCGCGCGCCATCGAAAGCGCGCTGGCCCAGCGCGGGGTCAGCGTCGAGGTGATCGTCGTCGACGACTGTTCGAGCGACCGCACGGCCGAAGTCGCGCGCGTGCTTTCCGCGACGAGCGGGTGCGGGTGATCGCGCTGCGAGCAGAACCGTGGCCCCGGCGGCGCCCGCAATGCGGGCCTTGCGGCGGCGCGCGGCCGCTGGATCGCGGTGCTCGATTCCGACGATACGGTCTATCCCGGATCGCCTTGCCACGAATGATCGCGCGCGGCCGAAGCGGCCGAGCGCCGAGATCGTCGTCGACAATCTCGACAGTGGTCGCAGGAAGGCGACGCAGCGCGCGACGACGATGTTCCCGCCAGACGCTGCTGGCCAGATTTCCCGAAATCACGCTCGCCGATTTCATCGCCGCCAACCTGCATGTTCGAGACGACGTTTTCCTTCGGCTACATGAAGCCGATCTTCGCAGCGGCGGTTCCTCGAAAGGCACGGCTTGCGCTACGACGAGACGCTGCGCATCGGCGAGGACTACATCCTGCTCGCGTCGGCGCTGGCGAAGGGCGGCCGCTGCGTCGTCGAGCCGGACGCCGGCTACGCCTATCACATTCGCGACGGGTCGATCTCCCGGGTGCTCGAACTGCACCACGTCGAGGCGATGCTGGCGGCCGATGCGGCGTTCCTGCGCGGCCATCAGCTCGACGCGGCGCGCACGACGCCGCGCAGGCGCGGCGAACGCGCAGCCTCGAGGAGGCGGCGTCGTTTCTGACGCTGGTCGCAGCACCTGAAGGCAGCGTGCGCCGCTGAAGGCGGTCGGCACGGCGCTGCGCGATCCGGTGGCGCTGCGGCATCTGAAGATGCCGATCGCAGCGCAGGCTGCGGCGGCTGGCGCCCGCTTTCGCCGCAGATGCGCAGCCATCAGGCTGGATGACGGCCGGCGAATACGGAAATTGGGCGGGGCGGCTCAATCTCAACAGGGATGGTGCGATGAAAAAAGTCAGAAAAGCAGTGATACCGGTGGCCGGTCTCGGCACGCGCTTCCTGCCCGCCACCAAGGCGATGCCGAAGGAAATGTTGACCGATCGTCGATCGTCCCGTCGTGCAATATGCCGTCGACGAGGCGCTGGAGGCAGGCATCGAGCACATCGTTTTCGTCACCGGCCGCAACAAGCAGGTGATCGAGGATTATTTCGACATCCAGCCGGAACTGTTCGACACGCTGACGCGAGTCCGGCAAGATCGAGCAGCTCGCCTCGCTGGAGACGCATGCAGCCGCCGGCCGGCTCCGTCAGCTTCACCCGCCAGCAGGCGCCGCATGGGCTCGGCCATGCGGTCTGGTGCGCCCGCGACATCATCGGCGACGAGCCCTTCGCGCTGCTTGCTGCCCGACATGGTCTCGTTCGGCGACACGCGGCTGCCTGGCCGGCGTGATGGAACTCTACGAGCAAGACCGGCGGCAACGTCATCGCCGTCGAGCAGTGCGACCCGATCGAGACCGACAAATACGGCATCGTCGGCAAGGGCGCGGCAGCGTCGGCAACGGCTTTGCGGTGACCGAGATGGTGGAGAAGCCGGCGCCGTCGGCGGCGCCTTCCAACTACTACATCAACGGCCGCTACATCCTGCAGCCGGAGATCTTCGAGATTCTCGGCACGCAGGAGCGCGGCGCCGGCAACGAGATCCAGCTGACCGACGCCATGCTGCGGCTTGTCGCCGGAGCAGGCGTTCTTCGCCCATCCTTTCGAGGGGCGCATGTTCGACTGCGGCTCGAAGGAGGGCTTCATCCAGGCGAATGTCGCCTTTGCGCTGGCCCGCGAGCGACATCGCGACCTGGTGTTCGAGCCGATCAAGGAGATCGTTTCGTCTTACGAGAACCGCAGGCAGGCCGCCTGATCGGCCAATGCCGCCGTCGGCTTCAGAACGGCCGGATTCGGCAACGAACCTCCGGCTTTTGAGGCAGCGAACGCATTGTCGCCCCATCGTGTTGATAGGGCGACATCCGCGTTTCATGACCGCGCCAGCCCGACAATGGCGGCGCAAAATAACGAAAATTCGGCGAGATCGATGAACCAAAGAAATCTTCCCATCGAACGGCAGACTGGCGATCCATGTCCGCCGGCAACGGAGACCCGGACGGGTTCATCGATCTGGAGCGGCTCGTTGCCAGATGCGCGATGCGGCGCGCTCAGGATCGTGGCGCTTTGCGCCGCCATCGGGCTGGCGCTTGGCGTCGTCTATCTGATGTTCGCCGCGCCCAGCTACACGCTCGGGAACACGCATCCTGCTCGACGAGAGCCTGACCAAATTCGCCGAGGAAGAGGCCGCCACAGCCGGCCAGCAACATGACAGGCGACGCCAATCTGTTGAGCGAGGTCGAGATCCTGAAGTCGACGCGGCTGGCGCGTGCCGTGGTCGTCGGCCGCGAAAAGCTCGACGACAACGAGGCCTTCCTCAATCCGCCGCACTCGCCCATCGGCTGGTTCAAGTCGCGGCTGAAGGCGGTGGTCGGGCTATTCGTTTCTGGGCGCCGGACAGTCTCGGAAGCGGCAGTCGAGAATGGCCGCAGCGGCCAAGGCTGCGTCACTGCTGCAGCAGGGCCTCAATGTCGAGCGGGTCGGGCGCAGCTTCGTCATCGACGTATCGTTCATCGCTCGCATGATCCCACAGCTCGCTGGCGCGATCACGCGCGCCTACGCCAATGCCTATCTTTCCGACCAGCTCAACGCCAATTTCGACGCCACCCAGCGCGCCACCGTGTGGCTGCAGGGCCGGCTTACGCGAGCTGCGCGACAGTTCGCAGGCCGCGGCACTCGAGGTCGAGAAGTTCCGCGCCGAAAACGGGCTGACCGCGGCGCGCGGCGAGCTGATTTCGGAGCAGCAGCTGTCCGACCTGAACAGCCAGCTGATCCTCGCCCAGGCCGACACGGCCAACGCGCTCGGCCCGCTACACCCAGTACAAGTCGATCGTCGACAGCGGTCCGGACAACGCCGTCAAGAATGCCACGATCCCGTCCGACAGGAGGCCAACAGTTCCGTCATCAACGACGCTGAAGACGCGTTATCTCGGCATCACCAAGCGCGAGCAGGAGATCAGCAACGCGCTTCGGCGAGGATCATCCGCAGGCGGTCAGCGCTGCGCCGCGAGCAGGCGGATGTTGACACGGCAGATCTTCCAGGAGCTGAAGCAGCTCACCGAGAGCTATCGCAACGAATACGAAGTCGCGAAGTCGCGCGAGACATCGCTGCGCGAGCAATGTCGGCGAGATGACCGGCCAGAAGTCCAAATCGAGCCAGTCGCTGGTGCAGCTGCGCGAACTGGAGCAGAAGTCGACGGCGCTGCCGACGCTCTACCAGACCTTCCTGGCGCGCTATGAGGAAGCCTCGCAGCAGCGCTCCTTCCCGATCGCCAAGGCGCGTGTCATCTCGCGAAGCCGGCGATCCGGTGCCGCCATCCAGCCCGCGCAAGGCGATGGTGCTTGGCGCTGTCGCTGGTGCTCGGCCTGATCGGCGGCGCCGGCATCGGCGCCTTCCAGGAGTTCCGCGAGCGGTTCTTCCGCACCGGCGACGACGTGCGCGACGCGCTCAACCTCAATTTCCTCGGCTATCTGCCGATCATCGGCGGCTCCGCCCTGCGAAACCAAGGCGAGAGCCAGAGGCGCCGGAAGCGGCTGCCGCGGGCGACGACTGACGCCGGTCACTCCAGCGCATCCTGCGCGTGGCGATCAACGCGCCGTCGTCGTCCTTCGCCGAGACGCTGCGCAACGCTCAAGCTCGCCAGCGACGTCGTGCTGCAGGGCAAGGCCATGCAAGGTCATCGGCTTCGTTTCGGTGCTGCCGCATGAAGGCAAGACGACGGTCGCCGCCAATTTCGCCGGGACTGCTTGCCGCCAACGGCGTCGAGGACGCTGCTGATCGACGGCGATCTCGCAATCCGGGGCTCGAGCCGGAGCCTGTCGCCGGAGCCCGAACAGGGGCTGGTCGAGGCGATCGTCGGCGAGCACCGCTGGCAGAGCGCGTGCATGGTCGACCGGAAGACCAGGCTCGCGATCTTGCCGGCGCTGGTCGCGAGGCCGCCTCTCGCACACCAGCGAGCTCCTTTCCGCGACCGGGCATGCGCGACCTCATCGAGGACGCCCGCGAAAACCTTCGACTACATCGTCGTCGACCTGCCGCCGCTTGGGCCGGTGGTCGACGCCAAGGCGTTCGCGCCTCTGGCCGACGGCTTCGTCTTGGTGACGGAATGGGGCGTGACGCCGCGCGCGCTGGTGCGCTCCGTGCTTCAGGCGGAACCGCAGATCGCGGCCAAGGTCCTCGGCGTCGTGCTCAACAAGACCGACATGAAGAAGCTGGGGCGCTACGGTTCGTTCGGCAGCTCGGAGCAGTATATCGAACAATATGCCGGCTATTACGTCGACAAGTCGGCGATAGCGGCCAAGGGCTGAGCGCAGCCGCTGTCACACCGTTATAATGCGGCCCTTGTTGCCCCAGATGCGGGCGGCACTCAGCCGACCTGTGCGGTAGGCGCCGGTGTCGAGGTTGAGGCGCCGGCCTTCCAGGCGGGCGCGCTCGACCGGCGTATGGCCGTGCACGACCCATTTGTCGAGCAGGTGCGCGTTGTCGAGAAATTCTGAGCGAATGAACAGGAGGTCGTGGTCGACCTGTTTCTTCAGTTCCACGCCAGGCCGGATGCCGGCATGCACAAATACATAGGCCGGTGAATCCACCAGGATGGGCAACGATCGTAGAAACGCCACATGTGCCGCCGGGATGGCGCCGCGAACCATCTCGGCCTGCTCGTCCGGCGAACAGACGCGGCTCAGGTGATCGTAGTCGATGCCGTAGGACCGCAAGGTCGTGTCGCCGCCCATGTCGTTCCATTCGCGCAGGCTCATGCTGCGGTCCAGCGCCTCGAGCATCATCAATTCGTGATTGCCGGCAAGACAGATGCGCTCGAACCCCTGCGGTGGTTCCGTCAGCAGATGATCGACGACCTGTGACGATGCAGGCCCGCGGTCGACATAGTCACCCAGCATGATGATCAGCTTGCGCGCCTTGATGCCGGCGGCGTCGGCGGCAATCCTGCTTTCAAGCGCCAGAAGCTCGTCGTGACAGCCATGCACGTCGCCGATGGCGTAGACCGCAAGACCGGTCATGTCGAGATGCAGCCGCACCCGTCTGGAGGGCGCCGACGGCCTTTCCCGTTTGAGGAGGCCGGACAGTTTCCTGATCAAGAAATGCTTCTCCTGGCAAAACGCCGATCCCTCCCCGCAAGCCTTTTATGACAGCCAGTCGCAGATCGGTAGGGTGACTACAGCGCCGCGCGTCTTTTCAGACGCGCGATGGTCGCTGTAACACTTGAATTGCTGCATAATTCTACCCTTAAACCGATTCCGATCTAAGGAACTGTGCAGTAGCGAAATCGCGGCGTCGCAGAACAAGAATCAGCCGGCGCAAGGGCCGGCTGACTGGTCTTAAACAAGAGGATTTCGGCAATTATCCGGCATGCGCCGGCGGTTCGATCAGCTTGCGGTAGAGATGCCAGGTCGCATGGCCAAGGATCGGGATGACGACGGCAAGTCCGGCAAACACCGGAATGGAGCCGATCACCAGAAGGGCGGCCACGATCAGACCCCAGATCGCCATTGTGAGCGGATTGGTCATCACGGCCTTTGCCGAAGTGTAGATCGCGTCATAGGCGCCGATGTCGCGGTCGAGCAGGATCGGAAACGCGATAACGGTGGTGGCAAGCACCACAATGGCGAAGATCAGACCGACAAGATTGCCGACGATGATCAGCATCCAGCCGCGCTGGGTGCCCAGCACTTCACTGATGAAGCTGGCCAGCGATTCGGGCGGCGTCGGTCCGAAATACCACTGATAGATGCCTTGCGCGGTGAGCAGCCAGGCGACGAAAATGGCAAGCAGGAAAAGCCCGACCGCGGCGATCGACGGCAAAGCCGGCGATTCCCGCACCTCCAGGGCATGCCACCAGGAGGTGTCGAGCCCTGCCTCGCGCCGGCGGCTGATTTCATAAAGGCCGAGGGCTGCGAAGGGCCCGAGCAACGCAAAGCCGGACATCAGCGGAAACAGCAGCGGCAGGGCGTTGTTGCCCGACGTCCAGGCGGCGAGAACGACGCCGACCAGGGGATAGATCACGCACAGGAATACGTAATGGGACGGCTTTTCCCAGAAATCGTCGAACCCCTTGTGGAGCGCGTCAATGAGATCGGCGACGCCGATTTTGCGCACATTGGGGTGGGCCAGCGTGTCACCAGCCCCTGCAATTACGTGAAAGCCTGCCATGACCATTCTCTCCTTAGGGTTGGAGCGGTCGCGAGCCACGCTAGGCCGTCCAAAACGGCCGGGTCACGCGGAACGCGACCTGCATTGCAAGGGCGATGATACACAGTCCGAGACAATTTGTCGCGCCTTTCGGCGACCTTTCGCGAAGCCGGGTTATCGCGACAGGCCGCCGGCAAAATGCGCAGCTTTGGGGCAGGTGGCAGCCGTCGGTCAAACGGGAACGACGTACAGGTCGCGCGGCAGAGACGAGAGGATTTCTGGGCCGTCCTCGCGCAGGATGACGATGTCCTCCAGGCGGATGCCGAAGCGGCCGGGCAGGTAGATGCCCGGCTCGATGGAGAACACCATGCCTTCCTCCAGCACCGTCTCCGACGTCGCGGTGATGTAGGGCGGCTCGTGACCGTCGATGCCCATGCCGTGGCCGGTGCGGTGGACGAAATATTCGCCGTAGCCGGCATCGGAAATCACCTTGCGGGCTGCAGCGTCGACATCCCTGGCCTTGACGCCGGGCCGTGCCGCCTTCAGCGCCGCCTGCACCGCCTTCTCGACGATGGTGTGGATCTGGCCGTAGCCTTCCGGCGGGCGCCCGACCACCGCCATGCGGGTCATGTCGCTGGGGAAGCCGTCCTTGCGGCCGCCGATGTCGATCACCACCGCGTCGCCCTCGTCCAGCTTGCGTTCGCCGGTCTGATGGTGCGGAAAGGCGCCGTTGCCGACCGGCGCCGACGATCCAGAATGCGGGCGCGGCTCCTTCCGACGAGAAATGCGCGTGGATTTCGGCGGCAAGCTCACGCTCGCTCATGCCCGGCCGGATCGAGGCGAAAGCCTTCTGCATGGCGCGGTCGGCAATCGCGGCGTTCATCTTCAGCCTGGCGAACTCGCCGGCATCCTTGCGCATGCGCAACGCCCCGATCGTGTCGGCGGTGAAGGCGTGTTCCACGCCCGGCAGAGCGCCAAGCAGCAACAGCGCGTGGTCGGCGCGCATCGTCTCGTCGAGCGCCACCTTGGCCACGCCGACCGCGTCGATGTCGGCAAGCGCTGCCGCCAAAGCGGCCTCCGGCCCGTCTGCATCGTTCCAGTTGTGGAAGGCGATGTCGGTCTATTCGCGCGTGCCTTCGGCGTTCAGCGCCGGCATCAGGAATGTTTGCTTCTCGCGCCGCGATCAACAGCAGGCACGGCCTCTCGTCCGGGTGCGGATGGAAACCGAGCAGCCAGTCCATATGCGAGCCCGGGGCGATGGCGACGAGGCCCGTCTCGGTCTCCCGCATGCGGGTCCGCAACGCGGCAAGACGTTTCTGGGTGTCGGCGGCCATCGGCAAGCTCCTGTAGAGTTTTATGGAAGGCTTCGCGTTCAGGCGGCGAAGCCGAAGAACGGATTTCTCCTTAAAACCTTGGTCGCACAGCGCACAGCCCCCATGGCGACCGTCAGCTTGGTCCAGCCATATGCCGGCACCGGCTCGAAGCCGAGGCCTCGCCAGAGTGCGGCATTCTCCACGTCGAAATCGGCAAGCGCCGGCTCCACATCGGCATAATGCGGCAGCCAGACCAACGGCCGCGTCCGCCCTTTCCGTATCTCGTTCTCGAGCAGGATATTGTTGTAGAGCCGAGTTCTCAGCTGCCGGTCGCCGATCGCCGGCACGAACGGCACCGGGTTGCGCTGAACCGCGAAACCGAGGAACTCCAGCCGTTCCGCGGTCTGGTCGAGCCGCTTGGACGTAGAGCCGAATTCCCCGGCCCGCCCGCCCGGCCCCAGGATGGCGTCGGCCACCAGGATCAGGGGCCGTCCATCGGCTGATTTTTGCCCGGTGAGAGCGATGAAGCGGTCGATATGGCCGCCATATTGCCGCATCCGGTAGGTGTCGTTCCAGGCGCCGGCGCGGGGCGAGTCGCGCGTCGGTGCGCCGTAACCGTAACCCGCGACATAAAGCGGCCGGCCGTCTATGGCCGACAGCCTTGCGAACGCCGTCTCGTCGCTTTTCTCCCGATCAATGATCGCCTGGGTGAGGTCGATGCTGTCCTGGCCAGTCAACAGGAAGTCCAGCCCGACCAGGAGGTTGCCGCCGGCAAGATGGACAGCCGCCCGCTCGACGGCAACGCCAGTGGCCCGCGACAGCCAGGCGGCATGGTCGCCCGGATTCTCGCAATCCTGCTGCAGATATCTCGCGCCGCCGTCGCGCTTCACGACAAGCAGCGGATCCTGCATCCAGAAATCCGCGGTGTCGGCCGCAGCACTCAGGCTCGCCTCGACGAAAACCGTGCGGCAGGCCAGGCCTAGCCCGTCAAGCCAGCCCTCAATGTTGCTGCGCGTCGCCGCCGTTCCCAGCACGTGCAGAGCCACCTCTTCCGGCAGCGTCCTTGCAAACGTCCCGAGCGCCGCCAGCAGCGCGCCAAGCAACGGATCGCCGCCGAAGCAGCCCGGCACGACGGCGATGGAGATTTCCTCGATAGCGCCACCGCAATCGGCCACCAGCCCTTCAGGCGCTGCTTCGCCCGTCATCAGGGCACGGTCCGGCGCGCGCGGACTTCGTCCTTGAGATTTTCGAGGAAGGGCGTGCGCGCCAGGCGCGCCGGCGTGATCGCATGGGCGGGACGCACAATGGCGCCGGCACGCAGCGCCGCCAGCAATTGCCGCGCATCCGCCTGTTTTTGCGAGCGTTTGGCAGTCTTCAGAATGTGTTTCAGTTCGTCTCGCCGTCCTTGCGACAACTCCGTTGCCAAAAGAATGGTCGACCAACTGCGGCGGCTGAAATGGAGCGCCGTCGCCGCCGTGCCCAAAAGGTCGCTTTCGGCCGCCGGGATCACGCCTTCCGCCGTCAGCGCCCGCAATGTCGCCTCGACATCCACCAGGGCTTGCGTCATCGGCCGGAAACCCATTTCCGCCGGTGCGTGGGTCACCGCGACATCGGCGTCGGCGCTGCGCGCGCCGCTGCGGTATTCTTCATAGATCATGCCCACCCCGACCATGCCGAAATCGGCGCATTCGGCGGCACGCAAGGCGCCCATGCTGGCGGCCCCGGACACGACGACGCCCAGCGACAGCGCGTAGAGAATTTCCTTATGCCAGACCGAAGGCGCGTTCTCGAAGAAGCCGTCGATCAGCGCGATCTGCGATGGCTTCTCCAAAGCCGCGGCAAGCAGGTCGCCGCAGGCGGCCGGCGGCCGCATATCAAAGCCCGCGAGTTCGTCGGCGGCGAAGCCATACAGGCTGGGGCCGGCAAAGACGACGATGCTCATGCCTCGTCCTCGAGCAGCCGAGCTATCATGCCGACGTCCGCCGTCACCAGCCCGTCGTCGAACACCGCCATCAGGCCAGGCGCCAGCACTTTGACCACATGCACGCCCTCCTTCTCGCCGGAGAGCGCAAACACGAACACGTCCTCGCCGCCGGCCGCGCAGACCAGTTCGGCGGCAGCGTCGAACGCGGGCGCTTGGTTGGCCGGGAAGCGCATCGCGAAATCGCCGATCGACGGCGCGTCGGCCGGCGGCGCCGAAATTGTGCGGGCGAACGGCGCGTAGTCCGGCCGGTCGATATCGTCGCGCGCGCCGGAGATGTGGGTGAGCCGCGATTGCACCGCCTCCAGAAGCGCTGCGAGCGCTGCCTCATGCGCGTCGAAGCGGCAGCCGAAGCCTGCGGAATAGCGGGTTCCCGGGCCTTTCTCGCCAGCCACGTCGCGCGGCATGAAACAGCCGGCGACCGGCAGCGGCACTTTGCCGGAAAGGTCGAAGAACAGCGGCTCGAACCCCGCCGCCACGCATTTCGCGACCGCTACGTCCAGGCCGACATGGCTTCCCGGATGGTGGCGCAGGGGCCGCGCGAAACCGTCGAGCGTGCCGAATGCCTCCAGCGGCGCGAGCCCATCGTTTTCAACCGCCTCCAGCAACGCATGCAGGGCCGCCCGCTCGAAGCCGGTCGAAGCGCCAAGCCCAATCGAGGAGATGCGGAATGCGTCGCGATCCCACGGTGCGTCGATGCGCATGTCGAGACCGACAAGCTCATAGGGCGCAAAGACACGGCCGCCTGTCTTCCACGATTTTCCCGGCACCCAGGCGCGCTCGCGTTCGGGGTCGAACGCGTCGAAAAGGCAGCCACTCAACCGGTCGAGCGGTACCGCCTGCTCGCCGGCAGTGATCAGTTCGGCCAACGAACAATAGCGCTCGACCAGCCTTTCCGGCCGTTCGGCGATGGCCGATTCCGCGGCTTCCATCACCGCCGAAATGCGCGCCTGGTCGTGGGTCAGGCCCTTGCCCTGGTTGAGCGCCAGGGTGCGCGAATTGGGCTGCACGGCAAACCACACCGGCAGGCCGATCGTGTCCAGCCCGGTCAGGTCGCCGACGCGGGTGATGCCGAGTTTTGTGAGGAATTCGGGCGCAAGACACCGGGCGACCGCATCTGCCAGCAATGTCACGCTCTCCAATTGCAGGATGGGAATGCCACCTGCCTGCACTCCATGAAATGGGCGCGAATCGATGCCGCGCCCATCGTCGTGGCGAAGTTACTTCACTTATCGAAGTCGGCGTCCTCGAAACCTGCAGGACCAGTGTTGAGCCTGGTGAGCGCATCCTTGATCGGGTCGATTTTATCGCGCGATGACTGGTAAAGCGCATTGTCGACGTCTGCGATGAAGCAAAATTCGGCTTCAGAGACTGTTGTTCCACTGCCAACGGCCAAGCCGAGTGTCTCGAAAAATGATGGATCATCCGGCAGCGGTGGCGGGTTGGCTTGGCCCAGATTCACGATGCGGCGTGTGCGCGCGGCGAGCAGCCCGAACACTTCCTCGTAGGTCTTGTTGTGCGCCGTCGCATACTGCTGGATCGCCGCCTTGGTGATGCGCACAATCTTCACCGGATTGGTCTTGATCAGATACAGCCCGCTCTCGCTGTCGCCGATAACGAACATTTTTGTGTCGGTCATGTAGTTCCCCTACTACTTGATCCCCGCCAGTCGGAGACCCTCAAGAAGCATTTGCCGGCTCGCCTCGTGCTTGTACGGCGGTACAGCCGCAAGTGCATCGGCGCTGGTGCCCGGATAGTTTTCGTTCAAGCGTTTGCCGTAGAGATGCGCCGCTCTCAGATCGCCCGCGAGCGCGTGCGTGGCCGCCAGTATCCGCATGACCGGTTCGTCCGACTGCATGCGTCCGCACATTTCGATTACGCCGTTAAAGTCGCGCTTGTTGAAGAGGATGCTCGCCCCAACCCACCAATAATGGTCCGGCGCCAGCGGATTGAGTTCGATGGCGCGCTCGAAGCGTTCCCAACCCGCGTCGGCCTCGCCCATGAGATAAAGCGCGTCCGCATACTGCACGAGAAAATCCGGCGCATGGGGGGTGAGCGTTTCGGCGATGGCGAAACTCTCGGCCGCGCTATCGAAATCGCGCTGGTAGAGCGCCACAACACCGTCCATCCAGTGGCCCGAGCCGGCGCCGGGATCGAGCGAGACGGCCGCAGCCGCCTCGGCGCGCGCCTTCAACAGCAGGTCCGGGTCGTTGCCGCCGAGCATCAGCCATTCCAGGTGGAAGGTCTGCGCGATCTTGGCCCGCGTCGCGGAAAAATCCGGATCGGTAGCCGCGGCGTGGCGAAACGCCGAACGTGCGCGCCTGAGGCGCGGCAGGTCGCAATTCTGCAGGCTGATCTGCCCTTCGAGGTAACGAAGATAGGCGGCGCCGTCGTGCTGGCGCCGGTTGTCGTCCAGCCGGTCGCGTTCGATCGCATGCGCCATCGAGGCCGCCGTCTGGTGGGAAAGCAGGCGGAAGGCAAGCGCCAGCTTCTGGTCGTCGGCCGGAAACTCGCCGGCCCAGATGATTTCGCCGCTGTCGGCCTTGGCCAGCCGGCATGACAGCGTGCTGGTGCCGGGGATCAGCATCGCGCTGACTGCATATTGCGCGTCGACCTGGCGTAAATCCGCCGCACCGCCGGGTTTGACGATCTGGAAACTCGAATGCGGCGCGATCACCCTGAACGTGCGATAGCGCGACAGCTCGTTGGCGACTTCGCGCACCAGTGCCGGGATCAACTCGGAACTCGCGCCCGCGCGCGGCAGTTCCGGCGGCAGGAAGGCGACACGCGGCTGGGAATTGGAGCTGCGCTCGGGAGACGCCACCGGCTCGCCGTGGGAGTGCGCTGCGGCGAAGATGCGGCGCGCAACCGCCGCCGTTTCGGCTGAGGGCTGCGCGGAAAACTCCCGCTTCAGAAGGTCGGTGAGATTGTCGTAGAGACGTCGCGCCTCGTCGAACATGCCGTTTCGGCCATAGGCCTCGATGAGCGTGCGATAGGTCTGCTCGCGCTCGGGTTCGGCGGCCAGCGCGCGTTCCGCGATGGTCCTGAGGTCGGCCTCCTTGGCGCGCCCGTAGCGGGTGATCTCCAGCAGCGCCGTTGCAACCGTCGAAAAGAAGCGGTCCTTCAGCTTGGAGCGTTCGCCGAGCAGCCACAGGTGAAACTCGCCGTTCGCATCGCCGCCGCCGGCAAGCAGCTCGCCGTCGAAAATCTCGATCGCCTGCACCAGGTCGGCTATGGCCTGCGATTGCTGCAGCTTGAGAAAGGCCGCAAGGTCGGAATCCTCGGCGCCGGGGCCGGCGATCAGCAGCGGTCCCTCGCTTTCGAGCAGCGCACGCTCCGGTGGCCAGGCACGGCGAATGCGCACCAGAAGCTGGCGAAGATTGGCGAAAGCCTCGTTTTCGCCGGTGTTTTCCCACAGCAGCGAGGCCGCCTTCTGGCGGGTCAGCCGGCGCGACGGCGACAACAGCGCAAGCGCGATCAGCTGATATCCCTTGGCCGGAAAGGCAACGCCCGCCTGCGGCCTGTTCGCAGCCGGAAGCCCAAAAAGCTTCAGCAAAAATGCCCGCTCATCCTGCATTTCGAACCGGTTCTGGTTATGTGAAGCTGAGACGATTTCCCGCCCGCCGCGCGCCGACGATCCCCAGTGTAGTAGTTCCTCGCCCGTTAAAAAAGCCATTCGACAACTCAACCCGGAACTGAATTTTTCGCAACGCCGACTGCCGTTGGGTAAGGGTCGGAGTCACGAACGTGTCACGTCGATTGGCGTGTTTCTCAGCCAATCCGTGACGGCGGGCGAAAGTTCGCTTGCGCTCTATTGCGCGGGTCACGGCAGGGAGTGGGAATGGGTAGGGAGGTTCTGGCGCTTGCATGCCCCGATTGGCGCGAGGCATCGCTCGCCATCGATGCGCGGAACGGCGAAATCGCCTATGCCAACTGGCGTGCGCTTGCGCTGCTCGATGCGCGGGCGCCGATCAGCGTCTTCGGCAACCGCCTGATTTTCACTGATCCGCGCCACAACCATCAGTACTTCACCGGCCTGGAGAAGCTCAGGACATCGCTGTCTGAGGAAGAGGTGTTCATCATCACCGGCTACAAGGAAGCGGACTGGTTCGCGGTCACCATCCATAATCCGCAAGGCCTCTACCGCGAGGTGCTGCGTCGCTCGCTGGAAGCGGCCGGCACGTCGCCGGACATCATCTTCGTGGAAATCGGCCGAACGAAGCAGGCGGCGAGCGCCGCGAAGATCGCCGCCTTTTCGGAAGCCCTGAAACTGACGCCGGCCGAGGCCGAAATGGTCTTCCTGCTGGCGCAGGGGCAGACACTTGCCGACATCGCCGAACGGTGCAAGGCCGCGCTCTCCACCGTACGCCAACGGCTGAAGACAGTGCTGGCGAAATCCGGCTGCCGGCGTCAGTCCGACCTGGTCCGCCAGATCGTCTCGCTCTGTTAGCGAAAGGCCCGCGGATCCGCACGCCGGCGCCTCTAACGACTAGTTCGAATAGCGACGGCGAAACGCAGCGGCAGCCGCCCCTTCGGGCGCCGGTTCGACAAAGGATTCGGCCTTGTGCGCATCGTGGCGGGCGACGGCGCGGCGAACGAGCGGCGCAACACTGCGGCCGAAACCCGCCAGATCCTCGGCCGTCTCGAACCCATGCAGGTGAAAATCGCAAACGCCGATGTCAACATAGTCCAGGAACGCCAGCGCAACCTGTTCGGCGGTGCCGACGATGGTTGTTGCAGCGGGTTGCGAGGCTGGCGACTGGCGGGTGGCCTGGAGGCGAAACCGTTCGGGATTGGTGCCGCCCATGAAGGGATCGGCCGCGATGAAGCCCGGCCGTCGCGGCCCGTTGCCCGCCGTGCGGTCCAGTTTCGCCCACGCAGCCTCACGCGTTGCCGCCACGACTGGGCGCAACGGATAGGAGAAGCGAATCGCGTCGGCGCGGCGATGGCAGGCGGCCGCGGCGCGAACCCGCGCGATGGTCTGGCGTGTTTCATCGACAGTCGCGGCCGGCAGGGCGAAGATATCGGCATGGCGCGCGGCGACCTTGATCGCGGTGCCCGACAGGCCGGCCAGCGAGAACGGTATGCCGCCGCGCTGGAACGGCTTTGCCGCCGTGAAGGCGCCCGAAACGCTGTAGTGGCTGCCTTCGTGGTCGATGGGCTTTTCGTTAGCCCACAGCCGCTTCAGGAGCACGAGATATTCGTCGACGCGCGCCAGGCCCTCTTCATGGCCCTCGACGCCGTCGATCCTTTCCGGCTGGAACTCGACCGCGACCCGGCCGCCGCTCAACTGGTCGAGTGTCGCGAGGTGCAGGGCGGCGACCGTCGGCGCCACCGCGCCGATGCGGTGATGGAGGAAGACGCCAAGGCTCGAGGTGCTGTGGACGATGAAGGACGCCAGCGCTGCAATGTCCTGGCCTGCCGCCAGGCCGCCGACCGCCAGCCTGTCGATGCCGGACTCCTCCGCCAGCCGGGCAAGCTTGCGAAGACCCTCGCGGTCTATCGCGGCGTCGGCTGCATTCTTTGAAAGCGAGAGGTTCGCGGTGTGTCCGATGAATTCGATATGCATTGCATTCTCCTCCATTTGGGCTTGGCCCGGTGCGCTGGCGCGCTTGACACCTTCTGTTGCCGGCCCCTGCGATACGCGGCGGCCGAAGGCCTCAGTGGCCGATCAGCCCAAACACAAGGGCTGCCGCGAATCCGATCGCCAGCAGGAAAGTCAGCCTGCAGGCTGCGTCGTGCAGGGTGGAAACGCGGGAGCGGGCCGCAACCGCGCGCCGGGTAGTCGTGTGGGAAAGGAACGCCATAAGCACCTCCGAACTCCCTTTAATCTACCAATTTAATAGACATTGTCGATTTCAAAATTCGCAAGCTCTCGGGTAACCCATTCCTCTGCGAGAGCCGGGCGCAGAAATAGAATCCGCCCCGCACCGGTTTTCGGCGCGAGGCGGATCGGCAGTTTTAGCGGAATCAGCGCTTCAGGTTGACTAGGATGACGCCGCCGAGCGCCAGCACGCCGCCCAGTATGCCAACAGCGCCGGGAACCTCGCCAAGCCACAGGAAGCCCATCAGCGTGGCCACCGGCGGCACGCAATACATGAAATTGGAAGCGCGCGAGGCAGGCAGGCGCGACAGCACGATGGCCCAGGAACCGTAGGCGACGAGGCTCGGCACGATGCCGAGATAGACCGCGGCAAACAGCGCCTCGCTGTTGGCGGCCGCCAGTTGGTTCAGCCCGCTGGGCAGTACCGGCGACAGTGCTATCGCGCCGATGACCATGTTCCACGCCGAGACCGTGAGCGCCTTGTGACGCTTGAACAGGGGCTTTTGGATCACGGTGCTGAAGCTGTTGCAGAAGGCGGCGCCAAGCACGAGGAGCGCGCCGTAATCCACTTTCAGCCCGCTGCCTTCGCCGAGTGCGATCAGCCCGATGCCGGCGAAGGAGACCAGTGTTCCAATCCAGGCAAGCAGCGGAAAACGCTCGCCAAGCAGCATCATGGCAAGTGCAGCGGTGATGATGGGATTGACATTGATAATGAAGGAGGCCGCGCCCGCCGAGACGGTCATTTCGCCGAAGTTCAGCAGCACCGTGTAGAAGCCGACGAAGACGATGCCGCCGAATGCGAAGCGCCAGATTTCATGAAGCGCCGGCAATGCCGGACGCGTGACAGCCAGGAAAATCGAGGCCGGCGCCGCGGCGATGGCGAAACGCACGGCGCCGAGTTCCGCCGGACCGAATGCGGTCAGTCCCGCCCGGATCGCCGGGAAGGCCGAAGCCCAGGCGATGACGGTCACGCCGACGGCAATAGCGGTCGCCATGTCGAATGACCGTGCGTCTGGCGAAAGTGCTGCGGCATTTGCGGTCATGGAAATCGTCCTCGAATGTCGATTTCCGCAATAGGCGCCCCGCCGAGCTGTTTGACAAACGATTAATTCGATGCTCAGCTGTGAGTATGGATCACACCTCTTCACCCGTCCTGCCACTCGAAACCTTGCGCGCCTTCGAGGCAGCGGCGCGCACTGGAAGCTTCTCGTCCGCGGCCGAAAAGCTCAACGTCACGCATGGTGCGGTCAGCCGGCAGATCGCCAAGCTGGAAAACTGGCTGGGGCTGCGGCTGTTCGATCGCCGCGCCCGCGGCGTGGCGCTGACCATCGAAGGGCAGCGGCTGTTCCAGCGCACCTCCGAGGCCTTCGCGCTGATCGCCGATACGTCGGACCGCTGGAGCGAACCGCGCGGCGCGGCCGTCGTGCGGGTCAGTTCGATCCCGTCGGTTTCCGGCCTGTGGCTGATCCCCCGCCTGTCGCGCTTCGAGGCCGGGCCGACCCCGCTCAGGATCATCCTGCATGTCGACCACCGGCAGACCGATCTCGGCGACGAGGGCATCGACCTTGCCATACGCTGCGGGCGCGGGGCGATCCCGGGCCGGATCTCGCTGAAGATGTTCGAGGAGTGGTGCTTTCCGATCGCCTCGCCCGGGCTTGCGGCAAAAATAGGCGACGGCGCGCCGGCTCGGCTGCTCGACCACCCGCTGATCCACGATTCCGACGCGTCCGGGTGGCGGGCATGGTTCGCAGCCCACCAGATCGACTACCGGCCGAGGCCGCAGGACCGCCGGTTCGAGGATTACAATCTGGTGCTCGACGCGGCCACCCACGGCCTCGGCATCGCGCTTGCCCGGCCACCGTTGGCGGAAGAGCTGCTGATGGCCGGCAGGCTGGCCAGCGTCGACGCAAATACTGTGCTCAACCCGGTGTCCTACTGGCTCGACCGCCCCGCAGGCCAACCGCGCCAGGCGGCAATGGAGCTGGCGCGGCGGATCGGCGCCGAGGCGGGCCTCGACCCGCGCAAGCTGGAAAACTTTCTCGTCACCGGCTGAGAGGCAGCCTTGTGGCGCTGGTGCGAGGCGCCGCACACGGATCGCGTTCGACGGTAGAGGCCAACCGGCAGCCCAAATTTTTCTAATGGCTGATGCCAGCTATCATCGTTTGTCGCGGCAGCCGGCCAGCTATATCAAAATGACGTTCACCTTGCGATTAAGTCTTTGTAATCGCTTCATTCTGAGGATCGTCATGAAGAAATTCCTGCTCCTTGCATCCGTCGCGGCGTTGCTTGCGCCGAGCTCGATGCCGTCGGTTCATGCAGCCGCCGCCCTCACCATTCCCGGCGCCTGGGAAGAGCCCATCGAGCCGTTCCGTATCGTTGGCAACATCTATTATGTCGGCACCAGGGGATTGGCAGCTTATCTGATCGCCGATGGCAAGCAGGCGATCCTGCTCGACGGCACCCTGCCGCAAAATGCAACGCTGATCGAAGAAAGCATTGGCAAATTGGGCTTCAAGCTCCGCGACGTCAAAATCATGCTCGCCACTCATGCACATCTGGATCACGCTGGAGGCCTGGCAAAACTGAAGCGCGACAGCGGCGCCATTTTTTATGCCAGCGCCGGCGACCGCCCGGCGCTGGAGAGCGGCAGGCACGATGGCGAGACGAACTATGCGCAAGGCGTTTTTCCGCCGGTCAAGGTGGATCGCGACCTGAAGGACGGCCAGGCCGTCACGTTGGGCGACATCCGGATCACAGCCACGCTTACTCCCGGACACACGAAAGGCTGCACGACCTGGTCGATGCCGGTGACCGAAAACCAGCGCGTGCTGCAGGTCGTCTTTCCCTGCAGCCTTTCCGGCGGCGGCAACATACTCGTCGCAAACAAGGCCTATCCCGGCATCGTCGATGACTACCAGAAGAGCTTCGCCAAGGTGGATTGGATGAAGGCCGATATCGTGCTGACCAGTCATCCCGAGGCGGCCGACATCATCGGCCGTGCGAGCAGGCAGCAAGCGGGCGATGACAACGCCTTCGTCGATCCCGATCTGTTGCAAAAGATCGTCGCCAAGTCCCGCGCCGACTTCAAAATCGAACTGACGAAGCAGCAAAAGAAGAAACGAAACTAGCCGGGACTGGTCCAGGTCTACGCCGCGATCCCCGCCGCCAGCCGCTTGGCCAAGCCGGCGCACTGGACGCGGATGTCGGGTATGGCCTCGATCTCGAAAAAGGCGCCGCGCGTCAACGGCCCGATCGCAAACAGGCGCTCCGACGGCTGGCCGTCGGAGCCCACGATCGCGCACTGAGGCGTGACGTCGAGGCCAATGCGCAGGGGGTCCGGCCTCGCCAGGCCCCGGTCGATCAACGAACGCACGATCGGATTGGAGCCAGCGGCAAGATCGGTGGTGATGCCGGTGCAGTCGTAGACCCGCGCCACCGATATCGTCTCGGTCTGCGGCCCGTGGCGACGCCGGATCGTCGCTTCGAACCCATCGCCTCGCCGCTTCGCCTCGACCAGCTTGCCAGCGACGAGTTCAAGCTCGCCTTCCGCCACGGCGCGGATAACCCGCTCGTGCAGTTCCGGCGGCATGCGGTGACGGTGGATATCCCACCAGGCGCGTGTGTGGTCGATGAAGCGGCGTCTGGCGCTGTGCGGCCAACTCTGCCAGATACGCTGGTTGAACGGCCGGATGCCATCCACGACATCGCGCCAGTCGCCGCCATTCCTTTCGGTGTCGCGCACCAGCCGGCGGAACCATCGCACGAAATAGGAAAGGTCGGTGCCCAACGGCACATCGGCGGCATCCAGCCGGATCGGATTGCCGGCCTGGTGGATCGACGGCACGAGACCACGCCGCGACAGGGCGACGATCCGGCCGCGGTGACCACCGGCGGTCAGCGACAGGAAGGCATCGACCATGCTGAGGCCGGTGCCCAGGATCAGCACGGGGCTGTCCGGGTCGACCGGCTTGTCGTCCTGCGATCCCGGCCGGATAGCGAGCGACTTCTCCACCGAAGGCTGTTCCTCGTGGCCAACGGCAAGCACGGCGACGTGCCCGACGACACTGGCGCCGTTGGCGAGCTTGACGTCGACGCCGGCGGCGGTGGTCGTTACCGAGACGCATTCTTCGGAAAGCAGATGGATGCGGTCCTTCCCGCCGTCGGCGCCGCGCAGGTCGGCAAGCACCGTCGCCAGGTATTCGCCATAGAGGCTGCGCGGTACATAGACGCGCGGGTTTTCGGCGGTCGCCAGGCCGCGCCCGATCAGCCAGCGCAGGAAATGCTCGGGATCGTCGGCATAGGCGCTCATGCCGAGCGCGCTGACATTGAGCAGGTGATCCGGCAGCGCGGTAGAATAGGCGACGCCCTGTCCAAACACCGGCCGCTTCTCGATCAGCGTGATGCGAATGTCAGCGTCGCGGTTGCGCAGCAGGTGCGCCGCGAGCAGGACGCCGCTGGCGCCGCCGCCGATAACGATGATCGCCAGCCTTGTCGAGGCGCGTTCATTCATCGCCCGCACCGGCCTTGTGCAGTGGAGGAAAGCTGGCGGTCAGATCTGGTATTTTATTCCGGCCAGCATGTCGTCGTTGGCCGCGTCGCGCATCTGCGCGAGGCTGCGGTTGTCGAGCACCTCGGCGATCGCCTGGCGCACTTCCAGCATCATGTGACGGACTTGGCATGTGGCCTCATCGCAATCTTCACATGGTTGATACTGCGTGCGGCTCGCGCAGGGAATAGGGGCGAGCGGTCCATCGAGGACGCGAACGACGTGGCCGATCTTGATCTCGGCCGGCAAGCGGGCGAGACGGTAGCCGCCATCCTTGCCCTTCCGGCTCTGCACGAAGCCTGCATTGCGCAATTCGCCGAGAATGGCGTCGAGAAACTTCTTGGGGATATTGTTGGCGACAGCGATGTCGTTGACAAACGCAAGTTGTCCGGCTGGCAATTCCGACAGATGCACGAGGGCCTTGAGCCCGTATTTGCCTTTTTTAGTGAGCATGCCCGAGACAGTTCATGTGAGCTGCGACCAAGACGCCTGTGACGACCGTTTGTGCGCAAATGATGGCGGAACGCACGCCCCGCATCGCCATGGTTACCGAAAATTTGCTCGAGCGACATGGTATTAAAGACCAAACTCGTTGATTTTTCGTCACTTTTTCGACGCGAACGCGTTCAACACGCGATCCGCATCAACCTAATGGACGATAGCAGCGCTGGCTTGGCATAAAATTCCGGCTTTGACCCCCAAAAGGCGGTCAGCTTTTCCTCAAACGACATTCGAGAGTAACGGCGTGGCGTCAGGCGCCGGACGCAGCCTTCGAGAAGATGCGAGCGCGGCGTATCTGCACGAAACCGCGGTCGTTCGATCCCACCTCGGTCTCCGGCGGCACATCGAGCTCAAGCGCGTGTTCGCTCTCGGTCAGGGCAAGGATGCGCCGTGCATCCGGCCGGTCGATGACGCGAAGCACCCTGGCGGCAATGCCGCTGCCGGCGATGCTCCATTCGAGGTCGCCGGGGCGCAGGTAGACTTCCGCCGGGCCGTCTGCGAGATCGGGCGCCGCCAGCTGCGTGCCGCCAACATCGGCCTTGCCGGACAGAACCTCAGCCGGCAAACGATTGGCATCGCCGAGGAAGGAAACGACAAACGCCGAGTTCGGCGCGCGGCACACCTCCTGCGGAGTGCCCTGCTGGACGATCCTGCCTTCATTGAGGATCACCACGCGGTCGGCGAGGTCGAGCGCCTCTTCCTGGTCGTGAGTTACGAACAACGTGGTGATGCCGAGCTCGTCATGGATCTCGCGCAGCCAGCGGCGCAGGTCGCGCCGCACGCTGGCGTCGAGCGCGCCGAACGGCTCGTCGAGCAGCAGCACCTTGGGATCGACGGCAAGTGCGCGCGCCAGCGCCACGCGTTGCCGCTGGCCGCCTGAAATCTGTGAGGGAAAGCGTTCGCCGAGACCATCCAGCCGGACCAGCCGCAGCAACTCGCCGACGCGCGCCGCGACCGCCGCCTTCTCCCGCTTCACCCTGGAAACCTTCATGCCGAATGCGATGTTCTCGGCGACCGTCATGTGTGGAAACAGCGCGTAATGCTGGAACACGAAGCCGACGCCACGGTCGCGCACCGGAATGTCGGTGGCGTCCTCGTCGCCGAAATAGATGTGCCCGCCATCGGCAAATTCGAGGCCGGCGACCATGCGCAGGATGGTCGTCTTGCCCGAGCCGGAAGGTCCGAGCAGCGCCAGAAGTTCGCCGCTTTCGATGTCCAGCGAAACGCCGTGCACGGCGCGGAACGTGTCGAACGTCTTGACCACATTGTCGAGGCGGATTTTCACTTCAGCGTCTCCGCTTTCATGGTTTGGGGCGCGGCCAGCGCCGGGCGCCCTGCCCGTCCGGCGCCCTGGCGCTCCAGCAGCACCTTGGCGAACAGAGTGATGACGGCCAGCAATGCAAGGATGGAGGCAGCCGCGAAAGCGCCCGCCGTCTGGTAGTCGTGGTAGAGCAGTTCGACATGCAGCGGCAGCGTATTGGTCTGGCCGCGAATATTGCCCGACACCACCGACACCGCGCCAAACTCGCCCATGACGCGGGCGTTGCACAGCACCACGCCGTAGAGCAGCGCCCAGCGCACATTGGGCAGCGTCACCGAGAAGAAGGTACGCCAGCCGCTGGCGCCGAGCGAGGTCGCCGCTTCTTCCAGATCGCGCCCCTGCGCCTGCATCAGCGGGATGAGTTCGCGCGCCACGAAGGGAGCCGTGACGAACATCGAGGCAAGCACGATGCCCGGCAGCGCGAACAGAATTTTCACGTCGGCGGCTTCCAGCGCCGGCCCGAAAAGCCCCTGCAGGCCGTAGACGAAGAGATAGGCGACGCCGGCGACGATCGGCGAGATCGAGAACGGTATCTCGATGACGATCAGCAGGAAACGCTTGCCCCGGAAATCGAACTTGGTGATCGCCCAGGCGGCGGCGACGCCGAACACCGTGTTGACCGGCACCGCGATCAGTGCGGTGACGACGGTCAGCATGATCGCATGGCGGGTGTCCGGGTCGGCGATCGTGGCCATGAAGTCATCTGTTCCCGCCGAAAGCGCCTGCACCGCGATGACCACGAGCGGCGCCACGATCACCAGTGCGGTAAGTGTCAGGACCACCGAGAGCAATGCGCTGCGGAAGGCCGGATGGTCGCCGACGCGCGGCGGCTTTTTCGCCCGGGCCATCAGTTCCTCGCCGTGTAGCGCAGCGCGCGCGCCTGCAGGAGATTGGTGACCGCGAGCATCAGGAAGGCGGTGATCAACAGCACCGAGGCGATCGCGGCCGCCGCCTGGTAGTCGTATTCCTCGAGCCTGATGAAGGCGAGCAGCGCGGTGATCTCGGTCGACATCGGCTGGTTGCCGGCGATGAAGATGATTGCGCCGAACTCACCCAAGCTGCGAGCGAAGGAGAGCGACAGGCCGGCAAGCAGCGCCGGCGCCAGCAGCGGCAGGATGACCCGCATAAAGATCGAGCCGTCGCTTCCGCCGAGCGACTGCGCCGCTTCTTCCAGGGCGGGGTCGAGGTCTTCCAGCACGGGCTGCACGGTGCGCACGATGAAGGGCAGGCTGGTGAAGCTCATGGCGATCATGATGCCGAGCGGGGTGTAGGCGACCTTGATGCCGGCAAGCCCCGCAACGGAACCGAACCAGCCGTTCGGCGCGAACAATGCGGTGAGCGCGATGCCGGCCACCGCGGTCGGCAGAGCGAAAGGCAGATCGACCAGCGCGTCGATGAAGCGGCGTCCCGGGAAACGATAGCGCACCAGCACCCAGGCCAGCGCCATGCCGAAAACCAGGTTGAAGGCGGTGGCGGCAAGGGCGCAAAGCACGGTTACACGGTAGCTCGCCACCGCACGGTCGGAGGAGACGATGCGCCAGTAGTCCTCGGGGCCGAGGCTGGCCGCCTTGAACACCAGTGCGCCGAGCGGCAGCACGACGATGATGGCGACGTAGACGAGGGTGATGCCCAGCGCCAGCGGCAGCCCGGGCAGGACGCTGCGGCGGGTCATGACAGCCAATCTCCCCCCTTGTGAGGGAGATGTCCGGCAGGACAGAGGGGGGCAACATGGAGCACCAAGGTTGGTTGTACCTGCATGATCAAACGAAAACCGGCGGGCTCATGCCCGCCGGCCATCAAGCCGAAACGAAGCGTCAGGTCAACGCGAACCGTAGATCTGGTCGAGCAGCCCGCCCGAGGCGAAATGTTCCGCCTGCACCTTGGGCCAGCCGCCGAAGACGTCTTCCACCGTCACCAGGCGGACTTCCGGAAACTTGTCCTTGAACGCTTCGGCCACCTGTTCGTCGCGCACGCGGTTGCCGTGCTCGGCGGCGATCTTCTGGCCCTCCGGCGTGTAGAGGAAGTCAAGATAGGTCTTGGCGAGATCGCGCGACCGGTGCTTGTCGACCACTTTGTCGACGATGGCGACCGGGAACTCCGCCAGCAGGCTGACCGACGGCGTTACCGCCTCGAACTTGTCCTCGCCGAATTCCTTGCGGATGCCGGTCGTCTCGGACTCGAAGGTGATCAGCACGTCGCCGATCTCGCGCTCGACGAAGGTCGTCGTGGAGGCGCGGCCGCCGGTGTCGAACACCGGAACGTTGTCGAAGAGCTTGGTGACGAACTCCTTCACCTTGGCCTCGTCGCCCTTGAAGGCTTCCTTGGCGTAGGCGGTGGCGGCCAGATAGGTGTAGCGGGCGTTGCCCGAGGTCTTCGGGTTGGGGAAGATCACCTTGACGTCGTCGCGGACCAGATCGCCCCAGTCCTTGATGCCCTTCGGGTTGCCGGCGCGAACCAGAAACGACGGCAGCGAATAGAAGGGCGACGACTTGTTGGCGAATTCACTCTGCCAGTCATCGGAAACGAAACCGTTCTTGACCAGGAAGTCGATGTCGGTGATCTGGTTGAAGGTCACCACGTCGGCTTCAAGACCCTCGACGATGGCGCGCGCCTGCTTGGACGTGCCGGCATGCGACTGGTCGATGGTGACGCCCGGATGCGCGGCGATGTAGGCCTTGTTGACGTCCGCGAACAGTTCGCGCGCCACGTCATAGGACGCATTGAGGAGCTTGTCGGCCGACCACGCGGAAACCGGCGCTGCTAGCAGTCCGGCGAGCGCTACGCCGGCGATAAGGAGACGTTTCATTTCATAAAACCCCGCAATTAAAATTCTGCGGCAAACCTAGTCCGGCGGGCAGTGAAACGACGAGGCATTCGGCTGCCTGGTTTTGAAACTATCTAGAATATTTTCTTATCCAATATCGCAATTTCGGAAAACGAATCCGAACCGGAGATGAGGCGATAATATCTTTCTAAACCACATGCTTTCCGACCGCACAAGACGGCCGGAAACCCACCAAGTTTTCAGGCCACAGCCGCCTTCTCGGCGCGCAGCAGCATGCCGAACAGGTCGCGCGGCTCGTCGGGATCGGCGAGCAGGTCGAGTTCCTCGTAGAGCCCGGTTCGCTGCGAGCTGGTCGCGCACGTAGCGCAGCGCGGAGAAGTCCTCGATGGCGAAGCCGACCGAATCGAACAGCGTGATCTGCCGGTCGTCGCGTGCGGCCCGGCGTCTTGCCGGTCGATCACCTGCCACAGTTCGGTGACCGGATGGTCGGCGGTCGAGCTGCTGGATCTCGCCCTCGATGCGGGTCTGCGGCGGATATTCGACGAAGATGTCGGAGCGCAGCAGGATGTCGCGGTGCAGCTCGGTCTTGCCGGGGCAGTCGCCGCCGACCGCGTTGATGTGCACGCCCGCGCCGACCATGTTGTCGGTCAGGATCGTCGCGTACTGCTTGTCGGCGGTGCACGGTGGTGATGATCTCGGCGCCCTCGACCGCCTCCTGCGCGCTGGCGCAGATCGGTGATGTCGAAGCCCGAGCCGGCGAGGTTGCGCGCGCAGCTTCGCGACGCCGTCGGGTCGATGTCGTAGAGCCGCAGCCTGTCGATGCCGAGCAGCGCCTTGAAGGCGAGCGCCTGGAATTCCGACTGCGCGCCATTGCCGATGATCGCCATGCGTGCGGGCGCCCTTCGGCGCCAGATACTTCGCGGCCAGCGCCGACGTCGCCGCGGTGCGCAGCGCCGTCAGGATGGTCATCTCCGAGAGCAGCATCGGATAGCCGGTGCCGACATCGGCGAGCACGCCGAAGGCGGTCACCGTCTGGCGGCCGTCGCGCGTGTTCTTCGGATGGCCGTTGACGTATTTGAAGCCGTAGAGCTGGCCGTCGCTGGTCGGCATCAGCTCGATCACGCCGTCCAGGCTGTGCGAGGCGATGCGCGGCGTCTTGTCGAACAGCTCCCAGCGGCGGAAATCCTCCTCGATATAGGCGGCCAGGTCGGTCAGGAAGCGCTCGACGCCGATCGCGCAGCACCAGCTTCATCATGTTGTCGACGCTGACGAAGGGAACGATGTTGAGCGTTGGCGGCTGGTCATGGTCAGTAGCTCCGTGTCGGGCGGTCCATGATCGCGGCGGCCCATCAGGCTCGCGGTCAGGTCGACCATCAGGGTCGCGGTGCGGCCGCGCTCGTCGAGGAAGGGGTTGAGCTCGACCAGGTCGAGGCAGGTGACGAGGCCGCTGTCGTGCAGCATCTCCATGACCAGATGCGCCTCGCGGAAGGTCGCGCCGCCCGGCACCGTGGTGCCGACCGCCGGCGCGATGGCAGGGTCGAGGAAATCGACGTCGAGGCTGACATGCAGCATGCCGTTCTCCGCCGTCGACGCGCTCGAGGAAGGCGCGCAGCAGCGCGCGCGATGCCATGTTCGTCGATCACGCGCATGTCGTGCACCGTCACGCCTGCCTCGCCGAGCGCGCGCCGCTCGGCCGGGTCGACGCTGCGGATGCCGAGCGTGCAGATGCGTTTCGGGATCGACCGCGCCGCCAGCTCGGGGAAATAGCCTTCGAAGCCCGGCTGCCCGCTGGCATAGGCCAGCGGCACGCCGTGCAGATTGCCGCTCGTCGTGGTGTCGAGCGTGTGGAAATCGGGATGCGCGTCGAGCCACAGCACGAAAAGCGGCCGCCCGCGCTCGGCCGCGCGGCGCGCAACGCCGGCGACCGTGCCGGCCGACAGGCAGTGATCGCCGCCGAGGAAGATCGGCATGCGCGTCGGCGCTCGCGGCATAGGCTGCCTCGCGAGCGCCTCGGTCCAGGCGGAGATCTCCGGCAGCGCCTTCAACGCGGCATTGCCATGCGTGACGGCGCGGCAAGGCAGCGGGGGCGACAGTGCCGAGGTCGGTCGACGCGATGGCCGAGTTCGGTCAGCGCCGACGCCGAGCCCGGCCGTGCGCAGCGCGCTCGGCCCCATGTCGCAGCCCAGCCGGCCGGCGCCGTCCTGAACCGGCGCTCCCAATATCGTGCAATGCATAGCCACATCCCGCTCAAGTAATTGCAGCGGCATTCGACCCGAAACGCTGGCGGAATGAACATATCAAATTGGCAAATCCATCGAAATGCGCTTATCAATACGGTGGTAAGGTTTTCCATTATGGAGATATCATGGACGCCCTCGACGAACAATTGATAACGCTTCTGCGCCATGACGCGCGCCGCAGCATCTCCGATCTCGCCATCGAGCTCGGCGTGTCGCGGGCGACGGTCCGATCCCGCGTGGAGCGCCTCGAGAAAACCGGCGTGATCATCGGCTATACGGTGATCCTGCGCACCGATGCCGTCGACCAAAGCGTGCGCGGCATCATGATGGTCGAGATCGAAGGCCATGCCGCCGACCGTGTGATCCGCGCTTTGGGTGGCTTTTCGGAAGTGTCGACGATCCACACCACCAACGGCCGCTGGGATCTGGTGATCGAGCTCAGCACGCAGACACTGACGCGAGTTCGACGCGGTTCTGCGGCGTGTCCGGCTGATCCCCGGCATCACCGGCAGCGAAACAAGCCTGCTTCTGGCGACGCCGCGCAGCACCAGGGCGCGGCTTTGAGCCGAGCGTCGAGCCGGGCTGTGGGAGATCGATCTAGAGAATGTTGAGATTCAGGTCAGGCCGAGCCGAGAATGGTGGATTTCGAGAACCGGAGCGCAACGTACATTTGCGTAGGTGAGCACCGGAAGCGGAGAAAGCCACCATTCGCAGGCCGGCAGCACCTGAATATCGACATACTCTAAGCGGGGTAGTCGACGCGGGTGAGATAGAGCCCGTCCGGCGGCGCGACCTGTCCGCAAGCGGCGCGGTCGCGAGCCTCAAGCGCTTCTTTCAGGTCAGCGGCGGTCCAGCCGCCCTCGCCGATGCGCTTCAGCGAACCGACCATTGATCGCACCTGATTGTGCAGGAAGGAACGCGCCGAGGCGCGTATCTCGACCGCATCGCCCGACCGTGTGACGTCGAGCCGTTCCAGCGTTCGCACCGGGCTTTGCGCCTGGCACTGGGTCGAGCGGAAGGTGGTGAAATCGTGCCTGCCAATCAGAATTTTCGCCGCCTCGTGCATGGCTCCTGCATCAAGCCGCTTCGGCACCCACCAGGCCTTCCTCCGTTCCAGAGTCAGCGGCGCCCGCCGGTTGACGATGCGGTAGAGATAGTGGCGGCCGGTCGCCGAAAAGCGCGCATCGAAGTCGTCCGGCGCGAACGAAACGGCGGTTATCGCCACCGTTTCCTTCGCCACCTGCAGATGTGCGTTGACGGCATCGCGCACCTTGTCGACCGGCCAGTTCCTGTCGAGATCGACATGGCCGACCTGGCCGGTCGCATGCACGCCAGCGTCGGTGCGTCCGGCGCCGCGCAAGGTGACATCCTCGCCGCAGAAAGCCTTGAAGGCCTGCTCCAGCGCCGCCTGCACCGAATGATTGGCGGCCTGCCGCTGCCAGCCGGCATAGGCGCTGCCGTCATATTCGATGTCCAGGCGATAGCGCGGCATGCGGCGTCGACGTTCGCAGCGTCAGGCAGCGAGCGCGGAACTGAACGCCGAGGCGTAATCCAGCCGCCCGGCTTCCGGTGCGTCGCCCCAGGCCAGCGCCTGCAGCGCCGCGCCCTGGTAGGCGCTTTCGAAACCTGCCGCGCGTTCGTGGGTGTAGCCGAAACGCCCGTAATAGGCGGGATCGCCCAGCACGACCGACAGCGTCTCGCCGGCATCCTTCAGCCTCAGATGCGCTTCGCGGATCAGCGCGCCTCCTATTCCGGAGCCGTGGAATGATGGCTCTACAGCCAGCGGCGCCAACGCGACGGCGGCAAATTTCTTGCGGCCCTCGGTGACGTAAAGACGCGAGAACAGGATGTGGCCGACAACCTGGCCTTCTTCCTCGGCCACCAGTTCGACGATCGCATCGCCATCCGTGATCAGGGCGTCGACCAGCCCGGCTTCCGACTCTTGCCCGAACGCATGTTCCTCGACGAGGCGGATCGCCTCTCGGTCCCTGGGCGTCGCCGCCCTTATCGACATCATGCTCATGACAGTCTCATTCCTTTTTCCAGTTTCGTACCGCGCAGGAACTCCTGTGCGCTTGCGGGCCTGCCGCCCGCTCGTTGAACTCCGACCAGCCTGACCGCGCCATTTCCACAGGCGACCGTCAGTTGGCCATCGATAATCTCCCCGGGATTTCCGTTCCCATCGGCCAGCGTTGAACGCAGGAGCTTCAGGCGCTCCGTCTTGCCGCCGGCCTCTATTTCAGACCACGCGCCCGGAAAGGGCGACAGTCCGCGAACATGGTTATGCACATCCTTTGCAGGAAGGCTCCAATCGATCCGCGCCTCTGTTTTGTCGATCTTCTTGGCATAGGTAAGGCCGACAGGCGCCTGCGGCACCAGCGTCATCTCGCCGCGCTCCAGTTCCGCCAGAGCCTCGACCATCAAACCGGCGCCCGTCTCCATCAAGGTGTCGTGCAGTTCGCCGGCGGTCATGTCGGGTCCGATCGCCACGCGGCGGGTCATCGCCACCGGGCCGGTGTCCAGCCCTTCCTCCATCTTCATGACCATCATGCCGGTCTCGGTGTCGCCCGCCATGATGGCCCGCTGGATGGGTGCGGCCCCCCGCCAGCGCGGCAGCAGCGAGGCATGGCCATTGTAGCAGCCGAGCCTGGCGCCTTCGAGAATGACCTTGGGCAGGAGTAGCCCATAGGCGACTACGACGGCGACGTCGGCATCCAGGTCGCGGAAAGCCGCCTGCTCCGCCCCGCCCTTCAGCGATACGGGCACGCGCAGCTCGGCGCCGAGCCTTTCGGCCTCGCGCTGCACCGGCGACGGCGTCAGTTCCAGCCCGCGCCGTCCCGCCGGCCGCGGCGGCTGCGTGTAGACGGCGGCGATTTCATGCCCGGCCTCGGCGATCGCGCGCAGCGTCGGTACCGAAAAGTCCGGCGTTCCCATGAAGATGACGCGTAGGGGCATTGTCTTCCCGATTTTCACCTGGCTACGGCGCGATGCGCCGATTACGCCACCGGTTCAAACGGGTTTACAAGCTTCAGGTCAAGCCCGCCTGGCTTTACCCCACCATGCGGGTCGGCGGCTTGTCCCGGGCTAGCTTCTTGAATTTCTTCATCACCATGTCGCGCTTCAGCTTCGAGATATGGTCGATGAACAGCACGCCATTCAAATGGTCGATCTCGTGCTGCAGGCAGGTCGCCATCAGCCCGTCGGCGGCGATCTCCTGCGCCTTGCCGTCGCGGTCGAGATATTTCACCCGGACCGACGCCGGGCGCTCGACTTCCGCATAATAGTCGGGGATGGACAGGCAGCCTTCCTCGTAGACCGAACGCTCGTCCGAACTTTCCAGCACTTCCGGATTGATGAAGACATGCGGCGCCGGCTCTTCGCCCTCCTTGGCGAGATCGATCACCAGCATGCGCAGCGGCTCGCCAACCTGGATTGCGGCAAGGCCTATGCCCGGCGCATCGTACATCGTGTCCAGCATGTCGCCTGCGAATTTGCGCAGCTGGTCGTCGACCCGCTCCACCGGCTTGGAAACCTGGCGCAGGATAGGATCGGGGAGGATGATGAGCGGCTTGATCGACATGACGCTCACCTAGGATTTCCTGACAAAAGCGTCAACCGGCCCGAAAGCTTACTGTTCACGTTTTGATCTGCAACGGCAGGCCGAATCGGCTATGCTTGCGCGATGAACGATATTTTCTCCGTCCTCGCCGAACCAGTTGCCCGCCTTGGCGCCACCACCATCACGCTTGGCCAGGCGCTGGGTTTCATCGCTGTCTTGTTCGTGGCCTTGCTGGTGGCGCTGGTCGTGGCGCTGTGGCGCGCCGCCAAGGCGCGCGCGGTTGCCGCCGCTGAGGCCGCCGACCACGCCCGCGACGCCGAAGCCCGCATGGCCGGCATCCTGCAATCGCAGGCCGAGATGCAGGGGCGGCTGGGTGCGGTCGCCGAAGTGTTTGGCGCGCGCCAGGCCGAACTGACGCAATCGATCGGTCAGCGCCTCGACGCCATGACCGGCCGGCTCGGCCAGACGATGACCGAGCAGACACGCTCCACCCATGAAAGCCTCGCGAAACTGCAGGAGCGGCTGGCCGTCATCGACACGGCGCAGACCAACATCCAGTCGCTTGCCGGGCAGGTGGTGCAGTTGCAGGCGATCCTTTCCAACAAGCAGACGCGAGGCGCCTTCGGCCAGTCGCGCATGGAGGCGATTGTCGCCGACGGCCTGCCGCATGGCGGCTATGAATTTCAGGCGACGCTGTCCAATGGCAGCCGGCCGGACTGCCTGGTCAAGATGCCTAACGACACGCCCCCGCTGGTGGTCGACGCCAAGTTTCCGCTGGAAGCCTGGAACGCCATCCGCGCCGCCGAGGGCGAGGCCGCGCAGAAACTTGCAGCACAGGCGTTCCGTCGCGATGTCGAAATCCATATCCGCGACATCGCTGACAAATACCTTATCTCCGGCGAGACCCAGGACACGGCGCTCATGTTCGTGTCGTCGGAATCGGTCTTCGCCGAGATCCACGAGAATTTCGAAGCCGTCATCCAGCGGGCGCATCGGGCCCGCGTCGTCATCGTGTCGCCGTCGCTTCTGATGCTGTCTATCCAGGTCATCCAGGCGATCCTGAAGGATGCCCGCATGCGCGAACAGGCGCATCTGATTCAGGGCGAGGTCGTGCGCCTGATGGAAGACGTCTCGCGCCTCGACGAGCGGGTGCGCAAATTGCAGAACCATTTCGGCCAGGCGACGCGGGATATCGACGACATCCTCGTCTCGTCGTCCAAGGTCACCAAGCGCGGCCAGAAGATCGAGGCGCTGGAGTTCGGGGCCGCGCATCCGGAGGGCGAGGAACCGCAGCGGGGGGCGAAAATCGAGACGGTACGCGCAGCCGACTCCAAGACCGGGCAGCTGCGGCTGCGGGTGGTGGAAGAAACCGAATAGCACGGCGGCACCACTGTCAGCCGGGTTCGCCCAACGGATTTCTGCAGCAACCTTCCAAAGCTGACGTTCAACTGCGTCCTTGATCACATGACTGCACGCCGCCATCACGTTGCACCCATGGGAACGTGTTTGGCCTGTGATCGCCCGCTTTTCTACGCTCCGGGCACGCGAACAGGCACAGCGCCTCGTCGCGTCAACCACGCAAGTCTGGGAGGAACCTTCGCATGAGGAAGATCATCACCGCCGCGTTTGCCGTCATTGCCCTCGGCGGCATTGCCTATGCCGGCCAAATGGAAGGGACGGTAAAGGAGGTCGACAAGGCAAAACATATGATAATGCTGGAAGACGGCATGTCGGTCACCACCAACATGGACGTGAAGCTCGATGGCGTAATGGCTGGCGACAAGGTCAAGATCACCACAGACGACAACAAGATGGGCGCCAAGGTCGAGAAGATGTGATCGTCTCGCCACAGCGGCCGGCTTTCGCTGTTGCGGAAGCCGGTCTTTTCGTCTGGACGGCGCAGCAAATGCCTCTTGAACCGGCGAATTTATTGGGCATGATTCGTTTCGCCAATCGGAGGAACGAATCATGGCAAAAGGTGCGATGAAACCGAACAAAGAGGCCAAGAAGCCGAAGAAGGATGCCAAGAAGCCGGCGGCGGCGGCCAAGGCGGCTCCTGCTGCGGCGGCGAAGAAGGCGAAGTAGCGCCGGCGGCCTCAAACACAAGCAGTCTCGTCCGGTCGCGAGACTTGCGACCGGACTTTTGATTGAACGGCCGGCGACCTGTCCCATATATCAGGCGCAAGGACGGCCTTGCGTTTCCCAACAATCCGGCCGGGACGACCCGCCAAGAAAGCGAGTCTCGTCATGGCCTGGATCTATCTCTTCTTCGCAGGCGTCTTCGAAATCGGCTGGGCGATCGGCCTGAAATACACCGCCGGCTTCACCCGTCTCACGCCGACCCTGCTCACCGTGGCGAGCATGATCGTCAGCCTTGGCCTGCTCGGCCTGGCGCTGAAGACGCTGCCGGTCGGCACCGCCTATGCCATCTGGACGGGCATCGGCACGGTTGGCACCGCACTCCTCGGAATCTGGCTGCTCGGCGAACCGGCAACCGCGGCGCGGCTTGCCTGTATCGCGCTCATCGTTTCGGGCATCGTCGGGCTGAAGCTCGTCGCCTGACACGCCAAAAACACCGCGGCCGACCGGTCGCGGTGCTCCATTCGAAAATGGATGACCTGGAACGGCGGCTTATTTGCCGCCGAAACCCGGAGGAATGCGCCCGACACGCGCCTTGCGGGCCGCGTAACGTGCGTCGCGCTTGGCCTTGCGCTCGGCCTCGTCGGCCAGCAGGCGCGAGATACGCTCGTTTTCCTCGGCCTCGCGCTGCTTGGCTTCGGCCTGCGCTACTTCCTCAGCGGCGATCCGCGCGGCTTCCGCGGCGGCTTCGCGCTCGGCGCGCTCTTTCGCTTCGCGGGCAAGCCGTTCCTGCTTCTGCTTCAGCTTCTCGGCTTCGCGGATGGCGCGCGCCTCGAGGATTGCCTTGCGTTCAGCCTGCCTGGCCAGCACAGCCGGATCGTCCGCTGCCGGCTTGGCCTTGAATTTTTCGAGCATCGCCCGCTTCGCTTCGTTCGCCGCACCGCGGCGTTCGAAAATGTCTTTTTCCCTGTAGATAGCCAAATCTCATTTCCCTAGAAGTCATGTCGCGACGCTTACATACGCGCGGAAGCCGAGAGTTCAAGCGCCAAATCAGCACAGCTGCCATGATTTCGAGCGCTGTTGCGATCCGGAAACGCCGGCAAGCAACCCTGCAGGCCCGGATTCGATATGCTCTGTTCCACCAGCTGGCATCTGGAAGCCGTCTCTTGTCGACGCTACCTGTAGCGCCAACCATCAATCAGGACGAAACAATGGAACTCGGCCTTTACACTTTCGCAGACGTCAGCCCGACGCCAGGAGCCGACGCGATCGGACCACATCAGCGGCTGCGCAATCTGATCGAAGAAATCGAACTCGCCGACCAGGTTGGCCTCGACGTCTTCGGCCTCGGCGAACATCATCGCCCGGACTATGCCGCTTCCGCGCCGGTCGTGGCGCTCGCAGCGGCGGCCGAACGCACCAGCCGCATCAAGCTCACCAGCGCCGTCACCGTGCTTTCTTCCGACGACCCGGTGCGCGTCTTCCAGCAGTTCGCCACGCTGGACCTATTGTCCGGCGGCCGCGCCGAGATCATGGCCGGGCGCGGCTCGTTCATCGAGTCGTTCCCGCTGTTCGGCTACAATCTCGAAGACTATGACGAGCTCTTCGCCGAAAAGCTCGACATGCTTCTGGCGCTGAATGAAAGCGAGCGCGTCACCTGGTCGGGCAATCACCGTGCCGCCATCAATGACCGCGGCGTCTACCCCCGCCCCTATCGCGGCAGGCTGCCGATCTGGATCGCGGTTGGCGGCACGCCGCAATCGGTGGCCCGCGCCGGCGCGCTCGGCCTGCCGCTGGCGCTCGCCATCATCGGAGGCGAGCCGGCCCGTTTCGCGCCGCTCTTCGATCTCTACCGCGAGGCTGCCAGGCGCAGCGGCCAGGATCCGCAAAAACTGGCGACCAGCATCAACGTCCACGGCTTCGTCGCCGAAACCACCGACAAGGCGGCCGACGATTTCTACGGACCGCAGGCCGAGGTGATGAACCGCATCGGCCGCGAGCGTGGCTGGGGTCCGACCAACAGAGCCCATTTCGACCAGGCGCGGTCGCCGCGTGGCGCACTGTTCGTCGGCGATGCGGAAACCGTGGCCGAGAAAATCGTCGCACAGCACAAGATTTTCGGGAACGACCGCTTCCTCCTGCAAATGGCGATCGGCACCGTGTCGCACGACAAGGTCATGAAGGCGATCGAACTTTACGGCACCAGGGTCGCGCCGATCGTGCGCAAGGAAACCGCGGCGGCTCCGGCGGTTGCCGCGCAGTAGGCGTCTCCTGCGGGGCGCATTTCACGTCCGGCGTCCGGTTTGCGTGAACGGCAGCGCGTTCCTATATCGGTCGGGCAAGACCTGGAGCCCGCCAATGATCCCGCTTTCCGTACTCGACCTGTCGCCGGTGACTGAAGGCAGCGACGTCAGCCAGTCGCTGCGGAACACGCTTGACCTGGCGCGCCATGCCGAACGCCTCGGCTACAAACGCTACTGGCTCGCCGAACATCACAACATGCCGGGCATCGCCAGCGCCGCCACTTCGGTGGTCATCGCGCATGTCGCCGGCGGCACCTCGACCATCCGCGTCGGCGCCGGCGGCATCATGCTGCCCAACCATGCGCCGCTGGTGATCGCCGAACAGTTCGGCACACTGGCCGCCCTCCATCCCGGCCGCATCGACCTTGGCCTTGGCCGTGCGCCCGGAACCGACATGGGCACGGCGCGCGCGCTTCGCCGCAACATGGACGCTGGCGTCGACAGTTTCCCGCAGGATGTAGTCGAGCTGATCAACTATTTCGGCGCCGCCGAGCCCGGCCAGCGGCTACGCGCCGTGCCTGGCGAGGGCCAGGACGTGCCGGTCTGGATCCTCGGCTCCTCAACCTACGGCGCACAGCTTGCCGCCATGCTTGGCCTGCCCTACGCCTTCGCATCGCATTTCGCACCGGCCGAGCTGGAACATGCCATCGACATCTACCGCTCGCGTTTCCAGCCGTCGGAACAGCTCGACAAGCCTTATGTGATGCTTGGCCTCAACGTCTTCGCAGCGGAGACCGACACTGAGGCGAAGCTTTTGTTCACCTCGCTGCAGCAGGCCTTCGTCAATCTGCGCACCGGCAGGCCCGGCAAGCTGCCCTTGCCGGTCGAAAACTACGACGCAGCAGATCGACACGTCGGCCAAGGTGATGCTGGAGCATGCGCTGTCCTGCGCCGTCGTCGGCTCGCCGGAAACTGTACGCCGCGGGCTCGACGCCTTTATCCGCCACACCGGCGCCGACGAGTTGATGATCACCGCGCAGATCCACGACCATGCGGCGCGGCTGCGCTCCTTCGAGATCCTCGCCAACGTGCATCGGGAACTGGCGACGGCAGCTTGAGGGCGCGGCGCCCGACCTTCCCTTTGTGGGAGCGTGAACACCGCTACCGCATCGCTTCCACCAACCCCTTGTCGGGGAAACATGTCGCCGCTTCGCCATTCTTGGCCTGCCAGGCGCCGATCGAGCGGCGGGTCTTGAAGCCAGGCAGCCCGTCGGCGCCGCCGACATCGTAGCCGCGCTTTTCCAGCCCGCGCTGCAGGGCGGCGACATCGGAACGGTAGAGACCGCCGACCTTGCCCCATGTTCCGGCGAAATCCTTGTCGCCATGCGCGATGCGGTCGGCGCCGTGGCCGATGAACAGGGCATAGAGGTCGCTCTCGTTATATTCTTTCAGCACGTAGAAATTCGGCGTCACGATGAAGGCCGGACCGCTGCGACCGGCCGGCATCAGCAGGAAACCCTCGGCGCGTGCCTCGTTCGGCGGAAACGGCTTGCCGTTGACGCGCGAAATCCCCATCGCCGTCCATTCCGAAATGCGCTTGCCCTGGTCCGGCCCCTCCAGCGCGCAGGAAACGCCCTCCGGCACCGTCACCTCGAAGCCCCAGTCGCGCCCCTTCACCCAGCCGTAGTCGACGAGATAGTTGGCGATGGAAGCCAGCGTGTCCGGCGTCGAGTTCCAGATGTCGGCGCGGCCGTCGCCGTCGAAATCGACGGCGTGCCTGAGGAACGAGGTCGGCAGGAATTGCGGCTGTCCGAGCGCACCGGCCCAGGACGATTTCATCGCCTGGCGGCTCGCCAGTCCCCGCTCGACCATCTCGAGCGCGGCAAGCAATTCGGTGCGGAACATATCCTTGCGGGTTGCGAGGAACGCCTTGGTGCCAAGCACCTCGAAAGCGTCGTAGGGGATCTTCGCCGCGCCGAAGCCGGACTCCCGGCCCCAGATCGCCACCACCACGTCGCCGGGCACGCCGTAGCGTTTCTCGATGGCGGCAAGCGTCCTGGCATTTTGCGCGGCGCGCGCGCGGCCACCGCCGGTGACTGCGCCGATCTTGCCGAAATAGCTGCCCGGCGAACCGAATTCCGCCTGGTGCTGCTTCTTCGGTGTCGTCGGCTTGGCGCCGGGCATCACCAGGTCCGGCAATTTCAGGTTCGGGTCGCACCCCATCGAACGCCGTGTCGAACGTCTTCTTCGAAATTCCCTTCGACTGCGCTTCCGGCCACAAATCGTTTTCAAGCCAGGCACGGAACTGGTCATCGATCTTTGCGGCGGAGGCGGGGGTGGTAAGAAACAGCGACAGGCAAGCGAGAACGATCGACGTCCGTGCTCTACGTTGCCCCCCTCTGTCCTGCCGGACATCTCCCCCACAAGGGGGGCAACGCAGAGCGCTGTTCATCATCAAGACCTCTTGCTCGCCGATCGCCTCAAAACGCTGTCCGTGACTTGAGCGCCGCCGCGAGGGTTCCCTCGTCGAGATAGTCGAGTTCGCCGCCGACCGGCACGCCATGCGCCAGCCGCGTCACCTTCACCTCGAAGCCTTCCAGCTGGTCGGTCAGGTAATGCGCCGTGGTCTGGCCCTCGACGGTGGCGTTGACCGCCAGGATCACTTCGGCGACCCCACCTTCGGCAACACGCGCCACAAGCTGCCTGATGTTCAGCTGGTCTGGCCCGATGCCATCGAGCGGCGACAGCGTGCCGCCGAGCACATGGTAGCGGGCGCTCATGGTGCCGGCGCGTTCCAGCGCCCAGAGGTCGGCGACATCCTCGACCACGATCAGGATGGCGCCATCGCGGCGTGGATCAGTGCAAATCGTGCAGGGATCGCAGGTGTCGACGTTGCCGCAATTCGAGCAGACCCGCACCTTGTCGACAGCATCGGCCATGGCGTCGGCCAATGGCGCCATCAGCTGTTCCTTTTTCTTGATCATGTGAAGTGCCGCACGCCGCGCCGAGCGAGGCCCGAGCCCCGGCACCTTGGCCAGGAGCTGGATCAGACGTTCGATTTCGGGACCCGCGACTCGTTTCGACATCGGTCCGGTTTAGGATTTTTCCGCCGCGAAGGGAATTGCCGGCGCTGCCCGCCGTTCCATCAGGCAGGATTGGACCCCCTCGCCTGATCGAATATCCACCGGTGGAAAGCCAGTATCCCCGGCTGCTCCCGGCGTCCGGGGGCGATCGCCAGCCGATATTGCAGGTCGGAAACGACGCTCTCGGTGAAGCAGCGCATCAGCCGGCCGGCCAGGAGATCGTCGGTCACCAGCGAACTGCGCACCAGGGCAAAACCCAGCCCCCGACGGCAGGCGTCCAGCATTTCCGTAAAAGTCCGGTAGCTGGGTCCGCCATCAAATTCGATCGCATCGACGCAACCCCGGGTTTCTCCATAGAGCTCGGCATGCCAGCGGCGCCAGTCGAGCATCGTGTGGCGGGCGCCGTCGTAACGCAGCAATGGAGCGACCCGGATCGCGTCGCGATCCGGCAGGATGCTGAAGATTTCAGGCGCGCAGACCGCGAACTCCTCGTCCGCCGTCAGCTGTTCGGTTCCGTCTTCCGCCACCCCGCTCAACCGGATCGCGACGTCGATATCCTCGTCGGCCAAGCCGGCGCGCCGGTACTCTACCGTCACGCTGACATCGATATCGGGATGGCGATTGCAGAAGTCGATCAGCCGCGGCGCCAGCCATTGCGCCGAAAATTCCGGCGTCGTCGAAATGCACAGTTTCGGGTTGCCCACCGAACGGCGCGCGCGCTCCAGCGCCCGTTCCAGAGCTTCGAGCGCCCGAACGATTTCGGGATGAAGCCCCTGCCCGAGCGCCGTCAATTCGACGCCGCGACGGTCCCGCACGAAAAGCCGCCCGCCGATCCACTCCTCAAGTTGCGCGATCTGATGGCTGACGGCTGTCTGCGTCACGGCAAGCGTATCGGCTGCGACCGTGAAGCTTCTCGCCCCTGCAACCGCGACGAAGGCGCGCAATGTCTGCAATGGAGGCAGCATGGCGGGCAATGTTTGCATGAAAATTCCTCATGCACGAGCTGACGATTGTTCGTTTTACGTCACTCGATCATGCCAGCAGACTGGCGTTCATGAAAGAACTCCGGTCCACCATCATGAAGAAAATTTCTGCAATTTTGCGTTCGACGCGATGCCTTCAGCGACGCCGCAGGATGGCCGGCTCGGCGCCTCCGGCCTGGCTGTGCGACGATCTCGGCCTCAAACACAAGCCGACAAGACGTTCCTGGCACGATTATCTCTAGAGCATTTTGCAGCCAGATCACCTGGCGTCGCACAAATGCGGCTGAACAAACAGGCGTGCGTAAGCTGGATGTCCACTGCTGTCAGGTCCCGCGATCCGGCAGTTTCAGTTCCCGCAAGGGCGAGCCGCCATCGATGAACAATCGCCCGCCTGCGACAAGAGCCGCGGCGATGCGCGGCAGCGCCTTCACGCCAGCCGCAAGGTGTCGGCCGTCGAGCGCGCCGACGCGCACGGCAAATGCGATGTCGAACGGCGCCTCGCCCGCTTCGAGGACGAAATCCTCGGCGGCAACGCAGCGCAGGCTGCAGTCGACCGGCCGAAATCAGGTCGGCCGAACCGTCACGGGCTTGGCCGATGGCCTTTGCTGAGCGATCGATGGCAAGGACATGGCCGTTGCCGATCCTGACTGCCACCGCACGCGCGGCCGCCCCCGGTCCGCAGCCGATCTCCAGCACGCGCATCCCGTCGCACAGCGGCAGCGCTTCGACGACTTCGGCAAGGCGTGGCGAGAGGTCGGCGCTCACAGCGGTACGTAGTCGATTTCGGTGAAGGCGTCGACTTCCGGCACCCAGCGGTCGCGCACGAAGGCGACATGCTCGGGATGATCGTTGTAGCCGGAATAGGCGGCCTGGTCGGCGAACTCCATCGAGAAGCCGAAGCGGTAATCGTTCTTCGAGCTGACCTGGCGCAGCTGTTCGAATTTCTCGACGCCGGGGATGGCGGCGAGCACTTTCGCCGCCACCAGGAACGCGGTTTCTTCGGAAGATCCCTCGCTATGCTTCAAGCGGAATGCGACAGTGTGCCGGATCATGGTTGCCTCTCTGCATGATGGAAAAACTCAGGCGCCTTCGGCCCACGAGCGGATCAGCGCGTGGGCGATGGCGCCCTTCGGTGGTGTGAAGATGCCGTCCGGGTGCCTGCCATCGAGGGCGGCCAGCGCTTCGTCGCGCGAGAACCAGCGGCAGGCCTCCAGTTCGGCATCGAGGGTGATGTCCTCGTTCAGCGCCTCGCCGAAACAGCCGATCATCAGCGAGTAGGGAAACGGCCAGGGCTGGCTGGCGTGATAGACGACACGGCCAAGCCGTATGCCTGCTTCCTCGAGCGTCTCGCGCCGCACCGCATTCTCGATCGTCTCACCAGGCTCGATGAAGCCGGCGAGTGCGGAAAACATGCCGGGGCCGAAATGCGGCCCGCGCCCGAGCAGGCATTTGTCCCTGGTTACAGAAAGCATGATGGCGACGGGATCGGTGCGCGGGAAATGCAGGGTTTCGCAGGCCGGGCAGAAGCGCTTGTAGCCGCCAGCGCGCATCTGTGACGGCTGGCCGCATTTGCTGCAGAAACGGTGCGAGCTGTGCCAGGCAAGCAGCGACGCCCCTTGCGCCAGCGCGCCGAGGTCGGGCGCGGCGAGCAGTCCCTGGATATAGACGGAGCGGTAATCGATCGCCTTGATGCCGTCCGGCAGCTGTTCGGGGTCGAGCCCGGCGGGCGCGGCCAGCACCGGCCCTTGCGGCGTTTCGCCGAGCAGCACCGCGTGTTCCAGTTTCGCGCCCAGCGCGGCAGCGCCCGAAATCGGGTAATAGCCCTCGAAGCCGGCGCCGTTGACCTTGAGATGGATGCGGCCGGCGCGCATCAGGAGAACACGCGCCCGGGGATCGGCAAGCGCCCGTTCGACGCAGTCGTCGGTGCGCTTCTCGGATTGCCGGTCGATCAGGTTGCCAGCAAAGCCGACGGCTTGGCTGGGCTCGTGCAAGGGTGCGTCGAACAGTGAAAAACTCATCTATTCCTCGTGCCGGAAGGATGGGCTTACAGCGCCGCGCGGACCTGCTGGGCGAGGCGGTGCAGGTCCTCACGCCGGTACGGCTCGCGCATACCATAGCCCCAGACGGGACCTGGCCAGCCCGCATCGCCTTCGCTGCGCGCGATGACATGGACATGGAGCTGGCGCACGATATTGCCAAGCGCGGCCGAATTGATCTTGGTGCAGCCGGTCATTTTCTTGAGGCCCTGCGCGACCATATTGGTCTCGAAGGTGAGCATCGCCTGGTCGAGCGGGGTCAGGTCGTGGATTTCCTCGACACCCGGCCGCTGCGGCACCAGCAGAAGCCAGGGCCAGCGCCTGTCGTTCATGATGCGCAGCTCGCACAGGCCAAGCCACATCACCTGCTCGCTGTCGGCCTCCAGCTTGCGGTCGAGCTCAAATCCGGCCTTCTGGCCCGGCAGCATTGGCGTTTCCCTCGATTATAGGTTGACGCTAGAGTGCCGGCCCGCAGCCTGCAAGCAATTCATTGGCGCTTGGCGTTCGGGACTTGCAATCTCGGCCGCAATCCCCGATATGAAACGCGGGAGGTTGGTGGTGGACGATCCACTCGCCAACCGGGTCAGGTCCGGAAGGAAGCAGCCCTAACGAGCCCGGAACGGGTCATTGTTCCAGCCTCCCACCTCTTCCCATTCGCCCCGATTGCCGGCCGCGTCATTGACGGCGCCAGACGATGCGGGCGAAACTCTTTTCGAGGAATCGGCCACGGACCTGGCCGTTGGAGCAGACGGGCGGATGAGCGAAGCCGGAGACATCGACAAGGGCAAAGCCGGCGGCGCCTATCGGGTGCTCGCCCGCAAATACCGCCCTCCGACTTCGCCGACCTGATCGGCCAGGAGCCGATGGTCCGCACGCTGACCAACGCCTTCGCAGCCGGACGCATCGCGCAGGCCTGGATGCTGACCGGCGTGCGCGGCGTCGGCAAGACGACGACCGCCCGCATCCTCGCCCGCGCGCTCAACTACAAGACCGCCGACGGTCGAGCCAGCCCATCGGTCGATCTTTCGGTGCCGGGCGAACATTGCCGCGCCATCATGGAAGGCCGCCATCCCGACGTGATCGAGATGGACGCCGCCTCGCACACCGGCATCGACGACATCCGCGACATCATCGAGCAGGTGCGCTACGCGCCGGTCTCGGCGCGCTACAAGGTCTACATCATCGACGAAGTGCACATGCTGTCGAAGCAGGCCTTCAACGGCCTCTTGAAGACGCTGGAAGAGCCGCCGCCGCATGTGAAGTTCATCTTCGCCACCACCGAAATCCGCAAGGTGCCGGTCACCGTCCTGTCGCGCTGCCAGCGCTTCGACCTGCGCCGCATCGACGCCGCGGCTGATCAAGGGCGACCTCGCCCGCATCGCCGGGCAGGAGGGCATCGAGGTCGAGGACGAGGCGCTGGCGATGATCGCGCGCGCCGCCGAAGGCTCGATGCGCGACGCCCTATCGATCCTCGACCAGGCGATCGCCCATGGCGCCGGCACCGTCGACCGCCGAGGCGGTGCGCGCCATGCTCGGCCTCGCCGACCGCGCCCGCATCATCGACCTGTTCGAGAACCTGATGAAGGGCGAGGTGGGAGCCGCACTCGACGAATTCCGCGCGCAGTATGACACCGGCGCCGACCCCGCGACCGTCCTCACCGACCTCGCAGAGTTCAACCATCTGGTGACCAGGCTGCGCTTCGTGCCGTCGGCCGCCGACGATGCCGCGCTGTCGGAGGATGAACGGCGGCGCGGGCTGGAGTTCGCCCGGTCGCTGCCTGTCAGGGTGCTGTCGCGCACCTGGCAGATGCTGTTGAAGGGCATTCCCGAGGTGCAGGCGTCGAACCGCCCGGTCAGCGCCGGCGAGATGGTGCTGATCCGCATCGCGCACGCCGCCGACCTGCCCACACTGGACGAAGCGCTGAAGACGCTCGACCAGGCCGGCGCCACGTCGGCGCAACGGCCCTCGCCGCGTGCACCTTCAGCTCCCGCGGGTGGCGGCGTCAGCGCCACGGCGCAGACGCGCATCGCGGCAAGCGCCGGCGGCGGCGCCCAGGCGATGCGGCTGGTCGAGACTGAGCCCGCCATCGAGCCGGTCGCGCCACCGCAGCCCGAGCCCATCACTGAGGCGCCGGCCGTTTCGATCCGCTCGCTGGCCGATATCGCCGCCCTTGCCGACCAGAACCGCGACATGGCGTTCAAGGTGCTGATCAAGCGCTGCGTGCGGCCGGTCAAGATCGAGAACGGCCGCATCGACGTCAGCCTGACGGCGGAGGCGCCGAAGACGCTCATCAGCGACCTCAACGCCAATTTGCAGAAATGGACTGGACGGCGCTGGATCGTTTCGGTTTCGCGTGAGGAGGGCGGCCAGACGCTTTCCGAGATGGAAACCAGCCGCCGCGAGACGGCCTTCAGCGACGCCCGCGCCGACCCGACGGTGGCTGCGATCCTGGCGCGCTTTCCCGGCGCAAGGATCATCGACGTGCGCATTCCCGACGCGCCGGAAGCGGCCGAGGACGACCAGCAGGCGCCGGTCGATCCGGCTGCCGACGACGAAGACGAAAACTGATTTTGTTCCTGGCATAGGAGACGAAGATGAAGGATCTGCTCGGCCTGATGGGCAAGGCAAAGGAGATGCAGGCCAAGTTCCAGGCCATGCAGGACGAGATCGCCACGCTCGAGGCGACCGGGCAGGCCGGCGGCGGCCTGGTGCAGGTGACGCTGACCGGCAAGTTCGAGATGAAGTCGCTGAAGATCGACCCCTCGCTGTTCAAGGAAGACGAGGTCGAAATCCTCGAGGACCTGCTGCTGGCCGCCCACAACGACGCCAAGGCAAAGGTCGAGACGGTGATGCAGGAAAAGACCAAGGCGCTCACCGCCGGCCTGCCGATCCCGCCGGGCATGAAGCTGCCGTTCTGAGTGAATAGTCAATAGTGAATAGCAAATGAAATTGGGGAGCGCAGGAAAAGCAACGCTCTCCCGCGCTATTCGCTGTTCGCTATTCGCTGCGCCGTAGGCTTGTTTTCCTCTTCCAACAACCGATCCAACTGCGAGAAACTCGCCTCGACGCCATCGGCCATGCCTGTGGCCAGCGCGCCATCGCGCGCCTCTCGCGACGCGTAAAGAACGGTCTGCGTCAGCAGCGTGCGGCCGGCCTGTTCGGTGAGGACGACCGTGTCGATCGCCTCGCCGCCGGTCCAGTCCTCGTCGAAGAGTTGGGTGGCGACGATGCGGCCCGGACGGACGATCTCGCGGTAGACGCCGCTCATGCCCATAGAGCGGCCGTCGTCATGTACCCAGATATAGCGTAGCGCGCCGCCGACCCTGAGGTCGATCTGGCATACCGCCAGCTTCCAGCCCGCCGGGCCGTGCAGCCAGCGCTTCAGCAGCGCGGGAACAGTCCATGCATCGAAGACAAGTTCGCGCGGCGCCTGGAAGTGCCGCATCATCCTGATCTCACGGTCGCTGGGTGTGGTGACTTCGACTGTGACGAAGCTGTTCATCGGAGTTTCCCTGGCATCGTGTTGCGCGGGACCGGCCTCCGGGCCGTTCCCGCCATCCCATCCGGTTATCCCGCATAAGCCTCGCGCAGGGTGGGGATGTCGATCTTGGTCATCTTCATCATCGCCTGCATGACGCGACCGGCCCTTTCGGCATCCGGATCGCTCATCAGTTCCAGGAGGACGGACGGTGTGATCTGCCAGGAGAGGCCGAACTTGTCCTTCAGCCAGCCGCATTGGCTCTTCGAGCCGCCTTCGGAGAGTTTTTCCCAATAGTAGTCGACCTCGTCCTGGTCCTTGCAGTCGACCACGAACGAGGTCGCCTCGGTGAACTTGAAGTGCGGGCCGCCATTGAGGGCGGTGAATTCGATCCCTTCGAGTTCGAACGAAGCGGTGAGCACGCTGCCGCCATTGCGCATCGTCTTGCCCTTCTTCGCATTCTTAAAGACCGAGGTGTAGAAATCGACGGCCTCTTCGGCGTGGCTGTCGAACCAGAGGAACGGCGTAATCTTTTGCATGATTGTCTCCGTTGGTAATCAAAGTTGATATTGCTGTCTTTTTCGCCCTGCCGACCGAGGACGAACCGTTGTTCGGCGATCCGACAGCGGCTCTACCTTTTTTTGCCGGGTTTAGATTTAGGCGGTGGCGTGACGCGCTGAAGCTCATCCAGCAGCGCGTCAAGGCGCAGGAAATTGCCCTCCCAGATCGCCCGGTAGCGCTCCAGCCATTCATTGGCTTCGGCGAGCGGTTTGGCCTCCAGACGGCATGGCCGGCGCTGCGCGTCACGCCCCCTGGAGATCAGTCCGGCGCCCTCCAAAACCTTCAAATGCTTGGAAATCGAGGGCTGACTCATGGCAAAAGGTTCAGCCAGTTCCATGACCGTCGCTTCTCCCTCGATCAGCCGCGCGAGGATCGCCCGGCGGGTCGGATCGGCAAGTGCGGCGAAGGTCTGGTCGAGGCGTCGGGGGTCCAAGTCCATAACTCCATGGCTATATAGCTATATGGCTATATACGGCGAAAAACGGCGCGTCAAGCGCCGTGTATCGCACCGGTTCCGGAGCATCCGGGGCTGCGAATCTGAGGGGGTAAAGTTTGGTAAACACATTCTATCTAGACTGGCTCAGGGATGGACCTGGCCTTCTTTTTGCCCGAAAGTGTCCCATTCTCGCCGCAACTGAAACTGCTCCCGGAGAGATGATGAGGCTTGTTTCGTGACCGCCGGGAGATGGAAAACGCCGCTCGTGCTCGGCGTCGTCGTGTCCCCGATCCTGCTCGCCGGCTGCTCGCAAAGCACCGGCAAACTGACGGAAGCGATTTCGGTTTCCCCTGTTGCCGCAAAGCCTTACGCGGCGTCAGTCAGGGACAGGGAGTGTCTGGCGCGGGCGATGTTCTTCGAATCCAACCGCTCAAGCCGCGATGGGCTCGTCGCTGTCGGTTCGGTGGTGATGAACCGCCTGAAATCAGGCAAATATGGCAACACCGTGTGCGATGTCGTCGGCGCCAAGGGCCAGTTCGCGCCGGGCGTGATGACCCGCAAGATGAATTCGAAAGCACTGCCTGAGGTGACGGCTGCCGCCGATGCGGTGATCAAGGGAGAGCGTCACCCGAAGGTGAAGGAAGAGGTCATGTTCTTCCACACCGCCGGCCTGAAATTCCCCTACAAGAACATGCATTACGTCGTCGTTGCCGGCGGCAACTCGTTCTACGAGAAGCGCGGCCGCCGCAAGGCGAAGGAACCGGTGGCGCCGGAAGCCGCACAGACGATGATCGCGTCGGCCGAACCCGCTACCCAGCAGGCGGTGCTGGCAATGGCCGAACAGCCGATGCTGCCGCAGACGGTGTCGCTGCTACAGGCCGCCCCCGCTCCGCAGCCGCATATGGTAGCCATGGCCGAACCTGCGCCGGCGCCGAAGGGGGCCCGTCTTGCTCGCGCCCCGAAGGCGACATTGCCTGCCGATTATGAGCCGGCCGAAATGCCCGCGCCGCAGCAGGCGATGATGTCGTTCGACGCAAGCCCGCAGGCCGCCGACGCCATCGGCGCGATGATCCTGAACCAGGACCGGCCGCCCGAATAGCGGCCGGTGGAGTGCCCTGACGCCAGGTGATTCCACTGGCTGCAAAATGCTCAGTCGGCGACCTTCCATTCCTCGCGGGAATCGCTTGCCGGATAGACGCCGAGAATGCGCACTTCCCTGGAGAAGAAGCGCAGTTCCTCCAGCGCATGCTTGACGCCCGGATCGTCCGGGTGGCCCTCGATGTCGGCATAGAACAGCGTCGCCGTGAATGCGCCGAGTTGATAGCTCTCCAGCTTGGTCATGTTGACGCTGTTGGTGGCAAAGCCGCCCATCGCCTTGTAAAGCGCGGCCGGCACGTTGCGGACGCGGAAGATGAAGGTCGTCATCATCTTGGCTTCGGCGCTCGGGCGGTCCACCCACTGCTTGTTCTTGGTCAGCACCACGAACCGGGTGACGTTGCTGTCGGTGTCCTCGACATTCTCCTCCAGCACGTCGAGACCGTAGAGCGAGGCGGCAAGGCGCGGCGCAAGTGCGGCCATCGACCTGTCCCCGACCTTGGCGACGAGCTTGGCCGCGCCCGCGGTATCGCCGGCGACCATCGGCTTCCAGCCGTTCTTGCGGATATATTTCCGGCACTGGCCCAGCGCATGGATGTGGCTGTGGATCGTCTTGACCTCGCGCCTCTCGACGCCCGGCAGCACCATCAGATGAAAATGGATCGGCAGGAAATATTCGCCGATGATGTGCAGCTTCGATTCCGGCAGCAGGTGGTGAATGTCGGCGACACGGCCCGCGATGGTGTTTTCGATCGGGATCATCGCAAGGTCGGCCTTGCCGGTCTCCACCGCGTTGAAGGCGTCCTCGAACGTCGCGCAAGACAGCGGCTCCATGTCGGGAAACATGTTGCGGCAGGCGGTGTCGGAGTTGGCGCCTGGCTCACCCTGGTAGGAGATCCGGTTGGTGTTTGCTGCCATTTTTGGGACTCTCACTTCGAAAGGAATTCGCGGGCGCGGTCGAGGTCTTCCGGCGTGTCGACGCCGAGCGGCACCGTGGTCACGATTTCGGCATCGATGCGCATGCCGGCCTCCAACGCCCGCAATTGTTCCAGCCGCTCGCGTTTTTCAAGCGGCGATGGCTTCAGCGACACAAAGCGTTCGAGTGCGGCCCGCCGATAGGCGTAAAGCCCGATATGATGATAGAGCGGCCCGTCGCCCCAGGGCGCTGTCGCACGGGTGAAATAGAGAGCCCGCAGCCGGCTTTCAGTCAGCGCCGTGCCGACGATCTTCACCACGTTCGGGTTGGTTTTTTCGTCGGCGCGGACAATTTCGACGCCAAGCGTGGCGATATCCACCGCGGCATCGTCGAGCGGCCGCAGCGCGGCCTGGATGGTTGCCGGGTCGACCGTCGGCAGGTCGCCCTGCACATTGACCACGATCTCCACCTCGCCGGCTGGATCGAGCGCCGTCAGCGCCTCGAAAATGCGGTCCGATCCCGATTCGTGGTCGGCGCGCGTCATCGCCGCCTCGAACCCGTTGGCGCGCACCGCCTGCGCCACCGCATCGGTGTCGGTCGCCACCACCACGCGGCCGAGTCCGCTCTCGGCGGCTCGCGCCGCGACATGAACGATCATCGGCCGGCCGGCGATATCGGCCAGCGGCTTGCCCGGCAGCCGTGTCGAGGCCATGCGGGCGGGGATCAGAATAAGGGTCGACATCGGTGCTGGAACAGGCTGAAAATGGCGGTGTGGAAAGTGTCAAAAGGTCTCACTGGAACCGCCCTTATAGGTGTTGCAACTAAATAGCAAAAGACCTAGTTTCCGCGCGATTTGACCGGCACTGTCCGGGGATGGGACAGTGGCTGCGGTTTGGGGAAGCACGGCTTTCCCGGGCCTGCCGAGAAGGGAGCCTTGGGCGTATGGACTCTTTTGAATTCAACAAGTTGATCGGTGCGCTGCTCGGCGTGGTGTTCGTCGTGTTTTCGGTGAACCTGATCGGCGATGCGATATTCGCGGCTCCCGTCCCTGAGAAGCCGGGCTTCGCCATCGAGGCGGTCGAAGCCGAGGCGGGCGGTGAAGGTGGTGCTGCCGCACCGGCCGCCGTGCCGATCGCGACCCTCATGGCGACCGCCGACGCGGCCGCCGGCGAAGCAGTATTCAAGAAGTGCCAGGCCTGCCACACCGGCGAAAAGGGCGGCCCCAACAAGGTCGGCCCGGACCTCTGGGACATCGTCAACCGCAAGATCGGCACCCATGAAGGCTTCGCTTATTCGGGTGCGATGAAGGATTTCTCGCAGGGTGGCACCGTGGTCTGGGATTACGAACACCTCAACCACTTCCTGGCTGGCCCGAAGGCCTACATCAAGGGCACTGCGATGGGCTTCGCCGGCGTCAAGAAGGACGACGAACGCGCCAACCTGATCGCCTACCTGCGCACGCTTTCCGACAATCCGGCCCCGCTGCCGGCGGCGGATGCCGCCCCGGCGCCGGCGTCGGCTCCCGCCGATGGAGCCGCTCCCGCGGCCCCGGCAGGCGAGGCCAAGCCGGCCGAACCGGCTCCGGCGACCGCCCACTGACGTCAGGCGTTTCGCCTAACGAAATTGTAATCGAAACGATCACGAAAAAGCCGGGTTCTGCCCGGCTTTTTGTTAGAGTCGTGCATACGAGGCGGGAAATCGGCCTGATCCGGTTTCCATGCCCGGCGAATGAATTACATTGGCGGTTCGAAACAGCAGCGAGGTTTGGATGACGGTGCGCAGGTTCTTGGGAATGACAGGTCTCGCCGCGGCCTTGATCGGGGCGGCAACCCTGACCGCCCACGCCGAAGACAAATGGCGCACAACGTCCTCGCTGATCGGCGAATCCAAATACGGCGAAGACTTCAAGCAGTATGACTACGTCAATCCCGACGCGCCAAAGGGCGGCACCTTGAATTCGACCGTCAGCGGCACTTTCGACAGCTTCAACCCCTATATCGTGCGCGGCAGCCCGGCCGCCGGCCTGGTCGGGTTCGGCGGCGGATATCTCTACGACACGTTGATGGAGCAGGCGACCGACGAGGGAAGCGTCAGCCACCCGCTCGTGGCCGACGCCTACAAATACCCGGACGACTATTCCTCGGCGACCTATCGGCTCGACCCCCGCGCCAAATGGCATGACGGCAAGCCGATCACCGTCGACGACGTCGTCTGGTCCTTCGGCGTGCTCAAGGCCAACAGCCCGCTCTACGCGCAATATTATGCCAACGTCACGGAAGCCGTGGCGCTGAACGACCGCGAGGTCGAGTTCCGCTTCAACCAGAAGGGCAATCGCGAGCTGCCCAAGATCATCGGCGACATGGTCGTGCTGCCCAAGCATTGGTGGGAGGGCACCGACGCCTCGGGCAAGAAGCGCGACATCACCCAGCCGACGCTGGAACCGCCGCTCGGCTCGGCCGCCTACAAGATCGAGAGTTTCAAGCCGGGCGCCGAGATCGTCTGGAGCAGGGTTCCCGACTATTGGGGCGCCAAGCTGCCGGTCAAGATCGGCCGCGAGAACGTCGACCGCCGGCGCATCGTCTATTTCTCGGACGACAACGCCGCCTGGCAGGCCTTCACCAAGGGCGGGCTGGAAGACATCCAGGCCGAAAACAGCTCGCGCCGGTGGGCCACCTATTACAATTTCCCGGCCTTTACCGCTGGCGACGTCATTAAGAAGGAGTTCAAGGCGACGTCCCGCGCTTCCATGCAGGGTTTCGTCATGAACCAGCGGCGGCCGTTGTTCCAGGACCGCAAGGTGCGCGAGGCGCTGACCTATGCTTTCGACTTCGAAACGATGAACCGGACCATCTTCTTCGGCTTCAACACGCGCACCGACAGTTTCTTCGAGGGTGGGGAACTGGCTTCCCGCGGACTGCCGGAAGGCAAGGAACTGGAGATCCTGAGCGCCTACAAGGACCAGTTACCGCCGGAGGTCTTCACCAAGGAGTACAAGCTGCCGGTCTACGGCACCCCGCAGGCCGAGCGCCAGTATCTGCGGCAGATTGTGCAGCTCTTCGGCGAAGCCGGCTGGAAAATCCAGGGCGGCAAGATGGTCAACGCCAAGGGCGAGCAGTTCAAGCTGGAGATACTCGGCAACAACGAAACCGACGAGGTGATCGCCAACCCCTACATCAACATGCTGAAGAAGGTCGGCATCGACGCGTCGTTGCGCATCGTCGATCCCAACCAGTATGTCCAGCGCGTCAACAATTTCGATTTCGACATGCTGACCAACGTCATGGCGCAGAGCGATTCGCCCGGCAATGAACAGCGCGATTTCTGGTCGACCAAGGCCGCCGACACGCCCGGCTCCCGCAACCTCGCCGGCATCAAGAATCCGGTGATCGACGCGCTGATCGACAAGGTCATCTTCGCCACCGACCGAGAAGACTTGATCGCTTCGACCCGCGCCCTCGACCGCGTACTTCTGTGGAACTTCTACGTCGTCCCGCAATATCACCGGTCGGTCGTCTGGCTCGCCTACTGGAACAAGTTCGGCATGCCCCACAAGCAGCCGGAATACATCGGCGCCGACGTCAATTCGTGGTGGATCGATGCCGAAAAGGAAAAGGCGCTGGCCGCCAAGTACAAGAGCGTCAATTGAGCCCGCGTCTGCCGCGCCGCGACTTTCTGGCGCTCGCTGGTGCGGCGGCGGCCGCACCGCTGCTGCCGGCCTTCGCCGCCAGCCCGACAGGCACGCCGCTGCATGGCCTGTCAGCCTTCGGCGACCTGAAATATCCCGCCGGCTTCAAGCATTTCGACTATGTGAACCCGGACGCGCCGAAGGGCGGCACGTTCAATTTTTCCGTGCACACCTGGCTGTACAATCAGAGCCCGCTCACCTTCAACACGCTGAACAGCTTTACGCCCAAGGATGACGCTCCGCCGCGCATGGAAATGTGCTTCGACACGCTGTTGACTCCGGCCCTGGACGAGCCCGACGCGCTCTATGGCCGGCTGGCCGAGAGCGTCACCATCTCGCAGGACCGCAACAGCTTCGAATTCAGACTGCGCCCGCAGGCGCGCTTCCATGACGGCGGCCCGGTGACGGCGGCCGACGTCGCCTTCACCTTCATGACCTACAAGGAGAAGGGTCATTACGATCTGCAATTGCCGTTGCTGGAGCTTGTCTCGGCGGAGGCCCTAGACACACAAACCGTGCGGCTGACATTCACCGGCAAGCAGTCCGGACGCACCATCCTGACGGTTGGAGAATTTCCGGTCGTCTCGAAAGCCTTCTACACCGCGAACGATTTCAGTCAGCCGACGATGAACCCGCCGCTCGGGTCGGGGCCCTACAAGGTCGGCCGCGTGGTGGCCGGGCAGACCATCGAATACGAGCGCAATCCCGACTACTGGGCACGCGACCTCGGCTTCAGCCGTGGCCTGCATAATTTCGACCGCATCCGAGTCGAGTTCTACCGCGACCGGCAAGCCGGCTTCGAAGCATTCAAGAAGGGCGATATCACCTACCGCCAGGAGGCCGTTTCCAGAACCTGGGCGACGGCATACGACTTCCCGGCACTCAACGAGAAAAAGGTCGTCAAGCGCACTTTCCCCGGCGAAAAGCGCCCCTCCATGCAGGCTATGGCGCTCAACCAGCGGCGCGAGCGCTTTCGCGACCCGCGCGTCCGGCGGGCAGTTGCGCTCTGCTTCGACTTCGAATGGACGAACCGGACCCTGTTCTACGGCGTGTACACCCGCTCGCATTCCACCTTCGAACGGTCCGACTACCGTGCCGAAGGCCTGCCCTCACCCGAAGAGCTTGCGATCCTCGAACCCTTGCGCGGTAAGATACCCGACGAGGCGTTCGGCGAGGCCGTTCTGCAGCCATCTTCGGACGGCTCCGGTCGTGACCGCAAACTGCTCGGCACGGCGTCGAAGCTGCTTGCCGAAGCAGGGTGGAAACGCAACGGCAACATGCTGCAGAACGACAAGGGCGAGAAACTGTCGCTGGAGATCCTGGCCGACGACGACAGCCTGGTGCGGATCTTCAGTCCGTTTGTCGAAAACATGCGCGTCATCGGCATCGACGCCACTATCCGGCAGGTCGATTCCGCACAGTACAATCTGCGGCAGAACGAGTTCGACTACGATCTGATCTCGGCGGCGTTCTCCTTCGAGGCGACGCCGACCCGTGACACGATGGAACTCTTCTTCCATTCCCGCGCCGCGGCAAGCCCCAGCGCCCGCAATTATCCCGGCGTCCGCGATGCAGGCGTCGACGCCCTGGTCGAGGCCGTGGGGCTGGCAAAGGACCGCCCGGCGCTGGTTGCGGCCATGCGCGCGCTCGATCGGGTCTTGCGCGCGCGCATGGACTGGATTCCAAATTGGCATTCCGCGAATCACCTTGTGGCCTTCTGGGACATGTTCAGTTTCAAGGAGCCGAAGCCCGATTACGGTTTCCCCGTCGAGGCGCTGTGGTGGTTCGACAAAGACAAGGCGAAGGCGATTGGCAAGGGTTGACAGTCTAATTCTGACGGAGCCTCGCGCTCTTTCACGCCCCCTGCCGCCTTGTTTCGCACCGGTGGGCTCAACCTGATGGGCGCCTATATCCTCCGCCGCATCCTTCTGATGATCCCGACGCTGTTCGGCATCATGGCGGTGTCCTTCGCGGTCATCCAGTTTGCGCCCGGCGGCCCGGTCGAGCAGGTCATCGCCAAGCTGCAGAACCCCGGCGGAGGAGGCGACGCGCTTTCCGGTGGCGGTGGGGATGCCGGCGGTGGCGGCAATTTCGACGCCGGCGGCGAAGTCTTCGCGCTACCGCGGCGCGCAGGGCCTCGATCCCGAGTTCATCGCCAAGCTGGAAAAGCAGTTCGGCTTCGACAAGCCGCCGCTCGAGCGCTTTTTCGGGATGCTCTGGAACTATACCCGCTTCGATTTCGGAGAGAGCTTCTTCCGCAAGATCTCCGTCCTCGACCTGATCCTTGAAAAGATGCCGGTGTCGATCTCGATCGGCCTATGGATCACTTTGCTTTCCTACCTGATCTCCATCCCGCTCGGCATCCGCAAGGCCGTCAAGGACGGCTCCACGTTCGACGTGTGGACCAGCGGCGTGGTGATCGTCGGCTACGCCATCCCCGGCTTCCTGTTCGCCATCATGCTGATGGTGCTGTTCGCCGGCGGCTCCTTCTACGACTGGTTCCCGCTGCGCGGCCTTGTCTCGGAAAACTTCTCCGACCTTCCCTGGTACGAGAAGATCGTCGACTACTTCTGGCACCTGACGCTGCCGCTGGCCGCGATGGTGCTGTCGGCCTTCGCCACCACCACCCTGCTCACCAAGAACTCCTTCCTCGACGAGATCCGCAAGCAGTATGTGGTCACCGCGCGCGCCAAGGGCCTGTCGGAACGGCGCGTGCTTTACGGCCACGTCTTCCGCAACGCCATGCTGATCGTGATCGCCGGTTTCCCCGGCGCCTTCATATCGGCCTTCTTCACCGGCTCGCTGCTGATCGAAAACATCTTCTCGCTCGATGGCCTTGGCCTCCTCGGCTACAAATCCATCCTCGACCGCGACTATCCCGTGGTCTTCGCAACGCTCTACATCTTCTCGCTGATGGGACTCTTCGTCACCCTCATCTCCGACCTCATCTATACCTGGATCGATCCGCGCATCGATTTCGAGCGGAGAGACGTCTGATGTCCATCCAGACGTCCACAGCGGTCGACACCGCAGGCAACGAGGCGCGGCGGCCATGGCTGTCGCCGATCAACCAGCGCCGCTGGCAGAACTTCAAGGCCAACCGGCGCGGCTACTGGTCGTTGTGGATTTTCCTCGTCCTGTTCGTGCTGTCGCTCGGCTCCGAACTGATCGCCAACGACAGACCGCTGCTGATCCGCTTCAAGGGCCAGTTCTATTCCCCCATCGTCACCGACTACGACGAGGCGACGTTCCTGGGCGACGAAGGTTTTCTGCCTGTGGCCGACTACCGCATGCCGATCGTCCAGGACGCCATCGCCGCCAACGGCTGGATGATCTGGCCTCCGATCCGCTATTCCTACCGCACCACCAACAACGAGATACCCGACGCCGCGCCCGCCAAGCCGTCCTGGCTCTACGACAAGGCGAAGCGCTGCGAGCGCTATCCACTGGGCGTCGACGATCCCAACTGTACGGTCGGCAACTGGAACTGGCTCGGCACCGACGACCAGGCGCGCGACGTGCTCGCCCGCGTCATCTACGGCTTCCGCATCTCGGTCCTGTTCGGCCTGATCCTGACGCTGGCCTCCACCGTGATCGGCGTCGCCGCAGGCGCCGTGCAAGGCTATTTCGGCGGCTGGACCGACCTCCTGTTCCAGCGCTTCATCGAGATCTGGTCGGCTATTCCCGTGCTTTACCTGATCCTGATCATTTCCGCCGTGCTGCCGCCGGGCTTCTTCATCCTGCTCGGTATCATGCTGGCTTTTTCCTGGGTCGCGCTGGTCGGCGTTGTGCGGGCGGAGTTCCTGCGCGCCCGCAATTTCGAATATGTGAACGCGGCGCGCGCGCTCGGCGTGCCCAACCGCACCATCATGTTGCGCCACCTTTTGCCCAACGCCATGGTGGCCACGCTCACCTTCCTGCCGTTCATCCTCAACGGCTCGATCTCGACGCTGACGGCGCTGGATTTCCTCGGCTTCGGCCTGCCGCCCGGTTCCGCCTCGCTCGGCGAACTGCTGAAGCAGGGCCAGCGCAACCTCAACGCGCCATGGCTCGCCATGACCGGCTTCTTCACATTGTCGATCATGCTGTCGCTGCTGATCTTCATCGGTGAAGCCACCCGCGACGCCTTCGACCCGCGCAAGACGTTCAAATGAGCGGGTGGGCGTGGTAAGTTCGCTGGCCATCAAAGAGATCAATCCATGAACAAGATTGTGAAAGAACACTATCCGGCATCGCAGCTTCCCAAGGAGTTACGCGGGTCGATCTTGCCTGGCGCCTCGGTCAAGGTGACCATCGAAGAAGAACCGGTCGGCAAAACCGCCAATGTTCACGAACTCGTCGCGCTGGCGCGCGAAGCCCAAGAGAACGCTCGTGGGACGACGATCGAGGAAGCCGTCGGTCGTATTCGCAGATTGCGCGATGAATGGGATTATTGATGGCGTTGCAGCGACACAACGTCGACACCAACGTCTTTATCGCCATGTTCGAACGCTCCGATGAGCGAGCCGGGCGCTTGCTGCATATGTTCACGAGCGGATATCGTGCGGATGACGATCCTTTTTTAACAAGTGAAATCACGCTGGCCGAACTCCTGGTCTTGCCGCTTCGCCAGAAAGATGAACGCCTGACATCGGTCTACCAGCGATGGGTTAAGTCCGACAGTTTGGTTGTCTCGAAGGCGGTCGATCGGGATATTCTTTTTGCGGCCGCCGGCTTGCGGGCTGATGACGGATCGCTTCGCCTCCCGGATGCAATTCATTTGGCGACCGCCATGCGTTTTGGGTGCCGGATGTTCCTTACCTTCGATGCTCGGCTGGACCGTTGCGTGCACATCGTGAAGCCCGAAGCGGAAATGCTGGAACAGCTCGTTGTGGAGTTCTCCGCTTGACCTCCCCCCTCCTCTCGGTCCGCGATCTTTCCGTTGCCTTCGAACAGGGTGGCAAGGTGTCGACGGCCGTCGACCATATCTCCTTCGACATCGCCAAGGGGGAGACCGTGGCGCTGGTCGGTAAGTCCGGTTCCGGCAAGTCGGTGTCGGCGCTGTCGGTGCTGAAGCTTTTGCCCTACCCGCCGGCCAGCCATCCGTCCGGCCAGATCCTGTTCGGGGGCAGCGACCTCATCGCCAAAACCGAAAAGCAGCTGCGCCAGGTGCGCGGCAACAAGATCACCATGATCTTCCAGGAGCCGATGACCTCGCTCAACCCGCTGCATACGATCGAGCGGCAGGTCGGCGAGATCCTCAAGCTGCATCAGGGCTTGCGTGATGCCGCCGCCCGCAAGCGCACGCTGGAACTCCTGCACGAAGTCGGCATCCGCGAGCCGGAAAAGCGCCTTCAGGCCTATCCGCACCAGCTTTCCGGCGGCCAGCGCCAGCGCGTCATGATCGCCATGGCGCTTGCCAACGAGCCGGAGCTTCTGATCGCCGACGAGCCGACCACCGCGCTCGATGTCACCGTGCAAGCGCAGATCCTCGAATTGCTGGCGCGCCTCAAGGAAAAGAACGGCATGTCGATGCTGTTCATCACCCACGACCTCGGCATCGTCCGCAAGATCGCCGACCGCGTCTGCGTGATGACCAGGGGCAAGATCGTCGAGACCGGACCGACCAGGGAAATTTTTGCCAATCCGCAGCACGAATACACCCGCCATCTGCTTGCGGCCGAGCCCAAGGGCAAGCCGCCCAAGGCCGACCTGTCGGCTGAGACCGTCATGCAGGGCGAGGACATAAAAGTCTGGTTCCCGATCAAGCAGGGTTTCTTCCGCACCACCGTCGACCATGTGAAGGCGGTGGACGGCATTGACGTCACCGTGCGCGCCGGCCAGACGCTCGGTGTCGTCGGCGAATCCGGCTCCGGCAAGACGACGCTTGGGCTCGCCCTGTCGCGCATGATCTCGTCGGAGGGAAAAATCCATTTCAACGGCCGCGACATCGACCGCTTGTCCTTCAACGACATGCGGCCGCTGCGGCGCGAATTGCAGATCGTCTTCCAGGACCCGTTCGGATCGCTCAGCCCGCGCATGTCTGTGGCCGAAATCATCGCTGAGGGCCTCGGCATCCACGAACCCAAGCTAACCGCGCGCGAGCGCGACAAGCGCGTCATCGACGTGCTGCACGAGGTCGGCCTCGACGCCGAGACCCGCCATCGCTATCCGCATGAATTCTCCGGTGGCCAGCGCCAGCGCATCGCGATTGCCCGCGCCATGGTGCTCAACCCGCGCTTCGTAATGCTGGACGAACCGACGTCGGCGCTCGACATGAGCGTCCAGGCACAGGTCGTCGACCTCCTGCGCAACCTGCAGGCCAAGCACAACCTCGCCTACCTGTTCATCAGCCACGACCTAAAAGTCGTGCGGGCGCTCGCCAACGATGTCATTGTCATGCGCAACGGCCGGATCGTCGAATATGGCCCGTCGGAGCAGATCTTCGAACGACCGCAAAGCGACTACACCAAGGCGCTGCTGTCAGCCGCCTTCCGCATCGAAACGGCGCCGGCGGACGTCGTCAGCCAGTAGAGCGGAGTGCATGGGGTGAACCGGGCATTCCGCTCTATGTGTTTGTTTTAACCGCATTTGTGCCACGCCAGGTGATGCCACCTGGCAGCAAAATGCTCTGATCCGGAGAACGGAATGGACAAAGGCCGTATTCTTCTGGCGGTAACCGGGTTCCATCCGCAGCGCTGGCATGAATTGCTGTCGGCCGAGCGCGAGGTGGTGCTCGAGCCAGACTGGCCGAACGACCCGTCCATCACCTATGCGGTGGTGTGGAAGCAGCGCCCCAACCTGCTGAGCGGCCTGCCCAATTTGCGCGCCATCTTTTCTATCGGCGCCGGCGTCGACCATCTGTTCCAGGATCCGAGCGTGCCGGACGTGCCGATCGTGCGGGTGGTCGCCGACAACCTCTCCCGCCACATGACCGAATATGTCGTCTGGCGGGTGCTCGACCACCACCGGCAAGGGGCGCTCTACCGCGCGCAGCAGGCAAGAAAGGTCTGGCACGAGCCGCAGCAGCGCGTGGCCGGCGACATTTCCGTCGGCATCATGGGTTTCGGGCAGCTTGGCCGGGCTGCGGCGCGCGCGCTGCTGGGACTCGGCTTTTGCGTCAATGGCTGGAGCCGCCGCCCGGCCAGCGCCGATGGCGTCGCCACCTTTCACGGTGAAAGCGGCCTGATCCCGTTCCTCAACGCCACCGACATCCTGGTTGTGCTGCTGCCGCTGACGCCGGAAACGCAAGGCATCGTCAACTACGACCTGCTGCGCGAATTGCGCCGCCGCAACGGGCTCGGCGGCTCGGTGCTCATCAATGCCGGCCGCGGCAGGCTGCAGCGCGATGCCGACATCCAACGCGCGCTGGACGATGGCACCTTGAAGGAAGCCAGCCTCGACGTCTTCGAAACCGAGCCGTTACCCAAGGCAAGCCCGCTCTGGAACCATCCGAGGGTGTTCGTCACGCCGCACGCCGCCGCGACCTCCGATCCGGCGCATCTGGTGCAGCCAATGCTCGAACAGATGAACGCCCTCGAACGTGGCGAGGCGCTTCAGAACCTGGTCGACAGGGCTGCGGGCTATTGAAGCATTTCTGTTCGGCCTGTGGTCAGACGGATTTTTTCGGGCGTGGCGACGGAGACGCTTGTGCTTTATGACGCCCCCCTCTGGCCTGCCAGAGGGGGGCGCGAAGGAGCACAGACATGGCCATGCTCCGTCTGCCCATCTGATCTGCCGAAGCTAAGGCCGTCGAAGTCCCGTCGGACCGCCATAGAGATAAGAAATCCGCTCGATCGCGGCGGCGAGCGGCTCGCGGGAAACCAGCATAGTGTGGCCGTTGGCGTGGATCATGTTCTTGGCGTCGGTCATGATGGCGACATGGCCGTTCCAGAACACCAGGTCGCCACGGCGCAGGTTTTCATAGGCCGGCTTCGCGTCGACCACCGTGCCGATCGTGCCTGCCTGCATGTCGGTGTCGCGCAGCACCATGTTCCCCGACATCCGTTGCGAAAGCTGCACCAGTCCCGAGCAGTCGAGGCCAAAGCCGCTGCAGCCGCCCCACAGATAGGGGGTGTTCAGCAAGGTTTCGGCAACCGTCACGTAATCCTCGGCGACAGCACCCCGCGCCACCACATGACCGGCCACGATCGCCTCTCCCGACGCCAGCATCGCATATTTCGTGCCGCGCGTTTCCGCGTAGCCGGTGACGAGTATCCGCGAACCCATCGACAACTTTCCGCTGCGCGGCAGCTTCATGTCCGGACCGGGATAGAGGAAGGTGCGCGGCGCGCAGACGATGTGCGTGGCCTCGTCGCCAATCGGCGCGACAGCGGCGCCGGCGACAAAGCCGACATAACCGTCACGCTCGGACTGCACCCAGGCCCAGCCCTCGCTCTCCTCGAAGACGAGGACGTCGTCGCCGAAAAGCAATTGCGAATCGAGGCCGGCATCGGGACGCGGCGCTCTCTTCAGGTCGGCGACCGGAACGGCTATCCGTGCAGGGCGGCCAGCCACGAAACGCTCGGCCTCGACGCTGCCATACAGCCGTTCGTCGGCGAGGTCGGGGCGAAAGGCGTGCAGCCGACGGTCATGGCCGTTCATAACGGCAGCTCTCCGCCCTTGGCGATAATGACGTCGCCGAACCGTTCGACGAACAGGGCGCCTTCGACGGTGCGCTTGACCAACACATTGCGCTTGTCGCGCGCGTCACGGTGTCGGGAAACCAGTTTCAGCGCGCCCATCGTGTCGAGCGCGCGGGTGATCACCGGCTTGGTCACACCCAGCCGGGCGGCGAGGCCGCGCACCGTATGAGGCGGCGGGTCGAGATAGATAATGAGCAGGATCGCCATCTGGCGCATGGTCAGGTCGGGCACATCGCTGCGCACTTCCGCCAATGCTACCTGTTGCCAGAGCCGCAACGCCTGGCTGGGACGCAGATGAACTGCCATAGGTCCCAGCATCTCCGAAAAATGTTTCGGTTCCGTTTCTTCCTTGATGGAATAATAAAACATTGTGGCCTCCTGCTGCATCGGCCCGAAAACCAGAATCGATCTTCGGAAGCGCGATGCATCGAGTCAAAATCCTGGAGCGTCCTTTGCGCGTCCAAAGGACGCGATACGCCCTAGGCGTAGCGCCTCGAAAGCACCCGCTCGATGGCACGTATCGCCTGGGCTTCGCCGCCGACCGGGCAATGCGGCCGTTCCGTCGGGCTCCACGCGAAAATGTCGAAATGCGCCCAGCTCGGCGTCTTCTCCACGAACCGCTTCAGGAACAGAGCCGCGGTCATCGATCCTGCAAAGCCGTCGGTGGTGACGTTGTTCATGTCGGCGATCTTGGAAGAAAGCTTGGAATCGTAGGGCTTCCACAACGGCATGCGCCACAGCGGGTCGGCGGTCGCCACCGCCGCTTCGGCGAGTTGCGTCGCAAGCGCATCGTCATCGGTGTAGAAGGGCGGCAGGTCCGGGCCGAGCGCGACGCGGGCAGCGCCCGTCAGCGTCGCCATGTCGATCAGGAGTTCAGGCTGCTCGTCATCGGCCAGCGCCAGCGCATCCGCCAGCACCAGCCGCCCTTCGGCGTCGGTGTTGCCGATCTCGACGGTGATGCCCTTGCGGCTTTGCAGCACGTCGCCCGGCCGGAATGCATTTCCGGCAATCGCATTCTCCACGGCGGCAATGAGAACCCGCAGCCGCACCGGCAGTTTTGCGGCCATTATCATCGAGGCAAGGCCGAGCACATTGGCGCCGCCGCCCATGTCCTTCTTCATCAGGAGCATGCTCGCTGCCGGCTTGATATCCAGACCGCCGGTGTCGAAGCAGACGCCCTTGCCCACCAGGGTGACCTTGGCCGCATCTGGGCTGCCCCAGGTGATGTCGATCAATCGCGGCGCGTCCGTCGATGCCCGGCCCACCGCGTGGATCATCGGAAAATTTTCGGCAAGCAGAGCGTCGCCCACCGTCACCGAGACGTTCGCCCCATGTCTAGCGGCGAGCGCGCGCGCAGCCGCCTCCAGCGCCTGCGGCCCCATGTCGTTGGTCGGAGTGTTGACGAGGTCGCGGGTGAGGAAAACGCCATCGGCGATGCGGCTGACATAGCCGCCGTCAGCGCCTTCGGGCAACGCGAAACGCAGCGTCTTGCCCGGCTTCTTGCCGTAGCGGGTGAACGAATAGCCGCCGAGCGCCAGACCGACCGCCGCCTGATTGGCGTCGCTCGGGCCCGCCTCGAAAAACCAGTCGCCTTCGGGCAGCTTGCGTGAAAGCGACCCGGTTGCCAGCGAGCCAAACGGGTCCTCGCCGGTCCCGGTTCCGAGCAACGCCGCCACCACCGCGCCGCCTTGCCCCGGCACCGTCAGCACGTGGTCAGCCTCACCGCTGAAGTCGTTGGCCTTGGCCCAGGCAAGCGCTCCGGCGTCGAGCCCGGCATCGTCGAGCCCGTCCTTGGCGACCAGATAAACCGGCTTGGCGTACGCGGACTTTTTCTCGGTGAACTCGACAGGCATTGGACGTCATTTCCTTCGGCAAAGTGCAGCAGCGAAGAATCGCTTCTTAACCATCCGTTAGGGTTAACAGAATATTGCTCTGGGTGGGTAGACGGCTGCGGCAGACGCACGGGGAAATTGGGGGGCCAGGTTCCGATGTTGATCAACCACGGCGCGAGAGCAACCGGGAAAAGCTTCCTCAAGATCTCGGCAGCCTTGCTCATTGCAGCAAGCGTGGCCGGCTGCGCCAAAGACCACACCATCACGGGTTCCCTCACCCGCTCGCAGGGAAAACGAATCGACCAGATGTCGACGGGCGAACTGCAGGGCGCCGCAAATTCGCTCGGCGAGGCGTATGCGCGTAGCCCTACCGACAAGCTGACCGCGCTTCGTTATGCCAATGTGCTTCAGATGAACGGCAATTCTGACCAGTCGCTGGCGGTGATGCGCAAGCTCGCCATCGCGCTGCCGAAGGACCGTTCCGTGCTCGCCGCCTACGGCAAGGCGCTCGCCGCCAACGGCCAGTTCGAACCGGCGCTCGATGCAGTCCGCCGCGCCCAGACGCCAGAATATCCGGACTGGAAACTGCTGTCTGCGGAGGCAGCCATCCTCGATCAGCTCGGCCAGGCGCAGCCGGCCCGCGAACTCTACCGCAAGGCGCTCGACCTCAAGCCGAACGAACCGTCCGTGCTCTCCAACCTCGGCATGTCCTACGTGCTCGCAGGAGATTTGAGGACTGCCGAGGAATACATGCGATCGGCGTCTCAGCAGCCGGACGCCGACAGCCGCGTCCGCCAGAATCTGGCGCTCGTCGTCGGCCTGCAGGGCCGCTTCCCCGAGGCGGAGCAGATCGCCAGCCAGGAACTGTCGCCTGACCAGGCGCAGGCCAACGTCGCTTACCTGCGTTCCATGCTTTCCCAGCAGAATGCCTGGAACCAGCTCAAGGACGACGACAAGAAGAAGCAAAATCAGACAAACTGAGCCTCGTTCGGAAACGCCGATCAGCCGTTCTTGAGCGCCAGGGCGGTCATGATCGCCGGGCCAAGAATGACGGCGAACAGCACCGGCAGGAAGAACAGGATCATTGGCACGGTGAGCTTCGGCGGCAGCGCCGCCGCCTTCTTCTCGGCCTCGTTCATGCGCATTTCGCGGCTTTCATTGGCCAGCACCCGCAATGCCATCGCGACCGGCGTTCCGTAGCGTTCGGCCTGGATCAGCGCCTGGGTGATCGACTTCACGGTTTCCAGTCCGGTGCGGCTGGCGAGGTTCTCATAGGCTGCCTTGCGTTCCTGGAGGAAGGAGAGTTCGGCATTGGTCAGCACGAACTCTTCGGCAAGCTCCACCGACTGCGCACCGATTTCCTCCGACACTTTCCGGAAGGCGGCTTCGACCGACATTCCAGATTCCACGCAGATCAGCAGAAGGTCGAGAGCGTCGGGCCAGGCCTTCTGGATCGACTGCTTGCGCTTGGTCGCACGGTTGGAGACGTAGAGGACGGGCAGGTAGAAGCCCCCATAGGCTGCGAAGATGCAGACCACAACTTTCACGAAAAGCGGCTGGTCCGGCATCGCACCCATCACGAAGAGGTAAACGGCGGCCAGCACAAACCCGATAAATGGCAGTACAAGGCGGAAGAACAGGAATTTGGTCAGCGGATTCTGACCGCGGAAGCCGGCGGTCCTCAGCTTGGTGAGTGTGCCTTCGTCGACAAGAGCGCGGCGCAGGTCGAGCCGGTCCACGATGTTGCGCATGCCGATCAACTCTTCCTCGCGCAATCCCTTGCGGCGGCGATCGGATTCGGCAGCCAGCCGCGCGCGCTGCTTGGCGCGCAGTTCGTCGCGCTCCAGTGCGACTGCCTTCATGCGCGCTTTCATCGGATTTCCGCTCAAGGCGGGCAGTACGGTGAACACGGTGGCGAAAACAGCAACGGCGACCAGCAGGGCGATCATGAAAGCCGGATCGAGCAATGCTTTTACGACTTGGTCGGACATGCGCTTAGACCTCGAAGTTCATCATCTTGCGCATCACCAGGATGCCCATGGACATCCAGACCAGAGAGCAGCCGATGATGATGTTTCCGGTGCTCGTCGTGAACAGCGGCATGATGTAGGTCGGACTTGACAGATAGACGAGGAACCCAACGACAAACGGCAACGCACCGATGATGACGGCGGATGCCTTTGCTTCCATGGACAATGCCTGCACTCTTGCCTTCATCTTCTTGCGGTCGCGGAGCACCCTCGAAAGGTTGCCCAGCGCTTCGGAGAGATTGCCGCCCGCCTGTTGCTGGATCTGGATAACAATGCCGAAAAAGCTCGCTTCGGGGCACGGCATGGTCTCGCCCATGCGCAGCGCGGCCTCGGGGATGGACATCCCGACCTGTTGGGATTCGACGATACGGCGAAACTCGGAACGCACCGGCTCGCCGGATTCGGTAGCGATCAGCCGGATGCCGTCATTCAGTGGAAGGCCGGATTTTACGGCGCGTACGATGACGTCGAGTGCGTTGGGGAATTCTTCGAGGAAAGCCTTTACCCGGCGGGCCCGCTTGAAGCTGATGATCCAGCGTGGCAGCCCTATCGTGCCAGCGATGAACGCGCCGGGAAGCGCGATCAGCGGCGCGCCGCCGAGATACGCCAGCGCAGTCACCACAACGCCGCAGATAATCGAGTAGATGTAGAACCGTTCGACTGATATCTGCAGGCCGGCCTGCCGGATTTGCACCCGCAGCGGCGGTTTCCTTGTGTTGCGGTCCTTGGCCTTCTGCTTGTCGTCGAGTTCCTTCAGCGTGTCCTGCACCGACTTTCGGCGTTTGGCGACTTCGGCCACCCGATCGCGCGACGCCTTGACGAGGGCGCGGTCGGCATCGGACCTGGTGATGACTTCCAGCCGCTTGCCGACGTTCTTCTCGTCGGCGATCCTGTTGAACAGAAAGGCATAGGCAATGGCTCCGGCACTACAGCCGGCAAGGACGATGAACGCCAGGATCGATGTATCAATGCCGAACATGCCTGAAAGCCCCTGAGCCCGTACGCTGTTAGTGGACGCGCTTCTCCATGGCTTCGAGAGCGGCGGCGAGCCGCTGCTCTTCGCCATAATAGCGGGCGCGATCCCAGAATTTCGGGCGCCCGATACCGGTGGATATGTGTTCGCCGATGAGCCGCCCCGAAGCGTCTTCGCCCTTGATGTTGTAGAGAACAATATCCTGGGTGATGACGACGTCGCCTTCCATGCCGATCACCTCGGTGATGTGCGTGATGCGGCGCGAACCGTCGCGCAGACGTGCCGCCTGAATGATGACATCGACGGAGCCGACAACGATTTCGCGCACGGTTTTCTGGGGAAGCGAATAGCCGCCCATGGCGATCATCAACTCGATGCGGTTCAGGCATTCGCGTGGCGAGTTTGAGTGGATGGTCCCCATCGAGCCGTCGTGACCGGTGTTCATCGCCTGCAGAAGATCGAAAACCTCGGGGCCTCGGACTTCGCCGACGATGATGCGCTCGGGACGCATGCGCAGGCAGTTCTTGACCAGGTCGCGCATGGTGACCTCGCCTTCGCCTTCTAGGTTCGGCGGTCGGGTTTCGAGGCGGACCACATGCGGCTGTTGCAGCTGCAATTCCGCAGAGTCTTCACAAGTGATGACGCGTTCGTCGCGGTCGATATAGTTGGTCAGGCAGTTCAGCAATGTCGTCTTGCCGGAACCGGTGCCGCCAGAAATGACGATGTTGCAGCGGACACGACCGATGATCTTCAGAATCTCGGCCCCTTCCGGGGAAATCGCGCCGAACTTGACGAGCTGGTCGAGGGTCAGCTTGTCTTTCTTGAATTTGCGGATGGTGAGGGCCGTTCCGTCGATTGCGAGCGGCGGTGCAATCACGTTGACACGGGAGCCGTCGGGCAAGCGTGCGTCGCAGATCGGCGAGCTTTCATCAACGCGGCGGCCGACCTGGCTGACGATGCGCTGACAGATGTTGAGGAGTTGCTGGTTGTCACGGAAGCGAACGCCGGTCTGCTCGACTTTGCCGTTGACTTCGATGAAAACCTGCCGCGATCCATTGACCATGATGTCGGCAATATCGTCGCGCGCCAGCAGCGGCTCCAGCGGGCCGTAACCCAGAACGTCGTTGCAGATGTCCTCGAGCAGATCTTCCTGCTCAGCGATCGACATCGCGAAGTTCTTGATCGCGATGATGTCATTGACGATGTCGCGGATTTCCTCGCGGGCAGCATCCGGCTCCAGCTTTGCCAACTGGGAAAGGTCGATCGTGTCGATCAGCGCCGAGAAAACCTGCGACTTGGTGTCGTAGTAGCTCTCGCTGCGCTCGCGCTGCGCGGTGCGCGGCTGCGACGCAAGTGGCGGTGGTGTGACCGTCTTGCGCGGTTGCGCCGGCGGCTGGGGCGGTTGCGGAGTTGTGGCTCGCGGTGGCGCCACGGTCGCCGCAGGAGCAACCGCCGCCGGTGCTGGCGGCGCCCGGAACTCCGGCTTTTTCCCGCTGTCGTTGCCTCGTTTGCCAAACATGCCCGATTACCGCCCGAGGCTCGTTACTTCTTTTTCAGCTTCAGCCTGCCCAGAATGTCCCCGAGGCCGGCTTTCTTCTTCGTCTTGATCTCGCTGCGTCCCGTTAAAACATGGGCCATCTCGTAGATTGTCTGGACGATTGCATGCTTGGCATCCATCTCGCCCAGCATGCGCCCGTTGTTCGACGAGTTGCCAAAGAGCTGCGGATCGAAGGGTATTACCGCCAGTGGACTGACGCCGAGTGGCTCGGCAAAATCGGCAGCGCTTATCTCTGGACGCTTCGGAATGCCCGCCTGATTGATGATCAGTTTTGGCGGAGCGTCGTTGGGCCTCAGCTTCTTCAGCATGTCGACCAGGTTCTTGGTGTTGCGCAGATTGGCAAGCTCGGGCGTCGCCGTGATGACGATCTCGTCCGCCGCCGCCAACGTGTTTTTGGTCCAGCCGTTCCAGGCATGGGGAACGTCAAGGACAAGCAATGGCGCACTACGCTGCGCGGTGTCTATGAGATGGGTGAACGCATCGGCGGCGAAATCGTAGACGCGGTCGAGGGTGGACGGCGCCGCAAGCAGCGAGAGATGCTGGGCGCACTGCGCCAGCAGGCGGTCGAGGTAAACCTCGTCGATACGCTCGGGCGCGAAGACCGCTTCGGCGATGCCTTGCGCCGGGTCCTGGTCAAAGTTGATATTTGCGGTACCGAACGGCAGGTCGAGATCGGCGACCACCACTTCCGAACCAAACAGCGTCGACATGCTCCATGCGAGGTTGTGAGCGATCGTCGAGGACCCTACGCCGCCTTTCGCGCCGATAAAGGCGATGGAGCGGCCGATCGGTTCGGCCTCCGGATCGACGAAAATGGAAGAAATGACGCCGACGATGTCAGCCATCGATATCGGCGCCACGACATATTCGGAAATGCCCGATCTGATCAGTTCGCGGTAGAGCCAGACATCGTTGTAGTGGCCGATGACAACGACCTTGGTGGTAGGATCGCAATATTCCGCCAGCTGGCGAAGCGCTTCGATCAGTTCGCGCGGCTCGCGGCGCGACTCCAGAATGAGCAGATTGGGCGTCGGAGCGGTCTGGTAGATTTCGATGGCGCTCGCCACGCCACCCATATGGACCTTGAGATGCGCCTTGGCCATGCGACGGTCCTCGCCGGCGCGTTCGATCGGACTGGCGACGCTCTCCGTTTCGCAGAACGCCTGTATCGAGATGCGCGGGATCGGCCGCAAGGCATTCATCGCGGCGACGTCCTGTTCCCGCGCGGCATCGCCGCTGTCCGGTCGGGAATCGTAGGCCAAATTCGTCATGTCCTTACCCTCGAAGTGGCCGCGATCAATAGTCTACTTCCTGGGCCGGGACCGGGACCCAGGCCGGAGCGTTGCGATACGCATCGATGACATTGCCGCGGCGTGCGGCATCGATCGGCGTCTCCTTGCGCGGTCCGAGCAGATCGGCCGGATTGGCGATCTGTGCGGCGAGATTGTTCTGATAGGAGCAGCCGAAATCCGCGTAGTGCTTGTTCTCTTCGGTTTTGAGAATGTCCTCAGGCCAGCGGCCGCATCTGTCGGTCTGTGCCTTCATGGCGGTGTAAGCTACTCTGACCGGCGCCGAGACATCGGCCGCCGCCGACTGATAGGAAAGCATCATCAGCCTGGATGCCGGCACGCCGTTTGCCCTGGCGACGCGGGCGAAATCGCTGGCGGCGCGGGACGCGGCGACGTCGTTCGCGGCGCCAGACGGCGTCATTATTCTGAGCACAGGCGCCGCGCTCCTGTCGTAGCCCGACAGAAAACCCTCGAGGGATGCACGCTGCTGATGAGTCATTCCGCGGTCGCTGGCTCCGACCGGAAGATCGAGCACCTCTTCCTTCTCGCCGATGACGATTGGATGGTTGGTGCGATAGTCGTCGGGAACGGAGCCTACCGTGATGCTGTCGCGTTTCGCGCATCCAGCCAGCAGCGCGGCCCCAACGACCGCCAGGACTGAGATTGTGCGAAACGTGGGAAAGCCGCGAGCGGCGTTGGCTCCGGCGCTGTTCTTTAAAGCGTTAGACATGCCCACACCCCCGGTCACTTGTAGATGTAGCCGACCACACCGTGGTAGCGGCCATTCGGTTTGTCGGTCTGCATGGTTCCGTAGACGCGGTTGACGCGGCCGAGGAACATGCCGGCGCCGTCGCTCGCGGCGTTGAAATTGTCGTCGGGCTTGGCGAGCGCGTTACGCGCAACCGGCCGCGACAGGTAGGGCGTCACGATAATGACGAGTTCGGTCTCGTTGCGCACGAAATCGCGGCTACGGAAAAGCGTGCCGAGCACGGGTATCTTCGACAGACCCGGCAGACCGTTGATCGCCTGCCGGACATCGTCCCTGACAAGGCCCGCGATCATCATGGAGCCGCCGGATGGCAGTTCCACGGTGGTGTCTGCGAGGCGCTTGCGGATCGACAGCATGTTCGATCCCAGACGGGTTAGCGGGCTGGCACTGAGACCGACCGATCCTTCCGTGGTCGGTTCGGAAACGGATGTGCGCACTTTCAGACTGATACGGCCTGGCGAGAGAACGACAGGCTGAAATTCCAGTCCTATGCCATATTCAATTTTCTGGACCTCATAGGTCACACCGCCGAAAGAAGCAGGCTCGTCGATGACGCCATCACCGTTGTTGTCGCGCCCGGGGCTCGGCGGTGTGACCGACTGGCTGCCAACTACATTGAATTCACCGCCAACCCTGAATGTCGCCTTCTCGCCAGACACTGCCGTCAGCGTCGGTTCGGCCAACGTCTTCATGACGCCGGATTGCTCCATCGCGTTGATGTAGGCGTCGAGCATCGAGGTGCCAAGCTGCAGTCCGCTAGGGGAAAGCGGCTTGCCGAGGCCCATTACATTGTCGCTTATGCCGGCCCAACTAATGCCATTGCTGCTGCCCTCTGCGAACATGTTGACGCCAAGCTGCTTCATGACATTGCGGCTGATTTCGGCGACCGTCACCTTCAGGGTAACCTGATCCTCCCCTATGATCTTGATCAGGTTGATGATCGCGCTTTTCTGCCGGGTCGAGTCGGGATTGTTGATGTCGACGCCACCATTGACCGAGCCGCCCGCCGCCGTCTGAGAATACTGGCCCGTGGTCGCTTCACCGCCGGTCACAAAGGCGGTAGCCAGTTCGGCCGCACGCGATGCATCAAGAGGGGTCTCGACCGTACCGGTCAGCACGACGTTGTCGTTCAGCAATTCGACCGTGATGTCGGAATTCGGAATAAAGCGCTTGAGATAGTCTTCCAGTCCGGCGACATCGCGCTCGATGGTAAGATCGAGACTGGCGATCTGCTCGCCGTTGGGACCGAAGACGAAGATGTTGGTCTCTCCGACCTGCTTGCCGAAAAGGTAGATGCGGCGTGCCGAACGGGTCACCGCGTCGGCTACTCCCGGGTTCGCCACCAGCACATCGTAAGCGTCGCTCGGAAGGTCGATCACGATGGATTTGTTGAGGCCGAGCTTGATCCGCTGCGCACCTTTTGTCGTCTCGACCTGAGTGATGCTGGCGCCAGCAGCAGTGCTGAGCATCGGGGAGACCAAGGCGATACAGGCCGAAGCGGCGAGTACGGCGCTCCAGCGGGCGGCAATCTGGCTACTACTGGAAAAGCCGATGGGCTGGCGGGTCTTCAAAGTCATTTCCTTGCCCCCACTTCGGACACTTCGCCTGACTTGATCAGCCGAACGGTGCCGCGGCGCCCGTTGCCCGAAACCAGATAGTCGGCCTCACCGTCAGGTTTTTCCTGGGCATCGGCGGTGGAGCGGAGTGCGAGGGTCAGCCGGTCGGCCATTTGTTGCGCAACCGTGATGATTTCCGCCTGCTGCGACGTCAGTTCGAGCGTCGCGGTTTGGCCGACCTTGACCTTCTTGCCCTCTTCGTCCTCCTGGATTGCCTGATCGATCGCCAGGACACGGATATTCTTGAGAATCGTTTCGGTAATGAAACCTTCGCCGCCGCCGCTGGCTTGCGAGCGCCGGGTCATGATCACGTCGACAAAATCATTAGGAAGGATGAAACCGCCGGCCGATGTATCGGCGGCGATCTGGGTGGCGATCGCCCGCTTGCCCGCCGGCAGGATCGAGGACATGAAGCTCTGGCCTTCGCCAATCAGTTTCGAGCGGCGCAGCGGTTCGCCCCTATACATCGCGATCCGCGCGAGCGAGCCCTTCAGCTTGTCGATCGCATCGGCTTCACCGTCGCGGGTTATGAAATTGGCGTCGACAGCGTTGGTTGGCCATGCCTGCCAGGTGAGCTGGCCGTCAACGGCAGCCCCCATCGGAACGTCGGCGGATAGGACAAGCACTTCGCTCAGCGCCAGCGCCGGCTGCTCCGGTTCGGGCATCGCTACTTCCTGCGGAGTGCTGGCCATGTTTTTGGCGATGTAGCCAGCACCGCCCGCCGCGGCCACCGCAACGCTCAGAATAATCAACCGTGACGCCATCGCCCAGCCCCGAAACCACCTTGCCCGGAGCGAAGATTGCGCCGCCAATCGTCAAATTAGGGTTAATGCAATCCTTACGATCGTGATTAATTTAGAGTTTATGCAAATACGTCAGGAAAAGCTGAGCGAGGAAGCTGAGCATCGCTGGATACGCGCTCAGGCGCGTTGGCGACAACTCAGCCAGTCAGCAAGCGGCTGGTGGCCCAGAGCATCAGCGGCGAGGCCGGATAGGACATCAAACCGCCGATGCCGAGCGCCACGCCATAAGGAATTCCGGCCTTCTGATCGGCGAAGTGCCGAAGAAGCCCGATCCTGCCAGTAAAAAACGACAGTGGCGAGTTGCGGTATATGACCAGCGCTAATGTCAGCATCCCGCCCAGGATCGTGGAAACGAGCAAATACGCCATCAGCTGGTGATCGAAACCCATCCAGACAGCGGTGGCGGCAAGCAATTTGGCGTCTCCGCCGCCCATGGCGCCGATTGCGAACAGGCCGAAGGCGCCCGCGAGCACGATGCCGCCAGCCGCGAAATGCCAGGCGTAAGCCGACCATTCCATTCCGGTGAACGGGGCAAGGACGGCAAACGCCAGCACAAGGATGACCGACACGCGATTGGCAATCGTCATCGAAACCATGTCCGACAGGGCCGCATAGACCATGCAGAACGGAAAGATCACAAGAATCGCTGCTTCAACCATTGGCTTATGCCTGCTTCATTAACCCGCAAAGCAACCGAGTACGGCCACAGTGGAAGGTAAAGGGCCGCGCCATCGGATGACGCGGCCCTTCAACATTAGCTAACCAGACCCGCTCAAATATTACGGGGCATTGGCATCCGTCAGCTTCGAGCCGATCGTGGTGAAGGTCTTGCCCACCTCCGAACCGATCGTGCCGGCGCCGACCATGATGGCGAGCGCGATAAGAGCGGCGATCAGGCCATATTCGATGGCGGTCGCGCCGGATTCGTCCTTCAAGAAACGTGCAAAAAGCTTAGACATTCGAGAGCTCCTTACTCCACATGTTAACAGCACCCCGTCGACTGTTCTTTATGCGTCGATCGGATGCTGCCAATTTATGGAGGAGCTCTTTCATTCGGCTTAAGAAACAGCCTTACCGAATTCTTTCCGCGCCGCGCTCCATTTGTTGGTTAATCGCCGGCTAAAATGGAAACCCGCCATCGCCACACCGCCATGTCCACGGCAGTGCCTGCGAGCGGCTGCGCACTTAACCGTTGGTTCACCAATGTCGTTCATTTTCCAAGAACACTTTCTGCGGGGAGAGGTGACATGCGTCGGGCCCAGATCTTCAAAGTTTTACTTCGGCATTCGCTGCTGGTTGCCGCGGCGGCGGCAATGACGGCGACGGCGCATGCGGAAGCCGGGATCGAAGTCATCATGAACCAGGCGAGAATCGTGAAGCTCGCGCGTGGCGCGGATACGATCGTCGTCGGCAATCCGGCGATCGCTGACGCCTCGGTCCAGGATGCCAACACGATCATCCTTACCGGTAAAGGTTTTGGCGTCACCAACCTGGTCGTGCTTGACCGCGACGGCGCCCCGATCATCGACGAACAGGTTACGGTGGTGCGGCAGACCACCAGTTCGGTGCGTATCTACCGACGCGCGAGTATCCAAACCCTGTCTTGCACGCCCTATTGCGAAGGCTCCTACAAAAGCGAAGCCGAACTGGCGTCCGACGCGCAGATGGGCCAGTGAACTGCACCGCCCATGGATGGCCTGTGGTTAGCCATCGGTAAATTGGGCGCGCGACCTTTTATGGATCATCCAAACCGGAACGAAACCGGTTTTGCTATATCGTCCCTGGCTAATATCGCATGAGGTTGGCTGGGGCTCGATATGGGTATTGAACATGCGTCTGAACCGGACGACGTGCGCGCCAAAAGATGGCGTCCGCGGATCGTTCTGCGTTTCTGGGGCGATCAAAGCGGCAGCACGGTCGTCGAATTCAGCATGCTGGCTGCTGCCGTTCCTTCTCCTGCTCTTCGCCATCCTGGAAACCTGCATATCGTTTGCAGCCGGACAGGTGATGGCGAATGCCGTCGACGATGTTTCGCGACAGATCCGCACCGGACAAATCAAGGCCGACGGCCTTAACGCAACGAACCTTCACAATCTCATCTGCAGCAAGTTGGAGATGATGGTGGCAAGCGGTTGCCCCGGCCTGGCTATCGACCTGCGCACCGAGGATACGTTCAGCAAGCTTGCCGCTATCCCGATGCCGATCACCGGCACCGGAGACCAGAGAACGATCAACGCCGGGATGACGCAGGTGCAAAAACCCAGGTCCTTGCAGAAGAGCATGCTGCGCGTGCTCTATCCATGGCCGATCATGACCAACATGATGCAAAAAAGCCTGTCGACATTGGCCGACGGCAAAATTCTGCTTCTCGCCACGGCAACCTGGCAAAACGAACCATTTGACGATTGAGCGGGGCGGACATGGCCAACAAATTTTCGAGCATCCTCGGACCATTGATTTCCGACCGACGGGGTGTCGCGGCGATCGAATTCGCGTTGATTGCCCCCTTGATGCTGGCTATGTGCCTGGTGACCTGGGAGCTGGCGCTGGCAATCGAAACCAGCCGCAAGGTCGGGCGCGCCGGCAGCATGATCGGCGACCTGGTTACACAATCGCCGCAAATGTCCAAAGCCGAGCTAAACGGCATTCTTGCCATCAGCAGCTCGGCTATCCAGCCCTACAACCGGTCGGATCCGAACATCACGGTTACAGCCATCGAGATAACCAACGAAACGACGCCCAAGACCAAGATTCTCTGGGAGTACAAACTTGTCGGCAAGTCTGGCGGGCAAAATGTCTATGAAGCAGGCAGGGCGCCCGGAACCTTGACAGATGTTCCCGACAAGCTTGAGACCGCTGGCAGCTTTCTCATCGAAGTCAACAGCCACCTGGACTACGTACCCGTCATTGTCTGGAGCACGGATGCAAAACAGGCGCTCGGCCTGACGTCGTCGCGCGCTACCTACAACATGAACGAGACCTACTACATGCGCCCGCGCGTCACCAACGCCATCGCTTGCGGCGATTGTTATAGCTGACCTGTCGGCTGGCGGCTCGGACCGCTGACTTCCAATCCTCCCGGCTTTCGAATTGCCAACCGAGACGATCGATCTTATGTCTGCAACTCCCCGAAGCGGACACTGGGTTCATGGCACGCGCTTTCGTCTTCGTCCTCGACTCCTTCGGCATCGGCGGTGCTGCTGACGCCGCGCGTTTTGGCGACGAGGGTTCGAACACGTTCGGCCATATCGCGGCCGCCTGCGCGGCTCGCCAGGCTGACAGAGAGGGTGTCCGGGCCGGCCCCCTGCATGTTCCCAACATGGACGCGCTGGGCCTTGCGAAGGCGGCCGCCTTGGCCGTGGGAGACGAAAGCGCGAATGCGGCTTCGCCTGCCGTCGCTCAAAATGCCTTCTACGGAGCAGCCGACGAAATCTCGAGCGGCAAGGACACGCCATCCGGTCACTGGGAGATCGCAGCGTTTCCGGTCCGTTTCGACTGGGGGTATTTTCCCGAAACGACGCCGACATTTCCGGCATCCCTCACGTCCGCCATCGTCGCTGAGGCCGGCTTGCCGGGGATTCTCGGCGATCGCCATGCCTCCGGAACGGAAGTCATCGCGCAGTTCGGCGAAGAGCACATCCGCACCGGCAAGCCGATCTGCTACACGTCGGCGGATTTCGGTCTTCCAGATCGCCGCGCATGAAACGCATTTCGGACTCGAACGCCTTTACGAGCTTTGCGGCATCGTCCGCAGGCTGGTCGACCCGTTGAACATCGGCCGGGTGATCGCGCGTCCCTTCATCGGCGAAACCCAACAGACATTCGAACGCACAGCCAACCGGCGCGATTTCGCCGTGCCACCACCCGAGCCCACATTGCTCGACCGGCTGACCGCGCGCGGCAACCGGGTGATAGGCATCGGCAAGATCGGCGATATTTTCGCCCACCGCGGCGTGTCGGAGACGCGCAAGGCCGCCGGAAACATGGCGCTGTTCGACGCCGCACTCAGTGGCATGGACGATGCCGGCGATGGCGACCTGGTTTTTGCGAACTTCATCGATTTCGATACGCTTTTCGGCCATCGCCGGGATGTTGCTGGTTATGCCGCAGCGCTCGAGGCCTTCGACCGGCGGCTGCCGGAAGCTTTTTCCAGACTGCGCCGTGGCGATATCCTGCTTTTGACCGCCGATCACGGCTGCGACCCTTCCGTGGAAGGGCACCGATCACACCCGCGAGAGAGTTCCCATCATCGGCACCGGGCCGGGCCTGCGTGGCGGAGAAGTCGGCGTGCGGTCGACCTTCGCCGACATCGGCGAGACGATAGCCGAGCATCTCGCCCTCGCACCGGGCAGGCACGGCAAGTCCTTCTACAAAGCCGTCGCCGCCGATGCCTGAGCTTCCCGAGGTAGAGACCGTCCGGCGCGGCCTGCAACCGGTTTTCGAAGGTTCACGCCTCCTGCGCGTCGAGGCGAGACGGCCGGATCTGCGGTTTCCGTTTCCCGAACGCTTCGTCGAGCGGCTGACCGGACGGACGGTCACCGCGCTTGGCCGGCGAGCGAAGTACCTGACCGCGCATGTCGATGGCGGCCCCGTGCTCATCTGCCATCTCGGCATGTCCGGGTCGTTCCGCATCGAAGACGACGACCACGCCGACACACCGGGTATTTTTCACCATGAGCGCTCGAAAGATGCCGCGCATGATCACGTGGTGTTTCATCTGCGCGCGCTGTCCGGAGAAAAGGGCGCGCGTCGTCTTCAACGATCCCCGGCGGTTCGGTTTCATGCTTTTCGCCGAGGCGAAAGAGCTAGACCGCCACCCGATGCTAGCCAATCTCGGCATAGAGCCGACCGGGAATGCGCTCGACGGAATGCTGCTTGCCGATCTCATGCGCGGCCGCAAGGCGCCGCTGAAAGCCGCCCTCCTCGACCAGACCGTGATTGCCGGGCTCGGCAACATATACGTCGCAGAAGCCTTGTGGCGCGCCGGCCTTTCGCCCCGCCGGGCCGCGGGAACCATCGCGGCGGCGCCCGGCAAGGCGACCGAGCGCAGCACACGTCTCGCCACGGCCATCCGAAACGTTGTCGCAGATGCGATCCACGCAGGGGGATCGTCACTCAAGGATCATATCCAGACAGACGGGTCGCTGGGCTATTTTCAGCATTCCTTCTCGGTCTACGACCGCGAGGCCGAGCTTGTCCGAGACCCGGCTGCGGCGGCACCATCCATCGCATCGTTCAGAGCGGGCGCTCCACTTTCTATTGCCCGACCTGCCAGCGGTGAGCTAAGCGACGGGAGCCGGTCAAGCCCTGGGAGAATTGCCATGACCTATGAAACGATCATCGTCGAAACGCGCGGCAAGGTCGGGCTGGTCACGCTTAACCGGCCGAAGGCGCTGAATGCGCTCAACTCCCAGGTCCTTGGCGAAATTGTGGCCGCGCTGCAGGCGTTCGACGCCAATATGGAAATCGGCGCGATCGTCATCACCGGCTCCGAAAAGGCTTTCGCGGCAGGCGCCGATATCAAGGAGATGCAGGCCAAGACTTATGTCGAAGCCTATCTGGAGGATTTCTTCGTCGGCTGGGAAGGGCTGACGCGCATCCGCAAGCCGATCATCGCCGCGGTTTGCCGGCTATGCGCTCGGCGGCGGCTGTGAATTGGCAATGATGTGCGATTTCATCATCGCGGGCGACAACGCGAAATTCGGCCAGCCAGAGATCACGCTCGGGGTCATGCCCGGCATGGGCGGCTCGCAGCGGCTGACGCGTTTTGTCGGCAAGTCGAAGGCAATGGACATGTGCCTGACCGGTCGCATGATGGATGCAGCGGAGGCTGAACGTTCCGGCCTGGTTTCGCGTATCGTCCCAGCGGCTGATCTCGTCGAAGAGGCGATCAAGGCGGCCGCCAAGATCGCGGATTTCTCGATACCGGCCGTCATGATGACCAAGGAGGCGGTCAACCGTTCCTATGAAACGACGCTGGCCGAGGGCCTGCGCTTTGAACGCCGGGTTTTCCACGCGATGTTTGCACTCGACGACCAGAAGGAAGGCATGGCGGCCTTTGCCGAAAAACGCCCGGCGAGCTTCCGCAACCGTTGATGGCGGGTGCGTCCGAAAAAGACCGCGAAACGGCGTTGACGCCTCGCCAAAGCTACACTATAAGCCGCGTCAACTGAGGCGGCCCATGGCTGCCCATTTGTTTTTGCGCTGGCAGGAGGCCCTGCGGCGCCCTACGGATACAGAAGAGAGGCATCATGGCCAATACATCGTCGGCCAAAAAGGCAACGCGCAAAATCGCTCGCCGTGCAGCGGTCAACAAGACCCGCCGTTCGCGCGTCCGCACCTATGTCCGCAAGGTCGAAGAGGCTCTCGCAGCCGGCGACAAGACGGCAGCTGAAGCCGCCTTCCAGGCCGCCCAGCCGGAATTGATGCGCGCCGCCAGCAAGGGTGTCATCCACAAGAACACTGCGTCGCGTAAAGTTTCGCGCCTCGCGCAGCGTGTTAAGACGCTGACTGCCTGACACCCAATTTCAGTATCAGATCAAAAAAACCCGGCGTGACCCGCCGGGTTTTTTCGTTTGCCGGAAAACACTTGCCGAAATGACGATACGTAAAGCTACCCGCAGGCCAAAGTTCTTTGCCGGCACACGCCCAGTTTCGACTATTCTACCGGCGTCGCAGCTGCTCGCGCCACGGAAAGTGCCTGACACTATTTATGCAATAAAGTCAGTTACTTACAGAGGGTTGTCCACACGTTGTTCAGGTCATCCACCGGCCACCGGGGGTGGGAGCATGTCAAGCGCTTTTTTTAGATTTTTTTCGCCCGCGAGGCCTCAAAAAATCAGGCTGGGAAAAGGTTTTAAATCCAAACGACTTATTCGGTTAATAGCCGCTTCGACACCCTCCTGAAGCGGTTCCAGCAGATCAGATTCATTAAAAATCCGTTAGCCGTGGCCTTGCCCTTTCCACAGCGATTTTTGTAGTGTCTCTTCATCGAGAGGGACGGGCCTGCGGCCCCAAGACCCAGCTAAATTTGCAGAAATTGCAACGCGGATCCAATTCGCGAATTGCGAAGTTTTGCCTTTTCGATATGTCCGAATGGTGCAGCCATCGGGACAGGAGTTGGACATCGCTCGGCATTCTCGCCAGCGATTGATTGATTTTGTGTCCTTTCAGGCCGCCCGCGAGGAAAAGGCAAACCCGGATAAATGCCAAATATGGCGTTCGGGATGTTACAGACGGGAGGGTGCCGGGAACGGCATCGCCTGTGACGAGGCTTGCTGCCATTCGCTGACCCTGGGGTTGTCAGGAAATGGCGCGAACATGAAAGACAGGGACCACATCATGCAAGGCGCAATCGGAAGGGAAGCAGGGGTTGACTTTCCTTTTCACAACATTGTCGAGGGACAGGGCATGGCGGCTACCATATCGGGGGGCGAAGACAAGACTTTCGAACGTGTAAAGGCTCAGTTGAAGGCGCGGCTGGGCAGCGACGTTTATTCCAGCTGGTTCGGGCGGATGAAGCTGGCAGAGACTTCCAAGGGCATTGCGCGCCTCTCGGTTCCGACCGCATTCCTGCGGTCGTGGATCAACGGACATTATCTCGATCTCATCAACGAACTCTGGAAGCGGGAAGCGCCCGATCTGCTGAAGATCGAAATCATCGTTCGCAGCGCGACCCGGCATGGCCGCAGCGGACCCGAACTGGAGCAGCAACCGGTCCGCAGAGCACCGCAACCCGCACAGACGTCCCTGGGTTCGGGTATCTTGGCGACCCAGCGCTCCGACCGGAACATCATGCAGCGCAGCAGCCCGGCTATGGAAACCGACACCCGTCAGCCGGTACTCGGATCACCGCTCGACGCGCGTTATACCTTCCAGTCGTTTATCGACGGTCCGTCGAACCGGGTTGCTTTCGCCGCCGCCAAGGCGGTTGCGGAATCCCAGTCCAGCGCAGTCCGCTTCAATCCGCTTTTCCTGCATGCCACGGTGGGCCTCGGCAAAACCCACCTGTTGCAGGCAATCGCGGCTGAATCGCTCAAGCACAACCCGCAGTCGCGGGTGGTCTATCTCACCGCCGAATATTTCATGTGGCGTTTCGCAACTGCCATCCGCGACAATAACGCGCTGACCCTGAAGGAGCAGCTGCGCGACATCGACCTTCTGATCATCGACGACATGCAGTTCCTGCAAGGCAAGTCGATCCAGCATGAGTTCTGCCACCTGATCAACATGCTGCTCGACAGCGCCAAGCAGGTTGTGGTTGCCGCCGACCGGCCGCCATCCGAGCTGGAATCGCTGGAGCCGCGCGTGCGCTCCCGCCTGAATGGCGGCGTCGCCCTCGAAATGTCGGCGCCTGATTTCGGCATGCGCCTGGGCATGCTGAAGCTTCGGCTGGCCAGCGCCAAGGCCGAAGATCAGTCGTTGAATATTCCCGACGATATCCTGACCCATGTGGCCAAGACCGTGACCGGCAGCGGTCGCGAACTGGAAGGCGCGTTCAACCAGCTGCTGTTCCGGCACTCGTTCGAGCCGCAGATCACCATCGACCGCATCGATGAGCTTCTTGGCCACATCTACCGCTCGGGTGAACCGAAGCGGGTGCGCATCGAGGACATCCAGCGCATCGTCGCCCGCCACTACAACGTCTCGAAGACTGAACTCCTGTCCAACCGGAGAACCCGCACGATCGTCAAGCCGCGGCAGGTCGCGATGTATCTGTCGAAGGTGATGACGCCGCGCTCGCTTCCCGAAATCGGCAGGCGATTTGGCGGACGCGACCATACGACGGTGCTTCATGCGGTGCGCAAGATCGAAGATCTTTCGGGATCGGACAACACTCTCGCGCAGGAGCTGGAACTGCTGAGGAGACTGATCTCCGATCAGGCCTAAAACCGCTTTGCAATGGGGATGCGGCGAACCTCCCACCTGCGATGCAGGCGTTATCCCCAGAAAGCCCGCGGAAGCGCTGTCCGAGCCTTCCGCGGGCTTGCCTTTGCAGGCGTTTTCCTGTCAGTTTGCTTCGATTCTGACCCTTTGGCGGCCCTTCGCGATGTGCAAATTCGCGGAATGCCGCTCCTCCATTGAAGCGAGACCAGCTCGTCATGCGTGTAGTCATCGAACGCTCCAACCTCCTCAAGTCGCTGAACCATGTGCATCGTGTCGTGGAGCGCCGGAACACCATCCCGATCCTCTCCAACGTGCTGCTTTCGGCAACCGGCGCGAGCCTGGAGATGAAGGCCACGGATCTCGACCTCGAAGTGACGGAAGCCACCGCCGCCAAGGTTGAGCAGGCCGGTGCGACCACCGTTCCGGCGCACCTTCTCTACGACATAGTGCGCAAGCTGCCGGACGGCGCCGAGGTGATGCTGAAGACAGATGAGGAAGGCCATGCGATGTCGGTGATTTCCGGGCGCTCAAGCTTTCGCTTGCAGTGCCTGCCGCAATCGGATTTCCCGGAACTGACGGCCGGCTCGTTCTCGCATATTTTCCGTGTCGAATCCGTCAGCCTCAAGGGCCTGATCGAGAAGACCCAGTTTGCCATCTCGACCGAAGAGACCCGTTATTATCTGAACGGTATTTTCCTGCACGCCCACGAAGCGAACGGAAAGCTGAAGCTGCGATCGGTGGCGACTGACGGTCATCGGCTCGCCCGCGCCGAGATCGATGCGCCCGCCGGCTCAGAAGGCATGCCGGGGATCATTATCCCGCGCAAGACGGTCAGCGAGTTGCAGAAGCTCGTCGACGATCCGGATGTTGCCGTCACCATCGAACTGTCGGACACCAAGATCCGTTTCACCATCGGCAGCGTGGTTCTGACGTCGAAGCTGATCGACGGGACGTTCCCTGACTATCAACGGGTCATTCCGACCGGCAATGACAAGAAGCTCGTCATCGACCGGCAGAGCTTTGCCGCCGCTGTCGATCGCGTCTCGACGATTTCCTCAGAACGTGGCCGCGCCGTAAAACTGTCGATCGCCGACGGCCAGTTGACGCTTGCCGTCAACAATCCGGATTCCGGCAGCGCGACCGAAGAACTTGCGGCGGACTACAGTTCCGACCCGATCGAGATCGGTTTCAACGCAAAGTATCTGCTGGACGTCGCCGCGCAGCTTTCGGGCAGCGAGGCCGAATTCATGCTGGCGGATGCCGGATCTCCCACGCTGATCCACGACACGGCGGACGAACACGCGCTCTACGTGCTCATGCCGATGCGTGTCTAGCGATCGATCGAAATGCCGGATTCAGCGCAGGTGGGCCGGCAGGGCGGCGAGATCTCGCCGCGCGTAAACAGGTTGACGCTTACGGACTTTCGCAACTATTCCAGCCTTTCGCTCGACCTTGAACCCGGCGCGGTCGTCTTCACCGGCGAGAACGGCGCCGGAAAGACAAACCTGCTGGAAGCCTTGTCCTTTCTGACGCCCGGGCGCGGCCTGCGCCGCGCAACCTATGGCGAGGTGGCGCGCGACGGCAGCGATGGCGGGTTTGCAATCCACGCCGAGATCGAAGGGCCATTCGGCGAATGCAGCATCGGCACCGGAACTACCGGGGCTGGCGAAAGTGACCCTGGACGCCGTGTCCGCATCAACGGTGCACCGGCGAAATCCGCCGAAGCCCTGTTGGAATGGCTGCGCGTGACCTGGATCACGCCCTCGATGGACGGCCTCTTCACCGGCTCCTCCGGTGACCGTCGCCGCTTTGTCGACCGCCTCGTGCTCGCCATCGACCCGAGCCACGGCCAGCGGGCGCTCGATTATGAAAAGGCGATGCGCGGACGCAACCGGCTTTTGACCGAAAACTCGCGCGACGCCAGATGGTTCGAGGCGATCGAGACGCAGATGGCCGAAACGGGAACGGCAATTGCCGCAGCCCGTGCCGAACTGGTCCGATTGCTGACCGCGATGGTTGCGCGGCTGCCAAACGACACCCCCTTCCCTCAGGCCGATGTGGTGCTGGCAGGATCGCTCGAGGAGGCGATCGGCCACCGGCCCGCCGTCGACATCGAGGAGGAGTTCCGCCGCCGCCTGGCTGAAGGACGCGAGCGCGACCGCGCCGCCGGCCGCACGCTGGACGGCCCTCACCGTTCCGATCTTCTTGTGCGTCATCGCCCGAAGGACATGCCGGCCGAACTATGTTCGACAGGCGAGCAAAAGGCATTGCTGGTCGGCATCATCCTCTCGCATGCCAGGCTCTGTGGAGAAGTGTCCGGCGTGGTTCCCATACTGCTGCTCGACGAGATCGCCGCGCATCTCGACGCCGGCCGCCGGGCGGCGCTTTTTTCCATTCTCGAGGAACTCGGCTGCCAGGCTTTCATGACGGGGACGGAACCGGCGTTGTTTTCAGCACTACACGGACGCGCCCAATTCCTTGCCGTCGAACATGGCCGGGTTTCTGCAACCGATGCCGCCTGACAACGGCCGCCCGGGCCACTATGTTCAGGTGATGAACCGACACGAACCTGCAGCCCTTTCGACCGAAGAACTCGAGCGATATGCGCGACACATCATCCTGCCGGAGATCGGCGGCAGCGGTCAGCAGAAACTGAAGCGCGCCCGCGTGCTGGTGATCGGGGCGGGTGGGCTCGGCGCACCGGTGTTGCAATATCTCGCGGCAGCGGGCGTCGGTGCGCTCGGTATCGTCGACGACGACGCCGTCTCCCTTTCCAACCTGCAAAGGCAGATCATTCACGGCACGCCGGCCGTCGGCACTGCCAAGACGGACAGTGCTGCCGACAGCATCCAGCGCTTGAACCCGCACGTGCGGGTAGAAATCCACAACATGCGGCTCGACACCGGGAATGCACGACCTCTGATCGCGCAATACGATGTCGTGGTCGATGGCTCCGACAATTTCGAAACCCGCTATGCCATCGCCGATGCCTGCGAGGCCGAACAGCGGCCTCTGGTGCATGCGGCGGTCGGACGCTTCGACGGCTCGCTCACCGTGCTGAAGCCTTTCGAAAGCGGACCTGACGGACAACTCTACCCGTCCTATCGCGATCTCTTCCCCGAATCTCCGCCAGATGGGCTGGTGCCGTCATGCGCGGAGGCAGGGATCGTCGGCGCGCTGACCGGGGTTCTGGGAACCTTGCAGGCAATGGAGACCATCAAGCTGATCACCGGGATCGGCGAGCCCTTGGTCGGGCGCCTGCTGCTTTATGACGGGCTTGCCGCGCGTTTCGATACGGTCCGCTACAAGAGACGGAAATGAACCGTATTGATCCCGAAGATATCCGCATCGAACGCATCGACGGCGGCTTCGGCCGGTGGGATGAACTGCTTTCCCTCATCCTGCGATCGTTTGCCTATATGGACGGAGTGATCGACCCGCCCTCCTCCGCGCATCGCCTTAGCCTATCCGGATTGAAGGAAAAGGCGTCGCAAGAAACCGGTTTTGCCGCTTTCAAAGGGAGCCGGTTGGTCGGCTGCGTTTTCATCTCGGAACAAGCCGACCATTTTTATCTCGGCAAGCTGGCCGTTGAACCCGGAGTACAAGGTTCGGGAATCGGCCGAAAACTTCTCGAAATGGCCGAGTCCGAAGCCCGACAATCACGAAAACCGGCCATAGAACTGCAAACACGGATCGAGCTTTCGGCAAATCAGGATACGTTTCGCCATTTCGGCTTTCATGAAGTCGCCAGGACGGCCCATGAGGGTTTTGACCGGCCGACGTCCGTGACCATGCGAAAGGTCCTGTCTTGAGCCTTGAACTCTCGGCGGACGAGCAGGCGGTCGCCGCCGGGCGCAATGGAGACGGTGCCGCAATGGCGATGCGCATCGTTGCGGAAGCCGGCAGGCTGCTCGGTGCTGCCCGCCTCATTCCGATCCAGTCCGCCCACATAGATGGCGCACTTTATCACGGCGATTCCGGGACGCTTTTTGCCGAGAGGCTTGTGGATGGTGGCGCCAGGGTTTCGGTTCACTCGACACTGAATGTCGGCGCGCTCGATCTGATGGGCTGTTCGCGTGTGCGTCTGGAAGAACCGCAGCGAACGATGGCGCGCCGCATGATGGACGCCTATTGCGAACTTGGCTGCGAGCCAACATGGACCTGCGCGCCCTACCAGGCCGGCCACCGTCCGCAACAAGGCAGCGACGTCGCCTGGGGCGAATCCAACGCGGTGGCATTCTGCAACTCGGTGCTCGGGGCACGCACAAACCGATATGGCGACTTTCTCGACATTGCCTGCGCGATCACCGGCAAAGCACCCGATGTCGGGCTGCATCGGCCGGAAAACCGCCGGGCCCGTCTGGTCTTCGATGTCACAGGGCTGTCGCCGGCTTTCCTGGGCTCGGAGATCGCCTGGCCTATCCTCGGAACGCTCTACGGTCGCGAAACCGGCAACACCGTCGGTGTGGTCAAGGGCATCGAAGGACATCCCGGCGAGGATCGCCTGAAGGCATTCGGCGCCGCGGCTGCATCCTCGGGTGCTGTCGGCCTGTTCCACATCGCCGGCATCACACCGGAAGCGCCAGATCTGGAAACGGCACTGGGCGGCGAGCCGGCAGAGGCCACCGTCCACGTCACGGCCAGCATGGTCGAGGACACCAGGGCGCGGCTTTCGACCGCTGCCAAACCCGCTGCGATCGACGCGGTCGCAATCGGCAGCCCGCATCTTTCGGCCGAAGAGTTTGTTGAACTGGAACGCCTGATCAACGGCCGCGAACTGCGCGTACCCATCCATGCCTGCACGGGACGCCATGTGCTCGCCGAACTGGAAAGGAGCGGCGCGCGAAAGCGGCTGGAAGCAAGCGGCGTTACTATCGTCGCCGATACCTGCGTCGTCGTGACCCCGATTCTGCCCGTGATGGACGGTGCCGTGTTGATGACCAACTCGGGCAAATTCGCCCAGTATGCGCCGGGCAATACCGGCTATGGCGTGCTCTACGGCTCCCTGGCCGACTGCGTGGAAAGTGCTGTGTCGGGCCGGCCCATGCTTACGGACATGGTCACATGATTCCACTCAGGGCCGATGTGTTGGTAGCGGGCGGCGTGGCCGTCGGCGAGGCATTGGTGCTTGAAGCGCCGATCAGCTTCTGGGGCGGCGTCGACCCGAAATCCGGCTGCATTGCCGATGTCCGTCATCCGCAACATGGAGAGCCCATCGGCGGCACCGTTCTGTTCGTCCCCGCAACGATCGGCTCGTCCTCGGCGTCCGCCGTTCTGATGGAACTTGTTCACAACGGCCATGCCCCGGCGGCGATTGTGCTGCACGAGCCCGACGCGATCTTGCTGCTTGGCCTTATCGTCGCCCGCGAAATGCACTGGCCGACGCCCCCGGCCCTGCGGCTGGACCGGTGCCGACATCCCGATTTTTCTGGCCTGCAGGTCCAGATTTCCGGCGACGGGACGATTGCTCCGCTGACTTGAGCATCGGCCCGAAAATCGGAATCGATTTTGGGAAAGCACAACGTCTTAGAGCGTCTTTTGCGCCCAAGAGGACGCGCGGCGGCCTACTAGACCCGCTCGGGCAAAACCCGGTCCGGGGGACGATGGCCGTCGAAGAAGGTGCGGATGTTGATGATGACCTTTTCGCCCATGTCGATGCGGCCCTCGATGGTCGCCGAGCCCATATGCGGCAGAAGCACCACCTTGCCTTTGGCAACCAGCTTGAGCAGCTTCGGATTGACCGCCGGTTCATGCTCGAAAACGTCGAGCCCGGCGCCGGCAAGCTTGCCCTCCTGAAGCATCTGGATCATCGCATCTTCGTCGATGATGTCGCCACGGGCGGTGTTGACGATGTATGCCGATGGCTGCATCAGCGCCAGCCGGCGCGCCGACAGCAGGTGGAAGGTCGCCGGCGTCGACGGGCAGTTGACCGAGATGATGTCCATGCGGGCAAGCATCTGGTCGAGGCTTTCCCAATAGGTCGCCTCCAATTCGTCCTCGACGACCGGCGCTACGCGGTGGCGGTTGTGGTAGTGGATCGACAGTCCGAATGCCTTGGCGCGGCGCGCCACCGCGGTGCCGATGCGGCCCATGCCGACGATGCCCAGGCGCTTGCCCCAGATGCGCCGACCGAGCATCCAGGTCGGAGACCAGCCGACCCATTTGCCGTCGCCCATCAGCACATTTGCGCCTTCCGTGAGGCGACGCGGCACTGTCAGCAGCAACCCCATGGTCATGTCGGCCGTGTCTTCGGTAAGCACGTTCGGCGTATTGGTGACAGTGATGTTCTGCTTGGCCGCGGCAGCCACGTCGATGTGGTCTACGCCGTTGCCGAAATTGGCGATCAGCTTGAGGTTCGGTCCGGCCTGGGCGAGCAACGCCGCGTCGATACGGTCGGTGATGGTCGGCACCAGCACATCGGCTTCCTTGACCGCGGCCACCAGTTCCGGCTGGGTCATCGGACGATCCTCGACGACAATGCGGGCGTCGAAGAGCTCGCGCATCCGCGTTTCCACCTGGTCGGGCAGCTTGCGCGTGATGACGACGAGGGGCTTTTTCCTGCCGGCCATTGTTTCCTCGAATCCGGGTCTTGTTGAGACCTCTTTAACCAAGACAGGCGAAACTTGAAACCATCTCCGGCTTCGCAATCCCATGTAACAAGCAGCGCGGCCGAAAACAAAGAAAAAGGGGCTTCGGGGGCCGGCCCACATGCGCGGCCCCGGGGTTGAGTAGAGGAACCAAAGTGTCTGGTTTTGTGTCGCTTTGCCGGACCGTGAGCGCAGCTGTGCTGGCCCTGGCGGTCGTTTCTACGGGCACATTCACAAGCTCGGTCGTCGCGGCGCCAGCTTCGACGGACGTCACACGCGGGCCGAGCGGACTGCCGTTGCCGCGATTCGTCAGCCTGAAATCCGCCAAGGTCAATTCGCGCATCGGACCGGGCGTGAATTATGCGGTCGACTGGATGTACATGAAGCCGGGCCTGCCGATGGAAATCATCCAGGAGTACGACAACTGGCGCCGCGTCCGCGATTTCGGATGGGGCGGAAGGCTGGATCAACCAATCGCTTCTCTCCGGGCGCAGGACCGGCATCGTCGCTCCCTGGCAAAAGGGCAAAAAGGCGCAGATCGGGCTTATGGCCGAGCCAGGAAGCGGCGGCGGCACTGTCGCGACGATCGAGCCTGGCGTTGTGGGAACGATCAAGGTCTGCAACGGCGATTGGTGCGAAATGACCTTCAGCGGCCACACCGGCTGGATCAACCAGTCGCTGGTCTGGGGCGTCTATCCCGGCGAAGCCATCAAGGATTGACGCTTCAGGCTGTAAGATCAGCCTCTTCCGATGCGGCCGAGATGTGTGTCGCGGAAATCCGACGCATATTTGAGGCCGTAGCCCAGCGCCCGGTCGACGCCGATATGCGCCAGCCAGATCAGCCCGATGCCGATCAGGATCGGTGTCGCTGAAAAATACCCGGTAATGATGATTGCCAGCGGCCAGACCATCAGATGGGCGGCGTTGTAGCAATAGGCGCCGATCCGGGGCCCGGCGAGGTAGCCGAGCATCGAAATATCCGGCACGAGAATGAGGGCCGCAAACAACAGCCACCCCTGCCCGACTGTCGCGTAAGCCACGACCGCGGCCGCGAAAAGTGCGGCGCCTTCAATTTTCAACAGGATGACCGGCATCAGGCGGATACCGGAGAGGAGCCGCTAGCGCTTCGGCCGCAGCCGAACGATGATGTCGACATTGGCGATCTCCATTCCCTCCGGCGGTTCGGGAAGGTTCATCACCTTGACCGGCCCGGCAGCGATGTCGAACACCTTGTTCTCGCCTTCGATGAAGAAATGGTGGTGATCGCTGGTGTTGGTGTCGAAATAGGTTTTCGACCCTTCGACTGCGAGAATGCGCAGCAGTCCGGCGTCGGTGAACTGATGCAGCGCATTGTAAACGGTCGCCAGCGATACCGGGACGCCCGCAGCCAGGGCTTCTTCGTGCAATTCCTCAGCCGACAAATGACGATCGCCCTTGGCAAACAACAGATCCGCGAGCGCTACACGCTGACGCGTCGGGCGCAAACCCGCGTCGCGGACCCGCTTGTCCACGGCGATTTTGTCTTTTGAGTTGACCGACACCATATAGTTGGAGCTGTTCTTTCCCGAACCCTGCGCTGCGCCCCGCAGTATGCCAAACCGCTTGTTTCCCCTTCGACATATATTCGGTCGCCGTCCGGCGATCAATAGCGGCACATTGACCGCAGCAAACGGGCGCTATAAGCGCAGACGGCGGTTTCCGGTGGGAAACAGACTGTGGTAGTGAACTAACGAACGATAACAGGGTGCGGTCGACCGGCACCGACGGGACGGGAAAGATTCTTATGGCGGAACAGAAGTCCAGCTACGGCTATGAAGACCTGCTTGCGTGCGGCCGTGGCGAGCTTTTCGGGCCTGGCAACGCGCAGTTGCCTGCCCCGCCCATGCTGATGTTCGACCGGATCACCGAAATCTCGGAGACCGGCGGCGAATTCGACAAGGGCTTCATTCGCGCCGAACTGGATATCAAGCCGGACCTGTGGTTCTTTCCCTGCCATTTCATCGGCAATCCGGTGATGCCAGGCTGCCTCGGCCTCGACGCCATGTGGCAGATGACCGGTTTCTTCCTCGGCTGGCTGGGCGAGCCTGGCAAGGGCATGGCGCTGTCGACCGGCGAGGTCAAGTTCAAGGGCATGGTGACGCCGAAGACCAAGAAAGTGGAATACGGCGTCGATTTCAAACGCGTGATGCGTGGCCGGCTGGTGCTAGGCATCGCGGATGGCTGGCTTAAGGCCGACGGCGAGACCATATACAAGGCCACCGACCTGCGGGTCGGCCTCGCCAAGCAGGAAGCAGCCTGAGCGCAGGCACGCAGCCACCAAGGAGCACTTATGAGACGCGTCGTTGTCACGGGCCTGGGTATCGTATCGTCCATCGGAAACAATGCGGAGGAGGTGACCGCCTCGCTGCATGACGCCAAATCCGGCATCACGTTCTCCGACCAATTCGCCGAACACGGCTTCCGTTGCCAGGTCTGGGGCGCCCCGACGCTCGACCCGACCGAACTGATCGATCGCCGCGCCGCCCGCTTCCTTTCCAAGGGTGCTGCGTGGAACCACGTCGCCATGGACCAGGCGATTGCCGATGCCGGGCTGATGGAAAGCGACATAACCAACGAGCGCACCGGCATCGTCATGGGCTCGGGCGGTCCCTCGACCAGGACTATCGTCGATGCCGCTGACATCACCCGCAAGAACACCAGCCCCAAGCGCATCGGACCATTCGCGGTGCCGAAGGCGATGTCCTCGACCGCCTCGGCGACGCTGGCGACCTGGTTCAAGATCCACGGCGTCAACTACTCCATCTCGTCTGCCTGCTCGACCTCGGCGCATTGCATCGGCAACGCCTACGAACTGATCCAGTGGGGCAAGCAGGACATGATGTTCGCCGGCGGCCACGAGGACCTCGATTGGAGCATGTCGAACCTGTTCGACGCGATGGGCGCGATGTCCTCCAAATACAACGACACGCCGGCGACCGCCTCGCGCGCCTACGACGTGACCCGCGACGGCTTCGTCATCGCCGGTGGCGCCGGCGTCCTGGTTCTCGAAGAACTGGAGCACGCAAAGGCCCGTGGCGCCAAGATTTATGCCGAGATCGTCGGCTATGGCGCGACGTCGGACGGCTATGACATGGTTGCGCCATCGGGCGAAGGCGCTGAGCGCTGCATGCGGCAGGCATTGGCTACCGTGAAGGGCGATGTCGACTACATCAACACACATGGAACGTCGACGCCGGTCGGTGATTCGAAGGAAATCGGCGCAATCCGTGAAGTCTTCGGCGACCGCATCCCGCACATCCAGTCGACCAAATCGCTGACCGGCCACTCTCTCGGCGGGGCCGGCGTGCAGGAATCGATCTATTCGATCCTGATGATGCAGGCCGGCTTTATCGGCGAGAGCGCCCACATCACCGAACTCGACCCGGAGTTCGAAGGCATGCCGATCGTGCGCAAGCGCATCGACAACGCCAAGATCGATACGGTCCTGTCGAACTCGTTCGGCTTCGGCGGCACCAACGCCACGCTCGTCTTCCAGCGTTACAACAGCTAAGGCTTTCCAGCATGGACGGATTGATGAAGGGCAAGCGCGGCCTCGTCATGGGGGTTGCCAACGATCATTCGATCGCCTGGGGCATCGCCCGTAAGCTTGCCGAGCATGGCGCCGAACTCGCCTTCACATATCAGGGCGATGCGTTCGGACGGCGCGTGAAGCCACTGGCCGAGAAGGTCGGCGCTTCGCTGGTGCTGCCTTGCGATGTCGAGGACAGCGCGTCGATCAATTCGGTCTTCGACACGCTCGCTGCCGAATGGGGTAAGCTCGACTTCATCGTCCACGCCATCGGCTTTTCCGATAAGAACGAGTTGAAGGGCCTCTATGCCGACACCACGCGCGAAAACTTCATCCGCACCATGGTAATCTCCTGCTATTCGTTCACCGAGATCGCCCGCAAGGCGGCCGGGATGATGAACGAAGGCGGATCGATGATCACTCTGACCTATGCAGGATCGGTGCGGGTCATGCCAAATTACAACGTCATGGGTGTCGCCAAGGCAGGCCTGGAAGCCAGCGTACGCTATCTCGCCAACGACTATGGCCCGCGCGGCATCCGGGTGAACGGCATTTCAGCAGGCCCGGTGCGGACGTTGGCGGGCGCCGGCATTTCGGACGCGCGCTATATGTTCTCCTATCAGCAGCGCAATGCCCCGCTGAGGAAAACCATCTCGCTCGACGAAGTCGGCGGCTCTGCCCTCTACCTGCTTTCGGAGCTTTCCGGCGGCGTTACCGGCGAGATCCACTATGTGGACGCCGGATATCACATTGTCTCGATGCCGACGCTCGAAGAGCTGAAGCGCACCGACGAAGGCAAGGAATAAGGCGCGAGCATCGGAACCGAAAAGCGCGCAGCGGTTTTGGGCAAATCCGATGCTGAAACAAAGGGATAGAGCGGCGAAGGCGATTCCGATCTAGCGATCGCCTTCGCCGCTCTATCCGGTCAGCGTGTTGCCGACAATATCTTGAACCCGCTGTCGCGAGCGATTTCCTTGTGCCCTCCGAACTCGGCGTCGAGCGAGGCTTCGTAGGGCAACTGCTTGTTTGCCACCATGAACAGCCTGCCGCCACGACGCAGGGCTGCCGCGGCTGCCCTGATCATGCCCCGACCCATCATTGGCTCGGCGGCGCGCGTCTTGTGAAAGGGCGGGTTCATGACGATCGCGTCGTAGTGCTCGGCGACCGGTTCGCCCAAGAGATCGTGCCAGAAGAAGTTCTTGGCGACGGGCTGGTCGGCGAGGTTGGCCTTTGCCGCCTCGATCGAAGCGAAATCCGCTTCGTAGAGATCAAGCTGCCTTACATCGGGCGCCCGGTGCAGAACTTCCGCGGCCACGTAGCCCCAACCCGCGCAAAAATCGGCAACCTTGCCGGAAAGATCGACGGGCAGGTTTTCCGCGAGCAGCCTCGACCCGGCATCGATGCGGTCGTGCGAGAACATGCCGGGCGCGGTGCGAAAACGGCCATCGACGACCGTCTCGCCGTTGCCTTCACGCAGTGCGGCAAGGATTTCGGCAACATTGTCCGGGCGTCGGAACCAGAAGACGATGCCGTGATATTTCGGCATGTGGCCGTCAAGTTCGACCAGTGCCGCGACACGCTTGCGCAGCGATGCGATACCGTCCTCCTTGCCGCCGGCAACGACGATCAGGCCGGCTGCCTTGACCCGTTCGAGCGCGTCGGCCAGGCGGTTTTCGTTCTGTCCGCGATGGCGTCCCGACACGATCAGAGCACTGGCGAACCCCTCACCTTCCGGCGCGGACTGAACGCGATAGCGGGATGCGAGAAGCGCGCGATAATCCGGCCGAAAACCCTGAACGAGGGAGAGATCGGCAGTGAAGCCGGCGGGCAAGCGAAAGCCCGGCTCCGCACCCAGAAACAGCACCGCTTCGCCACGCACCGGCGGCGTTAGTTCACCGGTTTCATAGGGATGAAACAGCGTTTTCAGGGCTTCTTGGGTCATTGCGGGAAACCATATCGGGCGGAAAAATCGAAAAGTGTAATACATGTCGCCCGAAAGTGTCCTCGGTTTCGGGATTCGACATGCACACAAACCACAAGCTACAGCGTGGCCGCCGAATCCCATTCGGCGCGACGCGCTGTAGGTCGAACGAAAACGGGCGCCACCTCGCGGCAGCGCCCGTCTTTGTCTTATGCAGCCGAAATCAGGCGGCGTCTTCTTCGCTTTCGGCCTTCTTCTCGCGGACGATTTCCTTGCCGGTCTCCTGGTCGACAACCTTCATCGACAGGCGAACCTTGCCACGCTCGTCGAAGCCCATCAGCTTGACGAATACCTTCTGGCCTTCCTTGACGACGTCGGTGGTCTTGCCGACGCGTTCGTTGGAAAGCTGCGAGATGTGGACGAGGCCGTCCTTGGGGCCGAAGAAATTGACGAATGCGCCGAAGTCGGCGGTCTTAACGACCGTGCCTTCGTAGATTTCGCCGACTTCCGGCTCGGCCACGATGGTGTGGATCCACTTCTTTGCCGCCTCGATTTCCTTGGCGTTGGAGGAAGCGATCTTCACGGTGCCGTCGTCTTCGATGTTGATCTTGGCGCCGGTCTTTTCGACGATCTCACGGATCACCTTGCCGCCCGAGCCGATGACATCACGGATCTTGTCGGTCGGAATGTGCATGACTTCGATGCGCGGCGCGAACTCGCCGAGTTCCGAACGGGCGCCGGAAAGCGCCTTGCCCATTTCACCGAGGATGTGCAGGCGGCCGTCCTTGGCCTGGCCAAGCGCGACTTGCATGATCTCTTCGGTGATGCCGTCGATCTTGATGTCCATCTGCAGGGCGGTGATGCCGTTGACGGTGCCAGCCACCTTGAAATCCATGTCGCCGAGGTGATCCTCGTCGCCGAGGATGTCGGAGAGCACCGCGAAGCGCTCGCCTTCCTTGATCAGGCCCATGGCGATGCCGGCAACCGGCTTCTGCAGCGGAACGCCCGCATCCATCAGCGCCAGCGAGGTGCCGCAGACAGTCGCCATCGAGGACGAACCGTTGGACTCGGTGATCTCCGAAACGACGCGCAGCGTGTAAGGGAACTGCTCGGTAGCCGGCAGCATCGGGCGGATGGCGCGCCAGGCGAGCTTGCCGTGGCCGATTTCACGGCGGCCCGGCGAACCCATGCGGCCGGTTTCACCTACCGAGTAGGGCGGGAAGTTGTAGTGAAGGAGGAAGGTCTCCTTGTACATGCCGGTCAGCGCGTCGACATACTGCTCGTCCTCGCCGGTGCCCAGCGTGGCGACAACGATCGCCTGGGTCTCGCCGCGTGTGAACAGGGCCGAACCGTGGGTGCGCGGCAAAAGGCCGACTTCCGAAACGATCGGACGAACCGTCTGCAGATCGCGGCCATCGATGCGCGAGGACGTGTCGAGGATGTTCCAGCGCACGATCTTGGCCTGGAGTTCCTTGAACACGGTCGCGACCTGCTCGCTGGTCCACAGCGGGGTCTCGTCGCCCTTCGGCGAGAAGGTTTCCTTGACCTTGGCCTTGACCGCGTCGACTGCGGTGTAACGCTTCTGCTTGTCAGTGATCTTGTAGGCGTCGCGCAGTTCGCCCTCGACCAGCTTCAGCATGTCGGCTTCAAGATCGGCATAGCTCGGCGGCGTGAAATCGCGCGGATCCTTCGCAGCGACTTCGGCGAGCTTGATGATGGCGTCCAGCACCGGCTGGAAGCCCTTGTGACCGAACATAACGGCGCCGAGCATGACGTCTTCTGGCAGTTCCTTGGCTTCCGACTCGACCATCAGCACTGCATCGCCCGTACCGGCGACGACCAGGTCGAGCTTCGATTCCTGCATCTCGTCGATGTGCGGGTTCAGCACATATTCGCCGTTGATGTAGCCGACGCGAGCGCCGCCGATCGGGCCCATGAACGGCACGCCCGACAGCGTCAGCGCGGCCGAGGTTGCAACGATCGACAGGATGTCGGGATCGTTCTCGAGGTCGTGCTGCACGACGGTGACGACAACCTGGGTGTCGTTCTTGTAGCCTTCGGCGAAGAGCGGGCGGATGGGGCGGTCGATGAGGCGGGAAACCAGCGTTTCCTTCTCGCTCGGACGGCCCTCACGCTTGAAGTAGCCGCCCGGGATCTTGCCGGCGGCGTAGGTCTTTTCCTGGTAGTTGACGGTCAGCGGAAAGAAGTCGAAGCCCGGCTTCGGCTCCTTGGCGGAAACAACAGTGGCCAGAACGACGGTTTCGCCGTAGGTGGCAAGCACTGCGCCGTCGGCCTGGCGGGCGATCTTGCCGGTTTCCAGGATGAGCGGGCGACCGCCCCATTCGATTTCCACTTTGTGGTGGTTGAACATGTCTTGTCCTTCATATGCGGGAAGACCGCGCCGTGATGCACCGCGCGGACATGCTTCCCTTGCTTCGTTCTCGGACGAGCCACGGGCAAGACAACAGGAGACTTGGCAGCGGCCAGCACCATTTCGGTGCCCCAAGTATCCTGCAATCCTGCCCCATGACCTGCCCATGGGCGGTTTCGTCAGCTCCCCGTGAGCAATCCGGAACCTCGTCTCGGCACGATCCTTGCGGAAGGGTTCCCTCTGCTCGGGATCATGCCATATGGACCGCTCGAGCGAGCTGGTCCGGAAGTGCAATCGGCGGGCCTCCCGAGGGAAACCCGCCGATCAGGTTTGTTTAGCGGCGCAGGCCGAGCTTTTCGATCAGCGTCGAGTAGCGGCCTTCATCCTTGCCCTTCAGGTAGTCAAGGAGACGGCGGCGCTGCGAAACGAGTGCCAGAAGACCACGGCGGGAATGGTTGTCCTTCTTGTGATCCTTGAAGTGCTCGGTCAGGTTCTTGATGCGTTCGGAAAGAATGGCCACCTGGACTTCCGGAGATCCGGTATCGCCCTTGGCGGTTGCAAATTCGGTCATCAATGCCTGTTTACGCTCTGCGGTAATCGACATCGTGCTTTTCCTTTCTGCTTTTTGTAGGAAACGGGACGCCCACGGCCAGGATGTCGTCCAGCGGGGGCCGGTGTACATGGCGCCACAGCGCAATGCTGCGGCGCATATAGTGGAAAACAGCCGGGAACGCTAGTCCTAATCGGAACCGGCAAACTACTGTGCGAACCCTGGGCAAGTTTCGGCGCCAACCCCTGCCGTCGCAAGCAAGTACAACACGCGCCCTGCTGAACGGAACTCCTCGCCTCAGCACAGATGCAAAGGCTTTACAGCCACTTCTTCCAGCGGAAGAACAGAACCATCATCAGCGCGACCAGCGCCATGAAGCCCAGCGCGATGGGATAGCCATAATAAGAAAGCAATTCCGGCATGTTCCAGGGAGAGGCCGAGGGGTCGAAATTCATGCCCCATATGCCGGCAAGGAAAGTCAGCGGGATGAATATCGCCGATACGATCGTCAGCACCCCGATGATCTCGTTGGTGCGCGCCTGCGACAGCGACAGATGCATTTCGATCAGGCCGATCATCATCTCGCGCTGCGACTCGACGGTTTCGGTCAACCGGATTGCATGGTCGAGCGTGTCATTGAAATAGACTTTGGTTTCGGCGGATATGAAGGCCGCATCCGAGCGGACAAGCGCCGTCAGCGCATCGCGCAGCGGCCATAGCGTGCGCTTCAAAAGATTGGTGGCGCGCCTTAGTCCATGAAGCTGTCCGATCTGGTATTTCTTCGGCGAAGCCAGCAGTTCGTCCTCGATACGGTCGACGGTGTCGCCGGTCGCATCGACGACGGGGAAATAGCTGTCCACCACCGCGTCGATCAGCGCATAGGCAAGGTAGTCGGCCTTGCGATGGCGCAGGCGGCTCGGATTGGATTCGCGGATGCGCCGCCGCACCGGCTCAAACGGGTCGCCTTCGCGTTCCTGGAAGGTGACGACGAAATTATCGCCGAAGAAAAAGGATATCTGTTCGTAGCGGGCGGTTTTTGCATCGTCGATCATGCTGAGCACGAAGAAAGCATGATCGTCGAAGAAATCGGCCTTGGCGCGCTGGCCGGTATTCACCGCATCTTCGAGCGCCAGCGGGTGCAGCCCGAATATCTTCCCGATCTCTTCAATCAGGCTGATGTTGGCCAGACCAACGCAGTCGAGCCAGATCAGCGGCCATTTCCGGCAGGCTGCCGCCACATCGTCAAGGCTGGCATCGTCGACGAACTTGCAGTCGTCGGGCGAAATCAGCGTCAGGTTGAGAGCGGACTGGCGCGCCGAGGGATCGGCGATCAGCGTGCCGGGCGATGCGCCCACCGGCGAGCGGTTGCGGTGCGGCCTGGCCGGATTGCCTCTGGTTTCAGCCTCCGCCATCGCTTCTCGCCTGCTCTTTTATCGGCGCCGATCCAACCGGAAACAGTGCGGGCGGGCAAGCCTCAAGCCGCAAAGACGCGTTTTGGCTTGAACATTCCGGCTTCGATGGCGCCGATCGCCACCAGCTTGCCGCGTACCGTGGCGCAAGCTTCGTCGGCTTCCACCGGTGCGTCACGGCCGCGAATGATGACCGGGTTGCCAAGCCTGATCCTGGAAGCCGCATCGTCGGTGAGCGCTACCTGCGGCAGGCATTCCAGCGCAGCGCCGGTATCGACCAGCAAGGCATCGAGACCGGCATAGCGCGCCTTCATATCGAGGAGAACAGGCGCTTCGGATTCGCCGTCTTCGCCCTTGGCGACAGGAGCCGGAGCGGCGGCTTCCAGTTCACCAAGCGTCACGAAGTCGTCGGCGGTGAAAGGTTCGACCTCGATGCGACGCAGTTCCGCGATGTGGCCGTAGCAGCCGAGATCGCGGCCCATGTCGCGCGCCAGCGAACGGACATAGGTGCCCTTGCCGCACTCAATCTCGAAAACGGTGCGGCCGACTGAGTTTTCAACCATGTCGAGCCGGCCGATTTCGATCTCGCGGGCAGGGATGTCGACCGTTTCGCCCTCGCGGGCGAGGTCATAGGCGCGTTCGCCGGCAATCTTGATTGCCGAAAACTGCGGCGGCGTCTGCATGATAACGCCGGTGTATTTCGGCATGATGGCGCGGATTTCTTCTTCCGACGGGCGTTTCTCGGCGCTCTTTGTCACCGGCCCTTCAAGGTCGTCGGTCGAACGTTCCTCTCCCCAGGCAACGGTGAAGCGATAAACCTTGGCGCCGTCCATGACGTAAGGCACCGTCTTGGTCGCTTCGCCCAGCGCGATCGGCAGCATGCCGGACGCCAGCGGGTCGAGCGTGCCGGCGTGGCCGGCCTTCTCGGCGTTGAACAGCCACTTGACCTTGGCGACGGCTTCGGTCGAGCCCATGCCCACCGGCTTGTCGAACACCAGCCAGCCTGAGACCGGCCGGCCCTTTTTCTTACCGCGGCGCGCCATTATTCGGCATCCTTGTCATTGTCGGCGTCGAGATCGCGCGCTACGCTCGGCGAGCGCAGCAATTCGTCGATTTTCGACATGTTGTCGAAGCTGGTGTCGAGCCTGAACCTGAATTCGGGCATGTATTTCATCTGACGAAGGGCGCCGGAAACGCGGCCACGAATGAACTTCGCGTGCTGCGCCAACGCCTTGATGATGGCCTGCCCATCGCCCGCGCCAAGCGGCGAGATGAAGGCGGTGGCAATCTTCAGATCGGGCGACATGCGCACCTCCGATACCGAGATGACCGCCGTCTCGAGCAGCGGATCGAGAATCTCGCCGCGCTGGAGGATGTCGGAAAGCGCATGGCGGACCTGTTCGCCAACGCGCAACTGGCGTTGGGAGGGTCCTGAGGACGGGGATCGGGACATGTGTCGAAAAATCCTGAAATCGTGGAGCGCGGGATAGGACCGCACTCCATGTCTCGTGGGTTGTGGGCGGCGACGCCGTCGCCGTCCCTTACTCGTGCGAGGCGTCGGTCAACTACAGCGTCCGCGTCACCATCTCGACGCGGAAGCACTCGATGATATCACCCTGGCGGATGTCCTCATAGTTCTGGAACGCCATGCCGCATTCCTGACCCACCGGAACCTCCGATACTTCGTCCTTGAAGCGCTTCAGCGTCTTCAGCGTGCCTTCGTGGATGACAACGTTGTCGCGGATCAGGCGCACGCCGGCGCCGCGTTCGACCTTGCCTTCCGTCACGCGGCAGCCAGCGACCTTGCCGACCTTGGTGATATTGAAGACTTCGAGGATCTCTGCATTGCCGATGAAGGTCTCGCGGCGCTCCGGCGACAGCAGGCCCGACATCGCTGCCTTCACGTCATCCACCAGGTTGTAGATGATGTTGTAGTAGCGGATCTCGATGCCGGCCTGTTCGGCGGCGTCGCGTGCCTGCTTGTTGGCACGAACGTTGAAGCCGATGATCGCGGCATTCGAGGTCTCGGCCAGCGACACGTCGCTCTCCGTGATGGCGCCGGCGCCCGCATGAACGATGCGCGCCCTCACCTCGTCGGTGCCGAGCTTGTCGAGCGCGGCGGCGATCGCCTCGATCGAACCCTGCACGTCGCCCTTGATGACCAGCGGAAATTCCTTCAGCCCGCTTGTCTGGAGCTGCGACATCATCTGCTCGAGCGAACCACGCTGGCCCACATGCTTGGCGACGGCTTTGTCCCGCGCCAGTCTCTGGCGATATTCGGTGATCTCGCGCGCCCGCGCCTCGTTGTTGACGACCGCAAAACGGTCGCCGGCCTGAGGCGTGCCCTGCAGGCCGAGAACCTCGATCGGCATGGCCGGAGGCGCTTCCTTGATCTGCTCACCGCGATCGGTGACCAGAGCGCGGACGCGGCCCCACTCGTTGCCGGCGACGAGAATGTCGCCGGGCATCAGCGTGCCGGTCTGCACCAGGACGGTCGCCACGGGACCACGACCCTTGTCGAGCTTGGCTTCGATAACGACGCCCTCGGCCGTGCGGTCCGGATTGGCCTTCAGATCAAGCAATTCCGCCTGAAGCAGGATGGCTTCGAGCAGTTTGTCGAGATTGGTGCCCTTGGTCGCCGAAACCTCGACGTCCAGCACTTCACCGCCCATGGATTCGACGAAGACCTCGTACTGCAGGAGCTGCGTGCGCACCTTCTGCGGATCGGCCTGCGGCTTGTCGATCTTGTTGATGGCCACGATGATCGGCACCCCGGCAGCCTTGGCGTGGCTGATGGATTCGATCGTCTGCGGCATGACGCTGTCGTCCGCTGCCACCACCAGGATGGCGATGTCGGTCGCCTGCGCGCCACGGGCGCGCATCGCGGTGAACGCGGCGTGGCCGGGCGTATCGATGAAGGTGATCTTCTGACCGTTCTTCTCGACCTGGTAGGCGCCGATGTGCTGCGTGATGCCGCCGGCTTCGCCGGACACCACGTTGGCGTTGCGGATCGCATCGAGCAGCGAGGTCTTGCCGTGGTCGACGTGACCCATGATCGTGACCACGGGTGGACGCGAAACCAGGTCCTCATCGCGGTCGGCGATGTTGAACAGGCCTTCCTCGATGTCGGATTCGGCAACGCGGCGAACCGTATGGCCGAATTCGGAGGCCACCAGTTCGGCCGTATCGGCGTCGATCACGTCGCCGGGTTTCATGATCTGGCCCTGCTTCATGAAATATTTGACGACATCGACGGCGCGCTCGGACATGCGCTGCGCGAGTTCCTGGATGGTGATCGTTTCCGGCAGGATCACTTCGCGTACAACCTTCTCGCGAGGCTCATTGTGCATCGCGCGCTTGAATTTTTCCTGGCGGCGACGCATGGCCGAGAGTGAACGCGCACGCGCGTCTCCATCTTCCGATGACAGCGCGCTGTTGAGCGTCAGCTTACCGCGGCGGCGGTCTTCTTCGCCCTTGCTCGGCTTCGCCGGACGCGCAACTTCGGGCGCGACGAGACGGCGAGGCGGCAGGCCGGCGGCGGGCCGCTTCGGCTTGACTTCCTCTTCGTCGGCGACTGCCGCGAGATCGGCGGCTTGCGGGGCGCGACGGCGTGCCTCTTCCTCGGCGCGGCGGCGTGCCTCGGCTTCGGTCTGCAGGCGCGCTTCTTCCTCGGCCTGGCGGCGTGCGGATTCCTCACGTTCGCGGCGGCGGCGCTCGTCTTCCTCGGCGCGGCGCTTGGCCTCCTCGGCCGCGCGCTTGCGTTCCTCGACCTCGCGCACCTTCGAACCCTCGAGGGCACGGCGACGGGCTTCCATCTCTTCGTTGGAAAGCTCGTTGAGAACCAGCCGTTCCACGACGGGCTGCGGCTTCGGCGTCTCCGGCGCCACGGGGGCGACAACCGGAGGCTTCGGCTTGAAAACGGTCGCAACCGGAGCGGGCTCCGGCTTTTCCCCGGGGATCGAGAATTTCCGCTTCTTGGTTTCGACGACGACCTGCTTGGTACGCCCATGCGAGAAGTTCTGCCGCACCGTACCCTGCGTCACGCCGGCCGGCTTCAGGCTCAAGGTCTTCTTCACATTGACGCTCAGCGTCTTGTCGTCGTCGGATTTCGTATCGCTCATTCCGTATCCTCTGCGGCGGTCGCCGCAACCGTCAACCGGTTTTCCGGGGAACCGCCCCGGTATCGGTCAAGCGCAACCATGCGCTTCAGCGCCGCCTTTCCCGGGTCGCCCGCGAGAACGGCAGCATGTATCACATTTGTACCCCCCAATGCCAAACCCAATTCGGTTTCCGAAAAAAGTTTGTAGGCGGGTATTTCCGGACCTTCCGCGTGCACCACGGCGCGGCGCGCCTGGGTAATCTTGCGGACGCCGTCGTCCGATGCCTCGTCGGCGTGCAACACCGCGGCGGCCTTGCCGCTGCGAACCGTGCTTTCCACCTTGGCGGCGCCGAGGGCGATGGCGCCGGCCTTTCGCGCCAACCCCAGCGCCCCGAGCGCCGATTTGGCAAGAAGCCTGTCGACCAGCGCGCCGAGATCCGCCGGTACACCGACTTTCGTCTTGAATGCACGTTCGAAGTGGTTCTTCGAAGCAGCCCGGTCGACATGCGCCCGGTCGGCCAGCACCCAGCAACCGCGGCCAGGAAGATTTCTCTTGAGGTCAGGAACGACGGCCGAATCAGGCCCGACGACGAACCGGATCAGATCATCCGGCGCGGCCGCCTTGCGCGTAACAATACATGTGCGCTCGTTCATGTCTTTCAAGAGCGTCTCCGGTCGGATGCGCGCTCACGTCACGCACCGACCTCTTCCTCAACAGCTTCTTCGGTCGCGAGATCTTCCTCGGTAATCCAGCCCGCCTTCAGACGCGCAGCCATGACCATCTGCTCGGCGTCGGCCCGCGACACGGAATGCGGGGCGAGAACACCGGGGAAAACCTTGGTCTCGCCATCCTTGCGTTCCTTCCAGCCGACCAGATCGTCGACGGCATAACCGGCGAAGTCCTCGATCGTCTTCACGCCGTCCTCGCCAAGCGTCACCATCATCGCGGTGGTGACGCCGGAGATTTCGCGCAGTTCGTCCTGCACGCCAAGCGCCTTGCGCTTCTCGTCGTGTTCGGCCTCGATCTTCTCGAGATATTCGCGGGCGCGGGTCTGGATCTCGGAAGCTGTGTCCTCGTCGAAACCGTCGATCGAAGCGATCTCGTCCGCGTCGACATAGGCCACTTCCTCGACGCTGGTGAAACCTTCGGAGGCCAGCACCTGACCGACCATCTCGTCGACGTTCAGGGCTTCCATGAACAGGTTCGAGCGTTCGACGAATTCCTTCTGGCGACGCTCTGATTCCTCCTGCTCGGTCAGGATGTCGATATCCCAGCCGGTCAGCTGCGAGGCGAGGCGGACGTTCTGGCCGCGGCGGCCGATTGCCAGCGAAAGCTGGTCGTCGGGGACCACCACCTCGATGCGCTCGGCATCCTCGTCGAGCACGACCTTGGCGACTTCAGCCGGCTGCAGCGCATTGACGATGAAGGAAGCAGCATCGTGCGACCACGGGATGATGTCGATCTTTTCGCCCTGCAACTCGCCGACAACCGCCTGAACGCGGCTGCCGCGCATGCCGACGCAAGCGCCGACGGGGTCGATCGAACTGTCGCGCGAGATAACGGCAATCTTGGCGCGGGAGCCCGGATCGCGGGCCACCGACTTGATCTCGATGATGCCGTCGTAGATTTCCGGCACTTCCATGGTGAACAGCTTCGCCATGAACTGCGGATGGGTACGCGACAGGAATATCTGCGGACCGCGCTGCTCGCGCCGCACGTCGTAGACATAGGCGCGCACCCGGTCGCCATACTTGTAGTTTTCGCGGGGGATCAGCTCGTCGCGGCGGATGATCGCCTCGCCACGGCCGAGATCGACGATAACGTTGCCGTATTCGACACGCTTGACGGTGCCGTTGACGATCTCGCCGATGCGATCCTTGTATTCGTCATACTGGCGGTCGCGCTCGGCTTCGCGCACCTTCTGGACGATGACCTGCTTGGCCGACTGCGCGGCGATGCGGCCGAAATCCATCGGCGGCAGCTGCTCGGCGATGAAATCGCCAAGCTGCGCATCCGGATTGCGCTCGCGCGCCGTCGAAAGCGCGATCTGGCGCGCATAATCCTCGACGCTGTCGACCACTTCCATCAGCCGCTGCAGCTTCATCTCACCCGTATTCGGGTTGATGTCGGCGCGGATGTTGGTCTCCTGGCCATAACGCGAACGCGCCGCCTTCTGGATTGCATCGGCCATGGCCGCGATCACGATATGACTTGTCGATCGCCTTTTCGCGAGCGACCGCGTCCGCGATCTGCAAGAGCTCCAGCCTGTTTGCACTGACTGCCATTGTTCGTCTCCCTTGCGATTCCCGCTGCCTTCCGGCGCGGTCGCCTTTCAAATTTCGTTTCTTCTTCGCCTTCGCCAGCTTCCGGCTCGCCGCGACGTTTCCTGGCTTCCTTGCGCGCCCTGTTGTCCTTGCTCAGCGCGTCGCGAATGAGGTCGTCGGTCAGGATCAGCCGCGCTTCGGCAATCGCCTCGAAAGGCACGCGCACGGTCGGTTCCTCGCCGTAGGCGGGCATGATCGCGCTCGATCAGCACATCCGTCCTCGCCGACCTCGGCAATCTTGCCGCGGAACCGCTTGCGCTCGGCGACCATGACCGCGGTCTCCATCTTTACCAGATGGCCGATCCAGTTGCCGAAATCCGACTTGCGGACGAGCGGACGGTCGATGCCGGGCGACGACACTTCAAGATGATACGCCTTTTCGATCGGATCTTCGACATCAAGCGCCGGAGAAACCGCGCGGCTGACTTCTTCGCAATCCTCGACAGTCATGGTGCCGTCTTCGCGTTCGGCCATGATCTGCAGCGTCAATCCGTTCTGGCCCGAGAGCCTGACGCGTACAAGCCTGAAACCGATCGCACGCAGCACCGGTTCGACGATCATCGCGACGCGCGCATCGATACCGCTTTCGCGGATGATCCTGTCGTCACCGGTTTCGCCAGCTGCCGTCGTCGCGGTCATTGCATCTCCAAGCGTGCGGCAAGTAACAAAAAAGAGCGGGACCGGGTGGACCCACTCTTCGTCATACCGACCAAGAATTTGAATCATAAGTAAACGATAAGAGCCGCGCTTTCAAGCCCTGCCAGCCAATCCGTATCGGCGCGAACCGGAGCCGCAAGCGAATGTCGGATCGCAACCAATGCGCGCCGCACATGGCTCGCATGCGCAAACATCCCTGACAAACGCCTCGATAGTCCCTATCTATGCTGCATCGCACAATGCGAAAAGGAAACAACCATGACCACCCGCAGAACAGCAACGCCTGGATTCTTCGAAATCGTCGGCAGCGCCATTGCAGCGGCGGCGGCAGCCAACAATGGCCGCAGCCCGCGCAACCGCGACCTGCGCGTCCTCGGCATCGATCCGGCGCAGTACCACAGCATCCGGCGCTTCTAACGCCACCCGGCTGCGGAATTCACCGCAGCCCGTAGATTATTTCCTGACGAAAGTCAGATAGGCGGGCGTACGCCCTTCCCGCAGCGCCTTCGCCTCATAGCGGGTTCCCGGCCAATCCGGATAAGGGAGGCGCCAGTTGTCCGCAGCGCCCGCCTGCCATTCGAAAGCCGGATGGGCGCGGCAATGCAGCAGCGTCCAATTTACATACGTATCGATATCCGAGGCGAAGCGAAAAACCCCGCCTCGCTTCAGCACGCGCGCGAAGCGGTCGAGATTGATTGCGCTGACAAACCGCCGCTTCCAGTGCTTTTTCTTGGGCCACGGGTCGGGATAAAGCAGCGCTATGCCTTCCAGTGAGGCGCTCGGCAGCCAGTCGAGCAATTGCGTTGCGTCGTCGTTGAAGACCCTGACGTTGGCGCCAGGCCGCTCGGCCAGTATGGTCATCAGCTTGGCCATGCCGTTGATGAACGGTTCGACGCCGATCAGCCCGCTACGGGGATTGATCGCCGCGTCGTTCAACAAATGCTCGCCGCCGCCGAAACCGATTTCGAGACGCACTTCCGACACTGGAACAGAAAACAGCTCGCGCAGATCAGCGGGCGCTGGTGCTGCGAGATCGATACCGTAGCGCGGGAGGCCATTCTGGAGCGCTTCGGCCTGCTGCGGCCGAAGCGTCTTGCCATGCCGGCGACCGTAAAACGCCTCCGTTGATCGGCTGCGCCTTTCGCCATTCATCGTGTCGGCGTTCAAGGGTTAGGCCGCCACCTTTTCCTTGCCCACAACCGCGTCTTTCAGCGCCTTGACGAGATCCGTCTTCTCCCAGGAGAACGACCCGTCGCGGCCTGCCTTGCGGCCGAAGTGGCCATAAGCGCTGGTCCTGGCATAGATCGGCTTGTTGAGGTCGAGGTGACGGCGGATACCCGAGGGCGACAGGTCCATCACCTCGCGCAGCGCGTCTTCCAGCACCGCCTCGTCAACCTTCCCGGTGCCATGTAGGTCGACGTAGACCGACAGCGGCTGCGCCACGCCGATCGCGTAGGAAAGCTGGATGGTGCAGCGGTCGGCAAGCTTGGCCGCGACGACATTCTTGGCGAGGTATCGAGCCGCATAGGCCGCCGAACGATCGACCTTGGTGGTGTCCTTGCCGGAGAACGCGCCGCCACCGTGCGGGGCAGCGCCACCGTAGGTGTCGACGATGATCTTGCGGCCGGTCAGGCCAGCATCGCCATCCGGGCCGCCGATGACGAACTTGCCGGTCGGGTTGATGTACCAGTTGCAGTCGTTGGCGATCTTGAGATCACCCAGCGCTTCGCGAATGTAAGGCTCGACGACTTTGCGAACCTTTTTCGAATCCCAGCTCTCATCCATGTGCTGGGTCGAGAGAACGATCTGCGTCACTTCGGCGGCCTTGCCGTTCTCGTAGCGCACAGTCACCTGGCTCTTGGCGTCCGGCCCGAGCTTGCCTGCCTCGCCCTTGCCTTCGTGGCGGGCGGCGGCCAGCAGTTCAAGCACCTTGTGGGAGTAGTAGATCGGCGCCGGCATCAGATCCGGCGTCTCGTTGCAGGCATATCCGAACATGATGCCCTGGTCGCCGGCACCTTCTTCGCCCTGCTTGTCGGCGGCGTTGTCGACACCTTGCGCGATGTCCGCGGACTGGCCGTGGAGCAGCACGTCGATCTTGGCCGTCTTCCAGTGGAAGCCGCTCTGTTCGTAACCAATGGCACGGATCGCCTTGCGGGCGACCGATTTGAACTTGGCCGGATTGATGATCGGGAAATCTCCCGCGTCGGTCAGGATGGAACCGTCCTTCGCCTTCTTGAGCAAAGTATCAGGCACCCGGACTTCGCCGGCAATCACAACACGGTTTGTCGTCGCCAGCGTCTCGCAGGCAACACGCACGTCCCAGGGGTTCATGCCGGATTTCTTGGCTTCCCTGTAGACGAGATCGACGATTTCATCGGAAATTCGGTCACAAACCTTGTCCGGGTGACCTTCGGAAACGGATTCGCTGGTGAAATGATAGTTCTGGCGCGCCACGGGTGTCCCCTCTTGAAAGAACCGGCAGCAGCGCCGGATCGGCGCAGACCGTGTAGCGAACCCGGATCGAATTCGTCAAGCTGTCTTTGGAGAACACACACCATGCCGCCGGCACCGACCGGCGGAAATCCACTCAGCAATCGAGGGCCGTAGGCGCTCGTTAAGTTTCGATCATTCGTCGTCGTCGGTAGCCAGCGCCTTAACCAGATCGACAACCTTACGTCGCACTTTGGGGTCGTTGATCCGCACAAAAGCCCGGTTGAGCTGAAGGCCTTCAGGGCTGTTGAGGAAATCGACGACGTAGTTTGTCGAGCTGTCTTCGGCCAGTCCACCGGCTTCACCCGCCACGTGTCCCGGCGCGTCCTCGAAGAAGAAGGCAACCGGCACGCTAAGGATCGAGGCGATCGCTTGCAGTCTGCTCGCCCCTACCCGGTTGGTTCCCTTCTCGTATTTCTGGATCTGCTGGAATGTAATACCGAGGCTTTCGCCAAGTTTTTCCTGGCTCATGCCCAGCATGTTGCGGCGAAGCCGTATTCTGCTGCCTACATGAATATCAATCGGATTGGGTTTTTTCTTGTTTTCTAACATTTTTTTCCTCGCCGTTCGAACGGCTTGTTTTGCACTCGTTCCTCTCTTCCGATCGGTTTATCCTAAACCCCATGTGTAAGAAGGATACCAAATCGGAAGACCGGGGGACGATACAATATGAATTTCTAATATACGCTCTGTCAATTCACCCGTAAGCGTTGTCCTAAGCGCATTCCGAAAGCTAAAGTGGCTAGCCCCAGCACGATGAAGACGCCGACAAGCCGTGGTTGAAAGAAGCCTGCTCCCCGCCGTTCGTAAAACGGCACGGTAACATCCAGCACGCCCGACGAGTTGATCGCCAGCGCATCGACGACGCGCCCGCGATTATCGATGTAGCCCGAGATACCGGTGTTGGCCGCCCTGACCAACGGCTGCCCCCTTTCGACAGCCCGGATCTGCGCCTGTCGGAAGTGCTGATAGGGGCCGGGCGTATCCCCGAACCAGGCGTCATTGGTCACGTTGATGATGAGGTCGGACGTTGCGGTGTCGCGTGCAACCAGATCCGGGAAGATGATCTCGTAACAGATGAACGGCACGGCGCGGATGCCTTCTCCAAGGTTCACCGCATGCCGCTGGCTGCCTGCCGAAAAATCCATCGGGAACTGCACCATCTTCTCGATGCCGAGGCTGGCGAGCATGTCCTGGAAAGGAAGATATTCGCCAAACGGTACGAGATGCACCTTGTCGACCGCGTCGACGATCTCGCCTCTGTCGTTGATCGCCACGACGGAATTGTAGTAGCGCACATCACCGCCGGAGACGGCCGCGCCCTCCGCCCGCACCGCGCCTGCCATCAGCATCTGGCCGTCGCCAAGCAGATCTCCGATCGCTACCAAGGCATCCGGACGCTCGGTAAAAAGGAACGGCACCGACGTTTCCGGCCAAAGGATCAGCTGTGGCTTGCTGCCATCGGCGGCGATCGGAAACGCTGAAAGATCGAGCATTTTCCTGAAGATAACGTCGCGAATGCGGCCGTCCCATTTTTCGGTCTGCAGGATCGACGGCTGCACAACTCTCACGACAAGCGAGCGTGTGGGTGAACCATCCGCCATCGACAAGTGCCAATAACCCAATCCCACATGGGCAGTCAGAAGGAAAGCAGCCAGGACCAGGCCTGCCTTCAGGTGTCTGTTCGACGCAAGCAGCGCCGGCATGGCGAAGACCAGCACCGCCAGCGCGTTCATTCCGGTCACACCAACCATTGAAACCGATTGCATGAGCAGCGGGATGGGCATTGCCATGTAGCCGACGGGGTTCCAGGGAAAGCCCGTCAGCACCACCGAGCGCAGCCATTCGGCAAGACCGAAGCCAAATGCCAGCGACGCTATCCGGCCGATACCGCCGCTCCAGAACAGCCGCGCGAAAGCGGTCGCCAACCCGTAGAAGATGGCCAGGATCGCAGGCAGTGCCAGAACGGCGAGCGGCAACGCCCAGGCGAAATCCTCTGCCTCGACCAGCAATGCGCTGCCGATCCACCAGAGGCCGGCGACGAAATAACCGAAGCCGAACCACCAGCCGACCGCGAAGGCCGGAACGAGCCGCTTCAGGAAGCGGGCCGAAGGCTCGACCGTGCCCCCGTCGAGCAACCACACCAGCACCGGAAACGAAATGAACCCAACAGCGAAGAAATCGTAAGGGGCCTGAGCGAGGACAGCCAGGGCGCCAGCCAGGAAAGCCACCAGCACACGGCGCCAGCCCCACAGCAATATTATTCGGCCGGCAAGGCGGTCCATGCCCAAATTCCCGAGAATCACCCCTCGAAAGATGTATCAGGATGATGCCAACGCTCCAAACGGATGATGACAGGCCGGATCACGCCTGCTGTTCACGCACCCGGCGGCGGCGTTCACCCTTGGGATCGTGAACGATCCGGACGCGCTTCACCCGACGCGGATCGGCGTCGAGCACATGGAATTCGAAGCCGGGAATGGCCTGCACGACTTCGCCTCGCGCCGGAACCCGCCCCAGCGTGTTGAAGATCATGCCCCCGATCGTGTCGACATACTCGCCGTGTTCACCCGCCTTGAAGTCTTCGCCGATCTTGGCGGCGACGTCGTCGATCTCGGCCTTGGCGTCGACGATGAACACGCCTTCGCCGGCCTGGGTGATCAGCGGTTCGTCGTCATCATGCTCGTCCTCGATGTCGCCCACCACCATCTCGACGATGTCCTCGAGCGAAACCAGGCCGTCGGTGCCGCCATACTCGTCGATCACCAGGGCCATCTGGGTGCGTGCCGCCTGCATGCGCGCCATCAGGTCGGAAGCCAGCATCGAGGGCGGCACAAAGAGCACGTCGCGTATCAGGCTCAACTCGCCGATCGACTTCGTGAGATCCACATTGGCAAGATCGAGTGTGGCGGAACGTTGGGCCGCGGCCTTGGAGGTGCGTCCCTTCTTGGCGCGCGAAAGGCGCGTAATGTGGCCCATGATGTCGCGGATATGGATCATGCCGCGCGGGTCATCCAGGGTTTCGGCATAAACGGGCATGCGCGAGTGCCCCGACTGCTCGAACACGTTCAACAGTTCGCCGAGCGTTGTCGAAATCTCCACTGCCTCGACATCGGCGCGCGGTATCATGACATCTTCGACGCGAACTTCCCGCAATCGCAGGATGTTGTTGAGCATGGCGCGCTCGCCGGGGGAGAAGGCGGCTTCGTCCGTGGCACTTTCGGCAAGGGCGTCGGCCAGATCCTCGCGCAGGTTCGAACCGTTGCGCTGCCTGAAAAGGCCAGCTAACCGCTCGAATAAGGAAGGTCGTTCGGGAGAAGGCTGGTCGGCCGTACTCGGACCGTCGTCAGACTGGCCTGAGGCCTTGGGTTCGCTCCCCGTTTCGGTAACGGGGGCAGTTTTGATGGTGTCGTTCATCGTGGTCCGGTGAATTGCCGTTTCCTGTTACGCGTAGGGATCGGGAATGGCAAGCCGCGCAAGAGCCCGCCGCTCGACCGCTTCCATTTCCTCCGCCTCGGCTTCGGTCTCATGATCATAGCCCATAAGGTGCAGAAGGCCATGAACAATAAGGTGTGTCAGATGGTGCTCGAACGGCTTTTCTTCCAGGGTCGCCTCGCGGGCGATGGTTTCGGCGGCCAGGATGATATCGCCCAGCATGGGCGGCAGCGCTCCCCCGCGCCGCGGCGGAAATGCCGGGAATGAAAGCACGTTGGTGGGTTTGTCGTTGTCCCGCCAGCCGGCGTTGAGCGTGCGGATGTGAGCGTCGTCGGTGAATACCAGGCTCAATTCGGTCGGCGCTGGCTGGACGCCCGTTTCCGCGAAAACGGCAGCGATCGCCTGGCGCGCCAGCACGGCTAGAGCGGTTTCGGAAGGCCAGTCGCCCGCTTCGACCAGTATATCGATTTCGAGCGGCTCTGTTTCCGCCAGCCCGATTTCCAGCGCGGGCACGCCGCCAACGGCATCCTTCATGGCGTTTTGCCGGCCAATTCCCAACTCATCCCGCTCCGCGCGCCTTCTTGCCATCGCGGTCGTAAGCCTGAACGATTTCAGCGACGAGCGGATGACGCACCACATCCGTCTCGTTGAAGCGCACCGTTACGATGCCGGGCACTCCATCGAGGATACGCAGCGCCTCGACCAGCCCGGACTTGGTGTTGGGCGGCAGGTCAATCTGGGTCGGATCGCCGGTGACAATCATCCGGGCATTTTCGCCAAGCCGGGTCAGGAACATCTTCATCTGCATCGGCGTGGTGTTCTGCGCCTCGTCCAAAATGACTGCCGCGTGCGCCAGCGTGCGGCCGCGCATGAACGCCAGCGGCGCAATCTCGATCACCTCGGCGGCGATGGCGCGCTCGACCTTGTCGGCCGGCATCATATCGTAGAGCGCGTCGTAAAGCGGCCGAAGGTAAGGATCGACCTTCTCCTTCATGTCGCCCGGCAGGAAGCCCAGCCGCTCACCGGCCTCGACCGCAGGGCGCGACAGCACGATGCGTTCGACCAGCCCGCGTTCCAGCAGCATCGCAGCGTAGGCGACCGCCAGATAGGTCTTGCCTGTGCCCGCCGGGCCGATGCCGAACACCAGCTCCGAGCGCTCCAGCGCCCGCATATAGGCGTCCTGGTTGAGCGAGCGGGCATAGATGGTGCGCTTGCGGGTGGCGATCTGCGCGGCGGCCATCTTGCCCTTGCGCTCCAGCGTCGGCAGCGTCAGCTGATCGTCTGCGGCAATCGCCATGCGCACGGCGCCGTCGACATCCGACTGCGCGATCTCGGCGCCTTTCTGCAGGATGCCGTAGAGGTGGTCGAGCGCGCGCCGCGCCTGTTCGGCGGCCGACGCATTGCCCTTGATGGTGAGCTGGTTGCCCCGCGAGCGGATATCAACGCCGAGCTTTTGTTCCAGGCGCGCCAGATTCTCGTCGAACTGGCCATAGAGCGAACTCGCCAGCTTGTTGTTGTCGAAGGTGAGAACGATGTGCGCCATGTCCGATGCCCCGGAGGGCACGTTCTTCAATTCCGTGGTGGCGCTCAACCGTCTCTCCTCGATTTGCCGCCGCGCTCAATCAGCCCAGCTCGGCGAACAGGCTTGCGGGGCCTGCTTTGGTGATTCGCACCTTGATAATGTCACCGATTTCACCGGCCTTTTCATCAACAATAACCGGCTGCAGCCAGGGCGACCGTCCTACCCGCTGGCGAGGCTGCCGGCCGGGCTTCTCGATCAGCAGATCCATGGTCTTGCCAACCGAACCAACGGTAAAGTCGCGCTGATGTTCCGCAAGCAGCGCCTGCAGGCGTTGCAGGCGCTCGTCCTTCACATCCTCGGCCACATGACCGGCCATGTCGGCGCCCGGCGTGCCGGGGCGCGGCGAATATTTGAACGAGAAGGCCTGCGCGTAGCGAACCTGCCGGACCATGGCCAGCGTCGCCTCGAAATCCGCTTCCGTTTCGCCGGGGAAGCCGACGATGAAGTCGCCCGACATGGCGATATCCGGACGCGCCTCGCGGATGCGGTCGATCAGCCTGAGGTAGTCGGCGCCGGTGTGACGCCGGTTCATCGCCTTCAGGATGCGATCCGAACCGGACTGGACCGGCAGATGCAGGTAGGGCATCACCGCCGGCAGGTCGCGATGCGCGGCGATCAGTTCGTCGTCCATGTCGCGCGGGTGGCTGGTGGTGTAGCGCAGCCGGGCCAGACCTGGGATTTCGGCGAGACGGAAGAGCAGGCGGCCGAGGCCCCACTCGCTGCCGTCCGATCCCTCGCCATGCCAGGCGTTGACGTTCTGTCCGAGCAGCGTCAGTTCGCGCACGCCCGCCGCCGCCAGCTTTTCGGCCTCGGCGACGATCTGCGCCACCGGACGGGAAACTTCGGAGCCGCGCGTATAGGGCACCACACAGAAGGTGCAGAACTTGTCGCAACCCTCCTGGACAGTAAGGAACGCGGTGACGCCGCGGCCAATGATCTCGCTGCGCTTCGGCTGCGGCAGGTGCTCGAACTTGTCCTCGATCGCATAATCGGTTTCGACGACCTTTTCGCCGCCGCGTACTTTTTTCAGCGCGTCCGGCAGCCGGTGATAGGTCTGCGGTCCGATGACAAGGTCGACCACCGGCGCGCGCCGCAGGATCTCGCGGCCTTCGGCTTGCGCCACGCAACCGGCAATGCCGATCATCATCTCTTGACCATGTTGGGCGCGCTCGGCCTTGATCTTGCGCAACCTTCCAAGCTGCGAATAGACCTTTTCGGCGGCTTTTTCGCGGATATGGCAGGTGTTGATCAGCACCAGATCGGCATCGTCGACTGTTTCGGTCGCCACATAGCCGTCGGCCGACAACGCATCGCTCATGCGCTGCGAATCGTAGATATTCATCTGGCAGCCATAGGTCTTCAAGAAGACCTTCTTCAGCGCGGAGGGCTTTTCGGCGGAGCCCATTGGCGCGGCCGGCGCCATTTCTTCGGCGATTTCGTTCAAGTCCATGCGGCGGCTTTTAACGCTTCCCGATGACAAAAAACAGACGGTTTCGCCGTTTCCTGTTTCATCGGGCGCGCTGGCGGTTCTGCAGCGCCTCGGTCATCATGGCGCGCCACCTGCTGCTCGACCCGCCGTGTGACCCGTTTGCGGTCGCTCGCGGCGGTGAATTCCATCGGTTGGCCGAACTGCACCTCGACGTCCATCGCCCCTTCGCGCAACAGCATCAACAGGTGCGGGACGAGATCGGCGTCGCCGATCCACGAGGCCACGACGCGATGCTGGCGCCCCATCGGCATGCCGTGCAGCCTGGTGTAGGCGAGCGCCACGGGCTGGATATAGACGGTTTCGGCATTGCCATGGCCAAGCGCCAGCCGCGCGGCCCCGAACAGCGTGCTCTTGAACGGCAACAGATGATTGCCGTCGCCCGTGCTGCCTTCGGCGAAAAGGACCACGACATCGTTGCCGGCCAGGCGGCCGGCGATCTCGCCGGCCTGGTCGCCGGACTTGCCCTTGCGGTCACGCTCCACGAAGACGGTGCGCTGGAGTTTGGCCAGCGCGCCGAAAACCGGCCAGCCGGCAACATCCGACTTGGCGATGAAGGCGACGTCGGCCAGCGAACCGATGACCATGACGTCTGTCCATGAAATATGGTTCGACGCAATCAGCAGCGGGCGCTGCGTCGCGACCTGCCCTTGCACATGGACGCGAAGGCCAAGCACCTTGACCATCACCCCATGCCACCAGCGCGGCAGCGTGCCCGGCTTGAGAAACAGCCCGGTCTTCAGCACGAGCATCTGCAAGGGCGCCATGAGAAGCGTCGCTGCGACGAACAGCAGCAAGGTGATCCATATCCGGATGGAACCGATCATGCCGACGCCAGACTCCCCCGTCGGGGAATTTCGTCAGAGAAGATCACGCCGCATGACAAGCGCGTTGGCCTTCCGGTTGTCGGCGGACTGGTAATAGGCCGGCCGTTTGCCGACTTCATGAAAACCGAGCCGGCGGTAGAGCGCGATCGCGGGCGTATTGGTCTCGTCGACTTCGAGGAACAGCGCCTCGGCGCGCTGCGCATGCAGCCGGCGCAGCACGGCGTCCATCAGCTGCCGCCCGAGGCCCTGGCGGCGATGCGCCCTCGAAACGGCGACGGTCAGGATTTCCGCTTCACCGGCCGCCAGCCGCGCCAGCACGAAGCCGACCGGCCCTGCCCTGCCCTTGCCCGTTTCGAAGGCAGCGAAGCCGAACACCGTGTTCTGGGCAAGCAGGTCGGCGAACTCCGCGCCGGTCCAGGGGCGGATGAAATCCTCGCGGTGCAGAACCGCGAGCGAGGCGCTGTGGCTGCGCGCCAGCGGCAGGATCGCATAGTCCTTCGGACGCGCCGACATGAAGGGCAACCGCATCAGCCGGCGCTCCTCGGCAGGATCAGACCTGCCTGGGGCTTGGCGTCCGGTTCGCGCAGATAGACCGGCTTCGGCTTCTCGCCATGCATGTCCATGGTCAGGGCCAATCCGGCATAGACACCGATATCGGCGGTGGCCGCGTGAGACCCAAGGTCAAAAATGTCCGGTGCGGCGGCCTGCGCGACCATGGCTGCCGCGGAGCCGGCAAGCAGCGGGCGGTATTTCCTGGCCACAACGGCCGCATCCTGCACATTGATCACCGCCGGAGCGTACAGGATTTTGCCGAATTCGTCGTAAACAGCCGCGTAGAGTTCCTCACGGCGCGCATCGATCGCCACCATGATCGCACGATCGGGAAATGCTTCACGGGCCTCGGCGACGATCGCCTCCAGCGTGGTGACGCCGGTTGCAGAAATTTTCAGCGCCAGCGCCAGGCCTCGCGCGGTCGCGACCCCGACGCGCACGCCGGTGAACGAGCCCGGACCGGTGCAGACCGCGATGCGGCCAAGGCCACTGTAATCGACGTTCGAGGCTTTCAGCGTTTCCTCGATAATGCCGATCAGCAGCTCGGCGTGACCCTTGCCTATATCGCGCACGACACGGCCGAGTTCGCGGCCAGTATCGGTATCGACGACGCAGGCGGCGCAGAGATTGGCTGATGTGTCGATGGCGAGCAGGTTCATGGGAGGCGCTCGAAGTGGTGTGCAGCGTTGTGGGCAACGTAGAGCGTCATCTATCGAACAATCCGCGCGGCTCCAGCCGCGATCCTATTTCGCCACCTTAGCCTTCAGTTCCAGCCGCCGCTGGTGCAACACCGGTTCGGTATAGCCGTTGGGTTGGGCGCGGCCCTGCAGGACGAGATCGCAAGCGGCGTGGAAGGCAATCGAGTTCTCAAAATCCGGCGCCATCGGCCGATAGAGCGGGTCGCCCTCGTTCTGGCGGTCGACGATCGCCGCCATGCGCTTCATCGTTTCCATCACCTGGTCCCTGCTGCAGACGCCGTGATGCAGCCAGTTCGCCATATGCTGGGCGGAAATGCGAAGCGTGGCGCGGTCCTCCATCAAGCCGACATCGTTGATGTCCGGAACTTTGGAGCATCCGACGCCCTGGTCGATCCAGCGCACGACATAGCCCAGAATGCCCTGCGCATTGTTGTCGAGCTCCTTCTGGATCTCTTCCGGCGTCCAGTTGGGACGCACAGCGACCGGTATGGAGAGGATATCGTCGAGTTTTGCCTTCGGACGGCTTTTGAAGCCCTCCTGCACGGCATGGACGTCTACCTTGTGGTAATGCGTGGCGTGCAGGGTGGCGGCGGTCGGCGATGGCACCCAGGCGGTGTTGGCGCCTGCCCTGGGGTGGGCGATCTTCTGTTCCAGCATCGCCGCCATCAGATCCGGCATCGCCCACATGCCCTTGCCGATCTGGGCGTGGCCGGCGAGCCCGCATTCCAGCCCGGTATCGACATTCCACGCCTCGTAGGCGGCAATCCAGGTGGCCTGCTTCATGTCGCCCTTGCGGATCATCGGGCCGGCTTCCATCGACGTGTGCATTTCGTCGCCGGTGCGGTCGAGGAAGCCCGTGTTGATGAAGACCACCCGCTCCCTGGCGGCGCGAATGCATTCTTTGAGGTTAACCGTGGTGCGGCGCTCCTCGTCCATGATGCCCATCTTGAGGGTGTTGGGCGCCATACCGAGCGCGGCCTCGACGCGGGCGAACAGTTCGACGGCGAACGCCACTTCGTCCGGCCCATGCATCTTCGGCTTGACGATGTAGACCGAACCGGCGCGGGAATTGGCGCGGCGACCATTGGGCCCGACATCGTGCAGCGCGATCAGGCTGGTGATCGCGGCATCCATGATGCCTTCCGGCACCTCGTTGCCGTCGCGGTCGAGGATCGCCGGATTGGTCATCAGGTGGCCGACATTCCTGACCAGCATCAGCGAGCGGCATTTCACCACGAAGTTCGAGCCATCCGGCGCGTTGTAGTCGAGATCCGGATTGAGCTTGCGGACAAAGGTCTTGCCGCCCTTTGAAACCTCTTCCTCCAGATCGCCCTTCATCAGGCCGAGCCAATTACGGTAGACGGCAACCTTGTCCTCGGCGTCGACAGCGGCGACGGAATCCTCGCAGTCCTGGATGGTGGTCAGCGCTGCTTCCAGCCAGACATCGGAAATATGGGCGGGATCGTTCTTGCCGATGGTCGAGCTGGCGTCGACCAGCACTTCGATGTGCAGACCGTTGTTCATCAAGAGTATCTGGACCGGCACCGCCACATCCCCGAGATAACCGGCGAACTGTTCTGGGCGCGCAAGGCCCGTCTTGCGGCCGGCATCGAGCGACACCACCAGCCTTGCGTTTTCAACCGAAAAGCCTCTGGCGTGCTGCCATTTCGCGCCGTCGAGCGGCACCGCCTGGTCGAGGAAATTCTTCGCCCAGGCGATGACCTTTTGGCCGCGCTTCGGATTGTACCCGTTGCCCTTCTCCGCGCCATCCATCTCGGGAATGGCGTCGGTGCCGTAGAGCGCGTCATAGAGCGACCCCCAGCGCGCATTGGCGGCGTTCAGCGCATAACGCGCGTTCATGACCGGCACCACAAGCTGCGGGCCGGCAATCACCGCGATTTCCGGATCGACGTTCTGCGTGTTGACCGAGAAGGCCGGGCCTTCGTCCTGGAGATAGCCGATGTCCTTCAGGAACGCCTTGTAGACGCCCATGTCGGACGGCGCCCCGTTGGTGCGGTGCCAGGCGTCGATCTTTTCCTGCAAATCATCGCGCTTGTCCAGCAATGCGCGGTTTTTCGGTGCAAGGTCTTGGACGATCGCAGAAAACGCCTGCCAGAACGCCTGCTCGTCGACACCGGTGCCGGGCAAAACGTCCTTCGATACGAAGTCGCCGAGCTGCCGCGCCACTTTCAAACCGGCAAGGTCGATGCGATCAGTCATGCGTCAAGTCTCCAGGAAATCCAGACTAGGGATGTAAATTGTCCGGGCGTTTGGCATGTCGCGCAGCGGGGGTCAATTCATCGTAAGTTTCAGGGGGAAGGTCCACCCCCGCGAATATGGGTCCCCGACGGGCGACAGGGATGGATTTCCCAAGAAACGTCAGACAGCAATTCGCGGCCGGCCGGTCGCAACCGCCACCACATGCGCCGCCACAAAGGTGCGCTGCCCCGCGACGGTCGCGGTGTTCAAGTCGCGCGTCACTTCGATCTCGGCCGTATCTGTGCCCGCCGCCAGCGCCCTGCCGGACGCGATGTCGCGAACCTGCTTTTCGGCGTAATCCATGGCAGCCGTTTCGCCGGTGAAATCGCGCACGGTGTCGCCCACCGAGACGCGGAACAGGCCTTCCTTGGGCTGCGCGACCTCAGCTTCCGCGGTGACGCGCACCTGACCGACCACCGCGCCCAGCGCGTTGGCGACATCGGTATCCTCGGGCACGACGCAGCCATTGCCGACGAGCGGCGGCAGGCCGGCATAGTGGAGCGGCGCCGAGGCGCCGAGGCCGATCACCGGCCGGTCAAGCGCAACGGTGAGGCGCGCGATGCCGGCATGGGCATCGACGGCGCGCTGGACCAGCGCATGGGCAACGGTCGCGGCGCCATCGAGGCCGTCCTCGGCGAAGGCGGTTTCCAGAATGACCTCCGCCGACCAGCGGGTGAGCGCGGAGAGCACCCGTTCGGACAGCGCCTCCGGCGTCGGCGCGATGGGCTGGCCGCGGCCGTCGCGCTTGCGGGCGAAAAGCTCGGCGCCGAGGCGCGCCGTCTCGGCATTCCAGTTGGCCTGCCTGCCCAGCGTGTGGGCGGCATCCGACGGCGTGAAGCCGCAGACATGCACCAGCCCGCGCGACACCAGCCGGTTGAGCGTGGCGTTCTGCGCGGTGGAGGTGAGCAGCGTGTCGAGCGGCAGCGGCGCCGGGCCGACCAGATCGTAGAGCTTCGCCTCGGGGCCGGTGAGGCCGGCGGCGAGGCGATCCGGCACGCCGGTGCGGACGGCGAAACGGCCGTCCATGCGGCCGGGGTTGGGCGCGCGGAGCTGACGCTCCAACTCGCCGACGAGCGCGTCGCGGTGGGCGACGCCGGCCAGCGCCAGCGGCACCAGACGACGCGGACCGAGCAGTATCCCGGGGCTGAGGCCACCATCCTCGAGCGCGACCTCGGAATCGCCGCCGAGGCCGAAAGTGCGCATGGCGACGGCCTCGACCATGGTGCGGAACCCGCCGACGGTGGCGCCTTCCGGATCGAGGCGCGGACGGCCATGATCGAGCACGGCGACGTCGGTCGTGGTGCCGCCGATGTCGGAGACGACGGCATCGTCGAGGCCGGTCATATGGCGGGCGCCGACCAGGCTGGCGGCGGGACCCGACAGGATGGTCTCGATGGGTCTGGCGCGGGCGAACGCGGCCGACACCAGGGCGCCGTCGCCGCGCACCACCATGAGGGGCGCCTTTATCTCCCGCGCGACCAGAAACCCTTCGGTAGCGGCGACCAGACGGTCGATCATCGAGATCAGGCGGGCGTTTAGCAGCGTGGTGAGCGCGCGCCGCGGGCCGCCGAGCTTGGCCGAAAGCTCGTGGCTGGCGGTGACCGGCAGGCCGCTCCTTTCACGGATCAGGTCGCGGGCGGCGATCTCGTGGGCGGGGTTGCGGGTGGCGAAATAGGCGCAGACCGCGAAGCCGGAGACCGAAACGGCGAGTTCCGGCAAGGCCGCTTCCAGCGCTTCGAGGTGAAGCGGGTGGGCGTTGCCATGGACATCGTGGCCGCCCGGCAGGAAGATCACCGGATCGGTGCCGAGGGCGGCGCGCAAGCCGTCGCGGGCAAGATCGGCTTCGGAAAAGCCGATCATCACCAGCGCCACGCGGCCGCCCTGGCCCTCGACAAGGGCGTTGGTGGCGAGCGTGGTCGACATCGAGGCAAGCTTGATCGCCGCCGGGTCGACGCCCGCCTTTTCCAGCACCGCGTCGACGGCGCCGGAAATGCCGACCGCGAGATCGTGGCGGGTGGTCAGAGCCTTGGCCTTGGCGAGCACATTTCCGCGCGGCCCGCCGGCCTGCGACCAGAGCACGGCATCCGTATAGGTGCCGCCCGTGTCTATGCCCAGATAGAGCGGCGAAGTCTTGGTGTTCATTCTCTCGACGTTCCGGCGGCCTGATTGGTTTGGGCGCCTGCCCTATCTTTTTGTTGGAGCATGATCTTTTCCGAAAACCGGTTCCCACTTTTCGGGATCATGCTCTAGCCCATCGATGCAAGCGGCGAAAGGCGCTGAGGCGACCTCGGCTTGCGCCAGGCTGCTTCGCGAGGGATGACCCGGCGTTTCTTTCCGGGGTGGATAAAAAATCGTCGGGCGCTCACGACGAACTGAAAACATCGCATTGAAACAGAGGCTTGGCGGACTTTGGCCCGGCCGGTCGGCCGAAACCTGTTCACTCCCAATCAAAACAGTCGCAGAAAGTCATATTCAGTCACGCTCCCGTCGACAATCGCGCGTATTTCAGGGCCGACCACACGAGCCGGATTCGCGGCCGCTATACCTGCTCTTCCAGCTCCCGGGTGAGCGGCTTGATCGACGGGTCGAGCGGCTCGGCCGACTGCTCGACCACCGGCGCCTCGGCGCGAGGCAACGAGTGCTGGGCGGAGGCGCAGCCGGCAAGGACGGCAAGCACAAGCAGAGGAATGGCGCGGACGATCATGCGATGCGGTTAGGGGCGGCGTGTGGCGGGATCAGGGCGGGCATCAGGGAACGAGATCGATGGCGGCGGTGGATTTGGCGACGCAGACCGCGCAGCAATCGACGCAGTCCCGGTCGTTCTTCGGACCGACGCCGAACGAGATACGGTCGTCGGCGAACAGCCAGGCGCCGTAGCAGATCGTCTCGCCCTCGGTGCAGGCGATCGGCACCGACTTCTGCGATCTGCCCTCGAGCAGATAGACTTGGTCGCCGCCCGGCCAGACATTTTTCTCGCCGTGCAGCTCGACGGCCACGTCGCGCGCGTGCCGATTCTTCATGAAGAACGCCATGTCGGCGGCACTGGCGGGCGGCGCAAGCAGCAGCAAGACGAAAAAAGCGCGAATCATCAGCCGGTGTCCCGGTGGGTGGGACGATGCTTATGGCATGGATGGGGATCGAAGGTTTCGCGAAATAGTAGGAGCCGGGCAGTGCCTTCTGCAACCCTGCGCGTGGCGCCTCCGGTTGCCCCAGGGAGAGGCTGGACACCGCAGCAAAATTCCGCGCCGCTACACCCAAATGGGTGACGACACGCCGCCGGCTTTTCCGCTCTGATGGGCACGGGTCGGGGGACCCGTTTGGAATGCAGGCTTGCAGCGAGCGCATACCCAGGTGTTCGCCGGTTTCGGCGTCGCAATGCTCCTGGCCTGGCATTCGGACAGCGCGGGGACGGGGCTCGGTCCGCTCTTACCGGCGAACCTCACTGGCTCCGCGCGCGTCCGCCTCCGTTTCCGTCGGAGGCGGACGTTTTTCCGGGGCGCGCATGCGAGGAGAAAGACCTCGCATGTGGCGCGGTTTCTCCCGTCCTCCGGCAAGCCCGCAAGGCGCAAGAAGAGGCGGAGATGCTTGCCCCCTTCTCCGCCTCGCTGGCGAGGCGCCTCCCCTGCAGAGTAAATAGCGAGAAGCAGGCGTCGATTTGAGTCGGGAGCTTTACGCCGCCCCTCATCCGCCCCTTCGTGGCACCTTCTCTCCGTGAACGGGGAGAAGGAACAGGCGGGACAGCGCCCCCTCTGTCCTGCCGGACATCTCCCCCACAAGGGGGAGAGGTGTCGAGGCAAAGCCGAGACGGAGTGAGGGGAGGCGACCACGCAAATGCGATTGCCTGCCCTCCGGAGAGGTTGGTACGGGTGGTTATCGGTAGAGGGGTTGGAAGCGCAGTACCTCCCAATGCCCCTCTGTTGCGATTTCTAACACTTACTCGCAAAGACCGGCCCTTCGACCGTTCGAGAAGCTCACGGCCCAGGACCGGGCTCGCTACGGCGTGTCGCGCCGAATGGGATTCGGCGGCGGCGCTGTAGCTTCTTGTTTGTGCATGTCGTTTCTCCCGTAACCGAGGCACTTTCGGGCGACATGCATTAAGATGTTGAAATCGCTTTCTCCATCGCAAAGGGGGAGATCGGCAGCTTCAACGTTAGCTGTCGCCCATCTTGAGGGCCTGGATGAAGGCTTCCTGCGGGATGTCGACCTTGCCGAACTGCCGCATGCGCTTCTTGCCCTCTTTCTGCTTGTCCAGCAGCTTGCGCTTGCGGGTGACGTCGCCGCCATAGCACTTGGCGGTGACGTCCTTGCGCAGCGCCGAGATCGTCTCGCGGGCGATGACCTTACCGCCGATCGCCGCCTGGATCGGGATCTTGAACATGTGCTGCGGGATCAGCTCCTTGAGCTTCTCGCACATAGCGCGGCCGCGCTTTTCCGCCGCCGTGCGGTGGACGAGCATCGAGAGCGCGTCGACCGGCTCCTCGTTGACCAGGATCGACATCTTCACCAGGTCGCCTTCGCGGTAGTCGGTGAGGTGGTAGTCGAACGAGGCATAGCCGCGGCTGATCGACTTCAGCCGGTCGTAAAAATCGAACACCACTTCGTTGAGCGGCAGGTCGTAGACCAGCATGGCGCGCTTGCCGACATAGGAAAGGTCGGCCTGGATGCCGCGACGGTCCTGGCAGAGCTTCAGGATCGCAGCCGAGATATTCGTCGGGCGTCAGGATGGTGGCGCGGATCCACGGCTCCTCGATCGAAGTGATCTTCATCACGTCGGGCATGTCGGCCGGGTTGTGCAGTTCCTTGCCGTGCCGTCGATGAGGTTCATGCGGTAGACGACCGAGGGCGCGGTGGCGATCAGGTCGAGGTCGAACTCACGCTCCAGCCGCTCCTGGATGATTTCGAGGTGCAACAGGCCGAGGAAGCCGCAGCGGAAGCCGAAGCCGAGGGCCGCCGAGCTCTCCATCTCGTAGGAGAAGCTCGCATCGTTGAGGCGCAGCTTGCCGACCGCGGCGCGCAGGTCCTCGAAGTCGGCGGCATCGACCGGGAACAGGCCGCAAAACACCACCGGCTGCGCCGGCTTGAAGCCCGGCAGCGCCTTCGTCGGTCGGGCGGCGGTCCTCGGTGATGGTGTCGCCGACGCGGGTGTCGGCGACTTCCTTGATCGAGGCGGTGATGAAGCCGAACTCGCCGGGGCCGATCTCGTCGGCCTGTATCATCTTGGGCGTGAAGAAACCGGTGCGCTCGACCGGATATTTCGCGCCGGTCCTCCATCATGCGGATGGTCTGGCCCTTCTTCAGGACGCCGTCGATGACGCGCACCAAAACGATGACGCCGAGATAGGCGTCGTACCAGCAGTCGACCAGCATGGCCTTCAGCGGCTTGGCGGCGTCGCCCTCGCGCGGCGGCGGCAACTGGTGGACGATCGCCTCCAGCACGTCCTCGATGCCGATGCCGGACTTGGCCGAAATGAGCACGGCCTGCGAGGCGTCGATGCCGATCACTTCCTCGACCTGCTCGCGGATGCGCTCGGGCTCGGCGGCCGGCAGGTCGATCTTGTTCAGGACCACCACGATCTCGTGGTTGTTGTCGATCGCCTGGTAGACGTTGGCCAAGCGTCTGCGCCTCGACGCCCTGCGAGGCGTCGACGACCAGCAGCGAGCCTTCGCAGGCCGACAGCGAGCGCGACACTTCATAGGCGAAGTCGACATGGCCCGGCGTGTCGATCAGGTTGAGTATGTAATCCTCGCCGTTGTTGTCGCGGTAGTTGAGGCGCACGGTCTGCGCCTTGATGGTGATGCCGCGCTCGCGCTCGATATCCATGTTGTCGAGCACCTGCTCCTTGCCGGCCATTTCGCGCGCGTCGAGCCCGCCGGTCAGCTGAATCAGGCGGTCGGCGAGCGTCGACTTGCCATGGTCGATATGGGCAACGATGGAGAAGTTGCGGATGTGGGACAAAGGGAAGGTCATGCCGCACGCGTTTAGGGGCGAGCGCGGCAAAAGGCAAGCGGTGCGAGCCGGCGCCGCAACTCCGGATGGCCCGCGCGATCTGCATTTATCATGGTTGCAAATCGCGTCGCTGCAACCTTGCATCTGTTCACGGTGGCGCCATCAACGCAACGTCGTTCCCGGAACAAGGCAAAGATTGGATTCTCATTCCTTACAGCGCACCGGATCGCTTCCTATCTCTCCAGCGATTTTCAAGCCGACTGTCCAAAAAGGTGCACCGATGCCGACACTCTTCGATCCAGCCAAGGCTGGGAACCTCGCGCTTTCCAACCGCATCGTCATGGCGCCGCTGACGCGCAATCGCTCGCCCAACGCGGTGCCCGGACCGCTGGCCGTCGAATACTACAAGCAGCGCGCCTCGGCCGGCCTGCTGATCACCGAAGGGACGGCGATCGGCCATCAGGGCCAGGGCTATGCCGACGTGCCCGGCCTCTACGCACCGGAGCAACTGGCCGGATGGCGCAAGGTGACCGACGCGGTGCACGCGGCGGGCGGCAAGATCGTCACCCAGCTTTGGCACGTGGGACGCATTTCGCACACCTCGTTGCAGCCGAACGGCGGCAAGCCGGTGGCGCCGTCCGCCATTCGGGCGAAATCGAAGACCTATCTGGTGCAGTCCGACGGCAGCAGCGGCTTCCAGGAGACATCCGAGCCGCGCGCGCTGGAGCTCGACGAAATTCCTGGCATCGTGGCGGCCTTTGCCCAGGCAGCCAAGGCCGCCGTCGAGGTGGCGGGCTTCGACGGGGTCGAACTCCACGCGGCCAACGGCTATCTTATCGACCAGTTCCTCCGCTCGGGATCGAACCAGCGCGGAGACATTTATGGCGGGAGCATCGAGAACCGCGCCCGCTTCCTGTTCGAAGTGGCGGCGGCGGTGGCCGAGGCGGTGGGCCCGGGCAGGGTCGGTATCCGCCTGTCGCCCGTGACGCCCGCCAACGACGCCAGCGACAGCTACCCGCAGCCGCTTTTCAACCACGTTGCCGCGGGGCTTGGCAAGCTGGGGCTTGCCTATGTGCACGTGGTGGAGGGCGCGACCGGCGGCGCACGTGATTTCGTGCAGGGCGACAAGCCGTTCGACTACGCTGCATTCAAGGCAGCCTATCGCAAGGCCGGCGGCACCGGCGCATGGCTGGTCAACAACGGTTATGACCGGGAACTGGCCGCCGAGGCCGTGGCCAGCGGCCGCGCCGACTTCGTGGCCTTCGGCAAGCTGTTCATCGCCAATCCCGACCTGGTGGAACGTTTCCGGCTCGGCAAGCCGCTCAACGAGCCGGACAGGGCGACCTTTTATGGCGGCGGCGCGGAAGGCTACACGGACTATCCGCGCGTGGCGTAAGAGCCGTTCGCTAACTCTACTGCGGTGGCGCGTCGCGTAGGACGGGCGGGCCTGCCGCTCACGGCGCCAACACGGCGAGCGCACGGCAAAGTTACCCGCCAGATGCGCCACTTCGGGCATAATCCCAGTCAAGACAATCGTGGCAATCGGGAGAACCTGAGATGGACAGACGCGGCAGCGGCATCAGGCGGGTTGCAGGTAAGATCGGCGCGGCGGCAGCCGGCGGGCTGCTGCTGGCGGCGGCAGCGCTGGCATTGTGGCAAGCGCCGGCGGTAGCCGAGGAGGAAGCGGTAAAAATCCCGCCGCCGACGCTCGACGAGAAGGCCACCGGCACGACGGAGAAGGCGGTATTCGCCGGCGGCTGCTTCTGGGGCGTGCAAGGCGTGTTCCAGCATGTGAAGGGGGTGAAACAGGCCGTTTCGGGTTACGCCGGCGGGCGCAAGGAGACGGCGCTCTATGAAGCAGTGGGAACGGGCGTCACCGGACATGCTGAGACGGTGGAGATCACCTACGACCCGCACGAGGTGAGCTACGGCAAGCTGCTGCAGGTGTTCTTCTCCGTCGCCCACAACCCGACGCAGCTGAACTTCCAAGGGCCCGACCACGGCGCCCAATACCGTTCGGCGATCTTCGCGACGAATGCCGAGCAGAACAGGATAGCGCAGAGCTACATCGGAGAGCTCGACGCGGCCAAGCTCTATCCCGCCAAGATCGTCACCACGCTGGAGGGCGAAAAGCCGTTCTACCCCGCGGAAGACTACCACCAGGACTTCCTGACGCTGAACCCCACCTACCCCTATATCGTCTATAACGACCTGCCGAAAATCGCCAACCTGAAGCGACTGTTCCCGGAGCTCTACCGGGACAAGCCAGTGCTAGTGATGGCGGGGCGGAGCTGATTTTCCGAGAGACGGGTCTGCTGCAATAACACGTTGATCCCCTCGTTTTTTGGTCTTTGACAGTGCGAGGGGGAAGGTGTGTGTCTCAACTGCTTGTTCGGGAAATATCTCAATCAAATTGGCAATCAGGAAGGTCTCAGGCTGGGCTACCCAGCGTATGGCGAGCGACATTTTCAGAGCCTTTCCCAAGGCGTGGCCGCGGCAAGTGCTTGCCGCAAAAACATGAATTTCCGTCGGAGCAAAAGGCGCGCCGGCGCCCGAGCGGCACGATCAGCCATCCGCCCGCGCTGTCATTCGGTTCTTGGGAGGTCGACAAGACCGCTGACCAACCCGGTGTCATTTCGCAAAAAAGCCGGCTAAGGAATGTCTCCAACAAACTATCAGTTTAGGGCCACTAAAACGCAGAGCCCTGCGACGTTCCGAAAGAGAACGCCGCAAAGCTGATCGGCCATCGGGCCATGCAAGAAGGGTTCAAGGCCGGCATATTAGCCGACTATAATAAAATGGTGGTCGGCTTCCAGACCTCGACGCGAGCGATGGCGGCGGCGCGATGACGGCCCCCTTTCCGAGCGTTCCGGGGCTTTTCGTGCCCGTCATGAAGGCGATGGAGACGCTCGGCGGCTCGGCTTCGATCGAGGAGATCAACGATCGACTCGCGCAGATGATGGGCCTGCCGGAAGCCACGCGTGCGGGACTGCATGGCAACGGACCGACGACCAAATTCGATTGCCGGTGCACATGGACCAGCTGAAGAATGCCGGCCTCACCGATAATAGCGAGCGTGGCGTGTGGTCGCTGACGGCCAGCGGCCGGCTGATGCTCGACGCCCCGGCCGACCAGTTGATCAAGATGGTGCGCAAGGCAAATTCCAACCGGCGCAAGGCGACGCCCAGGCGGGAGCGCGCAGGCCGTGAATGACGAAGTCGACATCGATACGACCGAAATCGCCCCGAGGCGCGAACGGCTGCTCGACATACTGCTCGGGCTGGAGCCCGAGGCTTTCGAGCGGCTCTGCCAGCGGATTCTGCGCGAGGCGGGTTTCATCAGGTGGAGGTGACCGGGCGCAGCGGCGATGGCGGCATCGACGGCACCGGGGTGCTGCGCGTGAACCTTCTGTCGTTCCACGTCCTGTCCCAGAGCAAGCGCTGGAAGGGCTCGGTGGGCACCAGCGTGGTGCGCGACTTTCGCGGCGCAATGGTGGGCCGCGCCGACAAGGGCCTGATCCTGACCACCGGTACGTTTACCGCGGATGCGCGGCGCGAGGCGGTGCGCGACGGCGCGCCTACGATCGACCTGATCGACGGCGAGGCGGTGTGCGACCTCTTGAAGGAGCAGAAGATCGGCGTGAAGGTGCGCATGGTGGAGGAGGTGACCGCCGTCGAAGCAGCGTTCGCCGGGTTCTGAGAGCCCGTTCTGGGCCAGCTTGCCTCTCAGTGCAGGCCGAACTCGCGCAGCAGTTCTTCGCGGTAGCGCACGAAGCGGCTTTCGCTGCGGTCGCGCGGGCGCGGCAGGTCGATGTCGATCAGCCGCGCCGCGCGGCCCTTCTCCTTGGGCAGGACCAGCACCCGGTCGGCGAGGTAGATCGCCTCTTCCAGATCGTGGGTGACCATGACCATGGTGACGTTCTCCTCGCTCCAGATGCGGGCGAGTTCTTCCTGCATGGTGATCTTGGTCATGGCGTCGAGCGCGCCGAGCGGCTCGTCGAGCAGCAGGATCTCGGGCTGCACGGTCAGCGCCCGGGCGATGCCGACGCGCTGCGCCATGCCGCCCGAGAGCTGCCTGCGGATAGGCATCGGCGAATTCGCCGAGGCCGACGAGCGCGATGTAGCCGCGCGCCCGCTCCTCGGCCTCGGCGCCGGGACTCGCCCCTGCACTTCGAGGCCGAAGGCGACATTGCCGAGCACGGTCAGCCAGGGCAGCAGGCGCGGCTCCTGGAAGATCACCGCGCGCTCGGTGCCGACGCCGCGGACCGGCTCGCCGTCGATCAGCACGCGGCCGCCGTCGGCCGCCTCCAGCCCGGCAAGCACGCGCAGCAGCGTGGTCTTGCCCGAGCCGCTGGCGCCGACGATGACCAGGCATTCGCCCGAGCGGATGTCGAGGTTGAGGCCCTTCAGGACCGTCAGCGGGCGACCGTTGATGGCGAAGGATTTGGAGAGGTCGCGGATCGAGACCTCTCCGCGGCGGCTGTGCTGGAGGTCGCGCTCATGTCTGCCTCAGTTCGATTTGCGCGTCGGCGTTCGGCTGGAACAGCAGGTCGGCGGCCTTGAGCTTGCCCTTGGGCAGGCTGCCCTCGCGCTCCAGCACGTCGATCCAGAAGTCGAGGTCGCGCGGCGATCGCCTGGGCGCCCGGCGCGCAGGCCGAAGCCGGTCCAGTGCTTGGCGAGCTCGGCGTTCTCGCCGCGCTTCTCGAGGATGCCGGCCAGCACCTTGCGCGCCTCGTCCGGGTTCTCGCGCGACCAGTCGGCGGCGCGGGTCGACTGTTCGACGAAGTTGCGCGCGGCCTCGGGATGCGCCTCGATGAAGTCGCGGCGCAGCACGATGAAGCCGCCGGCGATCTCGCCCAGCACGTCGGTGTCGTCGAAGACGCCGCGCACGCCGCCATGCTCCTTCAGCACGCCCTCGAAGGTCGACTGCCAGTAGCCGAGCGCCGGCGATGTCGACCTGGCCGGAGCGCAAGCGTCTGTTCAAGCTGCGGGCCCGGCACGACGATGAGGTTGGCGGCGTTCTGCGGCAGGCCGCGCCTGGTGCAGCGCCTCGCGCACCGTGTAGTCGAGATGGGCGCCGAGCGTGTTGACCGCGATCGACTTGCCGGCGATGTCGGCGATCGATTTGATCGGGCTGTCCTCCAGCACGTAGAAGACGCTCTGGACCTGGTCGTTGATGCCGTTCGACGGGATAGGCGGCGACGAAGTCGTTGCCGCCGGCGATCGAGTTGATGACCGCCGACGGTGGCGGCCGAGCCGAGATCGACGCTGCCGGCGGCGAGCGCGAAGAGCGAGGCCGGCCCGCCCTGCGCATAGCCGACATTCTCGAGCTCGATGCCGAGGTCCTTGAAGTAGCCGAGCTCGCTCGGCCAGTTCGTGCGGCGAAATGCCGCCCTGGCTGGCGAGATAGCGGAACGTGACGGGGTCGGCCGATTGCGCGAGGCGAGCCGGGCAGGCCGGCGGCGAGAAGGCCGGCGGCGACAAGGGCGCCGAGGCGCAGGGAAGCGGAGAGAGAATGTCATGATGTCTGTCCTTTCGATGGTTGATGTGATCGGGAGGCGTTGCGAATCGGCAGCGGTCAGGTCGACCGCGTCGCTCCAGCGGCAGAGCCGCCGCTGCAGGACGACCAGCGCGTAGTTGGCGAGCAGGCCGAGCGCCGGCGAGCAGCACGATCGCCGCGAACATCAGCGGGATCTGGAAGTTGTACTGGGCGTTCATCACCTGGAAGCCGACGCCCTTGTTGGCGCCGATCATCTCGGATGCGATCAACAGCAGCAGCGCCGTGGTGGCGCGAGAGCCGCAGGCCGACGAAGATCGACGGCACGGCGCCGGGCAGCACGACGCGGCGGAACACGGTGAGCCGCGACGCGCCGTAGACGCGCGCCATCTCGATCAGCTTCGGGTCGACTTCCTTGACGCCGCCGATGGTGTTGAGCAGCAGCGGAAAGAGCGTCGCCCAGAAGATCACGAAGACCTTGGAGGCCTCGCCGAGGCCGAGCAGCAGGATGAACACCGGGTAGAGCGCCAGCGCCGAGGTCTGCCGGAACACCTGCAGGATCGGATCGAGCGCGCGTCTCGACGGCCCGCACCTGGCCCATGAAGAGGCCGAGCGGGATGGCCACGAGCGACGGCCGCGGCGAAGGCGGTGCCGGAGCGCTGCAGGCTGATGGCGATGTCGTCGAGCAGCGCGCCGCCGGCAATGCCCTTCCAGAGCGCGGCCACGATCGCGTCGAGCGGCGGAAAGCACCGCCGCGTTGATCCAGCCCGCGCTGCTGGACGACCTGCCAGAGCGCCAGGAAGCCAGCAGGACGCCGTAGCGCGACAGGAACCGGACGGCGGCCTGCCGCCCCGGCTGCAGGACGTCGGTCGCCAAGCGCCAGCGCCGCCGCCGCCCGCGCCGATGACGATCGGCCGTTCGATCTGCTGCAAGCTCATCGTCCTGTCCTTCGCGTCCAGAGGATTATTCGGCGGCCTGCAGCGATGCGCGCGCGGCGGTCCAGGGGTTGACCGGCCGCGGCAGGCCGAGGTTTTCGCGCAGCGTCCTGCCTTCGTAGGCGGTGCGGAACAGGCCGCGGCGCTGCAGCTCGGGGATGACGAGATCGACGAAATCGTCGAGCGCGCCGGGCAGCCAGGGCGGCAGGATGTTGAAGCCGTCGGCGGCCTCGTTGCGGAACCATTCCTCCAGCTGGTCGGCAACCTGCTCGGCGCTGCCGACGACGGTGTAGTGCCCGCGCGCGGTCGCCATCCACTGGTAGAGCTGGCGGATGGTGAAGCCATGCTCGTCGGCGATCTGGCGGATCAGCGCCTGGCGGCTCTTCATGCCCTCGGTTTCCTCGCTCGGCGGCAGCGGCCCGTCGAGCGGATAGCCCCTGATGTCGAGCGTGCCGCCGGCCAGGCCGTTGAGCAGCGCCACGCCGTCCTCCGGCAGGATGAGGTCGTTGAGCTGCTGGTACTTGGCGCGCGCTTCCTCCTCGGTGCGGCCGACGAAGGGCGCGACGCCCGGCATGATCAGCACGTGATCGGGGTTGCGGCCGGCGGCCCTCACGCGCGCCTTGATGTCGCGGTAGAACTCCTGCGCCGAGGCCAGGTTCTGATGCGCGGTGAAGATGACTTCGGCCGAGAGCGGCGGCGAGCCTGCGCCCGTCCTCGGACTGGCCGGCCTGCACCACCACCGGATGGCCCTGCACCGGGCGCGGCACGTTGAGCGGACCCTTGACGCTGAAATGCGCGCCCTTGTGGTCGATGTCGTGCAGCTTGTCCGGTGTCGTAGAAGCGGCCCGCTCTCCTTGTCGCGGATGAAGGCGTCGTCTTCCCAGCTGTCCCACAGCGCCTTGACCGTCTCGACATGCTCGTGCGCGCGGGCATAGCGGTCGGCATGGTCGGGCTGCTTGTCGCGGTTGAAGTTGCGCGCCGTGTCGTCGCCCGCCGAGGTCACCACGTTCCAGCCGGCCCGGCCGTTCGACAGAAGGTCGAGCGAGGCGAATTTGCGGGCGAGCGTGTAGGGCTCCTCGTAGGTGGTGGAGGCGGTTGCGATGAAGCCGAGATGCGTGGTCAGCGGCGCCAGCGCCGCAAACAGCGTGACCGGCTCGAAGCCGGCGATCTTGGCGTTGCCGCCTTCGCGCCCGCCGAGGCCGACCGACAGGTTGTCGGCAAGGAAATAGGCGTCGAACAGGCCGCGCTCGGCGGTCTGGGCGAGCTGCTTGTGGAACTCGAAATTGGTCGCGCCGTCGGCCGGCGCGTCGGGATGGCGCCAGGCGGCGATGTGCTGTCCGCCGCCGGGCAGGAAGGCGCCGAGCTTGATCTGTCTGGTCATCACGATCTCCTTGCGAGGTCGGCAAAAGGCCTGCTCCGGCGCGACGCTGCAGGCTGGCCGGTCAGGCCGATGGGATTTTCAGTTGCCGCCTGAGCTTCAGGCGGCGAGGTCGACGCTGTCGCGCGCGTCCACCACGCGACAGGCCTCGTCGACCGCCTGCTGGGCGCGGGCGCGGATGGCGTCGGAGATGAGCACGCCGTCGGCGAAATCCCTGTCGGAGGCATAGATCGCGGTCGGCATCGTCAGCGCCTCGAAGAAGCCGAAGAGCGGGCGAAGCTGGTGTTCGACGATCAGCGAATGGCGCTCGCCGCCGCCGGTCGCCGCCAGGATGACCGGCTTGCCCTTCAGCGAAGTCGGGTCGAGCAGGTCGAAGAAATGCTTGAACAGCCCGGTGTAGCTGCCTTTGAAGGTCGGCGAGCCGACCACCAGGACAGCCGCGCCCGACAGCTGCTCGACGATGTTGCGGGCCGGCGGGTCGAGATCGCTGAAGCGCCTCGCCTGGCCGAAGGACGGGCCGAGATCCTCGATGTCGAAAGTCGCCGACGATGCGCCGATGCCCTTGGCGACCTGACCGGCGATGTGGTCGACGAATGCCCTGGTCTTCGACGGGCGCGTCAGATTGCCCGACATTCCCACCACAAGTCTTGCTCGACATCCCGAACTCCTCATGCAGACAATTTGTGCATTAACTCTACAGATTTTATAGAGTTAAAAGAGCGAGAGAATTTCAAAAGACGGGCGACAAGCGGATCAAGTTTGCCGAAAGACGCGGTTTGTTGGTGCCACGGGCGCGAAAAGCCGGGAGCCACGTCACATCCCGGATATGCTGGAATGAGCCTTATTCAGATCGCGGATGGCGTGATAGAAGAGGGGCGTACTGTGGGGATGACCGACGACGCGACCTGCTTGTCATTAGAGCGGCGGACGCTAAATCAGAATCGCCGTCGCTGCCCCTTACCTTTGTCCAGCATCGGATTTTTCCGAAAACTGCTTCGCACTTTTTCGGTCCGATGCTTCAAGCCTGGTAACCCGCGCGTTGCAGGTTCGAGACTTGCCCAGAACGTGCTATGCAGGAGGAAGACTTGACTGCGAATTCGAAAAAATCCCATGAACAGACCGAAGCCCTGTTCAGCAAGGCGCAGACCCAGTCCATGTCGCTCAACCGGATCATTTCCGAGCAGGACGCGGCGAGCCGGGCCCGCGAGGCAAAGACCGCGCGGCTGCGAGCGCTGCGGATGGAAAAAGAGGCGGACGACCTGGCCGCGGCAACGGCAGCGCCGCCAAAACAGAAGGGCAAACGCTGATGGCAAGACGCGCGGTTGAAAACGCGATCCCCGCCGATGCGACGATCGCCGACGTCGTCGACATGCTCGACAAGCCGGTCGAATATGTCCGTCGCGTGCTGGAGAAGCTCGAGCAATGCCGGCGCGCGCATGGCGACGCGCAGGTACGGATCGGCGTGCGCAGCCGCAGCACATGCCCGAACTATCTCATCGAAGCGGTCGGCGAAGACAGGAAGTCACGCCACAGAACCGTGCGGCCGGACGCCGCCTACAGCGGCAGCACGCACCGCGAACTCGCGCCCTGGCACGTCGAGGAGACGAAGAACTGGTCGCCGGAGGAAATGAACATCACCGCCATCGCGGCGCTGATCGGCCGGCTTCGCGAGCCGCGCAGCGCAGCGCGCACCGACAGCCAGGAATGAGGGTGGCGGCACCGTGATTTCGACCGGCTTCGATTGCAAGAGCTGCGGGGCATGCTGCTCCTACTCGCCGGACTGGCCGCGGTTCTCGACCGAGGACGATGCGCAGCTCGACGCAATTCCGGCCGCATACGTTTCCGCTGACGAAAGCGGCATGCGCTGCGAAGGCGCGCGCTGTTCAGCGCTTGCCGGCCAGGTTGGCAAGGCGACGTCGTGCGCGATCTACGACATCCGCCCCGATGTCTGCCGCGCCTGCATGCCGGGCGACGGCGAGTGCCTGACGGCGCGCCAGGCGGCGGGACTGAGCCTGCACGGCTAGAGCAGTTCCGATTCTTTCAGAACCGGAAACTCGCTCTAACTAATTTTGCCTCATTTATGCGGACGCCAGATGATTCCATGTGGCTGCAAAATGCTCTAGCGCATTTCGCGCAGGGCGCGAATTCATGTCAAACCGCCAGACGAGAGCAGCATTTCTTTCGTTCTCACTTGGCGGCGCCAATTAGGTAGCCCCCGTCCCAGTGATAGATCTGCTTGTCGTCGACCGTGACCTTGACGACCGCCTGGAATCCGGCGAGCGTTCCGCTGCCGGCATGGAACGCACAGGTTCCTTGCATCGGACTGGCGGTGTCGTAGGTGACGCAGTACCCGACCGCCGTGTCTCCGTTTCCGACGGCAATAACCGCCGTGCTGCTGCCGAAAAGGGGACTGCCAGTCACCGGCCCATAATAGAGGATCTTCGTGCCCGCCGGGATCGCCGCGAGGTTCGATTCCGTAATGGTGCAGAAGCTCGGGGTCTCGCCGGTGTACTGGCTGCATTCCTTGGAGATTTTCAGCGGTTGCATAGTCGGCGCAGTGGACGACACGGACGTCAGCGCTAGGATGGCGCCAGCCGACAGGATTAACAGTCTGCTCATTGCCCTACTCCCCTACGATCGAATTAATGTCTGAAATTCTACTCGGCATCGTCCAAAAACCGCTTGACCGGGACGGTCCCGTCGCCGAAGTCCGGACCTAGAGCGGCGTACACTCAAACAGAATCGTTACGCCGCCCCGTCTTTTTGTTTACGCATCGGATTTTCCCGAGAACCGCTGCGCACTTTTCGGTCCGATGCTCCAGCGCAATGAAGCGGCTGGGGATGACCTCTCGATTTTACCGTCATCAACCCAGCCGCATCCCCCTAGGCCACCCGCACCCCAAGGGGAAACAAGAAGTATACTCCTGCTTTGGACGACAGCGAAGTAGCCTGTTTAGAGTACCGCGAAGTAGTCTGTTCAGAGTATTGACCGCATCCCACGCGGTTACTGTTGAGCCACGCGACACTGGTTCAGGGATAGACGCCCGTTGAGTGGATCTCCGCCGCATCGGATCTTCCATTAAGCGTTCCCGCAGCGCCGCCCCTCATCCCTTCTGAGCTTGTCGAAGGGCCGGACTTCCCCCGTAAAGACGGGGAGAAGGAGGCTGACCGCCACGCCTCTGCAGCGCAGCGAACAGGATTCGGCGGCTGGGCTGTAGGTTCCTGTTTATGCATGTCGTTTCTCCCGAACCGAGGACACTTTCGGGCGACATGCATCAGAGCGGAATGCATCCAAGTTGAACCGGGCATTCCGCTTTATCTGCTCTGTTTAGCCGCATTTGTGCGACGCCAGGTGATTCCACCTGGCTGCAAAATACAGTTTCTTAGCCGCATTTGTGCGACGCCAGGTGATTCCACCTGGCTGCAAAATACAGTTTCTTAGCCGCATTTGTGCGACGCCAGGTGATTCCACCTGGCTGCAAAATGCTCTGGCGGCTATCCCGTCACGAAGTCGACCAGCAGCTTGACGTTGAGGCCGGCGATCACCACCGCGATCAGCGCCGGCGAAGACGATGAGCCAGCGCGGCGCGACGAGCGCGCCCATCTTGGCGCGGTCGGCGGTGAACATGACCAGCGGGAACACCGCGAAGGAGAGCTGCAGCGACAGCACCACCTGGGTGAGGATCAGCAGCTGCGCGGTGCCGCTCTCGCCGTACCAGATGGTGACGATCGCCGCCGGCACGATGGCGATGGCGCGGGTGATCAGCCGGCGCAGCCAGGGCGGCAGGCGGATGTTGAGGAAGCCTTCCATGACGATCTGGCCGGCCAGCGTCGCCGTCACCGTCGAGTTGATGCCGCAGCACAGCAGCGCGATGCCGAACAGCGTCGGCGCGATCGCCAGGCCGAGCAGCGGCGCCAGCAGCGAATGCGCCTCGCCGAGCTCGGCGACGTCGCTCATGCCGGCCTTGTGGAAGGTCGCCGCCGCGAGGATCAGGATCGAGGCGTTGATCAGCAGCGCGAACATCAGCGCGACGGTCGAGTCGATGGTCGCGAATTTCAGCGCCTCGCGCTTTTCCGGCAAGCGTGTCGCCATAGGCGCGGGTCTGCACGATGCCGGAATGCAGGTAGAGATTGTGCGGCATCACGGTGGCGCCGAGGATGCCGAGCGCCAGATAGAGCATCTCGGGATTGGTGACGATCTCGGTGGTCGGCGCGAAGCCGCGGATGACCTGCGCCCCAGTCCGGATCGGCCAGCGCGATCTGGATGCGCGAAGCAGACGGCGATGACGCCGAGCAGCGTGATGATCAGCGCCTCGACCCAGCGGAAGCCGAGCTTCTGCAGATAGAGGATCAGGAACACGTCGAGCGCGGTGATGATGACGCCGATCTCGAGCGGGATGCCGAAGATCAGGTTGAGGCCGATCGCCGTGCCGATCACCTCGGCGATGTCGGTGGCGATGATGGCGATCTCGGCCAGGAACCAGAGCACGCAGGCGACCGGCCGCGGGAAGGCGTCGCGGCAGGCCTGCGCGAGGTCGCGGCCCGAGGCGATGGCGAGCCGGGCGCAGAGCGACTGCAGCACGATCGCCATGATGTTGGAGACCAGCGCGACGACGAGCAGCGTGTAGCCGAACTTGGAGCCGCCGGCGAGCGAGGTCGCCCAGTTGCCGGGGTCCATGTAGCCGACGGCGACGAGATAGCCGGGGCCGAGGAAGGCGGCCGCGCGCCGCCAGGTGCCGACGTCGGCGCGCACGGCGATCGTGCGGTGCACGTCGGACAGCGACGCCTCGCCGCGCTCGCGGTTCCAGCCCGAGTTCGCGGTTGTTCATCAGCATCGGGATGTTTCCGATTTCGCAGTTGCAACTCATTTGCAAATAGATGGTCGCGAGTGGGAATGCAAGGGGTGGGCGGTAGCGGAAAAGTTCAGGCGGATAGGCGCCGCAGTTTCGCAAACCTGGCGCTGCCCCGATGGCTGGCGTGTCGAAGGGGCCATTCGCCGCTCAAAGGCGATGCCTGTCCACCATGCTTCGCAGGGAAGATCCAAGGTAGCGGTCGTCACCGAAGTCAGCGCCGCCCCTCATCCGGCCTTCGGTCACCTTCTCCCCGTGCAGGGGAGAAGCAAGAGTGCGCCGTCTCAATCGTAGCGTCAGATCGGCCGCCTTGCCGCCGAAGACGCGGTAGACGATAGATCGAGGCGAAGATGATGATCGGCAGCACGAAGACGGTGCCGACCAGGATGACGGCGAGGCTTTCGGGCGCGCTCGCCGCCTGCCAGATGGTCAGGCGGTCGGGCACCACGAAGGGATAGAACGACCAGGCGAGGCCGGCGAAGCCGAGCACGAAGATCAGCGCCAGCGTCAGGAACGGCCGCAGGGCGTGGCGGTCGTCCGGCTTCGGGCAGATGGAAGGTCTGCCACCACAGCGCTAGGAACAGCAGCGGCCGACAGGATCGGCAGCGGCGCCAGATAGAGCATTTCGGGGAAGACGAACCATTTGTCGAAGATGCGCGGCGCTGGCGAACGGCGTGGCGAGCGACACGGCGGCCATGCCGAGCGCGGTCAGCACCAGCGCGGCGCGCAGCCAGCGCACCGCCTTCTTCTGCAGCTCGCCCTCGGTCTTGTAGATCAGCCAGGCCGCGCCCATCGCCGCATAGGCGGCGGCGAGGCAGAGCGCCACCAGCGCGCCGAACGCCATCGCGCCGAACGAGCAGGTCGAGGCCGAGCACATAGACGCCGAGCATGTAGCCCTGCGCCAGCGCGGCGATCAGCGAGCCGGCGAGGAACAGCGCGGTTCCAGCGCGCCTTGTGGCGGGTCGGCACCTTGGCGCGGAAATCGAAGGCGACGCCGCGCAGGATCAGGCCGACGCAGCAGCAGCGCCACCGGAAGGTAGAGCGCGGTGAGGATGACGCCGTGCGCGGCCGGGAAAGGCGACCAGCAGCAGGCCGACGGCCAGCACCAGCCAGGTCTCGTTGGCGTCCCAGAACGGACCGATGGCGGCGATCATGACGTCCTTCTCGTGGTCGTCGGCGGCGGCGAACAGGATGCCGATGCCGAGGTCGAAGCCGTCGAGCACGACGTAGACCAGGATCGCCAGGCCCATCAGGCCGGCGAAGATGAGCGGGAGAAGGTCGGCCAGTCGAGGGTCATATGCTGTCCTCTCCGCTTCGTAAGCGCCCCCTCCACCATGCCGCTCATGGAGAGGGAGAGCTTGGGCGCGCGCATCATCACTCTCCCGCCTGCACCGGCTGCGCCAGCGGCGGTCGAGCACGGCCGGCAGCGGCGAGGTGTCGCCGTCCTTCGCGGCCTTCAGCGACAGGCGCACCAGCACGCCGAGATAGGCGAGCGATCAGCACGCACGTAGAGGACGAGGTAGACGGCAAGCGTCAGCGCGACATGGCTGCCGGGCACCGGGCCCAGCGCATCGGCGGTCTTCAGGATGCCGGTGACCAGCCAGGGCTGGCGGCCGATTTCGGTGGTGTACCAGCCGGCCAGCAAGGCGACCCAGCCGGACAGCGCCATCGGCACCATGAGCATAGGCGAGCGGCCGCGGCAGCGTGCCGCGACGCCACAGGAACCAGGCGGCCGTCCACGACACGGCGAGCATCAGCAGGCCGGTGCCGACCATGATGCGGAAGCCCCAGAACACCGGCGAAGACCGGCGGATGGTTGCCGGGATAGTCGTCGAGGCCCGGACACGACGCCGTCGACGCTGTGGCGCAGCACCAGGCTGGCGCCGTTGGGGATGGCGATCTCGAAGAGGTTTTCACGCGCCTGTCTCGTCGGGGATGGCGAACAGCACCAGCGGCACGTTGGCGCCGGTTTCGCCAGTTGGCCTCCATCGCCGCGATCTTCTGCGGCTGGTGCTCGAGCGTGTTGAGGCCGTGCTGGTCGCCGACGAAGATCTGCACCGGGATCGAGGGCGGCGCCGAGGAAGACGCCGGTGCGCAGCGCCTTCCACATGGATTCCGAACGGTCGCCGGCGAGGATAGCGCAGCGCCGACAGGCCGGCGATGAGGAACGGCGACGGTGAGGCCGGAGGCGAGCAGCATGTGGATGAGGCGATAGGGGAAGGACGGGTTGAAGATCACCGCCCACCAGTCGACGACATGGGCGACGCCGTCGCGCATCTCGAAGCCGGCCGGCGTCTGCATCCAGGAATTCAGCGCCAGTATCCAGAAGGCCGAGACGGTGGTGCCGAAGGCGACGAGGAAGGTGGCCAGCGTGTGCACGCGGTTCGAGACGCGGCGGAAGCCGAACAGCATGATGCCGAGGAACACCGCCTCGAGGAAGAAGGCGGTCAGCATCTCGTAGGCGAGCAGCGGGCCGGCGATGTTGCCGACCGTTCCCATGTAGCCCGGCCAGTTGGTGCCGAACTGGAAGCTCATGGTGATGCCGGAGACGACGCCCAGCGCGAAGGACAGCGCGAACACCTTCACCCAGGTGAAGTAGGCGCGCATCCAGGCGCCGTCGCCGGTGCGGTTGTAGCGCAACTTGAAGAAGAGCAGCACCCAGCCGAGCGCAATGGTGATCGACGGAAACAGGATGTGGAACGAGATGTTCGCGGCGAACTGGATGCGCGACAGGATCAGCGGGTCCATGATCGGCAGCTCCAGCTTCTTCGACCAGGAAGATAAGCCCGGTCGCCGGGCAGGTCAAAGCGACGGAGCGCCACGCGGGACGCAGTGTCGCAGGAGAGCCGGAATTTTGCCTCGCCGTCGCCGCTCGTTGAACATACAGTCGCCATTCCAGCCCTTCGTCCGCCGTCGGCCCATAACGATATACAGCCCAACAGCACTCACAGGCAGGAGCCGACCATGACCCTACAACTCAAGGGCATTCACCATCTCACCGCGATAACCGCCGAAGCGCCGGCGAACGTGGCGTTCTATACGGGGACGCTGGGACTGCGGCTGGTCAAGAAAACCGTCAACCAGGATGACACCAGCGCCTATCACCTGTTCTACGCCGACGGCGAGGCGACGCCGGGCAGCGACATCACCTTCTTCGACTGGCCGACCGCGCGGGAGCGGCGCGGAACCCACAGCATCGCCCGCACCGGACTGAGGGTTTCGGGTGAAAAGACGCTGGCCTGGTGGCAGGACCACCTCAAGGCGGCGAAGGCGACCACCGGCGAGATCGCCGAAGTGGCCGGCTATCGCTCGCTCGACTTCGAGGACGGCGAAGGCCAGCGCTTCCGGCTGGTCGACGACGGCGGCAAGGGCGTGGCGCATAATTGGGCGAAGAGCCCGGTGCCGGCGGAGCACCAGATCCGCGGCCTTGGCCCGATCACGCTCAGCGTGCCCGACCTGGCGCCCACGGAAACGGTGCTGACGAAGGTGATGAACATGCGCAAGGTGCGTGACCACGCGGCGCCCGACGGCCACCTGCATGTGTTCGAGATGGGCGACGGCGGCCCGGCCGCGGAACTGCATGTCACCGTCCAACCCGGCCTGCCCGTGACACGGCAAGGCGCCGGCGGCGTGCACCATGTCGCCTTCCGCACGCCCGACATCGAGCAGATGCATGAATGGACGCAACGGCTGGCGAAGTTCCGGGTGCCATCGAGCGGCGAGGTCGAACGTTACTACTTCCGTTCGCTGTACTTCCGCGAGCCGAACGGCATCCTGTTCGAGATCGCCACGGACGGCCCCGGCTTCACCGCCGACGAGCCGCTGGAAAGCCTCGGCGAAAGGCTGTCGCTGCCGCCCTTCCTGGAGCCCCGGCGAACGCAGATCGAGGCCGGCCTGAAGCCGCTCGCCTGACCGGCGAAAACCCGCGCCATCATCTATGGCGCGGGCGAGGCCGTTTCACAGCCCGGCAGGTCCCTGGCACAGGGGTCATCCGAGTGTCACATATATCCACTAGTCCGGATATATGGATATTGGCCACGCCATCGCAGCGTTTTCCGCACTCGCCCAGACGACCCGTCTGGAAACCCTCAAGCTTTTGGTCGGCCGCGAACCCGAAGGCGTTGCAGCCGGCGAACTGGCGCGGCTGATCGGCGTGCCGCAGAACACGATGTCGACCCACCTTGCGGTGCTGACGCGCGCCGGGCTGATCATGGGAGCCCGCGATGGCCGCTCGATCGCCTACCGGGCCAACCTCGACGGACTGCGAGGCCTGATGCTTTTCCTGCTCAAGAACTGCTGCAACGGCAAGCCGGAAATCTGCGCGCCGCTGCTGGCCGAACTCACCCCCTGCCGCGTCTTAAATGAGGTCAAGCCATGAGCAATCCCGTCTTCAACGTTCTGTTCCTGTGCACCGGCAATTCGGCGCGCTCGATCATGGCGGAAGCAATCCTGAGGCACGATGGCGCCGGGCGCTTCAACGCCTTTTCGGCCGGCAGCCAGCCGAGCGGCGATGTCAGCCCGATCGCCCTGAAAGTGCTGGAGAGCTACGGATACCCGGCCGACGACTTCCATTCGAAGACGTGGGACGCGTTCGCCGAACCCGACGCACCGCAGATGGATTTCGTCTTCACGGTCTGCGACACGGCGGCGGGAGAAGCCTGCCCGGTATGGCCGGGGCACCCCGCGACGGCGCATTGGGGCATCGAGGATCCGAAAGCGGTGGAAGGCACGGAGATCGAGAAAGAAGCAGCCTTCGTCGAGGCCTTCCGCTTCCTGAAGAACCGGATTTCGGCATTCACGGCGCTGCCGCTCGAAAGCATCGACCGCCTGGCGATGAATCAGCATCTCACCGAGATCGGACGCCAGGAAGGCGCCTCGGCGCGCCAAAGGCTGAGTTGATGAACCAGTCGAGGCGGCGCCTGCTGGCCGAAGGGCTGGGATCGACTCTCTTGCTGGCAACCATCATCGGCTCCGGCATCATGGCCGAGCGTCTGGCTGCCGGCAACGGCGCGCTTGCGCTGCTTGGCAACACGCTGCCGACCGGCGCCATGCTTGCGGTGCTGATCCTGATCTTCGGGCCGGTCTCCGGCGCGCATTTCAACCCGGCCGTCAGCCTGAGTTTCGTGCTGCGGGGCGAACTTCAGGCGCGAACGCTTTTCCCTTATGCCGCGGCGCAGGTCGCAGGCGCCATCGGCGGCGTCTGGATCGCGCATCTGATGTTTGAACTGCCGGCGCTTCAGATTGCCGCCACGGCGCGGACCGGGCCTGGACAATGGATCGCCGAGACCGTCGCCACCTTCGGCCTCGTCCTGACGATCTTCGGAACCTCGGCGCGGCGGCCGGACGCAGTGCCGTTCGCGGTCGGCCTCTATATTGCCGCCGCCTACTGGTTCACCGCATCGACGTCGTTTGCCAATCCGGCGGTGACGATCGCCCGTGCATTTTCCGACACGTTCGCGGGGATACGGCCGGTCGATGCCCCGGCCTTCATCGGCGCGCAGTTGCTGGGTGCGCTGGCCGGCCTGGCGGCGAGCCGTCTCCTGTTCGACGCGGAGACGAAACGGGCGGCTGCTTGAAAGCCATGCGCAGCGCCATGCTGGCACAGCCGACAGTATCTTGACGCCCGAGCGGCTTTCCCGGAGAACTCGCCGGCAGCGGCCGCCATAGAGCGGTTCGGGTTCTTTCAGAACCGGAAGCCCGCTCTTACTATTGTTTTGCCGCATTCATGCGGACGCCAAATGATTCCATTTGGCTGCAAATGCTCTGGTGGCGATGCAGGGAGTAAAGACGTGAACGCAGCAGGCGCGGTGTATCTCGGCATTTCGACCGTAGTGTTTCTGGCCGCGGCAAGTGCGGCGAAATCCTGGACGCTCAATCCGACCTTCTGGCGGCTGGCGCTGGTGCTGGCGCTTTATTCGCTCGGCAACCTGATCATGCTGCGGCTGATCCGCGACTTCGGCATGGGCGTGGCGCTCAGCCTTTCCGGCGTCATCCAACTGCTGGCGGTGAATGTGATCGCGTTCTCGGTCTTCGGCGAACGGGTGACCATGATGCAGGGCGCAGGGCTGACGCTCGCCGTGGTTGCGGTTGCGCTGATCACGATGGGACCCTATTTCACGGCGCGGTAGCGCGCGTCAGCTTGAACCGGTTATCGCGCTCTATCGGTTTGTTAGCCGCATTTGCGCCATGCGAGTGATTCACATGGCTGCAAAATGCTCCTGGTCGAGGCATCTCGACATGGCCTGGGATGACCGTATGACCACCAACAACCTGCCGATCTGGCGGCGCATCGAATTCAACGTGCTCCTGGCCTGGCTGGTGATCGCCGGCGGATTGTGGGGGTTCGTCGAATTGCTGGAAGTGGCGCGCGACGCCACTCCGCGTTCCTTCGACACCGAGATATTGCTGGCCTTCCGCACGCCGGGCAACACCAGCGACCCGCTCGGGCCGCTGTGGGTGGAGGAGGCGATGCGCGACCTGACCGCGCTCGGCTCGACCAGCGTGCTGGTGCTTATTCTGCTTTCGGTGATCGTCTACCTGCTGCTTGCCGGCAAGGCGAAGATGGCGCTGTTCATCTTCGCCTCCGTGGCCGGCGGACAGCTGCTGTCCAGCCTTCTGAAACTCGGCGTCGACCGGCCACGGCCCGAGTTGGTGTCGCGTCTTGCCGAAGTTTACACGTTGAGCTTTCCAAGCGGCCACGCGATGCTTGCGACGGTGACATACCTGACGCTGGGCTCACTTTTAGCGCGGGCACTGCCCAAGAGAGTGTTGAAGGCCTACGTGATCGTAGTAGCCGCAATCGCCACGCTGCTGGTCGGCGTCAGCCGGATCTATCTGGGCGTTCACTGGCCATCCGACGTGCTGGCCGGCTGGTGCGCCGGTGCGGCCTGGGCGATGCTGTGCTGGCTGATCTCGCGGCGAGTGCTGCCGCGGGCATCCGAACAGGCCGATTAACGCTTCTGGCACAAGCATTCATGCTTGAAACATCAGACTGAATGTTTGATGTTTCATTCCGCAGACTGGAACGGGAGTTTTTCCGATTATCACAGCCGCACAGATGCGTGCCGCGCGGGCATTGGCCGGCATCGACCAGAAGACGCTTGCCGAGCGGGCCGGCGTTTCCGTGCCGACGATCCAGCGCATGGAGGCCAGCGAGGGGGTCGTCCGGGGCGTGGTCGACACGCTGATGAAGGTCATCCAGGCGCTGGATGAGGCCGGTGTGGAATTGATCGGGGAAAACCAGACGAGCCACAGCGGCGGCCGGGGCGTACGCCTCAAGCAGACCGCGCAAGGCGACTGAACCCACCCAGCCTGCAGGAGCCGCGACGGCGACCGCCGACAATCCTGCCGACGATCCCGCCGCTTCAGCACCCGCGCGTCCCGACGCGCAAGGACGAGGTGGGAAGGCCAAGCATGACAGCCGACAAGCGCCCGGTTCGCGGGCATTCAGCGCCAACCTTCGCCGAACTGTTCACGCCGAAACTGGTCACCGTGCTGCGCGAAGGATACGGGATGGCGCAGTTCCAGGCCGACCTGATGGCCGGGCTGACGGTGGCGATCGTGGCGCTGCCGCTGTCGATGGCGATTGCCATCTCGTCGGGCGTCTCGCCCGACCGCGGCCTGTTCGCCGCGATCGTCGGCGGCTTCCTGGTCTCGGCGCTGGGCGGCAGCCGCTTCCAGATCGGCGGCCCGGCCGGAGCATTTATCGTGCTGGTGGCGGCCACCGTCGAACGGCACGGCGTAGAAGGACTGCTCGTGGCGACCATGATGTCTGGCGTCTTCCTCGTCGCGCTCGGCTATCTGAGGGTGGGAACCTACATCAAGTTCATCCCCTATCCGGTGACGGTCGGCTTTACCGCCGGCATCGCGGTCATCATTTTCGCCGGCCAGTTGAAGGAATTTTTCGGGCTGACGCTTGCAGGGAGGGAACCGGGTGCGCTGCTGCCGAAACTTTCGGCGTTGGCCGATGCGGCCGGCACGATCAACCCCGCAGCCGCAATTGTGGCGGTACTGACGGTTGCCATCATCCTGGTTCTGAAACGCTTCCGGCCAGGCTGGCCTGGCATGCTGATCGCTGTTGGCATCGCGTCGGCCGCAGCCGCCCTGCTGGCGTTGCCGGTAGACACCATCGGCACCCGCTATGGCGGCATACCGCGCACGCTGCCGGCACCGGCAATTCCGCCTTTCAGCCTGGAAATGGCCGAGGCGGTGCTGCCGGACGCGGTCGCCTTCGCTTTGCTAGGAGCCATCGAATCGCTGCTTTCGGCAGTGGTCGCCGACGGCATGACCGGAAGGCGGCATCGCTCCAATTGTGAACTGGTCGCGCAAGGCTTCGCCAATATCGGCTCGGCGCTGTTTGCCGGCATCTGCGTGACCGGCACCATCGCGCGCACCGCCACCAATGTGCGGGCCGGGGCATACGGACCGGTGTCCGGCATGCTGCACGCGCTGTTCCTCCTCCTGTTCATGCTGGTGGCGGCGCCGCTGGCAAGCTTCATCCCGCTCTGCGCACTCGCCGGCGTGCTCGCGGTCGTCGCCTGGAACATGGTGGAGAAACCGGCATTCGCCTCGCTGCTCAAATCGTCGCGCGGCGACGCGGTGGTTTTGCTCGTTACCTTCGGACTGGTGATGTTCCGCGACCTGACGGAAGGCATCGTCGTCGGTTTCGCGCTGGGCTCGGTGCTGTTCATCGACCGCATGGCGAAGTCGATCGCCGTCGAGGCCGACATGCCCATGGTGAGCGACGACGTCGCCGACAGCGAGAACGGCGGGCGCACCGCCTACGACGCCGGCCAGGCGAGCGACGCCGATACGATCGTCTACCGCATATCGGGCGCATTCTTCTTCGGCGCGGCCTCGACCGTCGGCATCGTGCTCGACCGCATCGCCGACCAGCGCAAGAACTTCATCCTCGACTGCTCGGGCGTGCCGTTCCTCGATTCGACCGCGGCGAATGTGCTGGAGGGCGCGGCGCACAAGGCAAGGCGCGGTGGCGTGCGCTTCGTCATTGCAGGCGCTTCGCCGCAGATACGGCGAACCCTGATCAATCACGGCGTGAAGCGACCGCTGGTGACCTATGCCGCATCGGTGCGGGAGGCGCTGGCGCAATTCGCCAGGGCCGAAAGCGCCTGACGACGGAGCGGCGCAAGCTCGCGACGGAACGGTGACGCCGCGCTGTCTGTTGTTCGGGGATGCCGGGTGAACAACCGCGGAATCGCGACGGCGGCAAAAATGTCGAAAAGGCATGTCACACTTCGCCCCGCCATATCGTCCGCCGGGCAAAGCAGACTTTTCCATGCGCATGACGATCCCCGGCCTGTTCCCGCTTCACACGCTGTGGCATGCAGGCGCCCGCAACTAGGCAAGGAGGGCGACAAATGGCTGAACGGCCCGACCATGGGAAAGACGAGCGGCTTGCCGCCTATCTGGGCGAACGCAAAAGACTGATCCGGCTCGCCTACCGCTATCTCGGCTCGGCCAGCGAAGCCGAGGACGCGGTGCAGGACGCATGGCTGCGCTTCGCCGAGGCCGAGGCACCGGAAGATGCCGGCCGCTACCTGTCGCGCATCGTCACCAACCTTTGCCTCGACCGGCTTAAGTCGGCCTCGCGGCGGCGCGAGACCTATGTCGGGCCTTGGCTGCCCGAGCCGATCGTTGCCCAGGCCGGGACTGTCGACCCGGAAGCCGGCGACGCGGCACTCGACATCTCGTTTGGCGTCATGCGGGCGCTCGAACTTTTGTCGCCGCTGGAACGCGCCGCGCTCTTCCTGCACGATCTCTACGACGTGCCGTTCGAGGAGATCGCCGAAACCTTGCAGCGCTCGCCGGCGGCCTGCCGGCAGATGGCGTCGCGGGCGCGAAAAATGCTGCAGCAGGGAAACCCGCGCTTTCACCCCAGGGAAAGCGATGTCGGCCGCTATGTCGCAAGCTTTACCGAGGCGGCGCGCACCGGCAGCATCGAGCCCCTGAAGCGGATATTGGCCAGGGATGTCGAGCTGGTTTCTGACGGCGGCGGCAAGGTACCGGCGGCGCCGAACGTGATCGAAGGTTTCGACGAAGTGGCGCGCTTCCTGGTCGCCGTCGCGCAGAAGCAGAAAGATCTCGACCTTGAGGTCGAACCCGTGGGGGTGAACGGCGAGCCCGGGCTGATGATGATCGCCGCAGGGAAAGTGGTGCAGACGATGGGGTTCTCGATCGACGAGAACGGCGACATCAACGGCATCTATGTCGTGCGCAACCCCGACAAGCTGAGCGGCGTCAGCCTTATATCTTCACTAGCATCGCCGTCAGGAACATGAAGCCGACGCCAGCCGCCAGCCCAGCCATGGCGCCGGGCGCGACGAGCGCCCGCGATCCGGCTCCCGACGACCGCATCAGGAAGAAACTCACCTCGACGATGACCTGAGCGATCGCGCCGGCGCCGATCGCCAGCGCCAGGGCGGACCATTGCGGCGCAAACGCAAGGCTGCCGATCCACAGGCCGATGACGGCCGGGCCGCCAGCCAGAAGAGCGAGGCTCGCGAACGCGGCGAGCGGCGGCCGCTTCTTCAGGATCGGCGCAGCAATGCCGATGCCTTCGGTGATGTTATGCAAGGTGAAGCCGATCACGAGGAAAGTGCCCAACCCGGCGGCGCCGGAGGCAAATGCCGCCCCGATGGCCAGCCCCTCGCCCAGATTGTGCAGCCCGATGCCCAGCGCGATGAACGTTGCAAGCGCCAGGCCGGCAGGCGCGCCATGACGGCGACCCACCGCCATCAGAAGAAGGAAGCTCGCCGTGGCCGCCAGCACAACCATGACATGGCCCTGGAAGAGCGCCGCCGCTTCGCCGGCGAGTTCAAGCGCATCCTTCAGTGCGTCGACGAACAGGAAGGCGAGCAAGCCGACCGTCAGCGCCAGAAGGAAGTTCATTGCACCCTGGCCGGCGCCGCAGAGCGCCGGATAGAACATCAACCCGATCGCAACCGGAACAAGCCCGACGAAAGCGCCGAGCACGCCCTGGTGGAAGAGGCTGAGCGAATCCCGGGTCGGCGTCGGCACCGCGACCGCGATCTCATGCTCGAAGGTCGCCCCGGTGTTGGTGACGATGTTGATCGCATGCGCTTCGCCAAGCACCCAGGGGAACGGCAAGCGTACCCACGCGGTTGCGCCGCGGGCGATCGGTCCCGGCGGATCCTGCGTGAACTGCCAGTATGCGTCGTCGACCTGCACCTGGGCGACGGTCATCGGTTCGGAGCCGCCGGCGCGAACCAGAACGCTTATGCCGTCGGACGCGAGGATCGTCCGTTCGAAGGTCAGGTTCTCGACCGGCGGCGCCCCGTTGCTGAAGTTCCGCAGGGGGTCGGCCGTCAGCAGCCAGAGGATCGCCAGCGCCAGAGCCGCCAGCGGAAGAACCAGCCACAAGAGGCTTCGCCGCGATTTTTGCACCCCCTCCGCCACAGGGCCGCCGGCGGCTGCGGTCGAGCCTGACATATGGTTCATGCTACCGCCTCCACGACATCGAACATTCCGACCCAGCCAAGCTCGGTGAATTCCGACTGATGCGGATGAAACATGTAGAGGCCTGTTTCGTGGTCCTTGTAGGTGAATTCGAGAATGCCGCGTTGCGCTTGCACCTGGGTGATCAGGTCGACCGTCCTCAAAGTTGGGGCCAGCGTCGTTCCCTGCTCGTAATAGTCGAAGAAATTTGCATGCAGGTGGAACGAGTTGATCGGATCGAACTCGACGACGTTGACCAGATAGACGCGGACCGGCTTGTCGCGGACGATCCGGATCGGGCGCTTCATGTAGGCATGCGCGACCGTGTTGACGGCGTAGATCTCGTTCTCATTGTCGAAATTGGTGTCGAAGGCGTTCATCACCATCACGAACTCCTGCCAGCCGGAATTTTCCGGCGTGCCAAGAAGGCGGGAGCGGGCGACATCGGCCTGGTCGGGATGCCTGGCTGGATCGGGGTCGATCACGAATGCGCCGTACATGCCCTTGTGGATGTGCCGCTTCAGCGGCAGGGCATGGCAGTGGTAGAGATGGCAGCCGAAGGGCCTGCCGTCGAATTCGTAGACGAACTCCTCGCCGGGGTCGATCAGGCCGGCGCCGGGAACGCCGTCCATCCGCGCGGCGTGGATGCCGTGGAAATGCATGGAGTGGGGATGTGAACCCAGGTTCCTGAAAACGATCCTGAGACGGTCGCCTTCCGTCGCCCTCAACGCCGGCCCCGGAACGCGTCCATTGTAGGTCCACGCCGGGAACATGATGCCCGGAGCGATCTCGATCTCCTTGTCCTCGGCCGTCACCTCGAACGTGCGCAGCGTGCGCCCATCCGGCAACAGCGAGACCGTTCCGGTTTCCCATTCGGTCACCAGCGCGGACGGATCGAAGCCATTCCTGGCGTCATCCACGTCGCCGACGGTGATCATGGCTCCATGAGCCCCGCGATGATCCGCAACTGGAGCGGAACCGGGAGCCGAGGCATTGCCGTGCCCGTCATGGGTCGGTTGCCCGAGCGCCACACGCGTGGCGCAGATGGTGGTGCCGCCGGCCGCGACGAGCCCCCCAGAGAGCAATCCTCGCCTGCTGATTCCTTCCCGTAACCAAGTGATGCCATCGGCCATGACGGATATTCTTATTGCAAATGCAAACGATTTGCAATAGCAATCGACAGGCGGCGCATTTGAAAGTTGCAATTTTCCCTCGCCGCATTTGTGCGACGCCAGGTGATTGGCTGCAAATTCTCTACAGCGGGTTCGCGCCGAATGGGATTCGGCGGCCGCGAGCGGGTCGCCCAGTGCTTGAATGAAAACCCGCCGCGCGCCGGAGGTAGCGGATGGGCCAGATCGACGAAGAAGACGGCTCCCGAGGGGATTCAGCACCGACACCCCGCGGTTCAAAATGCTCTCGCCTTCCCGTGCGCGCCTTCCCGCTCTGCTTTGAAGTTTCATTCGGGTTGCGCCGAAGACCGGTAGCTCATTGGCGAAATGCCCCGCATCCGCTTGAACGCGCGACTGAAGGAGAACTCTGATTCATATCCCACGCGAGCGGGCAATCTCGCTGACGCGCAGACCGGTATTGACCAGCAGTTGGGAAGCGATTCCCATCCGCCAGCGCGTCAGATATTTGTGGGGCGGTTCCCCAACCATCGAACTGAACTGCCGCGCAAACGCGGCGCGCGAGAGACCTGCCTCGCTTGCCAGCCTCTCCAACGCCCAGGGCTTCTCCGGCGCCTCGCGCATTCGGGCGAGTGCTCGCGCCGTATGCGGCGCACGTACGGCGGAGAACCAGTCGCCATGCGCCGCGGCGGTTTCTGCCCCAGTTGCGCATGAAGTACACAAACAGAGCGGAGATCAAGCTGCGCACCACAATCTGATTGCCGAAGTTCGTGGTTTCCACCTCGGCTCGCGGCAAGCGCAACGTGTCCGTCAACGCAGAACGGCGCGGGGTTTCCGTCGCCCGCAAGTGCAGGACCGATGGCAACGCGGATCGCGGGCATCGCCAGATGTCGATCAAGTCGAAATTCGCCGCCAAGCAATGTGGTCGCCTGGGCTGCTCGGTCAGTAACGCCATCACGCAGCGCCAGGAATTTCTCTAGCGGAATCGATTTGCCGCGCTCAGAGTGAGTTACTTCGTGCGCGCTTCCTGCGGGAAACAACACGAGTTCCCCCGCAAACAGCTGAAAGGGCGCGGCATCGGGCAGCCGCACAAACGCGCTCCCCTCAGCGACCAGATGGAAAATCACCGCATCGCGGTTTGTGACCCTAAATCCCCAGGGTCCGGCCACACGTGTAGGCGCAAGCACAATACCACTGGCATGAACCGCCTTGAGCCAGTTTCCAATGCGTCCATGCGGGAGATTTGGCGGCAAATGAGACGCATGGCTATGAATTTTGCATGGATAGACATTCATCGACGCGCGTACAGCCGGTAAGTCGTGGCTATCGCGACAGCTCACGCTCCCCACGCGTCAGCGCCGGTACAGAAAACCGGGTAAGTCCCCGCTGTTTGATCCTAAAGGAGAAAGTCAATGTCGGAAGCCGACAAGAAGCTTGTCCTCGCTGTGCTGAAAGGCGCCCTTATCGATCGCGACCCCGGCGTGGTGGATCGCCATTTCACGCCCGACTATAGGCAGCACAACCCCGCCATTCCGGATGGTCCTGACGCTATCGGTGGGCTGATCCCCACGCTTCCGGCCGGCAATGAACCTGGTATGGCCGTCGCCTCGGGAGACCTGGTCATGGTGCACGGCCGTTATACGGGCCGGGCGCCGAAGCCGATGGTCGCCGTGGACATCTTCCAGGTGGTGGATGGCGAGGTCGCCGAACACTGGGACGTGATGCAGGAAGAGGTGCCGGCCGACAAGACGGCGAACGGAAACGCGATGTTCACGCCGACCTAGAGCGGTTCGGCCGCCCGCAATTGCGCCTGCTCCTCGCCGCCGCTCCACACCAGCGTCTTGTAGTCGAAGCCGTATTGCAGCGTCGGCTTGACGATCTCGAAATAGGGCGAGAGGTCGAAGTCGCGCGGCGTGTAGAGCGAGTGATGGCGGATGTGCAGGATTTCCTGCCGCGAATAGTCGGATTGCGCCGACGCGCGTCCGGGCGCACGGGTGATTTCCGGCAGGATCGGGTAGCGGATGCCTTCATAGGCCTCGGCAATCAGCGTCGAGCAGATCGAGCGCGTCGGATCGCCGGAGCCGAACGCAATCAGGCGGCGGCGCCAGCGGACTGGGATCGGCGGCGCCGGCAGGAAATAGCGCAGCATGTCGAAGATGTTCTTCATGTCGTATTTCAGCCCGAGCCGGCCGACCATGAAGTTGACGACCTCGGCGCGATCCTCCGGCGTCAAGCCGCGCGGCCTGCAAATGCGGGTATTGTAGGTGCGGTATTTGGAGAGCGGCACGGCAATGCAGCCCTCGCCCAGATTGACTTCGATGAGGCGGCGGGGCTCGCCGCCATCCTCGGGACCGGGCAAGGCGTCGCCGACATAAAGGGCGGCGTGCGACCATGTCGACTGGGTGAGATATTTGATGACGGCCGAAACCCGCTGGTTGCCCTCGATCAGCAGGATGTCGCCCGGTTCGAGCGAACGGCGAAGCGTTACGGGATCGGAGGGCGTATAGGGCTCGTAGCCCGACAACTCGCTTTTCAGCCGCCCCGCAAGCCAGCGGCCGAAGCGGTCGAGCGGGGTGTCGTCAGGCTGAGACATCGGCCGTATCGGCCTGCGGCGGCGCGTTGCCGGCGCTGGATTGATAGCGGTCGGCGATCTTCCTGAGCGTGGGCTTGCGCTTTTCGCCGAACAGGCGCTGCGCTTCCTTGAGGCAGGCCTTGCGGAGGCGCTTTTCGCTGCGCTTCAACTGGCGGCGCAAAAGGGCGAGCTGTTTCCTGACGCCGAGTTCCCTGCCCTCTGCGTCGATCAGCCAGCGCATGACAAAAATGTCGTTCAGATCACCCAGCTGCTCGCCAAGCGCCTCGACGGCCTTGCGGCGCGATTTCAACGGGGGCGGCCATACCCCGCGCAGCAGCGACAGATGCATCCAGTGCGCCTTCACCGCCTTGCGCAGATTGTGGAAATCCTCGGCCTTGCCGCGCTTCGCCGCGACCGCGAAGCCGCGCGCGGCATGGCGCAACGTCCTGCCCGAACCTTCGGCGAGCACATCGGCGGCAAGCTGCGGATCGTCCGGCAGAACAACGCCATGAAGCGCCATGCGGCCTTCGCCGCAGCCGGCGATCGCCGCAGCGATGACGGGACCGAGATCGGCGCGATCATGCGCGATGCGCTCGCGCCGGGCAACGAGCACGGCACGCACGTCGTCAAGTTCTCCGGAAGCGAATTCGTCGGGGAACTCCTTGACCAGCCGGTCGAACGTCTCGATCAGGGCGGTGGCCTCGCGGGCTCCGGCAATGGTGCGAGCGATGTCGCGGTAGCGCCTGTTCTCCTTGCGGCAGAAGCCACGGTCGCCGGAGCGAACCAGGGCGAACAGAGCGCGCAATTCTTTGAACCGCTTGCGCGCATCGTGCAGGCCTTTTTCCGGCTCGGTGCGCGACGCTTCGAGGCTTTCCACCGCCCTGCCGATGCGGACGCCGGCGATGCGCCGGATTTCCCCGGTGAGCGGCAGCTTCGGGTCGATGTGGTAGGTCATGCGGCGACCGCCGGCATGCCCTGGCGGGCAAGAGAGGCATTGTAATAGGCGCCTTCGCCTGTCACCTCGCGGCCGAGCCAGCCCGGCAAGGACCCGTCCGGCACATCGTCGGGGGTTTCCAGTTCGGCGATGACGAGGCCGGCCAGCGCACCCGAAAACACATCGACCTCGTAGAGATAGCCGCGATGCCTGACATGGTGGCGGACCTTCTCGACGACATGGCCGACGGCGAATTCCGCCAGTTCCTCCGCCTCGTCGAGCGGGATCGGATATTCGAACTCGTCGCGCTCGCGGCGCCGGCTGCCGAATTTCAGCGTCAGCATGGCGGATGAACCATCCGAGATGCGCACCCTGACAGAGCGGTCGGCAGCCGCGGCCAAATAGAACTGCCGGATCGAAACGGCCGCGTCGGAGAGGCTGCGCCAGCCATCTCCGCTCACCAGAAACTTGCGTTCCACTTCCTTGGCCATCGGGCGTGAATAAAGCGCAGGCGGAGCGGCAGGGCAAGACGCTCTTGACTTTAATCATTCGATTGATTAAATTATTCCCATGAACAAGACATCGAAATCGACACCCGCTCAGCAAACGCCGCCATCCTCCGCGGATCAGACGCGCACCGCACTGGTGCGCGCCGCGCTGAAACTTTTCGGCTCCAACGGGTTCGACGGCACCTCGACGCGCGACATCGCCGCGCTCGCCAATGCCAACATCGGCAGCATCGCCTATCACTTCGGCGGCAAGGACGGGCTGAGGCTCGCCGCTGCCGACCATATCGTAGAGACCATCCAGGCGATTGCCGGCCAGGCGATCGGCAATCTCGACGCGACAATGGCAACCCGCCCCGGCCCGGACGCGGCGCGTGCGCAGCTCACCGCCGGAGTGGAGCGCATGATCACCTTCATCGTGGCATCGCCGGAGGCCGGCGAGGTGGTGCAGTTCGTGCTGCGGGAGCTCTCCCACCCGACAGCCGCGCTCGACCGCATCTACAACGGCGTTTTCGAGCCAATCCACAAGCGCCTCTGCCTTTTGTGGGAACAGGCGACCGGCGAGCCGGCCGAAAGCGACAAAACCAAGCTGACCGTGTTCACGCTGATCGGGCAGGTCGTCTACTTCCGCATCGGCCGCGAAGCGGTGCGACGCCGCATGGGCTGGACCGAAATCGGTCCCCGGCAGGCGGGCGCAATCATCGAAGTCGCCAGATCCAACCTCCTTGCCATCCTCGAAGGCCGAAAGGGCCAACCGTCATGAGTATCTTCTGCTCAATTCCGTTCGCCGCGTCGCTGCTGTCCGCCTGCGGGCCTGGCGCTCCGCTCGCCGTCGGCTATGTCGAAGGCGAATTCGTGCTTCTGGCGCCGATCGAGGTCGCACAGGTCGAGACCGTTTCGGTGCGGCGTGGCGACCGGGTGGAGTCCGGCAAGCCCGTGGTTTCGCTGGAAGCCGCCGACGCAAGGATCGCGGTTGCACAGGCAATGTCGGCGGTGGCGCAAGCCGAGGCGCAGCTGGCCGACCTGAAGATCGGCAAGCGGCCTGAAGAGATCGCTGTGCTGGAAGCGGAACAGAAATCGGCGATGGCGCAAAAGGCGGAAGCCGAACGGGTGCAAACCCGGCTGAGCGACCTGTTGATAAGGGGAACCTCTACGCAGGCCGAATACGACAAGGCGGCCACCGCCTCCGAGCAGGCTGACGCCGCGGTCGGCCAGGCCGAGGCAAACCTGGCGGTGGCCAAACTGCCGGCACGGCCCGAAACCATCAAGGCGGCGGAGAAGCAGGTGGAGCAGGCGAAAGCCGTGCTCCAGAAAGCCGAATGGCAGCTTTCCAAGCGGGTGCTGTCGGCGCCTTCGGCCGGCCGCATCGACGACGTGATCCGCGACCCCGGCGATATCGCCGGACCGTCGGCGCCGGTGATCTCGATGCTACCCGACGGCGCGGTGAAGCTGAAGGTCTATGTGCCGGAAGCGCGCTTCTCGTCGGTGAAGGTCGGCGCGCTGCTCGACGTGCGCTGCGACGGCTGCAAGCCGGGGCTGACGGCGCGGGTGAGCTATGTCTCGCCCGATCCCGAATTCACGCCGCCGGTGATCTACTCGCTGGAGACCCGGCAGAAGCTCGTCTACCTCGTCGAAGCGCGGCCGGAAGGCGACGCGACACCGCTGCAACCGGGGCAGATCGTGGATGTGGATCTGAGGGATCCGGGCGGTAGGCAGTAGGCTCAACAAACGAGTGGATGGCATGTCAAGCGTTCTGGTTTCCACGGGCTATTGCCCACTGCCTACTGCCCCGCGAGCCGAAGGCGAAGCGTCATGAACGCTATCGACGTCAAGAACCTGGTCAAGCGCTTCGGCGACAAGACCGTCGTCGACCATGTGACGATGACGGTCGCGGAGGGCGAGATCGTCGGCTTCCTCGGCCCGAACGGCTCGGGCAAGACGACGACGATCCGCATCATGTGCGGGCTGCTGACGCCGGAAGAAGGCGAAGGGGAAGTGCTGGGCTACAACCTGAGGACCGAAGGCCTGAAGATAAAGCGCGAAGTCGGCTACATGACGCAGAAGTTCTCGTTCTACGAGGACCTGACGATCGCCGAGAACCTCGAATTCGTGGCGCGGCTCTACGGGCTGAAACCGGTCGGCGAGCACGTGACGAGGACGCTTGAAGAACTCGGCCTGACGACACGCAAGGACCAGCTTGCGGGAACGCTGTCGGGCGGCTGGAAGCAGCGCCTGGCGCTCGCAGCCTGCATCATGCACAAGCCGAAGCTGCTGCTGCTCGACGAGCCGACGGCCGGCGTAGATCCCAAGGCGAGACGCGAATTCTGGGACGAGATCCACCGGCTGGCGCGCGGCGGGCTGACCGTGCTGGTGTCCACCCATTACATGGATGAGGCCGAGCGGTGCCACCGCATCAGCTACATCTCCTATGGCAAGATGCTGGCAACCGGCACCGTCGACGAGGTGATCAGGAATGCCGGGCTGACGACCTTCGTGGTGAGTGGCCCGAAACTCAACGAGGTGGCCGACGAGCTGGAAGGCAGGCCCGGCGTGACCCAGGTGGCGCCGTTCGGCGCCACGCTGCATGTCGTCGGTTCGGACAAGCAGGCGCTGACCGCCTCGCTGGCAGACCTGAAGAAGCGCAAGGACGTCACCGTCCAGCCGGGCGAAACCAGCCTGGAGGACGTCTTCATCCAGTTCATGGCGGGTTCGAAGGACAATATGGGATGAACACGGTCTTTTCGTTCGCCCGGCTCGGCGCACTTTTGATGAAGGAATTCATCCAGATGCGGCGCGATCGCATCACCTTCGCCATGATGCTCGGCGTGCCGCTGATGCAGCTGCTCTTGTTCGGCTACGCCATCAACAACGACCCGAAGAGCCTGCCGGCCGCGCTCGTCGCCACCAGCAACGACCATTATACGCGCGCCATCGTCTCGGCGCTGCAGATGACGGACTACTATCGCTTCGACCATGTGCCGGCGAGCGCCGAAGAGGCCGAGGAGCTGATGGCCAACGGCACGGTGGCCTTCGTGGTGACCATTCCATCCGACTTCGCACGGCGCGTCGAGCGCGGCGACAACCCGCAGATCCTGATCGAGGCCGACGCCACCGACCCTTCCGCCTCGAGCGGCGCGGTGTCGACGCTGGGCACGGTGGCCAGCCAGGCGCTGCTGCGCGAACGCGGCATGCAGCAGGCGGCGGAACAGGATGCCGGCAGCCAGCTGCAGATGGTAGTGCACCGCCGCTACAACCCGGAAGGCATTTCGCAATACAACATCGTGCCCGGGCTGCTCGGCGTCATCCTGCAGATGACCATGGTGATGATGACATCGATCGCGCTGACCCGCGAAACCGAACGCGGCACGATGGAGAACCTGCTGGCGATGCCGGCCAGCCCGCTGGAGATCATGCTGGGCAAGGTGCTGCCCTACCTGGTGGTTGGCGCGGTGCAGGTGGCGGTGGTGCTGACCGCGGCGAAGGCGCTTTTCGCCATTCCCTTCACCGGGTCGCCGTCGCTGCTTCTGTCGACGATCCTGATCTTCGTGCTGGCGCTGGTGCTGCTCGGCTACACGATCTCGACCGTCGCGCGTACGCAGATGCAGGCGCTGCAGCTCACCTTCTTCTTCTTCCTGCCGTCGATCCTGCTGTCGGGTTTCATGTTTCCCTACCGCGGCATGCCGCAATGGGCGCAAATCTTCGGCGAAATCCTGCCGCTGACACATTTCCTGCGCATTATCCGCGCGGTGATGCTGAAGGGAGCCGAACTGCCGGCGATCGCCGTCGAAGTCGGCTGGCTGGTGTTGTTCGTGACGTTGTTTGCCGGCGTCGCGCTGGTGCGGTTCAGACGGACGCTGGATTGAGCGTGGCGCGCGCCGCGGCTTCGCCCGCGGCGCCGATGCGAAAGGTTATCTGCGTGCTGCGAATTTCAAGCCCTTTCCGCTTCGCTCCCTGCATCATCCTGGCGTTGCTGTCGCTCGGCGCAGTCGCCGCCCAGGCAGCCCGCATCGACGATCTCTACCGCGCGCAAGTGGTGGTGAGCGGACGTGGCGAGGCAAACCGGGCAGCCGGCTTCGCGCAGTGCCTCGAGGACGTTCTGGTGAAGGTCTCGGGCGACCCGCGCCTGATCGGCGACGCGAGGGTAGCCGCGATCGCCGGCACCGCCGGCTCGATGGTCGCGGCCTTCACCTACCGCGACCGGCTGAGCGGCGTCCCTATCCATGACGAGCAAGGCTCCTACGACCGCCCGCAACGACCTGACCGTCGATTTCGATCCGATCAGCATCGATGCCGCGCTGGAGCACCTCGGCCGCGAGCCGTGGCTTTCGCAGCGGCCGCGCGTCGTCGTGGTGCTCAGGGTGACGCCGCGAACCGGGCCGCCGTTCATGCTGTCCAGCGACAGCAGCGGCCCGAACGACGCCGACATGCGGTTTTCGCTTGCCGCCGCGGCGGCGCGGGTCGCCATGCCCATGGAATTGCCGCTGCAGGCCAATGCCGGCAAATCCGACCCCAAAGCAGCCAGCGGATCGGTCGCCGCCGGCAAGGGCGGCGACGAGGTCGAACTTTCGGGAACACTTGCCTGGAGCGACGCGGCGAAGGGCTGGGTGGCAGACTGGCGAATCAAAACCGAAGGCCGGGATTATCTGTGGCAGGTGCGCGGCGTCGGCTTCGACGATGCCTTTCGAAACGGCATGCGAGGCGCCGCACAAGTGCTCTCTGGCAACGGCCAGCCAGCCTGAAAAGGCTCAATACAGCCGTTTCCCGGCTTCCACAGCTTTCGCCATGACCGGCACAAACTTTTTCGGTCCGCGCCTAATTTGGCCCCATTCGGCAAACATGTGCAACTGACACGCGCGCCGTTCGTTGGTGTGCAGACTGACATGGAGGACGCATATGCGCAATTTCCTTATCAATTCGGCGCTCGCCCTGGCGGTCGGCGTAACCAGCATGCCGCTGCTCACCGCTCCTGTGATTGCACAGGAACTCGAACTCCGCATCGGGCCGGACGGCCCGCGCGTCAGGACCCGGGACTATTGCGACGACTACGACGACGATTGCCGTGGCGACTACCGGGGCGAGGAATACCGCAGCATGGGCGGCTACGAACGCCGCCAGCGCGGCTGCACCGAGGACAGGGCGCTCGACAAGGCCGAACGCATGGGGATCCGCCGGGCGCGCATCCTCTCGGCCGGACGCCGCACCATTGAAGTCGGCGGCAGGGCCCGCGGCGGCGACAGGGTCGCGGTGGTCTTCGGCCGCGAGCGCGGCTGCCCGGTCTACGGCTAACAACGACCGCCCCTCGCTGACGGCCTAGGCCGTCAGCGATTTTGGCCGCAATTGTTGGACGCCAGGTGAAAAATCACCTGGCTGCAAAATGCTCAGTGCGAAGCGATGATCTCAGCATAGGTGCCGAGATCGGTATTGCCGCCGGAAAGCACGACGGCGACGCATTTGCCGGCAAGGTCGATCTCGCCGGAGCTCAGCGCGGCGAACGCAACGGCGCCGCCCGGTTCAACCACAAGCTTCAAATAGGTCGCGGCGTCGCGCATCGCGGCGGCCGTCGCCTTGTCCGATACGGCGATGCCGCCGGCCAAGGTCTTGCGGTTGATCTCGAAGGTGAGCGCGCCCGGTTCCGGCGTCAGGATGGCATCGCAGATCGAGCGGTGGCCGGCCTCGTTCGAGACCCGCGCACCGCTGGCCAGCGAGCGGCGCGTATCGTCGAAATGCTCCGGTTCCGCCACCCAGACTTCCGTGTCGGGCGAGCCTGCTTTCACGGCCAGCGAAATGCCGCTGGAAAGACCGCCGCCGCCGCATGGAATGATGACCGCATCGAGATGCACGCCAAGGCTCCTTGCCTCGGCTACGAGTTCCAGGCCGATGGTGCCCTGGCCGGCGATGATGGCCGGATCGTCGAAGGGCGGCACCAGGACCATGCCGCGATCGCGGTAGGGCTTCACCACCGTCATGCGATCCTCGCCGAAGCGGTCGTAGAGTATGACTTCGCCACCCATGCGCCGGACGTTGTCGACCTTGATCGCCGGCGCGTCGGTCGGCATCGCGATGACGGCATCGACCCCGAACATCCTTGCCGACGCGGCAACCCCCTGCGCGTGGTTGCCCGAGGAGAAGGCGACGACCCCGCGGCGGCGCTCTCCGTCCGAGAGGGACGAGATCTTGTTGTAGGCGCCGCGGAACTTGAAGGAACCGGTGCGCTGCAGGATCTCCGGCTTGAACAGGATGCGGCCGCCGAACTTCTCGTTGAGGGCGGCGGACTCGACCAGTTTCGTGTCGACGATCAGCCCAGAAAGCCTTGCGGCGGCGGCGCGCACATCCTCAATTCCTGGAAGCGACTGGCTGGTGTCGGACATGGCGGGGCCTCGTGTTTTTCCCTAGAGCGCGGGAATCCCAGGGATTGGCTTGCCGCGCTTCACGTGATCGCTTGTACGCATGTGGCTGTCGCAAAACCGCTGCGCACTTTTGCGCGACATGCTTTCTGCTTTGGTAGGCGCGCCCGCCGGAAGGTGGCAAGCGCTATTTTGTCCCGGGAACAATGATGGCCAGCCCGGCCTGCCGCATTGACGGCCGCCGGTCTCCTGCATAGTTTAGAATCATTCTAAACTGGACATCGCATCATGCTTTCTCGCTTCTTCGGCGGCCGCCGCACGTTCGATTCGCTATCGGAGCAGGAGATCCTCGCGCTAGCGATCTCCTCGGAGGAGGAAGACGGCCGCATCTACCGCGCCTATGCCGACGGGCTGCGCGAGGAGTTCCCGCAATCGGCCAAAGTGTTCGACGCGATGGCGGACGAGGAGGACGGCCATCGCGCCGCGCTGATCCAATTGCACCAGGCGCGTTTTGGAGAGCGCATCCCGCTGATCCGGCGCGACCATGTGCGCGGCTACTATGATCGCAGGCCCGACTGGCTGGTCAGGCCGCTCGGCATCGACCATGTGCGGACGCAGGCCGAGACGATGGAACGGCAGGCGCAGCGCTTCTACGAACGACGCCGCCAGGCGCACGGGCGACGCCTCGACCCGCAAGCTGCTCGGCGATCTCGCCCTTGCCGAGCAGAGCCATGAGATCGCTGGCGCAGCGGCTGGAGCGCAAACACGTGCCGGAACAGGTGCGGCAGGAGGAAACCAGGCCGAACGGCGGCAATTCATCCTGACCTACGTGCAGCCGGGCCTTGCCGGGCTGATGGACGGATCGGTATCGACACTGGCGCCGATCTTCGCCGCCGCGTTCGCCACCCACGATACCTGGCAGACTTTCCTGGTCGGCCTGGCGGCGTCGATCGGCGCCGGCATCTCGATGGGCTTCACCGAAGTCGCCTCCGACGACGGCAAGCTTTCCGGGCGCGGCTCGCCGATCAAGCGCGGCCTCGCCACAGGCATCATGACGACGGTGGGCGGCCTCGGCCACGCCCTGCCCTACCTGATCCCGCATTTCTGGACGGCGACGACGATCGCGGCGGCGATCGTCTTCGTCGAACTCTGGGCGATCGCCTGAATCCAGAACCGCTACATGGAAACGCCGTTCTGGCGCGCCGCCCTCCAGGTGGTGGTCGGCGGCGCGCTGGTGTTCGCGGCGGGCGTGCTGATCGGAAACGCCTGATTATTGTTCTCATGCAGGGCAATGGTGAAGCGCCGGCGTCAACGCGGTCTCCTTGGTGAAACAAGGACACTTCGAAGACGAACGAAACGTCGAAGCGGGCCGATGCGCTAACAATGTCTGTCAGGAGAGTGATGGCCGGCTCCTTGAACCGACTACGGAATAATGATTACCTCACGACAATGCTTCGATGGAGATCGAACCATGAAAGACGGACCTGACATCGCAAGGATCGCCAACCTGGTTGGCGACCCGGCCCGCGCCAACATGCTGACGGCGCTGATGGCCGGCGGCGCACTGACCGCCAGCGAACTGGCGCTGGAAGCCGGCGTGACGGTACAGACGACGAGTTCGCACCTGGCCAAGCTGATGGAGGGTGGCCTGCTGACGCTCGCCGCGCAGGGCCGCCACCGATACTACGGGCTCGCCAGCCCGCAGGTCGCGGGCATGCTGGAATCCATCATGGGCGTCGCCGCCTCCGTCGGCCCGAAGCGCACGCGGCCCGGCCCGCGCGACGCCACCATGCGGGAAGCGCGCATCTGCTACGACCACCTCGCCGGCGACCATGCCGTTGCGATGCTCGACGGTTTTCTGGAGCGTGGCATTCTTTCGCGTGATAGCGACCGCATCGAGATGGGCAAGGCGGGACCAGGGTATTTCGAGGCGGTCGGCATCGATCCGCGAGGGCTGACGACGGGACGGCGGCCGGTGTGCCGCGCCTGCCTCGACTGGAGCGTGCGGCGCTCGCACCTTGCCGGTACGCTGGGAGCGGCGATCTGCGACAAGATCCTCGCCGAGAAATGGGCGCACCGCGCCCCCGAAAGCCGCGCAGTGATCTTTTCGCCGAGGGGCAGGCAGGCGTTTGCAAAGGCATTCCTGCCAGCCACCTGACATCCTTCAAGACGAAGCCGACGGTTCGTCATTTGTGATGATGCGGGGAGGCATCGTCGTTCCTATGGACGGCATGTCTCCCACCGTCTCCACCAAACATGTGAGGCGAATCTCCGTTCGCGAGAAATTTCCGTGAACGCGCGCACGCGCGACAATCGTCGTCCAGTGTGGGGAATCTCACGGAAGGATGTTCCGCAGCCGGGTAAAACGGTGCTCTGGATGTGGCGAAAACGTCACATGCGGGGCCGGGTTGGCAACCGGCATGGAAAGACCCCGAATCGGCCCGATTTCCACCATGGTTGAGGGCATTTTTCGGAAAAGATTAACATGGCGTTCACTGAGTATTCACTCCTTGCCGCTATGTTGTCGTCCAACTCGGAAGGGACATCCGAAGGACAGGGATTGGGACAATGGCATTCTGGAATCAGATCACTCACTACGCGTCGGCGATCCGCGAATTCGTCGCGCCGACCTATCGCCCCGAGCGGCACTACATGCGCGGGCCCGGCCCGGCCTACGCGCGTCGCCACAGGGGGTCGTTCGAAACGCCCGCCACCTTTCACTGACGTGACGACAGACGCGTTCGCGCCAACGCGGACGCGCGCCCGCCGGCGGCCCAAATAGCCGCCAGCAGCCGTCCTATCGACGGCCCGCCGTTTCGGCACTTTCCATCCAGGACACGATGCGGCTTTTGCGCCGGCGCCCAAACGGACAATCATTCGCCGCAGGCTCGAAGAACCGCCGGCTCGCCGGCTTCCTCGCCGATGGTGACACAGGAATTGTCGCCGCACACCGACCAGCCGGCGCCTGTGGCGCCCGAGGCGGCCAGCACCAGCGAAGGGCGCGGCGGCACTTTCGGCCGATAAACCCACCAGCCTTCCCTGAGCACAGCAGCCTGCGGCGGCTCCATGCCGGCGCCGGAACCCTTGACGCGTGCTTCGACGATTTCGAGGCCGGCCGGCGCGATGCGCCAGGTCTCCTCCCAGCGTGTCTTTTCCACGGAATGGGTCCACGACAACGTGAACGTGGCGGCGGCAAGCACCGTGGTTTTGCCGGCGGCGAGGATGCATAGGGGCATCACCTCGCCCCCATGCTTCGCGCGGTCCCGGTTCCCCGCAAATGGGGGAGGATGCAGGACGACAAGCGCCTCATCGCTGCTCAGCGCGAACCGTGGGGTGCGATCGCCACCAGTGGAAGCCTATCCACAGCGCGGCAAGCGCGAAGCCGGTTTCGTCGGTGAGCGGCAGGGCCAACACCAAAAGAACGCCGGCGACGAAGGCGACGATGCGTTCCCAGACGGCGATGCGGGCGAACAGGTACCCGACCACCGCCGCACCCCACAGCACGATGCCCAGGCAGGCCTTGAGGAAAATGTAGGCCACCTCGCCGAGATAGCCGATATAGGCAGAAAGCGGCCCGGCGTCCTGCAGCATCAGCGCCGGCGTGTAGACGGCCATGAACGGCACGACATAACCGGCGATGGCGAGCTTGGTCGCCTCCCAGCCGATCTTGTTGCCGGACACCTTGGCCATTGGGGCCGCCGCGAAGGCGGCTAGCGCCACCGGCGGCGTCAGGTCGGCCATGATACCGAAGTAGAAGACGAACATGTGGCTGACCAGCAGCGGCACGCCGAGTTCGAGCAACGCCGGGCCGGCGAGCGAGGAGGTGATGATGTAGTTTGGGATGGTCGGGATTCCCATGCCAAGCACCAGGCAGGTGATCATCGTCAGCACCAGCGAGATGAACAGATTGTCCTTCCCGATCTCGATGATGGCGCCGATCAATGTGGAGGCAATGCCGGTGAGCGTAAGCGTGCCGATGACGATGCCGACGACGGCGCACGCAATGCCGACCGGCACCGCGTTCTTGGCGCCCTCGGCGAGGCTGTCGACGCAGATCATCAGCGTCTCGCGCCCGCCCTTGAACACAAGGCAGGCAAGCACTAATGCGCCGATCACCAGGGCCAGAAGGTTGACGCCGTATTTGAGGAATGACGCGGCGGCGAGACCGAGCGCGATCCAGAACACGACGCGAAAGGCGAAAGAACCGATCAGCGCGGCGAGTGGCATGCCAAGAATGAGCACGATGACCAGGGCGAGCCCCATTGTTCCGGCAAAGATCGGTGTGTAGCCGGCAAACAGCAGGTAAACCAGCGCCGCCAGCGGCAGGATCAGCGGCCAGTGCTCGCGAACCGCCGCCCAGGGGTTGGGAAGCTCGGCCTTGTTCATGCCGCGCAGGTTGGCCTTGCCGGCTTCCAGATAAACCTGCCACGAACAGGCGCCGAAATAGAGGATGGCCGGGATGATCGCGGCCTTCACCACCTCGGCGTAAGGGATGTTCAGCGTCTCGGCCATGATGAAGGCGACAGCGCCCATCACCGGCGGCATGATCTGCCCACCCATGGACGAGGTTGCTTCGACGCCGCCCGCGAAGGCAGGCTTGAAGCCGAACTTCTTCATCAGCGGAATCGTGAACTGTCCCGACGCCACGACGTTGGCGACGCCGGAACCCGAGATGGTGCCCATCAACGCCGATGAAAGAACGCAGACCTGGGCCGGCCCGCCACGCCAGTGGCCGACAAGGCCAAGCGCGAAATCGTTGAACAGGGCGATCATGCCGGCGCGTTCGAGGAAGGCGGCGAACACCACGAAGATGAAGATGTAGGCGGCCGAGACGTAGATCGGCGTGCCGTAGATGCCTTCGGTTCCGAACGCGAAATAGTCGACGATCTGAACGAAATCGTAGCCGCGGTGAATCAGGGGAGGCGGCAGGTACTGGCCGAAGAGGCAATAAGCGAGAAAGGCCCCGCACATGATGGTCAGCGGCAGGCCCATGATCTGCCGGGCGCCCTCGAAAACGATGGCGATGAGCAGCGTGCCGACGACAATGTCGGGGATCGTTAGAAAGCCGCTGCGCATCAGCAGCGGGGCGTATTCGACCCAGTTGTAGACGCCTGTCGTGAAGCCGAGGACGCCGAGCATCCAGAACCATGACTTGCCTGCCGGCGTGGTGGCGCGCAGCTGCGCCAGCAGCCCGAATCCAAGCAGCAGCAGGAAGCCGACGTGCATGGCCCGAATGACCTGGCTCGGCAGAAAGGCATAGGCAGCCGTGAGCAGCTGGAAAGTCGAAAACGCGATCGCGATCGCAAAGGTGATCCGGGCGCCGAGCCCGGAGCCCCAGCCGGGCGGAAGGCCCTCCGAGAAGTCCTGAAGGACAGGCGCCGGGGTTTCGAGTTCAGCAGTGGGAGAGGGATGCGTCGGGCGGGTCATGGGGCGTGCCTCGGCGAGCGGCGTTCCCTCCCCTTCGAGTGGAGGGTTATCGCACATGAGTGGTCGACCCCCACTCCGGTTTGCTTGCGCAAACCACCTCTCCCCCGATCGACGGGGGGAGAGGAGGCGCCGCCGCTATGCCCTTCCTTTCCCTCCGGAAAGGGGAGAGGTGGCCCGAAACGCCGGAGTGGGGGAAGACAGAACCCATATGCGATAGCCCTGCCTCCAGAGGAGGGAAGTCTCCGGCTACTTCAGCAGTCCATTTTCCTTGTAGTAGCGCTCGGCGCCAGGGTGCAGAGGGACCGGCATGCCTTCCAGCGCCTTGGCCGGATCGATCGCCTTGGCGGCGGCATGCGCGGCGGTGAGCGCCGGCAGGTTTTCGAACAGCAGCCTGGTCATCTGGTAGGCGGTTTCGTCGGAGACGCCATCATGGGTGACGAGGAAGTTTCCGACCGCCGCGGTCTGCACGTCCTCGGCCTGGCCGTCATAGGTGTTGGCCGGGATCATCACGGAAACATAGGGCGAGCCGATCTTGGCCACCTCGGCGGCCGGCACGGCGACGACGTTGATCTTCAGCGACGTAGCGAGGTCGCGGATCGAGGCGACGCCGAGACCCGCCGACTGCAAGGTGGCATCGAGTTGGCGGTTCTTGATGAGCTCGACCGATTCGGCGAAGGGCAGATACTCGACCTTGCCGAGATCCTCGTATTTCATGCCGGCGGCGGCGAAGATGGCGCGGGCATTGAGTTCGGTTCCGGAGGCCGGAGCGCCGACCGACAGGCTCTTGCCCTTCAGATCGGCCAAGGTCTTGATGCCGGATTCCTGGCTGGCGACGATCTGGATGTAGTTGGGATAGATGCCGGCAATGCCGCGCAGTCTGTCGAGCTTGCCGGGAAAGCCTGCCTCGGTATTGCCTTCGGCGGCGAGCTTGACCGAATCGCCGAGCGCAAAGGCAAGCTCGCCCTTGCCCTGCTGCAGGAGGTTGAGGTTTTCGACAGAAGCCTTGGTGGCCTGCACCTGCGTGCGGACGCCCGAAATGCCCTTGCCGTAGATTTCGGAGAGGGCGACGCCAAGCGGATAATAGACGCCCGAGGTGCCGCCGGTAAGCACATTGATGAATTCCTGCGCCTTGGCCGTGACGGCGCCCAGGCCGAGCGACACGGCAACGGCGCCGGCGGCGAGCGCCTTCGATTTCAGATTGAGCATGAAATTCCTCCCTGCAACTTGCTTCCCACAGACGGCAACCGAGGCGCGCCTGGCCGGGCTGGCGCTATCTTAGACATCAAGGGTCGCTTGCCAACGATTAATTGCCCGAATGCGCCGGCGGGTCAAAACTCGCCAGCGGCCGGGCACTTGCCGACAGCCGGCGACACTGCGAAAATTTTCCCGCAGCTGTCGAAATCGGCTCGGCTCACGCGACATTCGTCCGGCTCGCAACAACGCGGCCCTGAAAATCAGGAGAAGACGATGCAATACATGCTTTTGATCTACGGCACCGAAACCACGACGACGGAGGTGCCCAAGGAAGCGATCGCCCAAATGTCGGCGGGTTACGCGGCATACACGCAGGCGATGAAGAAGGCCGGCGTCTGGGTTGGCGGAGACCGGCTGAAGCCGACGCAACTGGCGACATCGGTGCGGGTGGCCGACGGCAAGACCAACGTGCTCGACGGCCCCTATGCCGACACCAAGGAACAGCTTGGCGGCTACTACCTGATCGACGTGCCGGACATGGACCAGGCGATCGCCTGGGCGGCGCGTTGCCCCGGCGCCAGCACCGGAACCATGGAAGTGCGGCCGGTCTGGCCGACCGAAATGTAGGCAGGCATGCGGCCTCCAGACGATCCGGCATGGGCGGCGGCCGAAACTGCCGCCCGCCAGAGCTACGGCAAGCTCATCGCCTTCCTGGCAGCCCGCACCCGAGACGTCGCCGGCGCGGAAGACGCCCTTTCGGAGGCGTTCGCGGCAGCACTCGCCACCTGGCCGAGGACCGGCGTTCCGAAACATCCCGAAGCCTGGCTGCTGACGGCGGCGCGGCGGCGCGGCATCGACGCGGATCGCCGCCGGCAGACGAGCGCGGCGGCGGCGCCGCAACTGAGGCTGATGGCGCAGGAAGCAGCCGCCGCCGTGGACAACGAAGCGTTGCCTGATGAGCGGCTCAGCCTGATGTTCGCCTGCGCACACCCGGCGATCGAGGCGGGCGTCCGCGCGCCGCTCATGCTGCAGACCATTCTCGGGTTCGACGCCGCGACGATTGCCTCGGCCTTCCTGGTGTCGCCGGGGACGATGGGGCAGCGGCTTGTGCGCGCCAAGAACCGTATCCGCGACACCGGCATTCCGTTTCGCATTCCCGACCGCACCGACCTCGGCGAACGGCTCTACGCCGTGCTGGAGGCAATCTACGCCACCTTTGCCGAAGGCTGGACCGATCCAGTGGGGACCGAGACGCGGCGGCGCAACCTTGCTGGCGAGGGCATCTGGCTCGGACGCCTGGTGGCGCAGCTGATGCCTGGCGAGGCGGAGGCGCTGGGCCTGCTGGCGCTGATGCTTTTCGCGGAAGCGCGACGCACGGCGCGACGCGATCTCGCCGGCGAATATGTTCCGCTGGCCGAACAGGACACCAGCCTCTGGGACGCGGCGCTGATATGCGAGGCGGAAGCCCTGTTGCACAAGGCCAACACGCTGGAAGGCACCGGCCGCTATCAGCTCGAAGCCGCGGTTCAGTCGGCGCATGTGGCGCGGCGGCTCTCCGGCAAGACAGACTGGCCGGCGATCGCCCTGCTCTACGAGGCGCTGTCCCGGCTCTCCGGTTCGCCGGTGGTGGCAATCAACCGGGCCGTGGCCATAGGCGAGGCCAATGGCGCGGGCGCCGGCATCGGCGAACTCGACGCCCTCGCCAACGATTCACGGCTGGCGGATTATCAGCCTTACTGGGCGGCGCGCGCCGGCCTTTTGGCCCAGCTCGGCAGGACGGCGCAAGCCGACGCCGCCTATCAGCGGGCGATCGGGCTGGAGCGCGACGATGCGGTGCGGCGCTTCCTCAAGCAGCGCCGGGCCTTGCTCGGCCTGTGGCCCTGACCGGCGTTGCCCAGAGCAGTTCCGGTTCTTTCAGAACTGGTAACTCGCTCTAACTATTTGTTTTGCAGCATTTATGCGGACGGCAAATGATTCCTTTTGGCTGCAAAATGCGCCAGGGCGGAATGCAGGCTTACCCGGGCACCCCGCTCCATCTGCTTGTCTAGCCGCATTTGTGCAACGCCAGATGATTCCACCTGGCTGCAAAATGCTCAAGTCACCAGAAACGATGCGTGGCGTTGAGGTCGGCCAGCAGCGGGTTCTGCCGCAAGGCCGAGCAGACGCGGACGATGTTTTGCCATTCCTCGCGCGGGCGGGCGGCAACGGGATGCCAGTAGGCGAGCATCATGAGATAGATGTCGGCGATCGACCGCCGTCCACCGACCAACCACTGCCGCCCAGCGAGAGCCTCGTCGATGATCTCGAAGCCGCGATCCGCTTCGGCGATGGCTGCCTGCTTGACCGCCTCGACACCGGCAGGATCGACCGTCGAGCGCCCGGCATAAAAATAGCGCATCAGCGCCGGATAGAGCATTGACGACATGAACAGCATCCAGCGCAGGAATTTTGGCCGCTCCTTCGCGCCAGGTTGCGGACCAAGATCCGCTTCCGGGAAGCGTTCGGTGAGCAGCAGGCATATCGCCGCCGATTCGGTGATCGTTTCGCCTTCGGGCAAGGTCAGCGCAGGAACCTGGTTCAGCGGGCTGATCCCGAAATAATCCGGCGGCGGCGCGCCCTTTGCGACATTGACCGATTTGAACGGCGCGCCAGCCAGGAGCAGTGCTGCCTCGACCACAAAACCACCGGAACCCGGCCGGCTGTAAAGCGTGTACATGTCTCTTCCTCCCGGACGCGCGGGAATAGGCAATCAAACACTGGCCGACGTCAATGGTTTGAAAGGGGCGGTTTATCAGCCAATCCGGCGACGGCATTTTTCGCAATATGATCGAACGGCAAAGCGCGACGCAACTCCGCCTTTTGTAGGGAGCCGGCGATGCTTGTGCGGAAATGATCCGGAAATGCCTCAGGAGATGCTGGCGAGCAGCTCCGAGGGGGCGGCTAACGCCGGACCGGGGCCGGCGTTAGCCGCCCAATCCCTCGAACAGCACCGTCGACAGATAGCGTTCGGCGAAGGAAGGAATGATGACGACCATGTTCTTGCCGGCGTTTTCCGGGCGCGAGCCGACGACGGTGGCGGCTTGCAGGGCCGCGCCCGACGATATGCCGACCGGCACACCTTCGAGACGGGCGACCAGCCGCGCATTGGCGAAGGAATCGTCGTTGGAGACGGTTACGATCTCGTCGTAGATCGAGGTGTCGAGGATTTTCGGAGCGAAACCGGCGCCGATGCCCTGGATCTTGTGAGGGCCCGGCTGGCCGCCCGAGAGCACCGGCGAGGCTTCCGGCTCCACCGCGACGATGCGGATTGCCGGATTGCGGCTCTTCAGGACCTGCCCGGCGCCGGTGATGGTGCCGCCGGTGCCGATGCCCGAAATAAGGATATCGACCTTGCCGTCCGTGTCGTTCCAGATTTCCTCGGCGGTGGTGCGGCGGTGGATTTCCGGGTTCGCCGGGTTTTCGAACTGCTGCGGGATCACCGCGTCAGGCAGCGTCGCCACCAGTTCCTCCGCCTTGGCGATGGCGCCTTTCATGCCCTTGGCGCCCTCGGTCAAAACCAGCTCGGCGCCGAGCAGGAGCAGCATCTTGCGGCGTTCCATCGACATGGTTTCCGGCATGGTGAGCACCAGCTTGTAACCCTTGGCGGCGGCGGCGAACGCCAGCGCGATGCCGGTGTTGCCCGAGGTCGGCTCGACCAGCGTCGTCTTGCCCGGCCTGATCTTGCCGGACGCTTCGAGCGCCTCGATCATGGCGACGCCGATGCGATCCTTGACCGAGGCGATGGGATTGAAGAATTCGAGTTTGGCCAGGAGATTGGCGACGATGCCCTTCTCGCTCGCGAATTTGTCAAGCCGCACCAGCGGCGTGTCGCCGATGGTTTCGGTGATCGAGTTGTAGATACGACCGCGGCCCGGCTTGGATATGCTCATTGCTTCACTCCCTCATTCTCCTGCCAGTTAGCACGGGCGGGGACGGGAAGAAAACAGCATCGTGCCCGGATGAGCGCGAGGTGGCACCGGCCTGTCGCGCCGCAATCTACTGCCGAGCGGCGATCGCGGCGGCGGCACCTACCATGAAAGCCGCGGCGGTGCGGTTCAGCGCCTTGAGCGCGCGCGGCGTCGCTAGAAACCAGCGCGCCTTGGCGGCGAGCGCCAGATACGGCACCAGGACGATGAGGAGCACGGCGATGGTGCACAGGACGAGTATGCCGAAGTCGACCGCGGTGATGGTGCGCAGGTCGACCAGCGTCGGCGTCAGCGCCAGATAGAAAATCATCGTCTTGGGATTGCCCAGCGTGACCATGAGGCCGGCGACAAAGCTCGAAACCGCTCCGCCCCTGCCCTTCCTCGCCTTGACCTTCTCGACGGTGATGCCGGACGTCCAGAAGTTCCAGGCGAGATAGACGAGATATGCGACGCCCAGCCATTTGATGACAAGGAAGACAGCGCCGAAGGTCTGCGCGATGAAAGCAAGGCCAAGCACGGCGGCCGTGAGATAGGTCAGGTCGCCGACGACCAGGCCAAGCGCCATGAACAGCGACGAACGAAAGCCGGAACCGAGCGCCCGGGCGACCAGCGCGGTGACGCCGGGACCGGGGATGGCGGCTGCCAGCGCAAGGGCCGCGCTATAGGTGATGAAACCGGCAAGGGTCATGGCTTTCAAACCGTCAATTCGAGAGTGTCCGTCTATCGCACATGCCGATGCAGTCGCAAAGAACCGACGGTTGGACCAACCATTGATCTTACCGACCCGACTTCGCGGCCTCAGATCTTCGTGAACATGCCCTGCAGCTTGGCGAACGGCATGCCCTCGCGGGCGAAATCGAATGTGCCCTCCTCCAGCATTTCGCGCGACGCCTTCTGCAGCATGCCGAAGGAGTAGGTGGTGAGCTTGGAGCCGAGCGAAATGCGCCTGGCGCCGGCCTCGGCAAGGTTCGCTACGGTGAAGCCTGGCACCACCAGCACGTTGACCGGCTTCGAGACAGCCGAGCAGATGCTGCACACCGTCTCGATGTCGGTCAGGCCCGGTGCGTAGAGCACATCGGCCCCGGCCTTTTCGAAGGCCTGCAAGCGCCTGATCGTGTCGTCGACGTCGGGCCGGTTCCAGAGAAAATTCTCGGCGCGCGCGGTGAAGACAAAGTCGCGCTTCAGCGCGCGGGCGGCTTCGGCGGCGGCGGCGACGCGTTCCACAGCGTGCGAAAACTCGTAGATCGGCTTGTCGGGATCGCCCGTGTGGTCCTCTATCGAGCAACCGGCAAGGCCTGCCGCCTCGGCGGCGAAAATCGTTTCACCGGCGCTCGCGGCACTGTCGCCCTTGCCCTTTTCGAGGTCGGCGGAGACCGGCACGCCGACCGCGGCCGCCATTTCACGGCAGTGGTGGATCATCGCCTCGAAGCCGACGCCACCATCGGGCAGGCCGCGCGAAAAGGCATATCCGGCGCTGGTGGTGGCCAGCGCCTTGTGGCCCGACGATTCCAGCAGCCTGGCGGTGCCGATGTCCCACGGATTGGGGATGACGAAAGTCGAAGCATGGAGGTCGCGGAATATCCTGCCTTTGTCCATCGGATACGGCCCTTCGTTCGCAAGGAAATGTCGATCGGGGCGAAGTCTACCGGCGGCGCGCGGACGCTGCAAAGGCCGGAAGTTGGTCCAGGCCGATCATTGCTGACAAATGGCTGAAGTCGTCGAACAGGACGCCACCGGCAGCAGCGAGGCCTTCGCTGTCGGCCATCGCATCGGCGCAGTAGGAATAGACCGGCATGCCAGCGGCGCGGCCGGCCTCGGTGCCCGCAACGCTGTCCTCGATGACGATACAATCGGCCGGGGCAAAGCCCATCGTGTCGGCAGCATGCAGGAACAGGTCGGGAAACGGCTTGCCACGCGCCACCATAGTCGAACTGAACATCGCATGCTTAAACAGCGGCAGCATGCCGGTGACGCCCAGCGTGATGTGCATCTTGCTGACGCGCGCCGACGAGGCGACGCAGTAGGGGATACGCGCCTCGCGCAGCGTTTCGACGAACTCCCGCACATGCGGGATTTCGTCGACGCCCTTGGCGAACAGCTCCGGCAGTGCGAGGTTCCAGCGCTCGACGAAATCGACGCCAAGGCTGACGCCGGCCGCCTCGACCTCGGCCTGTACGGACGCCATGGAGCGGCCGACGAAACGGCGGCGGCAGGCCTCGTATTCAATGGGGAAGCCTGCTTCGGTCAGCCACGACGCCAGGCGGCGGTTGCCCAGACTTTCGGTATCAACCAGCACTCCGTCGCAGTCGAAGATGACGAGTTGCGGCAAGCCCATTACTTTAGGCGGTTCCGGTGGAGCCGAAGCCGCCGGCGCCGCGTGCGGTTGCGCCTGCGAGGCTGCGCTCCTCAGTCGCCATGCGGCTGACTGCGGCAAACACGATCTGGGCGATGCGCATGCTGCGGGTGACGGCGAAATCCTCGTCGCCGAGATTGATCAGCAGCACCTTCACCTCGCCGCGATAATCGCTGTCGATGGTGCCGGGTGTGTTGAGGCAGGTAATGCCATGCTTGAAAGCAAGGCCCGAACGCGGCCTGATCTGGCCTTCGAAACCTTCCGGGATTTCCAGCACCAGGCCGGTCCGCACCAGAGCGCGCTTGCCGGGCAGGATGAGGAGCGGCCGATCCTCATCGACAGCGGCGCGCAGATCCATGCCGGCGGAGCCCGGCGTTTCATACGCGGGCAAAGGCAGCCCTTCCCCATGCGGGAGGCGGACGAAACCGACAGCCGGTTCAGAAACGGACGACGCGTAGGCAGGGGTGTTGCGCATGCGACGATCCTATCGGGGCAGCGGCGGGCGAGGTCAACCGCCGGGCCGCCCTTTCAACGGGATTCTTTTCAGCGCAGTTCCACGGGCACCATGGTCGTTTCCTTGATCTCCTCCATGACAAAGGAGGCGGAGACATCAGACAGCGGCACCTTGGCGATGAGGCGCTGGTAAAGCCGATCGTAGGCCTTCACGTCGGCGACACGGGCGCGCAGCACATAATCGAGATCGCCGGACATGCGGTAGACACCGGTGATTTCGGGAAAGACGGTCACGGCGGCGCGGAATTTCGCCAGCCATTCGGGGTCGTGGCTCGACGTGCGCACGATGATGAACACCGACAGGCCGACCCCGAGCTTCTCCGCGTCGACCAGCGCCACCCGGCCGGTGATGACGCCGTCATCCTCAAGAATCCTGACCCGCCGCCAGCAGGCATTGCGCGAAAGGCCGACCCGCTCGGACAACTGGTCGACCGACAGCGTGGCGTCGCGCTGTAGTTCCCCGAGGATTCTTCGGTCGATCGTATCGATTTTTTCGCTCATTTGGGATAAATGTCCCAAAAATTTGATTGTAGCAAGGATGGATTGGGACCGATGAACCGAAGCTACGAGGCAGAATGACCGCACTGGACGAAAGGTCCGGGCGAATCAAGCTGGAGGAGTTCTCATGGCCACGCGCATTGCGAAGCTTTTCACAGACCATCCGGCCTCCGTCGACGAGACTTACTTCGGCCATATGGCGTTTGCCGCATGGTTCTCGTCGCGCCTCCTGATGGCCGCCGGCGCGGCGCTCGTTCACGCTTTCTTGCCGTTTCTGTTCGAAACTACGGCCAGCAGGATCGTGCGCGAACTCTACGAGCGGACGCACAACAGACGGTCGAACGCCTGATCCCGTCGGGACCTACGGCGATCACGCTTGAGGGTTGAGCAATGTGCCGGTGGGCGGCGTATCTCGGACAGGACGTCTTCCTCGAAGACATCGTGACTGCGCCCTGCCATTCGCTGATCGCGCAGAGCCACCATGCGCTGGAAGCCAAGTCGCCGACCAATGGCGACGGTTTCGGCGTTGCCTGGTATGGCGAGCGGCCCGAACCCGGCCTTTACCGAGACATCCTTCCGGCATGGTCGGATCCCAATCTCAAGAGCCTCTGCCGGCAGATCCGGTCCGGCCTGTTCCTCGCCCATGTGCGGGCCTCGACCGGCGGCGCCACCAGCCGCGCCAATTGCCATCCCTTCGTGTCGGGCCGCTGGGCCTTCATGCACAATGGCCAGATCGGCGGGTTCGAGAAAATCCGCCGCGGGCTCGAAAACGCTATCGGTGATGCACTCTACGACGAGCGGCAGGGCACCACCGATTCGGAACTGTTCTTTCTCCTGATGCTGGAGGAAGGCCTTGCGAGCGACCCGTACGGCGCCGCGATGCGCGCCACCCAGCACGTGATCGCGGCCTCGCAGCGCGCCGGCATCGACCCGGCGCTGCGGCTGACTGCCGCCTTTACCGACGGCAATACGCTGTATGGCGTGCGCTACGCCACGGATGCCTTTGCGCCGACGCTTTACACCGCGGAATTCTGCGGCTCCGCCGGCCGCTGCCTGGTCTCCGAACCGCTCGACCGCGAAGGCGCTTCATGGCAGGCGGTGCCTCCGGGCAGCTTCGTCGCGATGACCCGCGATGGAGTGGCGATCAGGTCCTTCGCGCCGGAGATGGGAAAGCTCGCGCTCGCGGGATAACCAGAACCACCGCTGAACACCGCCGCGACAATCCGGTTTCGCGAGATCGCGAACGCCTTCGCGCCAAACGAGCAAGGCCTGTACCAAACCATCCTGTCACGCTACATCTCAGGGGGAGAGGAGATCTGGGCTGGGATGCAGGGCAAGGTCGAGCGAGAAGGAACCTGGACATGGCCGAATTGCTGATGCGTCGCGGGACTGCACGCGCTTACGCCACCATCGTGCTTTTGGCCGCATGGGGCGGCCCGGCGCTTGCGGCAGATTGCGACAGTTATGCCGCTTCCGGCGTCGACTGGCAGGATTGCAACAAGAAAGGGCTGATCCTGCGCGAAAACGACCTCAGCGGCGCAAACCTGTCGGAAGCCGATTTCAGCGCTTCCGACCTCAGGGAAGCGAACCTGCAGGGGGCGAATTTCGAAAAGGCGGTGCTGCTGCGTTCGTCGCTGGCCGGCGCCAAGGCCGACAAGGCGAATTTCACCAGGATCGAAGCCTATCGGACCACCTTTTCGGGAATGTCGGCGCAAGGCGCATCGTTTGCCGGAGCAGAGCTGCAGCGCGCCGATTTCAGCGATGCGCAACTGACCGGGGCCGATTTCGAAAAGGCCGAGCTCGGGCGAACCGATTTCACCAGGGCGGTGATCACCGGCAGCAAGTTTACGCTGGCAAACCTGTCGCGCGCGGATTTCAGCACCGCCGTGTTTGAAGGGCCGCTCGACTTCACCGACGCCTTCATGTTCCTGACCAGGATCGAGGGGCTGGACCTCAGCGCGGCAACCGGCCTCAATCAATCGATGGTCGACCTGGCTTGCGGCGACGACAAAACCAAGCTGCCCGCGGGTCTCAACGCTTCGGCCAACTGGCCGTGCAAGTTCGACTGACTTTTTTGATCTCGTCAGGACGTGATTTTATCCAGCCGCGCTTCCCATAGGATCGCTCCGCGCCGGGCGTCTCTGGCATAGTCAGCTCGTGTGGCGGCCCCGGCCGATCTCCGGGAAGAAGCCGGGTATGCCGTGCCGCGCGCCGAACATCAGGTCGTATTGCAGGTAGCGGAAATCACGGATCACCGGGTCGAGGCTGTCGCCCTTCTTCACCCAGTTCTCGGTGGTCTCGTTGTTCGGCTTGACCAGCATGTTGCGGTCGACCACCCGATAGCGCTCGCGCACTTCGCCGAGGAAGCCGGTGTAGAAGGGATGGGTGATGCCGGCTGTCTCTCAGCACGTGCAGCGGAATGAAGGCCGGGCTGATCGAGCCGACGTTCTTCACCGGCCCCTTGCGGTTCGACCAGATCACCAGCGGCGTCTCGTGCTGGCGGCTCATCTCGGCCAGCGGTCCCTTGCGCGGCGCCACCGGCTCTTTCATGAAGCCGGTGTCGACATAGACGGGGCCGAGCGGCGGCAGATGGTCGCCGAAGAAGGCAATCACGGTCGGGCGCTTGCGCTTGCTTCGCCCAGTCGACCAGCCGCTGCAGACCCTTGTCGGCGTCGGAGGCGCCTTCGGCATAGGTGAGGATCGATTCGCGCGTCCACGAGCTTGCCGTGGTTTCCACCTTGTGGGTGGTGTCGGTGTAGCGGTAGCGGCTCGTAGGGACCGTGGCTCTGCAGGCTGACCGCGAAGAAGAAGAACGGATCCTTGGTGTTGTCGGCTTCCCGGATGATCTCCTCCGTGAGAGCCGCGTCCGAGGCCAGCGGACCGCGCTTGGCGAGCGTCGGCATGTCCTCTTCCGACATGAACCTGTCGAAGCCGAAAGCGTCGTATACGGCGCCGCGGTTCCAGAACCACCTGGTGAAAGGATGGATGGCGCGGGTCTGGTAGCCCTCGCCGTTCAGGAAGGTGGCCAGCGACGGGATCTTGTGGCGCACATATTGCTGGTAGGGGATGCTGCCGTAAGGCAGGAAGGCGTTGGAGAAGCCGGTCAGCGCCTCGAACTCGACATTGGCGGTCATGCCGCCGAACTCCGGCGAGAACATGTGGCCCGAGCGGATCTTGCGCACGTTCTCGATCGGATCCGGCGTGATCTTGACGTTGGGCAGCCGTGTCGGATCCCAGAAGGACTCGCTCATCACGATGATGATGTCGGGTTTCTCGGCAGGCACGGTGGCGATGCCGGTCGGCGTGCGTACAGCCTGAATGGCGTCGGCGGAATAGCCGGCGGGTGCCGCGACATTCGCCATCGGCAGGTTCAGCGCGAAGGCGAACATGAAGCCGTTGAAGGCGTAGTTCTCCTTCTGGTCCCACATCATCGGCACGATCTGCAGCCGGTCGCGCGCCCAGGAGAAGCTGGAGTAGTCCATGAGCGAGACGAAGAACGCCAGCACCGGCACTGCGAACGCCAGGCGCAGGCAACGCTCGCGCCTGGAAAGCGCCAGGCCGACGGCGACGCCAGTAGAACCATGCGGCGACCAGAAGCGCGATCGCCACAAGCCCTGCCCGCGACGATTGCCGCAGCAGTCCACGGACGCTCGCGCACCAGGAGCGGCAGCAGTTCGACGATCTGCGCGCCATAGAGAAAGTCGGTGGGGTAGAGCGGGTCGCCCAGATAGTAGGCCTTCTGCTTGCTGATGAAGGCGACGGCAAGCACCAGCGGCGCCGTAACCAACAGCGCCAGATGCGCGCGCCCGAGCAAGGCGTCGAGGCAGGTCAACAGCAGGGCGAAGAAAACGATGGTGGTCCAGTCCGGGCCGCAGCGGCTCGCGCAGGAACGTCAGCGTGCTTTCGAACGAACCGCGCGCCACGATCTCGACGGCAAAGACGAGGGCGGCCGAAATCAGCAGCGAAATGGTGACCGACGTCGCCATCCTCAGGACGAGAGGCAGCCGGTTCGACCGCGACACCTCGGTGTCGCGGGTCGCATCCTGCCTGGTATTTGCTACGGGTCGCACCAAGGCGATCTGAACTCCAACAAAAAAAGCGTCACGCTTCTGTCACTGAACTGTCACGAAAGCTAGCGGAGTGGCCAAAAAATGGAAGAGGTTGGCCGATTTGAGGCAGGCTTGATGGCAAAACCGAAAGCCGTCGCGTTCAGGGGAACACTTTTGATTTCAGTGCGATACCGGCGCGTCGGCAAAGCAAACCCGGCGAACGTGGCCACCAGGGCGGTGTTTGACGGCTAAGCGTCGGTTTCTGCGGGTTCCGGCTGGTTTGGCGCGAGCCGTTGGCAGGGTTTGACGGTTCGCGAGCCGCTTCGACGTGCCGTGGGCGAACGGCGAAACTCGGACGCAACCTTTGCCTTTGTCGCGCGTTGCCGCGTCGATTTGCCATGCCAGCCATCACGCGCCGGATTCCCGGCGATACAAGATTTGACGACTGGCCGACCCCGCCGACGCCATCGTTATCGCCTCTCTGCCATGCCGGGCCGGGCCGGTTGGCCCATCGAAATAGTGCTTCTTACCTCCTGACCCCAGGGAGGAGCGGGACTATGCTCTCTCGCGGTTCCAGCCCCGAAGGAGTACGTTCGATGCTTTCCGGAACGCCCCAGCTCACCCGCCGTGATCTCCTGGCCATGATCGGCACGCTTGCCGGCAGCGCCGCAATGTATCAGGCAATGACAACCCTCGGCTTCGCGCAGGAGTCGCCCTACAAGGGGCCGATCAAGCTCGACGGCGATCCGAAGGGCGCGTCGGTCCTGATCCTCGGCGCCGGACTCGCCGGCATGGTCGCGGCCTACGAGCTGCAGCAAGGCCGGCTACAAGGTCCAGATCCTCGAATACCGCCAAAAGGCCGGCGGCCGCTGCTGGACGCTGCGCGGCGGCGACAACTACACCGAGCTCGGCGGCTTCGAGCAGGAATGCGAGTTCGACAAGGGCCTCTACCTCAATCCCGGTCCCTGGCGCATTCCGTATCACCATCACGCCGTGCTCGATTACTGCAAGCGGCTCGGCGTCACGCTCGAGCCTTTCGTGCAGGTCAACCACAACGCCTATCTGCATTCGGCCAAGGCGTTCGGCGGCAAGCCGCAGCGCTATCGCCACATCAACAGCGACTTCAACGGCCACGTCGCCGAACTGCTCGCCAAGGTCGACCAGGCAGGGCGGCCTCGACGAGGCCGTCTCGAAGGAGGACCGCGAGAAGCTGCTGGAGGCGCTGCAGAGCTGGGGCGCGCTCGACGCGAACTATGCCTATGTCGACGGCGACCGCAGCAGCGAACGGCGCGGCTTCGAGATCGATCCCGGCGGCGGCCTGATGCGGCGTGCCCGAGCCGTCGCAGCCGATCGGGCTCTCCGACATCGTGCAGTCCGGCCTGTGGAGCAGCCTCAGCATCGGCAATCTCTACGAGTACCAGACGACCATGTTCCAGCCGGTCGGCGGCATGGACATGATCGCCCAGGCGTTCGAGCGCGAGGTCGGCAATCTCATCCGCTACAACGCCAAGGTCACCGCGATCGACCAGGACGACAACGGCGTCACCGTCCGCTACGAGGATGCGCAGAAGCGGCGGCGAGCCGCAGACGGCCAACGGCCGACTGGTGCATCTGCACGATCCCGTTCTCGGTGCTGAGCCAGATCGAGACCAAGGTGTCGGTCCGACGATGCAGGCGGCGATCGACGACCTGCCCTATGCGGCCGCCGTCAAGGTCGGCCTGCAGTTCAAGCGCCGGTTCTGGGAGGAGGACGAGCAGATCTATGGCGGCATCAGCTTCACCGACCTGCCGATCACGCTGATCTCCTATCCCAGCACCGGCTACCAGAGTTCCGGCAAGGGCGTGCTCCTCGGCGCCTATTCGTGGGAGGCCTGGGCATTCGAATTCACGTCGCTGCCGCCGGAGGAGCGCGATCAAGAAGGCGCTGGAATACGGCGCGCAGATCCATCCGCAATACAAGGACGAGTTCGACAACGGCATCGCGGTCGGCTGGCACCGGGTGCCGTGGACACTCGGCTGCTATGGCGAGTGGACGCGAGGAGAAGCGCAGGGAACATTACAAGGCGGCAAGCGCGATCGACGGCCGCATCGCCATGGCTGGCGAGCATATCTCCTACATTCCGGCCTGGATGGAGGGTGCGCTGCTGTCGGCGCTCGATGCGATCGGCCGTCTCCACCAACGCGTGATCAGCGGGTGACGGCGCGCAGCCGCCATCCGCCCATTGTGATCGAAACCTGGAGGATTTGGACATGAACCGGATCACCATTTCAGCCGCCGCTGCCGCCATCGGCGCATTCATCACCGCGCCGGCCTTCGCCGCAGTCGTCCGATTCGACCGGCTTCGGCGCCGCGACGAAGATCGAGGCCAAGGACGGCGCCGGCATCTACGCCTCGCTCTGTCAGGGCTGCCACATGCCGAGAGGCGTCGGCGCTGTCGGCGCCGGCAAGTATCCGGCGCTCGCCAAGAACGAAAACCTGGAGGCCGGCGCCTATCCCGTCTTCATGGTGGTCAGCGGCCAGAAGGCGATGCCGCCGCTCGGCTCGTATCTCGACGACGAGCAGGTGGCTGCCGTGGTCAACTACATCCGCACCAATTTCGGCAACAACTACACCGATGCGGTGTCGGCCGAAGACGTGCAGGCCGCGCGGCCGTAGCCGCCAGCCTCATTAACGCCCCGGTTCGGCCGGCTCCTCGCCGGCTTACCTCGATATCGCCCGTGGCGGAGAAAATCTGAACTGAAGAGGAATGATCATGAACCCGAAGATCCTGTTGCCCGCCGTCGCCCTGTCGGCCGCCCTGTTTTCCGCGAATGCCGCGACGGCGCAGGAAAAGCCGGCTGCGGGCGAGGTCGTGCGCCATGCGACCCCCGGTTCCAATTTTCCGATCGCGCGCGCCGTCGAGGTTCCGTCCGGGCTCACCACCGTCTATGTCAGCGGAGCGGTGCCGCCGGTCGCCGACAAGAACGCCCCCGAAGGCAGCGCCGATGCGTTCGGCAACACCGAAGACCCAGACCGTCGGGGTGCTGAAATCGATCGAGGCTACGCTGAAGGATCTCGGCCTGACCATGGGCGACGTGGTCAAGATGCAGGTGTTCCTGGTCGGCGACCCCAAGATGGACGGCAAGATGGATTTCGCCGGCTTCATGAAAGGCTACACGCAATTCTTCGGGACGCAGGCGCAACCCAACCTGCCGGCCCGGTCCGCCATGCAGGTGGCCGGCCTCGTCAATCCCGGCTGGCTGGTCGAGATCGAGGTGACAGCCGTCAGAAAGTAACTGGCGACTTCGCAGGACGTCACCGCCGCAAGCGGGAGGCGACCGGCTGAATGAGCCGCGCCGGCAACAGCCGCGCGGCTTTTTTCATGGTTGGCTTCAGGCGCCGCAGGAATTCCGCGGAAAGCCGGCCCTTCGCTGTAAAAGGCACCAGCATGTCCTCCACAGATGTCGATCCGTCGGCGTGCTGCAGCTTGTAGGGGTCGGCCGGGGCAAGCAGGTCGAACACCGCATTGCCACGGCGGCGCGCATTGGCAAGAACCCGGTGCACCAGAATGCCGCCGACGCTTTCGCGCTCATAACCGTGGTCGATGGCGATCACATGTCCGAAGGCGCGCCCCTTGCAGTCGAAGGAGAGGTCGATGCCAACCGGCCTGCCACCGCATTCGATCACCGAGACGCGTAGCGGCGAGGAATGCGCCCCGTCGCCCGCGATGTCGCGGAAGAATGCCGCGAAACGCGGATCGGTGACCGTCGGCGACAGGATCGAACCGCGGTTCAGCCATTCGCGTTTCAGGACAACTGCCCTGTCGGCGAGTTCCGCCGCCGCCGGGCCCGGAAGATGGTCATGAAAGACGATCTCGCCGCGTTCAGCGAGGCGCCGCAGATGGCGGCGGTGGTTGGAACGCTGCTTGGCCGAATAGGCGGCGCCCGGCCCATCCGGGCCGACCCGTACCGAAAGATCGGCGAACGGCGCTTGCTGGCGGTCGAAGGCGATCGCTTCGACGCTGGCCGGGCAGCGGGTAAATGTGGAATCGGCGCGCACCTTGCGGGCCTCCAACAGGTCGGCGCCCAGCTTCCTGACCGCCGACCAACCGGCATCCAGCCACCGGTCTGCGTCCGGGTCGCCACCATCGAGCAGAAGATCGCTGAACTGCGCGACCGGCGCGCCCATGAAGGCCAGCGTATCTACGCCGACCTGCCTGCGCCGGACGAGCGGCCACACCATGACCAGCATGCCGGACCGGCGGCCGGTGACGATGGATAGCGTCATGCGCCCGTCGAGATAATGCCGCGCCCAATGGTCGAGGAAGACGAAATTCTGGAAAACCTGCTGCGGCCCGGCCGCGCGCTCGAAAAGCGCCGTCCATTCCTCGCGCAGCGCTGCAAAACCCTGCCTGCTCGTGATCACGGCGATGTCGAGATCGCCGTTCTCGCCGTCTTGCGCGACGGCAGGCCGTTCGACCACAACCAGCCTTGCCGGGCGGATCATGGCTCAGCCGCCGGTTCTCATACAGGTCCAGAGCCGCTTCAGCCCGGCCAGCGGAAATTTCATGAGGTAGAACACCAACAGCGGTGGATGCTTGGCGGCGAACGGCGCGTCCTGCTCCACCATATGCCGGATTGCCAGGACCGGAATGGGCGAGCGCAGCGGGCGGAAATCGGGGTTCCACAGGCCCGGATCTTCTGATGTGGCATGCATCATGCCGATCATCTTGCCGCGGCTCAGCGAGCGGAAGCGCAAGCGCCGCTGTACCCGCCTCAGCATGGCGACGCCCTGCTCGCTGTTGCAGCCGGGGAAGCCCACGATGACCGTGCGGAAGTGGCGCATGGCGGGCTTGCTCGGGATTTTTTCCAGCGCGGCAAATCCGTCGCGGACCAGCGCATAGGCCTTTTCCTCGTCCTCGGCGGTCGCCTGCGAAATACCCAGGCGCACCGTGTCGACCCTAGCCGCCTGTTTGGTGAAGGGGCAGACCGCTCCGGTGCGGCCGAGATCGGGATGGCTGGCCATCAGGTAGTTCTCGGCCCAATCGAGCAATGTACACAGGGGAGTGCCGGTCCAGCCCGACGCGCTCACCTGTTCATGCGCTTCGCGTACCGTCAGCAAATCGCCGTCGGCCGCTGCCGTTCTTACCGCCGCGTCGTCGGCCATGACCGAACCCTTGATTTCTCAATCCTTCGCGTAACACTTCAGGCTTACGGAACAATTGCACGTTGCAAAAAGGCCTCGTTTCAGCGGCTTATGGTTTATGAGGAGTTAGGATCGGAAGGCCGGTCGCAGTCCAGCGAAAAATCCGCGGGAGATGGGCAGGTTTATTTCAGCTCCAGCAGGCGCTCGAGATAGTCCTTTTCCAGAGCCGGGCTCAGCGCGTTGCCGAGCCGCTTGCGGATGGCGTCGAGGATCTGGCGGGCGCGCTGCACGTCGATCTCGTCCGGCACCTTGACCGAGTCGTCGAAGTCGGGGCCGGTCGTGGCGCGTGGACGCCCGAGCGGGTCGCGGTCGGCGTTCTGCTGGCGGCCGCCCTGTTCGGAGCCGCCCTGGTCGCCCTGCATTGCCTGCTGCATCTGCTGCATCATGTCCTGGGCGCCGCGGCGCAGCGCCTCCAGCGCGCGGCCCTGCTCGCCGACGGCGCGTTCGCCCTGCGCATCGCCGAGCGCCTTGCCGGCCTCGCCCATCGCCTCGCCCGCCTCGCCGAACCCTTCGCCCGGCTGGATGCCCATGCCTTCCAGTCCCTTCGTCAGGCCTTCGAGCTCGCTGCGTAGCTGGCCCTGGCCTTCCTGAAGCTGCTTCATGTGCCTCGGCGAATTCCTCGGGTGTCATTGGCTGGCCCTGTTGTCCCTGCTCGCCCGGCTGTTGTCCCTGCTGACCTTCCTGGCCCTGCTGCTCGCCGCGGTTTTCGCCACGCTGGCGCTCGCCGCGCTGCATCTGGTCCATGCGGAACGTCTCGTTCATCATCTCCTGCTGGCGCCGCATGATCTCGCCGAGCTTGTTCATCTGCTTGTTCATTTCAGTCTGCTGGCCGTCCTGGCCTTGCTGACCCTGCTGCGGACGCGCCGCCTGCAGGTTGTTCATCATGTCCTGCAGCTGCGACAGCAGTTCCTGCGCCTGGTCACGCGAGCCGGACTTCGCCAGGTTTTCGATCTGGTCGAGCATGCGCTGCAGGTCGCTCTCGCGCAGCATTTCGGCGTTGGGCGGCATCTGGCGCGCCATGTTCGGGTTCTGCTGCATGCGCTCGGCGAATTCGCGCAGGAATTCGTTCATCGCCTGGCGCAGCTCCTGCATCAACTTGTCGATCTCCTCGTCGCTGGCGCCGTTTTCGAGCGCCTGCCGCAACGCCTCCTGTGCCTGCCGCAACCGCTTCTCGGCGGCGGAAAGGTCGCCGTCCTCGATGCCGAGCGCGATCTCCCACAGATAGGAGGCGACACCGCGCAACGCATCGTCGTTACCGGCCATCTTCAGCCGCGTCATGGCGCTCATGATGACCAAATAGTGGGACAGGTTCTCGAACGTGTCCTCCGGCCGCAACGTGATGCCATCCATCAGGTCGAGCACACGCGGCTTTCGGTTGGCGTCGAGCGCCAGGATCTGGCGCTGTTCCACCACCGCCCTGGCGAGCGGGTTGGTGAAGGGCCGCTCCGGCAACGTGATCGTCTTGGTCGCGCTGCGCGCCTCCTGGCCGGCGGCGTCGGTCGCCTTGAGAGTCAATTTCACCCTGGCGCCTGCCCATGGGTGTTCGGTCAGGTCGCGGCTGGTTTTCGCCGCGCCGTTTTCAGCCCCCTTGCGGGGCAGGCTGAGCGGCATTTCAGGGCTGGGATAAAGCGGGCGGGCGCCGGGCTTCTGCTGTTCCTCGAGCGCAAATTCGGTCGTCGCCGAGACCGCGCCGTAGTCGTCGACGATCTCGTAGTTCAGCTCCAGCGTGCCGTTGACGGCACGCTTGGGCTCACCGGAAAATCGGATTTCCGGCGCCTTGTCGGGGATCACCGAAAACGACCATTTGGCGAGCTCCTGCTCGCCCGCGCTCAAAGCGAGAACGCCGTCGCTGTTGAGCTTGCCGGCAAACTGCCGCGGCGCTCCGGGCGCGACAGCCGCCGGCGTGGCCTGATCCGGTTGTTGAGGCGGTGCGTTGGGCGCCAGGTCGCGGGTATTGCCGTTCAGATCGATATAGCCGAGCGTCTCCTCACCCGTACCGCCGGTGATGCGCAGCGCGACATCGCTGCCTTCCGGAACCGTGTACACGGGCGACGGCTGCGCGGCGTCCGCAGTCAGGAACACCGGCGGCTTGCCGGTGTAGGCGGGCGGCGTCACCCACGCATCGATGCGCGCCGGAATGACGTCGCGCGACACATGCGCGCGGAATGCGTCGGTGATGCTGCCACCGAGAGGCCCAAGCGAAAAGGCGAACGCAGCAACGAAGACAAGCGCCGCGACGGCGCGCAGCGCCCAGGGGTCGCGTTCGGGCACCGTGGTGCGCGGCAGGTCGCCATGCATGCTGCCCAGCCTTTCGGCCATGCGGCGCTGGTGCTCCTGCCACAATGCCTGGCCAAAGCTGTCGTCCTTGCCGGTCAGCCGGTCGGTCTGCACCAGCACGGGCGTATGCGGCAGCTGGTTGGCACGCTCGATGCGGCGGTCGATTTCGGCTGTCGTCGGGCTTCGGAAAAAGCGCAAGGGGTAGAGTGCGGCAAGGGCTCCCCCGGCGAACAGAACGGCGAGCGGCAGCCGCACCGCGTCCGCAACCTCGCGGAAGACCCCAAGCCACGACAGCGAGAGGAACAGGCTGACAATGACGACGAAAGGCAGCGCCAGCGGCCACAAGCGCTCCAGCATCATCGCTGCCCGCGTGGCAAAGCGCGTGCGCCTCAGGCGCCCGGCAAATCCGCGATTGCTGCTGACGGTCGGCGTCTCTGTCATCGGCCTTTCCAGGCGGACGGCGCGGAATGGCGCCGCTCCACGACTCGAAGAATAACAGCAAACGCGGCAAAGGCGAGGCGCTGACAAAAACGTGAAGCGCGTCGACCCGGAAATCGCAATGGCAATCCAACTTGATCAAGCCTGAAAGGTCAACGTGAAGAATGGGTTATGCAGTATTGCCGCTTCATAATGCGTTCCTCCGGCTGAACCCGTCATGCAGCCTGACCGCGCCGCGCGCTTCGCTGCGCGAGGCGCTGGACCCTCCGGCACTGCCGTAAGGATAGCGCTGCATCCAGGGCGATGCGGCGGATCATCACGGATTGTCTCTTAGCCTTGAATTTGCTTGAGCGCGCGGGTTCGGACGGTCTAGTGTCACGGATGGCAACAACTTCCCACAATTCCGCGACACCGCCCGCAACTCGCCACTGGCCCAAAATCCTGTCCAATTACCGCAAGCCGCACCGCGGCCGCAGCGCCTTCGAGTTGGCGGTGACGGTGGTGCCCTTCGCGGCGCTCTGGGCGCTGTCATGGGCGGCAGTGCACTACGGTTTCTGGTGGGGGCTTTTGCTGATCGTGCCCGCCGCAGGCTTCCTGCTACGCCTGTTCATGATCCAGCACGATTGCGGCCACGGCTCGTTTTTCGCCCACCGCCACGCCGACGACTGGATCGGGCGAGCGATCGGCGTCCTGACGCTCACCCCTTACGACTACTGGCGCCGCGCCCACGCCGCCCATCATGCGACGGCAGGCAATCTCGATGAACGCGGCGTCGGCGACATCACCACGCTGACGGTCGCCGAATATCGGGCGCTGTCGCGCTGGGGTCGTCTCGGCTACCGGTTCTATCGGCATCCTGCGGTGATGTTCGGCATCGGCCCGGTCTGGCTTTTCATCATCAAGCAGCGGCTGCCCTTCGGCATGATGCGGGCCGGCATGCAGCCATGGGTGTCGACCATGGCCACCAACCTCGCCATCGCAACCCTGGCCGCCGTCCTGATCTGGCTGATCGGCCTTGTGCCGTTTCTGCTGGTGCATCTGCCGATCGTCACGCTGGCGGGTGCTGCCGGCATCTGGCTCTTCTACGTGCAGCACCAGTTCGAGGAAACGCATTGGGCGCAAGGGCCCGATTGGGAATTCCAGCAGGCTGCCCTGCATGGCTCGTCGCATTACGACCTGCCGGGCGTGCTCAGATGGCTGACCGGCAATATCGGCATCCACCACGTCCACCACCTGTCGAGCCGCGTGCCCTATTACCGGCTGCCCGAGGTGCTGCGCGACTATCCCGAACTCGGCAATGTCGGCCGCATCACGCATCATGGAAAGCCTGCGCTGCGTGAAGCTCGTCCTGTGGGACGAAAGCCGGGGCAGGCTGGTTTCCTTCCGCGAAGCACGGGCACTGGCCTGAGCTAGAGCGGTTCCGGTTCTGGAAGAACCGGCAACTCGCTCTAACTATTTGTTTTGCCGCATTTATGCGGACGCCAAATGAATGCATTTGGCTGCAAAATACTCTAGCCGAACTTCACCGCGGTGGTGTTGCCTCCGCAGACCAGAACGGCGACGCGTTCGCCCGGCGCGGGAACATATTTTCCGGAAAGCAGGGCGGCAAAGGCAGCCGCTCCGCCGGGCTCGGCGACCACCCTGACGCTGTCCCATAGCGCCAGTTGCGCGGCGGCGATATCCTCGTCGCTGACCAGCACGGAGCGTTCGACGAAGGCCTGCGCGACCGGAAACATCAGCGTGCCGACGCGTTTGGGCGCCAGCGAATCGGCGGCGATGCCGCCGGCCGGCGCATCGACCGGCTCGCCCGCTTCCAGGGCGCGGTGCAACGTCGGGGCCTCTTCCGGCTCGACGGCGACGATGCGGACGCGCCCGGCGAACCAGCCGGCGATGCCGCCGATCAGCCCGCCGCCGCCCACCGCAACCAGCAGCGTGTCGATGTCCGGCAGGTCGGCCTCGATCTCCTTGCCGAGCGTGCCCTGGCCAAGCAGGGTTTCCGGCTGGTTGAAGGCATGGATCTGCAGGGCGCCGGTCTCGGCGGCGCGGGCTTCGCTGGCGGCAAGCGCCTCGGCATAAAGCTGGCCGCCAATGACAAGCTCGGCGCCGTAGCCGCGGATGCGGTCGGTCTTGGCCTTGGGCGACACTTCCGGCACGAAGATTGCCGCCGGCACGCCGAGCCGCATCGCGGCATAGGCCACCGCGGCGCCGTGGTTGCCTCCGGAAGCGGCAACCACGCCTGTCCTTCGGGATTTCCCGCGTCAGGAGATTGGCGAAGGCGCCGCGCGCCTTGAACGACCCGGAATGCTGGAAGAGTTCCAGCTTGAGATCGACCGGCAGCGCCGGGCGGCCGAAATCAGCCATGTCGAGGCGCAGCACCGGCGTGTGCCTGATATGCGGCCGGATCAGAGCCTCGGTCCCGGCGATGCGTTCCCCGGTGATTCGGAACTCGACGGTCATGGATGGTCCTCCGCGAATTGACATTATTTAGTAACTTGGCAAAATACCAGAATGCAAGAGGTCGATGTCCTGAAAGCGCTTGCCAACGAGCGCCGGCTGCAAATTCTCGAATGGCTCAAGGACCCGCGCGCGCATTTCCGGGCGCAGGCCGACGGAGACCTCGTCGACGACGGCGTCTGCGCATTGCTGATCGCCGAAAAGCTAGGCATCACGCCGGCAACGCTCAGTGAACACATGCGGGTTCTCTCGCACGCCGGGCTGGTGCGTTCGAAACGCATCAAGCAGTGGGTCTTCTACCGGCGCGACGACGACAGGATCGGCACTGTGAAGGCGCTGCTTCACGAGACGCTTTGAGCTAGGGCGTTCTTAACGCCATCCGGAGGGAAAGATGCCCGCCACCGACCTGATGCCAGGCCTGCGCCACAAGGAAACGGTGCATGTCGACGAGAGCCTCGTGGTGCCGGCCATGGCCGACCTCTTTGCCGGCTTTTCAGACATGCCGCCGGTCTTCGCCACCGCCTTTGTCGTCGGCCTGGTCGAATGGACATGCGTCGAGGCGCTGAAATCCTATCTCGACCCGGCGCAGCGGACGGTGGGCGTCCATGTTGACATCGCCCATGTCGCCGCGACGCCGGTTGGCATGAACGCCACGGCCGAGATCGAGCTTCTGGCGGTCGAAGGCCGCAAACTGCGCTTCAAGGCGCTTTGCTACGACGAGGCCGGTATTATCGGCGAAGGCTTTCATGAGCGCATGATCATCGACTACGACCGCTTCATGGAACGCGCCCAATCGCGGCAGGAGACATGAGCGGACCGCCGCCTCGCTGGTCTCAGTCCAGCCAGTCCGGCAGCGTATCCAGCCCGATCAGTTCTTCATAGGTGCGGCGTTCGCGCGCACGACCGCGAAACGGTCGCCATTGACCAGCACTTCCGGGACCAGAAGCCGCGAGTTGTAGGTGCCGGACTGCACGGCGCCATAGGCGCCCGCCGTGGAGATGGCAATCAGGTCGCCCGAGTGCAGCCTGGCCAGGTCGCGGTCCTGGCCGAGATAATCACCGGTCTCGCAGACCGGGCCGACCACGTCGGCCTTGATGCGCGCTGCGTCGGCCGGCGGCTGCACACCGGTCTGATATCGTGGAAGGCGTCGTAGAGCGTCGGGCGGATCAGGTCGTTCATGGCGGCATCGACGATGACGAAGTTCTTGGCGTCGCCTTCCTTCACGTAGATGACTTCCGTGACAAGGATGCCGGCGTTGCCGACGATCAGCCGCCCCGGCTCGAAGATCACCTTCAGCCGAGCTTGCGACATGTGCTTCTTGACGATCGCCGCGTAGGCGTCGGGCAGCGGCGGCGGGTTGTTGTCGGTTCTGTAGGGGATGCCCAGCCCGCCGCCGAGATCGACGTGTTCGATGGCGTGGCCGTCGGCGCGCAGTGTGTCGACGAGTTCGGCCAGCAGCTTGAAGGCGTCGTCGAAAGGCTGGAGATCGGTGATCTGGCTGCCGATATGCGTGTCGATGCCGATCACCTTGATGCCCGGCAGTTCGGCGGCATGCGGCGATAGACCTCGCGGGCGCGTTGCCATGGCACGCCGAACTTGTTCTCGGCCTTGCCGGTGGAGATCTTCTCGTGGGTCTTGGCGTCGACATCCGGATTGATGCGGAGCGAGACCGGCGCCACCTTGCTCGCGGCCACGGCGCGCGCCGACAAGCAGCTCCAGTTCCGGCTCGGATTCGACGTTGAAGCAATGGATGCCGGCGTCGAGCGCGAAATCCATCTCCCGCGCCGTCTTGCCGACGCCGGAGAACACGATCTTCTTCGGCCGGAATGCCGGCCGCCAGCGCGCGGCGCAGCTCGCCTTCCGACACCACGTCGGCGCCGGCGCCGAGCTTTGCCAGCGTGCTTGAGGACGGCCTGGTTGGAATTCGCCTTCAGCGCATAGCAGACCAGCGCGTCGAGCTCGGCGAAGGCCTTGGCGAAGACGTGGTAGTGCCGGGTCAGCGTCGCCGTCGAATAGCAGTAGAACGGCGTGCCGACCGCCGCCGCGATCTCCGGCAGCGGCCACGTCCTCGGCGAAAAGCACGCCGTCGCGGTAGTCGAAATGGTTCACGGGATCAGGTCCGGCAGTTGCAATGTTATCGAGCAGGCCGTCGAGGATGAAGCGCTTGTCCTTTACCGGCGGCGTCGGTTCCGGCGGCAACGGCTGCTTCGCCTTCTCGGCTTCCTTGCGCGCGTCGACCGCTGCCTGGTAGGGTGTGTCGAGGCCCGATTTGCGGCCGCAGCCCGCCACCACGCCGAGTGCGGCGAGAACGCAGCCAGTGCCGCGAAGAGCCTGCCCGTCATCGATTGATCATCCTTGACAATTTGTCCGCCTGTAGTAGCGCATGTCCGCGAGAGCTGGAAACCGGCTTTTCAAACGCATCTGTCCAGGCGACCAGACGTTCACGCCTTCGCCAGCCGCTTCCGCCAGTATGCGACCTGCCTGCGCACCTCGCTCCGGCGCGGTGCCGCCGAAGGCTGGTGCGGCTCTGCGACCGAATGCTCCACCGTCAGCACCGAAAAGACGTCTGTCGGTGATCGCCGGATTGATCGCCTGCAGATTCGGCCAGCGGCAGTTCCTCGAGCCCGATGCTTCCTTGCCTCGGCCAGCGCCACGGCGCGGCCGGTGACGTGATGCGCCTCGCGGAACGGCAGACCGGCCTCGCGCACCAGCCAGTCGGCAAGGTCGGTCGCGGTCGCATAGCCGGAGCCGGCGGCGCGTCTTCATCGCCTCCGCGTTGATGCGTCATGTCGCGCACCATGCCGGTCATGGCGGCGAGCATCAGCTCCAGCGTCTCGGCGGCGTCGAACACCGCTTCCTTGTCTTCCTGCATGTCCTTCGAATAGGCGAGCGGCAGGCCCTTCATGACGGTCAGCAGCGCCGATCAGGTGGCCGTTGATGCGGCCGGTCTTGGCGCGCACCAGTTCGGCGGCGTCCGGGTTCTTCTTCTGCGGCATGATCGAGGAGCCGGTGGAAAAGCGGTCCGACAGCCGCACGAAACCGAATTGCGGCGTCGACCAGATGACGATCTCTTCGGCCAGCCGCGACAGGTGCATCGCGCAGATCGCCGCGAGCGACAGGAATTCCAGCGCGAAATCGCGGTCGGAGACGCTGTCGAGCGAGTTCCTTGTCGGCTCGCGAAAGCCGAGCGCCTGTGCAGTCTTGTGCCGGTCGATCGGGAAGCCGGTGCCGGCCAGCGCCGCAGCGCCCAGCGGGCTCTCGTCCATGCGCTCGATGGCGTCGCGCACGCGCGGACAGGTCGCGGCAGAACATCTCGACATAGGCCATGCAGTGATGGCCGAAGGTCACCGGCTGCGCCGCTCTGCAGATGGGTGAAGCCCGGCATCACCGTTTCGGCATGCTCCTCGGCCTTGTCGAGGAAGGCTGCGATCAGCTTCTGCAGCGCTCGCGCGGTGCGCAGCGCTTCGGCCTTCACCCAGAGCCGGAAATCGACCGCCACCTGGTCGTTGCGCGAGCGCGCGGTGTGCAGCCGTCCGGCCGCCGGGCCGATCAGCTCGGCGAGCCGCGCCTCGACGTTCATGTGGATGTCTTCGAGCCGCGTCGAGAACTCGAACGTGCCGGCCTCGATCTCTGACAGGATCGTGTTCAGCCCGTGAGCGATTTGTCTTTGATCGTCTGCCGAAATGATGCCTTGTTCGGCCAGCATCTCGCGTGCGCGATGCGAGCCAGCGATGTCCTGCGCATAGAGCTTCTTGTCGAAGCCGATCGAGGCGTTGATCGCTTCCATGATGGCGGCCGGACCCGAGGCAAAACGTCCGCCCCACATCTGGTTGCTGGCCTTCTTGTCGCTCATCGTGATATCCGATCTCTGGAGAATGAAATGGCAGATGGAAAAAGCAAACTCTTTCCGGCCTGGCGGCTGGTGGTGATGGCCGCGCTTGCCGGCACCGTTGCCGGCGCGGTCGCGGTATACGTCAGCGGCCCCCCGTCTGGCAACGCCCCGCTGCCGCAACCGGCGGTCGCCAGGACGGTCAATGAAGCCGATGTCGCCGCCTGTGCCGCCAAATCAGACAAGGCGAAGGCCTTGGGCGAAGCCGCCAGCGGCGAGGTCGCCGCCGTGCTCGCCGCCGACCCGCCGCAATCGGTCAAGACGCTTGCCTTCAACGCGCCCGACGGCACGCCGATGACGCTTGCCAAGCTCTCCGGCAAGGCGCTGCTGGTCAATCTCTGGGCGACATGGTGCGCGCCATGCCGTGCCGAGATGCCGGCGCTGGATACGCTGCAGAAGGAACTCGGTAGCGACAAATTCGAGGTCGTCGCCGTCAACGTCGACACCGGCGACGATGTGAAGCCGAAGAAGTTCCTCGACGAGATCGGCGTCAAGAGCCTCGGCTACTACCGCGACAACACGCTCGACCTGTTCAACGAGCTGAAGAAGCGCGGCCTGGCTCTCGGCTTGCCGGTGACGCTCTTGGTCGATGCCGAGGGCTGCCTGCTCGGCCACATGAACGGCCCGGCCGAATGGGCCGGAGACGACGCCAAGAGACTGGTGGGAACGCTCGCAGCGCAGTGACGGTCGGCGAAGGCTCTCGCCCTCTCCCGCTATTGCCCCACGCTTTTGCCGGCAACCGGCTGCGGCCCGTGGCAACCCATGCAGTCGTCGATCGGGCCTGTCGCCCGGCCGGCGCGTTTGTCGTCCCTATGGCATTCGCCGCAGAAGGCATGGAACATCCGGTCAACCCGCATTGTCTCGCTTCTGCCCAGGCGCTTGTGGCACGGGAGGCAATTCTCCTTGCCGGTCTGGTCGACGAAATTGTGGTGGCAGGTGACGCAGGTCACCTTGGTATGGTCGGCATGCAAGAAACCAGCGTGGTCGATCGGTGACGTGCGCAAGCTGGCGAGCCGCATTTCCGACAATGGACCCAAGGTGAGCACGGCGGCGATGGCCGCCATCATGAGGAGCACGACGGCAAGCACATGTCCTTCGCGGCTGAGGCCCGACGCAAGGGCCGCGACGATGCCGCCCGAGAGCAGGAGGCTCGGACCGATGCCCGCCCCGGCGGCGAGCACGACATGGGCCGCACCGGCCGTGCAGCCCACAATGCCGGCGATCCGGTGCAGGCCCAATGCCGCAAAGGGTCCGAGCCGCAGCCGCAGGGTGCGGGAGCGTCGCAGCGCAAGCGTAAGGCAGAGTGCCGTGGCGCCGGCGAGGCCGAACACGATCTCGACCGGAACGGCGGGCGAGAGCCACTGCCACAATTCCGGCTCCAGGCCAATTGCCAGGACGATGTGCAATCCGAGGCCGCCGGCGGCCAGCCAGCCCAGCCAACGGTGCCAGGCCGGCTTCAGCGGGAACGGTGGGCAGGCGAGTGCGGCTGCCGCCAGGAGCAGCGCGGCCAGTCCAGGAACACGGACGGCCCACCAGATCGCATCCGTCGGCTGTAGCGCTACCGCAATGCCGGCCGTGACGAGGAAGGCAAGGCCGAGATGAAATCCGTATCGGAGGAACCGCTGCATCTCGCTGAAAGCCCCGGCATGCCTGGCTGGCATGATGCCGAAAGCCTGTTCAGCGGTCGATAGGACCTTTGTCCTGCCTACAGCTGTCGCGCAGAATGGGGAAGCTGCTCGGGCCGGCCGATCAGCGCGTCGGCACCGGGTGCTCGCCGCGATAGTCGTAGAAGCCGCGGCCGGTTTTCCTGCCGAGCCAGCCCGCCTCAACATATTTCACCAGCAGTGGGCAGGGGCGATATTTCGAATCCGACAGCCCGTCATGCAGCACCTGCATGATCGAAAGGCAGGTGTCGAGGCCGATGAAGTCAGCGAGCTGCAGCGGCCCCATCGGGTGGTTGGCGCCGAGCCGCATCGCGGTGTCGATGGAATCGACTGAACCGACGCCCTCGTAAAGCGTGTAGATCGCCTCGTTGATCATCGGCAGAAGGATGCGGTTAACGATGAAGGCCGGAAAATCCTCCGCGACGGTCGCCGTCTTGTCGAGCTTCTGCACGAAGTTCCTGGCCGCTTCGAAAGTCGCGTCCTCGGTGGCGATGCCGCGCACCAGTTCGACCAGCTTCATCACCGGCACAGGGTTCATGAAGTGGATGCCGATGAAACGCTCCGGCCGGTCGGTCTGCGCCGCCAGCCTGGTGATCGAAATGGACGACGTGTTGGTGGCAAGGATCGCTTCGGGATTCAGCACCGGGCAGAGTTGCGCATAAATCTTGCGCTTCACCGTCTCGTCTTCGGTTGCCGCTTCGATGACGAGGTCGGCGCCGGCGAGGTCTTCCATCTTTGGGGCGGCGGAAATGCGGGCGCTCGCCGCCTTGCGGTCCTTCTCCTCGAGCTTGCCGTGGCTCACCTGGCGCGCCATGTTGCCGCTTACGGTGGCCATGCCCTTCTCGATCTGCTCGGGCGAGAGGTCGTAGAGCAGCACGTTGTAGCCGGCGAGCGCGGCGACATGGGCAATGCCGCTGCCCATCTGCCCGGCACCGACGATGCCGACTGTTTCGATCGTTGCGGCCATTACACTGATCCCGTCTTAGGCGGTTCGCCCAATTTTGTTGCAGTGCAAACTAAGAGAGCGAGGCAGTTTCGTCTACCCCGCTCTTTTGGATTTTGCGCACAGTCCGCATGAAAGTCAAAATGCATGTTTTGGCGCGTTCGCATCACTGCGAAGTCTTGCAACTCGTGGTGACAGCAATGCTTTTGTTCGGGGTTACTCGCCGGCTCAAACAACAGTATAGTCACCGCGTAAGATCACTGGGATACTTGTCGATGCAGATCGCCGCAATCGATGGCACGCGGCTGACGATCCTGATGATCGCCGGCGGACTTTTTTCCGTGGCCGGCATCCTGCTCATGTTTCGGGCGAAGCAAGAAGGCAGCCCGGCCCGGCTCGAACTGTTCGGCCAGAAATTCGAAGCCGCCTCGACGGGCATCATCGTCTTCCTGATCGGCGCCGCCTTTCTCGCGGCGCCGATGTATGTGCCCGAGCGGCCCCGCGCCAATGCTCCGCGACCGGCGGCCCAGGCAACGTCGGCAAAAGAGCCGGTCACGAGCGCGCGGGCGGCGGATCCCTCCGGACTGCTGCCGCCGCCTGTCGACAAGGACGAAGCCGAAGACAACAACACCATTTCGGCCGCAACGATCCTCGGTATCGGAGAGACGGTTCGCGGCGCGGCGAAAATGGGTGACGTCGACTGGTATGCCGTCGCCGTCGATCAGAATGTCGGGAGAGAGCTTCGGGTGGTGCTCAGGCGGATGGGCGGCTATTGCCCGCACTTCACTATCCTTGACGGTACGGAGAAGGTCGTCAAGGAAATGGATGCCTGTGAGTTATCCACGGCCACCGATGTGCAGATCGAATCCGACAGATATTTCGTTCAGGTGGACCCTAAGTACCGTGATGTCTCGTACGAGCTGGCCCTGACCTACAAACAATAGACGAATGGCCGGTCAGGGGACCGGCCATTCGTTTGAAGCAATGAACGTCGAGCGCCTTACAGCGCCTTTTCAAGTTCCGGCAGCACGACGAACAGGTCTCCGACGAGGCCGTAGTCGGCGACCTGGAAGATCGGCGCTTCCTCGTCCTTGTTGATGGCGACGATGACCTTGGAATCCTTCATGCCGGCGAGGTGCTGGATGGCGCCGGAGATGCCGACCGCGATGTAGAGGTCGGGCGCCACCACCTTGCCGGTCTGGCCGACCTGCCAGTCGTTCGGCGCATAGCCGGCATCGACCGCGGCGCGGCTGGCGCCGACGGCGGCGCCCAGCTTGTCGGCGACCGGCAGGATGACCTCCTGGAACTTCTCCGAGGAGCCGAGCGCGCGGCCGCCCGAAATGATGATCTTGGCCGAGGTGAGTTCCGGGCGGTCGCTTTCCGACAGGCGGTTCTCGACAAACGAGGAAAGGCCCGGATTGGCGGCCGCGCTGACCGTCTCGACGGCAGCCGAACCGCCTTCGCCGGCCGCCTGGAACGACGCCGTGCGCACGGTGATCACCTTGGTCTTGTCGGTTGCCTGTACCGTCTGGATGGCGTTGCCGGCGTAAATCGGCCGCTTGAAAGTGTCGGGCGAAACCACTTCGATGATTTCCGAGACCTGCATGACGTCGAGCAGGGCGGCGACGCGCGGCGTCACGTTCTTGCCCATGGTCGTCGCCGGCGCGACGATGGTGTCGTAGTTGCCGGCCAGCGACACGACCAGCGCGGCCACCGGCTCGGCCAGTCGCTCGGCCAGCTCGTCGGCCTCGGCCAGCAGCACCTTGCGCGCGCCCTTCAGCTTGGCGGCGGCATCGGCGGCAGCCTTGGCGCCTTTGCCAGCCACCAGGATATCGACATCGGCGCCGATCTTGAGGGCGGCCGAGAGCGCCTTGGCGGTCTGGTCGGAAACGGATGCGTTATCGTGTTCGGCGATCAGAAGAATAGCCATTTTCTTATCCCTTCCCAGCCTTACAAAACGCCGGCTTCGTTCTTGAGCTTGTCGACCAGTTCGGCCACCGTCTTCACCTTGACGCCCGCCTTGCGGCCGCCCGGCTCCTCGGTCTTGACCACTTTCAGGCGCGGGGTCAGGTCGGCGCCGAAATCTGCCGCGGTCTTTTCGTCCAGCGGCTTCTTCTTCGCCTTCATGATGTTGGGCAGCGAGGCATAGCGCGGCTGGTTGAGGCGAAGATCGGTGGTGACGATCGCCGGCATCTTGAGCTCGACCGTCTGCAGGCCGCCGTCGACTTCGCGTGTCACCTTGGCCTTGTCGCCTTCGACGACGACCTTCGAGGCGAAGGTGCCCTGGCTCCAGCCCAGAAGCGCCGCCAGCATCTGGCCGGTCTGGTTGGCGTCGTCGTCGATCGCCTGCTTGCCGAGGATGACCAGGCTGGGCTTCTCGGCGTCGACGACGCCCTTCAGCACCTTGGCGACGCCGAGCGGCTCGACCAGTTCGTCGGTCTTGACCAGGATGGCGCGGTCGGCGCCCATGGCGAGCGCGGTGCGCAGCGTTTCCTGCGCCTGCTGCGGACCGACCGAAACCACGACGATCTCTTCGACCTTGCCGGCTTCCTTGAGACGGATCGCCTCTTCCACCGCGATCTCGTCGAACGGGTTCATCGACATCTTCACATTGGCAAGTTCGACGCCCGATCCATCCGATTTCACCCGGATCTTCACGTTGTAATCGACCACCCGTTTGACAGGAACCAGAACTTTCATCGAGTTTCTCACCTCTTCGACGGAAATTTTGAGCGCGCTATAACAGCGCCGAAGCCGTCCAGCTTGTCGAATGCCGACATACTTGACGGAAAAAGGGTCGTTGTCATGCGCGCTTCCAGCCCGCAAGGGCCTTGGAAACGCGCGGGACCGTAGTGATGAGTGACGTGAACGTCAATACGCGCGCACGGCTCGAATCGGTTGAATTATTGGCGGCCCCAGCGCGGCGCCGGCTGCGCATCGACAGGCTGCACGGCGCTTGGCTGATCGACCATGACCGAGCGCGGCGTGACGATCTCGCGGTCGAGCACCGGCTGGTCGCGGCGCTTCAGGATCAGCACGAGAACGGCGCCGGTGACGATGCCGCCGATATGGCAGGCCCACGATATCTGGTCGTCGCCGCCGGCCAGGAACATCAGGAACTGGAACACGATCCACAGCGCCAGGACGATATAGGCCGGCAGGCGGAGCGGGATCCGGGCAAAGGCCAGCACCCAGATCTTCACGCGCGGATGCAGGATCAGGTAGGCGGCGACCACGCCGGCGATGGCGCCGGATGCGCCGATGAGCGGGCTTTGCGAATCCGGAGCGATCAATCCATGCGCGAGCGCCCCGCCCACAGCGCAGAGCAGGTAGAAGAGCAGGAACCGGAAATGCCCGAGCGCGTCCTCGACATTGTCGCCGAACACCCAGAGGAACAGCATGTTGCCGCCAAGATGGAAGATGTCGCCGTGCAGGAAGGAATAGGTGAGGTAGGTGAAATCCTTGGGGACGTAGGCATATTCCGGCGGCAGTTCTGCGATGTCGAAGACCACCGAGGGAATGTAGCCGAAGCCGATCAGCGTCGCTTCATGGAAGTTTTCGGTGCCGAGCGAGGTGCAGAGATAGACGATCACATTCGCGGCGATCAGGCCGAACGTGACGTATTGCAGCTTGATGTATTTCAGGCTGTTGGCGTCGTGGAGCGGAATGAACATTTTTCCCCGCCGCTCCTCCGGCAGTATCTAAAGAAGCCTTTTGAGAATTCGCTCTGGTGAGGCAGGTGGCGTGGTTTTCGAGAACCGAAGCGCAGCGGACATCGGTCCGTGAGCACCGGAAGCGGAGAAAACTGCGTCATATGCCCGCCAGAGTAGAATTATCAAAATGTCTTCTCAGCGGTTTTTGCCGGGCACCCATAACACATCGGCGTTTCCGTTGTCATTGACCGTACGGGCGGCCACGAACAGAAAATCCGAGACGCGGTTGATGTATTTCAGACCCTCGCGATTGACGTGCTCGGCCGGGTCCTGGGCAAGCGCGACCATGATGCGCTCGGCGCGGCGCGTGACGGTGCGGGCCAGATGCAGCGCCGCGGAGGCGGGCGAGCCGCCGGAAAGCACGAAGGAGCGCAGCGGCTGCAGGTTCTTGTTGAGAAGATCGATGTCGGCTTCGACACGCTTCACCTGCGAAGGGATGATGCGCAGCGGCTCGTAGCCGAGATCCTTGCCGGTGTCGGGGGTGGCCAGGTCGGCGCCGAGATCGAAGAGGTCGTTCTGGATGCGGCCGAGCATGGTGTCGATTTCAGGATAGTCCTTGCCGGTGTGCACGCGCGCCAGGCCAATGCAGGCATTGGCTTCGTCGACGGCGCCGTAGGCGTCAACGCGAAGGTCGGATTTCAGCCGGCGCTCGCCGGTGCCGAGCCCGGTGGTGCCGTCGTCGCCGGTACGCGTGTAGATCTTGTTGAGCTTGACCATGCCTCCCCCCATAACGCATCCGCCTCAAAATCGGAATCGATTTTCGGAAAGCACGATGCAGATTCAAGGTGTTAGAGCGTGCAGGACGCGCGGCGCCCTTATGCCGTCCGGTCAGCCGCGATTGAAGTAGAACGCCAGGAGGATCAGCACCAGCGCGATGAACTGCAGCAGCACCCGCATCTGCATCAGCTTGTTGGATGTGTTGCCGGAGCCGCCGCGCAGCATGTTGGCGAGGCCGCGGATCAGGACGATCACCACGGCGACCATCACGAGGATGGCGAGGATATTGAATACTGTCGACATGGATCCTTCCTGATCCGGTTCCGTCCGGGCTCAGCCCTGCTTCGACAAGATCCGGTAGAGTGCCGAAGCCGGCAGAATACGCTTTAAGAATACGCCGATCCTCGCCGGCAGGGTGACAACATAATGCGGTCTGGGGCGCGGCGACAGCAGGGCGTGGCGCAACATCGCATAAACCGCGTCCGGCTTCAGCTTTAGCCGCGACTTGGAGCCGCCGCCGCGCAACCGGGCGAGCTGCGCCTGGTAAGCGGCATGGTGGACGGAATTCTCGTGGTCGATGTTCTTCTCGAACCAGGACAGGCCATTCGAGGCGATTTTGGATTCCACCGGCCCCGGCTCGATCAACGCGACGTGGATGCCGGAGCCCGCGAGTTCCATGCGCATGCACAGCATCAGCCCTTCGAGCGCGTGTTTGGAAGCCGCGTAGGCGCCGCGAAACTTCACCGGTGTCAGGCCAAGGATCGACGAGCAGTGGACGATGCGGCCGTGTCCTTGCGCCCGCATCGCCGGGACGATGCGACGGGTCAGGTCGTGCCAGCCGAAAAAGTTCGCCTCAAACTGCGTGCGCAGCGCTTCGACAGGCAAGTCTTCGACAGCGCCGGCTTGTGTATAGGCGCCGTTGTTGTAAAGCGCGTCCAACCTGCCGCCCGTGCGCTCGAACACCGCGTCGACCAGACTAGCGATCGATGCCGGCTCACTGTAGTCGAGATAGAAGGTTTCGATGCCTTCCGCCTCGAGCGCGGCGATGTCCTGCGGCTTGCGCGCGGTGGCAAACACCCGCCAGCCGTCGCCTTTCAGGGCACGGGCGCAATGCGCGCCGATGCCCGAAGAGGCCCCGGTGACGATGATTGTGCGCAACCCTTTCGGGTGGTGATTCGTGGTACCGGTTACGCTTGCCATTTGCCGCAATCACTTCCCATATTCGCGGCCGGGAAACAATTGGAAGGAGATGGGGTGCGCAAGATCGTCGCGATACGGCGCGTGCTGTTCGATGCACTCGGTCATTTCAACGACGACGACGGGTGGTCGATGGCCAGCCATCTGGCGATCAGCGCCCTGATGGCGCTGTTTCCGTTCCTGATCTTTGCGACGACTTTGGCGAGTTTTCTGGGTGCACAGGCGTTTTCGGAAACCGCCGTGCATCTCGTCTTCGACACCTGGCCCGACCAGATCGCCGAACCCATCGCGCGTGAGGTCGTCAACGTGCTGACCGTACAGCGTGGCGACCTTCTGACGTTCGGCGTTGTGCTGGCCGCCTTCTTCGCCTCCAACGGCATTGAGGCGTTGCGAACCTCGCTCAACCGTGCATACCGCGTTACCGAAACGCGCTCGATCATCTATCGCCGCGTGCAGAGCCTTGCTTTCGTTGTGCTGGCCACCATAGCCTTCGTGGCGATCAGCGTGCTCCTGGTGTTTGCGCCGCTGCTTGCGCGCCTGGCCGAAGCGCAGTTCGACTGGATAGAGCCCTATATGGGAACCATCACACTGTGGCGGTTCGTCATCGCCTCGACGGTCATCGTGCTCGGCCTGATCGCCGTGCATTTCTGGCTGCCGGCCGGGAAAAGGCGCTTCGTCGACATCGTCCCCGGCATCATCTTCACGCTCGCCGCCTGGCTTGCCGGCTCGACGATCTTTGCCACCTATCTCGATAATTTCTCAAACTACGTGACCACCTATGCGGGGCTCGCCTCGATCATGATTGCGGTGGTCTTCCTCTACATCATGTCGCTGATCTTCATTGTCGGCGGCGAGTTCAATGCGGCGATCAAGCGATATCTCGACGCGCGCGCACGCGTCGGCGCCTAGAGCCAATTCCATTTCGATTGAAAATCGGAATGAGGCTCGATCTCTTTGCTGGAGCATGATCTTTTCCGAGAACTGGTTTCCACTTTCCGGAATCATGCTCTTGAGGGGTTCCGGTTCTTTCAGAACCGGCAACTCGCTCTAACTATTTGTTTTGCCGCATTTATGCGGACGCCAAATGATTCCGTTTGGCAAAAAAGCTCTAAGCAGCATGCGCCGGGCGCCTTGGCGATGACCCCTGAGCGGTGGCCAGGCCGACGCCGAACGTGGTCAGCGCCATCCCGACTATCTGGACAAGGGTCAGCGTTTCGCCGAACAGCACCCACGCAATGACCGCGGTGACGGCCGGCACCAGGTAGAACAGCGACGCCACCTTCGACATCTCGCCCTCGCGGATGAGATACATCAACAGGAAGATCGCGCCGATCGACAGCACCACCACCAGCCAGGCCATGGCGAAGATCAACTCGCCATTGATGGTGACGGTGCGGGTCTCGAACAGCAGCGAGCCCACGGTCATGACGATGCCGGCGCCGAGATACTGATAAACGGTGCCGGTCACCATGTCGGTTCCCGAACCCCAGCGTTTCTGCAGCACGGTGCCGTAGCTCATGGCGACGACCGCCATCACAGCCGCCGCCAGCGTCGCCGCCGTGATGCCACTACCCAGCGAGCCGAATTTTGGCGAAAGGACGACGATGACGCCGACGAAGCCGATGACAAGACCCAGCCAGTGACGCGGCAGGATCCTTTCGCCGAGCAGCTTGCCGGCCAGCACGGCGGTGATCAGCGGCTGCAGTCCGACGATCAGGGCGGAGATGCCGGCCGGCATGCCCTTGTGGATCGCCCAGAAGATGCCGCCGAGATAGACGCCATGCATCAGCGCGCCCGCGGCCATCGCATTAACGATGCCTCTTCGGCTCGCATGGCGGTGGCGGATGAAAGGCAGCACTGCGGCCAGTAGGGCGAAGGCGAGGAGGAAGCGGGCCGCGAGGAACGTAAAAGGCTCCGCCCAGGGCATCGCGTAGCGCGCACCAATGAACCCGGTCGCCCAGAGCACGACGAAGAGAGCTGGAATGAGCCGTGCTGGCGATGTCATGGGAAGAAGCCGGGGGTATATGGAAAACGAAGCGTTTCGCTCTAATGCCGTTTAATCGCGTAAGCAAAGCGAAACAATTTGATCCTTATCCTGAACGGTATTGAACCGGGGTGGGGTTCAGGGGCTTTGACGTGTCAGGTTTCGAAAGGACCGGCATGCTTTGGAAGCTCGATACAGCCTGGCTTATGATGGCCGTCGCCTCCGTGACGGTGATGTCTTTTCTCTTCGGATTGATCATGGATGCCATCATGGCTGACGACGGTTTCGGACCGTTCGGCAACATGCTGCTCATCACCGGCGGTTTCTTCGCGGCCGTTCTGATTGCCAATGTTCACGGCATCCGCATGACGAGCCTCGGTTTCGCCGTCGTGACAGGCATGGCCGGGGCGTTCGTCACGCTCGCAGCCCTGGCGCTCGTCAAGGCGGCGCTGGCGCGATTATGACGATCAGCCGAGCCCGACCATCCGCCTGATGTCCGCCGGCGTCGCGCCGTTTTCCCGCAAGGCGGCGAGCCCGGTGTCGCGGTTGCTCTTGGCGAGCTTGCGCCCGTCCGGGCCATCGATCAGCTTGTGGTGGAAGTAGAGCGGGGCAGGCAGGCCAAGATGCGTCTGCAACAGGCGCTGTATCCCGGTGGCATGGTAAAGGTCGCGGCCACGCACGACACGGCTGACGCCCTGCAAGGCGTCGTCGACCACGACCGACAAGTGATAGCTGGTCGGGATATCCTTGCGCGCCAGGATGACGTCGCCCCAGGTTTGCGGGTCGGCCATTATCTGTTGAGCCGCTTCCCAGTTTCCCCTGTCGGCTTCCCGCCATGACAGCCCGCCCGGCGGCAGCGCCGCGACAGCCTTTGCGACATCCAGCCGCCAGGCGAAGGGTTCGCCGCCTTGCATCCTCTGGCGGCGCTCTCCGGAGGAAAGGGTCTTGTCCAGCCCGGGATAGAGCGGCGTCCCGTCTGGATCGCGCGGCCAGGGTTTGCCGGCTGTTTCCTGCTCGACGATGTGCGCGCGGATTTCGCCCCGGCTCATGAAAGCCGGATAGACGAGGTCTTTGGCGGCGAGCTTTTGCAACGCCGCTTCGTAGTCGGCGAAATGATCGGATTGCCGGCGCACCGGCGTTTCCCACCCGATGCCAAGCCATGCGAGGTCGCGGTAGATTCCCCGCTCGAATTCGGGCGTGCAGCGGGCGAGATCGATGTCCTCGATACGCAGCAGGAGACGCCCGCCCGCCTGCCTTACCAGATCCTGGTTGAGCAGCGCCGAATAGGCATGGCCGAGATGCAACTGGCCGTTCGGGCTCGGTGCGAAGCGGAATGTCAGGAACGTCATCGTCGGGGCGGCAATCAGGTTGTGCGGCACTGCCTTCGATTGCTACTTTGCCCTCCCTTCGTGAACAAGGCTTCGCATGCGCCGCATCCGTTCGATCGCAGATATTTCCGACGCTCTTGACGCGCTGTGCGTCATCGATCCGCGGCTGGCCGGCGTGCGGGAAGCAGCCGGCGAGGTGCCGCTGCGGCTCACGGAGCCGGGGTTCGAGAGCCTCGCCTCGATCATCGTGTCGCAGCAGGTCAGCCGGGCCAGCGCCGACGCCATCTTCGGCCGGCTGACGAAACTGGTCGACCCGCTGACGCCGCAAGGCCTGTTGTCAGCCGGCGAAGAGGTGTTCCGCGAGGCCGGGCTGTCGCGGCCGAAACAGAAGACGCTGCTTGCCATCGCCGAAGCGGTCGCTGGCGGCCTCGACCTTCACCACCTCTGCGGCCTCGAGGCGAAGGACGCCATCGCCCGGCTTACCGCCATCTCCGGCATCGGCCCGTGGACGGCGGAATGCTACCTGCTTTTCTCCGCCGGGCATCCGGATGTCTTTCCCGCCCGCGATGTTGCCCTGCAGAGCGCCGTCGGCCATGCCTTCGGCCGCGAATCACGTCCCGGCGAGAAGGAACTCATCGCGCTGGCCGAATCATGGACCCCGTGGCGGGGTGTCGCATCGCGGCTTTTTTGGGCCTACTACCGCGAATGGAAGGGTCGCGAAGCCGCCCCGTCGACGTGAAACCGTAAAAAAGCCGGAAAAACAGGGTGTTTTGAGGGGTGGTGTAACGCCGTGGCGGCTTCACATTCCTGTCACCTCGGGCTTACACTATCCGCCCCGATCGCTTCGCGAGCCAAGGAGGTGCCTAAGTGACGATCGCAGTGTCGCCGGATGGGCTTCCAGCGCTCGTGCTGAACGCGGACTACCGCCCGCTCAGCTATTATCCCCTGTCGCTCTGGTCATGGCAGGACGCCATCAAGGCCGTGTTCCTCGACCGGGTCCACATCGTTGCCGAATACGAACACTCGGTGTCGTCGCCGACCTTCTCGATGAAGCTGCCGAGCGTCGTCAGCCTGAAGACATACGTCAAGCCGTCGCGCAACCCGGCCTTCACCCGGTTCAACGTGTTCCTGCGCGACCGTTTCCAGTGCCAGTATTGCGGCACCCCGGAAGACCTGACCTTCGACCATGTCATTCCGCGCCATTGCGGCGGAGCGACGACGTGGGAAAACGTCGTGGCCGCCTGTTCGCCCTGCAATCTGAGAAAAGGCGGCCTGCTGCCGGCGCAGGCCAAGATGTGGCCGATCCAGCGGCCGTATCATCCGACCGTCCACGACCTGCACAACAACGGCAAGCGGTTCCCGCCGAACTACCTGCACGAAAGCTGGATGGACTATCTCTACTGGGACGTCGAACTGGAGCCGTAAGGGTACGCCGGTTCAGGCTCTGGCGAATGCGCCGCGGAACGCCACCGCGGCCAATATCAGGCTGGCAATCACGTTCCACCCGGCGAAGGAAAGGCCGAGGAAACGCAGCGCCGCCTTGTCGCAGGATGGCGGGATCACCGTGTTGATGGCGTCGAGAACTCCGGCGCCGCCGGTGTCGACATTCGCGCCGGCCGCGCAGTCTGTCGGGCCCGGCCACCACGCCCATTCGACGCCGGCGTGGAAGACGCCGAGATAAAGGCCATAGGCCATCAGGAGGCCGCCGATCACCAGCAGGCCACGGCTTACCACCCCCGGCCAGTGCAGCGTCGACGACAGCACCGCCAGCGCCATCATCGGCACGCCGATGTAATAAGGCAGCCGCTGCTCGAGGCAGAGCTTGCACGGCATGTAGCCGCCGATGTGCTCGAAGCCGAGCGCGGCGCCAACAGTCGCCGCCATGGCGACGAGCAGGAAGGCTGCGGTGAAGGTTTGCAGGCGTCCCGAAGGAGCGGTCATGGCGGTCATCGGGGTTCTTTCGTGTGCTGCGCGGCAGTCAGTGCAGATATCTGATCAGCAGATAAAGCAAAATGAGGGCAGCCGCGCCCAGACCGGCGATGAGGCCGAGACGTTTCTCGATGAATTCGCGGATCGGCTCGCCATAGGTCTTCAGGAGCCAGGCGAGGAAGTAGAAGCGGGCGCCGCGGGCGATGATGGCCGAGATGATGAACAGCCAGATGTCGACGCCGATGACGCCCGACAGGATGGTCACCACCTTGATCGGCGGCAGATGGGCGAGACCCGAGGTCACCAGCATCAGAACGATGAAACCCATGCCGCTGGATTGCCTGAGCGCTTCGAACTCATCGTATTTGCCGTAGAATTCGAGCACCGGCTTGGCGATCGCCTCGTAGGCATAGTGACCGAGGAACCAGCCGGCGATGCCGCCCAGCACCGACGCGAGGGTGGCGATGAAGGCGTATCTGTAGGCGCGGTCAGGCCGCGACAGCGCCATCGGCAGATAAAGCACGTCGGCTGGTACCAGAAACACCGAGCTTTCGACGAAAGCGATGAATGCGAGCCACCATTCTGCGGATTTGCGCGCCGCCAGCGACAGCGTCCAATCGTAAAGTCTGCGAAGCATAGGTATCCCCGTTTTGCGCAGCCTGTCTAAAGAGGATCGCTGCGCTGCACAATGGCCGGGGCCTCACGAATAGGGGAGTCGCCTGGAGTGGAATGTAACTGGATTGAACCGGGCATTTCCCTCGATCTGCTTGTTTTAGCCGCATTTATGCGACGCCAGGTGATCTAACCTGGCTGCAAAATGCTACTTGTTTGGCCGCATTTATGCGACGCCAGGTGATCTAACCTGGCTGCAAAATGCTACCTGTTTGGCCGCATCTTTGCGACGCCACGCCGCTTGGTGTAGGAGAGGCTCTCGAACAATTTCTTGATGTCTGGGTTGCGTGCCAGGGCCTTCTCGAAATCCGCGGGCACCGCGATCTCGCGAATCCCGGTGTCCAACTCGATCTGAACGTCGATCATGTCGCCACCGGCGACCTTGGCCTTCTCGCGGTTGTCGGCATTGATGCCGACCATGTAGCGCCCGTTCATGACCGCCACTGTGCTGCGGTAGGTAAAGCCGTTGATCGTTTGACGGCGGGCTTTCGTCCGGCCGCGAGCTTGGCGATCAGTTCGTCGGTATCTCGATGCCGGTTGCGGTTTTGCCCGCGGTAAGGACCTTGGTCGGAAGTGAAGCGGACCTGCGCCGACCGAATTTTCAACTGCGCGTGACATGGACGAACCTCCGTCGAATTAAGTCATCCGCTCCAAGGACGGCTGTCGCGGTTGCAATCCGACATCGGACGTGTCGATTTTCTCCCGCGAAAAACATGCGCCTTCCGCACGGAGTTCCCGGTCAGCTATGGGAGGTGGCGCACGACGCCACGGCTGGCGAAGAAGGGCGCTAAGCTATGGCGCTGTGATCAGCGGCTGATTTGATTGAGGCCACCGGGTTCGGCAACCTGAACAAGTTGCCAAATCCATGGTGTACGGCTGAACGGACAGCTCCCGCCGGGCTGCGGCACGTTACGGTCAGGCCAACGGTTCGCGCATCCCAGCTTCCCGCATGCGCGCATTCCTCGCCGCCTCGACCATCGGCCACCATTGGTCGAGCAATTTCCGGCCCATTTCCTTGAGATTGATGCCTTCGACGGCGGCGCGGGCTTCCACCGCGCTGACCGGCCGCCCCAACTCACGTGCAATGGCGGTGACGCGCACGTGTTGCGCAGCCAGCCGCTTCAGTTCTGCGATTTCCTGTTGAGTCCAACGACGACGATAGACGCGATGCCGCATTTTCATTGCTCCAAGCTCCGCCCGCGGCGAGGCCGCGCGGTCAAGAGCTCAGGCCGGATGAACTGCCATAAAAGGCCCACGTACATCTGAGCCCTATCATTGTGCTACAGAGCCTTATCACAGGCAACAGCTTTGATGAGACGCTGCTAATGTTTTTGCACAGAGCGGCGTTTGAGGCGGGCTGGTGGCGCGGCTACTCGAAGCGGCCCGGCGCGAACAATTGCGCTGCAAGACCATGCTCGGTGAAGTCGGCCGCCACAGCCTGGCCGAGTATGAGGTCGGTGGCCAGGCGTCCCAACGCCGGTGCGGTCTGGATGCCGAAACCGCCCTGGCCGGCGAGCCAGAAAAAACCGTCCCCCTCTGCGGAATAGCCGACGACCGGCGCGCGGTCCCGCGCGAACGTGCGCAACCCGGCCCAGCTGTGGGACACATGGCTGACGGCCACTGTCGTCGCCTGTTCGAGGTACCAGGCGGCATAGGCGATATCGAGTTCTTCCGGCTGCGCATCGCACGGTTCGCTTTCCGTGGCATCGGCGGGCGAGACCAGCAGGCGCCCGGCTTCCGGCTTCATGTAGAACGCTTCCTCGATCTCGCTGATTTCAGGCAAGGCGCCGACATCGACGCCGGCCGGCATGGCGACGGTAATCGCGGTGCGTCGATAGGGTATGATGCCCAGCGGCTTCAAGCCGAACAGTTGCGCGGCGCTGTCGGCCCAGGCGCCGGCGGCGTTGACCACCGTCGTTGCGCGCATTTCGCCGGCGGTCGTTTCAAGAAGCCAGATGCCGCCCTCGCGCCGTGCGCCAAGCACCTCGGCCTTGTTGCGGATCGTGGCGCCGTTGGCGCGCGCACCCTTGGCGCAGCCCTGCAGCAGATTTTCGGCCTCGATATCCCAGCAGTCGGGATCGTAGAATGCGTCGGCGACATAGTCCGGGTTGAGGATCGGCGCGCGTTCGATCGCCTGTTCGACCGTCAGCCGCTCAAGTCCCGGTGTGGCGGCACCTTCCTCGGCGAACACATCAGCCAGCCGTCCGGCTTTTTCCGCGTCCGCGATCACCAGATTTCCGCGCCGCTTCATGAGTTGGGTCTCGGTGAACCCGACGGGAGGATTTATCAGGAATGGGTAGCTGATCTTCGCCAGCTTGCCGACGAGCACCGAATGGAAGCGAAACGCGAATTCGGCCGCGGAACGGCCGCTCGAATGGTAGCCGAGCGCTGTCTCGCGCTCCAACACGGCAACGGAACGATGCGGGCTCAGGAAATAGGCCAGAGAAATGCCGGCGATGCCGCCGCCGATGATGGCAATGTCAACCGCTTCAGCCATGCAGGGCTCCCGTTCCTGTATCCCTGCTTCGCATGAAATGCTCCGGGCGGGAACACCGGATGGTGCTCACGCCGGCTGAAATCAGGAGTGGACGGGCCGGTCGGCGGTCAGCCCGAGTTCGTCGCGGCGCAGCCAACGCCAGAGAAGGAGTACCGCCACGACCGCCAGGCCGGTGGAAAGGCCGATCCAGATGCCGGCGCCCTCGAACCCGAAATGGAAGGCCAACAGCACACCGAGCGGCAGGCCGACGCCCCAATAGCCGATGGCCGCAAGGATCATCGGCACCTTGGTGTCGTGCAGCCCGCGCAGCATGCCGGCCGCGACCGCCTGCGCGCCATCGAATATCTGGAACATCGCGGCGAAGGACAGGAAGGCGACAGCGAGCGCGATCACCGCCACGTTGGCGGGATCGTCGAGATCGATGAAGGCGCTGATCAGCAGCCGCGGACACGAAACCATGACCATCGCCATCAGCGCCATGAAGCCGACGCCAATCGCCAGCGCGGTCCAGCCGGCGCGGCTGACGCCGTCTGGATTTCCAGCGCCATGGGCGAGGCCGACGCGCACCGTCACCGCCTGGTTGATGCCGAGCGGCACCATGAAGGAGACCGAAGCGATCTGGATGGCGATGGCGTGAGCGGCCAGCGACGCGGCGTTGATCAGGCCCATCAGGAAAGCCGCGGCATTGAAGATTGTCACCTCGAAAGCCAGGATGCCGGCGATCGGCAGGCCAAGCCTCAGGAGCGCGATGAAACGCGGCCAGTCCGAACGCCAGAAGCGTCCGAAAAGACGGTATCGGCGGAACTTCCGCTCGACCGAGACCACGGTCGCCAGGCCGATGAACATCAGGGCGCTGGAGAGGCTGGTCGCCAGGCCGGAGCCGGCGATGCCCATCTTCGGGAAGCCAAGATTGCCGAAGATCAGGCACCAATTGCCCAACGCGTTGAAGGCAACCGCGATGAACATAATGACCAGTGCCCAGCCTGGCCGCTCCAGCGCCGAGATGAAGGAGCGCAGCACGATGTAGCCGTAGAATGGCAGGATCGCCCATTGCAGCCAACGCAGGTAGATGCCGGCCTGGTGCGCCAGCGGCGGCTCCTGGCCCATTGCCAGCAGGATGGCTTCGCCGTGCCACAGCAGCAGCCAGACCGGGATAGCCGCCAGGATCGCCAGCCACAGGCCTTGCCGGACCGTACGCCTGATATCGCGGACCGAATGGCGCTTGCGGCCGAGTTCGGTCGCCATCATCGGCGATGCGGCATAGACGAGGCCGAGCCCCAGTATCAGCGGCGCAAAATAGAGGTTGGAGCCGAGCGCGCCGGCGGCAAGCGTGTCGGCGCCGAGCCTGCCCAGCATCATCACGTCGGTGGCTGTCATCGCCACCTGCGCGAGGTTGGTCAGGACCATCGGCCAGGACAGCGCAAGCATCGCGCGAATCTCACCGCGCCAGAGGCTTTCCGACGTCCCCACGCCGGCTTCAATCGAGGACATTTTCAGGTCTTTCCGGTGGCGGCAGGACGCAATGCGCCAGTTGCCGCGTATTTCGAGCCGAAATTCACACTTTCGACCGTTCGTGGCCGGATTTCTGAACGAAACGGCCCGCAATGGCAAGTTGCGGCGGGGCGTTTTCGATTGGTACAGCTGGAGGTGGAAGCTACCGCGTCAGGCGAAAGGGTCGGCGACGCGCGGCCAGATCGGCCGGTCGAGCTTGGTGTAGTTGGTGGTGCGCGGGTCACTCGGATAGGAGCTCGGCGCGTTCACATAGATGATCTCCGCCGCGATCGGCTCGAAGCCGGCGTAGAAATGGTTGGTCGACTTGACCAGCAGGATGTCCTTCGACATCGGATCGACGCCGAGGTTGGAGAAGATGTCCGGCTCGAAGGTCTGCGTCCGGTTGGTGTTGAGGATGACGTCGATCTCGGTGCCCTCGATGCGGATCAGCGCCGTCGATCCGAGCGTCACACGGCTCGGCCCGAAGCTCTGCCAGCCTTCGGTCGACGGCCTTCAGCACCCGCACGCGCGCGTCGATCGGTTCGCCGGCCTGCGGCCCGGCCTTGCCGCCGAAGCGCAGGTCGATGGTCGCGCCTTCGCCGGCCGCATGGCAGAAGGTCACGGCGACCGGATCCCAGATGGTGGCGACGCCGACGCGGCCGACGCCCCGCTCGATCAGCTGCCGCAACACGAAGGTGCCGTCGCCGGCAACGCCGCCGCCCGGATTGTCCCAGACATCGGCGATGACCGCCGGCTTGGCGGCATCGGCCTTGCGTACGGCGAGCGCCTGGTCGATGCCGTCGTCGGCGTCGACCATCGTCATCACGGTCTGTCTCGCGCATGGCGAAGAGCTCCAGGCCGAGCCGTTCGGCCAGCGCGTCGCCCTTTGGCCTTGTCGTTGTCGGTGACGACGACGATCCTGCGTCCCCATCTCCGGCACGTCGGCCGCCATGAAGCCGTGGATGACGGAGATCGACAGGATGCCGTCCTTGCCATGCAGCGCCTTGATGCGGTCGACGAAGGAGCGCATCGGCTCACGGCTGGTCGGCAGCACGGCGATCATCCGGCAGTCGAAGGTCGAGATGACCGGCTTGATCTCGCCGCGCGCGGCTCTGAGCGCCAAGCTCGACGACATGCTCGCCGCGCTCGTAGAAATCGGTGTGCGGAAATTCGAGGAAGGCGGCGAGGATATCTGCCGCGGCGACCCGCTTGGCGGTCAGATGGCTGTGCGGGTCGAGTTCGCAGGCGACGACGACATCCGGTCCGACGATGTCGCGCACCCGCGCCAGCAGGTCGCCTTCGCAATCGTCATAGCCTTGCGCCACCATCGCGCCGTGCAGGCCGAAGCATCACCGCATCGACGGGCAGTGCCGCCTGCAACTGGCCGAGGATTTCGTCGCGCAGCTCCTCGTAGGTCTGGCGCTGCACGCAGGCCGCCCGGCTCCGCCCAGGTCGCGGTGCCTTCGATCACAGTCAGGCCGTCGCTCTCAGCGCGCCGGCGCAGCGCAACGATCGGCGACGAGCAGAGCGTCGGCGTTTCCGGGTGCTCTCCCGGCGCCGGCGTAGAACGCCATCTCGAAGGAGGCGCGGTCGGTCGGCACCGGCGAAAACGTGTTGGTTTCCGTCGCCAGCGAGGCGGTGAAGATGCGCATGAGTAGACTTGGCTTTCGCTATTTCTGCGGCGCGTAGGCGACCGCCTCGATCTCGACCTTGATGTCGATCATCAGCCGCGATTCGACAGTGGTGCGCGCTGGCGGCTCTTTCGGAAAGTAGGTCGCATAGACCTTGTTCATGCCGCCGAAATCGCGCGCGTCCTCGATCCACACCGTCGTCTTGACGACATCCTCCATGGCGGCGCCGGCCAGCGCCAGCGCAGCCTTGACGTTCTCCAGCACCTGCCGGGTCTGCGGTTCGATGCCGCCGTCCACTACGGTGCCGTCGGCCCGCACCGGCACCTGGCCGGAGACATAGACCATGTCGCCGGCACGCACCGCCGGCGACAGCGGGACATGCGATGTGCCGAAGGTTTGCTTGCGCGACATAACCGATGCTCCATTGAAATTGCCCGACGGCTCGCCGCGCCGGCGCGTCCGTTGCGGCATGGCCTGCCGGGAAGTTTACGGCGGCGCATCCGGGATTGGATGCGCCGCCGGTCGGCATCCGAAGCCTCCACAGGCATGAACGAACATACCCATGCAGTTTGCCCCTTGCGGATGCCACTGCCAACTGAACCAAGAAATCGCCGCATAACGTGACTTTCCTACATTATAGGCAAAATCGTCCGATTCAAGGGAGAATTCTGTTGTTTATTTACATTTTTGGGCGTAGCACCAGTGGAAATCAGAAATCGGTGTTGGAGCGGACCACGTGGCGCTTGAAGGCGAGTTCAGCGGGAAATCGGTTCTTGTCACCGGCGCCGGCGGCGGTCTCGGACGCGCGCTGGTGGAGACGTTTTCGGCACGTGGCGCAAGCGTCGTCGCCTGCGACCAGTCGGCCGACGCGATGGCTGGTCTGCCGGCCGCTTCGAACCATGTCTTCGACCTGCTCGATCGCACCGCCCTGCAGGATGCGATCACCGCAATCGTCGGCCAGGACGGGGTGCCCGACATCGTCGTGAACAATGCCGGCTGGACCCGCGCCGAGACAATGGCGTCGCTCGAGCCTCGACAGAATTGAAAGGGAAGTCGATCTCAATCTCACCGGCGTGATGGCCTTCACCAATGCGATGCTGGAGGCGATGTCCGCCGACCGCAAAGGCGTCTTCGTGTTCATTTCCTCGGTGAACGCGCTTTCGCATTTCGGCAATCCGGCCTACGCCGCGGCGAAATCCGGCATCAATGCCTATGCGCGCGCCATCGCGGTGGAATATGGCCGTCGCGGCGTCCGCGCCAATGTCGTCTGTCCCGGCTCGATCCGCACGCCCGCGTGGGATCATCGCATCGCCAAGGACGCCACGATTCCCGGAAAGCTGCAGCGGCTTTATCCGCTGGGGCGGATCGTCGAATGCGGCGGAAGTCGCCGAGGCGGTCGCGTTCCTGGCGTCAGACCGCGCGTCGGGGATCACCGGCGCCGTGCTGCCGGTGGATGCAGGGTTGACGGCCGGCTGTTTGCCCTTCATCGACGACATTCTGGGTGGCTGAGAGACGCCAATGGAACATGTCGCCGACATCATAACGCGCCTTCAGGCGACGACGCGGAACGGCTCGAAGTCGGACCGGCGGCTGGCCGCGCTGGTGCTGGCGGATCTCGACTTCGCGTCGAAGGCGGCGATCTCCGACATCGCCTCGCGGGCAGGCGTCAGCGAACCGACGGTGACGCGGTTCTGCCGCAGCCTGGGCTGCGAAGGCGTGCGCGATTTCAAGTTCTGGCTGGCCCAGGCGCTCGCCGTCGGCGGCGTCTACCTCAACCCTGAGCCTCTCAACCGCGACGTCCGCGAGCAGCGCATCGCCTCGGCGGTGACAGACGCCGCAATCGCTGCGATCCAGCGCGCCAGCGCCAATCTCGACATGGCTACCTTGCTGGCGGTGGGCGAGCGGCTTGCGACCTCCGCCAACATCCTTGCCATCGGTTCGGGCGGCACCTCGTCGATGCTGGCGACCGAGTTGCAGAACCGGCTGTTCCGGCTCGGCCTGCCGGTGACCGCGCAGGTCGACGGCCAGTTGCAGCGCATGTATGCGGCAGTGGCCACGCCGAAACCACGCTGGTCGCCTTCTCGACTTCGGGCTATGCGCGGTCGGTCGTCGAGGCAGTGCACGCTCGCCCGCCAGTACGGCGTCCATACCGTGGCGATCACGGCGCCCGGCTCGGCGCTCGCCGCGGCAGCTGAAACGGTGATCACCTTCCAGCCGATCGAAGACGGCAACATCTACAAGCCGACCTCGTCGCGCTTCGCGCTGCTTGCCGTTCTCGACATGATCGCCACCGCGACCGCCGAAAGCCGCGATACCAAGATGCTGGAGGGTCTGCGACGTATCAAGCAGACCCTGAACACCCTGAAGATAGACGATCCCCGCCTGCCGATCGGTGACTGACGTGCCAACACCTCGCACCATTCATGATATCGAGACGCCCGCCGTCATCATCGATGTCGACCGCGCCGACGCCAACATCGCCCGCGCGCAGGCCGACGCCGACAAACACGGGTTGAAGCTCAGGCCGCACATCAAGACCCACAAGCTGCCCTACTTCGCCAAGAAGCAGGTCGCGGCGGGCGCGGTCGGCATCACCTGCCAGAAGATCGGCGAGGCTGAAGTGATGGCCGATGCCGGGCTATCCGACATTTTCCTGCCCTATAACATTCTGGGCCGGGCAAAGCTCGAACGGCTGCGTTGCCCTGCATGATCGGGTGACGCTCTCCGTCACCGCCGACAGCGCCGATACGATTGCCGGATTGGCCGCGACTTTCACCGACACAGGCCACCGCTGAACGTGCTTGTCGAATGCGACACCGGCATGGGCCGCTGCGGCGTGCAGACATCGGCTGAAGCGCTCGAACTCGCCCGGCAGATCGACGGCGCCTCCGGCTTGTCGTTCGGCGGCCTGATGACCTATCCGGCTCCGGGACTTGCCCGCGAGGCGGATGCCTGGCTCATCGAGGCGCGCGACCTGTTGAAGTCGGCCGGCCTCGACTGCGAGACGATATCGAGCGGCGGCACGCCCGACATCTGGCGGGCCGGCGACAGCAAGGTCGCCACCGAATACCGGCCGGGCACCTACATCTATCTCGACCGCTACCAGGTGGCCAAAGGCGTCGGCACCAATGACGATTGCGCACTGACCGTGCTGTCGACCGTCGTCAGCCATCCGACGCCGACACGCGCGATCCTCGACGCCGGCTCGAAAGCGCTGTCCAGCGACACGCTCGGCCTGCCGGATTTCGGCGAACTGGTCGGCATTCCCGGCGCGCTGGTGACCGGGCTCAGCGAAGAACATGGCAAGGTCACCCTTTCGGGCGAAGCGCGGCTGACGATCGGCCAGCGCGTGCGCGTGCTGCCCGACCACGCCTGCGTCGTTTCAAACCTGTTCGACATGGTGCACCTGGTTTCCGGCGAAACCGTTGTCGATATCCTTCCCGTCGCCGCGCGCGGTCGCGTCACCTGATCGTTCGAACCGGAGCAAACAATGAGCCACGCTGAAAATCCGTTCGGCAACGATGCCGATCGTCGCGCTATCTGGGACATGCTGGTCGAACGCGATATCGCAGCCTTTGTCGCCGCCGACTGGTCGATGGTGGCGGACGATTTCGACGAGCAGCGTTTCGTCGGCATTCATGCGCACAACGCGGAGAATCCAGACGAATGGGACGCCGCTTTTCCAACGCTCGCCGAATACAGGACCGAATGGCTGCGGCAAGCCGCCGAGACGGCGTCGATCAAGTTCGCCGAGCCGCTTGCCGCCGGCATTCACCGGGCCACCAACCTTTCCCGGATCGACATCACCGGCAACGTCGCGCTGGCGCGCAAGAAGTTCGACGGCAAGATCGCCAAGGCCGACGGCAGCTTCGACGTGCTCAACTGGCAGACACTCTACTTCTGCCGCAAGGTCGATGGCCGCTGGAAGATCAGCGGTTTCGTCGGCTACATGAAATACCGGTAAGAAGGCTTCAGGCCGGCAGCACCGCCGTCGCCTCGATCTCCACCTTGGCGCGGTCTTCCATCAGAGCCACCACCTGCACGGCGCTCATCGTCGGGTAGTGCCTGCCCATGACGCTCTTGTAGGCTTCGCCAAGCTCCTTCAGCCGCGCCAGATATTCCTGTTTGCTGGTGACGAACCATGTCAGCCGCACGATATGTTCCGGCCTCCCGCCGGCTTCGGCGAGCACGGCCACGATGTTCATCAGCGTCTGCCGCGTCTGCTCGACGAAATCGTCGGTCTCGAACATCTGATCCGCGTTCCATCCGATCTGGCCGCCAAGAAACACCGTGCGGCCTTCCGCGACGATGCCGTTGGAATAACCCTTCGCCGCTTTCCAGTTGGCCGGGTGAAGTGCCTGATGGGCGGGTTGCGACATTTTCGTTCTCCAAACACAAACTTCGTCGGCTAATTTTCAGACGCCGAGATAGCGATCCTGAAGCTCGCCGGTCAGGCCGGCTGGCTTGCCGCGCCAAACGGTCTGGCCCTTCTCGAGCACGAAGGCGCGGTCGGCCACCGGCAGTAGCTCCGACAGCGTCTTGTCGACGACCAGGATGGACTGGCCTTCCGATTTCAGCTTGCGGATCGCCGCCCAGATATCCTGGCGGATCACCGGCGCCAGCCCTTCGGTCGCCTCGTCGAGGATCAGCAGCTTTGGGTTGGTCATCAGCGCGCGGCCGATCGCCAGCATCTGCTGCTCGCCGCCGGACAGGGTGTTGGCATATTGGTCGCGCCGTTCGGAAAGGCGCGGGAACAGCGCGTTGACGCGTTCCAGTGTCCAGTCGCCCTTGCGCGCGGCCGCCACGAGGTTTTCGCGCACGGTGAGGTTTGGGAAGCAGCGGCGGCCTTCCGGCACCAGCCCGATACCCAGCCGGGCGATGCGGTGGGCGCTCATGCCGGAGATCGCCTTGCCGCCAAGCCTGATGGCGCCTGCACGCCCGCGAACCAGGCCGAGAATTGACGAAATCGTCGTCGTCTTGCCCATGCCGTTGCGGCCCATCAGCGCCACGACCTCGCCCTCGCCGACCGACAACTCGACGCCGAACAGCGCTTGCGAAGCGCCATAGAAAGTTTCGAGGCCGGAGACTTCGAGCAACATCACGCATGCTCCCCGAGATAGGCGCGACGGACTTCCGGATCACGGCGGATCTCGTCGACCGTACCTGTTGCGATGATGCGGCCGTAGACCAGCACCGAGATACGGTCGGCGAGCGCGAAGACCGCGTCCATGTCGTGCTCGACCAGAAGGATGGGCGCTTCCTGCCTCAGGCCGTCGAGGAAACCGGTCAGGTCCTTCGAACCTTCCGGCCCCATGCCGGCCATCGGCTCGTCGAACAGGAAGGCCCTCGGCCCCAAGGCGAGCGCGATGGCGATCTCCAGCTTGCGGCGCTCGCCATGCGACAGTTCGGCTGCCGGCAGCCGGGCGCGCCGAGCCAACCCGACACGCTCCAGCACGGCGAGCGCCGGTTCGGTCAGCGACGCGTCCCGCATCACCGGCTTGAAGAAGCGGAAGCTCGACCCCTGCGCCGCCTGCACCGCCAGCATGACGTTGCGCAGCGCCGAAAATTCGGGCGCCAGCGACGAAATCTGGAACGAGCGGCCGAGCCCTTTCCGCGCCCGCGCCGCCATGCCGAGCGCGCCGACATCCTCGCCAAGAAACTCGATGACGCCGCTGTCGGGCCGGATGGCGCCGGCGATCTGGTGGATCAGCGTCGTCTTGCCGGCGCCGTTGGGGCCGATCAGCGCGTGGATTTCGCCCGGCTTCAGGTCGAGGCTGACATTGTCGGTTGCCTTAAGCGCACCGAAATTCTTGCGAAGCTCACGAATGGAGAGGATTGGCTCAGCCATGACGGGCCTTTCCCGCGACCAGCCCGATCAGGCCGCCGCGCGCGAACAGGACAACGCCGAGCAGGATCAGGCCGAGGAAAAACTGCCAGCGTTCGGTCAGCCCGCCCAGTACCGAATTCGATCAGCACGAACAGCATGGCGCCGGCGACCGGTCCGAACAGCCGGCCGGTGCCGCCGAGGATGATCAGCACGATCAGTTCGCCCGACATCTGCCACGACAGCATCGACGGACTGGCGAAGCGGTTGAGGTCGGCATAAAGCGCTCCGGCCAACGCGGTGATCATCGCCGAAACAACGAAGGCGGCAAGCCGCACCGGAAACGCGCCGATGCCGACCGCGGCAAGCCGCGTCTCGTTCTGCCGGAGGCCTGCAACGCTGCGCCGAAACGCGAATCCCGGACCAGCGACGAAGAGCAGCAGGGCGGCAACAAGGACCGCGTAGCAGACCAGGAAGAAGGTCAGCGGCGCCGCCGTGTTGACGAAGGGAAATGCGCCGCGCATGGCGATGGAAAGGCCGTCCTCGCCGCCGTAGGCCGGCCAGGAAATGGCGAAATAGTAGATCATCTGCGCGAAGGCGAGCGTGATCATGATGAAGTAGACGCCGGAGGTCCTCAGGCTGATCGCGCCAATGGCGAGCGCCACCAGACCGGAGACGGCAATCGCCACCAGCCAGATGACAGGCATCTGGTCCGATGCCGCCAATCTCGAACGGCCAGGTCAACAACGGCTGCATGTTCATCGCATGCGTCGACAAGATGCCGGCGGCATAACCGCCGATGCCGAAGAAGGCGGCGTGGCCGAACGACACCAGCCCGCCGAGCCCCAGCGCGAGGTTGAGCCCCACCGCCGCCAGGCGCCAGCACCGCCATGCGCGTCGCCAGCGTGACGTAGAACGGCTCGTCCAGCGCCAAGCGCGGCAAGTGGCAGGGCCAGCAGCAGACGCCGCCAGAACGCAGATTGATCGAGCGTTTCGCGGGACATCGTCATCACGTGTTCGCCGCGAACAGGCCTTGCGGCCGGAATGCCAGGATCAGCGCCATGACGATGTAGATCAGCATCGAGGCGAGTGCGGCGCCGACGGTTGCGCCTTGCGAGGCTCCGATCGCCAGCGCAAACGCCTTCGGCAGCAGGAAGCGGCCGAGCGTGTCGACCAGCGCCGACCAGGATGGCGCCGACCAGCGCGCCCTTGATCGAGCCGATGCCGCCGATGACGATGACCACGAAGGCGAGGATCAGCACCGGCTCGCCCATGCCGACTTGCACCGATTGCAGCGCGCCGACCAGCGCGCCGGCGAGCCCGGCAAGCGCCGCGCCGAGCGCGAAGACGATCGTGTAGAGCGTGCGGATATCGACGCCGAGCGCCGCCGATCATTTCGCGGTCGGATTGGCCGGCGCGTATGCGCATGCCGAGCCTAGTCTTCGAGATCAGCAGATAGAGCCCTACCGCGACGAGCGACACCGACGGCGATGATCGCCAGCCGGTAGAGCTGGTAGCGCGCGCCGCCCGGCAGGTCGACCGCGCCGGCAAGCACGGGGGGAATGTCGAGATAGAGCGGGAAGGAGCCGAACAGCCAGCGCGTGCCTTCCGAAAAAATCAGGATCAGCGCGAAGGTCGCCAGCACCTGGTCGAGGTGGTCGCGGTCATAGAGCCTGCGCACGACCAGCAGTTCGACGATGGCGCCGGCCGCCGCTGCTGCGGCAAGACTTGCCGCAAGGCCGAGCCAGAACGAGCCGGTCGCAGCAGCGACAGCCGCGCAGGCGAATGCGCCGATCATGTAGAACGAGCCATGCGCGAGGTTGATCAGTCCCATGACGCCGAAGATCAGCGTCAGCCCCGCCGCCATCAGGAACAGCATGACGCCGAACTGCAGGCCGTTCAGGATCTGCTCGATGAGGAGGGTGCTAGACATAGGCTTTGCCCGCCCCCCTCAGACTTCTCGCCTATGCGCTCTTGCAGTATTTCGTTCGGTGAACGGAACCAAAGCGGGGTCGGGCGATTGCCTTCCGGTGAAACAAACAGCGGAGGATACCTGTGAAAACCCTGGCCGAACTGTTCGAGCATACCTTGCAAGACGTCTACTACGCCGAAAACGCCCTGACGAAAGCGCTCCCCAAGGCTTCGAAAGCCGCTGGCGACGCCAAGTTGAAGCAGGCGATTGACGGCCACCTCAAGCAGACCAAGGGACACGTCCAAACGCTGAAGAAGGTGTTTGCGTCGCTGAACCTGCCGGCCAAGGGCGAGAAGTGCGACGCGATCGAAGGCCTGATAAAGGAAACCGACGGCGTTATCGCTGAAGCCTCGGGAAAGGCGCTCAACGCCGGTCTGCTGGCGGCCGCCCAAAGTGTCGAGCACTACGAAATCTCGCGTTATGGTTCGCTGCGGGAATGGGCGAAGGTGCTTGGTCATGACGAAGCGCATAAGCTGCTCAGTGAAATCCTCGATGAGGAAAAGGCTGCCAACAACAAGCTGACGGATCTGGCCGTCAGCGGGATCAACAAGAAGTAGCGATCGCCGCCGTCAGCCTCCCTGCCGAAGGCTGACGGCTTTGAACCTGCTCCGCTATTTCAGCGCGCAGTCCTTGGCATAGGCGTCGGCATGGTCGGTGAAGCTGGAGCCAATGATCTTGTTGGTCAGCACGTCGCCTTCCTTCACCACCTCGCGCACATAGATGTCCTGGATCGGGTGGTTGTTGGTGTTGAACTTGAATTTGCCGCGCACCGATTCGAACTCGGCGGCCTTCAGCGCGGCGCGGAACGCGTCGGCGTCCTTGACGCTGGCCTTGCCGGCGGCCGACGATGATCAGGTTCGCGGTGTCGTAGGCCTGCGCGGCGTAGATCGACGGCAGCCGGTTGTAGGCCTTCTGGAAGCTCCTCGACGAACTTCTTGTTGGCGGCGTTGTCGAGATCCTTCGACCATGAGGCCGAGTTCTTGGCGCCGAGCGCCGCGTCGCCGATCGCGCCGAGCACGTCCTGGCTGAACGAGAAGCCGGGGCCCATCAGCGGAATGCCGACGCCCGACTGCGCATATTGCTTGACGAAGGCGATGCCCATGCCGCCGGGCAGGAAGAAGAACACGAAGTCGGCGCCGGAATCGCGGATCTGCGCGATCTCGGCGGCATAGTCGGTCTGGCCGAGCTTGGTGTAGACCTCGCCGACGAGTTCGCCCTTGTAGAAGCGCTTGAAGCCGTTCAGCGAGTCGGTGCCGGCCGGATAGTTCGGCGCCAGGATGAACATCTTCTTGATGCCCTGCGTGCTCGGCGTAGTTGCCCATCGCCTCATGGAAATTGTCGTTCTGGTAGGCGACGTTGAAATAGTTCTTGTCGCACTTCGCGCCCGGCCAGCGGAGAAGGCCCGGCATTGACCGAGAGGTAGAATTTGCCCTGCGCCACCGCGTTCGGCACCACGGCCATGGCGAGGTTCGACCAGATGATGCCGGTCAGGATGTCGACCTTGTCGCTCTGGATCATCTTGTCGGCGATCTGCACCGCCAGTTCCGGCTTCATCGCGTCGTCCTCGGTGACGACCTCGATGTCCTTGTTGCCGGACAGCTAAAGCGCCAGCATGAAGCCGTCGCGCGCGTCGACGCCGAGGCCCGCGCCGCCGCCCGAAAGCGTGGTGATCATGCCGACCTTGACCGGTTCGGCATAAGGCCAGGCCCGAGACGCCGAGTGCGAGCCCGAACAGGCCCGCCGCAAGTATCTTCTTCATATTATTCTCCCTTTTGTTGCCGTTCCTGCGTTTGCACCATGCCTTGGACCGTTTCGCCTCAGGCATGTCCTCTTGCGGGCCGCTTTTCGCGGCCTCAAAGTTCTGTACGAAGTTTCCAGAGTTCCGGAAACAATTCCACCTCCAGCATGCGCCGCAGATAGGAAACGCCCGCCGTGCCGCCGGTGCCGCGCTTCAAGCCGATGATGCGTTCGACCGTGGTGACGTGGTTGAAGCGCCAGCGGCGGAAATAGTCCTCGAAGTCGACCAGCTTTTCGGCCAGTTCGTAGAGCGCCCAATGTTCGGCCGGCGCCTGATAGATCGCTTGCCAGGCCGCCAGAACGTCGTCGCTCGGCTTGCCGGCTCTGGCGCCAATCGGTTCGTTTCGCATCCGGTCCGATATCGAAACCTTCTCGGGAAAGCAGGAGCAGCGCTTCGTCGTAGAGGCTGGGTTCGGCGAGGATGTTCTCGAGTTCGGCAATCACCTCTGTCGCGGTGCGCATGCGGTTTCAGCATCGCCTCGTTGCGGTTGCCGGCGAGAAATTCGATCGCGCGGTACTGCCACGACTGGAAGCCGGAAGACTGGCCGAGCGAATCGCGGAACTGCGGTGTATTCGCTGGGCGTCATCGTGCGCAGCACGTCCCAGGCGCTGTTCAGCTGCTCGAAGATGCGGGCCACGCGCGTCAGCATCTTGAAGGCCGGCTGCAGCCGGTCGTCGCGGATCGCCGCCTTGGCCGAGCGGATTTCATGGATGGCAAGCTTCATCCATAGTTCCGACGTCTGGTGCTGGATGATGAACAGCAATTCGTCATGCGCGGTCGATAGCGGCGACTGCGCATCGAGGATTTTCTCAAGGTGCAAGATAGTCGCTGTAGGACATGCGTTCCCTGAACGACATCTGGGCGCCCTCGCGCGCCGGATCGTAAGGTTGTCGGCTCATGTCACCAGCGCCTTCTTGCGATACTCCGGCGCATCCCAGAGCCGGTTGTTGACGACATCCTCGATGATGCCGACCGCGGCGCGCACCTCGGCCTCGCCGATATAGAGCGGCGTGAAGCCGAAACGGATGGAATTCGGGCGCGCGGAAATCGCCGATCAGGCCCCGCGCGATCAGCGCCTGCATGATCGCGTAGCCTTGCCCGTGGCGGAAGGAAACCTGGCTGCCGCGTTTTTTGCCGTCGCGCGGCGAACTCAGCGCCAGTTCCGGGCAGCGCTTTTCGATCTCGGCGATGAAGAGGTCGGCAAGGCCGATCGACGCCTCGCGGACGTCGGCCATGTCGACACCGTTCCAAGCGTCCAGCGCGGCATCGAGCGCCGCCAGCGCAATGATCGGCGGCGTGCCGACCCGCATGCGGTCTATGCCGGCGCCTGGCCGGTAATCGAGATCGAAGGCGAACGGCGCCTCGTGGCCGAGCCAACCCGACAGCGCCGGCCGCGCGGCGTCCTGGTGTTTGGGCGCGACATAGATGAAGGCAGGCGCGCCGGGTCCGCCGTTCAGATACTTATAGGTGCAGCCGACCGCGAAATCTGCTTTCGCGCCGGTGAGATCGACCGGTATGGCGCCGGCAGAATGGGCAAGGTCCCAGACGGTCAAGGCGCCGGCGGCATGCGCCTTTTCGGTCAGCGCCTTCATGTCGTGCAGGCGGCCGGTGCGGTAGTCCACCTCGGTCACCATCAGAACCGCAACACTCTCGTCGATAGCGGCTTCGACCTCTTCCGGTTCGACCACCTTCAGTATGTAGTCCCTGTCGAGCGATTTCAGCAGACCTTGCGCGATGTAGAGGTCGGACGGGAAGTTACCGTTGTCGGAGAGCACGACGCGACGCTTCGGATTGAGCTCCAGGGCCGACGCCAGCGCCTGGTGAACCTTGATCGACAATGTATCGCCCATGACCACGGCGCCTTCGGCAGCGCCGATCAGCCGGGCAATGCGGTCGCCGATGCGGCGCGGCTGCAGCATCCAGCCGGCCGAATTCCAGCCCCTGATAAGCTGGTTGCCCCACTCCGCAGCCATCATGTCGGTGACGCGCGCCGTGGCTGCAAGCGGCAATGGCCCCAGCGAATTGCCGTCGAGATAGATCACCCCGTCCGGCATGTGGAACAGTTTTTTGGTCTTCGCGAAATCGGTCATCACGCCTCGCCCATGCGCAGCCTGAAGCGCTGAATCTTGCCCGTCTGCGTTTTCGGCAACGTGTCGGTGAACCGGACCGAGCGCGGATATTTGTATGGCGCGATCGTCGCCTTCACATGGTCCTGCAGGCGCTTTTTCATCAGTTCGTCGGGACGCGCGGATTCGACCAGAACCACATGCGCCTCGACGATCTGGCCACGGTCGGCATCGGCAACGCCGATCACCGCGCATTCCCTGACATCGGGGTGAGACAGCAACGCCGCCTCGACCTCCGGTCCGGCGATGTTGTAGCCGGCCGAGATTATCATGTCGTCGGAGCGGGCGGCAAAGTGGAAGCGGCCCTGCTCGTCTTGCACGAAGGAATCGCCGGTGAGGTTCCAGCCGTTGCGCACATAGTTTTTCTGCCGGTCGTCAGCGAGATAGCGGCAGCCGGTCGGCCCGCGCACTGCAAGCTTGCCGATCTCGCCGCGCGGCAGTTCGTTCATCTCGTCGTCGACGATGATCGCCCGGTAGCCCGTAACAGGCCTGCCCGTGCAGGCCGGGGCCATGTCGTCCAGCCGGTTGGAGATGAAGATATGCAGCATCTCGGTGGCGCCGATACCGTCGAGGATCGGCTTGCCGGTCTTCTTCGTCCAGTCTTCGAATACCGGCGCCGGCAGCGTTTCGCCGGCCGAAACGGCGATGCGCAGCGACGACAGGTCGGCGCCCTCTTCCATCGCAGTCAGCATGGCGCGATAGGCGGTCGGCGCGGTGAAGCTGATCGTCGCCTTATAGGTCTCGATGATCTCGATCATGTTGGGCGGTGACGCGTTCTCCAGCAGCGTCGCGGCGGCGCCGAAACGCAGGGGAAAGATCGCCAGGCCGCCGAGGCCGAAGGTGAAGGCGAGCGGCGGCGAGCCGACGAAAACGTCATCCGGCTGCACGTCGAGCACTTCTTTCGCGTAGGCGTCCGCGATGATCAGCAGGTCGCGGTGGAAGTGCATGGTGGCTTTTGGCACACCGGTCGTTCCGGATGTGAAACCAAGTAAGGCGACGTCGTCGCGGCCGGTTTTAACCGCGTCGAAGCGTACCGGCTTGTTGAGCGCGATGCGGTCAAGCTCGGCATCGTGATTGGCGGTGCCATCGAAGCCGATCACCTGCTTCAGGAATTTGCTTTCCTTGGCGCAGGCGACCAGCTCGTCCTTGATGCGAGTGTCGCACAGCGCCAGGCCGATCTCAGCCTTGTCGACGATCTGGGCCAGTTCGCCGGCACGCAGCATCGGCATGGTGTTCACCACGACCGCGCCTGCCTTGGTGGCGGCTAGCCAGCAGGCAACCATGGCCGGGTTGTTGGCAGAGCGGATCAGCACCCGCTGTCCCGGCTTGACGCCGTAGTTCTCGACCAGCGCATGCGCCAGCCGGTTGGTCCAGTCGGACAGTTCCTTGTAGGTGCGGCGGCGTCCGTTGCCGATTAGCGCGATGTTGTCGCCGAATCCCTGCTCGACCAGCCGGTCGGTGAGTTCCACTCCGGCATTCAGATATTCGGGATATTGGAAACCTTCGAGCGGCAGTTCCGGCCACTCTTCGAGAGGCGGGAGGTTGTCCCGCGAAAATGTGTCGACATGTCCTGTCGGCCCCAGCATCTCTTATCCTCCCGCCAAAACCTGCCGCGCGATCACGACCTTCTGCACGTCGGATGCGCCTTCGTAGATTCTGAGCGCACGTATCTCGCGGTACAGGCTCTCCACGACATGGCCGCGCCGCACGCCGTCGCCGCCGTGCAGTTGCACTGCCTTGTCGATGACCGCCTGCGCGCGGTCGGTGGCGTAAAGCTTGGCCATCGCCGCCTCTCGGGTCACCCGAGCTCGCGCCCATGTCCTTGGTCCAGGCGGCGCGATAGACCAGCAATGCCGCGGCATCGACATCCAGCGCCATGTCGGCAATGTGGCCCTGCACCATCTGCAGGTCGGCCATCGGCGCGCCGAACAGTTCGCGCCCCGACGCGCGCTTGATGCTCTCGTCGAGCGCCCGCCGCGCAAAGCCGAGAGCCGCCGCCCCCACCGTCGAGCGGAAAACGTCGAGCACCGACATGGCGATGCGGAAACCGTCGCCGGCTTTGCCGATCATCGCCGCAACGGAGACACGTACATTGTCGAATTTCAGCCGGGCCAGCGGATGCGGCGCGATCACCTCGAGCCGTTCGGCGACCGAGAGGCCGGGCGTATCCGCAGACACCAGAAATGCCGACAGGCCTTTCGCGCCGGGGGCTTCGCCGGTTCTTGCGAAAACCACGTAGAAGTCCGCAATTCCGCCATTCGAAATCCAGGTTTTTTCACCTGAAAGCACATAACCGTCGGATGTTTTCCGGGCGTCCATGTCCATGTTGGCGACATCGGAACCGGAGCGCGGCTCGGAAAGCGCGAAGGCCGAGATCGCCTTGCCTGTGCGGGTCTTCTTCAGCCATTCTTTCTGCGCATGGTTGCCGAACAGGCTGATCGCGCCGGCGCCAAGCCCCTGCATGGCGAAGGCGAAGTCTGCGAGGCCGTCATGGCGGGCCAACGTCTCGCGCGTGATGCACAGCGCGCGCACGTCGAGCGGCTGCGGATTTTCCGGATCGACCGCCGTCGGCTTCAGCCAGCCATCACGGCCGAGCATAGCGACCAGTTCGCGGCAGGCAGCATCGATATCGTCATGGGCGACCGGCAGATTGGCCTTGCACCATGCTTCCAGCCGCTCCGCCAGATCGCGGTGGCGGTCTTCGAAAAACGGCCAGTTGAGGAAGGAGCGATCAGGCATGGGCTCTTCTCAATTCCCCTCGAATACAGGCTTCTTTTTCTCGACAAAGGCGCGGTAGGCGCGCTCGAAATCCTTTGTCTGCATGCAGATCGCCTGTGCCTGGGCTTCCGCCTCGATCGCCTGGTCGAGGCCCATCGACCATTCCTGATTAAGCTGCGTCTTGGTGATGCCATGAGCAAAAGTCGGACCCGAGACGATGCGCGTGGCGAGGTCCATCGCTTCGGCTTCCAGGTGTTCCGCCGAAGCCAGCCTGTTGTAGAAGCCCCAGCGGTCGCCTTCCTCGGCGCTCATGGTGCGGCCAGTGTAAAGCAGTTCGGCGGCGCGGCCCTGGCCGATGATGCGGGGCAATATCGCGCAGGCGCCCATGTCGCAGCCGGCAAGCCCGACGCGGGTGAACAGGAACGCGGTCTTTGCCTCCGGTGTCGCCAGCCTTATGTCCGAGGCCATGGTGACAATGGCGCCGGCGCCGACCGCCACGCCGTCGACCGCGGTGATGATCGGCTTGCCGCAGTTCAGCATCGCCTTGACCAGATCGCCGGTCATGCGGGTGAAGGCGAGCAGGCCCTTCATGTCCATGTCGACAAGCGGCCCGATGATGTCGTGCACATCGCCGCCCGAGCAGAAATTGCCGCCATTAGGCAGGAACACGACGGCGTCGACATCGTCGGCATAGACGAGTTCGCGGAACGTGTCGCGCAGTTCGGCATAGGAATCGAAGGTGAGCGGGTTCTTGCGCTCCGGACGGTCGAGTTGCACACGCGCGATGCGGCCTTCGACCTTCCAGAGGAAATGTTTCGGCTTGAGGCCGGCCAATTTCATGCCCTTCACGCCTCGCCCTCCCAATTGCTGCGGAACGATTTCAACATGGCCGAAAGCCGTCGCGCATCGTCCTCGCCGACGTCGCCCAGCAATTCGCCGATCCAGCCTTCATGAATGGCCGCCATCGAGCGGAATTCCTCTTCGCCCCGCGCGGTGAGCCGCACTATCGAGGTGCGGCGATCGCCTTCGCGCTGGGCGCGGACGACGAAGCCGTCGGAGACAAGTCGGTCGACGATGCCGGTGACGTTGCCGTTTGAGACGAGCAGGAAGCGGGAGAGGTCGCTCATCAGCATGCCGTCGGGCGCGCGGTAGAGCGCGGCCATCACATCGAAGCGCGGCAGGGTCGAATTGAACTCGCGCTTCAGCCGTTCGCGCAGTTCGTTCTCGACAATGCGCGATGCCCGCAACAGTCGTATCCACAGGCGCAGCCGCTCCTTGGCGCCGTTGCCGACCGAGACCGAAGAAAGCGGCGCACTTACCATGTTTCGCCTCCCGAGACCGAGATCGACTGGCCGGTGATCGAAGCCGCTGCCGCGCTGCACAGGAACAAAACGCTGGCGGCGATTTCTTCCGGCTGTACGAACCGGCCTTGCGGGTTTGAAGCCATCAGGCTTGCGCGGGCCTCTGCTTCGCTGCGGCCGGTTTTTCCAACGATGCGGCTGATCAATTCTTCCAGCATGTCGGTCTCGACGAAGCTCGGGCAGATGGCGTTGACGGTGACGCCGGATTTCGCGGTCTCGGCCGCCAGCGCCCGCATCAGGCCGACGACGCCATGCTTTGCGGCAACGTAGGGGGCGACGTAGGCATAACCCTTGAGGCCAGCGGTGGAGGCTATGAAGATGATGCGGCCACCTTTGCGCGCCGTTGTGCCGGCAAGCGCCGGCTTCACGGTCAGAAAGGCGCCGGTGAGATTGACGTCGATGGTCTTTTGCCAATCCGCCAGAGCGGTCTTCGAGGCTGGCGCGCTGCCGGCCATGCCGGCATTGGCGACAACGATATCCAGCGGCCCACGCGCCGCCTCGGCGGTTTCGTACAGCCTTGTCATCGAGACTTCGTCGGTCACGTCGGCTACGACGGCATGAATGCGGTCGTGAAGCGACGCAACGGCCTCAAGCGCCGTCAGCCGCCGACCACAAATGGTGACGTCGATGCCGGCCTCGGCCAACGCCAGCGCGATCGCCTTGCCGACGCCGCTGCCTCCACCCGTCACCAGAGCATGCCTGCCGACGATCATGCTCACACCTTGCCCGTCATGACGTCCTGCCGCTCGGCCAGGCGGTAAAGCTGGTCACGGCCGGGAAGATAGGGATCGGGCCATTTCACATGGCGATCGCCGAGCTTTGCCGCCGCATGCAGTGTCCAGTATGGGTCGGCAAGATGCGGCCGTGCAAGGCAGACCAGGTCGGCGCGGCCTGCCATCAGGATCGAATTGACGTGGTCCGGTTCGTAAATATTACCGACCGCCATCGTTGCCATGCCGGTCTCGTTTCGGATGCGGTCCGAAAACGGCGTCTGGAACATTCGGCCGTAAACCGGTCTGGCGCGCTGCGACGTCTGGCCGGCGGAGACATCGCAGATGTCGACGCCAGCCGCCTGCAGCATGCGCGCGATCTCGACAGCGTCGCTGGGATGGATGCCGTCCTCGCCGACCCAATCATGTGCCGAAATGCGCACCGAGATCGGCTTCTCCTTGGGCCATGTCGCGCGGACCGCATGGAAAACCTCGAGGGGATAACGCATGCGGTTTTCCAGCGAACCGCCATATTCGTCGGTGCGCAGATTGGTCAGCGGCGTGATGAAGGACGACAGGAGATAACCATGCGCGGCGTGGATCTCCAGCATGTCGAAGCCGCATCGTCTCGCCATCTCGGCCGCCGCGACAAATTCATTCCGCACCCGGTCCATATCCGAGCGATCCATGGGTTTAGGCGTCTGGTTGCGCGGCGACCAGGCCACGTCAGACGCCGCCACGACCGGCCAGTTGCCCTCGGCAAGCGGTGCGTCGCTGTCTTCCCAGCCGACCTGCGTCGACCCTTTTGGACCGGAATGGCCGATCTGCGCGCAGATCTTCGCGTCGGTTTCGGCATGCACGAAATCGACCAGCCGCTTCCACGCGGCCTCGTGTTCGGGTCGATAAAAACCGGGGCAGCCGGGCGTGATGCGGCCTTCCGGACTGACACAGGTCATCTCGATATAGATGAGACCGGCGCCGCCTTTTGCCCGCTCGGCATAGTGAGCGAAATGCCAGTCCGTCGGGCAACCGTCGACCGCCTTGTATTGCGCCATCGGCGACACGACCACGCGGTTCTTCAGATGCATGTCGCGCAGCCGGAACGGCGCGAACATCGGCGCGCGCGAGCCGTTGACGTTGCTGCCGGCCTGCCGCTGGAACCATGCCTCGGCGCCGTCCAGCCAGGCCTTGTCGCGCAAACGCAAATTCTCGTGGCTGATGCGCTGCGAGCGGGTGAGCAGCGAATAGTTGAACTGGACAGGGTCGAGGTTGAAATAACGCTCGACATCCTCGAACCATTCGAGCGAATTGCGGGCCGCCGACTGCAGGCGCAACACCTCGGTGCGCCGCGCTTGCTCGTATTTCTCGAAAGCCGCATCGAGGCTCGGCTCGGAATGCACATAGTCGGCCAGCGCGACCGCACTTTCGAGCGCCAGCTTGGTGCCCGAGCCGATCGAGAAATGCGCTGATGCCGCCGCGTCGCCCATCAGTGCGAGATTTTTATAAGACCAGCGTTCGCACAGAACCCGCGGGAAGCTGATCCAGGCGGAGCCGCGGACATGGGCGGCGTTGGACATCAGCGCATGGCCGCCGAGGTGTCTTGCAAAGATGCGCTCGCAGGTGGTGATCGACTCTTCCTTTGACATCGAGCCGAAGCCGAACTTTTCCCATGTCGCTTCCGAACATTCGACGATGAAGGTCGCGGTGTCAGGATCGAACTGGTAGGCATGCGCCCAAACCCAGCCGTGCTCGGTTTCCTCGAAGATGAAGGTGAACGCATCGTCGAATTTCTGGTGGGTGCCGAGCCAGACGAATTTGCATTTGCGGACGTCGATGTCGGGCTTGAACACATCGGCAAGCGCGGTGCGCGTGCGCGAATTGACGCCGTCGGACGCAACGACGAGGTCGTAGGCGTCCATGTAGAATTGCGGCTCGCGCGCCTCCGTCTCGAAAACAAGATCGACGCCAAGCTCGCGCGCACGCTTCTGAAGCAGGATCAGTATCTGCTTGCGGCCGATGCCGCAGAAGCCATGGCCGGTGGAGACGGTGCGCACCCCCTTGTGGACGACGGCGATGTCGTCCCAGTAAGCGAAGTGCTCGCGGATCCAGGCCGCACTGACCGGGTCGTTGGCCGCAAGATTGTCGAGCGTTTCGTCGGACAGCACCACGCCCCAGCCGAACGTGTCGTCGGGTTTGTTGCGTTCGATCACGGTAACCTGATGCGCTGGATCGCGCAGTTTCATCGAGATGGCGAAATAGAGCCCGGCGGGTCCGGCCCCGAGAACCGCGACTTTCATCGTGCGATCTCCTCCCATGTCTCGACGAACCAACCATCGCACTCGCAATGAGATATTTCAAGTATGAAATTTCAAGATTGAAATATTTTTGGGCAAACGCCGCGCGGCGATTGACAGGATGACGGATTTCGGATGGCTTTGCCCGCGCTACAGCGCGTCGCGCCGAATGGGATTGGGCGGCCACGCTGTAGCGTGCTGTTTGTGCATTCGTTTCTCCCGAAACCGAGGACACTTTCGGGCGAGATGCATTAGCTCTGGAGGGGTTGATGATCCATCGCCGCATTTCGAACTGGGACGACGCCTATTCCAATGCCATCAACATTCCAGGCGGCGACCGCTGGCCCGCGGCCTGGATCGGTCCGGCCCGGGCATATCGGGATACAATGAGCGCCAAGGGCAAGGTCAAGCTCGACATTGCCTATGGCGAGCGCGAGCGTAACCGCTTCGACCTGTTCCTGCCGCAAGGCATGCCGAAGGGGCTGGTGGTTTATATCCACGGCGGCTGGTGGAAAGCATTCGACAAAAGCGTGTGGTCGCATCTGGCAGCCGGTTCGGTGGACAGCGGTTACGCGGTAGCAATGCCTTCCTACACGCTCTGTCCCGAAGCGCGCATCCTCGACATCACGCGCGAAATCGCCAAGGCGGTCGAAACGGCCGCGGAAATGATCGATGGGCCGATCATGCTGACCGGACACTCCGCCGGCGGCCACCTGGCCACGCGCATGGTGACGACGACCGCGCCTTTGTCGGGTGCGGTGGCGGGCCGTGTACGTCACGTCCTTTCAATCGCCGGCCTGCACGATCTGAGGACTGTGATGCGCATTCCCATGTACCGCGAACTGAATGTCGACGAAGCCGAGGCGCTGGCCGAAAGCCCGGCACTTTTGTCGCCGATCGAGAACACGAGGCTGACTTGCTGGGTGGGCGCCGCCGAGCGCGCCGAGTTCATTCGCCAGAATGCGCTTCTCGCCAACATCTGGACCGGGCTGGGCGCCGAGACCGCGACGGTGGAAGAACCCGACCGGCACCATTTCACCATCGTCGACGGGCTCGCCGATGCCGCCCATCCGCTGACCAAAACCTTGTTGACAGGCTGAGACGATGCGCCGAAAGCTTTCGACAACCCGCCCGGGCGGCGCCACCCGCGGCGACGATGGAATCCGATAGGAATATTTGATGAGAGCCGTTTTTGTCCAGCTGCAATGCCAGCCCGGATCGACCTACCAGGTCGCCGACGAACTGTTCGAGCGCGAGGTTGCCTCGGAACTCTATTCGACCAGCGGCGAGTACGACCTGCTGATGAAGATCTATATCGAGCCCGACGTCGACATCGGCAAGTTCATCAACGAGAACGTCGCCAATGTGCCGGGTATCGTGCGCTCGCTGACGACCCTGACCTTCAAGGCGTTCTAGACTTCCGGTAGCGGCAAAATATTCGCCTCATTTTCTGCAGACCTGCTGCACCGGCAGAGCCCCCCGCCCGGCCGGTGCCGCAGGCCTTCCGCCTCTCCGGGAGGCGTTACAGAAAGTAGCTGATCGGACCCGCCGCCCGGAAGCCTCCATGTTCCCTGAGGCGAATGCCATCATGCGCCGCGCGGGCGCGAATGCCGATCCGCGTGCGCCCCAGTTTGCGGGCAATCGAGCCGATGCGCTCGTTGTGGGCGGCAAGCAATCTCAGTTTTGCAAGTTCTTCATCAGTCCAGGGCACAAGGTATTTTGCCAACGGATCATCCATGGCCGCTCCCTCTCAACGTCGCGCAAGATGACCATGAAGCTCGTGACAGGCGCGTGAATCGATATGAGCGCGCAAGGGCGCACCGGTGGCGAACTGGTGTCGCAGAACCCTACTGGCAGACGACGCGGACCCGGCCGCCGGCCGAGGTCGCATTGTTGCAGGTAATCGGGTTCTCGGGATTGGATCGGGTGAATGGCGGCCTGACCACCGCTGGTTTCCAGGCCTGCACCTTGCCAACGGACGCTGACGACGGGCGTCGAGCGGCTGGCCGCGCCGGCGCTTCCATCGCAGGCTCGGCCGCCAGTTCCTGCTGCTGCATGGCGGGGCTGGCGTAAGATGGAGACGGCGCCGCACCGGGCGTGAACTGTCTTGCCAGCACCACCGAGCCGTCGGATGTGCGCGTGCAGCCGGAAACCAGCGACAGTCCGAAAATGGACAGCCCACAGACGGCAATTGCCGCGATGGGAAACCGCGACACGGCGCCAATCCGGCTGTGGCTGCGCGGGCGCGCGCTGTTGCAATGCTGTTCCATGAAAAATCGCCTGCACACAAAGCGCGGCAAAAGTTTGTCATGGCTCTCAAACTTCACCGAAAGCTCTCCAACAGGCGGCAATCAGTCTTCCCCCTCATCGTCGCCCGAGCTCCAGGAGTGCGGTTCGATACGCTTCTCGGTATCGCCGTCGACGAAAGTCCACCACCCGGCATCACTTTCGTCCCAGTCGCCGCCCGCCACCTTCAGGCGCTCCGGCGAACGGTAACGGGCGATGGATTCATTTTCCTGGCCAATGGCGTCGGTCCAGTAGACCCGGACCTTGCTTCCGTCCTTCGGAGCGGTCGCTATGGGTTTTTTGCCCGACATGGAATTACCTCGCCGCATTATACCAACTGCATCGAACAATGCGGCGTCCCGCACCGCTTCGCAAGCCGTCATGACCGGCAACGAACAGCGGCGTGAGCAGTTCCCGAATGTTAAGCCGCTGGTAATCCTATCGAAATATTATCCGCGTGATTGGTGGGTAGGGGTTCTGAATGCGCGGAGCGTGCCGTTGTTTTTGCACAGGATCGGAATCGTCTGCCTTCTTTCGGCGGCCTTCGCCGGCGCATTCGCAAGCATCGTCCACTATTCCAGCGATTCACGCGCAAGGGCGTTCGATTCGGGCTGCCGGGTTTCGACGAATCCGGCCTGCTTCGGACCGAACCTAAGATAGATGGCGACGCGCGACACCGAACAGTTGCAGATGGCGGTGCTCGAGATCGCCACATGTATTGCGCAAGCACTTCACGAGACCGATGCAAGCGCCACGCAGCGCATGAACTTCGCCGCCGGCATGGCCTACAACAGGCTGAAGAGCCGGGGAGACGATGCTGCGGCAGAGATGCTTTATCAGTTCGGCCGGGCACTGTTGAACCATGATCTGTTTCCAGAGCCGGGCTCAAAACCTGAAGATGAGCAATGAAACCGTCCGCCGAGCAAAGGTTTGCCGTCAAAGCTGTCGATAAGAATTTGAGCCGCCTTGTAATCGTTGACTTTCGCGCGATACTTGCATCCGAGGAGAAGGGGAGTCGCTATGGTAAAGAAACAGCAGCAGCAGCAAAGTCGAGTAAAGCAGGATCCGGAGCAGCCGCGGCAGTTGCCGCACGGACGAAGGACGCAAAGAAGGCCGTTGCAGCAAAACCCGCCGCAGCCGCCAAGAAACCCGCCGCCAAACCGGCGGCATCCAAGGCAGCAAGCAAGGCCACCGCACCGGCGAAGAAGCCCGCCGCAAAGGCGGCCGCGGCGAAGAAGCCCGCCGCGAAGGCAGCCGCGGCGACGAAACCTGCAGCCGCCAAGAAACCTGCAGCCAAACCGGCGGCAGCCAAGGCAGCAAGCAAGGCCGCCGCACCGACGAAGAAGCCCGCCGCAAAGGCGGCCGCGGCGAAGAAGCCGGCGGCAGCCGCCAAGTCGAACGGCAAGGCAGCGGCGAAAGCGGCTCCAGCCAAGGCGGCAGCCAAGAAGCCTGCTGCCGCAGCAAAGCCGAAGGCCGCAGCCAAGTCCGTCGCGGCCAAGGTGACGAAGGGCGTCAAGGCGGCAGCGACCGGCGCACTCGGCGCAGTGTCAATGGCGGCGAAAGCACTGACGTCAGACAAGAAATCGTCGGCGAAGAAGTCCGCCAAGTCGAAGTAGTTTGGGGGCCGGCGACCGCATCGGCCCGCCGGCCCTACCCATCAGGACCTGGAGCCTGTTCCATTCCGATTCTATTGGAATGAGGTTCTGTTTCTTTGTTGGATATGATTTTTCCGAAGCGAGTTGCCACTTTTAAAGCCACGTTCTGGAAGCCAGCGCATCCGTTCTTTTCGGAATGGTGTCGGTGGCGCGGCTTCATTGCCGACCGATCGTTGTTCCTGCAAGGTCGCCGGTGGTCTTTGATCGCGTAGCTGCCGCGCGTCGATTTCTTCTTGCGCTCAAAAGAAAAGCGGCAAGGCAAAGCCCCGCCGCCTTTTTTCGACCGCTTCAGAGAAATCAGAGCTTCGTCCAGGCCGCATTCTTCTTCGAAGAGCGCACGCAGGCTTCCACGAAGGCCACGCCCTCAACACCATCCTGCGACGGTCGGGAAGATGACATCCTTGGCGGGTTTGCCATTTTTCTTGCGCGCGGCGCGGATGGCGCGCGCGGCTTCCGCATAGATGTTGGCGAAACCCTCGAGATAGCCTTCCGGATGGCCTGACGGAACGCGGCTGACGCGCGCCGCGGCAGGACCCGCACCGGCGCCGGCGCGGGTGAGCAACTGCTTCGGCTGGCCGAACGGCGTGAACCAGAGATAGTTCGGATCGGCCTGCACCCATTCGATGCCGCCCTTGGCGCCATAGACCCGGAGCTTCAGACCGTTCTCGTGACCGGGCGCCACCTGGCTCGCCCAGATCATGCCCTTGGCGCCGCCCTTGAAGCGCAGCATGACGTTGGCATTGTCGTCGAGCTTGCGTCCCGGCACGAAGGCGTCGAGATCGGCCGACAGGCTGTCGAGCTCCAGGCCGGAGACGAAGCGGGCAAGATTATACGCATGGGTGCCGATGTCGCCGGTGGCGCCACCGGCGCCCGACTGTTTCGGATCCGAGCGCCATGATGCCTGCTTCTGGCCAGTGGCGGCGAGATCCTCGGTCAGCCAGTCCTGTGGATACTCGGCCTGGACGATGCGGATGTCACCGAGCTGGCCTTTTTGCACCATCTCGCGCGCCTGCCGGACCATGGGATAGCCGGTGTAGTTGTGGGTCAGGACGAACACCTTGCCGGTCTTTTCCACCAGCGCCGCGAGCTTCTTCGCATCGGCGAGGGTCGATGTCAGCGGCTTGTCGCAGATGACGTGGATGCCGGCTTCGAGAAACGCCTTGGCGGCCGGGTAGTGGACGTTGTTGGGCGTGACGATGGCGACCGCCTCGATGCCGTCTGGCCGCTTCGCTTCCGCCTTCGCCATCTCGGCATAGGAGCCATAGCTGCGTTCCGGGTCGAGACCGAGTCTCGGCGCGGACGCCTTGGCGCGCTGCGGGTCGGATGACAGGGCGCCGGCCACCAGCTCGAATTCGCCGTCGATGCGCGCCGCGATGCGATGCACGGCGCCGATGAAGGCGCCCTGGCCGCCGCCGACCATGCCGTAGCGGATCGGTCCGCTGCCTGATTCGATTTCTTGCCGCTGACCATTTGTTCGTCCTTCCCTCTTTGGGCAGTGGGCAGCGCGGGGATGGGCAGTAATGCGATGGTTTCGCGGGAACGGATCGAGCCTAGCTTGACCTACTGCCCATTGCCGACTGCCTGATCTCTCAAATCCCCATCATCGCCCGCAGCAGCTTCTTGTCGGTAGCGCCGCCGGCGAAGTCGTCGAAACGCCTTCTCCGTCACGCGGATGATGTGGTGCTGGATGAAGGGCGCGCCTTCGGCGGCGCCATCTTCCGGGTGCTTGAGGCAGCATTCCCACTCCAGCACCGCCCAGCTGTCGTAGCCGTATTGCGCGAGCTTGGAGAAGATGCCGCCGAAATCGACCTGCCCGTCGCCCAGCGAACGGAAGCGGCCGGCGCGGTCCATCCAGCCCTGATAGCCGGAATAGACGCCCTGCCGGCCGGTCGGGTTGAACTCGGCGTCCTTGACGTGAAACGCCTTGATGCGCTCGTGGTAGATGTCGATGAAGTCGAGATAGTCGAGCTGCTGCAGCAGGAAGTGCGACGGATCGTAGTTGATGTTGCAGCGCTTGTGGCCGCCGACCGCGTCGAGGAACATCTCGAAGGTCGCGCCGTCGAACACATCCTCGCCGGGATGGATTTCGTAGCCGACGTCGACGCCGTTATCCTCGTAGACATCGAGGATCGGCTTCCAGCGCTTGCCGAGCTCGGCGAAGGCTTCCTCGATCAGTCCGGCGGGCCGCTGCGGCCAGGGATAGAGATAGGGAAAAGCCAGTGCGCCGGAGAAGGTACACCGAGGCCGTCAGGCCGAGATTGCGCGACGCCTTGGCGCCGAACTTCATCTGCTCGACCGCCCATTTCTGCCGCGCCTTGGGATTGTTGTGGACCGAAGGCGGAGCGAAGCCGTCGAACTGGCTGTCATAGGCGGGATGCACGGCGACCAACTGGCCCTGCAGATGGGTCGACAGTTCGGTGATTTCGACGCCGGCCTCGGCGCAGATGCCCTTTACCTCGTCGCAATAGGTCTTCGACGAAGCCGCCTTCTTGAGGTCGAACAGACGGCCGTCCCAGGTCGGGATCTGCACGCCCTTGTAGCCGAGCCCGGCAGCCCATGCCGTAATGCTTTTCAGCGAATTGAACGGCGCCGCGTCACCCGCGAACTGCGCCAGGAAAATCGCCGGCCCCTTCATCGTCGTCGCCATCTTGTTTCCTCCCCGATCGTTTGCAGGCCGGTCAGCCGTCGCGGCCCGTATAGCTGAAATAGTCGAAGTCCGCCGGAAGTGCCGCGCCGCTGGTATCGAAGGCCACCATGCCGACGAAGGCGCCGGTAAAGGAGCCGTGCTCGCCGCGGCCACCTTCGTCCGAGATCACGCTGGCGTCAAGAACTGGTCCTACCAGATTCCAGCCTTCGTCGTTCCAGACGAAGAATTGCAGCTCCGCGCCATCGACCTCGACCGCCAGTGCGAACAGCGCCTTCGCTGGCAAGCGGCAGTCGGCTCGGCCAGCGGGAAGGCAAGCTTGCCGTCCGGCCAGTCGCCGGGGCAACTCATGACTGGTCAGGACGCGACCCGTTGCGGCATCGTGGGTGACGGCCAGGAAATGGAATTTGTGGCGGTTGTAGTAATGAACCAGCCCGGCCGCCTGCTGGAAGGTCGTCGGGCTGAACATCGAGTTCGGTCTCGACGCGGAAGGAAAAATGCTCTTGCCGCCGCGCCACCAGCGCCTGGTCGTACCAGCTGCCGATCGATTCGCGCCCGAAGAGACGCAGCGATCCCGGCTTCTCGGTCGAGCGAGAACAGTCGTTCGGGATAGCGGCGTGCGCAGCCACTGAAAGTCGAGCGGCAGATCCCGGGCGTCGAAATCGTAGCGGATTTCCGACGGCTGCGGGCCGGGCGGTTCGGCAGCGCCCGACGGCGCCGGCACCGTCGACGCGCGGCACCGGCCGCCGTTTCCGGAAAGCCGCAGCCAACCGTCGTCGCCCCAGATCGCATTTCTGGATCGCCGTCTCGCGGCCGAGCGGCGAGCGCCGCATGCCGGGCAGCGGCCGCGAGCAGAGATGCGTGTGGTAGACCTCGCCGTCCGGCGTCTCGACGATCTGGCCATGGCCGGCGCGCTGCAGCGGCGCGTCCGGCGCATCCTTCGAGGTGATGAGATGGATGTCGGGATGCAGTTCGTAGGGCCCGTCGATCGTGCCGCGAGCGCGCCATGGTGACGGCATGGTCGTAGCCGGTGCCGCCCTCGGCGGTGGTGAGATAATACCAGCCGTTGCGCTTGTAGGAGATGCGGGCCTTCGACCAGGCCGTGTGCGCTGCCGGCAAAGATGTTCTTCACCGGACCGACCAGCTTGCCTGCCGCCGCGTCGTATTCCTGCAGCAGGATGCCGGCGAAGGACGGATGCTTCGGACTGTCCGCCGACGCCGTGCGAGACATGGTTCCACAGCATGTTGAGGAACCACTTTCGTGCCGTCGTCGTCGTGGAAGAGCGACGGATCGAAGCCCGATGAATTGACGTAGACCGGATCGGACCACGGGCCTTCGATCGCCGGCGCGGTGACGATGTAGTTGTGCGCGTCCTTGAAGTTGCCGTCGAGCCGCTTGACGTCGGTGTAGACCAGCCAGAACAGCCCGTCGGCATGGGACAGGCACGGCGCCCAGATGCCGCCGGAATCCGGATTGCCGCGCATGTCGAGCTGGCTGGCGCGGTCGAGCGGCCGCTTGACCAGCCGCCAGTTCACCAGGTCGGTCGAATGATGGATCTGCACGCCGGGATACCACTCGAAGGTCGAGGTGGCGATGTAGTAGTCGCCGCCGACCCGGCAGATCGATGGGTCGGGATTGAAGCCGGGCAGGATCGGATTGCGGATCATCGAGGCAGTGTCGCTTCTACTTCTTGCGCGCCGGGCCCTTGCGCTCGGCCGAGGCCGCCCAGAGGTTGATGTCGGCGTCGCGGGCGTAGCGTGTCGATCTCGGCCAGTTCCGCGTCGGTGAAATCGCGGTTCTTCAACGCGCCGACGCAATCCTCGACCTGCTCCGGCCGGCTGGCGCCGATCAGCGCGGAGGTGACGCGGCCGCCGCGCAGCACCCAGGCCAGCGCCATCTGCGCCAGCGTCTGGCCGCGCCGTTCGGCGATCGCGTTCAGCGCGCGGATGTTGGCGATGTGTCTTCTCGTTGAGGAATTCGGCTCGAGCGACTTGCCCTGCGCGGCGCGGCTCGTCTGCGGAATGCCGCCGAGATATTTGTCGGTCAGCATGCCCTGCGCCAGCGGCGAGAACACGATCGAGCCGATGCCGAGCGCCTTCCAGCGTGTCGAGCAGCCCGTCATCCTCGACCCAGCGGTTGATCATCGAATAGCTCGGCTGGTGGATGAGGCAGGGCGTGCCGAGTTCGCGCAGGATGCTCGCTGCCTCGCGCGTGCGCTGCGAATTGTAGGACGAGATGCCGGCATAGAGCGCCTTGCCGGAGCGCACCGCATGGTCGAGCGCCATCATGGTTTCCTCGAGCGGCGTGTCGGGATCGAAGCGGTGCGAATAGAAGATGTCGACATAGTCGAGCCCCATCCGCTTCAGGCTCTGGTCGAGGCTGGCCAGCACATATTTGCGGCTGCCCCATTCGCCGTAGGGACCGGGCCACATCAGGTAGCCGGCCTTGGTCGAGATGATCAGTTCGTCGCGAAGCCGGCGAAATCGGTGCGCAGGATCTCGCCGAAGGCGCTCTCGGCCGAACCGGGCGGCGGACCGTAATTGTTGGCGAGGTCGAAATGGGTGATGCCGAGGTCGAAGGCCTTGCGGCAGATGCGCGCGCTTCGTCTGGTGCGGCGTGTCCTCGCCGAAATTGTGCCACAGGCCGAGCGAGATCGCCGGCAGCTTCAGGCCGGATCGGCCGCAGCGGTTGTAGACCATGGTTTCGTAGCGGTTTTCGGCGGGCTGCCAGGGCATGATCATCTCGCAGGTTCCCTCCCCTTGCGGGAGGGTGGCCGAGGGCCAGGCGGTGGGGAGGTCAAGCAACGACTTAGGCACCGCGCCGGGTTCTGCACCAACCCGGCCCGCTCCTCGGGTCATGCGACCCTCCCTGGAGAGGGTCGATGCGGCTATTTCTTCTTCTGGCGCAGAAGCGCCTTGGCTTCCTTGATGCCAAGCGCTGCCGGCCGTTCGCAGGTGGTCTGCATGTCGACGAACTTGCCGGTCTCGCCCGACTTCAGGATGCCAGTCATCACGTCGACGGCATGCAGCGCCGCCTCCAGCGAGCAGCGGTGCGGCCGGCCTTCGCCGATTGCGATCGCCATGTCGGCGAGGCCCGCGGTGCGGTAGTTGGCCATCGCGCCTTGGCTGTGCTTCTGGTTCGGCACGCCGAACGGATGATCCCATTTCGGCAGCCTTCTTCACCGGCTTGCCGCTCTTCGGTGTAGCGCACGTCGCCGCCGAAGAAATTCGGATCGGGCACGTAGATCGTGCCTTCCTCGCCGTAGAGCTCCATCGGCGCGTGGCCGTGGTCCCAGACGTCCCAGCTGGCGTTGAAGCGTGACCACCGCGCCGTTCTCGAATTCCAGCAGCGCATGGATGGTCGTCGGCGTGTTGACCGGGATCTTCTCGCCGGCGCGCGGCTTCGAGGTGATGGTGCGCTCCTTGGCCGGGATGGTGGCAAGCGCCGCGACCCGCTTCACCGGGCCGATCAGCTGGATCAGGTTGGAGATGTAGTAGGGCCCGAGATCGAGGATCGGGCCGCCGCCCGGCTGGAAGAAGAAGTCCGGATTGGGATGCCAGTGCTCCATGCCGTGGCTCATCACATGGCAGGTGCCGCTGGTGATCTTGCCGAGCTTGCCGCTGTCGATGAGGTCGCGCGCCAGCTGGTGCGCGCCGCCGAGGAAGGTGTCGGGCGCCGAGCCGACCCGCAGGCCCTTCTTTTCCGCGCGCTTCTTCAGGTCGAGCCCTTCCTTGACCGACAGCACGAACGGCTTTTCCGAATAGACATGCTTGCCGGCGTCGAGAACCTGCTTGGACACGTCGTAGTGCACCGCCGGCATCGTCAGGTTGACGACGATGTCGATGTCGTCGGACTTCAGCAGGCCGTCGACGCGTCTCGGCGCGCACGCCGATACTCCTTGGCGCGCGCCTTCGCCGCATCCATGTTGATGTCGGCGCCGGCGCGCACCTCGATGCCCTTGAACAGCGGCGCCAGCTGGAAATAGGTGGTCGAGATGTTGCCGCAGCCGATGATGCCGACGCCAAGTTTCTTTGCCATGTAAATCTGCTCCTAGAAATGTCTTGCGCGGCTTCGATCGACCGCCTGGCGAAGCGCGTCGACGTCGCTCGGATTGTCGTGCTCCATGACGTAGTACTTGGCCGGCGTCTTGTCGCGCAGCAGCTTGATCAGAGCTCTTTCCAGTCGACGGTGCCGTGGCCGACATCGGCCCAGCCGTCCTCGTCCGTCGTTCTGGCCGGCCGGCGCGATGTCCTTGACGTGCACGGCGACGATGCGGCGGCCATAGTCGTCGATCCATTCCATCGGATCGGCGCCGCCGCGGATGACCCAGGCGACGTCGATCTCCCAGCCGATATCGGGCGCGGCGTCGAGGATGTGCTCCTGCGGCACCGAACCGTCGGCAAGCGGCACGAATTCGAAGTCGTGGTTGTGCCAGGCGAAGTCGATACCGGCGCCCTTGACGCGCTCGCCGATCTTGCCGAGACGCTGCGCCGAAGCCGCGCCAGCCGGCGGCGTCCGACGGGCGCAGGTCTTCGGCGATGTGCGGGCAGGCCATCAGCTTCATGCCGAGCGTGTCGGCGATCGCCGAGCGCCTGTCGAAGTCATTCTCCAGCATGTCGATCGAGAAATGACCGCTCGGCATGGTCAGGCCGTTCCTGTCGAGCGTCGGCGCGCAGCGCTGGCCGGGTCGTCGTAGACGACCGCCGAAACCCTCGACCTTCTTGTAGCCGATCATGCCCAGCGTCTCGAGGACCTTGTCCCAGGGCTGGAAGTTGCGCGCGCTGTAAAGCTGAAATGACCAGTCCATATCTCTTGTCCGTCTTGTCTTGGGGTGGGTGGCTAGATGCGATTGCCCGCCGTGGAATCGAAGATCGAGGCGCGGGCAGGGTCGAAGCCGATCAGAACCTTGTCGCCGACGGTGAGGGATTTTTCGGCCTCGACCCGGAATGAGAGGTTCTGGCTGCCGAGCTTCGTCCATACCAGCGTGTCCGAGCCCATCGGCTCGACCATCTCGACCTCGACCTGCTGCGAAAAGGGCGCGCTCTTCGCTGCGTCGCCGAATGCGATATGCTCCGGCCGGATGCCGAGTACGGCCGGTCCGATACGGTTCGTGGATCCATCGAAAGTGTAGCGGGCGAGCGGGACCGCGGTCGCGCCGATCTTGAACGACGGGCCGGCTGACAAGTTCGCCGTCGAGGAAATTCATTGCCGGCGAGCCGATGAAGCCGGCGACGAAGCGGTTGACCGGCCGGTTGTAGATGGCCTGCGGCGCGTCGAGCTGCTGGATGACGCCGCCCTTCATCACCGCGATGCGGTCGGCCAGCGTCATCGCCTCGATCTGGTCGTGGGTGACGTAGATCATGGTGTTGGCGAGCCGCTGGTGCAGCCGCTTGATCTCGACGCGCAGTTCCGAGCGCAGCTTGGCGTCGAGGTTGGACAGCGGCTCGTCGAAGAGGAACACGTCGACGTCGCGCACCAGCGCCCGGCCGATGGCGACGCGCTGGCGCTGGCCGCCGGAAAGCTGCGAGGGCTTGCGCTCGAGCAGCGGCCCGATCTGCAGGATCTCTGAGGTGCGCGCGATGCGCCTCTCGATCTCGTCCTTGGCAACGCCGGCGTTCTTCAGGCCGAAGGAGAGATTCCCCTTCACCGTCATCTGCGGATAGAGCGCATAGGACTGGAACACCATGCCGATGCCGCGGTCCTTCGGCTCCTCCCAGGTGACGTTCTTGCCCTTGATGAAGATCTGGCCGGCGCGTGACGTCGAGCAGGCCGGCGATGCAGTTGAGCAAGGTGGACTTGCCGCAGCCGGAAGGGCCGAGCAGGACGAGGAACTCGCCCTCGGGAACGTCGAGATTGAGCGCCTTCAGCACCTCGACCGTTGCCGAAATTCAGCGACACATCGCGCACGAGAACACTGGTCATCGAATCACCCCTTCACCGCGCCGGCGGCGATGCCGCGCACGAAAAGTTTTCCGGAGACGAAGTAGATGATGAGCGGCACCAGGCCGGTGAGGATGGTTGCAGCCATGTTGACGTTGTATTCCTTCACGCCCTGCATCGAGTTGACGATGTTGTTGAGCTGCACCGTCATCGGATAGGTGTCGGGCCGGGTGTAGACGACGCCGAACAGGAAGTCGTTCCAGATGCCGGTGACCTGCAGGATGATGGCCACGACGAAGATCGGCAGCGACATCGGCAGCATGATGCGCAGATAGATGCCCCAGAAGCCGGCGCCGTCGACGCGCGCCGCCTTGAACAGCTCCTCCGGCAGCGAGGCGAAATAGTTGCGGAACAGCAGCGTCAGGATCGGCATGCCGAAGATCGAGTGGACGATGACGAGACCGGTCAGCGATGCCGTAGAGGCCGATTTCGCGCAGCATGATGACGATCGGGTAGATCATCACCTGATAGGGGATGAACGCGCCGACGATCAGGATGGTGAAGAAGATGTCGGCGCCCTTGAAGCGCCAGTTGGCGAGCGCGTAGCCGTTGACCGAGGCGATGGCGATCGACAGGACCACCGAGGGCACGGTGATGCGCACCGAGTTCCAGAAGCCTCGGCTGAGCCCGTCGCAGTTGAGGCCGGTGCAGGCTGTCGCCCAGGCCTTCACCCAGGGCTCGAAGGTGATCTCCATCGGCGGCGAGAAGATGTTGCCGAGGCGGATCTCCGGCATGCCCTTGAGCGACGTCACGACCATCACATAGAGCGGGATGAGGTAGTAGATCGCCGCGAAGATCAGCGTGCCGTAGAGAATGATGTTGCGGCGCGAGAAAGTGACGCGCGGCCTCGGTCCGCTCGGGCCGCCGAGTTCGGCTGCGATGGCGTCCGCACCGGCGACAGTCGCGGCGAGCGTGGCGGGGTTCGACATGTTACCGCCTCCGTCCGAATTCGAGATAGGCCCAGGGCACGACGATGATCGCGACCGTGAGCAGCATCATCGTCGAAGCGGCAAAGCCCTGGCCGAGATTTTGCGCCCGGAACATGAACTCGTAGACGTATTTCGCGGGCACTTCCGACGCATTGCCGGGGCCGCCGCCCGTCTGCGCCACCACAAGGTCGTAGAGCTTGACGATGCCGGAAGCGATGATCACCAGCGTGGTGATGAAGACCGGGCGCATCATCGGAATGACGATGAACAGGTAGGTCTTCCACATCGGGATGCCGTCGACGCGGGCGGCTTTCCATATATCCTCGTCGATGCCGCGAAGCCCCGCCAGCATCAGGCACATGACGAGCCCCGTGCCCTGCCAGAGCCCGGCGATCATGATGCCATAGATGACGATATCGGCGTTGTAGAGCGGGTCGAAGGAAAAGCTTTCCCAGCCGAGGCCGCGCACGATGCCCTGCACGCCGAACTGCGGGTTGAGGATCCACTGCCAGACCAGCCCGGTGACGATGAAGGAGAGCGCGAAGGGATAGAGGAAGATGGTTCGGAAGGCGTCCTCGAAGCGGATCTTCTGGTCAAGCAAGCGCAGCCAGCAGGAAGCCGATCACCAGGCTGAAAACCAGAGACAGGATGCCGTATATCGCCAGGTTCTCGATCGACACGATCCAGCGCTGCGACGCCCACAGCCGCTCATACTGCTCGATGCCGACGAAGCGCAGGCGCGGCAGAAGTTTTGAATCAGTGAAGGAATAGACGACGGTCCAGGTCGTGCCGCCAACGAACACGCAAAGCGCCGTCAGGATCATCGGGATCGAGGCGATCTTGGCGTTGAGATTCTTGAACAGCTTGCTGGGACGGGTCGCTGCCGACATTCAATACCTCTCGGGACGGCGGACGATGGCCATCGGCAGTGCCGGCCCGGCTTGGACCGGCACTGCCTGCGGAGTTTAGTCGGCCTTGGCGATGATCTCGGCGAAGCGCTTCTGAGCGTCTTCGGGCGTGATGCTCGGCGTGCTGAAGAACTCGCCGATCAGGTCGTTCATCTGCTGGGCGGTGTCGGGGCTGATCAGCTGGTCCGTCCACTGCATGGTCTTGCCGGCGGCAAGGATCTCGAGACCCTTCTTCATGCAGTCGTTGGCGGCCGTGAGATCGACGTCGCCGCGCACCGGCAGCGAACCCTTCTTGAGGTTGAAGGCGACCTGGGTCTCTGGCGACAGCATCACATGAGCAAGCGTCTCCTGGGCGGCGGTGATGTCGGCGTTTTCGACCTTCGGGAAGTAGAAGGCGTCGCCGCCGGTCGCGATGACGGCGTTGAGGCCGAGGCCCGGCAGGCAGGTGTAGTCCTTGCCGGCAACCTGCCCGGCAACCTGGAATTCGCCCTGCGCCCAGTCGCCCATGATCTGGCCGCCGGCCTGGCCGTTGATGACCATGGCGGTCGCCTCGTTCCAGTTCTGCACGTTGGAGTTGGTGGCCATCTTGCGGGCGTCGTCGGCCGCCTTGAATACCTTGGCGATGTCAGGGCCCGCTGCCACCGTCTCGTCCTTGTCCTTATAGACCTTGAGGAAAGTCTCCGGCCCGACGATCGCAGCCATCAGAACATTGAGGGCGCCGGATTCCTGCCAGGCCTGCTTGCCGAGCGCCAGCGGAATCTTGCCAGCCTTTTCGAGCGCCGGAGCGGCGGCCACGAACTCGTCCCAGTTCGTCGGCACCGGCACGCCTGCGTCGGCGAAGGCCTTGTTGGACAGCCAGATCCACTGCCATGAGTGGATGTTGACCGGCACGCAGTAGATCTTGCCGTCGAGCGTGCAGTTCTCGCAGCAGCGTCGGCGGGTTAATGAGCTTGGCCCACTCCTCTTTCGTGGCGAGATCGGTGAGGTCGCGCATCAGCCCTTCCTGCACCAGTTCCTCGGCCTGGCGGCCGTGGTTGAACTGCGTGGCGCCCATCGGATCGCCGCCGGTGATGCGGCTGATCATGATCGGCCGGGCAGTGTCGCCGGAACCGGCGATGGCGCCGTCGACCCATTTGTTGCCGGTGGCGTCGAAGGCCTTGGCGAATTCGGCGACCGCCGCCGCTTCGCCGCCGGACGTCCACCAGTGGGTCACTTCGAGATCAGTCGCCGAGGCCGGCGCGCTGACACAAAACGCCACGCTTGCGGCGAGCGCGGCACGATAAAATCCAAAACGCATCGGTATTCCTCCCAGAACTGAAACGTTACAGATTTTTGCATATTGGATTTAGCAGGTGAGCGCAACCCGGCGCGACCACGTGAGGGCATTTTTTTCGACATTCGAATTATTTCCCTCGAAAAAGGCCCTGTGCAGTGCGGCATTGTCATGCTGCGATGCGTCAAATTGGTCAGCCTTCCTGCCTGAACGATGGTTGTTTGCGTGGGCTTCGCTCCACTGACTCAACGCCTTCAATACATTAAACAGTGCATTCCATCACGCCTCGTTGAAACCTGTAACGTTTCAGATTATGAAGCCGTCAGGGACAGAATTCCTTGCGTCGCACAGGAATTGTCGTCCGGAGCAGAAGCCTGATAAGGCACGTCGCATGGACATGCGGGACAACAATGACGAGGCCGGAGAACGAACCGGGGAGGCACAGCGGCCGACGCTGAAAACCATTGCCTTCATGACCGGGCTCGGCGTGACGACCGTTTCGCGGGCGCTGAAGGACGCTCCGGAGATCGGCGAGGAGACACGCAAGCGCGTCCAGCTCGTTGCCCGGCAGGTAGGCTACCGGCCGAACCGCGCGGGCGTGCGCCTGCGCACCGGCAAGACTAACGTCATCAGCCTCGTGCTCAACACCGAAGAGCAGGTCGGCGGCTTCGTTTCAGACCTCATCTACGGCATCTCCGAACATCTGGCTCAAACGCCCTATCACCTGGTGGTGACGCCCTACTCCCGCACCAACGACCCGATGGAACCGGTCCGCTATGTCGTCGAGACGGGATCGGCAGACGGCATCATCATCTCGCGCACCGAGCCCAGGGATGCACGCGTTCGCTACATGATGGAGCGCGGCTTTCCATTCGCCACGCACGGCCGCACGGACATGGGTGTCGAGCACCCGTTCCATGACTTCGACAATCAGGCCTATGCGGTGCAAGCGGTGCGCAAGCTCGCCAAACTGGGCCGCAAGCGCCTCGCCCTGCTCGCGCCACCGCCCAACCTTTCCTACCACCACCACATGCGCGCCGGCTTCCTCGAGGCGTTGGACGAGACCGGGTTGGCGGAGATTCCGTTTATCGGAGCCACCATCGACAACTCGATTGACGAGATCAGGGCGCGTACGGTCGAACTGATGCGGCGCCCCAATCGCCCCGACGGCATCGTCTCGGGCAGCGGCCAGGCGACGTTCGCGCTCGTCGCGGCGATCGAGGACACCGGGCTGTCGGTCGGCGAGGACATCGACATCGTCTCGAAACAGTCGTCGCGGCTGCTGCATCTGTTGCGGCCGACCCTTTACGTGGTCAACGAGAGCGTGCGCATGGCGGGCCGGGAACTGGCGCGCGCGGTGCTCGGCGCGATCGAGGGCAAGGGCGCCCAGAGCCTGCAGAGCCTGTCAGCGCCTTCGCAGGTGGAATCACGTTAGACGGCAAAATATTCTTTGGAACGCGTTCCAAGCATCCTGCGGGCAGATTGTATTGGGATAACGAAGCAATTAGTGTTTCGTCGCAATCGATTGCAGCCATCTGGCTTCCAGGGACAATTGTCGAGTGGCTTCCGGCTCCAGGCCCGGTCGACGCTTGCAGGGGTGGACGAGGATCGTGAACAAGGCGTCGCCGACCATACAGGACGTCGCGCGTATGGCGAATGTGTCGACCGCGACAGTCAGCCGTGCGCTGTCGACGCCGGGCAGCGTTGCCGAGGGCACCCGCCGCGCGGTGATCGAGGCGGTCGAACGCAGTGGCTACCGGGTCAACCAGACCGCGCGCAACCTTCGCCGCAAGCAGGCCGGCGCCATCGTCGTGCTTGTGCCCAACATCGGCAATCCCTTCTTCTCGCGTATCCTTGCCGGCATTGAGGCGACCGCCTCCAAGGCGGGCCTTAACGTACTGATAGCCGACACAAGGCAACCGCAGGCCGACGAAGGCCCGCTCGGCGAATACCTGCACAACAACCACGCCGACGGCATGCTGGTGCTGGACGGTTCGTTGCGCGATGACTTTTTCTCGCATGGCAACCACGCGCATCCGCCGATCGTCTATGCCTGCGAATGGAGCAAGGGAACAAGCCTTCCGTCGATTCGGTTCGACAACGCCGGCGGTAGCGCGCTTGCGGTCGACCACCTCGCCGGGCTCGGCCACACCAGCATTGGCCACATCCTTGGACCGCAGGACAATGTGCTGACCCAGGAACGGCGGCGCGGTTTCGAGGCCGCGCTTGCATCGCACGGCCTGCGCATGCGGAACGACTGGTATTTCGACGGCGATTTCACGCTGGCGTCAGGCGCAAGCGCTGCGCTGCGGTGGTTGGCCATGGCCGACCGTCCGACCGCCATCACCACGTCCAGCGACGAGATGGCATGCGGCTTCATGTCGGAGCTTTACCGGCACGGCGTCCGTGTGCCGGACGATGTTTCGGTGGTCGGTTTCGACGACATCGATATCGCCGAGCGGTTCATCCCGGCACTGACGACGATCCGGCAGCCGCGCATGGAGATCGGCGAGGCCGCGGCCACCGCGCTGATCGACCTGATCCGCGCGCCCGACCAGACGCCGGTGGGAACCGCCTTCACCAAAGTGCTCGACGCGACGCTGATCGTGCGGTCGAGCACCCGCGCCATTACGGAAGCCTAACTCAAGCCTCCCCGGACCAGGGGCCGTGGTGGGCGCCTTCGGCGTCGATGCGCTCGAAGCCGTGGGCGCCGAAGAAGTCGCGCTGCGCCTGGATCAGGTTCGAGGTGCCGCGGGCCTGGCGATAGCTGTCGAAATAGGCAAGTGCGGAGCTCAGCGCCGGCACCGGCAATCCCTCCTCCGAAGCGCGCGCCACCATGCGCCGCAGCGACGGGTGCGCCTCCTTCATCATGGCGATGAACGCCGGCGCCATCAGCAGGTTCCTGGTGGCGCCGCCGGCTTCGAAGGCCTCGGCGATCGTGCCGAGGAACTGCGAGCGGATGATGCAGCCGGCGCGCCAGATCTTGGCGATGGTCGGCAACGGCAATCCCCAGCCGAACTCCTTCGACGCCGCATCCATTACCGCGAAACCCTGCGCATAGGCCGCAACCTTGCCGGCGAAAAGCGCCAGTTCAAGATCGACAAGGATGGCCGCCTTGTCGCGGCCGAAGGACCCGGCCGGCAGCTTGCCGTAGGCGGCTTCGGCTGCCTCGCGTTCGGCCTTCATGGAAGACAGCACGCGGGCGGCAACCGCCGCCTCGATGGCGGTGGCAGGAATGCCGAGCGTCTGGGCTTCGATCACCGACCATTTGCCAGTGCCCTTCTGGCCGGCCCGGTCGAGGATCATGTCGACGATCGGCTTTCCGGTCGCCGCGTCGTCTGCGGCAAGCACCGTTGCTGTGATCTCGATCAGATAGGAGTTCAGCCGGCCACGGTTCCATTCGCCGAAGACCTCGCCTATTTCCTGCGGCGGCATGCCGAGCCCGTCGCGCAGGATGCCGTAGATTTCGGCGATCATCTGCATGTCGGCATATTCGATGCCGTTGTGGATGGTCTTGACGAAATGGCCCGCGCCGCCCGTGCCGAGCCAGGCGGCACATGGCTCGCCCTCGTACTTCGCCGAAATTGCGGTCAGCACCGGCGCGACACGCCGCCACGATTCCTCGGCGCCGCCGACCATGATGGAGGGGCCGTGGCGGGCGCCTTCCTCGCCGCCCGAGACGCCCATGCCGATGAATGTGAGGCCGCTGTCCTGCAACTCGGAGAAGCGGCGCACCGTGTCGCGGAAATTGGCGTTGCCGGCATCGATGATGATGTCGTTGGCGGAGAGCACGCCGCGCAGCAGCGCGATCTGCTCGTCGACCGCCTTGCCGGCCTGCACCATCAGGATGATCGGCCGTGGCGGTCGGATCGCGGCGGCCAGCGCCTCGATGGTGTCGCAGGCCACGATGCGCTCGGCCAGGGCTCCCGCGGCTTGCGCAAAGGCGGTGGTGCGGGCAGTCGTGCGATTGAAGACGGCGACGCGATGGCCTTTTTCCGCGATGTTGAGCGCCAGGTTGGAGCCCATGACTCCGAGGCCGATAAGGCCGATATCCGCTTTTTGCATCTTTTGTCCGCCGATGGTTGAAGGCTCTTGCCGCTTGGCCGGGAAGCGGATGTTTTGACCGGCCGCCGCCGCCACGTCAACCGCAGCGGCCAGACTGCGCCATTGCATGTCGCCCGAAAGTGTCCTCGGTCTCGGGAGAAACGACGTGCACAACAAGAAGCTACAGCGTGGCCGCCGAATCCCATTCGGCGGCGCGCTGTAGGCGCCGCCGAAGCGCAATCAGCCAGGCACGGAGTGGAGGACCAGATCCGCCTCCCTGCGATTCTGAAGCACCCGGTCCACATTCGGCATGTCGTTGGAGGCGACCCAGGCGCGGGAATCCGCTTCGGAGCGGCCATGCTCGTGCCAGCGCTGCAGCAGCCGGCGCTCGAGTTCATCACGCGGCACGTCGAGGAAGACAGCAAGGTCGAAGAGCGGCGCAAGCGCCGACCACGGCGCCTCATCGAGCAGAAGGTAGTTGCCTTCGGCGAGGATGAACTTGACGTCGCCGTCGACGATCGCCGCACCCGCGCGCGCAAGCTCCATGCTGCGGTCGAACACCGGAATCGCGATGTCGGGTTCAGCCGCGCGTATGCGCTTCAAAAGATGCTCGAAGCCGGCGAGATCAAAGGTTTCCGGGGCGCCCTTGCGGCTGCGCAAACCGCGCTGTTCCAGGACGATGTTGTCATAATGGAAGCCGTCCATCGGCACCACGATCGCCGAACCCTCCGGCAAAAGGGCGCACAGTTCCTCGGCAATGGTCGATTTCCCGGCGCCCGGCGGCCCAGCGATGGCGACGACGAACCGCTTGGCCTTGGCGGCTCGCTTGAAGATGGTGGCGGCGAGACTGGCTATTTCTGACATGGCAAAGCCTGCTGGTCGGGCGAGCATTCTGCCGCCATCGCACGGAACTTCAAGCCTTTTCAGAACTGTCCGCAAAGCGTCGACGCGGCCGTCATTCCGCGTCGAAGAAGCTGAAGCGGCGCTTGCCGCCTGCCTTGCTCCGGTAAAGCGCGGCGTCGGCCTTGGCGAGTATATCGTCGGTCGACACGCCGTCATGCGGCGACAGCGCAATGCCAATCGAGACGCCGATCTTCACTTCGGCGCCACCAATGACGAAGGGGGCCGCGAATTTCGACATCACCCGGCGCGCCAGCACGGCGGCATCGGCCTGCTCGCGGATGCTCATCTGCACGATGGCGAACTCGTCGCCGCCCAGCCGCCCCACCGTATCGTTCTCGCGAACCGCTTCGAGCAGCCGGGCGGCGATGGCCACCAGCATTTCGTCGCCGCCCTTGTGGCCGAGCGTATCGTTGACCGGCTTGAAGTTGTCGATGTCGATATAGTGCACGGCCATCATGCCGCCCCGCTTGGCAAGCGCGATCGCAGTGCGCAGCCGATCGGTGAACAGCGTCCGGTTGGGCAGGTCCGTGAGACCGTCATGGTGCGCCAAGTGGGCAATCATCGCCTGGTTGCGGCGCTGCTGGGTGACGTCGAGATAGGTGGTGACGAAGCCGCCGCCCTCCAGCGGCACGCCGCGGATTTCGACGATCATGCCGTTCGGCCGGGTGCGCTCATAGGTGTGGGGGTGGCGCTTCTTCACCAGCGCGATACGGCGCGCGACATGTTCGTCTGGGTTGCCCGGCCCGTATTCGCCGCGCGCGGCGTTGAAGCGGAACAGGTCTTCCAGAGTCGGATTGCCGTTTTCGAAAAGCTCGGCGGGATAGTCGAGCATCTTTTTCTGCTGTTCGTTGCAGAGCACCATTTCGTGGTTCTTGTCGAACAGCGATAGCCCGCCCGGAAAATTCTCGACGACCGCTTCCAGGAGCCTTATGCGCTCGCGCAGCCTGTCGACATAGGCGCCCATGTGGCGAACCGCGGTGGCCAGGTCCTGAAGGCCGCCGGTGGTTATGGATTCGATCTGTTCAGCTCGCCCCATCGTCCCCCTGGATCGCCGCCGACGCACCCGTGCGTCGCGCTTGGCAACCCCTCCCGGCATAAAGTTACGCCGTGAAAATTGCATTTGAATTAACTTTCGAGGATCAGGATCGGACCGCGAACCCGTTTGACCTTGACCAGACACTTGCCATGTCGCCACCGTAAATATACTGGCAATCTGTGTTGCGTTAGGTTGTTGTGAATTGCGGGGGGCATTCTCTGTAACCTGGTCGCCATCGTCTTTCAGGCAGGTCGTTCTTGAACAGCTTTCTTGACAATCTCAGGTCGGGCTTCCAGCCGGCAATCCTCATTCTGGCGCTGCTGGTAGCCGGCTGTTCGACCACCGAGGCCTTGCAGCCTTCGCCCGCCGCGGTGACGGATTTCGCGCCGACGTCGAAATATGCGGCAATCGTCGTCGACGCCAACAACGGCAACACGCTGTTCCAGTCCAGCGCCACGGCGCCGCGCTATCCCGCTTCGCTGACCAAGATGATGACGCTCTACATGTTGTTCGAGGCCATTGGGCAGGGCCGCGTCTCCCTGGCAACGGAGATCCCGGTGTCTGCTTACGCAGCGGCGCGACCGCCGTCGAAGATCGGCTTCCGGGCCGGCGAGACGATTTCCGTGCAGTCCGCGATCCAGGCGCTGTGCACCAAATCGGCAAACGATGTCGCCGCCGCGGTTGCCGAATATCTCGGCGGCACCGAGGACCAGTTCGCCGCCCAGATGACCGCCAGGGCGCGCCAGCTCGGCATGACCGGAACCGTTTTCCGCAACGCATCGGGCTTGCCCGACGACGCCCAGCGCACCACGGCGCGCGACATGGCCCTGCTTGGCATCGCCTTGCGCAGCCGGTTTCCCAACCAGTACGCCTATTTTTCGGCACGCGAGTTCGCCTTCCGCGGCAAGACGGTGCGGGGCCACAACGACCTGCTTGGACGGGTGCACGGCGTCGATGGAATCAAGACCGGCTATATCCGGGCCTCCGGCTACAACATCGTGACCTCGGTCCAGGCCGATGGCCGGCGGCTTGTCGTCGTGGTGATGGGCGGCGAGACCGCTAGATCGCGCAACGCGCAGGTGGAGGATCTGATCGCCCGCTATCTGCCAGCGGCCTCGCGGCAAGGCGGCGGCCTTCTTGCGATGAGGTGACGCCTGGGGCCGCGGCCGCCGAGGGCGGCGCGGACTTTCGCACGCATCGGCATCATTCAAGCAACGATTTCGACCCGAACCGACCGCGGCCGGTCTCCTGCCGGCAAGCGCGCTGCTTGCCCGGAGGCCCGCAACCGAAGCCGATGGTTTTTGCCGGTTGAAGCCGGCCACCGCTTCGGATATGAAGCCCGAGGTCCGGACCTGCTTCGGACCGGTATTTGCCTGAACGAGCGATCGGCTTAGGCCGGCACCCGTAGCTCAGCTGGATAGAGCGCTGCCCTCCGAAGGC
>CAVSAU010000014.1:0-158295 GCA_963726065.1 uncultured Alphaproteobacteria bacterium
ACCGTCATCCACTTCGGATGCTTGTCTCACCCGTGATGTCTTCGGAGAGCTGGTTGGAGTAAAGTTTCGCATGAACTAGAGGAGGTCGAACGAGCTATGTCGAGCGCATCACAGAGAGGGCACGCAAAAGCCGAGATGCCTACAATGGCTATGCGACCACCCAGCCATATCATCCTTGCGACCGATTTTACCGCGCGATGCGATCGGGCACAGGACCGCGCCGTGCAGCTCGCCGTGGAATGGAATGCCAGCCTGACAGCCGTCCACGGGCTCAGCGACGTGACCCACCCGGACGGTTCAGCGAGACGCATATCGAAAGGCCGCGACGCGCAACGCGCATCTGCTTCGCGAGGAGTTGGCCTGCATCGAAGGTCTCCGCTCGGCCGTCATCGTCGACGAGGGGCGCGCCGAGGACGTGGTCCTGGCCGCTGCGGCAAGGAGCGGGCCGAACTGGTCTTGACCGGGATAGCAGGGACTGGCCCCCTGATCGGCAGCACCGTCACTGCTCTCGCACGGACATCGCCGCTACCGCTTATGGTCGTGAAAAAGAAAGTGCTCAAAACGGACGGCCGAGCGGCCGTGGCGGTGACCGTCAACTCATCCAAGCCTGCCTTGATGGTCGCGCTGCGATGGTTTGGGTTCCGGCGTCTAGAGCTATTTCACGCGTTCGACGCGCCGTATCGCGGTCTTGTGGATGACAAGATAGCTTACGACAGCCATTTCGAAGAGGCTGCGGTCGAGCATGCCGGGATTTCATCAGGGACGTGGCAGGCGTGAGGCTGTCTCGAAGTTTGAGGTCGTCGCCCAGCGCGGAGACCCGGTGACCGGACTTCAAGGTGCTGACGAATGAAGCCGATACGGATCTCGTCATTGCAGGGACTCACGGACGAACCGGGTTGATGCACGTCCTTTTGGGCAGTGTCGGCTCACGCATTCTAAATGATGTCACCTGCGACGTGCTGGTCGTGCCGAGCCGGTCGCGTTGATTTTCGCGGGCGCTCCGCGATCTCGCGAAATGACGCATGAGGAACTGCAAGCGGCTCTTGATCCGGCCGAATTGCGATGTGGCTTGCAACCGATTTTGCCGAAACCCAGCTCTCAGCGGGTCGCAATTGTCTCCGCGCAGGTTGCTCCCATTCGGTTGCCTAACAGCACATCAAGGCGCGTCGATTTCGTGGAAGGGCCATCTGAGGCATCGGGCCCCCGCGACGGCAGGCTGACTTCACGGGGTTCCGTAGCCCGGCCGGCCATTGTATCCCGGTCGCTGCCGCCGTTCCTTCGGGATCGGGGGCTTTTTTGCGTCTCAGCTCAGTTGAATCTCGGCAGTGGCGCCATCCTCAGAAGCTCCGACCTCGTCGTCCTTCAGCTGATCCCCTTGCTGCTTCCGAGTGACCTTGGCCACCTGTTGGGTGACATAATATCCGACGACCAGGGCATTTGGACGGCGCCTTGTATCCCATCGAGCGCGCAATCTCGCCCACGAACGCGTTACAGTTGTAGACGGTCGCGTTCCAGGAAGGGGAGGCGGCTTGTAGCTTGCGTATCTTGGCAAAGACTTGTTTATATTCAGCTTTGTTCAACATGACGCGCCAGCTTGCCGACCTATATTTTTCTTCGTGTCGCCGTCGCTCCATCCGGTTTCGGCTGGCACAGGCACGAAATGGCCCAGAACGTAGGGAACTTCACTATCCGAGGCGGGATGAAGGCCTGCGACCTCAGGATTGATCATATTCCCATTTTTTCTTATCTGGGCACGCCCAAAAATTACGTATGTGTGACCGTAGCTCAGCGCATAGCGTGAGCGAAAAACTCGATGAAGTATTGTCTGTTTTGAGACTATTGCGCCGCCATGGCCGTGGCTGTATGATGGCGCTGCTGTGCCGGCATATGGCGCGCGCGAGACCAAACGCGGCTGAGGTCCCTTGTCCTCCGACTGGCACGCAGCAACGGTGAGCGCGAATGCAACGACGAATAAGATACGGCAACCGGTAAACTTCATTAAAAGTTTCCGAGCTCCCAGACCAAACGTGGCCCTACCTGACTCTGATGTAGACCCCCGCGTCGAAGTTGCGAAGGGAAGGACCTCTTGGCCCTTCCTTTCGGTGGCCATCGGTCACTATTTGTAAACGGGCGCGGCTGCGGGTTCTTCGACGACTGGCGGTGGAGCTTTCCCCTTGCCTTTGCCGATTGTGCCGCAGCCACTGAGACTGCTGACGGCCAACGTGGCCACCACTGCAACGAGGATTTTGTTCATCAGGCAATTCCCTTCAGGCAGAATAAATTAAGGCACGACACATCCAACCTACCGCGGAGCTGCACGTTGACTAGTGCACAAAAGACACAGTTGAAGTCTTGGTTAACGCCATGAGATGTCGATAACGTCCAACGATTCACGATAAGGGAGCGAATAAAGGCAGTCAGCGATCAAATGACCAGCACCGGCGTGTCTAAAGGTGTGCGGTTGTAGAGGTCGACGATATCTTCATTAGTCAAACGGATACACCCATTCGACACCGCTGTGCCTATCAGCCACGGTTCGTTTGTACCGTGTATCCGAAAAAGCGTATCGTGGTTGCCGCGATAGAGATAGAGGGCGCGGGCTCCAAGCGGATTGTTCGGGCCGCCGGGAACCCCATTAGCGTACTGCAATAGACGCGGCTTACGGCTCATCATGCTGGTAGTGGGCGTCCAGGATGGCCATTCCGCCTTGCGTCCGACGGTCGCCCTGCCCTTGAGCGTGAGGCCCTGCTCGCCAACGGCAACGCCGAAGCGTGTCGCCCAGCCCTCCTGCTCGACGGCGTAGAGAAATCGTTCCGAAGTATTCACGACAATTGTGCCCGGACTCTCGCTTCCGTCATACCGTACCATCTGCTGCCTGAAGCGGGGATCGAGCTGCGTCCGCTCCGGGATCACAATTGATCTCGTGCCCCGTGCCTGCGTGCATCCAGAAAGCACAAGCGCCAAACCACCCAGCACCATCCCGCGGCGCGAAACACTATTGTTGCTCATTTTCGTCCATCGGAAGCATTCGATTGATGAAGCGTTTACCCTACTTCTGCGCGAAGAGCCAACTCCAACAAGGTCGCACCAAATCGCACGATCTGCACGTTGCCCGGAGCCTACAACGGTGGCAAAAGCGCTTGGTGACTGGTCCGGGCGGCCCAGTCGGCATTGCTTTTGATCCTGGTGTCGATGGCCGAAACGCCGCTACCGGTTTCGGAGTCCTTCTCCAACTGCAGTTGAGCGGCTTTTACGTTCGGGAGAAATTTTCAAGAACCCGACTGAGCGAACGGAACTGGGCCTTGAACACGGTATGCTCCCAGCCGCGATACTTGTCAGCGAAGCCGGCCATGAAGCCAGTCGGCGATCTCGCCTTCGAGTTGCTGGATGAGAAGGGCATACTCCTCTACCTCGGGGCGCGGTTCTTTGGCCGACTGGAACCAGGCTTGACTCGAACATGCAGCAAAGTAGTCCTCACAAAGTTCGCGAAACAGCTGGTCATGAAGAACGAGCCGGCGAATGAGCGCTCCGTACTCGGGAAAGCGTTCTATCACTTTATCCATATAAAGACGTGTAGCCACAGGGCTTAACATTCGGCGTTGTCGAGATTGAGAATAAGCCAAGATAGCGCATGTTGTGACAGAGACGATGTTATTTACGGTTTGCGGCAATGCATACTTGCTTGATAAAACGTAGGAATGGTGGGGGGCCATTTGACCAGGGGGGCGTCGAGTGGCAGAGCACCTGGTGGATGGTTCAGCCGAAATGATGCGAGAGGCGTTGCGACGCGTTCTAGCCTCATCGCATTTCGCGCGATACAGAGCGGATTCGCAACTTCCTGAACTACATCATTGAAGAGACATTGGAGGGCCGCGCGGAGCGTATAAAGGCCTACACCATCGCGACATCGGTGTTCGGGCGGGACAAGAATTTCGACCCCCAGGTCGATTCGATTGTGAGGATAGAGGCGGCCGCCTGCGACGCACGCTCGAACGTTATTATTTGACCGGCGGACGCGATGACGAGATCCAGATTCGCATCCCCGTAGGATCCTATGTGCCGGTCATCATCGGCCGCGAAGCCAGTGGGGTCGAGCCGGCGCCTGCCAACGCTGACGCTTCGCAAGCGCGCTTCCACAGAGGTCCAGCCATACTGGTGGAGCCGTTCGAACAGGAAGAGGCCAGCGCCACTCATCCGCACTTCGCCGCCGGCCTGACGCAGTCGCTTGTGGTACGGCTCACGCGCTTCACCGGCCTGCGGGTTTATTTTACCAGTTCGCAACCTGAGACGGCTTCAGGCGATCAGCGAGCGACAGCAGCAGTGCCAGATAATGTGCTGCGCGGTGTCGTGTCGCTCTCTACGGACCACCTGAGTGTCGACATCGTGCTCCGAAAGCACGGTCGGGGCGCACGGTATGGGCCGACAGTTTCGATTCCGCGTTGATCGACTGATGCATGTCGCCAGAAAGTGTCTGCGGTTTCGGGAGAAACGACATGCACCGCTGTAGATCACATAGCGGAGGAGTTGCCGTGCAAGTCCAACGTGGCCTTTGCCGACAATTGGAGTGGAAGGTTTAGAGCCAAAAAAAAGATGTCAGGGGTAGCCAATGAGTGCAGGGCATCTGGCTTCATCAAGGGGTATTCTCGAACCTATCGACCGCATTTCCGAATTGCTTTTCGGATTGATCATGGCGCTTACCTTTACTGGCTCTTTGAGCGTTGCTGGGCGAGCCGACCAGAGGTGCGCACAATGCTGGTCGGCGCTATCGGCTGCAATTTGGCCTGGGCGCTCATCGATGCAATCATGTATCTTATGGGTTGTCTTGCAGAGCGAGCAGCAGACAGGCAGACCATGTCCCAAGTTCTTCGGGCTGCTACACCAGAGGAAGCAAGGGCCGCAATTGCTTCCAGGCTGCCCCCGCTGGTGGCGTCGGCATTGACCGCTGCCGATCTCGACAAGCTGCTTTCCACGCTGTCTCGATCTAGCGGTAGCAGCACCCCAGCAAAACTCGAGAAGGAAGACTGGCTCGGCGCGGCGGCAGTATCTGTGCTGGTGTTCGGCTCGACGATCCCGATTGTTGTTCCATTCCTGCTGATTGAGGACGTCCAGACCGCACTCCGCGTCTCGAACTCGATCGCCGTTTTGATGATGATGATCGCCGGTTATGCGTTCGGACATCTGGTGGGGTACCGACCATGGTTGACCGCCGGTTCCATGGTCTTGCTCGGTTGTTTTCTGGTTGCGCTGACCATCGCGCTTGGGGGGGTGAAACAGCAAAAGCTTTCGCGGCGGTGACTTGCAACCCGCCGCACTGGATAGCCGCCTACAGCCGGTGCCGCCAACGCCTCTGCGCGCTTCTTGGCCTCGGACTCGTCTTCCGGCCACGCGCTGCCGTTCCGTAAATAACTGTAAGTAACCTGATGCGACTTGGATGTTTGCGTGCGAAGGCCACAAGATCAGACTGTGGCGCTCTTGCCCATCAAAGCCCCACCGCTCTGGCAAGAGTAAGAACGCAGGGAGACCTAGACGAGACTTGCGCGGGAAGGGGTTCTGGTAACCAGTCGTCGGGCTGACAATTGCCTTCGCCTTCGCGTTTGTCATGCGCGCAATATTCCCGCTGTTCGGTACCAAGACGGCAGCCTAGAATGGTGGCGCCTAATGTGTCAGGTCGGTGAGGCGAACGAGGAGTTGTCGGTATGCAAAATGTTCTGTTCAACATAAGCCGAGCCGCCGCAGCTCTCGCCCTCCTTATGTTGTCAGGTCTTCCGGTACATGCGCAGACACCCACTCCCCGGCCGGCGCCCGACAGCGGATCGGCCGCGGTCGAGAGTGAGGAACCCGCGCCACTGACGGTCGACGAACTGAAGATCCTGGCCGCGCCGATCGCGCTCTATCCTGACGATCTTGTCGCGCTCACCATCGCGGCCTCGCTCTATCCGCTGCAAATCGTGCAGGCGGCGCGTTTCCTTGAGGAGAAGGAAAAGTCGCCCGACCTCGAGCCAAGCGACAAATGGGACGGCAGCGTGATTTCGCTGCTCAACTATCCGAAGATCGTAAAGACGATGAACGACGATCTCGAATGGACCGAGCAGTTGGGGGACGCGGCGGCCAACCAGCAGAAGGATCTGCTGGTTGCCATCCAGCAATTGCGCGACGAAGCGGTCGCCAAGGATTATCTGAAGACGACTGAACAGGTGCAGGTCGTCAACGAAGGCGATAACGTCGTGATTAAGTCTGCCGATCCGCAGACCGTCTATATCCCGACCTATCCTCCCGAAATGCTCTATGAGCCTGACTACGTCGTAGCGGGCAACCCGATCGTCTACGATCCATACCCATCCTATTATTATCCGACCGCGCCTTACTGGGCCGCGCTCGCTACCGGTGCGATCTGGGCTGCCGCGGTCGACTGGGACGACTGGGGAACCTGGGGTGGCGATCTCGATCTCGACGTCGACATCGGCGACAACATCGATATCGACTTCGACAAGATCGACATCGACAAGATCGACGTCGACAGGCTGAAGGGCCTCGACCTCAAGAACATCGACCGCTCCAAGCTCAATCTCAAGAACGCGAACATCGATCGTGAGAAGCTGAAGCAGAACCTGAAGAGCAAGGACTTCAACAACATTGCCAGCAAGGCCAAGGAGCGCCGGGAGACGGGCAAGGGAAGGCAGGCACGCGCGCACGATCTGAAGGGCAAGGACGTGCGCAAGAACGTCGCCGAAGGATTGAAGGATCGGCCTCAGGCCAAACTGCCGAAGCCGGGAACAGTGCGACCAGATGCAAAACGTGTGTCGGACCAGCAAAGGAAGGCGAAGTCGGCCATAAACACCTCCGCAGCCAAAAAGGTGGCGCAGAAGAAGACAACTCGACAAAAGCCCGCGGCGCGGGTGGACAACCGGCCGCGCAAGCCCTCGGCGATGGGAAATCCGGGGCAAGGCAGGGTCGCTACCAACCATTCCAACCGCGGCGCCTACAGCCGAGGCGGCGGACAACGCCATGCGAGCCGGGGTGGTGGCGGACGCCAGATGAACCGGGGTGGAGGCGGACGCGGTGGAGGCGGAAGGCGTCGGTAACGTGTCGAGCCATTGCCGCTTGCTGTTGCACCTTACAGGAACACGACCATGAACCGGTACCTCATCACTGCAACTCTCGCCCTCTCGCTCAGTGTTCTCACGCTTTCGGCAGGCAGCAGCCAGGAAGCAGAACCGAACACGGTGAAGGATTTCGAGTCCTTCATCGGCGAGGTACCCCCGTCCTTCGCCACGCTCGACGATCTCGTCGAGGCGTTCCGCAATGGGCTCGCGGCGAATGACAAGGAGGCGGTCGCATTGCTCCTGGGGCTTGAGCCTACCGAGGTGGCCAAGTCCAAGGAGATCGACGAAAGCTTCGGTGAGATCAAGCAGGCTGCGGCAGAGTCGATTGGAGTCAAGGAGACTGATCCCGACCTCAAGACACTCGTTCTCGGCAACAAGGTGTGGCCGTTTCCGTTCCCGGTTGTGCAGACAGAGGGCAAATGGGCGTTCGATACTATCGCCGGGCTGGAAGAAGTCATCAACCGCAGGATCGGCGAGAACGAACTGACCACCGTCGCCAATATGCGCGCCTATGTCGATGCCCAGGAGGATTACAAGGAAACCGACTGGGACGAGGACGGCGTTAGCGAATACGCGCAGAAGCTGATCAGCACGCCCGAAACCTATGACGGCCTATACTGGGAACCCGGCGACGGTGTGCCGGAAAGTCCTTTTGGTTCGCTGATCAGCCAGGCCGAGTTGGCGACCGCCGCCGAGGATGGGTACTTCGGCTACCGCTACCGCATATTGAACGGCCAGGGGGCAAATGTCGCAGGCGGCCAGTACGACTATGTCGTCAACGGCAACATGATTGGCGGCTTTGCGCTCCTCGCCGCGCCAGCCGAATACGACCGCACAGGCATCATGACCTTCGTGGTGAACCAGTACGGAACCGTCTACGAAAAGGACCTGGGATCTGATACGGCGACGCTTGTCGAAAAGATCACGAGGTTTGATCCCGATGATGGCTGGGCCGTCGTCAACGATCCGGGGGAATGAGCAGGTCCATGCACGTCCCGGATGCGCCACTTCGGCCTAGACGATTGTTGCGTACCCCGCATTCAGAGGGAGCCTCCCCATGAAAACTACAGCGCTGCTTCCCGTCATCACCTATCCCGAAACCAGTCCTGACGCGGCTATTCCCAGGATCCTCGCCATGGCGGCAGCCCTTGGCGCGAAGCTGCATGCCTTGGCTATCAACGTAGAGGTCCGATCCATCTCGAATGCGCTGTCGCGGAAGCTGGTCGACGTTTCCAAAATGACCCGGGAAGCCGAAGCCCAGTGCCGCGATCGTGGTGAAGCGTTTCTGGCAAAGGTTGTGGAGGGAGCGAAACAGGCAGGTGTAGACATTACCACCGGCGCGGTAGCCTCGAACGCTACCTTGCTCAATGACACCGCTGCAATTGAAGCGCGCTATCATGATTTCGTGCTTTGCGCTTGGGCCAACAATCCTACCGCCAGATTGGCGGCTGAAGCCATCACGTTCGGGTCGGGAAGGCCAACAATCCTGTTGCCGGAGGCCGACCCGCTGAGGGAGCTGAGGAATGTTGCCATTGCCTGGGACGGCAGTCGCGTTGCGGCGCGCGCAGTGGCGGATGCACATGAAGTGTTGCGCGGAGCATCCAGGATTACCGTGTTTACTGTTATGGACGAGAAGCCCCTTCCAGAGGCGAATACCGCAGAACGCCTGGCTCGAGGGCTCAACGCACGCGGGCTCTCGGCCGAGGCAATGCTACTCAGTCCCGGGGATGGCCCCATCGAGGTGTTACTTCAGGAACGCGCGCTCGAAATCGGCGCCGACCTCATGGTCATGGGCGCGTTCGGTCACACCAGGCTAAGGGATTTGGTTCTCGGTGGGGCCACGAAGGGCATCCTCCGGGACGTCCGTCTACCGATCCTGCTTTCGCATTGATTGACACGATGAGGCTGGCGAAACGTCCTCTGGCAGGAGGCGTGCGAGGATCTCAAGCAGGCCGGCGCCTTAGCGGTGCGGTTTAGTTGATGAAATGAGTGCTCGGATTGAAAAGATGCGGCTGTCGATCCAGTCGCAGCGAGAGATCAAGCGGTGGTAATCATGGAACATATTTTGCAGTGTGACAGTCTTCTTCTGAAGACCACCCGACTATTCAGAAGAATACTTCTTGTTGCTATTGCACAATCTTCGCTTGCCAAGATGTACGCTCCCGAAGCAAGTGCCCAAGAGGGGTCCTTCGAGTTCCCGTTTTGGTTGTGAACTAAGCGGGGTTATTCGTGTTTATATCCAGAATCGGCCCAGACGGGGCAGCGGTTTATATGTCGCCCGATAACCAGGCCGGCACGATCACCATAACAGGTAAGGCCACGCCAGTAGGCGGTGAATGGTCGGGAAGTGGCTCCAGAAAAACGCTCGAGCAACTAAGATCGGCAGGCCAGGCATACGACATTCAGCATTAATTCCTGCCCTATTGCTCCACATTGTCGGTGTGGCGATGGCGACCCAGACTGGCGTCGGCACGCCGGTTTTCCTGCGCCCGGCTCAAATCAAACGACATGCTGAGGCGCTGGTCGCATCAGCCCAGCATTTGCTTTTTGGCTCGTAAAGCTCGCATCACGAAATGTCAGAGACCGCCTGTCCGTCCGCTCCGTCGTCCATCCACGCATTGAGCAGCGTGTAGGCGACCGCAAGGATGGTGGGGCCTATAAAGATGCCCAGCATGCCAAAGGCCACGAGGCCGCCGATGACACCAGCTAGAATAAGCAACATGGGAAGATCCGCCCCCCTGCGGATCAAGACCGGGCGTACGAACTGGTCCATCGTGGCGGCGATAATCGTAAAGGCCAGCAACACCGTCGCCCACACCGAATCGCCTGACGAATACATCCAGATGACTGCCGGGGCCATGACCAGGATAGGGCCGAATTGGATCAGGCACAGTATGAAGATCAATGCCATGAGCACACCAGCATAGGGCACGCCGGCAACGGCCAACCCAACGCCAGCAACGGCGCTCTGCGCGACAGCGGTCACCACCACACCCAAGGCCACCGCGCGGATCGCCTGGCCGGCCAGCACGACGGCAGTTTCTCCGCGAATACCACCCAGCCGGCGTCCGAACCGGATTGCGGTGGCGGCGGCGTGTTCACCACCCGAATACATGACGGCGGCGATTGCCGTGGTCAACAGGAAGTGGATGAATACGCCACCAAGGCTTCCCGTCGCCGATGCAAACCAGTAGGTAAGCTTTCCCACATAGGGAGTGAGCAGTTCCTGCATGCCCGCTGAGTTGAGTTTTTCCCAGACTTCAGTGGCGCGTGCTCCCACGAGTGGTACTTCGGCAAGCCAAACAGGTAGCGAAGGCAGCCGCAGCGAGAGGATCGACTGAACGAGCTCGCTAACCTGGTCTATATTTGTGATGACCGTGCTGAGTGCTAACCAAATGGGCACGATTACAAGTAACAATAGCGTCGCCGTCATGATCAGGACCGCAACGCCGCGGCGATTTCCGGTACTGCGTTGCAACCAAAGCATAAGCGGCCAGGTGGCGATTACCAATGTAGCAGCCCAGACGATCGCCGGCAGAAACGGTTTTATAACCCAGAGGCTGGCGATGAGTAGGCTGCCGATAAACAGCACGCCCAGTGTCACGCGCGCAAGATCCTGAGGCGGATTGACGAGGTAACGCGAACCAACTGGGTCCATTACCAATCCCTCCAAACAAAGCCTGACGTTCGGACAGCTTCTAGACTGGTGGTGGAAGCAGGTAGATCGTCATGGCAAAAATCACATAGACCATTATCAGCAGCACCCCGACGAACCATGCGGACCATCCGCCACTGGTCATCAGGGATGCAGTTATCGTTGCGATGAGCACCATGGCGACCGCGCCGGGTCACAACAGCAGGTCCATAGGGGCCGGGACGACGACATAGCTGAGGAACACCATCATCGGCACCACGAAGAGCGCAATCGGTGCTGCCGACCCAAGCGCAATGCCAACACTCAGGTCCAGCCGGTTCTTGCGGGCGCCGGAGAATGCCGATGCCATATCGGCCGAGCCACCAACCAATGCAACGCCGACAAAACCCACAAATGCGGGTGTCATGGAGCCAGAGAACGGCGTTGGAGCGGATCTCATTCAGCAAGTGGCTCATTTTGCCCGCCCCCATCCAGGGAATCGCGGTCTGTGGTCTTCAGCGCTTGCACGGCGACCGCAGCAACAAGCCCAGTCACCACGATACCCGCGAAGCCGATCGCTACCGCCAGCAACCGGCTAAAAAAATGTTGCGGAGCATAATCGCCGTAGCCAATCGTAAGCCCAGTTACGAAGGTGAAGTAAAGAGCTTCATCGAGCCTCCAGTTTTCGATGCGGCCGATGATCACACCGGATGCGATCATCGCGAGGAAGATCCCAGAAAAGATCGGCCATACGACGCGCAACTGCTGTAAGAGGGCACGAAAGAACGTGCGCCTCATCCGTTGTGATGGGTGCTTAGGGGATCTATCTACAGCCACCGAACTTCCCCTTCCCGTGTTGCATTGCAGTTGGTTACGTCGATGTCGCTTACGCAGTGCCCGGCCATGCGCGGGACACGAGATGAGAAGCAACGCCGGCGCAGAATATGAGCATGGAGCACCGGTTCGGTGTCGTGGCTTCAGTGGCCGCCTGAAAAGATGAGCGTTTGTACGGGAAGAAGGAGCGCCTGGAACCTCAGTATAATTGCATGCACCAGGCCGACGGTATCTATGACGTGCAGGAACACCCATTGTACTGTTCCCAAGTTCCCCTCGGCAAAGCGGTCGTGATTGTTGGTGTAAGCATTGGCGATGCAACTGCTGCCCGGCGGAACGCCGTCGAAGCCACCTTCAAAAAGTGGTTCCAGAAAAACGGTTATCGTCCCAGGCCTGACGATCTGCTGGGCATCGATAAGCTGGTCCGACGCCCGCACCTGGCCTGCTGCGATCAGATCCTGGACCTCGGTTACGACCATTGGAATGATGGCCATCGGCTTTGAAATGCATGTCGCTTCGGCGACCATGCCGACTTTCATGACCTGGGCTTCGAGCTGGCCAAAGCCTGCGATCAGCGCCTTCCTGCCGGCGTCGGTTGGGATGAGGACGCCGGCAGGCCGCATCAGGGGATTGACGATATCACCCTTGCGAAGCGTGAATTGTTCGAGCGTGCCTGCGACGCCTGCATAGACGACAGTCTTGTCCAGTTCGACCTGGGCCTGCGCCAGCGAGGCTTCCGCGCTTTTTTTCTGCGCCGGCAGAACGGAAGTAATCTGGGTCTCGACGGCCTGTTTGCTAGCCATGACAGCCGCAACGGAGGCTTTGCGCCCGTCAACCAGGTTGGCGAGTCTTTCGATTTCCCGTTCGGCAACGGTAGAAGCACTACGCCTTTGCAACTCGGACTTGGTTTCAAATTCATCGAGTGCTTGCTGATAGGCGCTCTGGGCTTCCTGGATCCGCGCATCGGCCCCGGCCAACTCGGTCTTGGCCAGTTCGAACTGAGCGTCTATCTCTGATATACGCTGGCGCGCCGTCTCCAGGGCCGCCTCCTGCTCCGAGCTGTCGAGCCTGAAGATGCGATCGCCTGCTTCGACCCGGTCTCTCAGTTCTACATAGACCTCCTCGACGCGGCCGGAACCCTCGGGGAGAATGGGGATCGTGCGATACAATGAGACCGCGCTGCTCGTCGATGGATGGTAGTAAAGAATAAGTGTCAGTAGAACTATAGTCAGACCAATACATGCTGTAATTCCGTATCGTAGCTCGTACCACACGGAAAAGAGGGTGATCTCATGACCAATCCTCTTTCCCTGCACGAACCTCCGGATCAGAAAATCCGGAAGAACGGTCAACACCGAGCAAAGTAGAACCTCAATCATTGCTTGCGCACTCCCGCCGCGGCGACCTGAAATTGATCGTCGGAGGCTGCAGCTACGCGAGTTGACGGCATTTCGTCGCGAAGGTCACTGCCGTTTATTTCATTTATGGTCCGTGCGGATGCACCTGGCGCGTGGTTGGCTATCGTGTTGCCTATCGGCCGCGGAGCGAGACCACCTCATTGCCATTTTGGTGAGCGAGTCGGCCATGCTGGCCAACGGCGTCCAGAAGTCAGGTACAGGAACAAGCGCAAGTATCAATGCGGCAATCCAGAACGCTTGTATGTGGGTGAACAGAGCGAGCAGCGAGAGGACCGCCACCAACTGGAATTGGCGCTGACCTGCGCCGTGGGACATGCGTTCCGGCAAGGCGTGGAGCCAGAAGTATAAGCTTCCGAGCCCCATGACAGCTAGAACAAGGAAGATCACCACCCCAGTGAACAACACATCGGTTTCGCCAGGGCCTGTTATGAACGATGGCAGATAGTGCGGGGCTGCCGGGTGCATTGCCTCGGACATGCCTTCTCTCCCTCATATGCTCGCGAATTTCGCACCCACACATTTCACGCGCGAAGTCTTTCGCGCTTTTTGGCAACGATACTCCGACGACGTGCGAATGCAATGGAACAGCCGACTGATATCTAAATTAACCGTATATTACACTTTGGCACTGGCATTTCTTGGCCTTTCTCCGGCATTATTCGCCCAATGCAATCAACGTTTGCGGTCGCGCCGCCATTCTATTTTCCATCGTGGGCGGTTCAAGAGGGAAAAGCATCCGGAGCAGGAATGCCAGAAGTGCAGGAAATTTGAGAAGCCTCTTGCCGTCGCGTGGGTGTTCACTGACAGCTATCGCATTGTGGCTCGCAGCGGACTTAGTTGCGTGCGATGGACCCAGACATCCGAACGACCGACAACACCGCCGGGCGTGGTCACATGAGCGGGTAACAGCATGGTCGACTGGTTCCCAAGCACCCTCCGCAGCTATCCCGAAATAGCCATCTTTCTGTCTTTGGCCCTGGGCTATTATTTCGGCTCTTTCACCTACAAAGGCCTTGGCCTTGGCGCGGTGACCGCAACCCTTATCGCGGCCGTTATCATCGGTCAGCTCGGCATCACGATTTCGCCGCCGCTCAAGGCAACCGTCTTCCTGATGTTCCTGTTTTCGGTCGGCTACGGAGTGGGGCCCCAATTCGTTCAGCGACATTGCCACGGATGGCGTGCCACAAGCGCTGTTTGCAGAGTTGTGTGCGTGGTCTGTCTGGCCCCACCGTTCCTTGCTGCGAAGGTTGCCCGCTTTGACGTTGGATCCGCTGTGGGACTTTACCCGGATCACAAACGATTTTCGGCATCCATCCTGGCCACCGAATTGATCAATCGCCTTGGATTGCCGCCGGACGAAAAAGCCCTTGATGTGGGACCTAGGTCCCATCGACGCCAACCCATTTTTACTTAACTTTCGCGTCTTCCGTTAGGGAAGGGAGCAGTGAGATGCCGAAACCAACCAAATCATCCGCGCAGCGGATAGACAATTTCCTAGCGATGCAGTCAGGTCGTTCCGATCTCTGGCGGGATGCGCTGACTGCTGCTCAGGATTGGGCTTCTGGCCATGGCAGCCGCGCCGCCCTCGAGGCAAGCATGGCGGATCTCGCGATCATCGAAGAGTTTCATGCCTATCCTGGCGTGCGTTTCATGGGCCAGCTGCGCGAAAAGATTGCGGCTGGAGAGGCAGCCGTCGCCGCAGACATAGTCAGACGGTTCTCTGATGCAATTCTCACAGGAGCTTATTCGTATCAGGCCGATAGGGCCGAAGCCGGCGACGAAGGCGATGTTTTGCAGGATCTGCTGCCTACCGTGGTTTCTGGTCGTGAGACCCGGCGTCCTTACTTCGAAGTGCTCATGGTCAGCCCGCAGCCCGCCTCGCGATGGCCGGTGATCATCGCGGAGATGCGCCGTCTTCGTCGCGTCGAGGATCCGTTTGTCTATGAACCTGTCATCGTCGGCAGCTTCGAGGACGCGCTCTGCGCTGCCATTGTCAATCCAAAGATCCTTTCCGTTATCGTCGCAGAGGGTGTGCCGTTTCGGTCAAAGCATGAAGCGCCGGTCCTGCGCCGCCTCCTGGACGATACCATTGGCCAGTTGCCGTCAGATGCTTCCGCGTTGAAGCTTGCCGGTATCCTGAAGGGCCTACGGCCTGATCTCGACATCTATGTCACCACCGACCGCGAAGTGGAGAACCTCGCATCCGATCCGGCTGCCGCCTGCGCCCGGCGGATATTCTACGCGGTGGAAGAATTTCTGGAACTTCACCTCGCCATTCTCGAGGGCATCCAGGCGCGTTTCGAGACTCCGTTCTTCGACAATCTTAAGCGCTATGCGCAGCGCCCCATCGGCACCTTCCATGCCCTGCCGATCGCGCGCGGCAAATCAGTGTTCAGCTCGCCGTGGATTCGCGACATGGGCGAGTTCTACGGCATCAATCTCTTTCTCGCTGAAAGCAGTGCCACAACGGGCGGCCTCGACAGTCTTCTCGAGCCGACCGGCAACATCAAGAAAGCGCAGGAAGCAGCAGCGCGCGCCTTTGGTGCGGACCACATATTCTTTGTGACCAACGGTACTTCGACCAGTAACAAGATGGTCGTGCAGGCGCTGGTTCAGCCGGGCGACATCGTGATCGTCGATCGCAACTGCCACAAGTCGCATCACTATGGGTTGGTGCTCGGTGGCGGCCAGCCGCTCTACGTCGAGGCTTTCCCCCTCACCCAATATTCGATGTATGGCGCAGTGCCGCTCGAGGCGATTAAGAAGGCGCTGCTAGACCTGCGCGATGAGGGTCGCCTCGATCGCGTGCGCATGCTCGATTTAACGAACTGCACCTTCGACGGCCATATGTACAACACCCGGCGCGTCATGGAGGAATGCCTCGCGATCAAGCCGGACCTGATCTTCCTGTGGGATGAGGCATGGTCAGGCTTTGCTCGGTGGTCGCCGTTCCTGCGCCCGCGCACAGGCATGGGTGCAGCTGCCGCAATCGAAGAGTGGTTGATTGATGCAGCCTCCGTCACCGCTTACGAGAAGCAGCAGAAGGAACTCGGCTCCAAGCCTTCGCGCGCAAAGCTGATGGCGACACGGCTCATCCCCGATCCAAGACAGGTTCGGCTGCGCGTGTACCAGACCAATTCCACCCACAAGTCGATGTCTGCAATTCGGCAGGGATCAATGGTGCTGGTCAAGGACGTGGACTTCGGGTCGGTTGAAAGCCAATTCCATGAAGCGGTCTTCACGCACGCGTCCACCAGCCCCAACCAACAGCTGATCGCCAGTCTTGACGTGGCGCGGCGCCAGATGGAACTCGAAGGCTACGGCCTCGTAATGAACGCGATCTCGATCGCGCTGAAGATTCGGACCATCATCAATTCGCATCCGATCATTTCCAAGTATTTCAAAGTGCTCGGCGCCAACGAGCTAATTCCCGATGCTTTCCGGCAGTCGGGCTTCGTAGACTATCTGAAGCCCGGCGTGAGCTGGGCCGATGTAGTCAAGTCAATGCGCGAGGATGAGTTCTACCTCGACCCGACCCGCTTGACGCTTGTTTGCGGCACCGCCGGTTTCGACGGAACGCAGTTCAAGGGCCTGCTGGCAAGTCGCTTCAATATCCAGGTCAACAAGACCTCGCGCAACTCCGTATTGCTGCAGTCAAACATCAACAACACGCGCAGCGACATCGCCCATCTGGTCCGCGTCCTCGTCGAAGTCTGCGACGAGATTGAGGAGCGCCTGAAGAGCGGCGGCGACGGTGCGCGACAAACCTTCGCGGCGCGAACCAAGAGCTTGATGCACGACGTGCCGGATCTGCCCAACTTCAGCCGCTTCCACGATGCATTCAGGGGCAACGCCGGCAAGTCAACGAACGAAGGCGATATGCGCACGGCTTTCTTCATGGCCTATGACGAGAAGTTATGCGAGTACGTGCCGCTAAACAGCCCCGAGATAAACAAGCGGCTGGAGAAAGGTCCCGCCCTCGTATCGGCAAACTTCGTCATCCCCTACCCGCCCGGTTTCCCGATAATGGTTCCTGGCCAGGTGCTGACGCAGGACACTATCGACTTCATGCGCAAGCTCGATGTGAAGGAAATCCATGGGTATGAGGCCGCGAAGGGCCTGAAGCTGATCAGACCCGAAAAGCTGGGCGGCAAGTCAGCAACGACAAAGAGGGTCAAGTAGGCACAAGCTCATCAGTAGGATCATGCCGTGAGCATTCGGATCTCCCGGAAGCACGGGATGGCAATCAGAAAATGGGGATGACGCCATGTGGAGCTACATTACCGACACTCTTCGCGCCAATCCACAGTTAGCGATCTTTTTCACGCTCGCGGTGGGTTACTGGATCGGCACACGCAAATTCGGCAGCTTCAGCCTAGGCGCGGTAACAGGTACGCTTCTCGCCGGTGTCGTGATCGGCCAGATCGGCATCGAAATCTCAGGCCAGGTGAAGTCTGTCTTCTTCATCCTTTTCCTCTTCGCGGTCGGCTTTGGTGTCGGTCCGCAGTTCGTGCGGGGGATCGCGACGGATGGGGCGCCGCAGGCACTGTTTGCGGTCGTCGTTTCGGTCCTGTGTCTGCTGGTGGTCTATGTGGCGGCAATCGTTTCCGGGTACGGTCCGGGCCTAGCGGCCGGCCTGCTTGCCGGCGCCCAGACGATCTCAGCTTCGATAGGGCTCGCAACCGATGCGATCAATCAGCTTGGTCTGCCTGGCGAAGATGCCAAGAAGCAGCTTGACCTCATCCCCGTCGCCTACGCAATCACCTATCTCTTTGGAACGATCGGGACCGGCTGGATCCTCGCCTTTCTCGGCCCGAAGATGCTGGGCGTCGACATCGCCGAAGCCTGTGCGCGCTACGAGCGCGACGTTCTCGGCGGCGCGACGAAGGATGCCGATATGATGAGCGCATGGCGGATGCGCGAGGCCCGCGCATACCGCATTCGCGAAAAGGGTTTGGCAGCTGGCAAGAGCATCGCCCAGGCCGAGGGCATAGCGGGCGGCGAGCGCATTTTCGTGGAGCGGCTTCGCCGCGATGGCGAGATAGTGCCGCACAATCCGGACACCGTGCTCAAGGCCGGCGATATCATTGCCGTTTCCGGCCGCCGCGAAGTGCTCGTCAACACGCTCGGCGAAGGCGAGGAAGTCGAAGATCGCGAGGTGCTCGACATTCCGATCGAAGCAGTAGATGTCCTCATCACGTCGAAGGCGCTAGATGGCCGCGAACTCGTTTCGCTCGCAAAGGAACCCTACACGCGGGGCGTCTACCTAAACTCCATTCGTCGTGGCTCGGCGGCGGTGAACATCCCCGTACTGCCGAAGACGAAAATCAACCGCGGCGATATCGTGCGCGTCTCCGGATCAAAGGCGCAAATTAACCGGTTCGTAGCGGAGGTCGGTTATGCCGATCGGCCGCAGACGGTCACCGACATGGTGCTGGTTGGCCTCGCCATCATGATCGGCGGCCTGATCGGTGCCGCGGTCCTGCCCATCGGGGGCGTCCCGATCACGCTCAGCACATCAGGTGGAGCGCTGATTGCCGGCATCTTTGTCGGCTGGTTGCGTACCGTGAAGCCGCAGATTGGCAACATCCCGCAACCGACGCTCTGGTTCATGAACTCGGTCGGCCTCAATGTCTTCATCGCCATCGTCGGCATCACTTCAGGCCCCACATTCATCGCGGGTCTCAAGGAAGCGGGTTTCGCCCTCTTCTTCTGGGGCATTTTCGCGACATCGGTGCCAATGCTGCTCGCGCCGTACATCGGCAAGTACATCTTTCGCTTCCACGACGCGATCAACCTCGGCTGCTGCGGCGGCGCAAGAACTTCCACCGCGTCGGTCGCGATGGTCGGCGAAGTGGCTAAGAGCGACGTGCCGATGCTCGGTTACACCGTCCCTTACGCCGTGAGCAACACGCTGCTTACACTATGGGGACTGATCATCGTCCTGATGGTCACGTAAGCGGGACAGCGATTGTCCATCGTAGGGAGACGCGTGAAGGAAGGAAGCCATGACTGATCTGTTGACACTTCGCAAATTTGAATCTCTCGGCCCGTTCGAGATCAAGAACGAGCTGATAAGTCTAGCCAAGGAAACTTCTCGGACCACGCAGTCTGCGTTCCTCAATGCCGGTCGCGGCAATCCCAATTGGATCGCGACCGAGCCGCGTAGCTCCTTCTTCTTGCTTGGCCAGTTCGCGATCACCGAGAGCCAGCGCGTCATGGACATCTCCCCTGGAATTGGCGGGATGCCGGCGGCGAAAGCCATCGCTTCGCGGCTCGATGCCTGGCTTGCAAAGCACGAGGACATGCCTGGCGCCGCCCTGTTGTCAGAGATGGTGCAATTTGCGGTAAAGAAATTCTCGTTCGATCGCGATGCCTTCGTCCACGAGCTGGTCAACTCAATAATCGGCGATAACTATCCGGTACCTGACCGCATGCTCGTCCATAACGAGCAGATCGTGCACGAGTACTTAATGTGGGCGATGTGCGGTGAGCCGCGCCCATCCGGCAAGTTCGATCTCTACGCGGTCGAGGGCGGTACGGCCGCCATGTGTTACATATTCAAATCGCTGAAAGCAAACCGGCTGCTCTTCCCCGGCGATACGATTGCGCTCGGCACACCGATCTTCACGCCCTACCTCGAGATGACGCATCTCGAAGACTACGCCCTCAAGGTCGTGAACATCGCCGCACCGCAGGAAAATCGGTTCCAATACACCGACGAGGAGATCAAGAAGCTCGAGGACCCCAAGATCAAGGCGTTCTTCATAGTCAATCCAGGCAACCCCAGTGGCATGGGGATGAGCAAGGAAACGATGGCCAAAATCGTCAATCTGGTGAAGACGAAGCGGCCGGACCTGATGCTTCTGACCGACGACGTCTATGGAACCTTCGTCAACGATTTCCGCTCCCTGCTCGGCGAGCTCCCGTACAACACGATCGGCGTCTACTCCTATTCGAAATATTTTGGCTGCACCGGCTGGCGGCTCGGCGTGATCGCGACCCACGAGAACAACATCTACGACGATATGATAGCCAAACTGCCAAGCGAGCATCTGAAGGCCCTGGACAAGCGCTATGGGCCGATCACGCTTGAGCCTCGCAAGTTCAAGTTCATCGATCGGATCGTCGCCGACAGTCGCGATATCGGCCTCAACCATACCGCTGGGCTATCCTTGCCTCAGCAGGTGATGATGACGATGTTTTCGCTTTACGAACTCATGGACGAAGAGAAGGCATATCAGAAGGCATGCATGGACATCGTGAGCAAGCGCTTCTGGTCTCTGGTCAATGGGCTTGGGCTCGAGCTTGACCCTAACGCCAGCTATGACGCCTATTATGGCTTGATCGACTTCGAGTTCTGGGCACGCAAGAACATCGGCGACGAGGCTGTCGACTACCTGAAGAAAAACATCCATCCACTCGATCTCGCGTTCCGCCTGGCAGAGGATCACGGAATTGTACTGTTGAACGGCGGCGGGTTCGAAGCGCCCCAGTGGTCAATGCGCGTCTCTTTGGCCAACCTACCGGATGAGGCATACACGGACATCGGAAGAGGTGTGCGAACCATTGCGCGCGGCTATCGCGATGTCTACGAGGCGTCGAAGGCGGCAACGAAATGACGGGGCTCGATGCTGTCCTGAATGGAGCAATTCCTCGTCCGGTATCCCGTGCTGGCGTTGATTCTTGCTATCGCCGCTGGCACATTCTCGCCGATGCGAAAACACCTCCTTACGGTTTCAATTGTCGACGACGAACCGTCGGTTCGCGAGGCGTTGGTAAGGTTGCTTAGGGCGCAGTCCATCAATACCCCGGATTTCGCATCAGGGGCAGATTTTATTCGCTCGCTTCAGGACGGATTGCCTGACTGCTTGGTGGTCGATTTCCATATGCCAGAAATGACAGGGTTGGAGCTTCAGCAGCATCTTCGGCGAGAGGGCGCGCACATCCCCACAGTCGTCATTACAGCCCACGACGACGTGACGATACGCCATCTATGCCAAGAAGCCGGGGCCAAGTCCTTCCTCATAAAGCCTCTCGAGAACGCAGTACTCGTCAACGCTATAAAAAGCGCAGTGGAGGACAGAGCGGAATGACTGCCCTTGCTAAAGGCGATGTTGGTGCGCACTGCGGGCGCCGGCTCCGCTTTGGCCGTAAACGCCTAGGCCTGCTACGCCTCGTGGCAAGAGTTAGAAGCGAGAGTATATCGAAACTATTGCTTCCGCATTGGCGGTCGGCTGGGGATGATTATGGATAGGATATTCAGAGAAATTCGATCTGCGCCCTTGCTGTGGCTGCTGGCTTTTGTCCCTCTGGTCTTACTCGGAGAGGTACTTTGGCCCGAGCGCCACACTCTGCTTTTCCTCCTCTCGGTTCTTGCCATCATCCCGCTTGCAACTCTGCTGAGCCGAGCGACAGAATCGATAGCCGAGCGTACGGGCGATGCAGTCGGCGGGCTACTGAACGCGACCCTCGGCAATTTGACGGAGCTTGTTATTGCGCTCACGGCTCTTCAAGCAGGCCAGTATCTGTTGGTAAAGGCTTCAATCGCTGGCGCCATCGTTACCAATACACTTTTCATGCTGGGCGGCGCGTTTCTCATCGGTGGGCTCCGGCATCACGAGCAGCAGTTTAATCGTGTGAACGCCCGCTTTCACTCGGGCCTCCTTTTCCTTGCGACTGTTGCCTTGCTCATGCCTTCGCTCGTCGCCCAGGTCGACGGCCGGGAAGGGGTCACTCAATCGCTGAGCATAGGGCTCGCGGCGCTCCTCATCGTTGCCTACGCGCTTTCGATGGTATTTTCCCTGAAGACACACAAGGAAGCCTTCGCGAGCGTCGGCCATGGTGAGGCTGGAGAGGCAGTCTGGCCATTGCCTGTCGCGGCAGGCATCTTGGCTTTGGTTACGGTGCTCGTTGCTCTCGTCAGCCACATCTTCGTCGCATCGGTACAACAAGCGGCAGAAACGCTCGGTATGTCGCCGGCCTTCGTTGGCTTTGTGGTGGTCGCAATCGTCGGGGCCGCCGCGGAAATCGCGTCGGCCTTCTCGGCAGCCGCAAAGGATCGTCTCGACCTGAGCGTCAGTATTGCACTCGGCAGCGCAGCCCAGATCGCGCTTTTTGTTGCGCCGCTGTTAGTCGTACTGAGCTATTTCGTTGGACCTGCGCCGATGAACCTTCAGTTCTGGCCGGGTGCCATTGTGATGATGCTTTTCGCGACTATGGCGGCAACGTTGATGACCAACAGTGGGCGATCCGCTTGGTTTGTGGGCGTCATGATCCTCATGGTCTACGTGATCTTCGCAATGACTCTGTTCCTGCTCCCACCTGCAGCATGACGATGGAAGGTGCGCTCATCGAGGTCTTCTGCCTGCATGCACGTGTCTCGCATCGCGCATTTGGGCTTCCCCGTCTCAAGTTCACCGAGAGCGAGACGGTATGGCCACATAAGATCTCAAGGAAGAATATTCTCGACGACTTGATCGCCAAGCTACCGGCCAAAGAGTTGGAAGCGCTCGACAAGCGTAGCCGTCGCCGTAATCATTGCAGCTCCACGGCACGGTTTGCAGCCTGTCTCGACCAGGCATGCGTTGCTTGCAAGCATTTAGGAAGTCTCGCCGAGGGAACCGCAGGACCACCAATCATCAGCAATATTAAGAAGTGGTCTCGGACGAGACCAAAAAAGCCGGCCCACTGGGGTCCGGCATTGTTTGAAGGCTGATAACCTCCAGAAGGGAACAGCGAGCGCAAAGGGAGGAGAACGCTCGCTAGTGTCGTGATTTCGAAGTTCGCTTGATTTCGAGATCGCGCTTGGAGCGAACTTCGAAATCAAAACGACACTAGGAATCAATAAGTTGCTAGTGTCCTCCGATTCTGAAGTTAATCGGGACACTAGAACAATGTTTAGGTTCCGATCCTACAAGTGCAGTGTGCCACTTTCGCCATCAGATAGTGCCAGCCACCGGGGGGCGAAACAGCTACGTTTAACACATTTCCGCGCCCTTAGTAGGCCATGGCACCTGGTGTAGTAGCCAACGTCCGGCGTTCCAGCCAGGACCTGCGTGGTTCTGACACACAAGTTCAGTTTGAAGCGAAAGCCCAATTTTCCAAGAAAAATGCATGCGATGAAGCGCAATTCCCTGGCTCGGAAACACTGCGCAGTCGTGCTTGAACATCGCCTTGCTGGTTACGACAAGAGCCAGCAATTCGTCATAATCGGTGATCGCTGTGCACGCCATGCGCTCGGTTCGTTGCTTTGGAATGATCGGGCCATGAGAATGAGCATGCGAAAGGTTGCCGATCCTCACTTCAAGATGCGGCTTCGACTGTTTCGGGGTCGGTGATGGGGATAGCGCCGCGAAAGGCGTTGCTCCTCACCGGTGTCGCTGCCAGAATCCCCGTGCTTCGCCCGGCACTTCAGCCCGCGGGTTGCCCATATCGGTGAAACACGAAACAACGCTTCGCTGGTTGGTACCTCGACCATGTCCACGGCAACACGGCAACGGCACGATCGACTTCGAACGCTAGCATCGGTTCCAGAAGCATGCGCCGCCCCTCGCCAACACCTCAGTTGCCTGACAAACATCGATGTCATCGCATTTCGGAAGTTGTTAAGACAAGCAGGGATCACCGCATTTGACAGCTTAGAAATGCAGATTTTACTTGCAGTCATGCAGAGGTGGAAGGCTCGAAGGCCACAGCGTGGCATCAGCTAGGGGCGCATGGAGATCGAGAACGATGTCGATCTGGGCGTGAACACGATGACGCGCGTTTAAGACGTTGACGATTCGCCGTTAAGCCATCTCGGGTCGAAAAAGCGGTCTGCCGGACCATCATAGGGGAGGCGCGTTATATCCCAGTGGCTAACGAAGCGTGCGTAGGCGCTCCAGACCGGCGGCCCTCCGCCAATGAAGACGATACAACCGGCAAAACTTTGTAGGGTTTCGTGAGGATCCATGCTGGAGCGCACCGTGACGAGTTTACGATCGGAAGGGCGAAATCGGGGACGCTGCCGATAGTCTGGGGACCGGCGAGCAGAACGCCCCTCTTAAGGTCGGAGAATCGAGCAACGTCGGCTACATACACCGGTGAACGGTTACCCTCCCAAGGCAATTTTCCTTGCAACCCAAGTTGGCCAGACTGCGCAACGAACCCAGGATGCGTCAGGCGGCCAGGGAGTTACGCGACCAAAAAATTGCGCAGGCGTCCGACTGCTGAGCGCAGAAGCGCTTTGTCCTTTCATCTCCCAAATGTCATCATGGCTACGAGCACGGGTCCCCATGCTGTAAGCAGAATATTTCCTACGGCGTACGGAACTGTGTAGCCCAGTGCGGGAACACTGCTATTAAACTCGTCTTGAATGGCACGAAGTGCGGCCGTAATCGTCCCGGCACCGGCGCAAGCGCCCAAGACGATCAGCGGATTCATCCTCAATACATAGCGGCCAAAGAGTATTCCTATGGTATGTGGTAACAGGGCTGACACCAGACCAACGGCGACCAGGCTCAAACCGGTATTCTGAAGTCCGGAAAAGAAGCTCGGTCCGGCGCTTAAGCCGACCACCCCGATAAATAGACACAGCCCTACAGTGTCGAAAATCCAGATCGCCGGCTGCGGCATCCGACCGAAGAATGGGTACACAGATCTAAGCCAACCGAAGATCAAACCCATGATCAAGGCTCCACCGCTCGCTGTAAGGGTGAGCGGAATACCTGCGACAGTCAGCGAAAGCAGGCCCACAAGCCCTCCCAGCACTATGCCAGTGCCGACGAAAACCATGTCTGTCGCATCGGTCGGTCGGTCGGCATAGCCAATTTCCTTGGCCGCTTTCTCAACCTCGGGCTTTGTTCCGATCAGGCACATTACATCCCCTCGATCGATCTGCGTTATGGCGGCGATGGGCATCTCATGTCCAGCGCGTGTGAGCCTTCGAAGAAAGACGCCACGAGCAAACTCCAACTTGGTCAAGTCATCAAGCGCCAGTCCTACGATAGACCGTTTAGTCACCACCACATCCAGCACTTCGATTGGGACGTCGAGCAGAGACTTGTCGTCCACCTCGGGACCGATGATGTCCCCTCGTCTCACGTGAATTTCCTGGCGTGCAAGCACGGCAACAACATCATCCTTACGGATGACCAAGTCAGGTACAGGCTCCAAGATCTCGGTGCCTCGGCGAATGCGCGCAATGAAGACCCGAGTGTCCTTGGGCATTGCCTCGATATCCGCCAAGGTCTTGTCTACCAGGATGGGATTCGTGACGCGGTAGGCCCGGACGTCGAAAAATTTGGTCCCGGAGACGACACCTGGGCCAAGTTCTGACGAGCCCGCCAGCGCAGCCTGCATACGAGCACCTTCTTCGCGCAGGTTTATCCCCATCAATTTGGGCCCGATGGTAGGAAGGAACCAGACGAGACTGGCAGTCCCAATCAGGTAGGTGACCGCGTAGGCGACAGGGATGTTGTTTAGCAGCGCGCTTTTCTCCGCATCGGACAGCGGGAGGCGCTGAATGGCCTCGCCTGCGGTGCCGATGACTGTTGACTCGGAAAATGCTCCAGCAAGGAGTCCGGCTGCCGTACCGATGTCGTAGTTCAGCAGCTTCGCGAAACCGAATGCTGTGAACAGACATGCAACGCAAAGGACCACGGTGAGCAGCACCTGCGGAATTGCGTCCTTTTTCAGTCCTCGAAAGAACTGCGGTCCTACTTTGTAGCCGGTGGTAAAGAGGAAGAGATCGAAGAATATGACCTTCACGATTGGCGGGACTTTGATATCGAGCTGTCCGATCAAGACCCCTGCGAAGAGCGTCCCCACGACAATGCCGAGACTGAAGCTCCCAAACTTGAGGCGGCCGATCAAGAAGCCAACTGCCAGTGTGAGGAATATCGCCAGCTCAGGATTGTTCTGCAGTGCTTGCACAAAATAGGTCATATGCTCCCCACAATGTCAGTCGAACTCGGCTATCATCCGCTCATCCGCTCATCCGCTCATCCGCGGCTCGGTGCCCGAGGCCCTGCCTGAGTAAATGGCGGAGAGCACTTTGAACCAATACAGGGGGTCATGCGAAGCTCACGATGAAGATCGCGGGGCCGAACCGTAGCGTGGCGAAGAGGTGCGGTTTACCTGCATGCGCCTCAACGGCTCATAGGACACTCTCCCCAGGGTGGTCTTCATTTCGACCGCGACTAGAACCCTTTCTTCGAAGTCCGCTGAGGATCCCGGCCGCGCCCTTTCCGTTCAGGTCCGCAACAACTCACTGCGGCCACGCTTCGGCTAGTTACGCCGCGACGTCCGCCGCGCCACACCGGCAACGCTGACCGGTGTCAGCGGCCGGCCGACGACAGCCTCGGCGGTCGAGACAAAGCCGGGTATCCCTTGGATGGACAGGTGCTGGCCCAATTCGGTCACACCGCTCATCATGATCAACGCGGCAACCAACATCCCAACTCGTTTCAATGCGGTCATTGTTTGTCTCCCATTGCGAAGTTCGACGGAAGTTCACTGGTCTGTTCCTGAAGGTCCTTTAGGTCGATCTTCTCTGCGTTTGTCGGGTTCTGGAACGTAAAGTCATCCTTCGCTGCCTTTTCGCCGGCGTTCCAATTCCTGAATTCCACGCTGTACTGCGGTCCGTCGGTAACAAGCCTTGATGTAATGACGTATTTGCATGGATAGGGATTCTCTCCCTGTGTGATCCAAACCTGCAAGTCTACCTCATCCTTGCGGAACGCGAGAAAATCGCACTCGGTACCGTTGATCACTCCACTGCCGAGATCTTTCGAGTCATAAACGTCTTCCATCAACGCGGCGTAGGAGTTCGACGCCAAGAGATCGGCGGCAGGGAGCGGTCTGTCGTATTTGTTCCTCAACTCGTCAATCAATTCATCAATCGTGCCGGGAAACTCAAGCTGGGTGTACTTGTTGGCGTTCTTTCCGAACAGGGTCAGGGTTTTGCCATCGAACAGAGTTTCGACGTCTACGAAGCCGCCGGCGCGCGCGGCACGGACCTTATCCGGACGGTTGAGCGTCACCGTGCCGGAACTTGCGAGCGCAAGCTTCTGTTTATCATTGGTTACGACCTCGAGCCCCGCGTCATAGTCGAACGATATTGCTTTCTGTGCATCCAGATAATCCGACATCGCCTTAAGCAGTCGCTTGGCCTCTGCCGCGTCGGTAAATCGAACAAGCTCGACCCGGCGGTTGAGTGCACGCCCCTCTGCCGTGTCGTTGCCGGCGATAGGCCGCTTTTCCCCGGCGCCGGCCGTGGCCAGCCTTTGCTCGTCAATGCCGCGTTCAACCAACCCCGCTTTGATGGCGTTGGCGCGGGCGAGCGACAAGGCCTCGTTGGGCTGCGGGTCAGACGTGGCGTCGGTATGTCCAACAATCCTCAAATGCCAATCGGGGAAGTTCTTGAGCGTCGTCGCAATGTCGTCCAGGAGCGATTTCGCATCGGCCGGGACTGTCGATTGGTCACTGGCGAAGCGCAGGCCGTAGAGATCATAGTGCTCCTTCGTCTGCAGCGCCTGCTCCATGGTTTCCATCTTGTATTGCTTGGCTAGATCTTCTTCGGTTTGCGCCCAGGCAGTAACGCTGAGTGCGGCAATGCCAACCGTCATCGTAACAGCTGCCAGCACACACCTAGCGGCGTCATGTACATGACTGGCAGCAGTAAGATTGCCATCTCCACTTCCACCCGACGAATCTCTTGATTTATCGGATGAATTTCTTGCTTTGCAAACTCGCGGGAATTTCAGAAGACAATGAATATTCATTGATTTTCTTCCCTTTGTACGACATTCACCTGATGAACAAGGGGCGATACTGGACCTCTTCGGTGCTCCTTGGCAAGGTAGCGCGTATATTTCCTTCAAGCGCGCCACTTAGATGCTGTAATGAGCCAGCGCTCATCGCATAGCCAGGAAGGCGGCTGTCCTTCAGAATGATGATGTTGAACGGGGTCCGATTGTGTCGGCCCCAAGCATCAAGCGAGGGACAACATGGACTACCCGCGGCCCGTGTTCTTGCTCATCCGAAAGTGGCCGAGGCCGATAAGGATCGGCTACGGGCACTGATGGAGACAGCCGACCCGGTGCTGCTGTTTGCCCGCATCCGCGCCACACAGGAAGAGCTTGGAAGGCGGGTCGATCGTCGTGGCCTGAATGCGAAAACCAGGAGCCGTTGGTCATCGATCTCCAGAGCTTCGCTGCGAACTTGAAAACAGCCTGGAAGAATGGCGAGACACGACCAATGCATCGGCGACCCTATCGCCGGACCAAGCCCTGGCCGAAGAGGCCCAGAGCCCCTCGAGGCGCGGATCAAGGAATGGCTGAAGGAAGACCTCGGCCTCTCGGCAGCCCGCGTGCAATAGGGGGGGCAATTTCTCATTTCGCCTGACAAATCGGGTAATAGGTGATGGACATGAGCATCGTGAAGTTGAGGGAAGTGATGAGTGCAATGTCGAACGAAACAAGATTGTCGGGGACGTTGCCTGGAAGAGGTGACTGTGACATGGGCCCGCTGCCTCAAGCTTCCGGAAGGCATAGCTATCAGAAGCGATGGGTGAGGTCGTGATGTTTACAAGGCTATTCGCTACCGGCTCGCAATTCGAGGGTTACAAGCCTGGCCAAAATCGTTGCCGGGTAGAGTTGGCCAATGATGCATTCGACATTGCTAAGACTTCGCGCCAACGGGTGGATAGGAACGATGTCGCCGTAACCTGTCGATGTCAGGGTGACAAAGCTGAAATAGAAAAGTGAGCTCGCAAGCGCCAAATCGTCCTTGAATGCGATCCCCTTGAATGCATCTGGAATCGACAGGCCAACAAATGCGAACAGTGTTGCGAAGGCCACCGCAATCAAAAGGTACAAAAGGGTAGCTCCGACTATTCGGTGATAGGTTATGCGGCCTCCCCCGAACACTGCCCGGGCGACCACAATTCCAATAGTGACCGCGATGATCAACCATGCACCCGCCAACAAATGCAGGTTGTAGGGCCATGGATAATAAAGGCGGAAAAAAAAGACGGCAAAATTGGCGATGAATGCGATCGACATTAACCCAAGTGCGATCAGATTTCCCGAGATCATCAGCGCCCCGCCGATAATCGCAAGCAACCCCGCAATTGCAAACGTTTGAAACAAGAAAATGCCCGCTGCCTGGAGCGGGGCAAAGACGAATATCATTAGTATGAACACAGCTGTTAGCAGAGTGAGCAGCCAGTCGTCACTTTCCCGACGCGCGTGGCGGAGTTTGCTCATGAGGTCTATTGTCATCGCATTTGCTCCAGTCGCGAGGCCTTAACTGATCCTATAAGCGGCTTTAATCTCACCTGCGGCACGCTGTTTGCAATCAGTCACTGCATGGTTTTGGTAAGCGAGACAACCAACAAAGTTCATAAAGAGCGTACGCGTCGCTTTGGCAGTGATAGCGAGTGTCGTCTCGGTGTGATTGGAAGGTCCGTGGGGGGGTGGGCACTGTCGTTCAGTCAGCAACCAGCGGGTCTGGCTGGCAAACGCCAACAGTTTAAAATAATTTGCGCGCACTCTTTTGATTGACCGCTCTAGGCCGAGTGCGGATCTGATGGAAGCTTAGGGTCCGTGCCGAAACTCATTGATTTCGTGCGATGCGCCGGACAAGGATCAAAACAGCTTGCGGCGTAGAGGAATGCTGTTGCGGATTCGATGGTTGCGATTGATCCACGCGAAGAAGCGCTCCACGACCCAACGTCCTGGTTGCACGGCGAAGCCGATCTGATCTGGCTGTCTTTGACTATTTCGACTGCGATAGAGGTGGCCTCGGCCACACACGGTCCCCGGTATCCAGAATCGGCGAACACCATTCGGATAAAGGGAAACGGTCGCCGGGAGGCGTTGAGGATCGGCCCGGCGCCATCACGATCCTGAATGCTGGCGGGATGCGGGTAAAAGGACGAGAGCCCGACCGTCGGTGTCGACCAGCGCATGGCGCTTGCGGCCCTTGATCTCCTTGCCGGCATCATAGCCGCGTGGCCCGCCACTCTCGCAGGTCTTCACATTGGCTGTCGATGATAGGGCGGTAGGCGAGGCCTCGCGGCCACACCGTTCGCGATCCAGCATCAGGAGCTTATGGTTCATCTTCTCGAACAGGCAGGTATCGCAGAACAAGCAAAACCAGCTAAACACAGTGCTCCTTGGCGGAAAATCCGATGGCAACAGACGCCATCCGATGCCGCCACGCATGACGTAGAAAATCGCGTTCATAATCTCGCGCAAGGACCATCTGCGCGGTCGACCGGTGCGGCTAGCTCTCGGCATAAGTGGTGCAATCAAATTCCACTCTGCATCCGTCGTGTCTGTTTCATAACGCAGGTTTTCACGGCTATGCTGGCGAGGAGCTGGCGTCCACATCAGGTCTCTGCAATCAGGCTTCGACAACCCGTTGGAATCACGACCGCGCCAGCTGCTCAACCCCCTTGGGGCGATCCACAATTGAGCACATGTCGGTGTGGGTGTAGCTTCATACAAACCAACTAACACATTGAACTACAATGACATAATTACAGCAACCTAGCCGTTGCTCGATTTGGCAGGATACGAAAAGATGTGATACAAATTTTTCGAAGCCGTCCCAGACTTCAAAGTCGCTTGGGATTACGCGTCCAAATCACATCAGTCCTTAAGCCACGTCCGCCACAACCATGAGCGTCTGCCAGCAAACCCGCGCTCCCGAAATTTCGGGACGGGCTCTTAGAACAAACAGGAGTAGATTTCCATTCATCTCGTCTTCGTTGCTCAAATCGCGAGGCGGGTGTCCTGAGACTAGCGCGATCTAAGGATGGTGCGTTACATGATCAGAAACATTCTGTCCGCGATTTGCTGCCTGCCGCTTATTACGGCAAGCCAGGCGATTGGCGCTACTGTGACAAATCTCGACGCCGACCCATTCTTCTTCGTTGTGACTGAAAACGGAATTCGAACAGAAATGGGGGTGCGGAAAGGAGAGACCTTAGAGTTCTGCCCGCATGGATGCTTCGTGGCGCTCCCCAATGGTAACCGCGCCGCCCTAAAAGGAGATGAAATCCTGGAAATCTCAGGCGGTCGCATCAACGTCAAGTAGGCGGCCGGCCGTGCCTTGGGCAATTGCTTGAGTGACGTGCGCTATCTTGACCAATACGCTCCGGCAGCGCCGATTTCCGCCTTCAAAACGAACGCGTTCCGCCGTAGCTGTGTCCGGCTGCTGAACGCGACATCGCGCAGCCGGTCAGAATTTTATCCGTGCTCCTGCGAGCACTGCGAAACTGTCGTCGAATTCCTCGGCCTCCTCTTCGTAGTCATGCGAGCGGGCGCCGAGATACAGTTCGGTCTGATAGTAGTCCAGATTCTGGACAAGCTGAACTCCGAAAGAGGTGCTCTCACTTCCAACGGCAGCGATGTCCTCGCCATAATAGGCATCAACAGAAACTGCGGTCTTCCCGGCCTCGAAGATATCCGTCTGATAGCCAAGCTTGACGTATCCATAACGCCCATCGGCAACCATCTCATCGGAATAGGCCGCCGCCAGCGTGAGGCTCAGGCCTGTCGGCTCGTGCAAGAACGAAACCGACCCATCGACAAGGGAGTCGTCTTCGGCAGGCTCGGAATACGCAACAGCGGCGGCGACCTTGAAGTCGCCGAATGTGTTGTCGTATCGCGCAGCAATGTCCCAGACTGTCACATGTGTTTCTTCCGGAACCACCTGTGTGCCTACCGACGTCGCGAGGCTGAAGCCGGCAAATTTCGGAGTGTCATATCGCACCCGCAATTTACGGGCGACGCCGTCGAAATTTGTGAAAGCATCCTTCACGCGCACGGAAGAGAGTTCGCCGTCATTCAATCGGAAGAATGGTCCTCCAGCCATATCGGAGACGAGCGAATAGCCGACGACCGATGTCCCGGAGAGATCGACCTCCGCCGTTGAATCGGAAGCCATGCTGCCCTGGCCGGCCCACAGCTTGCCGTAATCTTTGGACTCCAGGTAAACTTCCGCCTTGCGAAGCAGATCCGTCTCCCAATCGAAATCGTCCCGATTGAGCTGATTTACATTAGTGGTCGAATAGGGGTTCCATTCCCATTCGAGGTTGCCGCCGAGCGACAAACCCTCGTTGATCGCGCCGTAAAGACGCAAGCCTGCGCGCGACGACGAATTGCCGTTGTCGACCGGAATATACCCCAAGGTTGAACCGCCGTCGTCGAATACCAGAAGCCCTTTGTTGATCTGAGCGTAAAATTCGAGATAGTGCTGGTCGTCACCCCAGCGCAATTTGGGGAATAACGTCTCCCTGGATTCGGTGACGGGAACGGCTGTCTGGCCAGCGGCGGGTCCGACCAGCGTCATCACCGTCAGTGGAACACATATCGCAGCTGCCCCAACATAACGTCGAGTCATGGAGAACCCCTTCTAAAGTGAAATGGCCGATGCAGCGGCATCATGGGCGCAACGCTTTGCTGCCAGAATAAAGATACTGGGGCGGCCTTAGCGCGCAACCGCAATTGGCACCTAGTCCTCTGCTGTCGTCCACGGAGGCGCGCGCCCGTGCAGCGGTTCTCCAGACGCCACTCCTAGTCCTCGAGCCCGTTCGCAAGTTTCCCGGTATCGTTGTGGTCATCCGATGAAGGGCCTTCACCAGGAAGGAAGGTAAGCCATGTAGGCTCGGACGCGCATTCGGAGATCCATGCCGGTATAAAGAAGTATACGCTGCTGAGCAGGTCAGGAAGTCAATGGTCACCGAGAAGACCTCCCTTTAGGGCGAAGCGCGCTTTGGCGGCTCGCGGTCCAGCCCAGTGCTTCCTGCCGGACCAGCTGCCATTCTCTCGTGAAATGGCAGAAATCAAAAGCGTGATTGTTCCCACGCAGGAGCGACGGCGCGGAATAGGGCGGAGTGTTGCCGAAGAGAGACAGCGTGGCGTTGCGCCGGCGGCCACCACCAGGTTCATCCTGAGCTCAATGTGCCATCTACGCGCGAGCACTATTATTATGAGCACCAGCGGCTGGTGACGGCGAGGCTGCCGCAATTTGCCGATTGCTTATGAGCAGGGCGGGGCGGGCGGTTGAGGTTGCAATCACGCGTAGCAATGGCGCACCAGGTGATGGGATTCCCGACCGACGAAGTGACGAAGTGCGAGACCGTGTTCATCCCGTTGTGTCCTCGCCCGCCGCATAGACACAAGCGTTGGAGAACGCTCTCGATGCTCGGAAGATGCGATGTGAGGGTGAACTGGTCGGAACCTGGAAGACGGACACCGACGCTCATTCAAAGACCTCGTAGCCTGCCAAGCAGCATGGTATCCAGTTCGCTACCATTAAAACGCCAGCGGCCACATGTGTGACCGCAACAGGCCGCAAGAAAGACTGAATCGACCCGCACGCCGAGGTTGTGTAAAAAACCGACCAAACGGTCGGCGTGCAAAAATTATATCCCTCTAGCTGAGCGTCCGACAGCTCTCTGCGGGCCGACGCATGCTTTGACCTTTGTCGTTCTTCGTGCTCGCAGCCGGCTGTAGACTACGCGATCGGCCAGTGTGCCTTGTCCGATGATGCCGGCCACTTCGTAAACCAGGTGGGCGATTGAAAGGCGCCGTGCCGTTCCGCACTCGCGCCATTACGAGCGGTTCAGGACCCATTGTTTCGCTGCTTCAACATCTCCTGACCTAAACCTCTTGATTTCTGCAGAGACGAAATGTGTCGCCAGTTTCCGAGAGCAGAATTAGTGACAAGGGCAACTCTCTTGACCTGTTTGTGATGGTCCCGCACGAACCGGAAATGAGCTGCCATTGCCCGGATGCTCTCCCATCCGGGGAACTCTTGAGCTTCGATGATGATCCCAATAAAGGCGCCACCAGTCGCTGTGTACGGATCGTAGCGTCGCATCGAGACAGCCAAGCGACCGAGGGACGGGGACGATGCGGCCGCCGCCTTCTGAAACTCTTGCCGGATCAAGTTTGAACTTACGTCGACCACAAAGAGATCGTCGCCGCCGCATAGCTTCCGTGGGGTCCCGGGAAATAGACCGCGATCGGAATGAGCATTTCCGATCTTTTCCAAACCTCAAGGGCGCCTGACAGAAAAGGAGCGCCGGCAGGCCGAGCAAAGTCAGCGTTGAATTTAGGGCCGAGCTGAAAAGCCGATCCAGAATAAGAACGTGCTATCCATTTGACGCGGCTCTGGAACAATCTGCGTCCTGAGGCCTTTACCTCCTTGTCTGACGTTACATTAGTTTGTCGCACAATGCGCTCGGTCCATCACGACTCCATCATCTGAGGAGAAATGATGTTTCATTACATCAAGCCCGCCATCGTGGCCGGTTCCATGTTATTCTCCGCTTCGACCGCCCAGGAAACCGAAGCGGCTTTTCTTCAATCCCTCGACGGAAACTGGAGCGGCACGGGTACCGTGAAGGTGCGTATCAATTCGTCGCCGATCAACGTCACCTGCAAGTTCAATTCACACGCCACCGAAACGTCGCTCTCGCTGGACGGCAGTTGCCGTGGGCTAGTGATTGTTTCGCGTGCGATCCGCGCCGACCTGAAGACGGACGGCAAGAATTATTCGGGTTCCTATGTCGGTGCCGGCACCGGCACAGCGGGTCTCAGCGGCAGCCGTTCGGGTAACGCCATCTATCTCGGCATTCGCTGGGCCAAGGAGGTTAATGGCGACCGCAAGGCTCAGATGACTGTGGAGAAGGTCGGTGACAACGGCATGAAGCTGACCACAGTCGACGTCGATCCGGAGAGCGGCAAACGCGTGCTTACCAGCGCAATCACCCTCGCTCGTAACTAATCTGCATTTCTCGGGATGTCCGCAGCGGCAGGAGTGCTCGGCCGACTCCGCCGACCGGACCAGCCGGCGGAGGAACCTGCGGTCACCCTGACGCGGGCACTACCCGAATTCATCGACAGTGGCGGCTCGACGAGACCGCACATAAAATGGTCCGTTGCTCGCCGAATCTATCCGGGCATAGTGCCTGGCAACCATTTTTGCGTGGTTCCAAAGCGGTTGCATCTTTCGGAACATGTTGGGTTATCTCTACCTCCGGTTCGTCCTGTCTCTCTTTCGCGGCTGCGTGGATTGCATCGAGACGCAGTTGAAAAAGGCGCGCCAATTCAGCCGATTGGATGCCATGCATGCAAGAATTCTCATTGGCGCAGCCGGATCCCCCAGGAAGGAAGACTATTCCTACAAGCGCCGTGCCGGCCGCACCCGATACCGGTCCACACGGCGTAGCCGGTACCCACCGGCAAGGACGCACTGCGATTGAAAGCAGATGGTCGTCCAGAACACGCCCGACAGATAGCCAGCGGACGAAACGATCGCGACTGCCAGTCCCCGTCGCCGCCGGAACCAGTGCGAGATGTCGGCCGTCAGCGGCGCGAAGCCGACTGCCGTTCCAAGGCCCACAAAGAGCTGCGACAGCAGGAAGAGCCAGAAATTGGCAACGCTACCCGCCGCATAGGCAAGACTACTGACGAGCGAGGCGGCCAGCAGCACTCGGGTCACGCCGTAACGGTCGCTTCAACGTCCAAGCGCCGGGCTGCCAATCAGGCGCCTCGCATAGTCTGTCTCGGCTGGGGAGGAATATATTGAGCCGGCGATGTGATGCAGGAGCAGTCGATTGTTTCGATCCCAAGCTGTACGTCATCGGCTGAAGCCAGAGTTGGTCGACCGCTGACGCCTGTCAGTGTCGCCGGGGTTGCTCGCCGCACGACGCGACGTTGTGCTGCCAGTGCTATATTTGCTTGTCCAGGCTACTAAGTCTTGTCGTTTGGTGTGTTGGTTTGCGGCTCACAAATGGCCGCAATCAATTTAGGCCGGAAACTTGAGCAATTGGCCCGAAATCGCAGGCTCGAAGTTTGAAGCCGCCACCACGCCTGCAGCGGCCGTCACATTGAGCGGGGCTCCGTTTAAGAGGGCGTCGCCGGCAGTGGCCAATGAGGTGTACAATAACCGCGCGTAGAGCGCGGCCCTCGGGCGCCGCTGAAAGTCAACTTACAGGTTCCACCCGGCTGTCAGGGAGAACGTAAGGCCATGCCCATGAAGAGCGATCCTCTCCCGCAACAGGCTCGCGACCTGCGCGTAGTTGTTCGAAGGGAAGGGGCAGAAACGGATTCGACATTGCCGCGGCGCATCGGCGCCCGGATTCTGCGCGAGCTACGCGGGGCGCTGGCGCCAACAATATTTTTCTTCGTCGGTTTCAACTTCATCATTTTGACGACGAACCTCCTGGTCGCCGACTATGCCGTCGCCGTTAGTAATTTCATGCTCGCAACCGTGGCGGCGCTTGTCGTCGGCAAGGCCGTGATCACGGCGAACACGATGCCTTTCGTCAAGTTATTCGACAGGGCTCCGCTCATCCAACCAATCCTGTTTAAGACGGCGATCTATTGGATTGCGACATTCATTGCGCGCCTGGCCGAGCGCTTCGTGCATTTCTCTGTCATTGAAGGGAACCGGCCGGTCGATTTCTCGGCCTATCTGATCTCCGACTTCTCGTGGCAGCGCTTCACCGCTATTTCTCTGTGGATACTCATGTTGTTTCTGATCTATGTGACGGCGTCGGAACTAAGCCAGCTCTTGGGTCCGGCGGAAATGCGGCGGCTGCTGTTTACCCATAGGCCATCCGAGTTGCAATTGAACAGGCGCCAGCGTGCTCGCGAGCTAATGCGCTTGAACCGACTCGCGGATGAACATGAGGTAGACGAGTTTCGCAATCCTGGTAGCGCTGCGCACCATCAACTCGTTGAAATCGTTGAGCGTCTTGCGCGGGGGCCGAGGGAGCATTGAGCGGGTCATTGTCCGCCTATAAGTCGACCAAAGCGCTCTGCGGTCCGTCCATCGCATGTGGCGGAAGGTTCGGTCCACTTCTCTGAAGGCAAGCACGCCGAGGATGTACGCTAGCAGGGAACCGCCAAACCGACCTTGACGCGATCCATGACCATTGACTTGAGACCCTCGTCGCCTCCGTTTTGAGGGAGGGTCCTGAGTCTTGTGCGGTACTCCTACGTGTTAGGTTGTTGCCGTGGATGACGGCAGGCTGATCCAGACCTATCCACCCCATCTCGACAGGTCGGGCAGCCCATCCCCGTCTAGCCTCAATATCTCAAAGTAAAGGGTGCATCCGCCCCAAGAATCTGAGAAACTGCTTTTGCAACAAAGAGTTATCAGATTCATGGACGGGGTCCGATGCAAACACGCCGCGGCCCGGTGACGCCGCAGGACCTGAACCTTACCGTCAACAACAGAGGATACATTGCAAAGCACCCGATCGTCGCACCTCGCGGCACCGACTGCGCTCGTCTTTGCGGTCGGGGCGCGATGCCAGCGCCTGGCCGTGCCAAAACGTTGCTTAACGCAAGATGCGGTGAGAGAAGCGGGCTAGCCTGGGCCCTGCAGAGCTGCCGTAGCTCCCCACGGCGGCCCTCTGTGGCGCTGCGGGCCTTTCCAGAGCATATCCCACCGCACAGAATCCCGCTAAGGCGCGACCGCCGTCCGCACCCAAAGCCGCGCGGCGGCAACAAAGCCTTAGATTAAGGCTGGCCTTTCTTGGGCGGTCCCGACAGATCCTCTTCCACAAAGCGCAGAAGCGTCTCCACCAGGGCCTCGCGCGGGTAAGCGTTCCGCGTCACAAACGCCGAGCCTATGATGGGGTGTGTCCTTGCGATCGGCACCGCCAGCGCCCAATGGTCGGCGTTGATGTAGCCCACGAGGGTGCTTGCGGGGATGACTTGGTCATAGAAGATCACCTGACTGTCATTACGCGGATCGATTCGTGCAAGCTTATTGTAGCTGTTTATCAGGATCGAGGAGATGTGGTCTGGCCGAGGGAAGGTGACAAGCGAGTAGTAAGGCAGCTCCCGAGGCAGCGGGTTCGTAGCGAGCCACGCCCGGCGTGTTGCGGGCCGTAGGCTGTTCACGCCACCCGCGTCGCCTGGACCGCAAGTCGCGCCTGGAAAGTGCTGCAGCAAATCGGCCTGGTATTGCTCTGCTTCGTTGGCAAGCGCCGACCCTCCGATCGCGCCGGCGGCGCTGACAACTGCCGCGACCCGACTTCGGATTTCCGAATACGCGACCACCGCCTCTAGGATGTCGGGAGCACCCTTCGAATATCCTACCAGCACAAGACGCGGCGCGATCGTCTCAGCCGACATGGCCATGATCGCATCACGAATCTGGCGTGCGTTGTGTGCCGAGCTCGACAATGCGTCGACTTTCAGCAACGCCATGTCGTATCCAAATTGTTGCAGGTGTTTCGCTACAGTGCCGGGTGGCTGCAGCCAGTTCGCGAAGCATTCGTATCCGATGCCGGCCACCACCAAGGCGATCAAGCGTCGTTTCGAAGGACCGAGGTTGACCGGCATACCGGTGCCGGCGGGCTCGTTCCCGATGCGGGTCAGGGCGTCCTCGCAAGGTCGGTAGTCGGGAAGGTCGCGTTCGCGGGTTTGCAGCACGGCGCAGTAGATCTCGCGAAAGCGCCCCCGCTTGTCCTGCACACCCGCCTGGGGCGCCGGAACGAGAGCAAGCGGCGGCGTGTCGAGCGAATAGGGCACAAGCGGCTTTGTAGCACATGCCCCCAGTGCGAAGGCCACAATGATCAGAACCAGAAAATTGCGTCGTCGATTCATTGGTGGCTCTCGTCGCGTGCAGTGGTGTGGGGCACCTCTAGATACGGCGCCCAATCGAGAAACTCCACGTCCGACAGGCTCAGCGGTCGGGTGGCAAGGAACAGGCTCGCGCGCAAGCCATCCGTATGGTATCGCGCGCCACCGAAAGTCGTTCGAGGGTGTGTCGGTGATGCCGCGCCGACACCAGTGGTGAATCCGAGCTTATCCAGGCCACCCGAATACATCATGTCCTGAACCACGAGATTTCTGGCCTCGTCCACGTCCTCATGCAAGACGACGTCCTTCGCACCGCGAGGCACGAAACGCCCGCCCACTGGCCGTCCGACCTGCACGAGGAAGAGGGGTTGGCCTGCGAAGCGAATTGGGGCGAGCCACAGGCGCATCCAGGTCGAGGGTGCACCCGCTTGCGCCTGCTTTCGCAACACGACGTCGGGACCGCGACCGAAGACATGCTGGCGGGCGTCCACGGGATGAGCGTCGCGGCGGTAGCTGCGGCGCACGAGCGCCGCTGCGATGTCAGGCAACTCACCCACGAATATAGTGTTGAGAGGATCACCGCCGGCGGTGCCGCCCGCATCGCTTGCGCAGCAGGGCAATCGCTCCAGTGCCGCCCGCAGCGCGGCGAGGTCCTTGTAGTGAATGATGCGGGCCTCCGGGTAGCTGAAGGAAATCGTTCCAGAAAGCGGATCTGCTGCGTCGTCCGGGACGGGCAGGAAAAGCGTGAAGGGTATCAATCCCTTACGCTGGAGTAGATCTATATTGAGCAGTCTCGTAAGGCGCTCCGGGTTAATGAAAATCACGCCCTTCCGAGTTTCACCCGGAAGGATGGGACTTCTTGAATGCGAGGCTGTCGAAGCGGTCGTCGATGCGTGCGTTCGCAGCCCGCGTGAACGGCATGTGGACGGACCACGCAACCTCGAGCGGCGAGAAGTAGTCGGGGTCCGATCCGGGCCTCAGCAACCATAAGGGCTCGGGTGTTTGGTTCTGGAGTTCGATCCATACCGTCTGCACGCCGGTATTGTTGATGTCGGCGCCGAACATGCGCCGGCTGTCCTCGGCGCTCAGCACAGCCGCCTTCACGCTCACGCCTTGCTTGGAGGCAGTCACCGCGCCGGCGCGCAACTCACCATCGTTGAAAGTGCTGGGGGCCTGTGATGTCTCGCAACCGGCGACACCGAGCAAGAAGTTCGCCGCAAACAGAGCATTGCCGAGCAGACGAAGCGACCCACGCAGGACCGAGCGGCTCGCTTTTAGCCTTGAGGAAAACGGGCTCATCGATCCGGGCCAGGTCGCTTCACGGTCTGTCTTGCGTTGCTGCGCACGACCTCCCATGGGTAGAATTCGACGGCGTCCAACGAGGTCGGCTGGCGGTCGAACACGAGGACAACGCGAAGGCCGTCGGTGTAGTAGGGGTCGGTCGTCAGGTTGCCGCGAGGGGTACTTTTGGGGGCGGTGCCGACTCCCTTCACGTACCCGATCTTTACAAGGTTCTGCGAGTAGGCCATGTCCTGTGCCAACGCGCTCCGGGCCTCGTCGACGTCGGGATCGATCTTGTGGGTCGTGAGCGTGGGCGAGTGAATGGTCAGGCGACTGCCGATATCACGGCTAATCTGCCCCACCCATACCTGTTTGCCATGATGGCGCATCGGGCTTAGCCAAAGCCTCAGGTGGTTGCGCTGGTGGATGTTGTCGCGCGCCTTTTGCAATGCAAAGTCTTGGACGCGGCCAAACATGTAAAGGTCGCTCACCGGTGCGTAGGCGTAGCGCTCGCGCGCGAGGGCAGATGTCACCATCCTGGTGATAGACCCGGACCACTTCTGCTCGGTTGGGCGCCAGCCGCGACGCGCGAACGCAGGGAAGGCGTCGTCGAGGCCACCCACCACCACCAGATTGAGCGGATCGCCGTTCTTTGAGCTATCCTTGTTGGTCACGCAACACGGCAGCGCCTCGAGCGCCCTGCGAAAGGCGGCGTCATCGGTGTAGTTCAGGATCTCCTCGGGAGGGTAGATTTCCCGCCTGAAAACTTCGCTCACACGGTAGTCGGAACGAAAGCCGGGCACGATGGAGAGGATCGAAAAGGTTCTTACCCGCCCGCCCGAGACCAGGTCGATCTGCACGAGTTTGAAACCCTCGTCGAGGTTCGTCAGCACAAACCCCGAAGCTGTTGCGCCAGGAAGGACAGGGTTGGGGAAGGCTAGCTTGCGAAAGTGTTGGTCGAACGCCACTTTTTGGTCTGGTGCCTCGCCCGATGCAACCGTTTCGGACACTTCGGAAGCTGGAAAGAAATTCGGATCAAGTCCCGGCGACAACAGATAGTACGCGCGGTCTTCGCGGTTCTCCACTTCGATCCAGACGGGCTGGATTGATCGCTTTGCAAGCGGCACGCCATATACGGAGGCGCTCTCGTCGGCCGACAGGACTGCGGTCGATACCCGCACGCCCCCCTCCGTGCGCGTCGCGGCCCGGTTCTTGTAGTCGAGGCTCGTTGCCGGCGGCGTCGAGGTGCAGTTGACAAGTGCAAGGGCGGCGACAAGAGCTCCCAGGACTTGACTGACGATGTGGCTCATCTCGGTGCACGTTGTGTACGCAGTCGAACGAGCAGTGTGCGCGCGAGTGCGCGCATAGGCACCTTCTCTTTCTCCGCAAGTTACAATTGGCAGCCTGCGCGTCGAGTGCCCCCGTGCCAGAGGCTATCTTGTCGTGAACCGGCCAAAACAAAAAGCGCAGATCTTCCGCCGTGATAGCGGCCGCGCAGAAATGTAGTGGACTGTGGCGGCAGAGAGACAGTGTGACGTTCGCGCTGGGAGGCTCTCACCGAGCTCATCCTGAGCCCGAAGTTGTCGTCCACGCGCAAGCACGATCCTTCGGGCAGCAGTGTCGACCGGCCGCCTGTGCCGGCTCAACGGTTATGTTTGCCTTTTACCACCGGACCTTCGACCCGACTTTGGCCTCCCATGAATCGGCGTTGCCGTTGAAACCCGTCTCGTAGTTGACGTTTCCATAGAGGCTCGTGGCGTCGGCATGAGAATGCCGCGCCGATGTCGAGCTTGCCCCATATATCGCCCAAGGCGGCGGTGAAGGGGATAAAGCCGGTGGGCGACGAGAACTCAGTCGTCGGGTCGCCGAGAAACTCGTGCCAGAGATCCGCCGTCCCCACAACGTAACCTTGCGCTTCGGATCACCCTCGACATCCCAATCGCGCGCAACGCGCGCGCCGGTCCGGCCGGCCAGCGAGTCTGTGGTGGAATAGCGTACATCGGCCGCTCCGTCGTTGAAGTGGTCGATGCGAAGGTCTGATAAACGAGTTGCGCCTGCGGCTCGATCAACCAGCCGTTGTCCAGGTCGAACGGATAGCCACTCAAGCGAGGTAACGAAACCGAAGCCGCTGGTCTCGGCGTTGCGCAGGCCACGCCTGGCCGTCATGTCCATGTCGTACCAGGTTCCCCTGCACGACGCCGTCATGATACCAGTTGTTCTCGCCGAGGCGGGTCCAGTAGCCACCGATGGTGACGGCTTCGAAATTGTCCTTCCTGCCTTGAAGGTGCTCCCGAGAAGATTGTGCTCCACATCGGCACTGCCCCGGCCTACAGCCACATAGAGGCCGGCATTGTCGCGCTGGCCGTCGCGTACTCGTTCCGGTAAAGGGCGAGGCGGGTTTGGATCGCGCCAATGCATAATCGAACGAACGCAGGGCTGTCGCGACCATAGATTGCCGATCGGGTCACCGTCGCGGTGACCCCGGAAGCGATGATCCTGCCCCACATTCCTTCGGGCATATCATTTTTGCCTGGAGCTAGCAGTCGGGCGTCGCCACCCAACCTTTCATCAAAGTCTCGATGATCCGGCGGCCATCGATCGCGGCCATCACCGGCATCGCCGCATAGAGCGAAACCTCCTGGCGGAAGCGCGGCCGCGACTCGGGCTGCAGGCTGATGGCTGTTCGGCGTGCTCGTGCGCGCCGGAAGACCACTGGTCTACGCTTGAGTGGAGACTGCAGCAGCTATGGAGGCCAAATGGGATTGTTCTGCCTCTGTTGCAGCTGTGTAACAGCTTTTATAAGCCGATGATGATACATTTCGTCGTTAAGGGCTGGGGTGTCATATCAGGATTGGATCATCATATGAGAATCCACGCCCTTTCCCTCATCGCTGGACTGGCCAGCACCAGCGCTTACGCAGCAGACGTGGCGATGGAGGAACCGCCGGCACCTGTGGCGGTGGTTCAGGAAGTGCCGATATTTAGCTGGACCGGCGGCTACGTTGGTCTTCAGGGCGGCGGCCTCTGGTCCGACAGCAACATCGATCAATTCGATGAATCCGACAGCGGTGTGTTTTCGGATACCTTCAATGGCGGCCTCTTCGGCGGCTATGCCGGCTACAATTGGCAGTCTGGTGCGTGGGTGTTTGGTGTCGAAGGTGACTTCAACGGCGTCTGGAACGACGAGACCTTCAATATCCTTGGTCTGGATGTCGATGTCGGTACCGACTATCTGGCTTCGTTGCGGGGCCGTGTTGGTTATGCGTTCGATCGCGCCCTGATTTTTGCAACCGGCGGCGTAGCCTTTACCCAGTTTTCCGCCGAGGCAGACCTCGGTGGCGGGGTCAGCCTGAACGCGGATCAAAGTTTTACTGGCTGGACCGTCGGCGCGGGCGCCGAATACGCTTTTACCAACAACTGGATTGGCCGCCTCGAGTACCGGTATTATGACTTCAGCGACGACGCGCTCGACGACTTCGGCGACGTCGATCTCGAGACCAACACACTAACAGTCGGTGTCGCATACAAGTTTTGATTGTCACAGCGACGAAGCAAATGGCCCAGACATTGTCTGGGCCATTTGCGTCGAGTTGCGTGCATGACGGATCGCACATTCTCAAACCCCGTGAGCACGATGTCGGTGGAAAGCTCATTGCCCAACCAACTCGACAAAGACCGGTTGCTACTCTTAGTCTTAGTCTAGTGCCGTCCATAAACCGTTGTTTTTGCGAGTATTCAGGGCGGTTTGGCGGCTCAATGGATGTTGTTTTTGCTGCTCGTAATGGCGCAAGAGGTTGAGATCGCGACCGAGAGTGTTTGCAACGGTCATGCGGACATAAGGTATCGGCCGCGCTTGCCGGCATGCCATTGAGGCGACCCGATGAGTGGGGTCAGCTGGGTGTGAGGCGGGCGAACAGGGCGAGGTTGTAAGCGACCACCGAGGACCAGACGTAAGCCTTGAAGCGGGTGAGGCCGCGCCAGGTGCAGCAGGCCGGACCGTAAGCGCGTTTTAGGCAGGAGATGTCGGCCTCGATGCCGGCGCGGAAGTTCCTCAGCTTGCGGTAGACCCAGCGGCTCCTGACCATGTCTTCTATTTTGAGGCCCGCCTTCTTGTGGAAGGCCATGTCGCGCACGCCCCAGGCCTTGGCCTGGCTCAGATTGGCGCGGCTGGCAAAGCCGCCATCGGCGGCCGCCTGCCGCGGCGCTTGGCCATAAAAAGCGATGTGGCGCTCCAGCATTGGCAGCAGACGTTCGCTGTCGGCCGGGTTGCCTGCCTCGATGACGAGATCCAGGAAGAGGCCGCTTCTGCCGGTGGTCAGATTGAGCTTGTGACCGTAATCGACATCGCGACGGCCCTTGACGATAATGTCGGCATGCGGCTCGAAGAGGCTTACCAGCTTCTCATCGGCGGGCACCGCCTCGCCGCCCAGGACCCGCTCGGTCTGGTCGATGATCCGTACAATCAGCGGCTGGTAGTGGCAGACGGTGGCCTGCCAGAGTTCGACGGCTGGGCTCGCGGCCGGAGGCAATTGCTGCGCCGCCTGCTGAAGATGGCTCAAGGTGGTGCGCGTGATCCTGAGCAGCTCGCGATAGGACTTGATCCGTTGGAGACGGCTGCGGGCATACTCGATCGTCCGGGCCCGCTTCTTCGCCGCGCGGCAGTGATCATGCCATGGGGTGGCGCTGCCCAAGGCATCGGCCGCGTAGAGCAGCCGCACCATCACCCGCACGGCGTCCCATAACAGGCTGTTGTCGCTCGGCGTGTGGATGAATGCTGCAGTGACGGTGCTGTCAACACGCACGACGTTGCCGTTTTCCAACCTGTCTCGCCGGGCGCTCGTCAACAGCCTCCGATTGATCTCTTCCCAGGTTTCCGCCCGGATCGCGCTGATCGTCTTGTGCAAGACCGACTTCTTCGGGCTCCATCCCCACGGCAGCCGGGCAAAGGCTCGGAACGATGCGGAATCTTCCAGATGAAACGCCAGCTCCTGATAACTCAACTGGCGGTATTGCTTAAGCAGCGCACAGCGCAGCACTGCTTCCGCCGGCAGACCCTGCCGGCCGGTTTCCTTGAGATCGCGCCGACGCAGATCCTCAGCCACCTGGCCCAGCACATCACAATGCGCGTCCAGCCAGTGCGATATCGCTTGCAGTTCGCGGCCGATCTCGTGTTCGGCGAACAGATCAAATATACTTGCCTGGACGGTGCGTTCTTGGCGCATTGTCGGCTCCGGCGGTTGCGGGTTTGTCTTTAGAATCAGTCGCTTGATGCTAAAGAGTACCTGAAACCGCCGGGCTTCGCTCGCAGAAAACCGCAATTAGTCTAATAATATCAGCTATTTACCGTTTATGGACGGGCACTAGTCTAAGGTCAGCACTCATTGATCCAGAAGATGAATGCTGAGGCATCGATCGTATCGTGTGTGGATGCGCCGTCAGTCGGTGGAACTGTAGGCCTGTCGGCGAGCAGGAGGCGGGCGGTAGATGCTCAAGAACCGCGGCAGCGATCTTGTGATCGTTGGCTTGGCCATCTGCCAGGTGAAGGAGCAGCGGACCCCCTTGTTGTCAGTTGCGTCCCAAACGTAGACAACGGGCGTGACGGGACCATAGCTGTGCTCTAGTACTTCAAGGATGTTTTGCAGCAACAAGCGCGTCGATCCTGGCACAGAGGTTTTTTATAACAAAATATTCTTCAGTCGATACCTTGCCATCGTTAACTTCCTGGGTCCACTTCTCTAGGGGCACCTTGATCCCAAATTCCCTATCAATGGCGAATACGATATCGAGGAAGTCCAAGCTGTCGATTCCGAGATCATCAATAGTGTGGCTTTCTGGCGTGATCGCATCAACGTCGATTTCGCTTGTGTCAGCAATGATTTTCGAAACTGTTTCGAACGTATTGTCCATCCAACACCGTTCCCTACGCTACTATTTTTTAAATGTGTGCTCGCTCTCTAGTCTTTTTTTTCTGCCGCGAGAAGTCATATCTGCGCCGCTGGTTTCTCGGCCAAAGCGCACCCAAGGCGGTGAGGACTGCGATGCATCGAGATACGACACGGTGGCGATCGCGTCGACCGCCGCGTCGATATCCTTGTCAGGATATACCCTGTGAACAGCTAATGGAATTTCGCGCACAATATGCTTCCAGCAGCTGGGAGGGTAGCGCGATGCCAACAAAAATCCGGGAAGGCAACGAGATACTGGTCAGGGGCAAAGTGAAGGTGGTCGATGGCACCAACATCACGCTCCGGAGTATTGGCTATAGCATCCCCATTACAATGAAGTCCGACGAGCCCTCGATCGTCAGCGTCGGAAAGCCAGATGTGAAGCGGCCGCGCGATGATATGGTTTAGCAGCTTCGGACCACGACCCCTTCATTACCTGCGCACCAGCAACGGTCGTCAACCGGAGCGCTACTGACTTTCTTATCGAAGGGGGCGGGCCAAGCTGGAACGGCTCGCACCAATTGTCGTCGTTTATGTAGCAGCAGCCCGCCTTTCACTCCGGTCACCTTCACGTTCTGTTCGTGCGATGATCGCGGCTAGTGATGTTGGGGAGAGTCTGCGGCTGGATGGTCCGATCCGGCGGCGGAGGCGGTGGAGGCCCCGCTACGTCTAAATGGTGCGCGTCGTCCCAGCGTTCGTCTGCCAGCGTCAAAAACAGTGCGCCATTCTCGGTCGGGCCATCGCTGTTCGCAAATTTGCGATAGCGGTCCGCGGCGAACATAAGCCAAAGTGCAAACCGGCGAGAGCTGCGGTTATTTTAACCACGATTAATCCCCCACATTTCCGAGCGTGCTTCAAATTTCAAGCAAGCGTCTCGCATCTTGTAACGGCTAGCGACAATCTCGGCAGCCTTGTCGAGTTCTGGGAAGAGGACGCTGGCATCGATGCCGATACGACCCAACTGCCCTGGTATCCAGATCTCATGCCTAACCGCTACAGACCCGGTGAAGTCGAGCTTCCCAGCCGCGAATGCGAGCTTATCGCGCGCCGTGACGACGTTCTTGGGGCCTCCTATCGGCTGCAGTACCGCCGACCGGTGCACTTCGTTCGCGGCGAAGGCATGTGGCTCTACGATCCAGACGGGCGGGCCTATCTCGATTTCTACAATAACGCGCCCTCGCTCGGCCATTGCCACCCGGAAGTGAACGCCGCCGTGGCCGAGCAGGCGGGCCGGATCAGCGCCAACACGCGCTATCTCGAGCCCAGACTTGTCGACTATGCCGAGCGATTGGTCGCGACTTTCCCGGACGAACTCGACCGGGTGGTTTTCACTTGCACGGGTAGTGAATCCAACGACCTAGCCCTGCGTATCGCGCGATTTGCCAGCGGCAGTGAAGGCGTAATCGTCTCGAGCTACGCCTATCACGGCACCAGCGCGGCTGTCGCCGCGGTTTCCCCGAACCTGGGCGACGCGGTCAAGCTCAGCCCATTCGTGCGCATAGTCTCCCTCCCGGGGCCAGCGGGATTGCCGGAATCACAAGCTGCGGACTTGGTCGAGGCGGAAGTTCGCGCCGCCATTGTAGATCTGAACAGTCGTGGCATCGGCGTTGCGGCCCTGCACATCGACAGCATCTTTTCCAGCGATGGCGTCTGGGTGGATCCCCCGGCTTCATCGCCGGCGACGTGGCGGCGGTGCGCGAGGCAGGTGGTCTGATCATCGCAGACGAAGTTCAACCGGGCTTCGGGCGCACCGGCGCTCATTTGTGGGGTTTCGAGCGGCATGGGATCGTTCCGGATCTGGTGACCCTCGGCAAGCCGATGGGCAATGGGTTTCCCGATCGGCGCTGTCGTTGGCCGCAGGGCACCGATGGACCGATTTGGCAACACCGCGCGCTACTCAAACACCTTCGCTGGAAATACGGTCGGCATAGCAACGGCGGACGCTGTGCTGACGATCCTGCAGCGTCACCAGATCCCCCAGAACGCGTTTGCCATGGGCCAGCGCCTCCGGACCGGGCTGGAGAAACTCGCGAAGCAGCAACCAGGAATCCGTGCAATCCGCAACGCCGGCCTCTTCTTTGGCGTCGACATTGGGTCGGAGGGCACACCCGCGGCTGGCCGCCGTGCCATGGCGCAGGATGTCGTGAACGCAATGCGGGACGACGGTGTGCTGATCAGCACGACTGGGGCCAACGAGGATTCACTGAAAGTACGCCCGCCGCTCGTCTGCGAAGCTGAACATGTCGACCTCTTCCTCGCATCCATGGAGCGAGCGCTCATCAATATCGCCCGCTAGTTCGTACCTGCGAGAATTCCCGGGCCATTGTCCAGTGCCTGCCCGGAAGCGCGCGCCGAGATAGTGGTGTCGGTCGGCACTCGAGGCTGGGCAGGAAAGCATGTCCTTCAGCCGATAATAGGTGCCTACCATTGGCAGGAACCACGGCTTTTTATGCAACGGCATTGCATTCCAGTCCATGCCACCGATTGGATTTGGAATTTGAGCTTCACATAGCAATTTCCGCTAGCACGTCGACCGTGAACAATTTGAGTTCTTAAGCGGTGAGTTGCTTGGGCGGGTTTTGAAGCAACGTGATCACGAGGCACAAAAATGCCCTCAGCCATTTGAGCAGGAGGGAGAAGTTGTAGCCGGCGGCCGCCAGCACAGCGTTGATCCCATCGGCCTTTGCGTGAGCGAGGTAGGCGCGGCCCATTTTGTGCCGGCTCCAATGCCGACCTCCGGAAATGGCAATAATTTCCGGCAAGGCGTCCCGGCTGACGGCGTACTCTCCCGCCACTCAAGCGACAAGCCGATTCTGGGGACAAGGCGTGTTTCATGTCGCGTCCGTGTCGCGTGGACCTGCCGACAGTTTTGAGAAACCCTTGGAAATCAACGGAAATTTTTGCAGCGCTTTGCGAGATGAAACCGGCATTTCTGCCGGTTCGATTTTGCATAAATATCTGATTTTATTAGGAGAAAAGTGGTAGCGGGAGAGGGACTTGAACCCCCGACCCCAGGATTATGATTCCCGTGCTCTAACCAACTGAGCTACCCCGCCATCGGGATGACGCCTTGCCTGGAGAGCCGCTATCGCGATGCGGGTTCGTCCGGCCAGCGCCAAGGTCGCGCGGATATAAGGTTGCGACGCCAACCCTGTCAAGCGCCGTCAGGCGGCCTGCGGCAAGAAGATCGCAGTATCCCCCGGCACGGCACTGCGGCGGGGTTGAGTTCCATCCGCCGCATCGTTATGTCTCCGCCACGCATTTCTTGGTCAGGAATTGATGAAACCGCGTATCGCTGTTCTTGGTTGCGGCTATTGGGGCAGCAACCACATCCGCACGCTCAAATCGCTCGGCGCCCTCTACGCGGTTTCGGACGCCAACCTCGCGCGCGCCGAAGGTTTCGCCAGCGAGCAGGAATGCCTAGCGATCGCGCCCGACGAATTGATCACCCGCACCGAGGTTGACGCCATCGTCATGGCGTTGCCGCCACAGTTCCACGCCGAATGCGCCATCAAGGCGGTCGAGAACGGCAAGGACGTGCTAGTCGAGAAGCCGATCGCGCTCACCGTCACTGATGCCGAGCGCGCCGTCAGTGCCGCCGAGGCCAACAAGCGCATCTTCATGGTCGGCCATGTGCTGCGGTTCCATCCGGCGTTCGAGCGGCTGAAAGAGTTGATCGACAGCGGCGAACTCGGCGAAGTCAAATATATCCACTCACACCGGCTTGGGCTCGGCAAGTTCCATACCGAAAACGACGCGCTTTGGGACCTGGCGCCGCACGATCTGTCGATGATCCTGGCAATCACCGGTGCGGAACCGCTGGAGATTCGCGGCGAGGGGGCGGCACTGCTCGACCACCTCAGCGATTTCGCGCATCTTCACATGCGTTTCCCCAATGGGCTGCGCAGCCATCTCTTCACTTCGCGTCTCAATCCCTACCGCGAGCGCCGGTTGACCGTTGTCGGCACCAGGGCGATGGCGGTGTTCGACGATGTCGAGCCGTGGGAGCGAAAACTCGCCGTCTACCGGCACGCCGTGTGGCAGGACAGCGGCCAGTGGGCTTTCACCCAGAACGAGCCGTCCTATGTGCCAGTGGATGAGGGCATGCCGCTAACGCGCGAACTGCAGCACTTCCTGCAATGCATCGAGACCCGCGAAGCGCCACGCACCGGCGGCGAGGAAGCCGTCCGCGTGCTGAAGATACTCACCGCCGGAACGGTCACCCACGATTGAGGGGCAGCAGGCACGTAGAAGAAGGACTGCCTACTCTGCTGCGACACGTGGCGGCTGGCTGACCAGCTTCGACAGCATCGCTTCGGCCTCGGCGCCGCGCTCGGAGCGTTCGATGAAGCCGCCGCCGAAGACGCGGGCGTCGTCACCGTCATCGCCGTAGAGAACGCAGGCCTGGCCGGGCGCAATGCCGGATTCGCCGTCGACCAGTTCCACCCAGGTGGCGTCGGCCCGCTGGTGCAGCACGGCGGGACGTGGTGGCCGCGTTGAGCGCACCTTGGCAAACAGCTCCATTCCCGCGGCGGGAATGTCCGACAGATTGCCGTCGCCCAGCCAGTTGACTGAGCGCAGGAAGATTTTGTGGGTTTCCAGCGCTTCACGTGGCCCGACGATGACGCGGGCTAGGTCGGCGTCGAGATGCACCACATAAAGCGGTTCGCCCGAGGCGACGCCGATGCCGCGCCGCTGCCCGATCGTGTAGCGCAGGATACCGTCATGGCGGCCGAGCACGCGGCCGTCGATATGCACGATGTCACCCGGGGAGGCCGCCATCGGCTTCAGCTTGGCGATGATGTCGGAATATTTGCCCTGCGGCACGAAGCAGATGTCCTGGCTGTCGGCCTTGGCGGCAACGCTCAGCCCCATCTCCTCGGCGACCGCGCGCACGGCGGGCTTTGACATGCCCCCGAGCGGGAAACGCAGATAATCGATCTGTTCCTGCGTCGTGGCGAACAGGAAGTAGCTCTGGTCGCGATCGGCGTCGACCGGACGGTAGAGCGCACGGTGCGCGCCGTTGGCGCGGCTGCGGATATAGTGGCCAGTAGCCAGCGCGGCGGCGCCAAGCTCCTGGGCGGTCGCCAGGAGGTCGGCGAACTTGACGGTCTGGTTGCACGATACGCAGGGGATCGGCGTCTCGCCCGAAACGTAGCTTTCGGCGAACGGATCGATCACGGCCTTACGGAAGCGTTCCTCGTAGTCGAGCACATAGTGCGGAATGCCGAGCGTTTCGGCGACGCGCTGCGCATCGGCGATATCCTGGCCGGCGCAGCAAGAGCCGGTGCGGTGGGTGGCTGCGCCATGATCATAGAGCTGCAATGTTACGCCGACGACATCGTAACCCTCGCGCTTCAGGAGGCCGGCGACGACGGACGAAATCGACGCCACCCGACATCGCAACGACGATTCGGGTCTCTTCGGGGCGCCCCGGAAGGTCCAGGCTGTTCATGATCGCAATTTCCGCTGTTCGGCTGCCGGCTTCATGCCAATGCGAGGAATATAGGTCAAGCACCAGCGAAGCGCCACCTCCGCGGCAACGTCAACGAAAAGAGGAGTGGCAGGGCCGCAGGCTCGGCGTTTTCCGCTCCCGGCAAGAGATTGGTTCGCCGTGCGATCGGGAAACTTTGAATTGAAATGGAACATCAAACCTAACGAGTGCCTCACTATCCTTAACTATCATTACCTTTCGCTTACCAGGCGCTTAGGCAATTTTTAAAGCCATCGCGTTATGGTGATCGTGATTGGGTCTTTTAAGTTTGTGTAGAGAGTAGAATGACCGATCTGGTTAGACCGCGAGTCAAATATGTTATTGGGCCCGACGGCAGCCCGCTTACCATTGCCGATCTGCCGCCGACCAATACAAGGCGCTGGGTTATCCGGCGCAAGGCGGAAGTCGTTGCAGCCGTGCGTGGCGGCCTGCTGAGCCTCGATGAGGCATGCCAGCGTTACAAGCTGACGGTCGAGGAATTCCTGTCCTGGCAGGCGTCGATCGATGAATACGGGCTTGCCGGTCTGCGCACCACGCGAATCCAGCAATACCGGCACTAAAGCGGTATGCGTTCGGGCTGAACCGGGCATTTTTGCCCTGGCTCACTGCTTCAGCCGCATTGTACGAAGCCAGGTGATTCCACCTGGCGGCGAAAAGCCTTGCGCAACGACACTGACGCGGAAGCCCGTATCCGTCATCATCGAGGCGAACGCTTCAACAGCCGGCATGATGTGGTCATCATGTCGGCCGTCGGCGATCGACGCCGCCCTTCTTGGCTGGTTTCGCGCGTTTTTCGAGCTGCCGTGCTCGACGTCGTGCTGGTGGCGCTGGCGATCTTCGCCGCCAAGGTCAGCAGTCCCCGTGATGTCTCACCAATCCGGGCTTCGATTCTTCGCAGGTTCAATGAAGATGCGGAAGGATGTCTGGCTGATGCAGGTCAGCCGATCATCGCGTTGCGGCCGTCGGTTCCGGTCTCGCGCATCTTGCTGTCGCGGGACTCCAGCATTTCCGCCTTGGAAAGCTCCGCTTCAGCTTCGGCGAGTATGGATTCGGCAGCACTTTTCTGCTGGGCAAGATCGAATTGGGAGTTTTTGAGGTTGTCACGCCGCAAACGGGCCGCTCTGGCAAAGGTTGGATAGGCGAAATGGTTGATGTCGCTGATCCCCGCCTTCTTTTCCTCGGCGTTGATCTGCACCTCCAGTTCGGTCGCCATGCGGTCGAACTCCGCGATCATCATGTCGAGCTGCTGGAGCTGACGGCGCTTTTCATTGACCTGGAACTGCTTCAGCCGAACAAGGTTCTCGCGTGACTTCATGTCTCGGTACTCCAACGCAGTTACTCAGGCCTTGCGGCCGCAACATACAACACACGCAGCCGTCTCCGCCTCACCGGCATTGCAGACCCGCTTTGGAAAACAAATTCCTAAGATTTTGGTCCGCCGGTAACCATTCGTTTACGGGCATTGTTAATCATACGCGTCAGGACTTAAGGCAGGGTAAAAATTCCAGTCCAACCGGTGGGTGCCAAAGGGTCAGCGACCAGAGTCACATATTCCGGTTTGTTAATGTTTTTCGGTGGTCATCGACACGGGTGATTCATCATTAGATTCAAGAGGGTGTGGCCAATAGCTAAAAAATCTGATATCGCATTGCAGGCGGAATTAGATTTTGTTAACCATTCGGTGGCAGCCTCCGACTAAGGCAATCACTGCGCCGGCCCGGATCCGCGAAAAACCGGTTCGGTCGCAGAAAAGGGGAATGAAATGCGTGTTCTGCTGATTGAAGACGACAGTGCAACCGCACAAAGCATCGAATTGATGCTGAAATCGGAGAGTTTCAACGTCTACACGACCGATCTCGGCGAAGAAGGCGTGGATCTCGGCAAACTCTACGACTACGACATCATTCTCCTCGACCTGAACCTCCCCGACATGTCGGGTTACGAGGTTCTGCGCACGCTTCGCTTGTCAAAGGTAAAGACGCCGATCCTGATCCTTTCCGGCATGGCCGGTATCGAGGACAAGGTTCGCGGCCTTGGCTTCGGCGCAGATGACTACATGACCAAGCCTTTCCACAAGGACGAACTGGTCGCTCGCATTCACGCCATCGTACGCCGCTCAAAGGGCCACGCCCAATCGGTCATCTCGACCGGTGACCTGATCGTCAATCTCGACGCCAAAACAGTCGAAGTCGGCGGCCAGCGCGTGCATCTGACTGGCAAGGAATATCAGATGCTGGAGTTGCTCTCACTGCGCAAGGGCACGACGCTGACTAAGGAAATGTTCCTCAACCATCTTTATGGCGGCATGGACGAACCGGAACTGAAAATCATCGACGTCTTCATCTGCAAGTTGCGCAAGAAGCTCGACGCGGCGTCCGGCGGCCAGAATTACATCGAAACAGTTTGGGGCCGCGGCTATGTGCTGCGCGAGCCCGAGGACATCCGCGAAAGCGCCTGATCTCTCCAGAATTCAACAAGAAACCCGGCAACTCTGCCGGGTTTCTTGTTATAAGCCGGCTAATTTGGCGTTAAGTATACGAATCACGCAACCAATTCGAGGCTGCGGAAGCGTTGCAGCAATTGCGGCCGGTTGAACGGCTTCAACAGATATCCCTGTGCGCCTGCACGCTTGGCGCGCATGATCGCGCCGATGTCGACCTCGGTCAGGCAGATGGCGATCTGCGGCTTTACGGGGCCTTGGATGGCGCGTACGCGCCGGATGAATTCCTCCGCCGACAGGTCGGGCAGGGCGGCTGTCGACAACGATGATGTCGGGCATGTCGTGCATGCACATTTCAAGGGCGTCATAGCCGGACGCTGCCTCGATGACGATCATGGGACCGCCAAGGATGCGCTTGGCAACCTTGCGGATGACGCTTGAATCGTCGACGAACATGCAGCGTTTCATTTTCCTGTCCCCCAGGCGCCCGACCGAGCCGGAAACGCTCGAGCGGGATGGCTCAATCGTATCCGTTGCCTGTAAAGAACCGGGAAATCGGGAAACGTAAAGTTGTCAGCAAGGGGCGTCAACTCCTGCATTTTCCCGTCGATTTTCGCGGAAAGGTTGCCTCAGCTTGCCGAGAGAACGATTTCGTCCGCGGTTGCGCGGATCGAAATCGTCATGCCGGCCTCACGCGCCAGGAGCAGCGTGTAGTAGGGCTGCACGGCATGGGCGTCGATGGCTTCCTCAGGCTTGTTGCCGGAGTGCATCTCGAGAAATTTCGGCGGCACGCGCACCATCGGCCCTGAGGCGGCGAGTGTGAACTTCAGGTTCGGTTTCCAGATTGTCGAGCGTTACCGTGATCTTGCCGCCGCGCGGAATGGCGCCGTTGGCGATCAACACCAGATTGAGCAGCAGCTTGACCTTGTTTTTCGGCAGCAGCGCGCGGGTGCCGTTCCATACCAGCTCAGGCTTCTCGTTCTTGAGGAAACCGATGGCGACAGCTTCGGCATCGCCGGTGTCGATCAGCATGCCGGCTGAACCGGCGGCTCCGAATGCGATGCGGGCGAATTGCAGGCGTGCGGAAGCGTTGCGGGCGCTGGCGCGGATCAGGTTCATGGCGTCTTCATCCGCGCCGCCCTCGTCGAGAAGCTCGAGGCCGTTGTTGATGGCTCCCACCGGCGAAATGATGTCGTGACAGACGCGGCTGCACAGAAGCGCGGCCAAATCCGGCGCGGAAAGCGTGAAAAGTTCAGCCATTTGTCATGTCCCCGCGGTTCGCGTGCTGGCGTTGCCTGTTTTCTGCTCGCCTACCGGCGAATCATACATTCACATCGCCGCAATGTGGTTACACAGCGGGCGCGCAGGCATCAAGAAAACCCGGCTTAAAACATGCGAAAACGGCCTTCCGGGGCAAGTTTTCGTGCACGGAGGCGCGCAGGAGACGGCGCAGCCTTCGAACCGCCATGTTCGTGCCGGAGCTTAATGGTTGAAAAAGGATTACGGCTTAATTTGACCGTGATATGCCGAATCAAGCGACCGCCAGAGTCGTGCGTGGCAGAGGTGTCGGCGGAAGTGCTCCAGGACGGAGATTTGGAAGCATGTTTCCCAGACAAAACAGCCGAATTCATTTTCGGATCATCGCGGCGTTGATGGCCATTTTCGCGTCGCTTGCGTTTTCGGCGGCGGCGCGCGCTGAACAGTACACGGCGCAGGAAATCGTCGATGCCGGGCATGGCTTTTTTGGCGCGACGTCCGGCGGACTGGCGACCCTTGTGGAAAAGGCGTTCGCCTCGTACGGGCTGCCAAACGGCTACGTGCTTGGCGAAGAAGGTTCCGGCGCGATTGTCGGCGGCCTCACCTATGGCGAAGGCACGCTCTATACGAAGAATGCTGGCGACCATAAAGTTTTCTGGCAAGGGCCTTCGCTCGGCTGGGATTTCGGCGGCCAGGGATCGCGCTCGATGATCCTCGTCTACAATCTCGACGATACGAACAATTTGTACAGGCGCTTTGTCGGCGTCGCGGGATCGGCCTATGTGGTGGCCGGCCTCGGCTTCAACGTACTGAAGCACGAGAACATGCTGCTGGTTCCGATCCGCACCGGCGTCGGCGCGCGACTCGGCGTAAATGTAGGCTATCTCAAACTCACCGCGCAGCCGACCTGGAATCCGTTCTGATCGCTGCCGTCAACACGCTTGCTGCCCGCCGCCCCTTGACTCTCAAGGCGCCGCGGCGGGCGATGCGGCTGTGGAATTGGCCTGGCGTCGAAAGGCGGTCGCCGGCCTGCCATGCGGAGCAGGTGATTCACGTGATCCAGTCGACGCTGTTTTTCATCCTCGGCTTTCTCAGCGCGACTTTCTCGCCCTGATGGTGGCGCCCGCCGTCTGGCGCCGGGCCGTCACGCTGACGCGCAAACGCATCGAAGCATCGACGCCGCTGACGCTGAATGAAATGCAGGCCGAGGCGGACCGGGCGCGCGCCGAGGGCGCGATGGCCATTCGCCGTCTCGAGATCAGCATGAAAGCGCTGAAGGAGAGGGCGGCCGACCAACTGATCGAGCTCAACCGCAGCCGCGAGGAACTCCGGCGTCTCACTGGCGAAACCACCGGCAAGAGCGAACAACTCACCGGGCTTGAGGCCAGGGTGCCCGAACTGCTGGCGAAACTCAGCGAGCGCGACGAACAGATCGCAGCCTCTCGGCGCGGCTGCGCGAGGCCGACGAGCTGATCGAGAAGCGTGCGGCCGAACTCGACAAGCTTGGCCAGACCTATGAAGAGGTGACATTCCTGTCCTCCAGCCGCCAGATCGAGATCGCCGGGCGCGAATCAGAGATCGACAAGATGTCGATCGATCTGTCCAGGTTGCGCAGTCAACGCAAGGACATGGAACTCCGCCTGGCAGAGTTCACGGCCGACAACGCGGCACTCAAGGAAACCGTCATGACAGAGCGCAAGCGCGTTGCCGAACTCGAGAAGAAGATCGAGCGGTTGCTTTCTGAAGGGTACCGGGAGCAGGAACCGTCGGGTTTGCGCCCAGATGGCGCGGAGATCGATGCGAACAACTCCGGCTTGAAATCAGCCCGTGTGGTGAGCGATGGCCAGCCACTTGCCGGCCGAAACGGCGAAGCCGATGCGAACTTCGCACGATTGACCGCCGAACGTGACCGGCTTGAAAGCCGGCTAACCACGCTGACGCGGGAGAACAAGAAACTGCGCCAGAAGACGGCAGCCGACGGCAGTGGCATGGAAGCCGCCGGCGATGCGTTGCTGCGCGATCAGATACATCAGCTCGCGGCGGAAGTGGTCAGCCTGACGGCAATGCTCGACGAGCCGGATTCGCCGATCAGGAAGGCGCTTTCGACGCCCGCAGCCGATGTCACTGCAAGCGAAACCGCCGGCGGCTTCCCTAGCCTGGCCGCCCGTGTGCGTGCGTTGCAGAAGGCTTCGGGCAACTAGGCGCCGGAAAGCCTGGTCAGCCGTCGCGCAAGCGATGCAGGGCGACTGCCGAGGCGGCGGCGACATTGAGGCTGTCGAAGCCTTTCGCCATGGCGATCCGCGCGGTTTGCAGCTGGCTAAGCAGCGGGACCGGCAGGCCTTCGCCTTCGGTCCCGAGAAACAGCGCCATCCTGTCCGAGCGCGGAACATCGCGAATGTCGGCGGCGCCGTTCGGCGAGAGCGCGATCTGGTCGAAGCCTCGCCGCGCCAGTCCGGCGGACAGGTCCTGCGCATTGCCGCCCACGGTGAACGGCACCTTCAGCACTGCGCCGACCGAGACGCGGATAGCCTTGCGGTAGAGCGGGTCGCAGCAGGTGTCGTCAAGCAGCGCGGCATCGGCGCCGAAGGCTGCGGCGTTGCGGAAAATGGCTCCCATGTTGTCGTGATTGGAAATGCCGACCAGCGCGACCACGAGGGCGCGGGCCGGCAGCGTGGCAAGCGTCTCGTCTACCGAAAGGGGAGCGCGCTTCCTGCCGAGCGCAAGAATGCCGCGATGGATGTGGAAGCCGGCGATGGCATCCATGACGGCGCTGGAGGCGACATAGACCGGCAGATCCGAGGGCGCAGCGGTAAGCGTCGCTGCAAGGCCGGCAAGCCGGTTCTCCAGCACCAGCACGGATTCCGCCTCGAAGCGCCGTGCCGCGAAAAGCACGTTGAGCACGACCTTGCCTTCGGCCACGAAACGACCCTGCCTGCCGACCAGGTCGCGCTCGCGCACGTCACGGTAGGCAGCGACGCGCGCATCATCGGGATCGTCTATAGGGATCGGCTTCTGCATGAACTCCACTCGTCCAAACTCGACGGTGGAGATGGGTCCGATGTTACCCGAAGGTCAAGAGCGCACCGCCGCGAGAACCCGCCTTGGCGGCCTTTGCTCCTCGGTGTCGCCGAAGATGTCGTCCAAGGTCAGGAACAGCCGCCGCACGGCGACTGACTTGCAGCTGTAGTAGATCATCTGCCGGTCCCGCCGGGTCTGGACGAGATCGAGGCTGCGCAGCTTGGCAAGGTGCTGCGACAGGGCCGACTGGCTGAGCGACACGCGCTCGGCGATGGCGCCGACCGAAAGCTCCCCCTCGAGAAGATGGCTCATGATGACCAGCCGCTTGCTGTTGCCCAGCAAAGTCAAAAATTCGGCGGCCTTGTCGGCGTTCCGGATCAATTCCTTGGAAATCATCAAACCCCCGCGCAAACTTCATCACTCTATCGAACGCTAGGGGGCATAGCGTCCGAAAATTGCAACCTGTCCGCGCATATATGCGCAAAATCGAATACAGGCCGTATTTGTGCAAACTACTCACTTTCGTCCAAAGCACAAGCGGTCCTATAGTAGTTTCTATCACATCTGAGGGAAGTTTCCGGCGAGTTTGCGCCGACCTTCTCGCGCCAGATCGACCAGAACCTTACGCAGGTCGCCGGCGCTTGCCAGCGGTTCGGGAAAGAACACGCGCCGTGTCTCGTCGCCGGCGACAAGATCAAGCCCGTCCGGATCGATGCCGGTGATGGTCCATTTCGCCTCACCGGCGCCGGCAAAAGCCCGCGCATACACGGAAATTGCGTCGGCATGGTCGCTGTTCATGTGATCGATGGCCGATTGCTCCGCGCCGGCAAGGTTTTGCGCCACGTCCGCATCGGCCAGCAGCTCGGAGCGGCCAAGGATATAGGCCTTGCCGAAGCCGCCATTCAGGCTGGCGCCCTCCGGTTCCAGCCTGAAGAAATGGAAATCGCCGAGGCCGACATAAAGCTTGGCCTTCGGGTGACGGTTCAAATAACGCCGCTCGACATGCGCCTGTACGGGCGTTTCCCCTTGCAGTTGTAACGCCTTGCAAGAAATTGTGATTCGAGGATGAGCGAGGGGATCGCCCTTGCCGGGCTCTCCGACGAGCAGACAGCAGCGGGAATCGGCAAGCAACGCGCGCGTGTGGGCGGCAAGCATCGAAACCAGGATAAGCGGCGCGGCATCGATGTCGGTGGCGACGCCGACGCGGCTTGCAAGCGGCGCTCCGGTTGCCGGATCGAGCACCGCGATTGCGCCATAGCGGGCAGTACGAATCAGCGTCCTGGCGAGTCGGATCGCTTCGGCGTCGGTCGGACGAATGACTTCCTTTTTCTCTTCCACGCTGGATCCTTAAAAGCTGATTTCATCGCTCCATTTATTCGCCGATCACTCCAGCATCCACAAGTGCCGACACCGCTTCGGCGTCTATGCCGAAACGTTGCAGGGCAGTGGAAAGCAGGCACTGGGTGCACTCGGATGGTCCGGCAATTTCGGCCGGAGTGCGCGAAAAGCGCGGCGCCGGCGCCGGCCGCTTCAATGATCCGGCCATGCGGTGGGTCTGCCTTGCCCGGTTGTGCGGATGGTTGGGCGCTTCCTTTAGGGAGAGAACAGGAGCGACGCACGCGTCGGTCGGTCCGAAAATTTCCGACCATTCGTCGCGGGTCTTCTGGCTGATCCGCGCGGCGATCGCCTCGCGCATGCCATCCCATTGGCTCCTGTCATATTGCGAGGCTGCGTAGTTTTCATCGAGCGGCAAAAGTCTGGCGAATTCGGCGAAGAATTGCGGCTCCAGGCAGGCGACCGCGATATGACGGGCGTCGGCGGTCTCGTAGGTGTCGTAGAAGGGAGCCCCGGAATCGAGGAGATTGGAGCCGCGCCGGTCCTGCCACAAACCGGTCGCCATAAAGGCGAAGAATGGCGCCGCCAGCATAGACACACCGTCGATCATCGCCGCATCGATTACCTGACCCCGGCCGGAACGCTGGCGTTCGAAAAGCGCCGCCAGCGCACCCATGATCAGGAACATGGTTCCGCCGCCAAAATCGGCGGCGAGGTTGAGTGGCGGTACCGGCCTGCCGTCCCTCTGGCCGATCGCATGCAGGATGCCGGAATAGGCGAGATAGGTGAGGTCGTGGCCGGCGCGGTCGGCGAGCGGCCCGTCCTGGCCAAAGCCCGTCATGCGGCCATAGATCAGGCGCGGATTGCGGGCGAGCGCCTCGGCCGGCCCGAGCCCCAGCCGCTCCATCACGCCGGGCCGGAAGCCCTCGACAAGGATATCGGCCTTGCCGATGAGCTCGAGCATCAGGGCAATGCCTTGCGGCCGCTTCAGGTCGACCTTGACGACGCCGCGGCCATGGCGGTCGAGATCGTAGTCCGGCGGTACGGCGAGGAACGGCCGGTTGCCACTCTCCTTGCGCTCGATGCGGATCACGTCGGCGCCGAGTTCGGCCAGTATCAGCCCAGCCAGCGGCACCGGCCCGAGGCCGGCCATCTCGATGACCCTCAAGCTGGCGAGGGGACCGGACTTCTCTCGGTTCAGGGCGCCGGCCGTCATGCGGCCACCGCTATTTCGGCGCCATGCGAATGGCGCCGTCGAGGCGGATGGTTTCGCCGTTGAGCATCTGGTTCTCGACGATATGCACGGCCAGCGCCGCATATTCCGACGGCTCGCCCAACCGAGATGGGAAGGGCACCGAGGCGCCGAGCGAATCCTGTACCTCCTGCGGCATGCCCATCATCATCGGCGTCTTGAAAATGCCTGGTGCGATGGTAACGACCCGGATGCCAGAGCGGGCGAGGTCGCGCGCCACCGGCAACGTCATGCCGACGACACCGCCCTTCGACGAGGAATAGGCGGCCTGGCCGATCTGGCCGTCATAGGCCGCGACACTTGCCGTGTTGACGATCACGCCGCGCTCGCCGCTCGTCAGCGGTTCAAGCTTCTGGGTGCGGTCAGCGACCAGACGGATCATGTTGAAAGTGCCGATCAGGTTGACCTCGATCACTTTGCGATAGGAATCGAGCGGATGCGGGCCGTCCTTGGAGAGCGTCTTGGCGCCAATGGCGATGCCTGCGCAGTTGACGAGGATGCGCGGTTCACCGAGCTTGCCGGCCACCTCGGCGACCGCAGCCTGAGCCCCTTCGGCGCTCGACACGTCGCATTTGACGGCGATCCCACCGATCTCGGCCGCGACCTTTTCGGCGCGTTCCATGCCGACGTCGAGCACAGCCACTTTCGCGCCTTTCGCCGCGAGCGCCCTGGCGGTCGCCTCGCCGAGCCCCGAACCGCCGCCGGTGACGATCGCGATGTGGCCTGATGGAGTCATTTCGTGTTCCTTCCGGGTGATGGCTGTTCGATTGGGCGATAGCCTATGCAGGGCAGCGGGGAAAGGCCAGCGTTGCGCCGACCGCCTTCGCTCCGCTTGTGGGAAGGTCCGGCAGGGGATGAGGGGCAACTTCATCATGCAAGCCTCCAATTTCATCAACACAAGCATCTCCGTCGCCACGCCCCGTTTGCGGTCTGGCCATTGAGGCTTTCCTGTCGCCCACGCCTCGCTTTCTCGACCTGGCTTCGCCAGTCGAGGCGTCGTGGGTAAGGGGGAAGCGGCGCCTGGGACCAGAGCCGTTTTCAAATTTATACGAGGCCCGCTCTCCCAGGCGCCGCCGGTGTCCTTGCCCGACCGCAGGGAGCGCGGATTTTCAGCCCCGCGACAAAGCCTCGGTCAGGGCCAGGACGTAAGGGTTCATTCCCCCAGCAACGCCACCGTCAGCGCTGCCGATCCGGCACCGTCCCCCTCCCTGATACCCGGTGCGCACCAGGTTCCCGTGAGGGCGATGGCTCGATTATGCGGGAGCGACAAAGGGGTGTGGACAAAAGGCAGACGAAGACTGCTGACAGATGCTGACAAGACAGGAGTTGGAATGGCGACACCGCGCGGATTTCCCCACGCCGGTGAGAAACCTCATGTCGTGGCTTTGACCCCCTCTCCGTTTTGCTTCGCAAACCACCTCTCCCCCGGGGGAGAGGATGCGCCGCCGTAATATCACTCCGGCAGGCCGGCGTTGCGAAGCGCGTCGAGATAGCGATCCATGATCGCCGGGTCCTTCCACGGCACGCCGGCGCGGGTGCGGGCGATCGTTGTGCCGGGCGCGATCGCGAGCAGCCCTTCGATAGCCGCTTCGGCTTGTGCGGTGAGGCCTGCCCGGCTGTAGCTCGCGGCAAGAAGCCGGTGGGCGGTCGGAAAATCCTGCTGCAGATGCATTGCCTTCAGCGCCCATTCGGCGGCTTCCTCGTAGTGCCCCTCGGAGAAATCGGCGAGGCCGAAAAAGGCGTATGTCCAGTAGTTGGCGGGATCGCGGGGGCTGAGCCGCAACGCCCGGGTCAGATACTCCCGCGCTCTGGCGGGCTCGGAGGTAAAGGCATAATATCCGCCACCCCACATATACGGGAAAGCGAGGTTGGCGTTGAGGCTGAGCGCGGTTTCCAGTCGCCGCGGCGCGTCGTCGAAATCGCGGGTGAACAGGGTGACGACGCCCAGAATGGTGTGCGCCTCGGCGTCGCGCGGATCGAGCTCGACGGCGGAGCGCGCCATCTCGTGGGCGCTGGCCAGCGATTTGAGCGGATTGCCGCTCCAGCCGTAAAGCACGTCCCAGATATCGCACATGGCGTGCACCACGTGCGCCCGCGCCATGCGGGGATCGAGGCCGATCGCCTGGCCGGCGAATTTCTTCGCTTCGGTGTTGTCTTCCACGGTGAGGCGCCAGGCGTGCCAGTTGGCGCGCATCACCAGATCCCACGCGCCCATGCCGGCCGGATCCTTGCGGCGGGCGCGCCGCATCTCGGCGCCGATCAGTTCCGGCGCCACGACGCCGACGATGCTGGCTGCGATTTCGTCCTGGACGGAAAAGATATCGTCGAGCTCGCGGTCGTAGCGTTCGGCCCAGACGTGGTTGCCGGTGGTGGCGTCGATGAGCTGGGCGGTGATGCGGACCCGGCTGCCGCCCTTGCGCACGCTGCCTTCGAGCACGTAGCGCACGCCGAGTTCGCCAGCCACCTGCTTCACGTCGACGGGCTTGCCCTTGTAAGTGAAGGAGGAGTTGCGGGCGGTGACGAAGAAGGACTGGTTGCGCGCCAGGTCGGTGATGATGTCTTCCGAAATGCCGTCGGCGAAATATTCCTGGTCACGGTCGGGGCTCATGTCCTGGAAGGGCAGCACGGCGATCGACGGTTTCACCGAGCCCCCCGACAGGCCGGACGCCTCGCTTTCGGAAGCGTCGGTCATGATCTCCAGGCGCACCCGGTAGATGCGAACCGGCTTGCGGATGTTCTTCACCTGCTGCTCCCCCAGATTGTCAAAGGCGACGTTGAGCTTGCCGACCACATGTTCGAATACGCTGGCCGAAACGAAGATGCCGCCGGGCTCGGCCAACGCTTCAAGGCGCGCCGCGATGTTGACCCCGTCGCCCAGAATGTCGTCGCCGTCGATGACGATGTCGCCGAGGTTGATGCCGGCGCGATACTGGATGCGGCGGTCTTTCGGACCCTTGGCCTCGAGCTTGGCGATGCCGCGCTGGATGCGCAAGGCGCACTCCAGCGCATCGACAACGCTGGCGAACTCGACCAGCAGACCGTCGCCCATGGTCTTTACGACCCGGCCCGAGTGCTCCTTGAGGATGGGGTCGATGGTGTCCTGGCGATGCACCTTCTGGCGGGCGATGGTTCCCGCCTCGTCGGCTTCCATATGCCTGCTGTAGCCGACCATATCGATGGCCAGGATGGCGGCTAACCTGCGTACCACGCGATCGGTGGGCAAAAAAACTGTTCCTCGCCTGAACGCACCGCGCGAAGCTTACGATCCCGGCAGGCGCAAGTCCATGTGGCGGGTCCATCGTGTCCCGCTTGACAGCGAATTCAACGCGGCGTATAAAACCAATCAGTTACATAACCATATGGTTTTATAAAATGGCGACCGACAGCCTTAGCATGACGCTTTCCGCCCTGGCCGACCCGACCCGGCGCGCCATACTGGCGCGGCTGGCGCTCGGCGAGGCCTCGGTGACGGAGCTTGCCGAGCCGTTCGAGATGAGCTTTCCGGCGGTCTCAAAGCATCTTCGCGTTCTGGAAAAGGCAGGGCTGGTGGCGCGTGGCCGCGACGCGCAGTTCCGGCCGCGCACGCTGCGGGCCGAACCGCTGCGCGAGGTGGACGACTGGCTGGGCACCTACCGCCGGCTGTGGGAGGAGAGGCTGGACCGGCTGGAGGACTATTTGGCGCAGCTGCAAGGCGACACCTAGAGTTCAGGTGATGCCGGCCGGCAAATGACGGTTTCCCGCGCCTCCGGTGCTTCCTCAAATCCAGCTGCGGCTTATGCGTTCCTGCTGAGCCTCTATCTCAATGTTTCCAAGGCCTGATCGGGCTGAACCCGGAGCCGCGCCGCCGTCCGACGACGATATTTGCTTCACGAAGGGAAGTGACGATGGCGTTTTCGGTTACCAGCCCGGCCGACGAGCCGATCATCATCATGACGCGCCGCTTCGATGCGCCGCGCAAGCTGGTGTGGCGGGCCTGGACCGACCCCTATCACGTGGCGCGCTGGTGGGGCCAGCGCAGCACCACCACCAAGGTGGTCGAGCTCGACCTGAGGCCAGGCGGCAACTGGCGGTTCGAGCAGCACGACACGTCGGGCGCCGTCTATATCTTCAAGGGCACCTATCTCGAGGTGATCGAGCCCGAAAAGCTGGTCAACACCTTCGGCATGGAAGGCATGTTCGAGGACAAGGTGCTGGTCGAGACGCACACCTTCGACGAGGTGAACGGCAAGACAGACTACAAGTCGGTCTCGCGCTTCAATTCCTTCGAGGACCGCGACGGCATGCTGCAGTCGGGCATGGAAGCCGGAGCCAAGGAAAGCATGGCGCTGCTCGACGAGTTGCTGGCCGAACTGCAGAAGCAATAGGTGGCTAACCCAAGCGCCTTGCGTGGCGACGAAAGCCGCGCGGCGCAACAGAAATCGAGAAGAAGAAAGTGCCGGGCGCCCCCTTTCCCTGTAGAAACGGGGGTGACGCGCCGCCGCGTCAGAGCTTGGTCTTTGCCGCGCCTATTCCTCGGGTTCGGTGGTGAATTGCAGGGGGTAACCCTTGGCCTTGCCGGCCTCGGTGGCGCGGGTCGCCTTGGTCTCGGCAATATCCTTGGCGAAGACGGCGACAACGCAGACGCCGCGCCGGTGCGCGGTGATCATGATCTTCTGCGCGAGGTCCTCGCCGACATGGAATTCGGCCTTGAGCACGCGGACGACAAATTCCCGCGGCGTGTAGTCGTCGTTGAGCAGGATCACCTTGTGCAGCTTCGGCCGCTCGGTCTTCGGGCCGACCTTGGTGCGGGGGTGCGTGATGGTGCTTGAATCAGGCATGGGCGTTAAGCGCATACGACGTGGGGAATTGTCTCACAGCCGGGCGGTATCGTCCATCCCGATCGGGGGGACGGGCAGGTGGAACCGCCAGCGCGGCGCCAAGGGGCCAGGGCAGGATTTCGCACCGAACCGTGATTGGCACGTGAGGGTTGCAATGTGCTAGGGCGAAAATGCGGGCAATTCGAGGTCGAGATGGAACGCAAGCTTGCCGCGATCGTTGCCGGCGACATCGTCGGCTACAGCCGACTGATGGCCGAGGATGAAGCGGCGACCTATGCGGCGTTGCGCTCCGCTTTCGACGATCTCATCGTGCCCGTGCTGCAGCGCCATGGCGGACGCACCTACAAGAGCACCGGCGACGGGTTCCTGGCGACGTTTCCGAGCGTCAACGAGGCGCTAGACGCGGCAATCGAGATTCAGGCCGGCTTCGCGGATCGCCCTTTCAGTCTGCGCATCGGCGTCAATCTCGGCGATGTCATCGAAGACAATGGCGATATGTTCGGCGATGGCGTGAACGTCGCCGCGCGGCTGGAGGCGATGGCCGATCCCGGCAGCATCTTTGTCAGCGACGCGGTCGTGCGCGGCGCCGACAGGAACCGCGGCGCGAATTTTTCCCGTGTCGGGCGCCGGCACATCAAGAACATCCGCAAGTCGTTCGACGTCTATGCCGTCAGGCTCAAAAACGGCGGAAACGGCATGGCCCCCCGACTGAGGCGCGCCCTAGGCGGCAGGCGGGCGATCGCCACCTACGCTGCCGGCGCAGCCGTAATTGCTGTGATCGCGTTCGCAGCCAGCGATACGGTGAGGTTCCAGACCATCGCCGGCGGCATTACCCAGGGCCTGGCCGGACTGGTTGGCGTCGAGCGCGCCGACGCGCGGCCGGCGGTTGCGGTGTTGCCGTTCGACAATATGAGCGGAGATGCCAACGAGACCTATTTCGTCGACGGGCTGACCGAGGACATCATCACCGAGCTTGCCCGCAATCCCGAATTGCAGGTGATCGCACGCAACTCGACATTTGCGCTGCGCGGCCAGCCGGCCGACACGCGCGAACTGGGCAGGCGGCTGAATGCCGGCTACATCGTCGAGGGCAGCGCGCGGCGGGCCGGCGACCAGCTGCGCGTCGTCGCGCAGCTCATCGATACGCGCAGCGGCGCGCATCTATGGTCGCGCAGCTATGATCGCCGCGTCGATGACGTCTTCGCCGTGCAGACGGAACTGACCTCGGAAATCGTGGCCCACCTCGTTTCCTATGTTCGCCAGACCGAAGCCGACGAATCCGCCGAACGCCCGACTGAAAACCTGCAGGCCTACGACCTTCTGCTGCAGGCCCGCAACCGCTACAAGCACGGTTCGGGAGACGGCGAAGCCCTGCTTGCGTCCCGTGCGCTGCTGCAGCGGGCGCTGGAACTCGATCCCGGCTATGCGGCCGTCCGCGCGCATCTCGGGATGACATACATCGTCGATGCGGTGCAGGGGGTAAGCGGGCGCGCCACGAAAGCCGACATCGAGACTGGTTTGAGCGAAGTGCGCCAGGCAATCCGGCTCGACCCCAACCTTGCCGTCGGCTACCAGGCTTTGAGTTTCGGACTGGCGGCGAGCGCCGATTATGAGGGCGGCCTGCAGGCCGCGCGTCGTTCGGTGGAACTGAACCCCAACGACCCCGACAGCCTGATGGCCATGGCGAAGGCGCAGGTGCGCTTCGGCGACTATGCCGACGCCACCGTCAACGCCGAGCGCGCCCGTCGTCTCCATCCGCTGGCGCCTGAATATTACACCTATGTGCATGGGCAGGCTCTCTACGCGGCAGGGCGTCTCGACGAAGCCGACCAAGTGCTCAACGAATGCCTGATGCGGTCGCCGCAGGAACAGGACTGCCTGCTGATCCGCACCGTGCTGCAGGTGGGCCGTGGAGAGATGGACCAGGCACAGGCGACGATGGCAAGGCTGATCGCCGCCAATCCGCAATTCTCGCTAGCCGCCGAACGAAACTACAGGCGTTTCGGCAATTCACCTCTCATGGATCGTTTCCTCGCCGATCTCGCGCGCGCCAAGGCGCCCGAAACGGCGGCGCGGCAACCGCGGGTGGCGGCAACTGCGACCTGAGGGGGATTTCCTCAAGCGATTAAGTTGGCCACACGTTCGCCGCGTGCGTGAAGCAGCTTGCCCTTGCCGATGGCGTTTCTCCATCCCACGTAGAGCGGCGAGCAGGGGCCTCGTTGCCCGATGGACCAGACGGCTTTTCGTGGCGACGGAGACCATCACGACCAATGGATGCATCGGGCAACATCGAACCGCTGAGCGATGAACTGCTGCTCGACCTGCAGCGGCTTTCCCTGGACTATTTCCTGCACGAGGCGAACCCGGACAACGGCCTGATACCCGACCGCAACCGGTCGGGCTCGCCGGCCAGCATCGCCGCGATCGGCATGGCGCTGACGGCCTATCCCGTGGGCGTGGCGCGCGGCTTCATGACGCGCGAGGCGGCACGCGACAGGACGCTTGCGACGCTGCGCTTCTTCCATGAAAGCCAGCAAGGCCCCGAACCCGACGCCACCGGATACAAGGGTTTCTATTACCACTTCCTCGACATGAAGAGCGGCCGCCGGGTCTGGAAATGCGAGCTGTCGACGATTGACACGGCACTGCTGATAGCAGGCGTGGTGACGGCGGGCGCCTTCTTCCAGGAGGACGACGAGGGCGAGCAGGAAATCAGGCGGCTTGCCGATGCGCTTTACCGGCGCGTCGACTGGAACTGGGCGCGGAATGGCGGCGCCACCGTGACGCATGGCTGGCGGCCGGAAAAGGGCTTCCTGCGCTATCGCTGGGAAGGTTTTGACGAGGCGCTGATCCTCTACGTGCTGGGGCTGGGATCGCCGACATACAAGCTGCCGCCGGAGAGTTATGCGGCCTGGCTGTCGAGCTATCGCTGGAAGGAGATCTACGGACGCGAATTCGTCTATGCCGGGCCGCTGTTCATCCACCAGTTCTCGCATATCTGGATCGATTTCCGCGGTATCAGGGACGCCTACATGCGGGCGCGGGGCAGCGACTACTTCGAGAACAGCCGGCGGGCGACCCATGTGCAGCGGGAGTACGCCATCCGCAATCCGCGCGGCTTCAAGGGCTATCACGCCAATTGCTGGGGCATCACCGCGAGTGACGGGCCGGGGCGGCGGACGCGCCGGATCGACGGCGTCAACCGCCGCTTCTTCGACTACCGGGCGCGGGGCGCACCCTTCGGCCCCGACGACGGCACGCTGTCGCCGTGGGCGGCAGCGGCGTCGCTGCCCTTCGCGCCGGACATCGTGTTGCCGGCGCTCAAGCACTTCCACGATCTCGACCTGAAGAACGGCAATCCCTACGGCTTCACCGCGAGCTTCAACCCGACGCTGGAAGCGGCGGACGCCCGCGCCTGCGGCTGGACCTGCGCCGACCATGTCGGCATCAACCAGGGGCCTATCCCGCTGATGATCGAAAACCACCGCACCGACTTCATCTGGAAGCTGATGCGGGATTGTCCTTGCATCGTGGATGGACTGAGAAGGGCCGGGTTCACGGGAGGGTGGCTGTAAGGGGTGGCGCCTGGGCTCCTGTTCAAGCCGAGTTCGATATCTCGTCGCGATTCCGAAGCTGGCGTGCGAATGCACCCGGCGAGCACCCGACACGCCGGCGAAACGCCGTGCTGAAAGCGCTCGCGGACTCATAGCCAATTTCTTCGGCGAGGCGATCCAGCGACTTTCCGCCACGGTTGAGCGCATCCTTGGCAAGCGACATCCGCCAGCTTGAAAGATACTCCATAGGCGCGGAGCCAAGTTTTTCGGAGAAACGGGCCGCGAAAGCGGATCGTGACATGCCGGCAATTTTCGCCAACCCGCTTACCGTCCAGCCAGCGCGAACGTCGGAATGCATGGCGCGCAAGCTGCCGGCCATGGCGGGATCGCGCATGCCCGCCAGCAAGCCGGGCGACAAAGAGTCCGGGGCTATGCCGGGCCAACGCAGGCACTCGACCAGCATGACCTCAAGCAGCCGTTCGAGAATGATTTCCCGAGCGGGCCTGTCAGCGGCGCATTCCTCCATGATCAGGTCGATGATGCGCGCGAGACGCCCGGTGTCGCCCTCGGCCGAGCGTATGTGAATCACCTCAGGCAGCAGGGCGACAAGCAGCGGCGCGTTTACCGGGTCGAGCTGGAAGCTTCCGCCAAGCATCTGAAAATCGGGATGGCCTTCAGGGTCTCCATGGCGAACGCCGTTGAACGCCAGAGTGCCGGCGACGCATTCGGCGCCGGGTTCGCTCAACATCGAAAAGGCGGGCGAAGAGGGGAGCAGTACGAAATCCCCGCGATCGAGAAGCACCGGTTCCCTGCCGTCGATCGCAAGCCAGCAGCGGCCTTCCAGAACGATGGAGAAACCCGGCAGTTTGTAAGCCGGGTAGCGAACGCCCCATTGCCCTTTGCCTGTTATCGGCTTGGAGAAAACGGCACTTGGGCGAAGCAATGCGATGACGTCGTTGAGAGGATCCATTTTGGACGATTGATAATGACTTATGGACTTATCGTTATATAACGTCCGCAAATTCATGTCTATCCTGTTGGAACAAAACGGAGAACAGACATGACCAAAACAGTTCTCATCACCGGGACGTCATCAGGCTATGGCAAGGCGACGGCCGAACTCTTCCTCGATCGCGGCTGGAACGTCATCGCGACCATGCGGCGCCCCGATACAAGCGTGTTCGCGACTTCCTCGGACAGGCTGAGAATCCTTCCGCTGGACGTCACCGATACCGACAGCATCAGCACGGCGATCGCTGATGGCGTCGCTGCCTTTGGCGGGATCGACGTACTGGTGAACAACGCAGGGATCGGCCTCGCCTCTGTGGTTGAGGCCACGCCCGACCCTATTGTGCGCGAGCTGTTCGAAACGAACAGCTTCGGTGTGTTTGCGATGTGCCGCGCCATCATTCCGCAGATGCGAAAGCAGGAAGGTGGCGTCATCGTCAACGTCACGTCGAGCGTCACCATCGGTGTCATGCCACTGGTGGCAATCTACGCCGCCAGCAAATGCGCCGTCGAAGGCTTCACCGAATCGTTGTCCTATGAGTTGGAGAGCTTCTATATCAAGGCCCGGCTGGTGGAACCCGGCTATGCGCCAACCACGAACTTCACCGCCAATGGCGGCCCGCGCATGCAGGGCTTGATCCCGGCGGATTACCGGTCATTCGCCCAGTCTTGTTTCGAGAAGATGGCGGACTATCCGACGCCTTATTGCACCGAGATGGAGGTCGCCGAAGCTGCTTTCGCCGCCGCGACCGAAGACGGCGGGAAAATCCGCTATCCCGCCGGGGCAGACACAAAACTGCTCGCGGAATTGCGCTGGACGACCTCGGAAGAGCATTACCTGGCCGAGATGCGGGACATGTTCAGTCCGGCAACCACCGCACCAATTTCATCTGAAAACTGAGGCGGGATTGTTCTTAGATCGTGGATGGACGGGGAGGGCACGGGGAGGTTATGAGCATCTCTGTTTCAGAGATTGAAGTTGTGAAAGAGAAATGCTATTTTGCCACCAATGATGCCTACCGCAAACCGGCAGGCATTCAGGGTTGGTGGCTATGGCAAATGCAGTAGCGACAATTATTGATGACCTGCGGCAACGCGGTGGGCTCAAGGGCACGGACGTGGCGAATATTGCCACTGTTTCTCCGGCCACGGTGTCGCGATGGATGTCGGGCACATCGTTCCCGCATCCGAAAACGCAATTGCTTATCTCCGACCTGCGTTATGTGGTGGACCGCCTTGCGGAACTATATGACCCCGAGGAAACGCGGGTCTGGCTTTACTCCAGGCATCGCCTGCTGAATGGCGAACGCGCCATCGACCTCATTCATTCCGGCCGGGCCGACGAGGTTCTGGCGGTGATCGAGAGCCTGGACGAAGGATCGTATACCTAGTCATGGGCAGTTCGGGGCGTGTTCATGATCGTGCGATCCTGGACGCACTGGAGGCAGCAGACGTCATTTCGTTCAGTCAAACCGTCTGGCGGATCGTGCGGGCAGGGCGCGATCCTATACTCGGATCGACAGCCGATGGCCGCTGGAGCCCCGGAGGGACCGTCGAGGTACTTTACACGAGTATAGAGCGGGAAGGGGCCCTCGCAGAGATAGGCTCCAGGCTTTCGCTGGAGCCCGTTTGGCCAAGCCGAATTGCTCACGAAATGCATGAAATAGGTGTCCAGGCGGAACGGACGCTGAACCTGGCTGACATGGCATCGCTCGGCCCATTTGAGATCGACGTGTCGCGATACGCATCTTTCGATTACACCGCCACCCAGGCGGCGGCAGCAGCGGCTCACTTTCTTGAGTTCGATGGCCTTATCGTGCCCAGCGCACGCCACCAGTCACAAAATCTGGTGATCTTTATGGATCGCGATGCAGCCGGAACGCTGGACGTGCGAGCATCCGAAGCTGTCGATTGGAATGCGTGGCGGGCGCGTGGCGGCAAAGGCTGATCGTGGATTGGCGGTCTTCCCAGGCCCTACCTCCTCAACACCGCACTCAGCACATCCCGCACCCCGATGGCGCCGACGAAGCGCGACTGCTCGTCGAACAGCGCCACCGGCGCGGTCTGCGAGCGGTGCATGGCGAGCATGACCGTCTTCAGCGAGCGTGCCGGGCTTGGCCCAGAAGACCTGCGTGCGCCTCCTCGGGCGTGCCGTTCGACATCGGCGCAGGAGACCCACTCGACCGGCTTGCCGTCGCGCTCGGCGGCGGCGACCAGGCCGTCCTTGTCGATCTTGAAGCGCGTCGTCTTGCGGCGGTCGAGCCAGATCCAGCCGTCGCCGGCCGATTCCAGGTCGCGGCGGTCGCGCATGACGTTCCAGGCGGTCAGCACCGACAGCGGGTTCACATTGGCGATGAAGTCGCGGACATAGTCGTTGGCCGGGCGCAGCACGATGTCTTCCGGCGCGCCGGTCTGGACGATGCGGCCGCCCTCCATGATGGTGATGTGGCTGCCGATCTTCAGCGCTTCCTCGAGATCGTGGCTGACGAAGATGATGGTCTTCTTCAGCGTCGCCTGCAGCTGCAGCAGCTCGTCCTGCAGCTTGGTGCGGATCAGCGGGTCGAGCGCGGAGAACGGCTCGTCCATCAGCAGGATCGGCGCTTCGGTGGCGAAGGCGCGGGCCAGGCCGACGCGCTGCTGCATGCCGCCCGACAGTTCGTGCGCGTATTTCTTCGCCCACGGGTCGAGGTTGACCAGCTTGAGCTGCTTGTCGACGCGCGCCTTGCGCTCGGCGTCGGGCACGCCGGCGAGCTCGAGGCCGAGGCCGACATTTTCCTCGACCGTGCGCCAGGGCAGCAGGCCGAACTGCTGGAACACCATGGCGACCTGGTTCTGGCGCAGCCGCCGCAGCGTCGCCTCGTCGCAGGAGACGACGTCGACCATCTTGTCGCCGTCCTTGCACCAGAACCTGGCCGCGGCTGACGATGTTCAGCCGGTTGACGGCGCGCAGCAGCGTCGACTTGCCGGAGCCGGACAGGCCCATCAGGACGGAAATCTCGCCCTCGTGGACGGTCAGGTTGGCGCCGGCGCAGCCCAGCACATTGCCGGTCTTTTCGAGGATCTCGGCGCGCGTGGCGCCCTTGTCGATCATGCGCCAGCGCAGCCGGCCGTGATCGGCGCCGAAGACGATGTCGACATTCTTGAAATCGACGGCGACGTTCATTTCTTGCCTCCGACGCCGATGCGCGTCATCCGGTCGAGCACGATGGCGAGCACGACGATGGCCAGGCCCGCCTCAAGCCCGAGGTCGATCTTGCGCGAACCGAGCGCCCGGTTGATCTCGGTGCCGAGGCCGCCGGCGCCGATCAGGGCGGCGAACACCACCATCGACAGCGACAGCATGATGCACTGGGTGAGGCCGGCCATGATGGTGGGCAGCGCCGCCGGCAGCTCGACCTTCCACAGCAGCTGGCGCTTGGTGGCGCCGAACGCCTCGCCGGCCTCGATGATCGCCTTCGGCACCGAGTCGATGCCGAGATGGGTGAGGCGCACCGCGGTCGGGATGACGAAGATGATGGTGACGATGAGGCCAGGCGCGTTGCCGAGGCCGAACAGCGTCAGCACCGGGATCAGGTAGACGAAGGTCGGCAGCGTCTGCATCAGGTCGAGGACCGGCAGCATGACGCGGTAGACCTTGGGCTTGTGCGCGGCCCAGATGCCGAGCGGCACGCCGATCGCCATCGAGGCGGCCGACGCGGCGACCACCAGCACCAGCGTCTCGACGGTCTGCTTCCACAGGCCCTGGTTGAGGATGAAGAGCAGGCCGATGAACGACGCCGATGGCCAGCGCCCTCGAGCGCTGCAGATACCAGGCAAGCAGCCGCGATCAGCAGCGACACAGCAGCACCGGCGGCACCAGCAGCAGCAGGTCGACCAGGCCGTCGAGCAGGAAGTTCAGGCCGTTGGAGAAAGCCGCGGAAGACCGCGTTGAAGTGGTCGGTCAGCCAGTCGAAGAACGCCTTGCCCCAGGTGCCGATCGGAATCTTGCAGGCTGGCCAGCAATTTCGAAACCGGATCCATCGTCGTCCCCTCATGCATCCGGCAACGCCATCGGCGGCCATCTGTCACGGAAATGAAAAGGGCCGCCGCTGCATGGCTGCCCTCAATGTCGGTGTCGCAAGCCGATCGCTCAGCTTCCGAGCGCGGTCTTGACCGCGGCGGCGGCGTCGCCGCCGTCGAAGGTGGTGACGCCGTCGAGCCACGGCGTCGACCGCATCGGGATTGGCCTTCAGCCATTCGGTCGCGACGTGTTGGCGTCGCCGCCCTTGAGGATCGCGTCCATCATCTGGTTTTCCATCGACAGGTCGAACTTCAGGTTGGAGATGAACTTGCCGACGTTCGGGCATTCGGCGAGGTAGCCCTTGCGCACATTGGTGTGCACGGTGGCGGCGCCGAAGCCGGAATCGCCCATGCCGTCGAGATAGGCGATCTTCATCTCGCCCATCACCGGATGCGGCGTCCAGCCGAGGAAGGCGATCCACTCATTGTCCTTCATCGACTTCTCGGCCTGGGTCAGCATGCCGGCTTCCGAGGATTCGACCAGTTCGAAGCCTTCGAGGTTGTTCTCCGGCTTGGCGATCATGTCGAGGATGATGCGGTTGCCGTCATTGCCGGCCTCGATGCCGTAGATCTTGCCGTCGAACTTGTCCTTGAACTTGCCGAGGTCGGTCAGCGTCTTGACGCCGCCGTCGGCGACATAGGTTGCGGCACGACGATGCCGTAGCCGGCGCCGTTCGAGGTTCTCGCCGACGGTCTCGACCGAGCCTGTCGGCGGTGTAGTCCTTGATGTCGGCGGTCATCGACGGCATCCAGTTGCCGAGGAAGACGTCGAGGTCGTTGTTCTTCAGCGAGGCGTAGGTGACCGGCACCGACAGCGCGATGACGTCCGGCTCGTAGCCGAGCGCGGTCAGCAGCACCGAGGCGACGCCGGTGGTGGCCTGGATGTCGGTCCAGCCGACATCGGAAAGGCGCACCTTCTTGCAGCTTTCGGGGTCGGCCGGCGAAGGCGGCGCTGGCCGAAGACAGATGCCGTCAGCGCCGAGGGTGGCGGCGAATATCTTCATGCGCGACATGTCAGTTTCTCCCATTCGAATTCTTTCATCGGTTCGCGGAAGTTACGGTTTTTCTTCCGCCCGGGTTCTTCAAGCCAAACACCATTTTGGAGCCGATTCAAGCGGCATGCGCTGGCGACGGCGCGTCGCGCATTGGCTCGTTGCGACAACGACAGGTTGACCAGCTTTTTCCGGTGGAAGGCGTGGCGAGGCGCTATTCCCCGGCCGAGTGCCGCTTCGGCTAAAAGGGAGCCATGGCCAAGCTCTATTTCCACTACGCCACGATGAACGCCGGCAAGACGACGATGCTCTTGCAGGCGTCGTACAATTACCGCGAGCGCGGCATGGCGACGATGCTGTTCATCGCCGGCCACTACCGCAAGGGCGACAGCGCCGGCGTACATCTCCTCGCGCATCGGGCTGGAGGCGGAGGCCGAACTGTTTCGCGACGGCGACGATCTGTTCGCCCGCATCGCCGACCACCACGAGCACACGGCAGCCTGCACTGCGTGTTCGTCGACGAGGCGCAGTTCCTCGAGGAAGAGCAGGTCTGGCAGCTGGCCCGCGTCGCCGACCGGCTCGACATTCCGGTGATGTGCTACGGGCTGCGGACCGATTTCCAGGGCAAGCTGTTTTCCGGCTCGCAGGCGCTGCTGGCCATCGCCGACGAATTGCGCGAGGTGCGCACCATCTGCCGCTGCGGGCGCAAGGCGACGATGGTGGTGCGGCTCGGGCCGGACGGCAAGGTGGCCAGGCAAGGGCGAGCAGGTGGCGATCGGCAAGGACGTCTACGTCTCGCTCTGCCGCCGGCACTGGGAGGAGGAGATGGGACGCGTGGCGCCGGAGGATCTTATCGGGTTTGCGGGCGAGGTCCGTGGGCGCTGAGAGCCCGTTTGCAAACTCTACTGCGGTGGCCAACTGACGGCGTTTTCTGTGCTTCCGGTGCTCACCTACTATAAGTACGCCCCGCTCCGGTTCTCGAAACCACAGCCATTTGACTCGCCGCAGCGAGTTATCAAACAGCCTCTGATGAAGCGATAGCTGTCCGAAAGCATTAGCCGCCGGATCGCAAACTTTCTTTCCCCCACAATTCCAACGCCTTTCATTCGCCAATGCACCCACATATATTCGCCTCCACTCGACCAGTGGCTGTGCTTGGAGGAACTCGATGGCGACCTTGCAGAATTTCGATGCGGAAATCGCAAAGACCAAGCAGGTCGTCGAGGACATGCGGTCGAAGATCGAGCAGTCCGGCACACGTGCTCGACACGCTCGCCAAGGCCGACAAGAAGATCGGCTCGGTCGATTTCGACATCGAGAACGCCCGCATCGAGGACGTGCTGAAGCAGCAGAAGGTGATGGAAGGCAACATCGCCGACCTGATCATCGGGCTGGAGGACGCCACCAACGTCTTCGGCACCGAATTCGAGAGCATGAAGAGCTTCACCGGCTGGGAAAGCTTCATCGGCATCTTCTCCGACCAGAACGAAGCAGCGCATGCGCACCGACCGCGTGCGCAACATGTCGCTGGCCGGCAATTTGCAGGAGCTTCTGTCGAAATCCGACACCATCGTCGGCATCCTGAAGGCGCAGAAGCAGGTTCTCGACTCGCGCTACAAGACCTCTGAGACCAGCCTTGGCCAGGTGATCGAGCGCCGCAAGGCGACGATGGACAATCTGACCGCGACGCAGAAGCGCATCGAGGAACTCAACCCGCTGCTGCTCGACATCGAAAACAAGATCGCCGCTTCGACCAACCAGAAGGAGCGCACGCAGCTCGAAGGCGACCGCTCGAAGCTCGCCACCGAATACAACGAGAAGCAGGCGAAGGAGCAGGAACTGCTGGCCGAGAGCCAGACGCTCGAACGCTACACCTCGATGTTCCAGACCTTTGTCGATTCGCTGAACAACCAGATCGCCGCGCAGAACACGCTGATCAACAAGCTGACCATCGACACCGAGCAGCGCATCGTCCTCTACAAGGCGCTGGAAGACTAGCTTGAAGACCGCCGCCCAGCAGGATGTCGCGCACAAGATCAACACGCTGGGCAGCCAGGTCGACACCACCGCCGAGGAGACGATGGCCGGAATCGGCGCCGCCGCGCAGAAGCACATCGGCGACCTGCTCGAAATGCACGAGAAGAACATGGTCGGCGACCGGCGACATCCAGCGCCGCAAGAAGCTCGCCGACGATGCGTTCGCGCGCCGCTTCGAAGAGGTGATGCGCAAGCACAACGCGGCGGATTACGTGCAGACCTGACGCTTAGCGCGCGAATGATTTCAAATGTCGGCGCTGCCCCACTCCGCTTACCCTCTCCCCGTGAAGAACGGGGAGAGGGGGACTTCGACGCTGCCGTTTCGTCCTTCCCCCCGTGTTCTACGGGGAGAAGGTGCCGGCAGGCGGATGAGGGGGAACTGGCGCGGAGAACTTCTGCCATCATGACACCCGAGAACGAGGCCGCCACGCGCTATTTCGACGCCATCGCCGCGGCGCTGAAGGGGCTCGAAATCTTCATGCGCGACGACCGTTCGCCGCTCTACCGGCACGGCATCGTCGCCAAGATCGTCGCCGAATACATCGCGCGGCTGGAGAAGTCGTTCTCGTCGCTGGCGCAACCGGCTGGGCTTCATGGAGAGCTTCCGCATTTCGCGCGCCGAAAGCGGCTTTCCGCTGTTCCAGAACGTGCTCGAGCTGGAAAACGACCGCCGCCAGGCGCAGCAGCGGCTGGCCAACATTCCCGAGCCCGACGACGCTGCGCGACGAGATGGCCGACTTCATCCTGCGCCACAAGGAATTTCCGGCGGCCCTGCAGAAGTCGATGGCCGAGCGGCTCTATCTCGAGGACATCAAGGACGGCGAGACGTTCGGGCCGTTCATGCTGGCGCAGACTGCCAAGGTCTCGGTCAATCCCAAGACCATGCGGCCCTACTACCTCGTCCACTGGGCGACGTTCGACGGCACCGCCAACCTGCCGCTGATCTACATGGCGACGGTCGAGGATTCCTCGCGACGTCGATGGTCAGCCAGCTGGTCGACGAGGACGGCAAGCTCAACGAGAAGGTCGAGATCCCGCTGCCGGTCGACGGACTGCTCAATCCGGAGCTGGCGCACCGCTTCGACGATTTCACCGAGAAGAACTCGGCCTATACGCTGTCGCCGGCCACCATCGCCGTCAATCTCGACAAGGATTTCGAGACGCTGCATCCCAAGCAGCTGCGCCGCGTCGTGCTCGGGCCGTTCTATTCGGCGGGCATCACCGAGAACAATTCGACGGTAACGGAGGTGCTTTCCAAGGTGCGCAAGCCGGAGAACGCCTGGCTGCTCACCTGGACGATCCAGGAGGTTTTCTCCAAGGCCGAGAAGCCCGGCCGCCGGGGGCTGTGGTCGAGCGAGAAGGCGACACAGGAATTCTTCATCAACACCGACGATCTCGAAGCGGCGCGGCAGGGCGTGTCGAGCTACGAGAAGCACGCGCTGATCCCGCACGAGGCCTACCAGGCGCTTTACGCCGCCGGCGAAGCGCAGAAGATCTTCGCCGGCTACAAGGTCCACATCCTGTCCAAGGGGCAGGTGATCAGCGATGTGTGAGCGGGTAAAGGTGAGGGGCAGCGCAGGTTTTCAAGAGGAGAAATCATGGACACCGGCCTGACCACGATCGCCGAAGCCGACATCGAAAAGCATCGCGCCATGGCGCAGAGCTTCATCACGCGCATCGTCGTGCTGGAGGATGCGTCCGGCCAGTCGGGCACGGCGCTCGCCGGCACCGGGCGGCGCTTCGTCTCCACGGTGTCGACCGGCTCGGTGCGCAAGACGCGCGAGGTCGAGCTGACCAAGACGGTTGCCGCGGTGCAGCCCGACGACCAGCTGATGGGGATCGGCCAGCACACGCTACTCTACCGCGCGCGGCGGGGCCTGGCGATCGCGCTTGCGGTCGCCGATGTTTTCGCGCGAAGCTGCGACCTCGAAAGCCTGCAGGCCAAGAACGCGCGGACGCCATTCGAAGGCGACGAAGCCAGCCACTTCAAGAAGCTTCTGTCGGCTTCGGCCTATGTTTCGGCGTTCAGCTTCGCCTCCTATCTCTCGCAACTGATCGACAGCGAGGGCGAGCCGCCGAACGACGTCGCCGAGCCCGATTTCCTGTTCGATACGGCGCAGGACGCGCTGAAATCGCTGGTCGCCGGGCTCGACCGGGCGATCAGCCGGCGTCCAAGGACGATGCCGACCTGATGACGCGCGCCGCGCCTTCGCCCGCGTGGCGATCGACGGGCTGTTGACGCGCAAGGGCCGCTTCGACGGCATCGGGGCCTTCGAGAACGCGCATATCCGCATCGACGCCGACGATTTCACGCTCGACGGTTTCGACGTGGCGCCGGGCAAGAAGTCGAAGCCGCTGGTGATGACCTTCAAGAAGCCGGAGGAGGTCGTCGGCAACCACATCGCCAAATACCAGTCGGTGAAGCTGGCGAAGATGCTGATGGCCTACGATTTCGACCGGGAGCTCAATCCCTTCGTCGAGCTCGGCGGCTTCCTGTTCACCTTCATCGGCGACGGCGCGCCCGGCACCGGCAAGACGACGCTGATCCAGATGATCGCCGGGCTGGTCAACGGCTATGCCGAGGTCGCCGGCTATCCCTTCGTCTACGAGAATTTCGGCGTCGACCAGATCTCGTCGTACCAGGGCAAGTCCGGCCAGAACTGCCGGCAGTTCATCAACAACGTGCTCAACCCGCGCGCCATCGGCTTCGGCACCATCGACGACATCGACCAGGTGGCGGCGAAACGCTCCGACGACCGGGCGTCGGCCGGCCAGCAGGAGATCACCGGCGTGCTGATGGACGCCTTTGCCGGCGCGGGCACCGTGGTGCGCGGCAACTGCTCGTTCGGCATGTTCTCCAACTATCCCGAAAACGTCGACGATGCGCTGCGCCAGCGCGCCGGCGCCCGCTGGCTGGTCGACGGGCCGCAGACGCGCGACGACTACATCGACATTTTCGTGCTGCTGGCCGGCAAGAACCACAAGATCCCGCTCGGCGAGCATGAGCTTTACGCGGCGCAGGAAATCCAGCGCGCGGTTGCCGAAGCCTATGAGGAGCACGCCAAGCCGCAGGAAGACGGGCTGGAAAAGGTCTACGAGCGCTTCATGAAGGAGAACGGCGCAGCCGAAGACGATGGCCGATATCGGCACCTATCTCCACATGATCAAGGAGGCCGAGCCGCGCTTCACCGGCCGCGCCATCAAGAACGTCACCGACGCCATCAAGATGCGGGCGATGGACATCGAACTGCCGGACGAGTGGTTCGAGAAGCCGGAAGCCTTCATGCACAAGGGCTACGACGAGAAGAAGGCGATGATCGAGGAGCTGCGCGGGCCGTTCGACATGGACATGGTCATGCAGGAGATCAACCGCTACGCCGACAGCGAGTTCCGCTATTCCGACAAGTCCGACGACGCGGCGGTGGGCGAAGCTGTTGCGCGACGCGAGGCTGCGGGAACGGGCGGCGAAGGAGATGGCGGAGCTGCAGAAGAAGGGGCTGTGGAATGCTTGAGAGCTTACGCTCGCTGACGCTGCGCCTCATCCGCCTGCCGGTACCTTCTTCCTATGAGCAAAGGGGCCAAGGGACAAGCGGCAACGCCGATGCCCCCCTCTCCCCGTCCTTCACGGGGAGAGGGTAAGGGTGAGGGGCAATCAGATGCGCGGTCCCGAGCCGGTTCGAGCGCGGTCACTTCGCAAAGCGGATAACGATGCCCAGCGAACGCTGTGGTCCGAGCTCAAGGGCAGGCGAGTGAATGGCGCAAAGTTCACGCGCCAACTCCCGATCGGACCTTATTTCGCGACTTTGCCTGCCGCGAAGAGCGACTGGTGATTGAACTGGACGGCAGTCAGCATCTTGACAGTGAATACGATCGGCGGCGCGACAAGTTCATGGTTGAGGAAGGATGGTCTGTCCTGCGCTTCTGGAATATCGATGCCCTGGTCGAACGCGATGCCATGATCGATACGATCGTCGCTGCACTGGAACGGCGGCTCGATCCTGTCGAGGCGCCGGACCTGCTGTTCGTTGCGGGTTCTGATTACCGGGAGCCAGTCCTATGAACGATTGCGCCGCCCCTCACCCTTACCCTCTCCCCGTAAGAACGGGGAGAGGGGGGCTTCGACGTTGGCGCCTCCCCGTGAACGGGGAGAAGGAAGGGATGTTGTAATGGACCTTCTGCGCGACAACGAACTCATCTACGGCCGCCTGCTGCCGGTCGAGGAAAAGCACCTGATCGAGCGCTACAACAAGGCGCTGAAGGCGTTTGGGCTGAAGCCCACCAAGCGCAACAGTTTCGAGATCGACCGCACCGGCTTTTCGCCGCAGATCGCCGAGGAACTGGACGACCCGTTCTATCTCGACCCCAACGAGGTCAATCGTCGCTTCATCATCCTCACCCCGTCGCAGATCGACCTGCCGGTGGTGCACACGGCGTTTTCGAACACCTCGCAGCTGATCTACGAATTCATGTCCAGGAACAGCCGCGCCATCGACGCGCTGACGATCAAGGACGTGATCTACGGCGAGATCGAGGATTCGGTATCGAAGGTGGAGGACATCGAGGATCTGTTGTCGATCCACCAGGTCGAGTTTCGCGTGCTTTCGGCGGAGGATGTGCTGGGCAAGGCATCCGAGCTCGGCCGGCTCATCGACCGGCTGAAGCAGGAGCCGGACGCCTGGCGCGACAACCAGATGCTGGAGCGCATGGTGGAACTTGCCAAGGTGACCGGCGACATCCGCGAGAACGCGCTGGTGCCGGACCAAGTGATCTTCCGCCACAACGCGTTCTGGACCAGCCATTTCGGCGGGCTCTACGTGTTCATCGACGCCGACGTGACGACGGTGATCAGCGACCCTTCGGCGCCGGGTTTCCGCCGCTCGCGACCGTGGCAGGTGAGCTATCTCTCCATTCACGACGCCGACAAGGTGTTCCGGTTCCTTGCCTCGACGGCGCGCATCGAGCTGCCGCGCGCCTCATGGATCGAGACCTCCGGCTATCTCGAGCACCGCGCCGAGATGGCGATCCGCGCGTTGATCAGCCAGGCCGAGCCGACACGCGACATCGGCAACGCCGACAAGGTGTGGCTGCAGACCTGGATCCACAGTAATGCCGACATCATCAACCGCGACGGCACCTTTCCGTTCCTCAACGCCGCCAAACGCGAGATATCGCAGCTCGGGCAGTTGCGAATCGAGAACGTCGAACCGCTGCACCGCTTCCTGGTGGTGCGGGCCAAACCCGACCATCCCGACGCCTGGCTGACCAACCGGCTGATCTCGGATTTCGTGCCGTTCGATTTCGTGTCGCGCTACGTCTTCAACAAGCAGGGTTTCTACAAGGACTATGAAGGCTACGGCGAGGCGCAGCGCGCGGCAGTTGTGGACACGCTGAAAACCACATATCTCAAGGACAAGGAGGCGTTCAGGGCGCGCCTCTACGGTCTGGTCGATTAGAACGGAATGGATTCAGGTGGAACCGGCACCTGGCTGCAAAATGCTCAGAGGGGACGCTAAATGCTTGATCCGATCGTGAATTTTTTCGTCCGGATCTTCCAGTGGATCGGCCGCGGCATCGGGCTGTTGATCGGTATCGTGCTGTGGCCGTTACTGTGGGCAGGCCGCTGGTACACGCAGCGCGGCTGGATGCTGAAAGCGATCGTCGGCGCAGCGCTGCTTGCCCTCCTCGGCCTTTATGCCAATTTCTTCTATGCCACCCAGTGGTGGAACAACTTCAATCCGGACTATCCGACCCTGACCGCCGCCGGGGCCAACCCACAAGCGGCCAGCGTGCTGGCCGGCGATCCGATTGCCGCGGCTACCACCGGCGAAAGCACCACCGGCGGGGGGAGCGCTCCCGCGGCCCCCGTGGCGCCGGGTCAGCAGCAGACCTGCAAGCGCTCCGAAATCGCCGCCGTGGCAGCCGATCTCATTGACTTCAACGTCAACCAGAATGCCTGGATCTCTTCGATGCTGGCCTCGAAGCTGGGATTTTTCGGAATACCCTGGCGAAACACGCCATTTTTCGACAACAAGGCAGCCTTCCAGCTCGGCATCAACCAGGTTATGCGGCGCACGACGACTGAGCTCGTCGACACGCTGGGCCGCACACGCGGCACCTCGCAGATCGATCAGAACCTGCAGAACGCCCGCACCGCGCTCGCCTGGGACGAAGACGCCTGGTATGTCGGCCTGCGCGGCCCGACTCGTCCGACGCCGAGCGTCTACCGCGATGCGATCCGCTCGCTGCGTACCTTCACCGCCAGCCTCGAGAAATGCCAGGCGACGTTCGATGCCCGCTCCGACAACCTTCTTCAGTTCCTGGACCGCATCGCTGGGGACATCGGCTCCACCTCAGACATCCTGCGCGGACAGATCGAGGCTTCGGACGCCGGCTGGTTCGACCCGCGCGCCGACGACCGCTTCTGGTTCTCCTACGGTCAGCTCTATGCCTACTACGGTATTCTGAACGCCACCCGATCCGACTTCTCGGCGATCATCCGCGAACGCAACCTGACCGCGCTGTGGGACACAATGCAAACTCAGATGCGCGGCGCCCTTAACATGCAGCCCTGGATCATCTCCAACGGAGACGAATCGAGTTTCCTGTTTCCTTCGCATCTGGCCACAATGGGCTTCAATCTGCTCAGGGCGCGCTCGCAGATCGTCGAGATACGCTCAGTGCTCGATCGATAGGCTTCGGCAAGCGCTGTCGCAATCCGTGTATTGCGCGGCTGTTTTGAGACGGCGCGCCGGCTCGCGTATTGGCTTCTATGCTTCCCGACACCGAAGCGGCAGCCCTGCCGCTTCCCATCACACCTCGTGAGACCCGGGAGAAGCCTGCATGGCCGACGTTAAGAGCGACATTGAGATAGCGCGCGGCGCCAAGAAGCAGGCGATCCAGGCGGTTGGTGCGAAGCTTGGCATCCCGACGGAGCATCTTCTGCCCTATGGCCACGACAAGGCGAAGGTTTCGGCGGAGTTCATCGCCGCGAAGAAGGGAGCCAGGGACGGCAAGCTGATCCTGGTGACGGCGATCAACCCGACGCCGGCCGGCGAGGGCAAGACGACGACGACGGTGGGGCTTGGCGACGGGCTGAACCGCATCGGCAAGAAGGCCGTGGTGTGCATCCGCGAGGCCTCGCTCGGACCCAATTTCGGGGTCAAGGGCGGTGCGGCCGGCGGCGGCTATGCGCAGGTGGTGCCGATGGAGGACATGAACCTGCACTTCACCGGCGACTTCCACGCCATCACCACCGCCCACAACCTTTTGTCGGCGCTGATCGACAACCACATCTACTGGGGCAACGAGCTCGGCATCGATACCCGCCGCGTGGTGTGGCGGCGCGTCATGGACATGAACGACCGGGCGCTGCGCGAGATCATCGCCTCGCTCGGCGGGGTGGCCAACGGGTTCCCGCGCGAGGCGGGCTTCGACATCACGGTGGCCTCGGAAGTGATGGCGATCCTGTGCCTGGCCACCGACCTGAAGGATCTGGAGAAGCGGCTGGGCGACATCATCGTGGCCTACCGGCGCGACAAGAGCGCGGTCTATGCCCGCGACCTCAAGGCCGACGGCGCCATGGCGGTGCTTCTGAAGGACGCCATGCAGCCCAACCTGGTGCAGACGCTGGAGAACAACCCGGCCTTCGTGCATGGCGGCCCGTTCGCCAACATCGCGCATGGCTGCAACTCGGTGGTGGCCACCACCACGGCGCTGAAGCTTGCCGACTATGTCGTCACCGAGGCCGGCTTCGGCGCCGACCTGGGCGCTGAAAAGTTCTTCGACATCAAGTGCCGCAAGGCAGGCCTGAAGCCTTCCGCCGCCGTCATCGTGGCAACCGTCAGGGCCATGAAGATGAATGGCGGGGTGAAGAAGGAGGACCTTTCCAAGGAGAATGTCGAGGCGGTGGTGAAGGGCTGCGCCAATCTTGGCCGCCACATCGAGAATGTGCGCCAGTTCGGGGTGCCGGCGGTGGTGGCGATCAACCACTTTCATTCCGACACCGAGGCCGAGATCCAGGCGATGAAGGACTATGTCACCGGCATGGGCGAGGAGGCGATCCTGTGCCAGCACTGGGCCAAGGGCTCGGCCGGCATCGAGGAACTGGCCAACAAGGTGGTCAGCCTGGCCGAATCGGGCGCCTCGCAGTTCGCGCCGCTCTATCCCGACTCCATGAAGCTGTTCGACAAGATCAACACCATCGTGCAGCGCATCTACCGCGGCTCCGAGGCGATCGCCGACAAGAGCGTGCGCGACCAGCTGCACCAGTGGGAGCAGGCCGGCTACGGCAACCTGCCGGTGTGCATGGCCAAGACGCAATATTCGTTCTCCACCGACCCGAACCTGAGGGGCGCGCCGAACGGCCACACCGTGCCGGTGCGCGAGGTCAGGCTGTCGGCCGGCGCCGGCTTCGTGGTGGTCATCTGCGGCGAGGTGATGACCATGCCAGGCCTGCCCAAGGCGCCATCATCCGAAAAGATCTTCCTCAACGAAAAAGGACAGATCGAAGGGCTGTTCTAAGAGCCCGTTCGCCAACTCCTGCGGCGGCTGCATCGGCAAAACGGGAACGATTTTCGGAAAGCACGATGCAGCGATTCAAAGTCTTACAGCGTCCTTTGCGCGTCCAAAAGGACGCGCGGCGCTCTAATGACGGCGTTTTCTGCGCTTCCGGTGCTCACGAACCTGATGTCCGTTCCGCTCCGGTTCTCGAAACCACCGCCATTTGACACACCGCAGCGAGTTATTAAACAGCTCTGGAAAACTGCCTGAAAATCACAGAAACAGCGCCACACGGCGCCGTTTCTGGTCGCTTGACGAACTCACGGTCGCGAGACGCTCCTGATCAACTCGCGCGCGGCATAACGCGCCGCCCGTCTCCACGCCTCGTCATTGTCGCCTCGGAAAGTGAGCAGGCTGTTGAAGACCAGCTTCCTTGTCGACACATCGTAGACCTCGAGACGCGACCACAGCACCAGCGTGCTCATCTTCTCGACGGCGCCGACGGCGACGAACCGTGCGCCGGCGTCCCTGGCGTAGCCGGCAAGCTGATCGAGGGTCATCGTCTCCGTGGTGCAGCGCGCCTGCGGGCACTTCATGTCCGCCAGCGTGAATCGGCCGCTCTTGGAAAGCTCTTCGTGCAGGATGTTGTCGAAGCGCTGCAGGCGCGCAGCATGCTCGGCCTTCTGGTCGCGCTGTTCGCCCGACGAATCGACCAGGAAGAATCCGGCAAGCGCCAGCGAAGGGCGATTTTCGTGGGTCTCGGCCCTCGGAGAGGGTAGGACAGAAAGGATGAGGAACGCCGCGATCGTCCACGCGAGCGCCGTTCTCCAGGCTCTGGCTAACGCGTGATTTCCTCCGTCTAGCAAAACACGGCTGTCCATGATGGCCTCCCGACGCGGCAGCCGGCTGGACCGCACGGCCCGCCGCGGCGACGCCGAGCTTATGAGCGGCCCTTGCCGAAGACAATCGAGGCTGGCTTGTCCATTGGAAGGAGACGCGCGACCGGGCTTGGCCGCTGAGGCCTGGGTTGCAGCGGGCCGCTGTCGCCGTCGCCCGGAAGCTGGCGGTCATCATGCATGCCATGCTGAAATCAGGTGAACTGTTCAGTCGGACGACCGCTACAGCATAAATTTTTACCGTTCGATTGCGCCGAGACGTCCTTGCCGGGACGTAAGCTGGCCCATTCCGAGAACAGGCGTTGCACCGTCAAGCTATCTTGGCGCGTGCGCTTCCTACAGTGGAAGGGCCGTTCCGTGGAAACCATCATGCAGCGACATCATATCGACTGCGAAGACGACCGTGCTCCCGGCATACGACACTTCGTGCGGCAAAACGGGCTGAAAAAAGAGCCTGCATTGTTGGGTGCGATTAGACGACGCCTGCCGGCGCCCGAAACTCTTCACGAAAGCGGAATGGCAGCTTCGGGCCTAGGATATCCAATAGCTGACGTTTGCATGGCAGGCTTTGAGCCTGACCTGACCCGAAGCCGTATTGCTCCTTTCTGTCGAAAGGTCGGCTCGGGGACCCGTTTGAAGCGGCTGCGGGAACGTGCGAGTGAGCGTCGTCTGCGGTCAATGATCAAAAATAGCGTAGGCGCGTCGCTTCAAGCGACTGCTGAAAAGAACATTGAATTTCTCTAAGCGGCAGAGGCGGCGGCGGGATGTAGTCTACATCTCCGATGTCATATTTGAGATGTGGCGCAAGTTTTGAAATGACGCGCTCGTAATGGGCAGCTTCGCTGCTGTCGCGGATGCGTTTCATTGTCTTTCGCGACGCGATGGCAACCGCCTTCAGGAGCGGGTGCAAAGGGATCGGCAATGCAATCGATGCGTCTCGATTGATGTGCATCTTAAACGTCCTCTTCGTAAATCGAAGATGCTCTGAGAGATCTGCTAAGGGAAACGAGTTGCGCAAATGCGGTCGATGAGCGAGCTTAATGACCATGGGCATGCCCGTGGGTTTTGACCTCGATCTCCTCCGCAGCTTCGTCGCTATCGCGGAGGAAAGGAGCTTTACCCGTGCAGCGGCCCGCGTCGGACGGACGCAGTCGGCAGTCTCCCTGCAAATGCAGCGACTCGAAGGGGTTCTTGGTCAGACTGTGATCGTCCGAGGCAAGGGTGGCAGCGTCGAGCTGAATCCGGAAGGGCAGTATTTGCTCGGACGAGCACGTGAGCTCCTCGCGCTCAATGACGACATCATGCGGTCGCTGCACGCCACTCCGGTGCACGGCACGATACGGTTGGGCATCGCGGAAGAACTGTCGGCGCGCTATCTGCCGCGAATACTCGATCGCTTCTCCCATGCCGCGCCTGCGGTCGAGGTCGAAGTCGCGGTCGCGGCGTCCTGCTTCCTGGCCCTGAAGTTGAAGAGCGGCGAGCTCGACTTAGCCATATTGAGGGCAGGCCTAGAGCCTCGGCAATGGCCCGCGGTCGAGATCTGGCACAGCCCGATGAGGTGGGTCACATCGGACACGCACCGCCAGCATCTGCGCGATCCACTTCCGCTGTCGATTTCGCCCGCCGACTGCCCGTGGCGTCCGTCCGAATTCAGCGAATGCCTGTGGTACGGCATGGTGATGCGAGCGCTGGAGCAAGGCGGACGCAACTACCGCGTCGTTTCGACGTCCACAACAACGCAGGGACAGATGGCCGCCGCGCAAGCCGGGCTGGCAGTGACGAACACGCTCGCCGACGACCGCCTAGCCGAGGGGTTGAGGATCGTGCGGGCAGATGAGGGGCTGCCCGAACTGCCAGAGTGCCGTTACCTCATGCTCATCGCGCGCGAGCCGCGTCAGCCCGCCACGGACATGCTGGCGGCGCAGGTCAGCGAGGTCTTTGGGGGAACTGCGAGGCGTGCTCCACGACCGCCATCCGCCCAGGCGATCACCGGATGAACAAGGCAGAGCTCACCCCTACGGCCGATATTGAGCGCATGCACGAACCCGCTCGCGCGGGAGGGCGCGGGTGGCGAAACCGAGCGATAGTCTTGGGTTTTGAGCGGCAGGCGACCTGACACTGTGGGCGCAAAGCTGCCGTACAAAACGTAGCGCACTTGGAAGTTCGTGCCGACGCGCTATCTGTCGCACGTGCCAGAAATCGATGCCTTCAAAGCTGTCCAAAAACCGAAGCTAGAATGCTACGTTGACCATAAGAAACCGCAATTCGGGTTGAGGCGCGACCCAGAAAGTTCGAAAAGCTTCCAGGAACCCCAGCCGACATAGCTTTCACCCTGGATTCGCCCAGCTCGCCCGGGACATACCCGTTGGGCGACAGACATCCGCACGGCGCGCCCGGCGGCCCCGGCGGATTGGCCCAGCACCAGAAGGTTGGCGTGAAACAGATGGTGCCCGGAGCGTGCGGCGGCACCTGCGCAAGCGCGACGCGTCCTAACAACGCATTTGCAATTGCAGACAACAGTACAATCAACTTCCATCTGGGCTCATGGGCTGCTTTCCCAAGAAAAATTGATCACGAAATATGACTCATCAGTACATGAAAGTAAATTCAGAGAAATGATTGTAAGTTAACGCTATAGCTATATTCTCTGCCTGAAATTGTGAGGTTTTACAGTCTGCGCCCGTCTGTTTTGATATGGGATAGCCTGTGAAATGACTATGGAAGCCCAGTCGTGCCGCCGGCGCCACTTGCTGCCCCGTGGAGGATCAGGTCCCGCGAACCGGCCGCGCCGGGTTGCCGACCACCGTCGCATGGACCGGAACATCCCTTGTCACCACCGAGCCCGCGCCAACGATAGCGCCGTCGCCAACGGTAACGCCGGCCAGAACGATCGCCGCGCCGCCAATCCAGACATCGTTGCCGATGGTCACCGGCCGGGCGATCTCCAGGCCCTTCAGGCGTAGCGCGGCGTCCTTGTGATGCTCGGCGCAATAGATCTGCACGTTCGGGCCTAGCAGCGTGCGCGAGCCGATGCGGACAGGCGCGGTGTCGAGAATGGTGCAGCCGGCATTGAGGAACGTTCGCTCGCCGAGGCTGATGTTGAAACCGTAGGCGCAGTGGAACGGCGCCTCGATACGCGTGTGCTGGCCGGCCGCGCCCAGCAGGGCGGCGAGGGTCGGACCCATGACGCCGCGCCGGTCTGGGTCCATGGTGTTGTGTTCATGCAATGCGCGGCGGGCAACGACGCGCAGCGCCTCCAATTCGTCGTCGACGCAGCAATACCAATCGCCTGCCGCCATCTTTTGCCGTTCGCTTAAGCCCAAGCCGTGGTTCTCCGTATTCGTCGCGTGCAATGCGAACCACAGATTGTGCGGTCGTGCAAACACCGCAAAAGAAAATAGCGCCGCTGGAGCGGCGCCATTTTCGGAAGCCTTGCATTTTGGGCCGGTCAGTTCACATTCCGGTTCTGTTGAACGGACAATGCATCGCCCTGACGGCAGATGTCGAAGGAGCCGGCGACTGTGCCAACAGCGCCAGGCGTGGAAAAGGAGAGCATTCTCCGGATCAAGCACCGATTTGACGCGCAGGGGCGCAGTGATGCCATCCGCATGGGCAATGGTACTGACGACATGCAAGCGCGGCGTGATGTTTCGTTGAAACCCCGCCGGGTCACGCAACCTTTGCCGGTTGCTTCAGGTAACGTTCGGCCGGATGGTTGCGCGAGGCGCCGGCGGCGATCTTCAGGCGGGCCTTCTCCAGCGCATCCCAGTCGGCGGCGTCGGGAAGCGACGGAATGGTGACGCTTTCACCGGCATCCAGCCCGGCAAGCGCTGCGTCCACAAGTTCGCCGACCTGCATGATCCTCTCGGGCGGGATGGTGGAGAGAAGCGCCTCGCTCAGCATCGGCGTGCTGGTGTAACCGGGAAGCACTGCCTGCACATGCACGCCATGCGGTGCGAGATCATCGTGCAGAGCGCGGGAGAAATGCAGGACATAGGCCTTGGAAGCGGCGTATACGGCCGATGTCGGTGCTGGAATGAAGGCCATCGCCGAAGCGATGTTGACGATGGCGCCGCGATTGCGCGCCATGAAAGCCGCTGCTGCTGCAGCGGCAAGCCTGGTCAGGGCCGATATGTTGATGGCAATCATCGCGTCGGCCGCGTCGAGATTGGACGTGGCAAGCGGGCCGCCTGCCGAAATACCGGCATTGTTGACCAGCAGCGTGATGTTCTCGTCGGTGTGCAGACGCTGTTCGATTGCCAAGCGGCCTTCCGGCGATGCCAGGTCGACGGTCAGGGTTTCGATCCGGCGGCCGGTGCGGGCGGCGAGGCGAGCAGCCAGCGCGGCGAGCTTGTCGCGGCTGCGTGCCACCAGAACGAGATCATAGCCACGGTCGGCCAGCCTCTCGGCGTAGACCTCTCCGATGCCGGAGGATGCACCTGTGATCACCGCGATGCCACGGCTTTGTTCGACAATCATTTCGGTCTCCATTGCTCGATACCGCATCGCTTCGGCGGCGGGTTTCGGATAGATTATGATCGTAATCTATCTTTGCAAGGATTGGCGCTGAAATAAGTTCAGCCGGCGCGATCACGCCTTTGCGAGGTCCGGATTCGGAAGTGCCGCGCGAGCTGCGGCCAGAAGTTCGTCGGACAGTGCGCCATCGCTCGCCCGCGACAGGAGCAGGGCGCCAATCAGGGTGGAGAGCGCGGCGAGGTTTTCGGCGCGCGAGGCCTGCGGCCGCAAGGTGGAGACGGTTTTCAGCATGCGATCGATGCCCTCGTCATAGGTGGCGCGGGCAGGGCTGTCCGGCGCGAGGCGGGCCGCGTCGCCGGCAAAGGCGGCTGCGGCGCAACCAGCGCCTATGTCGTCGCGGTGGGCGGGCGACAGGTAGCCGTTGACGAGTTTCTCCCAGCCGGCGGCCTTGTCGCCATCGCGGGGAATTGCAGCCGAGAGCCGCGCCACGATCTGATCGAAGGCCGTTTGCCAGGCGACCGCCACGAGCGCATCCTTCGATGCAAAGTGTTTGTAGAAACCGCCATGCGTCATGCCGACGGCCTGCATCAGCGCGGGCACGCTGACGCCGTCGACGCCGCGCTCGCGAAACAGGCGGGCGGCGGCCTCGACGATTTCCTTCCGATGCTTTTCAACGTCGTCGCGCGATGAGCGCAAGGCAGTGCCTCCTCGAATGCCATGCAGCATATAGGTGTTTGCAAGCCGGACGGAAACCAGGGAGCTCCGGGCCTCACGCTGCTGGTCCATGCGGTTTTGCTTTTCGCCGCCGCGGTGGGTGGCTAAGGAAGTCACACGACACGGTCGTCAAGAGGGGAAAATGCAGAAAACGATAGAACGCATCGAAGGCGACACCAGCGGCACCTTTCACGAATTTCCGGTGTTCCGGTTTTCGGGATCGTCGGACGCCGCGCCGTCGGCCTATCTGCAGGCGGCGCTGCATGGCGATGAACTGCCTGGCGTCGTGGCCATCGACGCGCTGATGCCGAAACTGCGCAAGGCGGAAAGCGAGGGCCGCATCCGCGGCGCAATCACCATCGTGCCGTGGGCCAACCCGATCGGCCGCGCGCAATATCTGTTCGGCGACCAGCAGGGACGCTTCCATGTCGGCACGCGGACCAATTTCAACCGCGATTTTCCGCTGCTGGAAAAACCCGATGCAGGGCTGCTGCCGCCCGATGAACCAGGCCCGGCCGACGCGCGGCTAAAACGCCGGCTGGTCGCGCTCTCCATGGGGCACGATATCGTGCTCGACCTGCATTGCGACGACGAGGGCGTGCCTTATCTCTATCTACCGGCGCAGCTGTGGCCGGCGATGGCCGATTGCGCGGCGGCGATGGGCGTCGCGGCGGTGGTGCTGTGGCAGGGCGCGTCCGGAGCGGCCTTCGAGGAGGCCGCCATCCATCCCTATCTGCAGATGCCGCCGGCCGAGGCGAAGCTCGAGCGACGGGTGGTGACGACCGTGGAATATCGAGGCGTGGCCGATGTCGAGCGCGGTTATGCCGAAGCCGATGCCGCTGGGCTCTACCGGCTGCTGGCGGCGCGCGGCGTTGTCGATGACAAGGCGGTCGCCGCGCCGGGGAACTTTGCGGGCGTCGCCGCGCCGCTGGAAAACATCGAGATGGTTATGACGCCGAAAGCAGGCGCGGTTCTCTACGACGTCAAGCCGGGCGACCGGGTGAGCGCCGGGCAGCGGCTGGCGACGATCGTCCATGCGCCTGGCGAGGAGGACGGCCGGCTGGAGATTTTTGCGCCGCAGGCGGGCTTCATCCTGACGCGCCGTTCGAAGCGGGTGCTGCCGGCAGGCGGCGACGTGCTCAAGCTGGTCGGCGAACGACGCAGCGACGATGCCAGGAGCGGCGTGCTGGAGGACTGAGAGGAGGCGTGGCCGGTCCGGTCAGCCGGAGATCGCCTGCCGCGCCTTCTCCTCCAGCCATTCGGCCATTTGGCGGTAGGGCACCGGGCCGTGGCTGACGCGGGCGACGCCGAGTTCGGCCAAGCGCTGGCGCGGCGGCACATGGGCAAGCGCGATGATGTTGACCGGCAGCGCGGTTGCCTTGCAGAGCTTTTCGATCAGTGCTTCGTTGCCCAGGCCTGGCGCGAAGAAACCATGCGCGCCGGCCTTTTCGTAGGCATGCGCGCGTTCGACCGCCGCATCGAGCAACGCCTCGCTGTGTTCGTCGGGCTTGGCCTTGAGGAAGATGTCGGTGCGGGCGTTGATGAAGGCGGGGATGCCCGAAGCCTTGACCGCGGCCGCGGCGGCCTCGATGCGCCTCACCTGCACCGCAATGTCGTGCAGCCCGCTGCCGCCGACGATCTGGTCCTCGAAGTTGAAACCGACGGCGCCGGCCTCAAGCGCCCGCGTGACAGTCTTGGCGACAACCTGCGGTTCGACGCCGTAGCCGCCTTCCAGGTCCATGGTGGCGGGAAGCTCGACCGCCGCCACGATGCGGCGAAAATTATCGAGCGCGAGATCGAGCGGGATCTTTTCGGCGTCGGCGAAGCCGAAGGCCGCTGCAACCGGCCAACTGCCGGTGGCGATTGCCCTGGCGCCGGCCTTCTCGACAATCTTTGCGCTGCCGGGGTCCCAGACATTGTAGAGGACGACCGGATCGCCCTTGACGTGCAGAGCATGGAATGTGCGGGCGCGTTCGATCTGGTCGCTCATGGTGGTTCTTCTCGCTGGTCGGATTTCGTTCAGCGGCAGATTACCGCCGGGAGGAGGCACTTCGGTAGGGGCAGTAAGCAATCGCGGGATGGCCACGCCTCACGGCATCAACTGGCCGCCATTCACCTCGATGACCTGGCCGGTGATGTAGCCGGACAACAGGTCGGACGACAGGAACAGATAGGCGCCGACGCATTCCTGCGGCGTGCCGGCACGGCCCTGCGGGATGGTGGCGACCATGCCCTTCATCTGTTCGGCGTCGAATAGCGCTCGTGGAAGGGCGTAGCGATGATGCCGGGCGCCACCGCGTTGACCCGGATGCTGTCGCCGACAAGTTCCTTGGCAAGGCCGCGCGTGACGTTGGAGACGAAGGATTTGGCCGAGCCGTAGAGCCCGGCGCCGCCGCCGGCGCCGTTGCGCGCGGCGACAGACGAGGTGTTGACGATGAAGCCGCCGTTCTTCTTCAGCCAGGGCATGGCGACGCGGCAGGCGGTGATGACCGAGCGCGCGTTGAGGTCCATGACGCGGTCGTACTGCTCGTCGGTCATTCGCTATAGGGGACGCGGCCGAGCATGCCGCCGGCATTGTTGACCAGCCCGTCGAGGCGGCCGAAATTTTTCGGCGGTCTCCTCGACGACGCGCGCGACATCGGCACGAGACCGAGAAGTCGCCCTGGACCAGGAACACCTCGCCGCCTTTCGTCGCGGATTTCGGCGGCCAGCTTCTCGGCGGCCTCGCGGCTCTGGTTGTAGTGCAGGCCGACCTTGCATCCCTGGGCGGCATAGGCGCGGCGAGGGCCGCGCCGATGCCGGTCGAGGCGCCGGTGACCAGCACCGCCTTGCCGGCGAGATCGGGAATCGAGAGGGCTGAATTCCGGCTGGGCATCACGGCTGTCTCCGGCAAATGCGAGAGCCGATACGATGCGGGCAAGGCGCTGGCTGCGTCAACAGCGACACTGGCATATTTATCGCCGCGGAAGTCTTGCCGAGCGCTGGCCTATTCTTTCTGCCTCGGCTAGTTTGACCCGCGCGACCGGGACAGACATCATCAAGAAATCCGGCGCGACACTGCTTGCCGATGAAATAACCTACCAATGCGTACGAGCAGTTGATCTGGCAAATTGCCGGTTGAGGGGAAAAATGTCGATATTCATCTTTGCGCTTCTGATCGGCGTCGTCGCCGGCCTGCGCACCATGACGGCGCCGGCGGCGGTGAGCTGGGCCGCCTATCTCGGCTGGCTGCCGGTTGCCGGCACCTGGGCATGGTTCATGGGCCACTGGCTGACGCCGTGGCGGTCTTCACCGTCGCGGCACTTGCCGAACTGGTCACCGACCAGCTGCCGATCGACGCCGAGCCGCAAGGTGCCGCAGCAATTCGGCGCGCCGCTGGTTACCGGAGCGCTGTCCGGCGCCGTGATCGGCGCTGCGGCGGCGCATGTGCTGGCCGGTCTGATCGCCGGCGTCGTCGGCGCGGTGATCGGCACCTCGGCGGCGACGAGGCGCGAAGCGCTGGTTGCGGGCACCGGCGGCCGCGATCTGCCGATCGCGCTGGTCGAGGATGCCGTCGCGATCCTCGGCGCGCTGCTGGATCGTGAGCTCGGCGGTGTCGTGAGCCGAAAGTTCGACGCGATCATCGTCGGCACCGGCCAGGCCGGGCCGTCGCTCGCCGGCCGGCTGACCGATGCCGGCATGACCGTCGCCATCATCGAGCGCCAGCTGTTCGGCGGCACCTGCGTCAACACCGGCTGTATGCCGACCAAGACACTGGTCGCCAGCGCGCATGCCGCGCACCTGGCCCGCCGCGGCGACGATTATCGGCGTGACGCTCGGCGGCGGAACGGTCGCCGTCGACATGAAGAAGGTGAAGGCTCGCAAGGACGCGGTGTCAGACAGTTCGCGCCGCGGCATCGAGAGATGGCTGGACGTCGATGAAGCGCTGCACGCGTGCTCCGGGGCCATGCGCGGTTCGAAAGTCGCGCGCACGATCAGCGTCAATGGCGAGACACTCGACCGCCGATCGCATCTTTCTCAATGTCGGCGGGCGCGCGTCGATGCCCGACCTGCCGGGCCTCGACCAGGTCGAGTACCTCACCAACACGCACGATCCTCGACCTCGAGACGCTGCCGCAGCATCTGGTGATCGTCGGCGGCAGCTATATCGGGCTCGAGTTCGCGCAGATGTATCGCCGCTTCGGCGCCGAGGTGACCGTGGTCGAGACGGGGCCGCGGCTGATCCAGCACGAGGACGAGGACGTTTCGGCCGCGATCAAGGAAATCCTGGAGGACGAAGGCATCCAGATCAGGCTCAACGCCGAGTGCATCGGCTTCGCGCCACACGGGAAGGACGATCGCCGTCGGCGTCGACTGCACGACCGGCGCGCCGGAAGTGATCGGCTCGCATGTGCTGCTGGCGATCGGCCGGCAACCCAACACCGACGATCTCGGCCTGGAGAAGGCGGGCGTGGCGATCGACGCGCGCGGCTACATCACCGTCGACGACCAGTTGCGCACCAATGTCGCTGGCATCTGGGCGCTCGGCGACTGCAACGGCAAGGGCGCCTTCACCCACACCTCCTACAATGATTTCGAGATCGTCGCGGCCAACCTGCTCGACAATGATCCGCGACGGGTCAGCGACCGCATTTCCACCTATGGGCTGTTCGTCGACCCGCCGCTTGGCCGTGCCGGCATGACCGAGGCCGAGGCGAAAAAATCGGGCAGGCGGGTGCTCGTCGGCAAGCGGCTGATGACCAATGTCGGCCGCGCCGTCGAGAAGGGCGAGACCACGGTTTCATGAAGGTGGTGGTCGATGCCGACACCAGGGAACTGCTTGGCGCGGCGATCCTCGGCATCGGCGGCGACGAGGTGGTTCACGGCATCCTCGACGTGATGTATGCGAAGGCGCCCTACACGGTGATCCAGCGGGCGATGCACATCCACCCAACGGTTTCGGAGCTGATCCCCACGCTGCTGGGGGACCTGAAGCCGCTAACCTGAGAGCCAGGCATCGCCGGGCAAGTACCGATCCGAGAACGGGCAAGGCCGCCCTCGGATCGATATTGCCAACCATGCCCGATGAGCCGGTTTCAGTGGGCAGCAGAGATTCCAGGCTGGCCGATGACGGCGTCCGCGTCGCTGTCGACCAGGATCTCGTCTGTTGACGCGGGTCAGATCTCCGTTGAGAACGCGGTTAGCGCGTTCGCGATCGATGTCGCCTTCCCACGCAGTTGCCGATCAGGTTGCCGAGCGCTCGCGCCATTCCCATGAACCAGTCGACCGAAAGCACCATTACCAGGCCGATGGCAGGAATGACGGGCAACGCCGACAGCGTGGCCGCAAGGGCGACGCTCGCCGATCCGGGCACGCGGTGGGCGCCTTTCGACGTCAACAGCGATACGCCAAGGATGACCAGAAGGTCGCCGGTCGAAAGCGGCGTGTTGGTTGCTTGCGCAATGAACACTGCAGCCAGCGTTAGATAGATCGAGAATGCGTCGAGATTGAACGAGTAGCCGGTTGGAATGAGCAGGCCCACTGTCGAGTCCTTGATCCCCAGCCGTTCCAGCTTGCGCCGGCCGGTTGGGTATATCCCAGCCGCCCTTGAGCCAGCAGATCAAGGATTTGTCGGCGTCGCACTCGTGCCCGAAAGCGTAAAGGCTTCGCGGCCAGGGGTCCTCTACCGGCCTCTCAAAAGTCCTACGCCGATCGCCGATGTGGAGATGATGTACCGGCCAGACGCTCGGAGGTCGTGGAGCGGTTGGTCCGGCTGGCGCGCAATGTTGTAAACCCCGTCGCCTAGCTCAGGCGCAGGCATTGCGGGTGTACAAGGACCACTTCGGATCCGCTTCGGCAAATCCCGCTTGCTCCCCCCCTCATTCGCCGCTATGGAATTTGCCATGAACACGCCTTCGAACAAGAACCTGTGGTGGTGGGCCAGCTGACAGCGGCCTTCGAAGCGCGTGCGCGTGGATTTCAGAATGGCCGCAACGGATTTCCGGGCGGCCTTTTTCTTTTCAACTGGCTTTCCGGATCCCGGCCTGGGAACGGATGGAGACGGGAATGACAGTCGAACTGCTTGAAAACGGCGCCGAACGGTTTGTCACCGCAGGCGGCGTCGCGATCACCCGGCAGCGCCACGAAACGCCATATCACGGCGCCATCGAGGCCTATATCGATGGGCTGAACAGCCGGCGCGGCGCGGTGTTTTCGTCCAACTACGAATATCCCGGCCGTTATACGCGCTGGGACACCGCCATCATCGACCCGCCGGTGGTGATTTCGGCGCGCGGCCGCGCCATGCGGATCGAGGCGTTGAACGCGCGCGGCGAGGCCATGCTGCCGACGATCGCGCTGGCCATACTGGCCGAGAAGGACGTCACGCTGACCCAGACGACCAAGCGCCGCCTGGCCTTGAAGATCGCCGAGCCCGGCCGCGCCTTCACCGAAGAGGAACGCAGCCGCGTGCCGTCGGTGTTCACCGTGCTGCGCATCATCACCAACCTGTTCAAGACGGACCACGACGCCAATCTCGGCCTCTACGGAGCTTTCGGCTACGATCTCGCCTTCCAGTTCGACCCGGTCGAGCACGTGCTAACCCGCCAGGAGAGCCAGCGCGACCTGGTGCTTTTCCTGCCCGACGAGATTCTCGTCGTCGACCACTATTCGGCGAAGGCCTGGCACGACCGCTACGACTATGCCGGCGACGGCTTTTCCACCGAAAACCTGCCGCGGGAGCCGGCCGAGGAGCCGTTCAAGCCGGCCGGCCGCATTCCGCCGCGCGGCGACCACGAGCCCGGCGAATATGCCAGGCTGGTCGAGAAGGCGAAGGAGAGCTTCCGGCGCGGTGACCTGTTCGAGGTGGTGCCGGGGCAGATGTTCTACGAGCGCTGCGAAAGCCTGCCCTCGGAGATCTGCCGGCGGCTGAAAGCGATCAACCCATCGCCCTATTCCTTCTTCATCAATCTCGGCGAGGGCGAATACCTGATCGGCGCCTCGCCGGAAATGTTCGTGCGGGTCAACGGGCGTCGGGTGGAGACGTGCCCGATTTCCGGCACGATCAAGCGCGGCGAGGACGCCATCTCGGATTCGGAACAGATATTGAAGCTGCTCAATTCCAAGAAGGATGAATCCGAACTGACCATGTGCTCCGACGTCGACCGCAACGACAAGAGCCGTGTGTGCGAGCCGGGCTCGGTGCGGGTGATCGGGCGGCGGCAGATAGAGATGTATTCGCGGCTCATCCACACGGTCGACCATATCGAGGGGCGGCTGCGCGAAGGGATGGACGCGTTCGACGCGTTTTTGAGCCACGCCTGGGCCGTCACAGTGACCGGCGCGCCGAAGCTGTGGGCGATGCGCTTCATCGAGCAGAACGAGAAGAGCCCGCGCGCGTGGTACGGCGGCGCCATAGGGATGGTGCATTTCAACGGCGATCTGAATACCGGGCTGACGCTGCGCACCATCCGCATAAAGGAGGGTATCGCGGAAGTTCGCGCCGGCGCCACGTTGCTCTATGATTCCGTGCCGGAAGAAGAAGAAGCCGAGACCGAGTTGAAAGCCTCCGCCATGATCTTTGCCATCCGCGACGCACGCGCCGGCAATGCCGCCGCCGCCGAACATCAGTCGGCGCTCGTGGGGGAGGGGGTCAACATCCTGCTCGTCGACCATGAGGATTCCTTCGTCCACACGCTCGCCAATTATTTCCGCCAAACCGGCGCCACGGTATCGACGGTGCGCACGCCGGTGGCGGAAGAGATGTTCGACCGGCTGAAACCCGACCTGGTCGTCTTGTCGCCAGGACCCGGCACGCCGAAGGATTTCGATTGCGCTGCCACCATCAGGAAGGCCCGCGACCGCGGCCTGCCGATCTTCGGCGTCTGCCTCGGCCTGCAGGCGCTGGCGGAAGCCTATGGCGGCGAACTCAGGCAATTGCACATTCCGATGCACGGCAAGCCCTCGCGCATCCGCGTATCGAAGCCCGGAATCATCTTTTCCGGCCTGCCGAAGGAAGTCACCGTCGGCCGCTATCACTCGATCTTCGCCGATCCGGTGCGGCTGCCGGCGGGTTTCGTCGTCACCGCGCAGACGGAAGACGGCGTCATCATGGCCTTCGAGCATGACAAGGAGCCGATCGCGGCCGTGCAATTCCATCCCGAATCGATCATGACGCTTGGCCACAATGCCGGCATGCGGATGATCGAGAACGTCGTTGCGCACATGCCGCGAAAGGCCAGGGAAAAAGCGGCGTGATGATCGATCTACTTTTTCCTTCTCCCCGTTTGCGGGGAGAAGAAAGCTAGCCATGGCGGATTCCAAGCAGAAAGTCGCGACGCTCGCCGCCTGGTCGATCGTCATCGCGCTCTCCGTCCTGGCGCTGAAGGCGTTCGCCTGGTGGATCACCGGATCGGTGGCGCTCTATTCCGACGCACTGGAATCGATCGTCAATGTGATCGCGTCGGGGGCAGCACTCTATGCGATCCGCATCAGCCACAAGCCGGCCGACCGGGACCATCCTTTCGGCCATCACAAGGCCGAATATTTTTCGGCGGTGCTGGAAGGCGTGCTGATCGTCGTGGCTGCGCTGCTGATCCTGGCCGCGGTGTGGCGGGCCTGGCAGGCGCCAGCCGTGCTCGAACGCCCCTGGACGGGACTGGCGGTCAACGGCTTCGCCTCGGCGATCAACGGAATCTGGGCGCTGATCCTGATCCGCGTCGGGCGGGCGGAACGTTCGCCGGCGCTGGTCGCCGATGGCCACCACATCATGACCGACGTGTTCACCTCGGTCGGCGTGATCGCCGGGTTGATCGGCGCCGTCGTCACCGGCTGGACGATCCTCGATCCGCTGCTTGCCGTTGTCGTCGCCCTCAACATCCTGTGGCAGGGCTGGAAGGTGATCGGCTCCTCGATCGGCGGGCTGATGGACATGGCGGTCGACACGAACGAGAACATGCGTATCCGCGACATAATCTCGACCAACAGCAAGGGCGCTTTGGAGGTGCACGACCTGAAGACGCGCATCGCCGGCCGCGCCACCTTTATTGAATTTCACCTTATTGTCGACGGTGACATGGCGGTGCGGGAAAGTCATGTGATCTGCGACCGGATCGAGGACGCGCTAAAGGCCGAAATCCCCAGCGTGCGCGTCACCATCCATGTCGAGCCGGACGACGAGGCGAAGCTGCCGCTCGGCACGACGGCGGTGCCTTTCGCGTAGGGCGGAATGTCGCCAGATGAGCTGGGCATTTGTTCCGGCCGAGTCAACCTTTGAAATAAGTCGTTCCGGGTTTAAATCGGCGGCGACTGCGGCTACCAAGGCGCCATGGAACCAGCCGAGTCGTCGCGACGCGAACCGCTGACCGGCAAACCGCCGGGTCTGCAGTGGCTTATCCTGCTGGTCATTTCGGCCCTATTCGCTTTCGTCCTCGAGATCGCAGCGCTTCCCGCCGCCCTGCTGATCGGGCCGATGCTGGCGGCGATCGTCACCGGCACCTATGGCGCGACCGTTCGCCCGCCAAAAGTCGGCTTCGCCGCAGCGCAGGCGATCGTCGGCGTGCCTGATCGCGTCGTCGCTGTCGCCGAAGATTTTCTCGTCCTTTGCCGCCGACTGGCCGCTGTTTCTCGCCGTCGTGGTGGCGACGGTTACCGCATCGAGCTTGCTCGGCTACCTGATCAGCCGCTGGAGGATACTGCCCGGAACCACGGCTGTCTGGGGCTCATCGCCAGGGGCGGCCACCGCCATGGTGCTGATGGCCGACGCGTTCGGGGCGGATGCACGGCTGGTCGCCTTCATGCAATATCTGCGGGTGATCTTCGTCACAGTGGCTGCGGCACTCGTCGCGCGGCTGTGGGTCGACACCTCCGGCGTCGAAGCGCCGCCGACCGTCTGGTTTCCGCCGATCGAGGCCGGACCTCTCGCCGCCACCTTCGGCGTGGCGCTGTCGGCGGTTTTGCCGGATGGCTGGTGCGGCTGCCGGCGCCTTATTTCCTCGGCGCGCTGATCGTCGGCGCCGCGCTGCATCTTGGCGGGCTGAGCGACTTCCAGCTGCCGGAATGGCTGCTGGCGATTAGCTATACGCTGATCGGCTGGACGATCGGCCTGAATTTCAACCGCACCATCCTGCAGGCATGCTGCCCGCGCGCTGCCGCAGATCGTGCTTTCGATCATTGCGCTGATGACGTTCTGCGGCGGGCTCGCCTGGGTGCTCGCGCACGAACTGGGCATCGATCCGCTGACCGCCTATCTGGCGACCAGCCCGGGCGGCATGGATTCGGTGGCCATCATCGCGGCGGCTTCGGATACGGTCGACATTTCGTTCGTCATGGCGCTGCAGACGGCGCGCTTCCTGTTCGTGCTGGTGCTCGGGCCACCGATCGCCCGGCTGATCGCGCGGCTGGTCAAGGTGTAAGCGAGCCTTGAAGGGATGTTTCCAGCCGCTTCGAGCGCCGATAGCGCAACGCGGTTTCCTGCATTTTGGCCGTGATCTTTCCTGCCTCCAAGGCATCGGGACAGGGGAACATGCGGCCTGGAACATAATTCGTCTTGCGGACGGGAGCCCCGATTGTGCTAGACCTCAGCGAGCCAGTGGACTGACGTCGTGTGGAACGGCAGCCAAGCGGCGCTTGAGGTGGGGACGTCATGAGCGTTTCGGTCCGCAGTGCGTTTGTGGTTTTGGTCCTGATCGCCGGCCTGTTTTACGGCCAGCCGGCAGTGTCTTTGCACAGACGCCAGCGCCGCCTCCGCCTGACAAGGTCGACCGGCTGCTCGAGCTTCTGTCCGATCCCGAGGTGAAGGCCTGGCTTGCCGCGCAGGGCAGAGCAAGACCGCGCCGCCTGCCACCACCACCGCCACCACGGGTGACGGAACGATGATGGTGGCGCCTTCCGACCTCTCATCGGCGCTCGACACCACCCGCGGCCGCATAGACGAGATGGTGAAGGCAGTGCCGCTGCTGCCGGCGCAGTTCGAACAGGCGGTGGGTAAACTCCGGGCCGAAATCCGGGACGAGGGAACGCTCGGCATACTCGTCCTCATCATCGGCTTCGCCGCGGTCGGGTTCGGTGTCGACTGGGTGGCACGCCGCCTGCTGTCGGCTTACCGCAGTGGATGAACTCGATGCCGCCGGATACACCGCACGACCGGGTCAAGGCGCTGGGCAGCTCGCCTGCTTTATTCGGCCATCATGGTCGGTGCTTTCGTGGCGGGCAGCGTCGGCGTGTTCCTGGCGTTCAACTGGCCGCCGCTGCTGCGCGAAATCGTGCTTGGCTATCTCTCGGTGGCGATCGTCACCTGGGCCGCCCTGACGGTGACCCGCGTCTTCCTGCTGCCGCCCAGCCTCGGCGTTCCGCAGTCGCAGCGAAATGCGCGTCTTCCCGATGAGCGACGAGCGCGCCGGCCACTGGCACCGTGGATCGCCATCAATGTCTTCTGGCTGATGTTCGTCGTCGTCACCTTCGCGCTGATGGGCACGTTCGGCTTCGACCGCGTCAGCCGGACTGCGTGCTGTCCGATCCCGACCAGCTTCGATCCAGCTCGTGCTCATCCTGCTGGCGGTGTGGCTGCGGCCGAAGCTGCCGTCACAAATCGATGCTCGAAGGCCGAGCGTCATCGGCGCGCACTCGGCTGGTCGTGGCTGCTCAGCCTCTATTTCACGCTGGTCTGGATCATCCAGATCGCCGGCGCCTGGCGGCTCTATCTGGTTTGTGATCGCCGCCGCGGCATTGCCGGCGGCGATCGTGCTCGTGCACAGAGGCGTGCACTACGTGCTGCGACCGCCCGAACCTGAGACCGGCGCCAAGCCGATCGCGCCGGTGATGCTTGCCGTCGTCGACCGTGGCATCCGCGTCGTGCTGATCATTGCCGGCGCGCGCTGCTTCTGGCGCGCGTCTGGGGCCTCGACATGTGACGAGACGGCCGGCGACAACATCGACCAACCGCCTGCTGCGCGGCGGGCTCAAGGCGGCCGTCATCGTGCTGGCTGCCGATTTCGGCTGGAGCATCATCAAGGCAGTTATCGCCCGGCGGCTCGGCGACATGCCAGGGTCGGAGGCGGCCGGCACGGGCAGCAGGATCCGCAGACAGGCACGGCTGAGGACGCTGCTGCCGATTTTCCAGAACATGCTGCTCGCCACCATCATCGTGATCACTGGACTGCTGATGGTGCTGTCGTCGATGGGCATCGAGATCGGGCCGCTGATCGCCGGCGCCGGCGTCGTCGGCGTTGCCGATCGGCTTCGGCGCGCAGACGCTGGTCAAGGACGTGATCTCCGGCATCTTCTACCTGCTCGACGATGCCTTCCGGGTCGGCGAATACATCCAGAGCGGCACCTACAAGGGCACGGTCGAGAGCTTCAGCCTGCGCTCGGTGAAGCTCAGGCACCATCGCGGCTCCTGTCTATACCGTGCCGTTCGGCGAGCTCGGCGCGGTCCAGAACATGAGCCGCGACTGGGTGATCGAGAAGTTCTCGATCAACGTCGACTACGACACCGATATCGAGAAGGCGCGCAAGATCATCAAGAAGATCGGCCAGCAATTCGCCGAGGATCCCGAATTCGCGCCGCACATCATCGAACCGCTGAAGATGCAGGGCGTCGAGAATTTCGGCGACTACGGCATCGAGCTCAGGCTGAAGCTGATGACGAAGCCCGGCGAGCAGTTCATCATCAAGCGCAAGGCCTATGTCGCCATCAAGAAGGCGTTCGAGGAAAACGGCATCAAGATTTCGACGCCCACGGTGCATGTGCAGGAAGGCGCCGGCGCAGGCGCTGCGGCAGCGCACCACGCAGTTCAGAAGGCAGCGAAAGAGGCGACCGCGGCAGCAGCCGGAAAGGCATAGGCCCGGGCAGCGGTGCGCTGTCGGGGCCTTGCGCCGCCAAACCGGCTCCTGTATGAGAACGCATGCATTCGCGCCAGGCCACCGTCGTCTCCCGTCCGTCCGCTTTCGCGGGCGCGACGCTGCGCGCACTTTCCTCGACCCTGCTTCTTCTCGGCCTTATCGGCGATCGCCGGGCTCGCTAGAGGAGCACCCGGCGGTCGAAAAGCCGTACGGACCGATGCTCCTTGCCAGTCACAATCACCGCATAACCTTCTATAGTGGCGCTGCTTGCGCCCGGCCGGATCGCCCTGCAAGCCGCCTGGAGACGAGACGATGAACGCACCGCAACGCGCAAACAGCGAAGAAGCCGCGGCACGCAAGGGCATGCCCTCTGCCTCGCGCAAATATGAACCCTATCCGATGGTCGGCCTTTCCGACCGCACGTGGCCGTCCAAGCGCATCGAAAAGGCGCCGATCTGGTGCTCCGTCGACCTGCGCGACGGCAACCAGGCGCTGATCGACCCAATGGGGCACGATCGCAAGGCGCGCATGTTCCACCTGCTGCTCGACATGGGCTTCAGGGAGATAGAGGTCGGTTTCCCCTCGGCCTCGCAGACAGATTTCGATTTTGCGCGCTGGTGCATCGAAGAGGGCAACATTCCCGGCAATGTCGACCTGCAAGTACTGGTGCAATGCCGCCCCGAACTGATCACCCGCACCTTTGAGGCGCTGCAAGGCGCGCAGACGCCGATCGTGCATTTCTACAATTCAACCAGCGAGTTGCAGCGCCGCGTGGTGTTCGAGAAGGATGTCGCCGGTATCAAGCAGATCGCCACGGACGCGGCGAAAATGATCGCCGACATGGCAGCCAAGGCCGGCGGCGGTTACCGCTTCCAATATTCGCCGGAGAGTTTCACCGGCACTGAACTCGAAGTGGCGCTGGAAATCTGCAATGCGGTCGCGCAGATCATCAAGCCGACCCCGCAGAACAGGCTGATCATCAATCTGCCCTCGACGGTGGAGATGTCGACGCCTAACATCTATGCAGACCGCATCGAGTGGATGTGCCGGCAACTCGACAACCGCGACAGCCTGATCGTCTCGCTGCATCCGCACAACGACCGTGGCACCGGTATCGCGGCGACCGAACTCGGCCTGATGGCAGGTGCGGACCGCGTCGAGGGGACGCTGTTCGGCAACGGCGAACGCACCGGCAATGTCGATATCGTGACGCTGGCGCTCAACATGTATACGCAAGGTCGTCGATCCGGAGCTCGACTGCTCTGACATCCAGCGTATGCGCGACGTCTACGAATATTCGAACCAGCTGAAGATCGCGGAGCGCCATCCCTATGTCGGCGAACTGGTCTACACGGCATTTTCCGGCTCTCACCAGGACGCCATCAACAAGGGCATGAAGGCGATCAAGGTCGCCAACAAGCAACTCTGGGAAGTGCCGTACCTGCCGATCGATCCCGCCGACGTGGGTCGCTCCTACGAAGCCATCATCCGCATCAACTCGCAATCAGGCAAGGGCGGCATCGCCTATGTGCTGCAGGCCGATTACGGCCTGAACCTGCCGCGCAACCTTCAGATCGAGTTCAGCCGCGACATCCAGTCGATCACCGACGCGGAAGGCAAGGAGGTGCCGGCAAAGCGCATCCACGACCGTTTCCTCGACGTCTATGTCGAACAGCCGCAAGGCAGGTTGAAATTCGTCGACCACCAGACCTATCCCGATACCGAACGCAAGGGACTGCGCATCGTCGAGGCGAAAATCGTCGATGGCGGCGTCGAAGTAATGATCAGCGGCTCCGGGACCGGGCCGATCGACGGTTTTGTCGATGCGCTGTCACGGCATATCGGGGTGCCGCTCTCGGTGTTCGACTATTCCGAGCATTCGATCCAGCGTGGTTCCAACGCGGCGGCGATCAGCTACATGGAAGTCGAGCACCCCGGCGGCAGGATCTTCGGCGCCGGCATCAACACCAATATTGTCGCGGCTTCGCTTGAAGCGGTTGTGTCAGCCGCCAATCGCATCTTGCAATAGCACTCCAAAGACTGCTAGGCCAGCGCAGTCGAACAATCAACCGCCCGCGCCAAAGCGCGGGCGGTTTTTATTGATCCTCGCGCCACGCCTGCTTGTGTGCTGGAGCAGACCCGATATTATCGGTCCCGGCTCGTATCGAAAGGTCCGACGCTTGCAACAGAATACGCCTGCCGCCCCCGCAGTGCGCGAAACTCTCGAGCGATTGCTCGCCAGCGAGACCTTTGGACGGTCCGAGCGAGCACGCAAGCTCATTCGCTATCTCGTCGAACGGGAACAAGCCGGTGAAGCCGAGAGGCTGAAAGGCTTCTCGATCGCCATGGACGTGTTCGGCAAGGACGCCGATTTCGACTCCTCTACCGATGCAGTGGTGCGGGTCCAGGCCGGGCGGCTGCGCGAGCTGCTGGCCCAGTACTTCGCCACCGAGGGCGCCAACGACCCGATCCGCATCATCATTCCGCGCGGCAGCTATGTGCCGGCCTATGAACCCGCGACGCCCAAGCCCGCCGCCGCGAAGCAGCCTGCCGCCGAGGCCGTGGCCGAGGCTGGCGGCGTGGTCGGTGCGCTCGGCGGCCATCCTCTGGCCTTGCCGGGCGGTCTCGGCCGCAATCGTCCGCCGGCGATGCAACTGGCTCGCCAGTTGCGGCTGTTCTGGGCCGCAATGGCGCTGATCATCGGAATGCTGGGTTTTGTGGTCTACCGGATGACAGCGCCCGAAACAGCCGCCGTCGGCGACTTGATCACTGCCGCAACCGGTCAGCCGCCGGGCACCAGCGCCCGCATAGCGGCGGAAGCGCTGCCGACCGTCCACATCAAGATGAAAACCGAGAACCAAAATACCGGACGGGTCGCCTCGGTCCTGCGCCGCGGCCTGTCCAGCTTCGACACGGTATCATTCATGGCGCAGGCTGGCGAGGAGCCTCCAGGCCCGCTCGATTACGCCATCGAGGTGTCGGCCGGGGTAGAGCCCGGCAGTGTCGATATCGAATTGCAGTACCGCGCCACCGGGAAGGTTCTGTTGTCGCGGACGCTGTCGGCCGAAGAGATCGCCGGTTCGCTCGACGATCAGATTGCGACGATGCTGAGTTCATCGATACCGGTGTCGGGCATTCTTTATGCGCATATAGAGCAGAGCGGCCTGCAGTCGGGCCTGACCAACTGCCTGCTGCTCAACGACGACTATTACTTGAACCAAACGGAAGCCAATCATCTGGCGGCCTACAAATGCTTCGAAGGGCTGGTCAAGGCTGGCGCCAAATCGCCGCTTGTCTATTCCGAGATCGCATCGCTGCACCTCAAGACGGTGACCGATGGCTTCGCCTATCCAAAAGGCGCGACCGCGGAACAGGGCCTGGAACTCGCCCGCAAGGGCGTGCTGATGGGACCGACCAGCCCCTATGCCCATCGGTCCTACGGGTTCTTGAACTCACGCGCCGGCACGCCCGAAGAATCCATCCGCTGGATGAAAAAGGCGTACGAACTCAATACGTTCGACCTTTCCATGGCGGCGGCCTATGCCTATGCCTTGATCTTCTCCGGCGATTACCCGGAGGGCGTGCCGGTGATGAAGCGTGCGGTCGAACTGTCGAGCGCGCATCCCAGCTGGTGGGACTTCGGCCTGTTCCTCGGCCAATATATGCTCGGCAACAAGGCTGGCGCGGCGCAGGCCGCCGATGCGCTGGCCACCACCAAGCGGCCGCATTATCTGGCTGCGCGGCTGGTCGTGGCGTCAGAGGCGGGCGACAAGGCCGCGGCCGAAGCGCTTGTCGCGCAAATCGTCGGGGCCTTTTCGCAATTCGCCGAAGATCCGCGCTCGACCTTCGTCAACGGCAAATATCCGGCCGATTTCATCGACAAATTTGTTTCCGATTTGCGTGCCGCCGGTCTAGACGGCAGAAGTTAAAGCGTCGACCAAATTCGAGATCCGCAAATGCAGCCGTTCATCGAGCTTAAAGTCGGCTGCCCGGGCCGGCCCGGTCAAGGTGCGCATAGATCGCAAAAACAGGTGTTATTGCTGGCCTGGTTTGTTTCGCTCCAGTGCCCTGGAGAGCTTGGATTCCAACGCGTAGCTGACGCGTCTTTCATCAGCGGACAAACCGGGATGCTGTATGCGGCAATGGAGGATGTAGCGATCGTGAGGAGTGTTGTTCCAAACCTCATGAGGAAAAGTATCGTCAAAAAGCAGGACCTTGCCATTTTCCCAGCGACGCGTATCGCCGCCAACTTTGATGGCGATGTCGCCATCCGGAATCCTCATGCCATAATGCAATCGAAGCTTGTGGTTTACGCCTCCGCAATGAACGGGAATTGACCCTCCCGCCTTCAGGACCGAAAAGTGGGATTTTGCGATATAGTTCGCGTCACGCATTTCACGCAAAATGGCGGCGATTTTCGGAAACACCTTGGAAGCACCTGGCGCCTCCTCGGCCTCGTTGCCGTAGAACAAGAAAATTTTCCACCCTTCATTCGCGCCGTAATAGAACGTGGCTGCTCCCTCGCCAAATGTCACCGAGCCCATGTTGTTTTCGAATTCTTCCTGATACTCCCCAAACAGGACTTCCATCCGCTTCAGTAAGCCCTGCATGACGGGGTCAAAATCTTCGATACTCCACCATGGTTTGTCTTCGAGGCCCGGAACAGTCATGAAGTCCGAATTCTGTACGGGAATGTTCTCCGTTGAACGAACAACGTCGCTCACGTGAAATTTTGCCCTCTTGAAGCGCCAGCAATCGACACCCGTTTCCCTCTCAGCCTCATCGACAACGCCCGACCAGATTGTTTCGATGTTTTCATACATGTTTTGCTCCATGGGGGACGTCTCTCGCTCGCTGGCCGCGTTTCTCATTAAATCTAGACGTGTGTTCCGCCCGTGGGAAGCAGGCGGATGACCGCCACGCCGTTCCCGATCCGGACGAACCGCCGACAAGGACGGTTTACCCGTCATCGCTTTCATGGAAGGCTGTGTGACAGGCTCGAATCTTCGGCGGGATGCTCTTCTTGAATTCAATCCTTGTATGCTTTGCAAAGCGGCCAAGGTCCGCAAACGATCGTGCTGCTGCACGGATTTGGCGGCTGCCACGGCCTGTGGCGGCCGCTGCAGCAAGCGCTTGCTAGAGATGCCCGCGTGCTGGCCTATGATCTCCCCGGCCATGGCGACTTCCTGGACTGGCCGGATGCCGGCCCGGCCAAGGTGGCGGTGCGGGCGATATTGGCCGATCTTGAAGAGCGCGGCGTTGATCGTTTCCACATTGCCGGGCATTCGATGGGCGGCGCGATCGCGGCGATGATGGCATTGGCTGCGCCTCTCCGCGTCGCGTCGCTCACTCTCCTGGCGCCGGGCGGCTTCGGCGAGGAGATCAACGGGCGGCTTTTGGCCCGCTATGCGGCGGCAACGAGCGAGGATCAAATTCGCGCCTGCCTGGAAACGATGGCCGGATGGCCAAACCCGGTGCCGGACGAGGCGGTGGAGGTGCTGGCGGAGATGCGCCGCCGTCCCGGCCAGACCGACAAGCTGGTGGAGATCGCCGCCTCGATCGCCCGCGATGGCCGTCAGGGCGTCATTGCCCGCGAAAAGCTTGCCCAGTTGCCGATGCCGGTCTCGGTCGTCTGGGGCATTCTCGACGGCGTATTGCCGGTGCACCAGGCAAACTGCCTGCCGTCGCTCTTCGCACTCCACCTGATCCCTGGAGCCGGCCACATGCTGCCCGAGGAGAAGCCAGAACTGGTGACGGAAATCATCCGCCGCACGATGCGCTGAGTGGCGCCGCCCCGCACGCTGGACGCCGTTCGCGCCGCCGTGAAAACGCCGGTTTCGGATGCATTGGCTGAATGGTCGTGTTAATTCTTCCTTAACGATGGCCATAAGGGTTTGAACCGCCGGCCTGCTGATGGAGCCGAAGCCTGATGAGTGAGCCAGGTGAAATCGTGACCCCGGCCGACAAGGGACGCAGGCTTGCCGACGCGATCCGCGATGTCCGCAACGCCACAGCCGACCGCGAAGATGTGGTGGTGGACATGCGCGAGGCGCAGCGCATGCGGCTCGAACTGCTCGCTGCCGAACTCGCGCCGGTTTTCGCCGACGTGCCCGCCGACAACGAATGGTTCGATTTTGCCATTTCGTCCGGCTTGCAGCCACGGCTTTGGATCGACGCGGTAAGCCACGTGTCGATGGGGCGCGACCGCCGCACCTACCGTTTCCTGCGGGACACGCGACTCGGCCGCATCGTGCTGGCCGAATTGACTGACATGAAGCCTGTCGCCGACCAGGTGACGCGTTACGTTGCCGAACGCATCGTGGAGCGCCAGCGCATGATGGAGGGCACGGCCACGCCCGCTCTCGTCGCCAACGCGGCGCCCGCGCCCTCCAGCGTTGTGCCCACGCTTGTCACCGAACCCAGGACCGGCCTCCCGGAGATCCGCATTGAGGAAGGCACGCGGTCGGGCCGCTGGCAAGCCTTCTGGGCGGGGCTTGGCCTCGTCTTCGCCGGCGGCCTTGCCGGGCTTGTTCTGATGATGGCTGCCATCTGGCTGTGGAGCAGGGCTAGGCGACGCTCGGAATCAACCTTTGACAGCGAGCGGCCCAGCGACGGCAGGCTGCGTCTCGCCGATCAGATCCTGGCGAAGAAAGTTCTACCGGCGGCGTCGACGCACCGGTAAGTCCGCGCCGTGTCAGGCGAAGCGTCCAGTCATTCTTGCTCGCCGGAAATGTCGAGCTGGTTGCATTGCGCGGCCGGTTTCGAGCCGCCCGGCGCCTGACCGGCCGCAGCGACGCCCACCACCGGCACAGTGCCGTCTTTGCCGGCGATCGTGTAGAGGCTGGGCAGGTGGGAATGGCCATGCAGCACCAGTTCGGCGCCGTGGCGCAGCACCGTCTTCTGGAAACGGCCGATGCCGAACAGGCGCTTGTGCGGCGGCGACCGCGTTGCGGATCGGCGGGTGATGGATCATGACGACGCGGAACAGGCCCTTCGCGCCGGTCGCGTCGAGCAGCCTGTGCCAGCCGCCGCTCTGATTCCTCGCGAAAATAGCCGGTCGCCATGAACGGGGCGGTCGCGCGCGCCGAGGTGACGCCGATCAGCGCGACGTTGCCGCTGAGGCGCAGATATGGAAATGCCGTCGCGGTCGCGTGGCGGATTGGCGCCGTCGCCTGTCATCCAGTTGCCCCAGGCTCGGCAAACCTTGTCGAAGCGCGCCGGGAACGTAGGCGTCGTGATTGCCGGGCACAACCGACACATCATGCGGATCGCCAAGCAGTTCCAGCCACTGCCTGGCCATATCGATCTCGATGTCGAGCGCCAGGTTGACGAGGTCGCCGGTCACGGCGATATGGTTCGCGCCCGACGCCTTCATGTCGCCCACGATGGCGTCGATGACGCTGTCGTGCAGGAACTGCCGGCGGTTGCGGTGCCAGTTGACGTAGCCGGTGATCCGCTTGGAGACGAGATCGCGATAGGCTACATCGGGAAGCGGCCCCAGATGGACGTCGGAAAGATGCGCGAGCCTGAACATTCATCCCTTCTAAGGCACGCTGTATCCGCTTGCCAACGGCCAATGGCCGCATGAGCGAGACGATCAGCGACCGCGCCTTTCGCCAGACCGGGTGGCCGCGACTGCGCTCTCGACTTTTTCATTTGCTTTTTCTGCTGCGGCGACCGATGACGCTGGGCGTTCGCGGCCTGGTGCATGACGAGGCGGCAAACGCCGTCTTTCTTATTCGTCACACCTATGTACCCGGCTGGCAATTGCCGGGCGGCGGCGTCGAACTCGGCGAGACGATGGCCGAGTTGCTGGAACGCGAGTTGGCGGAAGAGGGCAACATCGAATGCCTGACACCGCCGCAACTGCGCTCGCTGCATTTCAACCGGCAGGCAAGCCGCCGCGATCACGTCGCCCTCTATGTGATTTCGGCTTTTCGGCAGAGTGCGCCGAAAATGCCGGATTACGAGATCGCAGAGGCGGGGTTTTTCCCGCTCGGTCGGCTGCCGGAGGATACGACCCCTGCAACGCGACGCCGACTTGCGGAAGTGTTCGACGGCACGCCGACCTCACCTTACTGGTAACCGCTAACTATCAAGCTGCCTTTCTGAAACGGTCGCGGTTGTGCGGCGCCGCATAATCGATTTCCGGGCCGACCGGCACGATGCGCGTCGGGTTGATGGTTTCGTGGCTGCCGTAATAGTGCTTCTTGATGTGCGCGCATATCGACCGTTGCGGCCACGCCCGGCACCTGGAAGAGATCGCGCACATAGTTGGACAAGTTCGGGTAATCGGCGATGCGGCGCAGATTGCACTTGAAATGGCCGACATAGACCGGGTCGAAGCGCAGCAGCGTGGTGAACAGCCGCCAATCCGCTTCGGTGATGCGGTCGCCGGTGAGATAGCGGGTACGCGACAGGATCTCCTCCAATTCGTCGAGCATGGCGAAGACGTCGCGGAAACCTTCTTCATAGGCCTGCTGCGTCGTGGCGAAGCCCGCCCGGTAGACGCCGTTGTTGAGCGACGGATAGATTTTGGCGTTCAGCCGGTCGATCTCGTCGCGCAGCGGCTCGGGATAAAAATCGACCGATGCATCGGCCCATTCGTCGAATGCGGAATTGAACATGCGAATGATTTCGGCGGATTCGTTGGAGACGATCGTCTCCTCCCGCTTGTCCCACAGAACCGGCACCGTCACCCGGCCGGAGTAGTGCGGGTCGGCTCTGGTGTAGATGTCACGCAGGAACCGGAGGCCATAAAGGGGATCGCCGGTGCCGCCGTCTTCGGCGAGAAAGGTCCAGCCATCCTTGCCTAGGAAATGGTGGACGACGGAGACCTGGATCAGGTCTTCAAGTTTCTTCAGCTTGCGGTAGATCAGCGTGCGGTGTGCCCAGGGGCAGGCGAGCGAGACATAAAGATGGTAACGTCCGGATTCGGCCTTGAAGCCGCGCTCGCGGCCTGGAGCTGGCGCGCCGTCGTGGGTGATCCAGTCGCGGAAGCCGGATTCCGAGCGCACGAACTTGCCGAAGCTGGTTTCGGTATCGTACCAGTCGTCGCGCCAGACGCCATCAACGAGCAGTCCCATGGAGCCCTTCCTTCTGTTGGTAACCGTTGATGTAGGGCTGCGCGCGCGACAACGAAACCCCGCCATCGGTGAACAGTTCATCCATCTTGACGGTTCCTGACGAAAGCCGATTGCCGCGCGAAAGATTTGATGCTAGCGGGATTTCCCGATGATGACGTTCCTTGCACCTCGGTTCGACCGACGACGAATGGGCGCCCGCGCTTAAAGCGCTGACTGGCGATAGCCGTGCTGTGCGCGGCGAAAAAGACCCTTCCTCTTCGCACCGGATGCAAAGACCATGAACGCTGCCGACGTCGCTTACCTGCCGGAAACTCCGGCGCACGATCCCGAAATCGACCACATCAACGAAGAGGCTTTTGGGCCGGGCCGCTTCACGCGCGCTGCCTACAAGATCCGCGAAGGTGGACCGCACGAGCGCGCGCTGTCCTTCGTGGCGACCTATGGCGGAGCGGTGATCGCCTCTGTGCGGATGACGCGGGTGGCCGCCGGCAAGGGCAGGGCGCTGATGCTCGGGCCGTTGGCGGTGCGGCCCGACTACAAGAATGTCGGCATCGGCAGAAAGCTGGTACGGATCGCATTGGAGGCGGCGCAGAAGACCGGCGCGGCGGCGGTCATTCTGGTCGGCGACGAGCCCTATTACGGGCCGCTCGGCTTCAAGCGCATCCCGCGCGGCCAGATTTCAATGCCGCGCCCCGTCGATCTCGACCGGCTGCTCGCCGTCGAATTCCAGCCCGGCGCTGTAGCCAGGCTGAGCGGCATGGTCGACCATGAGGACGTGTTGCTGCGGTCTGCAGTTCAGGTGAAGGTGGCCTGAACGGCCGCGATCCATAGAATGGCCGTTACCTACCCCTCGCGATCGCTGTATCGCGGCAGGAAGTTGGAGGGCCGCCACGATGACGAAATCCGACCTCGCCGACGTCTACCGAGGCTATATTGCCTGCCTGAACGAACAGGATTGGCCGAAACTGGGGCATTTCGTTCATGAGGGTGTTCACTACAATGGCGAGCGGATCGGGCTTTCAGGCTATCGCGAGATGCTGGAGGGAGATTTTCGCGCGATTCCAGACCTCCATTTCGACATTCATCTGCTGATTTCGGATCCACCACGCGTGGCGAGCCGTCTGCACTTCGACTGCACGCCGAAAGGGACCCTGTTTGGCCTTCCTGTAAACGGAAAAAAAGTCTCGTTCGCCGAAAATGTGTTCTACGAGTTCAGGGATGGCCTGATCGAGAAAGTATGGTCGGTGATAGACAAGGCGGCGATCGAAGCGCAGCTTTAGCGCAGGTGCGGGACGTGATGATCTGCGCATCATAACGGACCTTTCAATTTCGGTCCCGCCACACGGCCATGGCAATCGTCAGCCACCCGAACATGACCAAGAGCGCCAACACCAGCGGAACTGTTTCGCCGTTGATGAGGAAGGCGAGCGAGATAAAGGTAGCGCTCACGACGATGATGCCGAGGGCGACAAGACGCTGTCTTGGAGTCAGCATTCTGCCCTCTGCTCCCATTTTCAGCGCCGCACCTCCTCAGCCAGGCAGGGAGCAGCGAGAAACTTAGCGCCCCTCGCGATACCACATCGAACCGAGGGCGAAGCAGGAGAAGCGCCAGGCCGAAGAATCCGGCGAACAGCGGCACCCGCCGCACCGATTTCAGGATGCTGTCATTGGTGGTGCGCAGCCCGATCCAGTCGCGTCCGGCAGCGTCGCTCGCCGAGCGCACCGGCACGATGCCGGGCAGGTTGATGCCGGTGAGGCCGGCAAGCCGGCGCACGCTGCCGCCGCTCGCGTCGGCGGCCGGGCGCAACACCTCGGTAGTCGAGACGGTGTCGGCGAATTCCGGCGCGTTGATCGGCCCGACATGGGCCAGCGCCTTCAAGTCGCCATTGCCGATCTGGTAAAGGCCGATCTCGTCGGTCTCGACACTTCCGGTGAACACGCCGGGCGATTGCGAGGTCAGCGTTACATTCATGGTCTTACCGGACGGGGTGATCACCTGCGCCGAGCCGGGGTCGTCGCGCATGGTCTGGCGACGGATGTCGAGCGTCATGCCGCGGCCGCCGGCGGTCAGTCGTTCTTCCTCGAGTTCCGGCTCCTTCATCAGCCAGTGGGCGATGCGCCGGTAGAGCGCGACATGCGGGCCGCCACCCTCGAAGCCGCGCGCCCACAACCAGCCCTGATCGGACAGGAACATGCCGACGCGGCCCTCGCCCTTGCGGTTCAGCACGAGCAGCGGCTTGTTGTCGGGGCCGCTCATGACGACTTCGCCCTGCGGCTGGTCGATGCCGATCAGCCGGAACCAGCGGCTCCAGTGCGGCGGCTCGGTGTTGGAGCCTTCCAGACCCCGCGTCACCGGATGGCGTTTGCCGGTATCGGTGAGGCGGGGATAAAAACCCTGTTCGACGATCTCGCCGGTTGGCAGGCCGGGCAGGGCGGCGATCAACGGCGTGCGTGCGATCGACTGCTCGCCGGCATATTCAGGGCCGGCGGCGATCAGAAGCGCGCCGCCTTTTTCGACATATTCGGCGATGTAGTCGTAATAGAGGATCGGCAGCACGTCGCGGTGCTGGTAGCGATCGAAGATGATCAGGTCGAAATCGTTTATCTTCTCCACAAAGAGTTCCCTTGTGGGGAAGGCGATCAGCGACAGCTCGTTGATCGGCGTGCCGTCCTGTTTTTCCGGCGGCCGCAGGATGGTGAAATGCACCAGGTCCACCGCGGCGTCGGACTTGAGCAGGTTGCGCCACGTGCGTTCGCCGGCATGCGGCTCGCCCGAAACAAGCAGCACGCGCAGGTTCTCGCGGATGCCGTCGATCGTCGCGATCGTGCGGTTGTTGCGCTCGGTGATCTCGTTCGGGATCGGATCGATGGCCAGTTCGACGATGTTGCGGCCGGCCTCCGAAACCACGATCTCGAGCGGGGTCTCCTGGCCGATCATCGCACGTTCGACCGATTTCTGTTCGCCATTGATCGAAACGCGCACATCGACAGGGCCGGTCTGCCCGGTGGTGTCGATGACGCGGTAGGTCAACTCGACCGGCTTGCCGACGATGCCGAAGCGCGGCGCGTTTTCCAGGCGAATGCGCCTGTCGCGTTCGCCTTCCTCGCCAGTGATCAGCGCGTGCAGCGGAGCAGACAGGCCGGATCCGCTGGACGGCACGTCATGCACCTGGCCGTCAGTCACCATGATGGAGCCGGCTATGCGCGACGGCGGCACATCGCGAAGGGCGCTGTCGAGCGTGGCGAAAAGTCTGGTTTCCGCCCTTTCCTCGATCGCGGCCGAAGGTGCAGCATCGACGACCCGCACCTCGAACTGCTTGAAGCGGGCAAGACGCTCCTGCAGTCCGGCGATGGCTTCGTCGGTCTGTGTTTTGCGATCTCCGATCTGCTGGCTTTCGCTGCGGTCGGCGACAATGGCGACCACGCTCTTCAGCGGTTCGCGTTCCTCGTCGAGGAAGACGGGATTGATGAGCGCCATCGCCAGCGCGGCGATGGCGGCGATACGGAAAGCCACCCCGCGCTGGTGAAACCACAGGATGACCGCGGCAAGCAGCAGCATCGGAGCCAGAATGATGGCAAGCAGTTGCAACGACAGAAGCGGCTCAAGGGTGATGGACCAATTCACGCCATCGCCTCCTATTGACCCAGCCGCTGCAGCAGGTCCGGTACATGCACCTGGTCCGACTTATAGTTTCCGGTCAGCATGTACATGATGATGTTGACGCCTGCCCGGTAGGCATAGACACGCTGCATCGGATCGGCCGGAATGGTCGGCAGCAACGGACTTGCCGCTTTCGTCGACCGCCCAGGCTCCGGCGAAATCGTTTGCGGTGATCAGGATCGGTGACACGCCGTCGCCGGTGCGCACCGGGCGGTTGTCGATGTTGGAGGCGTCGAGCGAGGCTTCGACCCAGAGCGGACTGCCATTGAAGCGGCCGGGGAACTCCGGAAGAATGAAGAAGGCCTTGGTGAGGACGTGATCGTCAGGCACCGGTTCGAGTGGCGGCACGTTGAGATTGCCCAGAATCTGTCGAAGCCGCATCGTCGCGGGGCTGGTCGACGCATCGAGCGTGGTGACGTACTGATCCCGCGTGTCGAAGAGGATCGTGCCGCCTTCCTTCATGTACTGGTCTATGCGCGCGATCGCCTGGTCGGTCGGCATCGCCGCGTTTGGATCGATGGGCCAGTAGATGATGGGATAGAAAGCAAGCTCGTCCTGTTCCAGGTTCACGCCGGCTGGCGCACCGGGTTCGAGCGCGGTTTTCTCGATGAGAAACTGCGTCAGTCCGGCCAATCCCGCCCGGCTTATGGAATCGACCGCCGGGTCTCCGGTCACCACATAGGCAAGCCTGGTGACTGAAATGGCTTCGACCGCTTCCGCGTCCCCAGCCTTGATGTCCTGTGCAAGCGCCGGCGGTGGCGTTGCCACAAGCGCGCCCATCGCCACCAGTGCAATCATTGCCGCGGTTGCAGCCCCAGGGCGGGTGCGTAGCCGGCGCGGGAAGACGCCCTTCAGCCACAGGACGATGATGCCATCGATCAAGAGGAGAAGAATAGCCGCCGCGGTCAGCGGGCCCTTGAGGTCGCGGGATTCGTCGAAGGCGTATTGTTCGCGATGCACGGGAACCGACGTCGAGGGCCGTTCCAGGGGCACGAAAGTGGCGTCGGCGGGAAGCAGATTGTGTGCGTACAGGCCTTCCTCCGTGCCATAGAGGCCGGGCGGGTTTTCCAGCGTCACCGCCGGGGCCGCGTTGCCGCCGACGGTAAGGGATTTCGTCTCGGCGCCAGGCGGCATCAGGGCGCCATCCGCGGCGATCACCCTGTAAGGGGCCAATGACGAGGTGGTGGAAGCAGCCGAAGCCGTCGAAGCTCCCTGGTTCCTGGACAGTTGCACGATGCGGCGCAGCATTTCCACGAAGGTGCCGGAAATAGGCAGGTTCGACCAGGTTGCCTGAGGGGCGACGTGAAACAGCACGACCATGCCCTTGCCCCGCTTGTCGCCGGTGACCAGCGGGGTGCCGTCGGCCAATGTGGCCCAGGTGCGATTTGCGAGGTCGGGCGTCGGCTCGGCCAGAATCTGCCTGTTCACGGTAACGTCGTCGGGCGGCGGAAGGGTAGCGAAGGGGCCGCTCGACGGGAAGTCCCTGACCGCCTGCGGTGTGGTCCAGGACAGGGCGCCGCCCAGGGAGCGCTCACCGAGCCGCAGCGGGACGGGAAGAAGCTCCTCGTCATTGCCGGACGTCAGCAGCCTCGAGCTTGCAAAACGCACCAGCGTCCCGCCGTTATCCATCCAGTCGACCAGCTGCGGCCGCACGGTCTGGGGAATGGTTCCGACGTCGCCCATGATAATGATCGCGGGCTTCTGTTCCAGCAGCTGCGGAATCGCTTCGGTCAAGTCCGGACTAGGGGGCTCGACGACATCGGCGAACGGTTCCAGGGCGCGGCGGATGTAATAAAGCGGCGACAGGAGAAGACGCGCCTGATCGACGGGCGTCTGGGACAGCAAGCCGACGCGTCGGCGTTTTTCGGTGTCGTCGAGAACGCGGACGGCCGCGGCGGACGCTTCTCCGTCCAGCGAGATCGACGCGAAATCGTTGCGCAGCTCGAACGGAACGACGATTTCGCCGGTGGCGACGGTTTCGCCCGGCCGGAATGTGATGCTGGCGTCGCCGATGCGCCGCCCTTTGTCGTCCAGGGCTCCGGCTGTCATGAAGCGTGGCGCGGCGCCGGCCGGAGCGCGCGTCGCCGTGATGGTGAAGCCATCGACTGCGTTGTCGGCGGCGGTGAGGCCGACCAGATCCAGCCGGTCGGGGGTGATCCAGACGACATTCGCGGGCTGCTCTGCCAGCAATCCGGCAAAGGCCTGCCCGTCGCCGGTGGCGGAGAGCCCATCGGTCAAAAACGCCATGGTGGCACCTGGCAGGTCCGTCAACGCTCCAGCCACGCGCGCGAAGACGCCCGGCCTGTCGGTCGGTATGGGGCGGGGCTTTACCGCGTTCAAGTGATCGCGGGCCTCCTGCGCGTTGAACGGGCCGATCTCCGCGTTGGGTCGTTCCGCGGTAAAGGCGAGGATGATGGGAATGTCGTTCCGTTCGGCATCGCCGATCAGCCGCTCGGCGGTGGCGACGCGGCGCTCCCAGTCAGGGGCGCTCGCCCAGCCATTGTCGACCACCAGCGCCAGCGCGCTGCCGTTGGCGGGTAGCTCCTCGCGCGGATTGAACACCGGTTCGGCCAGCGCCAGCACGATAAGCGCCGCCATCAGGAGCCGCAGGAGCGTCAGCCACCACGGGCTCTGGTGCGGGGTCTCTTCGCGCTTCAGCACGCGGGCAAGAATCTTCAGCGGCGGAAACACCTCCAGCTGAGGCCGCGGCGGCGTCAGCCGCAACAGCCACCAGATCACCGGCAGCGCCAGCAGGCCCCAGAGGATGGCTGGAAAGCCGAAGGAGAGCGGCAGCCAGCTCATCGGATGCCTCCGACGGCGTAGTGTGCCTCGGCGGTCATGGCCATGTGAACCCGCACCAGCGCGTCGGAAGCCAGGCGGTCGGTATGGTTGATGGAGTAGCTCCAGCCGAGCCGCTTGGCCCAGGCAGCCAGTTCCTCGCGCCGGGCGACGTAAAGGTTGCGGTAGTCGTGGCCGAGCAATTCGGCGCGGCCGGCGGTCAGCTTGTCGCCGGTCTCGGGGTCGCTGAATTCGGTGCGGCCGGAATAGGGAAAACTCTCCTCCACCGGGTCGACCACCTCGATCAGATGCGCTCGCACGCCGTGGCGCGACAGCACATCCAGCCATTCCATCGTCTCCTCGACGGGATCGAGGAAGTCGCTGGCGATGACGATGTCGGAGAAGCGGCGGATGCTGGACAGGTCGGGTTTGGCCGGCAGTTCCACGGCGTGGGACAGATGCGAGGCCAGCCGCTCGGCGCCGTTGCGCGCGGTGAAGGGGTCGGTGATGCCGGGCCAGGCGATGCGTTCGCCGCTGCGCGACAGCAGTTCGGCCAGCGCCAGGATCAGCACCAGGGCGCGCGACTGCTTGGAAACGATGGCGCCCTGCGATTTGTAGAGCATCGACGGCGATGGGTCGGCCCACAGCCAGACCGTGTGAGCGGCTTCCCATTCGCGGTCACGGACGTAGATATGGTCGTCGCGGGCGGAGCGGCGCCAGTCGATGCGCGACATCGTCTCGCCATCGACATAGGGGCGGAACTGCCAGAAATTCTCGCCGATGCCGCGCTTGCGGCGGCCATGCCAGCCGGAGATCACGGTGGAGACGACGCGACGCGCCTCGACCAGAAGGTCGGGCACCAGCGAAGCGCGCAGCCTTGCCCGGGCGAGCGCATCGCGTGTCGCAACCGGTACTGACGCCTCGCCGATTTTCGCCATCAGAGCCCTGTCCGGACCGGCCTCGCCATGGTCAGCCCTGCGCCTTCACCAGCTTGGCGATCACGTCGCGCACGCTCATGCCTTCGGCACGGGCGGCGAAGGTGAGCGCCATGCGGTGCTGCAGCACGGGTTCGGCCAGCGCGTGGACATCGTCGACCGAAGGCGCAAGCCTGCCGTCGTAGAGGGCGCGGGCGCGGGTACATAACGTCAGCGCCTGGCTGGCGCGCGGCCCCGGGCCCCAGGCGACATGCCTGTCGGTATCGGTATTGCCGACGCCGGGACGCGCCGAACGCACAAGATCGAGGATCGCCTCGACAACGCTTTCGGGCACCGGCATGCGACGGATCAGATGCTGGATTTCCTTCAGCCGTTCCGGGTTGAGCACGTTGTGGGCCCTGGCGTCCTCGATGCCGGTGGTTTCGATCAGGATGCGGCGCTCGGCCTCGAGTTCCGGATAGAGGATGTCAATCTGCATCAGGAAGCGGTCGAGCTGTGCCTCCGGCAGCGGATACGTACCTTCCTGCTCCAGTGGGTTCTGAGTGGCCAGCACATGGAACGGCGCGGGCAGGTCGTGGCGGGCGCCGGCGATGGTGACGTGATACTCCTGCATCGACTGCAAAAGCGCCGACTGGGTGCGTGGGCTGGCGCGGTTGATCTCGTCGGCCATCAGCAGTTGCGCGAAAATCGGACCCTGGATGAAGCGGAAGGAGCGTTTGCCGAGCTCGTCCTGTTCCATCACCTCGGAGCCCAGGATGTCGGAGGGCATCAGGTCGGGCGTGAACTGAATGCGGCTGGTATCGAGGCCGAGCACGATGCCCAGTGTTTCCACCAGCTTGGTCTTGGCGAGGCCGGGAACGCCGACCAGAAGGGCATGGCCGCCGGCCAGCAGCGCCACAAGCGTGCGCTCGACGACGCTTTCCTGGCCGAAAATCACCTTTCCGACGCCGTCGCGGACCAGCGAAATGTCGGCCAGCGCCCGTTCGGCTTCGGCGATCATTTCCTTTTCGCTGAGGGGCTTTTCCTTGATCGCTATGCTCATGCGGGCATTATCCTTCGATCTTGGGGCAAGCTGGCTTGCAAGCTAAGGGCGCCGCGACTTCGCGCGATGCGGCTTATCAGCCGAACTTAAATCACTCAACTAGGCTGACAAGCGGAACAACAGTGACTATTTCGTGACCATGGCCGACGATACGGACAATACCAAAGACAGCTTGACTAGCGTAGGCGACACCGCCGGGCTGGAGGCGCTGATCGCGCGGGCGACCCGGGCCGGCAAAGGCCTGCCGCCGGTAGAGCGCTGGAATCCTGATTTTTGCGGTGATCTCGACATGGAGATCAAGCGCGACGGCACGTGGTTCTATCTCGGTACGCCGATCGGCCGCATGCCGCTGGTTCAGCTCTTCTCGACGGTGTTGCGCAAGGATGCCGACGGCAGGACCTACCTGGTGACGCCGGTGGAAAAGGTCGGCATCCGCGTTGTCGATGCGCCGTTCGTCGCGGTCGAGATGAACGTTTCGGGCAGGGACGCCTCGCAGGTGATCACGTTCCGCACCAATGTCGGCGAGGTCGTCGAGGCGGGACCGGCGCATCCGATGCGCTTTGTCGATGAAGAGGATACCGGCGGCCTGAAGCCCTACGTGATGGTGCGCGGCCGGCTGGAAGCGCTGGTAGCGCGCCCGGTGATGTACGAACTGATCGAGCATGGCGAGGAGATCGAGGTCGACGGCCGGCTGATGTTTGCCGTGCGCTCGAACGGCGAAATCTATCCGATCATGCCGGCCGAAAAGCTGAAGCGGTTGAGCGCCTGATATGGATGCCGTGACAGCGAAACCGTTTTCGGCCGAGGATTTCAGGCAACGCGCCGCCCGGCAAAGCGCCTTCGAACCGGGCACGGATTATGGCGACCATCGGCTCAATCCGGACCTGCGCGACATGATCGTGCGACCGAACCTCAGGGATGCGGCGGTGCTCATTCCAGTCGTCGACCATGGCGGCGACGCCAACGTCCTGCTCACCAAACGCACCGAAAAGATGCGCAGCCATTCCGGCCAGATCGCCTTTCCGGGCGGCGCCATCGACCCGACCGATGCTTCGCCCGAGGATGCGGCGGTGCGGGAAACACTCGAGGAGATCGGCCTGGGTGCAGCCGATATCGAGGTTGTCGGGCGCATGCCGGATTATGTCACCGGCAGCGGCTACCGCATCGTTCCGGTGTTCGGCATCGTGCGTCCGGACTATTTGCTGACCATCAACCGCGACGAGGTTGACGACGCTTTCGAGGTTCCGCTGTCCTTCCTGATGGACCCGGCCAACCACCGCCGTGAAAGCCGCGTCTGGCAGGACAAGGAGCGTTTCTATTACACGATGCCATTCGGCGAACGCTACATCTGGGGCGTCACGGCCGGCATTATCCGCACCCTCTACGAGAGGCTCTACGCGTGACGACGGGCGTCTCGATTGCCTCGGCGCAGTGGCTGAAAGACGTTGCACTTCAACGGCTTCTTGCTGTTCTCTCCGGTTCCGGTGAAGAATCAAGGATCGCCGGCGGCGCGGTACGCAACACGCTGCTCGGCCAGCCGGTCAGCGATATCGACATCGCCACCACCAATTTACCGCAGGAGACGGTGCGGCTGGCCGAAGCGGCCGGTTTCAAGGCGGTGGGGACCGGGGCCGAGCACGGCACCATCACCGTCATTGTCCATGGCAGACCCTATGAGGTGACGACGCTGCGGGCCGACATAGAGACCGATGGGCGTCGCGCCAAGGTGCTGTTCGGGCGCGACTGGAAACGCGACGCCGAGCGGCGCGACTTCACCATCAATGGGCTGTACGCCAAGGCCGACGGCACGGTGGTTGATCTCGTCGGCGGCATCGCCGATCTCGAAAAGCGCATCCTGCGTTTCATCGGCGATCCCGAAGTGCGCATCCGCGAGGACTACCTGCGCATCCTGCGCTTCTTCCGGTTCTTCGCCTGGTACGGCGCCGGACGTCCGGACGCCGAAGGGCTGAAGGCCTGCGCGCGGTTGAAGGACGGTCTCGACCGGCTGTCGGCCGAACGTGTCTGGGCCGAGCTGAAGAAGCTCCTGTCGGCGCCCGATCCGTCGCGTGCGCTGCTGTGGATGCGGCAGGCAGGCGTGCTAACCAAGGCGCTTCCCGAAAGCGAGAAGTGGGGTATCGACGCTATCCACGGGCTGGTGAAATCGGAGCGGGATCTGAGTTGGGAAAACGATTCGCTCGTCAGACTGGAAGCCATCGTGCCGCCGGATGCTGCGCGCCTGGCCGCACTCGCCGAAAGGCTGCGGCTCTCCAACGCCCAGGCCGAGCGCCTGCGCCACTGGGCCTCGACTGAGCCGGTCGGCGCCAATGCCAGCGAGGCGGAACTGGCGAAGAAGCTCTATCGCGGAGATCGGCAGGGATTTGTTGACCGGCTGAAGCTGTCACTTGCTTCCGCACGGGCCAGGGCGGTCGAGGACACCCAGGCGCTGGTCGAGGCCGGCGGCTATTCGCGGCTGCTCGCCTATGCGGAAAGATGGCAAAGGCCGGAGTTTCCCCTAAGGGGGAACGATCTGGCCGAACTCGGCTTGAAACCCGGCAAGCGGATGGGCGAGACGCTGAAAGAGCTTGAAGCGTTGTGGATCGAGACCGGCTTCACGCTTGGCCGCAGCGCGTTGCTTGAACGCGCTGCGGAAATCCTGAAGACCTGACCGCGGAACGCGATCGGGTTGAACCGAGCATTCCGCTCTATCCGTTTGTTCAGCCGCATTTATGCCGACGCCAAATGATTCCATTTGGCTGCAAAATGCTCTAGGCGGCGTCACGAACCTTTTCGATGCGCGAGCGGATCGCCTCGATCATCGTCTCGCGGATGATCGTCTCGCCGTGCGTCTCGCGCAGATGTTCGGCGGCGCGGCGCATGATCTCGGCTTCTTCTTCATGGCGGGTGTGCCAGTCGCAGCCGGGGACGAGCGTCCCACAGTGAAATTCCTTCATCGGGCTTCTCCCTTCTTCGTTCTGGTCACTGGCCCACCATAACACGCATGAGGCGGAAACGGTTGCACAAATGTCTGCGGAGGGCTCCTGTATCAGCCTCGAAGATCAGAGCGGAACCAGATTCCTCAGACGACTTTGGCCGCCAAGGAAAGACTTACGGCTGTCGCGTGAAGCCGCTTGTCGCGGGTCCATAGGCTTGTAACCGGTGTCAACTGGACCGCTGCCAGCAAATGAGCGTCGACATAACCGATACCCCTTCCGAAAAGGGATCGCTTTTCGATAAAATGCAGTACTTCCTCGTCGCTGGCGACACTTGCTTGTGGCAAATCCTGCAGAGTGCCCAGGATGATGGCGCGCTGAGCGAGATTTCGAAGCGCCAATTCGCCAGTGACAAACGGGTGCATGACAACCTCGGTCCTTTCGAGCAGGGCGACGAGGCGCTCGTCACTGCTCCGTAGATGGTCGATCCAGACAGAGGTATCGGCAAGAATCATAAGGCTGTCCGGCGACGGGGTGGTGCGATCAATTCGGGTTCGCTGCCGCCAAGACGTGCCAGCCGTCGAGCGCTTTCACGCTCGATCAAGGCCTTGAGCGCCTCGCGAACCAAAGCCGATTTTTCATCCATCCCCGTGAGGGCGTGGGCCTTGACCAACAGATCGTCATCGAGAGCAATGGTCGTACGCATTTCGGTCTCCATATACGGGCACGAATTTAGCATCATTTGATGGCGGTTTCCATGCCTTCCTCGCTTGCCGCGATTTCCGATTTCAGCCAATCGCGGAACTGCGACACTTTCTTGGCTTCGCGCCGTGTTGCCGAAGTGATGAGGAAATAGCCGAATTCGGAGCGTATGCGTTCGCGGAAGGGTGCGACCAGCAGTCCGGAGCGGATCGCATCCAGGGCAAGCGTTTGCCAGGCCAGCATGACGCCCTGTCCGGCAATCGCCGCTTCGAGGCAGAGGCCGGCATCGGTAAAGGTGTCGCCGGCCGCCAGCATGGTTTCCGAAAGCCCGAAAGGCTTGAGCCATTGATCCCAGGAGAGATTGGAATTGGTGTCGCGCACGATCGGCAGCCTTGCCAGATCGGCCGGCGTCGAGAGCTGTGCGGCAAGTTCGGGCGCGCAGACTGGAAACACCTCCTGCGGCAGCAGGAACTCGACCCTGACCTTGGGCCAGTTTCCGCTTCCAATGCGAAGGGCGAGGTCGATATCGGAACGGTCGGGGTCGGCAAGTTCGGTGGTCGCCTCCAGACGCACGCGGATGTCGGGATGCAGTTTCCGGAAGCGGCTCAATCGCGGCACCAGCCACTTCGAAGCAAACAAGGGGGCGACGGAAATGGTCAAGGTCGTCTCGGTCTGTCCCGCCACTGCTTCCACCGCCGTGTCGAGTTCGCGGAACCCCGCAAAAAGCCGTGCAAGCAGGAGCCGGCCGGACTGTGTCGGCTCGAAGCCGCGCGGCGTGCGCTCAAGCACCGTGGTTCCGAGCTGCCGCTCGGTCTTGATGATCTGCTGGCTGACGGCGCCCGGCGACACACCCAGCTCATCGGCGGCGCGCTGCAACGAGCCGAGGCGGCCCGCCGCTTCCAACGCACGCAAGCCATTAAGATGCACCCGGTTCAGGTTCTTCATATAGTTTTTCTATATCGTCGCGATGGCAATCTCCATTGAAATTCGCCTGCGGAAACCAGAAGTTCAGGTGGGAGAAAATCGAGAGGCCAAGCCATGTTCGAGAGAATCTCAATCATCGCCACCGATATAGCCGGCACCATCGCCCGCGGCTTTTCCGTGGCAGCAGCCACCGAAGCCGCGTGCGAACGCTGGTTGCGCGACCCGCTTTCGCATCCGACGCTCAACGCGATGAGTCCGCTGGAACTCGCCGACCTGCCGCCCGCCGCGCTCAGGTCAAATAGCCGGGAGTAGTGCGTTTAAACCCATTTCACTTCCGGCGGCAGGCTGGAGAGGATCGAGTTGACGTTGCCGCCGGTCTTCAGCCCGAAGATGGTGCCACGGTCGTAGAGCAGGTTGAACTCGACATAGCGGCCGCGGCGGATCAGCTGTTCCTCGCGTTCGGCGTCAGTCCAGTTGCGGTTGAAATTGTCTTCGACCAGATGCCGATAGACGACCAGGAAAGAGCGTCCGACATCCTGGGTGAAGCGGAAGTCGGCGGCCCAACCCCCGTCTTCCTGCGGCGAATGCAGCCAGTCGTAGAAGATGCCGCCGATGCCGCGCGCCTCGTTGCGGTGCGGCAGGAAGAAATACTCGTCGCACCAGGCCTTCAACCGCGCATAGTCGGCCACCCTGGCATTCTTGTCGCACGCAAACTGCATCGCCTTGTGGAAGGCCTGCGCGTCGGGATCGTCCTGCTTGCGCCGCCGCTCGAGCATCGGCGTCAGGTCGGCGCCGCCGCCGAACCACTGGCGCGATGTCACCACCATGCGGGTGTTCATGTGCACGGCAGGCACGTGTGGGTTCCAGGGGTGCGCGATCAGTGAAATGCCCGACGCCCAGAAACGCGGATCTTCTTCCGCGCCCGGCATCTGCTTGCGGAACTCCGGCGAGAATTCGCCATAGACGGTGGACGTGTGGACGCCGACCTTTTCGAAGACGCGACCGTGCATCATCGACATGATGCCGCCGCCGCCCTCGCCGTCGTCGCGTTGCCACAGGGTTTGTTCGAAGCGGCCGGGCGCCCAGGAGGACTGTGGACCGGCTACAGCGTCCTCGATCTGCTCGAACGTGGAGCATATCTTGTCGCGCAATCCTTCGAACCAGGCTTTTGCCCTGGTTTTCTTCTCTTCGATGTCCGCAGGCAAACCCGCCGGGATTTCGGGGCGATCCATGCGCCGTCTCCGGTTCTTGTAATTGGCGGCGACCGGCCGGCCGCGCACAAATGACTCGTCTTTTCCGGGCGCGATCCCTAATCTTTAAAATGCAAGGGTCAAGGAGTTCTTTGTTGCGCACCCCGGCAAGACCGCCGCTGACTGGCCTGAAGAAGCGGCTCGATGAGGCCCGGGCGGAGCGTGCGCGGCTGCCGCGCGACGGTTTTTTGCGCGAGACCTTCGTTTTGCCGCGCAACGATGCGCGACAAAAAGCCCGTGAATGGTTCGACCGCTGGCCGAAGCAGGCCTACTGGACCGAGATCGAGAGCTGGTTCGAACGCCCCGGCGATGTCATCGAATTCACCATCCGGCGGCTCCCGACCGCGGATTGACCCGGCGTTTTTCCGCGAAATGAAGACGGTAGGCGATTTCGCTCCTGCTGATGCCAATGTCGCGCAGCAGGTGGTCGGGAGCGCGGTTTAAGCTGTCGCTAGCCCGCCACAGTTCACGCCGTTCGGCGCGCCGGCCGAGTTCGGTGGCGGCAAAGCCGATGATTTCGCGAAAAGAAGCCTGCCACGAAATAGCCGCCGGCAACCCAGGGCGCGGCCGCCGGCGGCTGCCGCCGAAATGACGCGTCGAAGCGGGCGGCTGTGGAAGGGGCGTAGCGTATCCAGCTATTTTCCCAGGAAACTTCCGCGGCGGGCATGGCGACCGGTATGCCACTGTCGGTCGGAACCCGACCGCCCACGCGCGGCGGCAGGAAGGCTTTTTGCGGGATTTCGCGTTTGGTCGGATGGCGCGGCACGGGTTCTCCTCTTCGAGATTCGAACCGACAGCTATGAAATCCTGGATGCCGCCACCCCGGAACACCCCACGATTTCGTGAAGTGCCCGGGAAGGCGATCACAATCGCGGCCAGAGCCAGATATCTGTCGGTCGCATCAATCTGCTTGCCTCAGCGGACAGGGTCGTGATGGCGACCGTGCTGCACGCTGTAGGTGATTTCGCAGCGGCTCACTCCGATGTCCTCGAGCATGCTGTCCGGGGCAGAGCCAAGCATGAAGGTCGCGTTCGACAGCGCCCGTCTTTCGGCGTACCGATGCAGCCGTTCGCGCAGGGCGCTGAGCCCGATCCAGAGGAAGGCGAAGCGTTGCCGCTTTGTTACCTGCTGTTTCGGGTACCAGTCCTCCGGTTCGAGTTCGTTCAGCCGCTTGCCCGGCAAACGTATGTCGAACGGAGCGGCGTGGACCGTACGGTCCGGCCGGGGCCGAGCGCGCAGATTGATCGTGCGCGGTGCATTGCGGACGCGATGAGCGGGCATGCCCCAGGGCAAGGCGGATGCGTGCGACGTGGCGAGTTTCATGAGTATGCGTGACATGGGATTCACCCATCTTTGGGGCGGCGTTTCCAACGTACTGTCCTCCAACTAGCCGTAAATGCCGTGCGGTTCTGTGAGATGTCTCACGCATTGCGCCGATTGCCGGTTTCAACGGCCATCCAAACAAAAATGTGAACTGTCCTGGGCCGGTACCCGGTAGCGCCAATGGATGATTTGCCAGCCAGGGTGGTCGCCAGCCCAGAGGGCAACCTCGTGTTGGCAGACGGCCAGGGAAATGCCGCAGGCGTCGTATATCTGGCGGCTTTCCCAGGTCTCGCCCGTCGGCGGACAGGCGGAAATCACAAGTTCGACAATTGTCCGATGTTGGGTCATGGCTCCGGATCCTCGCCCTGCCATGACATCAAGCCTGCAACAAAAAGCCGTTTTCGTAACGAAAGCGGACCGATCTTTAGGCGAAATTTCACGATGGCCGCAGACGGCGCGAAAAGCGTTGCAACCTTGGGAATACTGGAACGCCGGGGTGCTTTGTTGTAGACTGGAGAGGAATACCTCTGCGGCGACGGCGACGACTGCTTGCGAGGATTTTCCGATGAATAGTCCGGCGTTGGCGCCGTTTTGCCTGAATGGCCGCGAGATCGACCTGAGACGCGGATCGGTGTCGGACGGGGCAGGCGGAACGATCGCTCTGCGCCCGCAGGCTGCGGATATCCTGAGGGTTCTTGCCGAGCGGCCGGGCACGCTTGTCACCAAGGAAGAGCTGATGCAGGCGGTGTGGACCAACATCGCCGTCACCGACGACAGTCTTGTCCAGTGCATTACCGAAATCCGGAAGGCGTTGGGCGACGCCAGCCATGCTGTCATACAGACCGTGCCGCGTCGCGGTTACGTGCTCGACAGGGGCGCGCAAAAAGCCGCCGTGCGGCCGGCCATCGCGGTGCTGCCGTTCCGCGCCTTGAATGCCGATGGGCAATGGGCGCGGTTTGCCGACGGCATGACCGAGGACATCATCACCGACCTCGCGCGGTTTCGCGACATTCCAGTGATCGCACGCAGCTCGTCAGAGCTCTACCGCGACAAGGCCGAGGATGTGCGGGCGATCGGACGCGCGCTCAATGTCAAATACGTGCTTGCCGGCAGCCTGCAGGTCGACGGACACCGCCTGCGGGTGACGGCGCAACTTATCAATGCGGTAACCGGCGAGCACGTCTGGACCGAGCGCTACGATCGGCAGACCGCCCAGCTCTTTGACGTCAAGGACGAGATTTCGGGCAAGATCGCCGCCACGCTCACCGGCTGGGAGGGACAGCTCAGCGAGGCCGAACGGGTGCTGACCCGTCGCAAGAGCGGCATCGACCTGGACGCGTACGACTACTGGCTGCTGGGCGTCGAGGCCAGGAACAGGATGTCGCCGGCGGGCAGGACGGAGGCCCGCACGCTTTTTGCCAAGGGGCTGGCGCTCGCCCCCGATTTCGCGCCGCTCATCCGCGACATGGGCATCACCTATTCGATCGACATCCAGACCGGCGGGGCGGTGGACCGCGCCGCCGCGCTGGAGCAGCAGGGCGCCTGCATGGTGCGGGCGCTGGCGCTCGATCCTAACGATGCTCTGACATGCTTCTTCATGGGCTCCTACCTTACGCTCAAAGGGGATGGCGAGGCTGGCGATCGCTACTACCAGCGCGCGCTGGAACTTGGGCCCAACAATGCTGACGTACTGGTGCTGCTGGCATGGGCCTGGTCCTACAGCGCGACACCCGAACGCGGGGCGGAGATGGCTGATCGCGCCATCCGGCTCAACCCGCACTATCCCTTCTGGTGGAACAGCGCGCTGACCCGCGCCTACTTTCACGTTCGCGCCTTCGAGAAGGCCTACACTTTCGCCAAGAGCATGGGCGCGGCGGCGCCCAACGAGGCGGCGATGCTGGCGATGACGGCGGCGCGGCTGGGGCGGCGAGAGGAGGCGGCGCGGGCAGCCGAAAGCGTTGCGCGCATGGACCCGGACTGGACGGTGGAAGGCATGTACAGTTTCTACCTGCCGTCGCGTCCGGCGCAGCTGCTGGTCGAAAGCGCGGTTCTGGCCGGGCTTCCCGTCTGCATGACGGTGGCGCAACTGGCAGACAACAAGGGTGCCGCCCGTTTACAGGAATGCGATGCAGTGCGGGCCAGGCAGGGCTGAGAAGGTTTTTCGTGCAGCTACAAGACCGGGTCGCGGGAGGCGAGCCGAATTTACGACAAGGTCGGGGGGCGTAATGAACGGCACGAATCAGGCGTCGGCTCGTGGCAACTGGTCTTTTCCGTCGCGAGTTTTGAGATTCATCGTGAGACGTGCGTACCATCCAGGATCTGCTTCTGGCCGTCGTGTTGGTCGTTGCCTACCTCGTCTTCGAGACCGATGTCTTGGTAGACCAGGAGGAGATGACGCCCAGGCAGGTAGTCCTCGCGCTCGACGAAGTGATGTTGGCCGGCGGCATTTTGGTCCTCGGCCTGCTCATCGTTGGCACCCGCCGCTATTACGACCTGAAACGTGAAGTCGCCCGGCGCTCGGAAGCCGAGCGCGAAGTGCGCTTGCTGGCCTATCAGGATCCGCTGACCGACCTCCCCAACCGGCGCCTGTCGAAGAAGCGCTGCGCATGGCGGTTGCTTCGCTGCCGAAGGCGGGTGCGGTTCACGCCGTGTTTTTGCTCGACCTCAACGGCTTCAAGCAGGTTAACGACAGCTATGGCCATGCCACCGGTGATGCAGTGTTGGTGGTCGCTGCCCCCAAGCTCGACAAAGTGAAGATCGACCGCCGCTTGGTCGGCAATATGGAAGGGGAGGCGGCGACGAAGGTGATCCGAGCGCTTGCCGGCCTCGGGCACGGACTTGGGCTCGCGGTAATGCACGGAGGGCATTTCGGGAACGCTCAAGGATTCGTCCCTGATCCAATCGGGCGTGGATGAAGGCCAATCGTCAGGCGATGTGGTGACCGGCGCCGAGACGCAGCGGTTCTTTGCTGCCAGGTAGCTCAGGCATTTCTCCACACCGGTGGATTATCGATTGACTTAAAGCTAACTTTAACTTGTAGTTAGATGTCCTTCGCCTAAATCCGGAGGAACGACAATGACCGAATTCCACAGGGCCGCCATCACAATCCGCCTTGGTGAGTGGACGTTGCTGGCCTTTACGCTGACATCCGGAACGACAAGGCGGTCAGCCAAGCTGGCGCAGCGCTTCGCCGGCCACCATGGCCGCGGCCAGCGCGACGTTGAGGCTGCGGCCGCCGCCCTTCATCGGGATCATCAACCGCGCGTCGGCGACCTCGTGCACATTGTCGGGCACGCCGGCGGACTCACGGCCGAGGAGCAGGATATCGCGGTCTTCGAAATGGAATTGCGTGTAGGGCAGGGCCGCCCTGGTGGACAAGAGCACGAGCCGGCGGCCTTCGGCACGCCGCCACTCCGCGAAGCACGCGAAGTCGACATGCCGGGCAAGCCGCGCCATTTCGAGATAGTCCATGCCGGCGCGCCGCAGATTGCGATCGGAGATATCGAAGCCGGCCGGTTCGATAATGTCGACGCCGATGCCGAGACAGGCGGCCATGCGCAGTATGGTGCCGGTGTTGCCGGCGATGTCGGGCTGGTAGAGCGCGATGCGAATGCCTTCGGTCAATTGGGCGCCTCGTCTGACTGTGGCTATCCGGCAACAGTCTTGCCGTCGACCGAGAAAAATCGTTCCGCAGCGGTAGCCATTTCCGGCGAATGCGGCTATAGAGCCGCCATTGTCAACACGAACCGACGGAGGCAGGCATGGTACATATGTTTATCGCACTTTTCGCCTGCCGAACTGGCGGGCTTACGCCCTGACGGCGGTTTCGGTTCGACGCTTTTTCTGACATTTCAAAGCTTCATCGTCTCGATTCCCGCCGGAATTTTTTCCCGGTCTCCGAAGGAATCGTCCGATGTTTTCCAAACCGCCGCGCGGGCTGAAAGCCCCGCCTAACACTGCTTCCGATCCGCCGACCTCGCCGCCGCGCACGCCTGTGCGTTGCCAGGCTTCGGCTGCTTTTGCCCGTACCTTCCAAATTCCAGGAGGTGAACATGTTTGACTACTTCCGTATTCCCGGCACGACCAGCATCCATGAGATGAAGCTGGCTGCCTGGGCCTTATTCATCGGCGAAAGAAGCCGTGGGGGTTCGACTGCCGACCGTACCGCACGCTCGCATCGCGGCATGTTGCCCGATGTCGATCCGACAGCGCTGGCGCCCGATCCGAACTACCGGCCGCTGTTGCGGCGGCTGACCGACTTCGTGCGGTCAGCCGCCGGACCGGTGGAAGCGCTGGAAATCGCTCCTACCGCTTCTCTGTCAGAAGCCCCCGCATCGCCTGTCGGCAAAAGCGCTTCGGTGACATACATTGGCACGGTGGAGCCGCGCCGTGCCGTGGAACGTTCGCCGACGCAAGAGAAGTCCGATCTCGATCATCCTCGCGCCGCCTGAGGCGGCGCGAGCCTCGCATACTTTGAAAGACCGAAAAATGTTCCGCTGGTTCGAAAAACGTCTCGACCCATTTCCGGCTGAGGAGCCGGTCGAGCCGCCAAAGACGCTGGTAGCCTTCTGTTTGCACTACACGAAAGGTTCCTGGCCCTACATCGTGGTGGCCGCAATGTTCAATGCGGCGATCGCGCTGACCGAAGTCGGCATGTTCGGCTTCCTCGGCAACATCGTTGACTGGCTGAGCGCGCAGAATCGCGAGACGTTCCTGCAGACGGAGGGCTGGAAGCTCGCCGGCATGGCGTTCGTCGTGCTGGTGGCGCTGCCGACGGCCGTCTTCATCAGTTCGCTGATCCACCAGCAGACGCTGATGGGCAACTATCCCATGCGCATCCGCTGGCAGGTGCACCGCTACCTGCTCAAGCAGTCTATGACCTTCTATCAGGACGAGTTCGCTGGCCGCATCGCCACCAAGCTGATGCAGACCGCGCTCGCCGTGCGCGAATGCGTGATGAAGCTCATCGACGTGCTCAATTACGTCGTCATCTACTTCCTCGGCGCGCTGCTGATCGTCGGTTCGGCCGACTGGCGGCTGGCTATGCCGCTCGTCGTCTGGGTTGCCATCTACATCCTGCTCCTGCGTTATTTCATCCCGCGCCTTGGCAAGGTGGCGGAGGAGCAGGCCGATGCGCGCTCGACCATGACCGGCCGCATCGTCGACAGCTATACTAACATCCAGACGGTGAAGCTGTTCTCGCATACGCGCCGCGAAGCGTCTTTTGCCAGGGACGGCATGGCGGGCTTCATGGACACGGTCTACCGGTCGATGCGGCTGGTCACCCAGCTCTATGGCTGCCTCTACGTGCTCAATTCATCGCTGTTGGTGTCGGTCGGCGCGCTGTCGATCTGGTTGTGGCACGGCAATGCGGTGACCATCGGTGCGGTCGCCGTGGTGCTCGGCCTGGTGCTGCGCATGTGGGGCATGTCGCAGTGGATCATGTGGGAAATGTCGTCGCTGTTCGAGAATATAGGCACAGTGCAGGACGGCATCGGCTCGATCTCGCTGCCAAGGCTCGTCGAGGACAAGCCCGGCGCCAAGGACATCGTCGTCAACAGCGGTAATATCGAGTTCGAGGCCATCGGTTTCCACTATGGCAAGCAAAAGGGCGTCATCGAGGACCTGTCGCTGGTGGTTCGTCCGGGCGAGAAGGTCGGACTGGTCGGGCGTTCCGGCGCCGGCAAGTCGACGCTGGTCAATCTGCTCCTGCGTTTCTACGATCTTGAAAAGGGCCGCATCCTGATCGACGGGCAGGACATCTCGAAGCTGACGCAGGACAGCCTGCGCGCCCAGATCGGCATGGTCACCCAGGATACGTCGCTGTTGCACCGTTCGGTGCGCGACAACATCATCTACGGCCGTCCGGATGCCAGCGACGAGATGTTGCGGGATGCGGCGCGGCGCGCCGAAGCGCTCGACTTCATCGCTGGACTGTCCGATCCGAAAGGCCGCAAGGGCTTCGACGCGCATGTCGGCGAACGCGGGGTCAAGCTTTCCGGCGGCCAGCGGCAGCGCATAGCGATTGCCCGCGTCATGCTGAAGGACGCGCCGATCCTCATTCTCGACGAGGCCACCTCGGCGCTCGATTCGGAAGTCGAAGCCGCGATTCAGGAAAACCTCTACCGGCTGATGGAGGGCAAGACGGTGATCGCGATCGCCCACCGGCTTTCCACCATCGCCGCGATGGACCGGCTTGTCGTCATGGACAAGGGCCGGATCATCGAAGAGGGGTCGCACGACGCTCTTGTCGCCAAGGGCGGGCTCTATGCCCAACTGTGGCAACGCCAGTCGGGCGGCTTCCTGCTGCATGACGATCCCGCCGACCTGATCGAACAGGCGGCGGAATGATATTGGCCCGGCGCGATGTTACAAAACCGTAACGGGAATTCGCGCGCAGGTTCCCTATATTCGAACCAAGAGGCTGGACTGGAGTGCGCCCGGCATGCATCTGAAAAAGCGAGTCGGAACAAGGATGTTGCGCCGGAAGCTTGAAACGCTGATTCAGGTTCTTAAAGCATCGATTCGGGATGCCGCCCGGTGAGCAACGAGGGATTCCGTGATCGCATCTGGCGCTCGGTCGAGGGCTCGATCGATCCGTTTCACGACACCGACCGCGAGGTGCTGCCCGAGGACGCCTGGCGCTTCATTCTCTATTTCGCCAACCAGGCGAAGGGGGCTTTTGTCCTTTTGCTGATCACCGGCGGACTAGCCGGCGCCGTCGATGCGGCCATGTACTGGTCGGTCGGCTGGCTGATCGACCTGCTCGACAGGTCGTCGCCGACGACCTTGTTCGCCGACCATTGGCCCGCGCTGATCGGTTTGCTGTTTCTCATTCTTGTTGTCCGCGCGGTCATCATGATCGCCTCGGCCGTCGTCGAGCAACAGGTGGTGGTGCCGGGCTTTTATTCGATGGTGCGGTGGCAGGCGTTCCGGCGTGTCATCCAGCAGCCTTACGGCTTCTACCAGAACGATTTCGCAGGCCGTATCGCCACCAAAATCATGCAGGGCGGCGAGGCCGTCGGCGACTTCATCGTCAACGTGCTGCAGACCATGTGGTCGTTCCTGACCTTCGTGATCCTGGCGATCACAATCCTTGTCTCGCTCGACCCGCTGATGGGTGTGGTGGTGGCAATGTGGTTCGCAGGCTATGCCGGCATCGTCTGGTTCCTGCTGCCGGAAATGCGGCGCGCCGGCCGTGAGACCGCCGACCAGCGCTCGATATTCAACGGCCGCCTGGTCGATGCCTTCACCAACATCGTCGCCGTAAAACTGTTCGACAGCGGCCGTCGCGAGCACGCCTATATCCGCGACGGGCTCGAGGGTTTCCTCACCGCGGTGGTGCGGTTGACAAGGGCGGTGACGACGGTGCGCTCGTCGGTGGCGATCCTGAACGGCGTGATGATGAGCCTGATCGCCGTCATCGCCGTGCTAAACTGGACCAGCGGCAGCATCTCGACCGGCGCCATCGCGGCGGCCCTGGGGCTGGTGTTCCGACTCAACCAGATGTCGGGCTGGATGATGTTCAACATCAACGGGCTGGTGCGCAACTACGCCACCGTGCAGGACGCGACGCGGACGATCTCGGTGACGCCGGCGATTCGCGACGCCGAAGACGCCATCGCGCTACCGCGCGCCAGCGGCGACATCCGCTTCGAGAACGTCTCGTTCCATTACGGCAAGGAAGGCGGCGTCATCGACGACCTCAACCTGCATATCCGTCCTGGCGAACGCGTCGCGCTGGTCGGCCCTTCGGGCGCGGGCAAGACTACCATCGTCAACCTGATGCTAAGGCTGTTCGATGTCGAGGGAGGGCGAATCCTCATTGACGGCCGCGACATCCGCGATTTGACGCAGGCCTCGCTGCGCGCCCAGTTCGGCGTCGTCAGTCAGGAAGCGATGCTGATGCACCGCTCGATCCGCGACAATATCGGCTACGGCCGCGAGGGCGCGACCGAAGCCGAGATCGTCGACGCGGCAAGACGTGCCGCCGCGCACGACTTTATCGTCGATGTCGAAGATCCCCGCGGCCGCAGGGGGTACGACGCGCAGGTCGGCGAGCGCGGCGTGAAACTTTCCGGCGGCCAGCGGCAGCGCGTGGCGATCGCCCGCATGATGCTGAAGGACGCGCCGATCCTGATCCTCGACGAAGCCACCTCGGCGCTCGATTCGGAGGTCGAGGCGGCGATCCAGGAAAATCTCTACCAACTGATGGAAGGAAAGACGGTCATCGCCATCGCGCACCGTCTTTCCACCATTGCAGCACTCGACCGGCTGATCGTCATCGACCAGGGCCGCATCGTGGAAGAAGGCACGCATGAAGCGCTGATCGCGCGCAACGGGCTCTACGCGCAGCTTTGGAAACGTCAGTCCGGCGGCTTCCTCGCGAACTCGCTCGCGGCGGAGTAGCTACTCCAACCACTCTGTGACGAAATTGCCGTTCTCGTGGATGTCGATGGTTTCCAGCGGACCGGGGCCAAGATTGGTGAATTTGTGCGGCGTGTCGGCCGGAACGACCAGAATCTGGCCGGCAATGGCGGTGATTTCCTTGTCGCCGACGGTAAAAAGCCCGGTGCCGGCGCGGATGATGAAGGTCTCGGGATAGGGGTGCTTGTGCAGGCGCGGACCGCCGCCGGGTGCATCCAGCAGGTTGAAGATCACGCAGATCCCGGCGCCATAGACGCCGCCCTGCAGTTCGCCGTTCCAGCCGTTGGGCCCTGTTGCCCAGACATCGCGGTTGATTACATGTGCCATGGCGCGGACTAAAGCGTATCGCGCCGAATGGGATTTGGCGGCCACGCTGTAGCTTCTCAGTTGTGCATGTCGTTTCTCCCGAAACCGAGGACACTTTCGGGCAACATGCATTATATTTGCGGGAAAGCTCTGCTGTCGAGGTGCGGCGGCATGGCTGCTGACAAGCAGTGAGAATGCAGGTTTTCGGGAACCAAAGAATGTCGCTTCGACCAGCTGGCGGCGCTTCGGCCGCCTCCTTCGCGGAAATCAGCTTCGATGCGCTTGGACATGAAATCCTGGCCGAGAAGGCGGCTGCCCTGGGGCGTGCCGGCGAACGCGCCGAAGCCTGCCTGAAGCGCCTTGGGGAACATCAAGACGGCGCCGGGGATCGGGCGGTACTGGTCCGGCAAGCAGCCGACGCGGTCTATGCATGGTTTATTCAGCGGGAGCTCTGCGGCTTCCGCCGCCACGACGACATCATCCGCGACTACGCCATTCCCCGGGAAGTGCTGGTGAGGCTGGGGGCGAGGTAATCTTGAAGCGCATCGAACTCACCGCATAGGCCGGCAAACCAGCCCGCCATTGTCGCTGCATTCCCATGGCGGGGTCGCAATGGCGTTTATCCCCCGACAGCCTGAATTTGCGGACGATCCGAGGCTCCCCGCGACAATCTGCCGTCGTCTGCTTTGCAGTCTGGACAAGGCCGGGCTTCACGCATAAACCAACGCCAAATGCCGGGGGAGTCCGCCGGCCCTTTTGCCGTGCGCGACCGGGTTGGCAGCATTGAACGGACAGCTCTTCCATCGGCGGTGAGAGGCGAAAGGATCAGGGTCCCGTGAGCGCTAACGATACGATCGATCAGAACCGCCGCGATTTCCTTTATATTGCCACCGGCATGGCCGGCGCCGTTGGCGCTGCCGCCGTCGCTTGGCCCTTCATCGACCAGATGCGTCCGGACGCCTCGACGCTCGCTGCGGCGGCGATCGAAGTGGATGTCGCGTCGGTCACTCCAGGTATGTCGCTGACCGTCAAATGGCGCGGCAAGCCGGTGTTCATCCGCAACCGCACGCCCGAAGAGATCAAGGCCGCGCAGGATGTTCCGCTCGCCGAACTCAAGGACCCGGTGGCGCGCAACGCCAACATCGCCAACGACGCCGAGGCTACCGACATCGACCGTTCGGCCGGTGAAGGCAAGGAAAACTGGCTGGTGATGGTCGGCGTCTGCACCCATCTCGGCTGCGTGCCGCTTGGCCAGCAGGGCGATTTCGGCGGCTGGTTCTGCCCATGCCACGGGTCACACTACGATACGGCAGGACGCATCCGCAAAGGCCCGGCGCCCGAGAACCTGGCGGTTCCGACATTCCAGTTCATTTCCGACACCAAGATCCGGATCGGTTGAGGCAGGCAGAGGGGACAATTCGATGAGCGGTGGACACTCGACCTATACACCCACGACTGGCCTTGGAAAGTGGTTCGACGCGCGCATGCCCTTGCCGCGCCTTGTGCACGATTCATTCGTGTCATATCCGGTGCCACGCAACCTGAACTACGCCTATACGTTCGGCGGCATTCTTTCGATCATGCTGGTGGCCCAGATCCTGACCGGCGTCGTGCTGGCCATGCACTATGCGGCCGACACGACGCTCGCCTTCGAATGCGGTCGAGAAGATCATGCGCGACGTGAATTCCGGCTGGCTCTTGCGCTACCTGCATTCGAACGGCGCCTCAATGTTCTTCATCGCCGTATACATCCACATCTTCCGCGGCCTCTACTACGGTTCCTACAAGGCGCCGCGCGAGTTGCTCTGGATCCTAGGCTGCATCATCTACCTGCTGATGATGGCGACAGGCTTCATGGGCTACGTGTTGCCGTGGGGCCAGATGAGCGGCTGGGGCGCAACCGTCATCACCGGCTTCTTCACCGCCATCCCTCTGGTCGGCACCTGGATCCAGGAACTGCTGCTCGGCGGCTTCTCGGTCGACAATCCGACGCTGAACCGCTTCTTCGCGCTGCACTACCTCTTGCCGTTCATGATCGCCGGCGTCGTCGTGCTGCACGTGTGGGCGCTGCATGTCGTTGGCCAGACAAACCCGACTGGCATCGAAGTGAAGTCGAAGACCGACACGGTGGCGTTCACGCCTTACGCGACCATCAAGGACGCGTTCGCGATGATCCTGTTCCTCGCCTTCTTCGCCTATTTCGTCTTCTACATTCCGAATTATCTCGGCCACCCCGACAACTACACGCAGTTCGATTCGTTGAAGACGCCGGCCCACATCGTGCCCGAATGGTACTTCCTGCCGTTCTACGCAATCCTGCGCGCCATCACCTTCAACATCGGACCGATCGATTCCAAGCTCGGCGGCGTGCTGGCTATGTTCGGCGCCATCGCGGTGCTGTTCGTGGTGCCCTGGCTCGACACGTCGAAGGTGAAGTCGGCGCGCTACCGTCCGTCCTACCGCATCTTCTACTGGCTGTTCGCGATCAACGCGATCTTCCTCGGCTGGCTTGGGTCGCGCCCGGCGGAAGGCTCCTACGTCATCATGGCGCAGGTTTCGACGCTCTACTACTTCGCCTTCTTCCTGGTCATCATGCCCGTTCTGGGGCTGATCGAGACACCGCGTAAAACGCCGAACTCGATCACTGAAGCGGTGCTCGAAAAGAACCGCGGCGGGGCCGGCCATCTGGCGGGCGCCACGGCGGCGCCGGAAACCAAAGGCTGAGACAGAAGAGAATCTTGAAAGGAACTTTCGCATGAAAAAGATTCTCGCCAGCCTTGTCGCCGCCGGCCTGTTCGCCGTCGCTGGCGCCGGCATCGCCTTCGCGCAGGAAGAAGCGGCCCACAGCGCCGAGCCGACGCATTTCCCGATCCACAAGCCGAAGCAGGAGGACTGGTCGTTTGCCGGGCCGTTCGGCAAATACGACAAGGGACAGTTGCAGCGCGGCCTGAAGGTCTACAAGGAAGTCTGCTCGGCCTGCCACTCGATGGAACTTGTGCCGTTCCGCACGCTGTCCGAGCTTGGCTACACCGATGCCCAGGTCAAGGCGCTGTCGGCCGAGTACACCGTGCAGGACGGCCCCAACGCCGATGGCGAGATGTTCGAGCGTCCCGGCATCCCGTCGGATCACTTCCCATCGCCGTTCCCCAACAAGGAAGCAGCGGCTGCCGCCAACGGCGGCGCCGTGCCGCCGGATTTCTCGCTGATCGCCAAGGCGCGCGGCGTCGAGCGCGGCTTCCCGACCTTCGTCTTCGACATCTTCACGCAGTATGCCGAAAACGGCCCGGACTACATCCACTCGTTGCTAACCGGCTATGACGAGCAGCCGCCGGCCGGTATGGAGATCGCCGAAGGCACGCATTACAACCCGTACTTCATCGCCGGAAAGTCGCTGGCGATGGCAAAGCCGCTGTCCGACGACCAGGTCACCTATGACGACGGTGCGCCGCAGACGGTCGACCAGTATGCCCGCGACGTCTCGGCTTTCCTGATGTGGGCCGCGGAGCCGCATCTGGAGACGCGCAAGCAGACCGGCTTCGGCGTGATGGTGTTCCTGGTTCTGTTTGCCGGACTGGTCTATCTCACCAAGCGCAAGGTCTGGGCCGACATCCCGCACTGAGCGGACATGCGACGGAATTGAAGCGGGCGCCGAAAGGCGCCCTTTTCATTTGCCGCGCGGCAGGCCAGAACTAGACGGTAACGGGAACCGATTCATGAAATCCTCGCTCGAAGAGACGTTGCTTTCCGCCATCCGGACGATTCCAGACTATCCGAAGCCGGGCATCCTGTTTCGCGACATCACCACGCTGCTTGGCAATGCGCGCGCCTTCCGCCGCGCCATCGACGAGCTGGTGCATCCCTTTGCCGGCCAGAAGATCGACAAGATCGCCGGCATCGAGGCGCGCGGCTTCATCCTCGGCGGCGCCATCGCGCACCAGCTTTCGGCCGGCTTCATTCCCATCCGCAAGAAGGGCAAGCTGCCGCATGAAACGGTTCGTGTCGCCTACAGCCTGGAATACGGGCTGGACGAGATGGAGATGCACAAGGATGCGGTGGCGCCCGGCGAGAAGGTGATCCTCGTCGACGATCTGATCGCGACCGGCGGCACCGCCGAGGGCGCCACGAAGCTGTTGCGCCAGATGGGAGCGGATATCGTTGCCGCCTGCTTCGTCATAGACCTGCCCGATCTCGGGGGCCGTTCGAAGCTGGAAGCGCTGGGCGTCGATGTCCGTACGCTGATCGCGTTCGAGGGGCATTGAAGCAAGCGAATTGGGAGTAGCGAGTTGCGAGTAGGGAAGAAGGGCTTGCCGGTCGTAGCGGCGTAGTTACCGCTATTCGCTATTCCACCTGCACCAGCACCGCGCTCTCAAACTCCAGCACTTTGTCACCGGAAGAATTGAGAGCTTCGGCGCGAATGCTGAGCAGTCGCCAACCCGGCCGTGAGGCGATCGGGCGATGGGCGACACCAGTGCGGGTGAAGGTGATCGTTTCGCCGGCATAGACGGGTTTCAGCCATCTCAGATTCTTGAAGCCGGGCGAGGGTCCAAAGACCGGCAATGGACCGGGGCCGGTCCAACGCTTGCCTTCGGTTTCCATGCGGGTCGCGAGATTGTACTTCATCCATGTCGAGGCGGTGTGCCATCCCGAGGCGCAGAGCCTTCCAAAGACGCTTTTCTTTGCCGCTTCCTCGTCCACATGAAATGGCTGCGGGTCGTACTTCCTGGCGAAAGCCTTGATCGCCTCAGGCTCGAACTTGTGCGATCCAAGCATGACGGTGACGCCAATACCGAAGAACTCGTCGAGGGTCATGCCGCACCTGCAGCTTCACGGGACAGAAACATGCCGGTGTTTTCCAGTTCGAGCACCGTTTCGCCGCGCTGGTTGGAAAGCTCGCTTTTCACCGTGATGAAACCCAGGCCAGGTTTCGACTTCGACATGCGCTTTGCCAGAACGGTGCTCTTGCCTGTCAGCGTGTCGCCAGCCAGCACCGGCTTCTTCCAGCGCACGTAGTCCAGGCCGGGCGACCCCTGCGAGGTGGAATCCAGCAGGAAGCCATCGCACATCAGCCGCATGAACATCGAGCAGGTGTGCCATCCGGAGGCTGAGAGGCCGCCAAGGATGCTGGCCTTGCCGGCCTCCTCGTCCAGATGCATCGGCTGCGCGTCGAACTCGCTGGCGAATTCGACGATCTCCTCGGCGGTGACCAGTTTCGAACCCAGCGCGATCGAGCCACCCTCAATGAAATCCTCGAATGCCCATTTTTTACCGGTCATCGCTGAATCCTGTTCATACTTGAACGACACCATGGCCACTTAGGCCAAAGGTCGCAAGGCGGCAAACAGCCGGTGTCATCGGGCCAGCCGCGCCGCCTCGCGGACGAAATACCTACAGCCAGCCGCGCCGTTTGAAATAGAGAAACGGGAGGATGGCCGAGACAAGCATCACCGCTAGCGCGAAGGGATAGCCGAGCATCCATTTCAGCTCCGGCATGATATCGAAGTTCATGCCGTAGATGGACGCGACCAGCGTCGGCGGCAGGAACACCACCGCGGCCACGGAGAAAATCTTGATGATGCCGTTCTGCTCGATGTTGATCATGCCGAGCGTCGCGTCGAGCAGGAAGGTCACCTTCTGCGACAGGAAGGTCACATGGTCGGTCAGGGACAGCACGTCGCGGCTCAGCGTCTTGACGCGGGCGCGCAGGTCCTTGCCGTTCTTCTCCGACGCCATGACATGGCCAAGGAAACCCGAAAGCCGCTGCAGCGAGACCAGGCTTTCGCGCAGGTTCGAGGCCAGATCTTCCTTGCGGCCGATCTGCTGCAGGATTTGCTTGAAATCGCGGTCACGCTTCGTCGACTTGGTTTCGGACGACTGGAAAATGCCGTGCGAAACCTCGTCGATGTCGCGTCCGGCGCGCTCGATGATGTCGGCGAGGCGGTCGACGATCGCCTCCAGCAAGTTGATCAGGATGCTCTCGCCGTTGGTACAACCGGTCGAAACCTTTTCGGCGCGCATCGGGAAGGTCTGGAAAGCGCGTGGTTCATGATAACGCACGGTCACCAGCCGGTTTCCCGCCAGCACGAAGGTCACCGGTGACATCACCGGGTCGTCGCCATCGGTATGTGCCGGCAGCGTGGCGGTCATGAAGTAGGCGCTGTCTTCGACATAGAGGCGGCTCGATATCTCGATCTCCTCCATTTCCTCGCGCGTCGGAATGCCGACGCCGATCCAGCTCTCGATGGCCGCTTCTTCTTCCTTGGTTGGAACCAAAAGGTCGGCCCAGACGACCTGTTCGCGATTTTGCAGAAGGTCGTCCACGAAACGCAGCCGGCCATTCTCCACGACGAAGGCTTTGATCATCGCCGGTCTCCTTGTCTGGAGTCGCTGTTGCGCCCGTGCAGAGCGCGGTGGAAGTGGATTGCGCGGGATGGGCAGTTTTAGAAGGGAGGATGAGGATCGCGCGCCGCCGCCCCATAGACCCGGCAGCAGACGCGGTCAAGGCGCAGGATGAGCGCACCGGTTGGTGCGCCCACCCCACGCCTTGCGCGAATGGACCGAGCGCCTCGAGGTTCAGTCGCCGAGCGGGTTGATGTCGTCCACGAAGCGCAGCAAGTCGACAAAGGTGAAGTCGCCGGCCTTTGCTGAGGGCAGCGTCGGTTTCCAGTTCTTCACCTTCCACAGGAAGGAATTCTGGTCGCCATGAATGAGGCCGACGAACACTTCCGAAATGATGGTTGCTCCGACCGGACCCAGCCGCTCGCCATTCTGGCGGACTTTCGCTTCCTTGAGAATGTAGTACCAGAGCGGGGTGGCCTTATCGAGGCCTTGCTGCTTGGCAACCGCACCGTCCGTTGAGCCGTCCGAGTCGGAGGCGATCTCCGCCGGCGTCAGCGGATTCTTGATTTTCATGTGTGTGGCAACGTCCTGGCCGGACGGCAGGCCGAGATTGACGCCTCGCTTCAGGTTGCGGAACGCGAGGATCTTCATCAGGCCGGTTTGGCCGGGTAGGTCGTTCAGCGACGACGCAAGATACGGGTCGATCCTGCGCGAAGGCGTCATAACGACCGGCGCCCCGCCGCTGTTGCCCAATTCGTAGAAGCGCCGCCAGTCGATGATCCAGTTGGAGGGCAGGGTCGGGAAGCCGCCGCCGCCCGCCGCGAGATCGCCGACGATCTGTCCGGACAGGCCCGAGAACAGGAAGAACAGGGAAAAGTCCTGCGGCGTGTTGAATACCTTGTTGTGCGTGTAGCGCTGGCGCACCATCGAGTGACCGATCCGGTAGGCCGCGGCGGAGAATTCCACCGGCATATAGGGCACTTTCTTGAAGCGGTAGAACTTTCGCCCGTCATGCAGGATCTTTTTGACAATACCCTTTCCGGCCAGCCGCTCCACCCAGTCATGCAGCACGATCCACTGATGATGCCAGGTGACGATGCGGCGAGCCTCGGCGAAAATATCGGGCGGCGGGTTGGGGTCGGACGACAGCATGTCGCAGACCTTGTTGTGGAATTTCAACATGGCCAGATGCGTCTGCGCGACGAGGAGGTTCTCGTCGTTGCGGTGGTCGCCGATCAGCGCAAAACCTTCGGGGCTGCGCGGCAGGTCGTTGCGGAAATCCCCTTCGCCGGTGTTGACGTTTTTGCCGATCAGAAATTTCGGCCCGTGCTTGTTTCCGGCGGCCGGGTTGCGGGCATAAAGGTGAGGGCTGCCGTCCGGGCCGAGGCCGTAAAGGCAGTCGAGGTCGACGCTCGGCGTGCGGAAGTTCTCGATGCCCAGCGGGTCCTTCTCCTTGTCGCCCAGCGAGGTCAGGTCGAGCGTTATGTCGTGGTCGATGAATTGGCCGAGATAGGTGAAGCCGGCCGGGATGTTGGGATTGTTGCCGGCGGCGATGTTGGGATTGTTGTCGATCATGGCGTTGGCCAGCGCCTGCAGTTTCGCGTCGCTGACGTTGAGCGGGGGAAGTTTCGGAAACATCCGCCCGAACATGCCGGGATCCTTGTTGCCGGATAGCGCGTCGAGCAATGCACGGGTGGCGTGACGTCCGGCGACGCCATGACCGGGTGTCGTCTTGACGGCGTCTGCGGTTTTCTCAAGTGACGCGACTTTCGCGGCAAACGCCGCTGCGGGAGATTCTTTAGGCTTCAGTGACATGGCAAACTCCTACGATCGTATCGGAGCCCGATTGGACCGATACTTTGGGAATGCCCCTCGTTCAGAAGCTAATGCGATGTTTGCAGGAACAGCGGCTCAAGGAAAAGTTCTCTTGAATCTAGGCTGTCGTCTTTTTTGTTTTGCGCGCCATGATGCAGTCTTCCGCGACAACATTCAACGATATTGTATGATTTACCTATGACGATTTGTTCTTGTGTTTCACAATGGGCTGAATGCCGGTTCCGGACTCGCCAACGAGAATAGCACTTTGCTTTGCAAACACATGGCGCTCACTTGCATTTGAAATGCGAGGCTGGACGGTTGGCTGCGGCGACAAGCCGGAGCCATTTCAATTGCATCGGAAATGGCTCTGCTAGGTGTTGAACTTGAACAGCATCACGTCGCCGTCCTGCACGACATATTCCTTGCCTTCGTCGCGCGCCTTGCCGGCCTCCTTGGCCGCTACTTCGCCGCCAAGCGCGATGAAATCGTTGTAGGCGATGGTCTGGGCGCGGATGAAGCCGCGCTCGAAATCGGTGTGGATGACACCCGCCGCTGCGGGGGCCTTGGTGCCGCGCTCAATGGTCCAGGCGCGCGTCTCCTTGGGGCCGGCTGTGAAATAGGTGATCAGGTGTAACAGGTCGTAGCCAGCGCGGATGAGCTTGTCGAGCCCGGGTTCCTCCAGCCCCATGGATGCCAGGAATTCCAGTTCCTCGGCATCGGGGAGCTGCGCCACTTCCGCCTCGATCGCGGCCGAGATGACCACCGTGCCGGCGCCTTGCGCCTCGGCCATCTTCTCCACTGCCTCGGTGTGTTCGTTGCCGGTGGCGGCGTCGGCCTCTGCGACGTTGCAGACATAGAGTACCGGATGCGAGGTCAGCAGGTTGAGCCCCTTAAGGATGGCAAGATCCTCGTGGGCGATGCCCTTCAGAAGCACGCGCGCCGGCTTGCCGTCCTGCAGCAAGGCCAGCGCCTTCTCCATCATCGGCAGGACGGTCGGTGGCTTCCTTGTCCTTGCCGCTGGCGCGCTTGCGGATCTGCACGATGCGGCGTTCCAGGCTTTCGAGATCGGCCAGCATCAGTTCGGTCTCGACCGTCTCGGCGTCGGCGACAGGGTCGATGCGGCCCTCGACATGGGTGATGTCGTCATCCTCGAAGCAGCGCAGCACATGCACGATGGCGTCGACCTCGCGGATGTTGGCGAGGAACTGGTTCCCCAGCCCTTCGCCCTTCGAGGCGCCGCGCACCAGGCCGGCGATGTCGACGAAGGAGATGCGCGTCGGGATGATCTCCTTCGACTTGGCGATCGCGGCGATCTTCTGCAGGCGCGGATCCGGCACCGCCACCTCGCCGGTGTTCGGCTCGATGGTGCAGAAAGGATAGTTGGCCGCCTGCGCGGCCGCGGTGCGCGTCAGCGCGTTGAAAAGCGTCGATTTGCCAACGTTGGGCAGCCCAACGATGCCGCATTTGAAACCCATGGTCTTCAAGTCCTATCGGGAAAGGAGAATTTGCTCAGGGCTATGGGCGAAAGGGTCGACGATCGTCAAGCCTTGGATTGCCTGGCCGTCATTCAAGTCCTCGGAAAGAAAGTGCGTGCAGCCGAGATCGACGGCCGCGGCGAGGAGCAGGCAATCCCACCAGGAGAAGCGGTAACGGAGATGAATTGCGCGGGCAGCTATCGTTGTTTCCAGACCGATCGGATGCGTGCCGAAACTGCTGAATGCATCAATCCTGAAGAATGGATCCTTTTCGCCAAACGTTGAGGACTTGCGTGTCGAAACGCTGGCGATCTCGTTGAGGACTTGAAGATTTGTTATGCCGCACTTCTGCTCTGAGAGATGTTTGAGCCACCCTTGCGCAATCGCACCTTTGTCCAGTTCTCCCGTATCGAAGGTGTAAAGAAAGGTGCTGCTGTCGATGAACACCTTAACGCCTGGCATTCCGCTCTTCCGCCGAAGGCATACGTCCATTTTCCGAGATGGGGAGTTTCGGACCGTCAAAAACCCTCTGCAGGGCCTCGAGCCGGCGTTTGCGAGCCTCTTCCTCAGGTCGTCGGGCTCGTCGCGGGAAGGCTGCGCGCAGGCGATCGGCTATGTACCTGGATACGCTCTTGCCCGCCTTGGCTGCTTCGATGCGCGTCGTGCGATGAAGTTCGTCGTCCATCGATATGGTCACATTTCTCATTTCACGACCTCACGAAAACACGAAGTTCGTGTCGATTTAATGCGCCGTTCGCTAAAGATCAAGAGATTGCCCATGCAAACGAGGCGCATCAATGCCTTGCCGAACAGCCGCTTCAACATTGCGGCCATCGGACCGGTTTCGGGAATTTGACCGGGGCTGCCTGCGGCCGCGCCTGGCGAATATGGCTTTGTTGCTTGCGGGCAGCGCGGTCCGGCTCCGGTTTCGCCTTGCCGCCGCCGGAAACGGCAAGGCTGACCTTGTTCATGAAGCTCGAATCGTCGCCCTTCACCAGCAGGCCGGCATTGTCGGCGATCGCGTCGAGCAGCGGCTCCAGCCATTCCTGGTCGGCCTTGGCGAAATCGCCCAGCACATGGCCGTGCACCAGTTCCTTGACGCCGGGATGGCCGACGCCGATGCGCACGCGGCGATAGTCCTTGCCGATATGCGCGTCGATCGAACTTGATGCCGTTGTGACCGGCGGCGCCGCCGCCGGTCTTGACGCGCACCTTGCCGGCGGCCAGCTCGATCTCGTCGTAGAAGACGGTCAGCGCGGAGGGGGCGAGCTTGTAGAAGCGCATCGCCTCGCCGACCGACTGGCCGGACAGGTTCATGAAGGTCTGCGGCTTGATCAGGATGATCTTCTCGCCGGCGATCGACGCCTTCGGCGATCACGCCCTGGAATTTCTTCGACCAGGGCGAAAAGGAATGGCGGCGGGCGATTGCGTCCGCCGCCATGAAGCCGACATTGTGCCGGTTGTTGGCATATTGCGCGCCCGGATTGCCGAGGCCGGCGAAGAGCAGCATCGCGACGTTCCTCCGGGCGCGGAGATTACTCCGCCGGTCTGGCCGGCGCTTCCGGGGCCGCCTCAGCCGCTTCCGCGGTCTCTCGGCTCCGGCTTCATCGCGCGACGGAGCCGGCGATGGTCGCGATGGTGAAGTCGCGGTCGGGATGATCGGGCGTCACGCCGGCCGGCAGCTTGACCGCCGAGATGTGGATGGAATCGCCGATGTCGGTGCCGGTGAGATCGACGGTGATGAATTCCGGGATCGCATTGGCCGGGCAGTGGAACTCGACCTCGTGGCGCACGATGTTGAGCACGCCGCCGCGCTTGATGCCGGGCGACTTGTCTTCGTTGATGAAGTGGACGGGCACGTCGACGTTGACCTCGGTGTCCTTGCCGATGCGCAGGAAGTCGACATGGACCGGGAAGTCCTTGACCGGGTCGAGCTGATAGTCCTTGGGCAGGACCTGGATCTTCTTGCCGTCGACATCGATCGTGGCGATCGTGGTCAGAAACCCGCCGCCGTGGATCTTGTAGTAGATGTCCTTGTAGGACAGAGCGATCGCCAGGGGAGGCTGCTTGTCGCCATAGATGACTGCAGGCACTTTACCGTCGCGGCGAACTGCACGGGCGGACCCCTTACCGACCTGTTCGCGCGCTTCGGCCTTGAGCTCGTACGTATCGTGGCTCATGGCATTTCCTTTCGCGTTTAATGGAGCGCCTCCGGCTGCCCGAGCGGGCGCCGGAAACGTCGAAAGCCGCGCGAGCAGCGGCCTTCCGCCGCGTTGCCTCCAAGGGTGTCTACGCGGGTGGCGGTTCTATAGCGGAAGGCGGGCGGGCAGGTGCAAGATTGGCGGTTGCCCCTCCTTGCACCTCCCAAAACCTATGTCCCGTTATTACGAATGAACGCTACTCCCGCATATGGCCTTCTACCCGGACAGCAACGAGGAAATCCGACGAAACCCATCCAACGTAGCCTTTTGGGGTGCGCACCTGCCACCAAGCCTGAAACATCGCGAGACGTCTGACGATCGATTCTCCGGCAGTTCTCCAACCTTCTCCCCACCGGGGCTGGATCGAAAATTCAAGGTGGATGGGGTTACACCTTTGACCTTGAAGCGAGGAAGCTTGAGGCCTGGAGGGCGGATTTCCCGGCATTGAAGGGGTTCAATCTCATCAAGTTTGATAGCGATACGGCGACGCATCTCGTCACCAATCGGATAGTGACCGACGAACGCATTGGTAAATGAAAGTTTGTTGATATCCCATTTTCTGCTTCTGCTTTTTTCCCAAAGTCGGTTCGACTTCTGCGTGAAGTCAAAAATAGTTCGCCTGGTGACAAGTATTTCATAGTTTTTTGCCAAAACAGCTACAGTTTTGATCATTGCTTCCCATTGCAATTCTTTGAGCGGATATTTCCCACTGGAAAAAGGGCTTTCAACCGCGCCTGCCATCGAACAGATCGATATGCCAATCGCGCCTGTGTTTGCGCCTAAGGTATGGGAGTCGGTCAACCCGGATCCGAAGCATTCGCGGCTATCGATTTGTCTCCACGAACAAGATTACCGTCGCCTTCGACAAGAATGTGGTAAGCGGCCTTATCCTCAACGCCGGCACTGTAAGAACCTGCCGTCCAATGAACGTGTATGCGCTCCATCGATGCATCGGGCATCCATGAATTTGGTATAGTTTGCGGCATTTTATCCCCCCGAATTTGGAAACCGCGTCTCCCTACGCGACAGCTGTAAATACTACTCGATCCAGGGTTGTGTAACTACCAATGCGTCGGCAAATTTTTGTGAATGCGCGCAGCAGAAAAAGTCTTTCGTGCGAACAGAAAGTGATTAAGATGGCTTGCTTTGGGATAATGACCTGCCTTGCTTAAGCAGGGCGCAGTATCTTTTTCGTAGTTGCCGTCAGAGCTTCTTGGATTTCTTCCAACGCGGTTTTGTCTTCCCTTTTTCTCCCAACGCCATCCGCTGCCGGCTGATGCCGCGCCGCATCGTCCCATTGGTCGTCGTTTTCCACGACGGTTTCTCCTGCTTGTCGCGGCTGCGCTCGGGGGGCCGCCCTCAAGCTGCTGGATCGTCACGCCCTTTTCGCCTGTGCCGTTCTCCCTGATTGCGGCCGCGAAGGCCTCGGCCTTGTCGGCGGCAATCTCGAAGCGGGTTTCCTTGTCGAGGATCTTGATCGAGCCGACATCGCGCTTGGTGACGTCGCCGGCCTTGCAGATCATCGGCAGGATCCACTTGGGATCGGCGCGGCGGTTGCGGCCGATCGACAGGGTGAACCAGCGGCCGTTCTCCATCGGCGGCGCTTTTTCGCGCGGGCCTTCCTCGGGCGAAGCGCTTGTCGCGGCGCGGGCGCCTTTTCGGCGAACGCGCCGATCGGCTGCTCGGATACTTCCTCGGGCGCCGGGCGAGCGGCGAGTTCGCGGCGGAGATAGGCGGCGGCGAGCTGCTCGGGGGTGAGACGGGCGAGGAGTTCGGCGACGAACGGGGCTTCGGTCTCGTCGGGGGCGGTCACCGCAGTGGCCGGGTGGCGATGATCTGCTCGCGGTTGCGGGCGTCGATCTCGGCGATGGTGGGGCGCCGCGGGTCGAGGCATCGAGGTTGGCGGCGCGGAGCACGCGGGCGGCGAGCGCTGCGGCGGTGCAGCGGCACGATCAGCACGCAGATGCCCTTGCGGCCGGCGCGGCCGGTGCGGCCCGCTGCGGTGCAGCAGCGTTTCGGGGTTGGTCGGCAGGTCGGCGTGGATGACGAGGTCGAGGTTGGGCAGGTCGATGCCGCGGGCGGCGACGTCGGTGGCGACGCAGACGCGGGCGCGGCCGTCGCGCATCGCCTGCAGCGCGTGGGTGCGCTCGGCCTGGCTCAGTTCGCCGGAGAGCGCCGACGACCGGAAAGCCGCGATTGGCGAGGCGGGCGGTCAGGTGGCTTGCACGGACTCGCGGGTGTGGCAGAAGACGATGGTGCTTTGAGCTTCGTGAAGCAGCAGCATGTTGATGACGGCGTGCTCGCGCTCGTCGTGCGGACGACGATGGCGCTGGTACTCGATGTCGGCGTGCTGCTCGCTCGTCGCTGGTGGCGACGAGGCGCAGCGCGTCGCGCTGGAAGGTCTTGGCGAGATCGGCGATGGCGCGCGGCACGGTGGCCGAGAACATCAGCGTGCGCGCGCTCGGCGGGCGGCATCGAGGATGAACTCGAGGTCTTCGCGGAAGCCGAGGTCGAGCATCTCGTCGGCCTCGTCGAGCACCACGGCGCGGACGTCGCTGAGATCGAGCGCGCGCGCTGATGTGGTCGCGCAGGCGCCCGGGGGTGCCGACGACGATATGGGCGCCGCGCTCAAGGCCCGGCGTTCGGTGCGGATATCCATGCCGCCGACGCCGGCGGCGATCTGGGCGCCGGTATCGGCATAGAGCCATTCCAGTTCGCGCTGCACCTGCATCGCCAGTTCGCGGGTCGGCGCGATCAGCAGCGCCAGCGGGGTGGCGGCGCGCTCGAAGCGCTCGGCTTCGCCGAGCAGCGTCGGCGCGATGGCCATGCCGAAGGCGACGGTCTTGCCCGAGCCGGTCTGCGCCGACACCAGCAGGTCGCGCCGTGCCGCTTCGGGCGTCGAGCACGCTCAGCTGCACCGGCGTCAGCGTGTCGTAGCCGCGGGCGGTAAGGGCGGCGGCGAGCGGCGGTGCGATGATGTCGAGGTCGGTCATGAAGTGCCCTTGTGCGCGTTTTGCCGCCGCCGTCCGGGCGGTGCGTGCGCGATCGTCTCTTCTGACGCTCCCCTAAACCGTGAATGCCCGGGCGGCAAGTGTCCGATGGCGCGTTGGCGGCAGCGGCCGATGAGCCTCTCAACGGCCTTGACCGCCGGGGCCATCAAGTTGTTGTGACTGGTGGCCATGGCGACGAGCGCGGCCGCTACCCTATGTCATGCATTGCTTCGGTGCCGTCCAGGACCGATCAGCCACAGAAAGCATCAAACCATGAACCTCAAGAATATTCCGCTACTATTGCTTGCCGTCATGCTCGCGGCATCAACCGTTGGCGCTTCTGCCGCCGACGGTGTCCGTGTGCGTGGGCAAGGTCGCCAGCGTGGATGCAACGACCCCTCGTCGTCGACAGCCGCGAGGGGACACCGGTCACCATCATGCTGAAGCCAGACTGGCAGGTGTCGAGCGTTGCGAAGGCTTCGGCCGGCGGATATCAAGGCTGGCGACTATGTCGGCGTCGCATCTCTTCCAAAAAAGGATGGCGGCGACGGTGCCCTCGAAGTGCTTATCTTCCCGGCAGCCATGAAGGGAGCGAGGCGGGAGGGCAGCTATGCCTGGGTATCTCGAACCTGACAGCTCGATGGACTAACGCCACGGTCGCCGACATCGTGACCGATGTTCATGGCCCGATGCTGACCCTTCGACGAGGGCGGCGAGAAGAAAATCTCGATCCCCGAAGGGACACCGGTGGTCACCTTCTCGCGCCTGCGACCAAGGAAGATTCGATCGGCGCAGTCGTATTCGTCCCGGCCGAGAAAGCGACAGGGACGGCTCGCTCAGCACCGGCCGCATCGTGGTCGGCACCAGGGGCGTCGTTCCGCCCATGTGACCGGCAAAGCCCGTATCATAAGGTTCGGCACCGGCCGCCGCCGGCGTTCCTTTGCATCTCACCCGCACCATCAAGGCCGGCCCATGCGCCGCTGGCCTTGGAGGTCGGCGGTTGGCCACCGCCGTCCGAGCGAAATGCGGTTGAACCGGTATGCGTCCGTAAGACTATATCCTTCGTGGGCAGATCGGTGGACGCCTTGAGGGCCCCGTGCCCAAGCTCCGCCTTCGCGGCGTATGCGAAGGGATCCTTGGAATGGGCAACACGATCCCGCAATCGCGACCGTCTTTAGCTGAGGCTTCACGGACCTTCGCAAGGATCGGCCTGCTGTCGTTCGGCGGACCGGCCGGCCAGATCGCGCTCATGCACAAGGTGCTGGTGGAGGAGAGGCGCTGGATCGACGAGACGCGGTTCCTGCATGCGCTGAACTACTGCATGCTGCTGCCCGGCCCGGAGGCGCAGCAGCTCGCCACCTATGTCGGCTGGCTCATGCACGGGGTGAAAGGCGGGCTCGCCGCGGGCCTGCTCTTCGTCCTGCCCGGCTTCGTCGTGATGCTGGCGCTCTCGACCGCCTATGTGCTCTTCGGCGACATGCACCGTCGTGCAGGGCATCCTGTTCGGGCTCAAGGCGGCCGTGCTCGCCATCGTGGCGGAGGCGCTGCGTCCGGGTCTCGCGCCGCGCGCTGAAGTCGCAGGCGATGGTTGCGATCGCGGTCGCCGCCTTCGTCGCGATCGCGTTTTTCAAGGTGCCGTTTCCGGCGATCATCCTCGCCGCAGCGCTGGCCGGGCTCGTCATGTCGGTGGCCCAACGGGCGCCGGCGCGGAACGCGCGCAAACGGCGGTCGCCGCATCCGGCGCGTGAGGCGTGGGGCGCGTTCTTCGGCAGCGTCGCGGTATGGGGCGCCGTCTGGCTCGTGCCGGTGGCGCTGCTCGCCGCCCTCTTCGGCATGCACCACGTCTTCACCGAGGTGGCGCTGTTCTTCTCCAAGGTCGCCGTGGTGACGTTCGGCGGCGCCTATGCGGTGCTCGCCTATGTGGCGCAGCAGGCGGTGGAGGTGCAGCACTGGCTGCGGCCCGACGAGATGCTGACCGGCCTCGGCCTCGCCGAGACGACGCCCGGGCCGCTCATCCTGGTGCTCGTCTTCGTCGGCTTTCTCGCCGGCTTTCGCGGCGAAACGGGCCTCGACCCGCTCGCCGCCGGCCTGCTCGGCGCGGCCGATCACGCTCTGGGTGACCTTCGCGCCGTCCTTCCTGTTCATCTTCGCCGGCGCGCCCTTCGTCGAGCAGCTCCGCGGCAACCGCTACGTCGCCGGCGCGCTCGCCGCCGTGACCGCGGCGGTGGTCGGCGTCATCGCCAACCTGGCCTTCTGGTTCGGCCTGCACGTGCTCTTCGCGGAGGTCGGCGACGGCGTTTTGGCCCGTTCGCCTTCGCGTTCCGGGACTCGGCAGCTTCGATCCGCCGCGCTGCTCTGATCGCCATCGCCGCTGCGTTGCGCTGCTCCGCTTCCAGGGCAAATTCGTCGTGCTTGTTGTGGCGGCGGGCGCGGTGCGCGCGTCTCGCCTCCTAGCTTCGGCGAAATTGGCGTTACCCACCTTCGTTCGGTCGCCGCTTTTCCCGCTAGAGTCCGCGCCCAAGCTGGAGATACGAAAATGGAAATCTTCAGCCAAACAAGGCGACGCTGTGTCTGCGCTGATCGCCTGGCCAGCGGCATTTCCTTTCACAAGCGCTGTTCGTCGCGGTGAAGCTCGGTATCCGGACCTGCTAAGCGGCCCCAAATCCCCTTGCGAGGCTGGCCCGCGCGGCCGGTGCGCATCCCGATGCCCTGCACCGATCCGGTGCCTCGGGGTCTTCGCCCAGGACGAGGCGGGCCGCCGCGCTGACGCCGCTGCCGACCAGCCGCCCGACGGTCGCGATCGGTTACATAAACCGGATCGGATCGGAATGGCGCAGTATGGGGCGAACTCCTGCATAGCGCGAAGACCGGCGAGCCGGCGTTCGAGCACGTCTTCGGACTGCCGCTGTTCGAGTATCTGGCAAGGCACCCCGAGGCCGGGAAGACGTTCTCGGATGCGATGACGAGCCGCAGCGCTGCCGAGGACGATGCGATCGCGGCGGCGATCGACTGCAAGGGCGCGAAGATCGTGGCCGACGTTGGCGGAGGGCAGGGCTCACTTCTCCGCGCGGTGCTTCGCGCGCACCCGCATATGAGCGGCATCCTCTTCGATCGGCCTGAGGTGGTGGAGATGGCACGCTCTCGGTTCGCAGGAGGGACGGCGGAGCGTTGCGAATTCGTTGCCGGCGATTTTCTGGGCAAGGTGCCGGTTCGCGCCGACATTGTTCTCATGAAGCGGATCATTCACGACTGGGACGATGAAAGGTCGCGCGCGATCCTGCGGAACTGCCGCGCCGCGACCAGCGACGGCGGAAAGCTGGTGCTGATCGAGCGGCTACTGAGGCCCGGCAGACGACTTTTCCATGGCGAAGCTCATGGACTTGCAGATGATGGTCGTAACACCGCGCGGACGCGAGCGGAGCGAGGCGGAATACGACGCCTTGTTCGCCTCGACCGGATCCCAGGCTGGTGGGGGTGGTTCCGACCGTTGCCGGAATGGACCTGGTCGCCGCGGTCCCGGCCTGACGCGGCAGCCTCTTCAATCGAACAGGCTCGACACCGATTTTTCCAACGCCGTGCGCGTAATCGCTTCGCCGAGGAGGTCGCGATCGAGACGATGCGGATGTTCGGAGCTTCGAGCACCGCTTGCGTCGCCTCTATCGTGTCGGTGGTCACCAGCTCCTTGAGCTTCGAGCCGGTGATTCGCGCCACCGCGCCGCCGGAAAGCACACCGTGCGTGATGTAGGCGGCGACGGAAAGCGCGCCCTGCTTCAGAAGCTCGTCGGCGGCGTTGCACAGCGTGCCCCCAGAATTGACGATGTCGTCGACGAGCAGGCAGTTGCGGCCGCGGACATCGCCGATGATGTTCATCACTTCGGACTCGCCCGGCCGCTCGCGTCGCTTGTCGACGATTGCGAGCGGCGCGTCGATGCGCTTGGCGATGATCCGCGCCCTGACCACGCCGCCGACATCGGGCGAAACCACCATGAGGTGATTGCTGTCGTAGCGTTGCTTGACGTCGCGGTCAACACGGGGACGGCGAAGAGGTTGTCGGTCGGGATATCGAAGAAGCCCTGGATCTGGCCGGCATGCAGGTCGACCGTCAGCACGCGGTCGGCGCCCGCTATGGTGATCATGTTTGCGACGAGCTTGGCGGAGATCGGCGTGCGGCCGGCGCTCCGGTCCTGCCGCGCATATCCGAAATAGGGGAGCACTGCCGTGATGCGGCGCGCCGAGGCGCGCAGGAGCGCGTCGATGATGATCAGCAGCTCCATGAGGTTGTCGTTCGTCGGAAAGGTCGTCGACTGCACGACGAACACGTCCTCGCCGCGCACGTTCTCCTGGATTTCGACGAAGATTTCCTGGTCGGCGAACCGGCGGACGCTTGCTTTGCCGAGGGCAGATTGAGGTAGTGGCCGATCGCTTCGGCCAAGGTCCGATTCGAGTTGCCTGCGAAGAGTTTCATGTGCCGTTTCCGAAGGGGATTGGTAAGCGGGCTTTTAGCGGCCCTGAGCGCCATTGCAAGCGGCGCGACAGCCGAACGTCGACATACGCACTGCTTGGTGAATGCCTTGAGTGAGTTGGATTTAGCCGCTTGCCCCAGACAACCAAGTCGCAAGCTGGTTGATGGTGGCGTCGCCGATCGCCTGCATCGAAGCGGCCGGAACGGCGTCCCAGCCGAAGCCGCCCGCCGATGGCGATTTCTGTTGGCCGGAAATGCGGTGGATGCGATTGCCGCTGGGGTCATAGACGTCCCAGACATAAATGACGGTGGTCTCCTTGCCTTCCACCAACGGCGTAAAATATCCCTTGAGCATGTGGGTGGCCGTCTGGTCGGACGCGCCGATCATACGAATACCGCGCTGCGACGCGCGCGCCGCCAGACGATCGGACAGCGAAGAAGCGGCGGTCACCGAGGTTCCGACGATCGGTGCGATATGAACGCGCGCGCTGGTGACAGCCGCGCTATTCTGAGGGGGGATTGCCGCGGCCTGCGTCGGCGGCGAAGATATGTTGCCGGGTTGCGGTCCGGTCGAAGCCGTGGCCGGCCCCGAGGGCGTCGCGATGGCAGACGGTTCCAGCACGTCCTGGGTGCTGCTGCTACACGCCGACAAAAGGGCTGCCGCCACCACAGCCGCCGGCCACAGCGTATGCTTTCTACCCTCAAGCATCCGATCCAACGCGATACCTTTCGCCGGCTGCCTACTCACTTCACGATCAAGTCGAGATCATGGCGGGACAGCGGCCTGGGCTGGGTTTCGGTTGTAAGGTAAGTGCGTCCCAGCGTCATGGCCGTCTCGCTCTCCGAATTGATGATGATCATGTGTGCGAACAGCGTCATGTTCGGCGCGATCGGTTCCAAATTGCCCTGGTAGAACATCGGCGTATCCATCCAGCTCGGCGTGAACCGCGCGCCGACGGAATAGCCGCAGGCATTGAGGCGATGACGGGTAAGGTCGTGAACTTCAAGCGTGCGGGCATGCGCGTCGAACACGTCGCCGAAGGTGTTGCCGGGCACCATGGCTTTCTCGACCGCGAGCAGCGCGTCGCGCGATGCATCGAACAGTTCCTGATGGCGCTTCGAGGCTTTTCCCGTCAGCACGGTGCGCATCATCGGGGCGTGATAGT
>CAVSAU010000015.1:0-159512 GCA_963726065.1 uncultured Alphaproteobacteria bacterium
ACGGCGCGCCTTGAATCCAGGCTACTTCGGCGGACCCTGCGGCTTCACACCGGCGTAGACAGCGTTCCTGATCGGCTTCAGCGTGCGCAGGTAGGCGAAGAGCGCCTTGAGGTCGTCGTCGGTCATGTTCTGGTAGACCACGTTCGGCATCGGCGGCAGCATCGTCGTGCCGTTGGGCCTCTTGCCGGTGCGCATCGCGACGATGAACTGCGCCTCGTTGTAACGCGTCCCGATCCCGGTGGTGCCGTCGGGCGTCAGGTTCGCCGCGACGGACTGCCCCCATGGCCCGCCGAACGCCGTGAAGTCCAGCGAGGCGTGGATCTCGGTCTTCGTGGCCGCCGGCACAGGCGTCGTGGAGGGCCGGCCCGACAGCGGCCGGGCCATGTCCGGCTCGAGCGCCGCATTCAGCTTCGGCGAATGGCAGTCATGGCAACCGGTGATGCCGACCAGGTACTTGCCGCGCTCGACCTGCGCGTTCTGTTGCTGACCGCCTTCGGCCGGTTCACTCTGCAGCGACACGGCCACGATGATGCCCAGGCCGACGACCAACAGCGATTTTGCAGACCAACGAGTGTTCATCGTGTGCTCCCCCGTTTTTCGGCACAGCGGCCGGAACCGCGGCCCCAGGTTTATCGCCGGGGCGGCGCGATGAAAGAATATCAAGATTTCACTGTTGTTCGCGTGTCGCTTCGGCGTCCTTCGCAGGGCGACGTTTCCCGGGAGCGGGCCTCGTCCCGGCCGGCGTCGCGCGCGGCGGCCAGGTCGATCGGCGTCTTGCCCGCGTCGTCCTGCAGGTCCATCTTCGCGCCGTGGCGAGCAGGTAGCTGACCACCTCGGTTCGTCCGACTCTCGGCGGCGAGGAACAGCGTCGTCTGACCCTGCCGGTCGGTCAGCGTGTTGGTGCGCGCGATGCGTGCGGTGAGGCTGGTGACGTCGGTGATGCGTGCGTTCACGTCCGCGCCGGCCTTGCGCAGGATCTCCATCGTCTCGAGCGAGAGCGCGATCGACGTTGTCGGGCGCGCCCGGCGCCGAGCACGCCGCGCGCCGTTCGTGTACCGACGCCTGCGGCGGCCATGAACGGCGTCACGCCGGACGCGTTCGGCAGATCGACGAGCGCACCGTGCGCGAGCAGCACACGCACGACGTCGTTGTCGAAGGTCTGCGCCGCGCGAAGCAGCGGCGTCGCGCCGGTGGTGAGCAGATCGTCCCTGAACCGGTTGTCGCGGCCACCGCGGCTCGGCTCCTTGAACGCCAGCTGCGCGTTCGCGTTCACGCCGGCAGCGAGCAGCGTCTTGATGAATGCCAGCGACTCCGGCGATCGCGGATCCGGCACGGCTGTCCAGCCCGCCGCGCATCGTCACCGCGACGTAAAGCGGCGTGCGGCCCCACCAGTCCCAGGTGTGCGGGTTGGCGCCGCGATCGAGCAGGTAGTGGGCCACCGCGGGATAGCCGTTGTCGAGCGCCATGATCATCGGCGTCATGCCGTCGGGATTGGGCCGATCCTTGTCGGCGCCGGCCTCGACCATCGCCTTCACGCAGCCGAGGCATCCCGCGCGCGCGGCGTAGAGCAGCGGCGTGAGACCGCCGGTCGGCCGGTACTGCACGCGCGGCTCGCTGCTGATCTGCGTTTCGCCAGTCGTTGGCGCTGGGCGCGCACCGTGCAGGTCGGCACCCTTCGGCGACGAGGAACGCCACCATCTCGGGCGTGCCCTGCGCCGCCGCCCACATCACGGCTGACTGCTCGCGATATCGCTCGCGCGCGGTTCACGTCGGCGCCCTGGCGGACGAGGAGCTTCGCCACGGCGACGTTGCCGGTGCGCGCCGCCAGCATCAACGGCGTCTGTCCGTCTTCGTTGGCGACGTTGGCATTGGCGCCGGCTTCGACGAGCATCCCGACGAGCTCCAGGTTGGCCACCGCGACGGCCTCGGTCAGCGGGCTCGCGCCGTAATTTCTTCGACCAGGGCGAAAAGGAATGGCGGCGGGCAATCGCGTCCGCCGCCATGAAGCCGGCATTGTGCCGGTGGTTCGCATATTTGTCGCCCGGATTGCCGAGACCTGCAAAGAGCAGCATCTGAACGTTCCTCCAGGCTTCCGGAGATTACTCCCCGGTCTTTTCCTCTTCCTCAGCTTCCTCAACCACTTCCGCGGTCTCGACCGGCTCAGGCTTCATCGCCGAGGAACCGGCGATCGTCGCGATCGTGAAGTCGCGGTCGGTGATGACCGGGTCGACGCCCTTCGGCAGCTTGACGGCCGAGATGTGGATGCCGTCGCCGATCTTCGGGCCGGTAAAGATCGACGGTCAGGAATTCCGGGATGTCGTTGGCCGGGCAGCGGCAGCTCGACTTCGTGACGAACGATGTTGAGCACGCCGCCGAGCTTGAGGCCCGGCGGACTTTTCTTCGTTGACGAAGTGAACCGGACTTCGACGGTGACTTCGCGTCCTTGCGGAGACGCGCAGGAAGTCGACATGCATGGTGAAGTCCCGGACCGGATCCAGCTGGTAGTCCTTCGGCAGGACGTGGATCTTCTCGCCGCCGACGTCGATCGTCGCGATGGTGGTCATGAAACCACCGGCGTGGATTCTCTTGTGTGACGTCCTTGGTGGACAGGGCGATGGACAGGGGTGTCTGCTTGTCACCGTAGATGACTGCAGGAACTTAGACCGTTGCGGCGAAGTTCACGGGAGGACCCCTTACCGACCCGTTCGCGCGCTTCGGCCTTGAGCTCGTAAGTATCGTGGCTCATGGCATTTCCTTTCGAGGTTTTTGGAGCAGTTTCCGTCCGCCGCCGAAGCGGGTTCCCGAAAATGTCGAAAGCCGCGAAATTCGCGGCCCTCATCCGCGTTGCCTCCAAGGGTGTCTACGCGGGTGGCGGCTCTATAGCGGAAGGCGGCGGCAAGCGCAAGATTGGCCAGCTTTGCCGCCTTGCGGCGCAAAACCTGCCTATGCGTTCTCGGCCGCCAAACAGATTAGGTTGCCGCCCGGATCAGCCACGATGAAGGTGCGGGCGCCCCACGGCTCGGTGCGCAAGGCCTGATGAAAGGCGACGCCGTGTTGCTGATCTTCGAGAAACAGCGATTTGACCGCTTCGACGATGCCAGTCGCGGAAACAAGGTCTTCTCTCGCCCTCAATTCCGCGTTGAACACGGGGCGGTCGACATGGCGAAAGTTCAGCCGTGCGCCGTCGCGCCTGACCTGTCCGTAGAATGGCGGCTCGCCGTAGGTGAAACCGACCTCGAAGCCGAGCTTTTGTACGTAGAAGTCGCAGGATTTTCTCGATGTCGGAGACGAAAAGCTGCGGCAAGGCCGAGAGCCAAAAAGGGTTTGGTAATCGTGCTGCCGGTCTGGTCGCTCATTGTCTTCGGGCCTTTCTTCAGCACCTGCCAGCTTTCGAACCCTGATTGCCTGGCGACAAGCTCCTGGGCGTCGGCCAGCTTGAAGCTTGCTTCCAACACTTGGCCATCAGTCAGATGGTTATAGCGCGGCAACAGCCGCCGGATCGTGGCCGCGACCGGATAATGCCGTTCTCGATGCCATCGAAGATGGAGCTTGGCTTGCTTCTTCAGGTATTCGAGGTTCGGCATGGCGCATTGCTGTTGATGTAGCGCAGGCGGGCAATGCCCCTCCGGCCAAAGCCAATGCGCCCTTAAGAAGCATCGTTACGCTAGCCCCGCCGATAACCAGCGGTCAAGCCGGCCCTCTCAGGGCCGCTTGCCGTTTTTCCAGCGCGGCTTGGTCTTGATGTTTTTCGGCCCTTCGCCAGGCGCCCCGGCAGGGGGTGCCTTCTTCGGCTTGAACTTGCCTTTCTTGTTGGCGTTCCAGCCGGTGCGTGCAGGTTCGTCGGCCGGTACGCCCTCGACCCGTGTGATCGAGACGCCCTTTTCGAGGACGCCGCCCTTTTTGATTGCCGCCGCAAAGGCTTCGGCCTTCTCGGTAATGATCTCGACGAGTGATTCCGCCTCATGGATCTTGATCGCGCCGACCTCACGCTTGGTGATGTGGCCGGCCTTGCAGATCATCGGCAACAGCCAGCGCGGCTCTGCGCGGTGCTTGCGGCCGACCGAAACGCGAAACCAGACGCCGTTGTCGAAGCGTTCCGACGGCCTGTCTTCGCGCTCGAAATTGCCGGCGTTGCGGTCGCGTTGCGTGAAGGCGGCAATCGGCGTGTCGGCCAGTTCTTCCGGCGCCGGGCGCAAGGCGAGCTGCTGGCGCAGATAGGCGGCGGCTATGTGTTCGGGGCTGTGCGCTTCCATGAGGTCGCGCACGAAGGCCAGCTCTTCCTCGTTCGGTGCTTCCGACAGAGCGGGGTCCTCGAGGATGCGCTGGCGGTTGCGCGCCTCGATGTCGGCGCTGGTGGGAGCCGCGATGGTGGTCGCCTCGAGCTTGGCGAGCTTCAGCACGCGGGCGGCCGCGCCGCGGCGATGATGCGGAACGATCAGCGCGCAGGTGCCCTTGCGGCCGGCGCGGCCGGTGCGCCCGCTGCGGTGCAGAAGCGTGTCCGGGTTGGTCGGCATGTCGGCATGGATGACGAGGTCGAGATTGGGCAGGTCGATGCCGCGTGCCGCCACGTCTGTCGCCACGCAGACACGGGCGCGTCCGTCGCGCATCGATTGCAGCGCGTTGGTGCGTTCGGCCTGGCTCAGTTCGCCCGAGAGCGCCACGACGGCAAAGCCGCGATTGGCCAGCCGGCTCGCCAGGTGTTTCACCGCCTCGCGGGTGTGGCAGAACACGATCGTGTTCTGCGCATCGACATAAAGCAATGTATTGATGATGGCGTTTTCGCGGTCGGGCGGCGCCACCAGCACCAACTGGTATTCGATGTCGCCATGTTGCTGGCCTTCGCTGGTGGCGGTGATGCGCCGCGCGTCCTTCTGGAAACGCTTGGCAAGCAACGCGATGGGTTTTGGCACTGTCGCGGAAAACATCAGCGTGCGCCGCTCGGCGGGTGCGGCCGCCAGGATGAATTCGAGATCCTCGCGGAAGCCGAGATCGAGCATCTCGTCGGCTTCGTCCAGCACGACGGCGCGCAGCTGCGAAATATCGAGCGAGCCGCGGCTGATATGGTCGCGCAGCCGGCCGGGTGTGCCCACAACGATATGGGCGCCTTGTTCCAGTGCCCGGCGCTCCTTGCGCATGTCCATGCCGCCGACGCACGAGCCGATGCGCGCACCGGCGCCGGCATAGAGCCATTCCAGTTCGCGCCGCACTTGCAGGGCGAGTTCGCGGGTCGGCGCGATCACCAGCGCCAGCGGCAGGCCGGCCTCGCCCAGATTTGCCTCGCCGCGCAGCAACGTCGGTGCGATGGCGATGCCGAAGGCGACCGTCTTGCCGGAGCCGGTCTGGGCGGAGACCAGGAGATCGGCGCCATCGGCATCAGCCGTCAGCATCGCTTGCTGCACGGGCGTCAGCGTCTGGTAGCCACGTGCGGCCAATGCGGCGGCGAGCGCCGGCGCCATTTTTTCGAAGTCGTTCATGGATCGGCTTTCAATGGGAGAATAAACCGGCAATGCGGCATTCACCGCGCCAGCTCCAAATTTGAACTCATCCCTAAAGCGCAAAAGCCAAGGCGGCAAGCAGCGAACGCGAATAGCTGCCGTGCCGATTTGCCTCAAGCCCGCAGGCAGCGGGTGCCGCCCAGACGTCCCGTTACATCCATGTGTGTCTGATCCGCCTAAAAAAGATCGGTGTCAGTGCATCGTCGAGCGTTGATCGCCGCTGACGAAAAGCCTAGGATCGCCTTGCCGGGGGCATGGTGGACTCCCCGTGAGGCGTCTTGCCCAAGTTCCGCCTTCGCTGATTTGCGCGGAGGAAAACCATGCCCAGGAGAAACCTGCCTCAACAACTGATCCCCCTCGTCGGTACCGACCGCTGCCCGCTGTTCATCGACGTGCGCAGGGCGAGCGCCCTTTCCGCATCGCCGGTCCGCATTGCCTGCGCCATCTGGCGCGACCATATGACGGCGCAGGAATGGCTGTCACGATTGCCGGATCGCCGGCCGGTCGTCGTCTACTGCACGCATGGCCACAATGTCAGCGAGATCGCCGCGGCAACACTCACCGCCGCCGGCGCCGACGCGACGATGCTTGAAGGCGGTATCGAAGCATGGGTTGCCGCAGGTGGCCCAACGATCGCCCGGGAGGCGGCCGGTCTCGACGCAGGTCTCCCGGCGCCGAGCGTCTGGGTGACGCGGGAGCGGCCAAAGATCGACCGCATCGCCTGCCCGTGGCTCATCCGCCGCTTTATCGACCCTTTCGCAATCTTCCACTTCGTTGCCGCCGAATGGGTCAAGGATGTTGCCGATGAAACCGGCTGGATTCCCTTCGACATTGCGGATGTGCGCTATTCGCATCGCGGCGAGGAATGCACATTCGACACACTGATCTCCGAGTTCGGCCTGAGCGATCCGGCGCTGCTCCATTTAGCCAGGATCGTGCGCGGCGCGGACACCGCGCGGCTGGAACTGGAGCAGCAGGCAGCCGGGCTTTTGGCCTTATCTCTCGGTCTTTCCGCGACCGAGGCTAGCGATCGAGCGCAACTGGAAAAGGGCATGATCATCTACGACGCCCTTTATGGCTGGTGCCGGTATGCTACAGCGGAGACCCACAACTGGCCGGCAACGGTTGCATAGATGGACATCATGGCTGCCAACCATATGCCGCGCCCATCTTTTGCCGAGGCGACCCGCGTCTTCGCTAAAATCGGGCTTCTGTCGTTCGGTGGACCGGCAGGGCAGATCGCTCTGATGCATCGCGTTCTTGTTGACGAGAAACGCTGGCTCGACGAGCCGCGTTTCCTGCATGCGCTGAACTACTGCATGCTTTTGCCTGGACCCGAGGCGATGCAACTCGCCACCTATGCCGGCTGGCTGCTGCACGGTGTCAGGGGCGGGCTTGCCGCTGGCCTGCTTTTCGTGATGCCGGGGGCCTTGGTGATCACGCTTCTGTCGGCGATCTATTTCTTGGTCGGTGACGTGCCACTGGTGCAGGGGCTGCTGTTCGGGCTCAAGGCGGCGGTGCTTGCCGTGGTGTTCGAGGCGCTGATCAAGGTTTCGAAACGCGCACTCAAAAACGCCTTCATGGTGGCGCTCGCTGTGGCTGCCTTTGTCGCTATTGCGTTCTTGAAATTGCCGTTTCCGCTGATCATCGCGGCGGCTGCGGCATGCGGCGCGCTTCTCCATTTGCTGGGGTATCGCGCAAAGGCCGGTAACAGCGCGACGGTGGCTGAACCTGCCCACAACATGCCGGAATGGACGAAACCCAGCACGCGGCGTTTCGTCTCGACACTCACCGTCTGGCTGGCGATCTGGTTCGGCCCGCTGTTTCTGCTGCATGCCATGCTCGGCGGCGACAATGTATTTGCCGCCGAGGCCACATTCTTCTCGAAGATGGCGGCAGTGACCTTCGGCGGCGCTTATGCGGTGCTCGCCTATGTCGCGCAGCAGGCGGTCGAGGTGCATGGCTGGCTGAAGCCCGACGAGATGCTGACCGGGCTCGGCCTTGCCGAAACGACGCCCGGGCCGCTGATCCTGGTGCTGGTGTTCGTCGGCTTCCTCGGCGGCGCGCGCCTCTCCGGTCTCGAACCGCTTGCCGGCGGGCTCGCGAGCGCGGCGGTCACGCTGTGGTTCACCTTCGTGCCGTGCTTCCTGTGGATATTCGTCGGCGCGCCCTATGTGGAAACGGTGCGCAACGTGCGCTGGTTGGCCAGCGCGCTCTCGGCGGTCACCGCGGCGGTGGTCGGCATCATCGCCAATCTTGCTGTCTGGTTCGCGCTGCATGTGCTGTTCGCCTCGGTCGGCGAACGGGTTCTGGGGCCGTTGTCGCTGCCGGTTCCGGACTGGTCGAGCTTCGGCTCCGCCTCGGCCCTGATTGCTATCGCCGCGGGCTTTGCGCTCATCCGCTACAGCGCCAACATGATTGTCGTGCTTGCGGCGGCGGCGCTGGCAGGCATGGCCGTGCAACTGATCGGATGATCTACCCACCGGCGGCGTGTGACCGGTATCTGCCCTTGCCGGTCGCCTTGGCTGCATATAGTGCGCGATCCGCATTGGCCATCAAGACGGCCATCGGCTGGAGCGGTGACGCTGCCGATGCTTGTTGCGATATGCACTTACCCTGCCGACTCCGATGTCGAAGGGGCGCGAAATGGCATTCACGACCCGCTTCGCCAGGAAGGCGGTTTCGGCCTGCCGTGGCTCCCCGAAGAAGGATGACGAATTCATCGCCACCGAGCCGGCAGGCACTGTCGTTTTCGCGTGTGGCGCGGACCAGCCGCCGCCCGACCGCCTTGAGCAACGTCGCCTGCGGCATGACCGAAAGCGTCGTTGATTGGCTTGAAGCCGTCGAGATCGAGATACAGCAGTGCGAAACTGTGAGCGGCTCCACTGTCGTCGAAAGCCGCGCACATCTTGTTCAGTTTATCGACAAGGAACATCCGCTTAGGCAAACCGGTCAGAACGTCAGTCATGGCAAGCTGGAGATTCAAATGCTCGGGCTTGACCATCGGCATGGTGACGTTGAGGGTCTGCATCATGATTGCGTACATGCCCGGAAGGCAGATCAGGACCTGCAGACCGAGCACGAACGTTCCAGGGTGGGAGACATGAGCGCCGCCGCGCCATAGCGGACGCCGACAAGCGCCATGATGAGGGCGCCGTAGCGAGGCGTCGCCGCGTTGCGCGACGATACCGCGCCCGCGACCCCCGCCACATTCGTTCCTGCCAGCGCCACCAGCACGCCGTTTCCGCTTGTCACGCAGATGAAGCATGCCTGCCCGAGCAGGGCGCTCCAAATGCAGCCCGCCAGCATCAGCTGTGCCGTATGCCTGTCCGTGTTGTGGGTTTTGCCGCCGTCGCTCCTCGCGATCAGCGCAAAGCGGGTGAGAACCAGCGCAAGATCGGCCAGCAGCCAGAAATACGGCCACAATTGCCCTGTCACCAGGGCTGCGGTCAGCGCCAGCACCGCAATGCTCATCGAGCCGACCATAAGGGCAACTTTCCGTTGGTTGACCGTCTGGGCCAGCCGAAGACGGATATCCAGGTGTTCAGGTGTTCCGGTCGAACTCAGCCAGAGGAAGGCCTGAGAGGCAAGTTTTCGAACCAGCCCGAAGGCCTGTATGGCTGTGTTGTGCAGCGCCAAATCCCGATCCCGTGCAGGGACACCCCTTAGCGTCAGGTATATTGCGCTCTTCTTAATTTTTCACAATCTTAAATTGTAGGATTGTAGTGGTAAGCGCTTGGCGGGATCAATCGAACAGGCTCGACACCGATTCTTCCGTGGCGGTGCGCGAGATCGCTTCGCCGATGAGGTCGGCGATGGAAACGACGCGGATGTTGTGGGCGTCCATGACGCCTTGCGAGGGCTGGATGGAATTGGTGATTACCAGTTCCTGCAGCTTCGAGCCGATGATGCGGGCGGCCGCACCGCCGGAAAGAACGCCATGGGTGATGTAGGCGGTGACGCTGGTGGCGCCGTTGGCGAGCAGCGCGTCGGCTGCGTTGCACAGCGTGCCGCCGGAATCGACGATGTCGTCGATCAGGAGGCAATCCTTGCCCCTGACGTCGCCGATGACATTCATGACTTCGGATTCGCCGGGGCGCTCACGCCGCTTATCGACGATGGCGAGTTGCGCGTCGAGGCGCTTGGCGAGCGCGCGGGCGCGCACCACGCCGCCGACGTCCGGCGAAACGACCATGACGTTGGCGAGCTGTTTGTACTTGGCCTTCACGTCGCGCGCCATCACCGGCACGGCGAACAGATTGTCGGTCGGGATGTCGAAGAAACCCTGGATCTGGCCAGCGTGTAGGTCGAGCGTCAGCACGCGGTCGACGCCGGCGCGGGTGATCATGTTGGCGACCAGCTTGGCCGAGATCGGCGTGCGGCCGGAGGCGCGGCGGTCCTGCCGGGCGTAGCCGAAATAGGGGATCACTGCCGTGATGCGGCGCGCCGAAGAGCGCATGAACGCATCGATCATGATCAGCAGTTCCATCAGGTGATCGTTGGTCGGAAACGACGTCGACTGCAGGATGAAGACATCCTCGCCGCGCACATTCTCCTGGATCTCGACGAAAATCTCCTGGTCGGCAAAGCGCCTGACACTGGCCTTTCCAAGCGGGATATTGAGATAACGTGCGACGCCTTCGGCCAGCACCCGATTGGAATTGCCCGCAAAAAGTTTCATTCAGTGTTCCTGGCGAATGCCCAGAGCCGGATATGACGGGGCTTTTAGCGCCGTTCGCCGCTATTGCAAGCAAAGATGCCGGAAATCCCCGATTGCTGCGTCAAAAACGGTTGATGTTGCGTTGAAGTGACTCTTCGCAACAGTTCGGCGGAACGAAAATGCGGGGCCACTGCCGGATTCCGTGGCTGAGGCGGAGGCTCAACCTGCCCGAGCTCCCAGCCAGGCGGCCAACTGGTCGACCGTCTGGTCGGCGATGCCTTGCATGGTCGTCGCCGACACCGAGGCCCAGCCCTCGCCGCGCCTTGCCGGGGCTTTCTGCTGGCCCTGGATACGATGCAGCCGGTTGCCAGCCGGGTCGAGCACGTCCCAGACGTAGATCACCGTCGTTTCCTTGGCTTCGGTGATCGCCGAGAAATAACCTTTCAGCACCAGCGTTGCGGTTCCGTCGCCGCCGGCAAGCTTGATGCCGCGCTCCCTGGCCCTGGTCGCGATGCGTTCCGAGAGCGGACCGGCCGCCTCGACCGTGGCGCCGACGATTGGCGCAATCTGGATGCGGGCATTTGAATTGATGGCAGCCACCTGACCTGTCGTCGTACCGGGCGTGGCGGCAGTGGCCGCTGGAGCACCCGGTGCGGTGGCTGGATCGGATATGGAAGCGGTCGCCGAGGTGCCCGGCGCGGTGGCGGTCTGGCTGGGCGGCTTGATCGCCGAAGGGTCGAGCGCCTGCTCGGTGCTGGTGCAGGCGGCAAGCGCCGATGCGGCAGTCAGCAACATGCCGATAGCGACCGATCGCTTCATTCGGTGGAACTCCCTGCTCGTAGGCGGTCGCATCCTCTCAATAGTCGACTCACTTCACGATCAAGTCGAGATCATGACGCGACAATGGCCGTGGCTGCGAATCCGTCGTCAGATAGGTGCGGCCGAGGCACATCGCCGTCTCGGTCTCCGAATCCATGATGATCATGCGGGCAAACAACGTCATATCGGGCGCGATCGGTTCGGGATTGCCTTGATAGAACATTGGCATGTCCATCCACGAAGGGGTGAAGCGAGCCCCCACCGAATAGCCGCAGGCGTTCAGCCGGTGCTTGGTCAGGCCGTGCGCTTCGATGATGCGGGCATGCGCGTCGAAGACGTCGCCGAACGTATTGCCAGGCGTCATCGCCTTTTCGACGGCAAGCAGCGCGGCAAGCGACGCGTCGTAAAGCTCCTGATGCCGCTTCGACGCCTTTCCGGTCAGGACGGTGCGCATCATCGGCGCGTGGTAGTGGTGGAAGACGCCGGCCCATTCCAGCGTAAGCTGGTCGTTCTTTGTCAGCTTGCGGCGGCCGGCCTTGTAACGGCAGAGCAGTGCGTCGGCGCCGGAGCCGATAATGAACTCGTTGGCCGGGTAGTCGCCGCCGCCGGCAAAGATCGCGCCCTGCATGGCAGCCAGGATGGCGCCCTCATCGGCGCCCTGCTTGATGATCTTCAGCGCCGCGTCGATCGCATCGTCGGCAAGCGCGGCGGCCTTTTCGGCTTTCTTGATCTCGGCCGGGCTCTTGAACAGGCGCAGCCGCGAGACGATGCCGGAAGCGTCGGCGATCTGGCCGAACGTCTGCATCTGCTCGTCGACGCGGCGGCCGTTGTAGGCGGTAAGCCCGTGGGTGTCGTATTCGATACCGATGCGCGCACCGAGCAGGTCGAGGTCGTTGAGCAGGTTGCGCAGGTCGAGCGCCGGGTTGGCGCCGTCGCGATCCGTCCACACCACGATGTTGTCGAGCGTCGAGGTGTGCCGCGCCTGGCGCAGGTCCGCCGAGCGGGTCAAAAGCATCATCGAGCCGTCGGCCTTCACCACCAGGCACTGGAAGAAGCAGAAGCCGAATGTGTCGTAGCCGGTCAGCCAGTACATGCTTTCCTGTGCGAACAGCAGGACTGCATCGAGCTTCTTGTCGGCCATCTCGATTATCAGCCGGTCGCGGCGCGCGTCATATTCCGCGCGTTCAAAATGCAGCGCCATTCAGGAATCCTCCAGGACAATCGCGGAAATCAGCCGCCCGTAATCGGCTTCGTTGCGGTGGGTGGCGCGCCGGTAGGAATAGAAAAGATCTTCTTCGGCATAGGTGCAGCGGCCAAGCTGGCTCGCTTGCACGCCGGCCCTGGCGAGGCGGTTGACGGTGTAGAGATTGAGATCGAAGAGCGCATGGCCAGGTTTGCCGGACAGCGCGAAATAGCGTGTGTTGCCGGAATCCGATGCGGTGAACCGTTCGACGAATTCCGGTCCCACTTCGTAGTTTGCCTGGCTGATCGAGGGGCCGAGCACCGCCACGATGTTTTCGCGCCTGCCGCCGAGGCCTTCCATGGCGGTGATGGTGTTTTCCAGAACGCCGGTGAACGCGCCTTTCCAGCCGGCGTGCGCGGCGCCAATGACGCGGGCCTTCGCATCGGCAAACAGCACGGGGCCGCAATCGGCTGCCGAGGCGCAGATCGCCAGTCCGGGCCGGTCTGTCACTATCGCGTCGGCCTTCGGACGTGGGTGCCCGAATGCCTCCCGCACCACGATCACGTCAGGCGAATGGACCTGGTAGACGGAAAGCAGGTTTTGCGGCGGCACACCCATCCAGGCGGCGACACGGCGACGGTTTTCGGCGACTTTTTCGGCGTCGTCATTGGAGCCGACACCCGTGTTCAGGCCCTTGTACAGGCCCTCCGAGACACCGCCGGCTCGCGTGAAAAAGCCGTGGCGGATGCCTGCTTCGGCCGCTTTTTCAAGCATGGATGACCGGATTGGGTCCGGTTTGGTCTGGTCGAGCATGGCCGCCTTGTCGTTGCCGGGACAGGATTCGTCAAGGCGTTTTTCGACCAAGCGACCGGTCCCGTTGGGGGAGGCGGGACAGTGCGGCAGACCGAGGGGCGAAGTCAATCCGCGGAGGGGACTGGCATTGCTCATCGTGCATCGTCGCATGCCAGTTCGCAACGCTCGTGACCATTGCGGGCTTGACCAGACCTTGGTCAAACCCGTGCAAATGGTTTCGGCATCTTGCCGGAACTTGCGATAACCGTCATCTTTGCCGGCCCGACGGCCAGCGTTGCGACCGGTCGTCACGGAGTGCGGCCATTGCACGAAGACGGCGCCGGAAACGCATTGCAGGAGGCGATCCTCGCTTCGGTGGTTCGCTCGTCGCTGGACTGCGTGATCATCACGGATGAAGCCGGGTCGGTTGTGGAGTTCAACCCGGCGGCCGAGGCGACTTTCGGTTATTCGCGCGCCGACGTTGTCGGCAGGCAGGTCCTGGAGCTTATCCTCCCACCGCGTCTGCGCACTGCGCATGCAGGTGGGCTTGCGGCTTATTTTTCGGGAAGCGCCTCGCAATTGCTCGGGCGTCGCACAGAGCAGATCGCCATGCGCGCGAATGGCGATGAGTTTCCTGTCGAACTCACGATGACCGAAGCCCACAGCAGCCAACGGCGCTTTTTCACAGCGAGCCTGCGCGACCTTTCGCAGCGCCGTGCCGCCGACGCTGCTCTGCGCGCCAGCGAAGCCCGCCTGGCGGCGTTCATGAAACATGCTCCCATAGGCATGTACCTGAAGGATACCGACGGGCGTTATCTGGTGGCCAATCCGGAAATGGGAAAGGTCTTCGGCCGGCCCGCCGAAGACGCGATCGGACTAAGCGCGGCAGACATTTTCGGGCCGGAGGAAGCCGCGATGATCGCGGAAAACGATCGTCGCGTACTGGAATCGGGACAGGCGATTGCCGTGGAGGAATTTCTGAGCAGCGCGATCGACTACGCCTGGAGCCTCGTTGTCCGCTTTCCGGTTCTGTGGGCCGATCAGCAGCAGGCGCGCATCGGAGGCTTCGATATCGACATCACCGAGCAGAAGCGCAACGCCGAACGCCTGCAGCAAAGCGAGCGGCTCAACGCACTGGGATCGCTGCTCGCCGGCGTTTCGCACGAGCTCAACAATCCCTTGGCGGTGGTCGTCGCGCAAACCCAGCTGCTGGAAGAGTTTCTAGCCGGAACCGCCCATGCACAGCGCGCCAGCAAGATCAGACTTGCCGCGGCTCGCTGCGCACGCATCGTGAAAACCTTCCTGGCAATGGCGCGACAGCGCCAGCCGGAGCGCCGCAGCACCGATATCAACGAACTGATCCAAGCAGTTCTGGACATCGCCGCTTATGGTCTGCGTACGGCCGGCGTCGAAGTGCGATGCCGCTTCGCCGAGGGTCTTCCATCCCTGGAGGTCGATCCCGACCAGATGCATCAGGTGTTCTACAATCTGATCGTCAACGCGCAACACGCCCTACAGGAGACATCCGCGCCACGCATAATCGAGATCGAAACGTCGCGCGAAGGCAATGATGTCCAGGTCGTGATCGCCGACAATGGCCCTGGTGTGCCGGCTGAAATCAGGAATAGCATTTTCGATCCGTTCTTTACCACCAAGGCCCTGGGTGACGGCACCGGGATCGGACTCTCTTTCTCGCTCGGTGTGGTGCAGGCGCACAATGGACGGTTGTCCTTGCTCGACCGTCCGGACGGCGCACACTTCCAGTTGCTGTTGCCGGTGCATTCCCGCACTGTGCCGGATCCGACCGAGGGTGTTGCGGCGTTCCCGGTAGTCGGAACTGGCCGTACAGCCCTCGTGGTCGATGATGAGCGGGAGGTCGGTGAAACGATGGCGGAACTGCTAGAGATTGAAGGTTTTGACGTCAAGATCGTCGAAGACGGCGCCAGCGCCAAAGCAGCGCTCAGAAGCGCTGCCTTCGACGCGATCTTTTGCGATCTGCGGATGCCAAACACCGATGGCCCCGCCCTGTTCGACTGGGCCCGTCAGGCAGTCCCGGGCCTGGCGGAGCGATTCATCTTCGTCACCGGCGACACGCTCGGCGGTGCCGCGGCGCGCTTTCTTGAACGGGCCGGTCGGCCGGTTATCGAGAAACCGTTTTCGCGCGATTCCCTCCTTCGGGCGCTGGAAAATGTTCCGGATTAAAGGCTGATTGGAGCGGCTTGCATGGTCATCGCTTGGTCGGGTATCCCGGCAGCGAAACGCCCTTCGGCGCCACTGCGAGAACCTTGAACAGCTTGCCCATCTGGTCCGGGCCTGCGAGCCGTTCGACCTCGCCGGAAAGCCGTTCGCGGATCGTCTGGTCGGCCTTTGCGCCAAGGCTACCGGCACGTTCGAGCAACCCCAGGCCAAGCAGGAAATCGCCTTGCGTGGAAAAATGCGTAGCGAGGCCTGCCAGCCGCGCCGCAGCCGCCAGCGCCGAAAAATCGACATGCGTGGTGAGGTCGGCCTGGCCGGGATGCGCCAGCGGGTCGTCATAGGTGTGTTTCAGGAGCGCCTGCAGCGTGTCGCCGACTGCCGGTTTTTCATAGCCATAGTCGATGAACAGGCCAGCGCCGCCATCGCGTGCGATGCGCTCGGCGACGGTCTGCATCAAGGCTGTTCGGGCCGGTGCAAGCTCGACGATGGCGCCATCAGCGGCGTCTACGGCATCCGCTGGAAGCAGCGATGGATTGGCCGAGCCGGCGCCGGCGATGAAGGCAAGGTTGCCAGCGTCGTCGAGCCCCACCATGCGTTCGCGCCAGCCGTTCGACGTCTTCACATACTGGCGCACTGGTATGGCGTCGAAGAGCTCGTTGCCGACAATCAGCAGTGGCTGCCGCGGCAGGGCGTCGATGGTTTCATGCCAGCCGAAGCTGGGACCGGCCTCCTGCAAGGCCTGCTTCTGGATTTCGGTCAGCCGGGTGCTGGTTTCGATTAGCACGAAACTGGCGCTGTTGTGCATGTTGGCGTCGAGCTTGCAAACCGTGCGGGCGATGTCCTTCATCAGCGTGCCGCGGCCGGGGCCGACTTCGGCAATCAGTGGCCTTTGCGGCCGGTCGAGCGCATGCCATGTGGCGACTAGCCAGGCGCCCACCAGTTCGCCGAACATCTGGCTGATCTCCGGCGCGGTAGTAAAATCGCCGCCGCTGCCGAATGGTTCGCGGGTCGTGTAGTAGCCGTGCTGCGGATCGGATAGGCACAGCGCCATGTATTCCGATACCGGGATCGGTCCCGCGGCATCGATCAGGTCAACGATGCGCTGCCCAAGCCTCGTCATGCTGTGGCGGGCGTGGCGCTCGGGCGGGCGGTCGCCATCGCCCAGGCGCCAACCAGCACCATTGGCACGGAAAGCACCATGCCCATGGTCAGCCAGTTGCCGAGGAGGTAGCCGATCTGCTCGTCCGGCTGGCGGAAAAATTCGACGAAAATGCGCGACAGGCCATAACCCGCCACGAAGGCGCCGGCAATAAAGCCCGGCTTCTTCAGCTTCAGCAAGCCGTGGGTCAGAAGCCGCAGCACGACAAACAGCACGAGGCCTTCGAGCGCGGCCTCGTAGAGCTGGCTCGGGTGACGCGGGAAGGGGCCACCATTGGGGAAAAGCACCGACCAGGGGACATCGCTGACGCGGCCCCAGAGCTCCGAGTTGATGAAGTTGGCGCAGCGTACCAATCCCAGCGCCACTGGAACGCCGGCCGCCACCACGTCGAACAGCGTCCACACATTGATGCCGCGGGAGCGGGCAAACAGGATCATCGCCAGCGTGGTGCCGGCAAAGCCGCCATGGAAGGACATGCCGCCGTCCTGCAGGTAGAGGACCTCGATGGGATTGGCGATGTATTTGGGCAGATTGTAGAAAAGCACGTAGCCGAGCCGGCCGCCGGCGACGATGCCAATGGCGGCCCACAGCACAAAATCGTCGAGATCGATCGGCTTCATTGGCAGGTTGCCGTCCGGCCACAGCCGGGTGTTGGTGACCAGCCGCTTGGCGTACCACCAGGCAAACAAAATTCCGACGACATAGCCGACGCCGTACCAATGGACCTTCAGCGGGCCGAAGCCGAAAAAAGGCCCGATCTGGAAAAGCACCGGATCGATGTTAGGGAAAGACAGGGCGGCAAACGGCAGCAGATGTTCGGTCAAGCGCGGATTCCAGTCGGCGGATCGGGTTGGGCGCGGACCATGCGGCAGGCTTTTGACAGGGTCAAGGCAAAGGAAGGGTATGACAGTGTCACCAAGACAGTGATACGCTAAGCATTCGCCTTGCATTCGCAGGCTTGCGCCATTACCTCCGGAGGAAACGCACGGGGTTTGCCATGACGACCGGACCGAACCGCATTCTGGACGAATTCGCCAAGCTGATGACCGATGCGGCGGGCGCCGCTCAGGGCGTGCGCCGCGAGGTCGAGACCGCCTTCAAGTCGCAGGCTGAAAAGGTCCTCAACTCCATGGATGTGGTGCAGCGCGAGGAGTTCGAGGCGGTGCGCGATATGGCGCTGAAAGCCCGCGCCGAGAACAAGAAGCTTGAGGCCCGCATCACGGAACTCGAAGCGAAATTGTCGAAAGCCCCTGGCGAGGCCCCGGAAGCGGCTCCAAAGCGCTCCGCTAAGCCTTCTCCAAAAAAATAATTCATTAACCTTGTCCACAGGCCCGGAGTTGAAAAACGCTTTCGCGTGAATCGCTTATCCGGCTCGCATGAATCTTTGCGACAGCCTCTGTCCACACCCCTATGCCGCATTGCGAAAAAAGGGGCTGGCGCCGCGACTCCGCATCAATAGACTGAATTTGTTGCATGATTCGGGGACGGGTCATGCGCCGGGCAGCGGAGGTCCGGCCTGGGGATGGTCGTTGTCTTTCCTGCCCGCCGCTTGAGTTTTCTCGTTGTTGTCGTGTGCCCTCCAGGGAGCGTGCGGTGGCGCTCCCAGAACGACAGGAAGCATTCTGCATGGAACTCCTTGAAATCGAACTTGCTCGCGATTGTCATCCCGTCGATGTCATCGAGCAGGTCGCTCACAACAACGATTGGGCTTTCGAACGAACCGGCGACGACGAGATTTCCATTTCGGTCGCCGGCACCTGGACCGACTATCAGGTTTCATTCTCGTGGATGGAGGATTTCGAGGCGCTCCATCTGGCCTGCGCCTTCGACATCAAGGTGCCGGACAATCGTGCTCTCGAGGTCATGCGGCTCCTGTCGCTGATTAACGAGCAGATGCTGTTCGGTCATTTCGACCTGTGGGAGCAGGAAGGCGCCATCATGTTCCGGCAGTCGCTGCTGCTTGCCGGCGGCGCCGATCCAACCAGCCAGCAGGTTGAGGTGCTGCTTTCCAGTGCTCTGGAAGCCTGCGAATGCTATTTCCAGGCTTTCCAGTTCGTTGTCTGGTCGGGAACCTCCGCCAAGGATGCGCTGGCCAGCGTGCTCTTCGAAACCTTCGGCAACGCCTGAGGCTTCCATGGGTTCGGGTGGCGGGCCGAAAAAGCCCGAGATCAGCTTTGCCGACTTCGACCGTGTCGACATCCGTGCCGGCACCATCGTCGAGGCCGAGCCGTTTCCGGAAGCGCGCAAGCCGGCCTTCAAGCTGAAGATCGACTTCGGCCCGGAGATCGGCGTGAAGAAATCTTCCGCACAGATCACCAAGTACTACATGCCGGAAACGCTGGTCGGCCGGCAGGTGATGGCGGTGGTCAATTTCCCGCCGCGCCAGATCGGCAAGTTCATGTCGGAAGTGCTGACGCTCGGGATGCCCGACGATGAGGGCGACGTGGTGCTGACCGCCATCGAGCGCACCGTGCCGAACGGCGGCCGGCTGTTTTAGTCACGCATAGGTGAACCCGCAAGCCTTGCAACCAGCATGAAGGCGATTACCGAGCCTGCTCCGACCATGGCCGTGGCGGCCAAGGCTGCGTGAACACCGAACTTCTCGGAAATGAAGGCGAAGACGAAGGGTGCAGCGGCTGCCACCACCAGGCGTATGCCGGTGATGCGCCCGACCAGCACGCCATAACCGTCGCTGCCGAACAGCGTCAGCGGCAAGGTTCCCTGCACGATGCTGTTCAGGCCCGAGCCGGCGCCGAAAAGCAGCGCGAAGACCACAGCCCCGGCAAGCCATGGCGCGCTTGCCAGAAGCACCACGATCGCCAGCGACAGTGAAAATGCCGAAACGATAGCCAGTCGGGCAGGCGGCATGCCCGCCCCGAAAATCATGTTGACAAAGCGCGCCAGCACCTGCGCGGGACCGAACACCGTGCCAACCAGCACCGCCAGCGCGCCCAGCCCGATGGCGCCCAGCATCGGCACCATGTGCACCAGCAGGGCCGAAAGCACGAAGCTCATCAGAGTGAAGCCAGCAGCCATCAGCACGAAGCCTTTCGGGCGCAGCCCCAGGGGAAGGCTGCCTTCCACCCGCAGCGGCATTTCGGGCGGCACCGGCACGTCGGCTTCTTCTACCGCCGCCTCGGTCGCCACTGGCTTGGCCGCGGCCGTCAGGCTGCGCCGGGACAAGAGCGACAGCCGCCAGTGGATGGGCAGGCAGATCAGGAGATTGGCGGCGGCGAAGGCGAAATAGACGGCGCGCCAAGACAGGTGTTCATGCAGCAGCGTCGTTAGCGGCCAAAACAGTGTCGAGGCGAAGCCGGCGATCAGTGTCAGATGGGTGATCGACCGTTGCGCCCGGTTCGGCGCGACCTGCACCAGCAGCGCAAAGGCGGCGTTGTACTGGACTAGCCCGGACGCCACCTGTAGCGCCAGCAAGGCCATGAAGAAGCTGGTGCGTTCGGGCGCCAGTGCGCAGGCCGCAAGCGAAAGCGCCGCTGCGACCGACCCAGCCGTCATCACGCGTCCGGCGTCGTAGCGGTCGATGCAGCGGCCGGTCAGCGGCGCTGCCAGCCCGCCCGCCAGAAGTGCCGCCGACAGCGCGCCATAAACCCATTCCAGCGACCAGGAAAAATCGCGCGCCATCTCCGGCGCGAGAATGCTGAAACTGTAGTAGAGCGTGCCGTAACCGACGATCTGGGTGACGCCGAGACCCCACACGGTTACGGCGAGATGGCGATCGGAAATGCGCATGGGCTGGCTTTCGCGCGGCCAGTTTGCCGCAAATGGTTCCCTTCTACCCCATCGATGGTTTGCCGGCGCAATGGGCCAGCGCATTCGGCCGATGCGACCAGTTCGAAGTCGCCCTTGACCTTCCAGTTACTGGAAGCACTACCTGTCGTTCAAGCAAGCAGGAAGGACGTGAGAATCAATGATGAGCCACAACAATCATGGGCGCCATAATCACGGCCATGCGCACGCCGGCCACGGCTCGTGTTGCGCGCCGAAGCCGCAGGCGAGCGTGCCGGGGGAGGCGGTCGTGCGTGATCCCGTCTGCGGAATGACGGTCGATCCCAACAAGGGCAAGCCGACGGCCGAACACGCCGACCATACCTTTCATTTCTGCAGCACTTCTTGCCACGGCAAGTTCGTTGCAGCGCCGGAAAATTACATTACCGCTACCGATCCGGTCTGCGGCATGACAGTCGAGCGCGCCACTGCGAAGCATTTGGCTCGCCATGAAGGGCAGGGTTTCTACTTCTGCTCGGCCGGCTGCAAGACCAAGTTCGAGGCCGAACCTGACAAATATCTCGGCGACCGTCCGGCGCCCGCGCCCATGCCGAAAGGCACGCAATACACATGCCCGATGCATCCCGAAGTGGTGCGCGACAAGCCCGGTTCCTGCCCGCTTTGCGGCATGGCGCTGGAACCAATGGGTGTGCCGACCGGTGATGAAGGTCCGAACCCGGAGCTTGTGGATTTCACCCGCCGTTTCTGGGTGAGTGCCGCACTTGCCGTCCCACTGCTGGTTATAGCCATGGGGCCGATGCTGGGCCTTCCGGTGCGCGACTGGATCGGGGAGCCGCTCGCCACCTGGCTGGAGCTTGCCCTGGCAACGCCGGTCGTTCTGTGGGCCGCCACTCCGTTCTTCCATCGCGGCTACGAATTGATCGTCAACCGCAGCCCCAACATGTGGACGCTGATCTCGCTCGGCGTCGGTGCGGCCTATCTCTACAGCGTCGCGGCCACGCTGTTCCCGGATCTCTTCCCGCATCAGTTCCGCGGCCACGGCGGCTCGGTGCCGGTCTATTTCGAAGCAGCAAGCGTCATCGTCGCACTGGTCTTCCTCGGCCAGGTGCTGGAACTGAAGGCGCGCGAGCGCACGGGTTCGGCGATCCGCGCGCTGCTCGACCTCGCTCCCAAGACCGCTCGCCGCATCGGCAAGGACGGCTCGGAGCAGGACGTGCCGCTCGACGACGTGGTGAAAGGCGATCTGTTGCGCGTCCGTCCTGGCGACGGCATCCCCGTCGACGGCGTCGTCACCGAGGGACGCTCGTCCGTCGACGAATCCATGATCAGCGGCGAGCCGCTGCCGGTCGAGAAGAACGTCGGCGACAATCTGACCGGCGGCACGCTCAACAAGAACGGTTCGCTGGTGATGCGGGCGGAAAAAGTCGGCGCCGATACGATGCTGTCGCGCATTGTCGAGATGGTGGCCAAGGCCCAGCGCAGCCGTGCGCCAATCCAGGGGCTGGCCGACCGCGTCTCCTACTATTTCGTGCCGGCGGTGGTGCTGGTGGCCATTCTCTCCTTCGCCGGCTGGGCGGTGTTCGGACCGACGCCGTCGATGATCTTCGCCATCGTCTCGGCGGTGTCGGTGCTGATCATTGCCTGTCCCTGTGCGCTGGGCCTCGCGACACCGATGTCGATCATGACGGCGACCGGCCGCGGCGCCCAGGCGGGCGTGCTGATCAAGGACGCCGAAGCGCTGGAGCGTTTCGCCAGCGTCGACACGCTGATCGTCGACAAGACCGGCACCCTGACCGAAGGCAAGCCGAAGCTAACCGACGTGGTAGCTGTCAAGGGTTTTGGCGAAGACAGGCTTCTTGGTCTGGCGGCAAGTCTCGAAAAGGGCTCTGAACATCCGCTTGCCGAGGCGATCGTGGCGGGAGCCGAACAGCGCGGCGTCAAGGTTGCGGAAGCGAGCGATTTCCTGTCCGTCACTGGCAAGGGCGTTTCCGGCACGGTCGGCGGCAAAGCCGTTGCGCTCGGCAACCGGGCGATGATGGACGATCTCGGGATCGACACGGGCGCGCTTGCCGGGGATGCGGACGCGCTGCGCGGCGACGGCAAGACCGCGATGTTCGTCGCTGTCGCCGGCAAGTTCGCCGGCATCGTCGCCGTCGCCGATCCGGTCAAGCAGACCACCGCCGAGGCGATCCGCGCGCTGCACGAGCGGGGCCTGAAGATCATCATGGCGACAGGCGATAACCAGCGCACGGCGCAGGCCGTGGCCAGGAAACTCGGCATCGACGAGGTGCGCGCCGATATGCTGCCGGAGAGCAAGAAGGCGCTCATCGACGAGTTGCAGGCCAAGGGCGCGAAAGTCGCGATGGCGGGCGACGGCGTCAACGATGCGCCTGCACTTGCCGCTGCCGATGTCGGCATCGCCATGGGCACCGGCGCCGATGTCGCGGTGGAAAGTGCCGGCATCACGCTGGTCAAAGGCGACCTCAACGGCATCGTGCGTGCCCGCACGCTGGCACAGGCCGCGATCGGCAACATCAGGCAGAACCTGTTCTTCGCCTTTGTCTACAACGTGCTCGGCGTGCCGGTTGCCGCCGGCCTGCTTTATCCGCTCACCGGCACCTTGCTGTCGCCGATGCTGGCGGCGGCGGCAATGAGCCTGTCTTCGGTCTCGGTCATCGCCAATGCGCTGAGGCTCCGGGCTTTAAAGCTCTGAATGAAACCCCAGATCCAAACCGCAATCAGGAGATCGCAAATGAATTTGACGAAGAAGATCTTGTTGGCCCTCATGGCCGTGGCGATGCTTGCCACCGTGTTTCTGGAAACCGCCACCGCGCAGACCGACCACGGCGGTCACGGCGCAGGCGCCATGACCACGGCCTCGTACAACGCCGCGTCGGCCGAATACAAGGCGGCGATGGACAAGATGCACGCCGCCATGTCCGCGCAGCAGTACACCGGCAATGCCGATGTGGATTTCGCCGCCGGCATGATCCCGCACCATCAGGCGGCGATCGACATGGCGAAAACGGTGCTGAAGTACGGCAAGGATCCGGAAATCCGCAAGCTGGCGAAGGCGGTGGTTTCGGCCCAGGAAGCCGAGATCAAGCAGCTCGAGGACTGGCTGAAAAACAACCCGGCGAACTGACCGGCACGAACATTCAACCCAGCGAAAGGGCAGCGGTGACGCTGAACAGCGGTGACGCTGCCCTTTTCTGTTTCCGGTGGCAGGTCAGGGCGATCGCTTCAACGATCGTATTGACAAAAGATATATCGTTACACTAGATAAGTCGCATGAGAAACATATCCTTGGAAGGAAAATTGATGTTCAAGCACCGATTTGCCCATGGGCACCGTCACGACCACGGCCACGGCCATTGGGAAATGTCCGGGCGCGATGGCGGCGATGCTTCGTCCGGTCGACGCGGCCGTGGCGGTCCCTTCGGCCGCCATCGCGGCGGCCCCTTCGGCGGGCGCGGCCCGCGCATGTTCGACCCCGGCGCGCTGCGCCTGGTGGTGCTCGGCCTGATCGCCGAGGAGCCGCGCCACGGCTACGACATCATCAAGGCGCTGGAAGCTCGCTTTCAGGGCGCCTACAGCCCGAGTCCCGGCGCCATCTACCCGATGCTCCAGATGCTGGAGGAGGCCGATCTCGTCTCCTCGACGATGAACGGCAACAAGCGACTCTTCGCCATAACCGAGGAAGGCCGCGCCTGGCTCGACGAGAACCGTGCCGAGCTCGACAAGATCAACGCCCAGCTCGACGAGGCCTCCGAAGAGATCAGCGGCGTCGCTCTCGGCGAGGAGATGCGGGCCTTGCGCCGTGCCGTCCACGGCAAGCTGCGTAGCGGAGCGCTGACGGCGGAAATGGCCGAAAAGGCCCGCGACATCCTTCGTAAGGCCCGAGAGGACTTCGACGCGCTCTGACCCCACGCCTGCCGGGTCGCCTCACCAAAGTTAGGGAGGGCGACCCGCGCCGTTTCCCAGGTAGAAGTCGCCACCGGCGAATGCGGCAAAAAAAGCGCCGTAAGCCGGCTCGCCAAGACCACATGCAGGCGTTATCAACGCCATCGCACGGGACAACTCGTGCCCAGAATTCTCGTCGGGGACGGCCCCATTGTTCGGAAGATCCGAGCGATGGCGCCATTTTGCATTCCGACTGTTCAGCCCCAGGCTGACACTTCCCTTTCGCCATATATCGACCGTCGCGCACCTAGTGCCGTGACGTCGCTTCTACGCGCCGCGGCGAGCCGCGGTCATGCCGTGCGCCAAAAAATCTCCGCCCAACAATCACCCCAGCAGAGGAGGCCGCGCGTGGCCGGACCGATAGAACAATTCGAAATCAAGCCGCTGTTCAGTCTCGGCGAAGTCACCGGTTATCAGATCGTCTTTACCAATTCGGCCGCCTATTTGATTGCCGCCGCGTCGCTGGGCGGTCTTTTCCTGCTTGCCGCCACGGTGCGCCGGCAGCTTGTGCCGTCGCGCGCCCAGTCGGCGCCGAATTGATCCACGAATTCATCGCCAGGACGCTGCGCGACAATACGGGGGAGGCCGGCATGCGGTTCTTCCCGCTGGTATTCTCGCTGTTCATGTTCATCCTGACGGCAAACCTCCTCGGGATGTTCCCTTATGCCTTCACGGTCACCAGCCAGATCGTGGTGACATTCGCGCTGGCGATGCTTGTTTTCCTCACCGTCACGCTATTCTTGTGGAAGCACGGGCTCCGCTTCTTCCGCCTGTTCCTGCCGAAGGCGTGCCGCTGGTGCTTTCGCCGATCATCGTCCCGATCGAGATCGTTTGCTACCTGTCGCGGCCTATCAGCCATTCGGTGCGCCTGTTCGCGGTCATGCTGGCCGGCCATATCACGCTGAAAGTGTTTGCCGGCTTCGTCGTCTGCCTGTCGGTTTCGGGGCGCTCGGCATGGCCGTCGCCGTGCTGCCGCTGCTGATGACCGTCGCACTGACGGCGCTCGAATTGTTGATGTCGGTGATCCAGGCCTACATCTTCACCATGCTGACCTGCATGTACCTCGCAGATGCGCTGCACCTCGAACACTGATCGCGGGCGCGTCCAAAGCACGCGCGCGCTCTATGCCGGAACCTTGACCACAGCCCGCAGGCCGCCCAGCGGGCTGTCTTCCAGCAAGATATCGCCGCCATGGCTGCGGGCGATGTCGCGGGCGATGGCGAGGCCGAGGCCGGTGCCGCTGGCGTCGAGGTTGCGCGCCTCGTCCAGCCGCACGAACGGCTTGAACACTTCCTCGCGCTTTTCCAGCGGAATGCCCGGCCCGTCGTCGTCGACGGTGATGGTGAGCCATCCACGCATGTGGACGGCATTGACCTCGACGCGCGAGGCATAGCGGAACGCGTTGCCGACGATGTTGGAAAGCAGCCGCGAAAAGGCGTTCGGCCGCACATGGACTTCGGGCCTGCCGGTCAGCGCCGTCTTGATCCCGCGATCCCTCAGCTTCGCCTCCTCGGCGAGCTTTTCGAAGAAGGCGCGCAGGTCGAAGCTGCCGGGATCCTCCGTCGTCTCGCCGCGGGCGAAAGCCAGATAACCCTCCAGCATCGACTGCATGTCGTCGACGTCCTGGTTCAGCGCCTTGGTGTCGGCGCTGGGTCCGGCTAGGGCGAGCTGCAGCTTGAAGCGGGTGAGAATGGTCCTCAGATCGTGGCTGACGCCGGTTAGCATCGCCGTGCGCTGTTCGATCTGCCTCTCGATGCGCTCGCGCATCTGGATGAAGGCGATGCCGGCGCGGCGCACTTCCTCAGCACCCCGCGGCTTGAAATCGCGCGGCATCGGCCTTCCCTTGCCGAAACTTTCGGCTGCTTCCGCGAGTTTCATGATCGGCCGGATCTGGTTGCGCAGGAACGGCACCGCGATCATCAGCAGCACCAGCGAAGTGCCGACCATCCACAGAAGGAAGATATGGGTGTTGGACGCGTAGGCTTGGCTGCGGCGGGCAAAGACTCGCAGCACCTTGTCATCGAGCTGGATCCTGATCTCGACGATGTTGGAATTGCCGACGGTGTCCAGCCAGAATGGCTTGTTGATCTGGCGGGTGATCTCCGACGACAGGATCTGGTCGAGGATGGAGAAGAACGGTTTGGGGCCTGGAGGCGGCAGCGGGTCGGGCGGCATGATGTCGATCTTGAGCGACAGCCTGTCCTGGGCGATGCGGATGACGTCTGAATAGCCGGCATAGTGCGGATAGGTCTCGATCATGTCGATGATCGCGGCGATGTCGCGCGTCACCGCCTGCGACAGGCGCAGCGTCACCGTCTGCCAGTGGCGTTCCATGAACATGAAGGCGATGACCGACTGCAAAAGGATCATCGGTGCGATCACGATGATCAGCGACCGCGCATAGAGCCGTTTCGGCATGTAGCGCGAAACGAAACGCCAGAACCGCACCCAGCCGAGACGCCAGGTGGCGAAGAAGTGCGACGTCGGCGTGCGATGATGGACGTGTTCGGTCGGCGCGGCGCCGGAGGATGCCATGCGTCCTTTCCAGTTGGCGCCAGTCGTCTCGTCGATCCGAAACGACGGCATCAGGTCCGATAGTCTAGTCCACACCCGGACATTCTCCAAGAAACCCAACAATGATACGGCAATCCGCCCTTGCGATTTCGGCAGGGGCAATCGTTGAGACGATACATGCCGTCTGCGTCAACATATAGACCAGCCGCTGCCGTGCCAATGACACGTGTCCGGCGCCGGCTTCCGGCGGTGTCGGGAAGTACGTTCAGTTCGCCGGAGCGGGCTCCTGCTCCGTGGCGGGCGAGGGCGGCTCCGCCTGCTCCGGCTGCGGCTCCTTGATACGGAACCAGGCGACATAAAGCGCTGGCAGGAACAGCAGCGTGAGGGCCGTACCGGCGATGATGCCGCCCATCATGGCGTAGGCCATCGGCCCCCAGAACACTTCCCGCGCGATCGGGATAAGCGCCAGGCTGGCCGCCGCCGCGGTCAGTGCGATCGGCCGCATACGGTGCTCGGTCGCGTCGATGACGGCCGCCCAGCGGTCGAAGCCTTCCTCCACATGCTGTTCGATCTGCACGATCAGGATCACCGAGTTGCGGATCAGGATGCCGATCAGCGCCAGTACGCCGAGCAAAGCCACGAAGCCCAAGGGTGCGCCGCTCGGCACCAGCGTTGCGACGACGCCGATCAGGCCCAATGGGGCGACAGCGACAACCAGGAATAGGCGCTGGAAGCTCTGCAGCTGGATCATCAGGATGGTGGCCATGATGAACAGCATCAGCGGCATCACTGCGAAGATGGGCGCCTGGCTCTTGCCGCTCTCCTCGACTGTGCCGGCGGTGACCACATCGTAACCAGGCGGCAGTTTGGCGATGAAGGCGTCGATCTGGGGTTTGAGCTGGTTGACGATCGTCGCGGGCTGCGTTTTGTCGACGATGCCGGCGAGCACCGTGATGGTGGGGATGCGGCCGCGCCGCCAGACAGTCGCCTGTTCGAGGTCGTAGTTGATGTTGGCGATGGCGGCGAGCGGGATCGACTCGCCGCTGCCGGTCGCGATCTGCAAGTTCCGCAACGTCTCGACCGAGCCGCGTTCGCTGTCCTGCGCGCGCACGATCACATTGATCAGGTAGGTCGCGTCGCGCACCTGTGTGATCGAAGCGCCGCCGACCACGCTGTTCAGCGTGCTGGCGATATCTTGCGACGTGATTCCCAGTTGGCGTGCCTTGTCCTGCAGCACGTCGACGCGCAGCACACGCGACGGTGCGTTCCAGTCGAAGGTGGGTGCAGCGACATGCGGGTTGGCTTCGAGGATGCTGGAGACTTCCTGCGCAAACAGCCTGAGCTTGTGGATATCGGGACCGCTGACCCGGTACTGCACGGGTCGTCCCACCGGCGGGCCGAGATCCAGCAGCTTGACGAAGGCGTCGGTGCCGACGAATTCCTCGCGCAGCCTCTTTTCAAGGACGGGTTTCAGACGGTCGCGGGCCTCGACGCTGTCGCTGACGATCACGGTCTGCCCGAAATAGGGGTTGGCCGGTTGCACGTCGTAGGCGAGCACGAAGCGCACGGCGCCCTGGCCGATATAGGAACTGAAGTGTTCGATGTCGGGATTACCCTTGAGGGCAGTTTCCTCGAAGCGCTCGATCTGCGCCTTGGTATCCGCGATCGAACTGTTCTGCGGCAGGTTCCAGTCGATAATCAATTCTCTCCGGTCCGAAGCCGGAAAGAATTGCTGCTGCACGAGCTTCAAGCCGGCGAGCGCCAGCAGGAACAGGAGCAAAGTCGCCGCGATGGTCAGCCAGTGGTGGCGCACCGACGCGAGCAGGACGCGTGAAAACAACCGGGAGAACCGGCCTTTCTCGTGACTGTGTTTTTTCAAGGTCGCAGGCAGAAGGGTGACGCCGAGCAGCGGTGCAAACAGCACTGCCACGATCCAGGAGACCAGCAACGACACCGCGATGACGACAAACAGAGTGAAGGTGTATTCACCTGCCGAACTGGTGTTGAGCCCGATCGGAATGAAGCCGGCAACCGTCACCAGCGTTCCAGTCAACATTGGGAAGGCGGTCGAGGTGTAGACGTATGTCGCAGCCTTGCGCAGATTATCGCCGACCTCGAGCCGCGCCACCATCATCTCGACGGCGATCATCGCGTCGTCGACCAAGAGGCCGAGGGCTATGATCAGTGCGCCGAGCGATATCCGCTGCAGCGAGATGCCGAAATACTCCATGAACACAAAGGTGATCGCAAGCACCAGCGGGATGGACAGTGCGACGACGAAGCCGGCCCGCAAACCCAGGCTGATGAACGAGACGGCAAGCACGATCGCCACCGCCTCGAACAGCGCTCTGGTGAAGCCGGAGACCGCTTCCTCGACAATCGCCGGCTGGTTGGCGACCAGGTGGATACCGACGCCGACCGGCAGTTCTGCGGTAACTTCTTCCATCTCGTGTCGCAGCGCTTCGCCGAATTCGAGCAGATTGGCATTGGGCTTCATGCCGATGGCAAGGCCGATAGCGTCCTCGCCATTGATGCGGAACAGTGCGGTCGGCGGATCGACGTAACCGCGCACCACCGTTGCCACGTCGGTCAACCGGAAGAAGCGGTCGTTGACCCTGAGATTGATGGCGCGCAGGCTCTCCTCGGAGGTGAACTGGCCGGTGACCCGCACGCTGATTCGCTCCGGTCCGGCTTCAATGACACCGGACGGCGTGATGGCGTTCTGCGCCTGCAGGCTCTGGACGATCTCCTGCTGGTTGAGGCCGAGCGCCGCGACCTGGCGGGTGGAGAACTCCAGATAGATCGCTTCATCCTGCGCGCCGATCAGGTCGACCTTGCCGGCGTTGGGAACAGTCAGAACTTTCGAGCGTACGTTCTCGACATAGTCGCGCAGCTGGCGCGGAGTGAGCCCGTCGGAGGTGAAGGCGTAGACATTGCCGAAGACATCGCCGAAGCGGTCGTTGAAGAACGGACCCTGCACGCCATCCGGGAAGGTGTATCGGATGTCGTTCAGCATGTTGCGGACCTGTAGCCAGGTCGGCACCACGTCACGCGCCCTGGTCGTCTGCTTCAGATTGACGAACACCACCGTTTTGCCGGGCGTCGTGATGCTGCGCGTGTAATCGAGGCTGTCGAGTTCCTCGAGTTTCTTCTCGATGCGGTCCGTGACCTGGCTGATCGTCTCGGTCACCGAGGCGCCCGGCCAGTTGGCCTGCACCAGCATGGTCTTGATGGTGAATGCGGGGTCTTCCTCGCGGCCCAGATTTAGATAGGAGGCGATGCCGGCCACCGTGAAGACCAGCATGAAATACCATACCAGCGAGGCATGCCCGAGCGCCCAGTCCGAAAGATTGAACTTTTCCTTCAAAGCGCCGTCCCCTCGGGTATCTTCACCGTCTGGCCAGGTTTCAAGCTGTGAACGCCGGCGGTCACCACCCGAGCGCCCGCGTCCAGGCCGCTCGTCACAATGAAGTTGCCGCCGCCCTTCGAAGCCACCTTGATGTCTTGCATGCTCACCGTCAGCGACTTCGGATCGACGACCCAAACCGCGCTCTTGCCGCCTTCTTCCAGAAGCGCGGAGAGCGGCAATTCGATCGATGGCGTTATGCCGGTCACCCTGGTGGCGGCGATGGTCGAGCCGAGGCGGAAGGCGTTCGGTGGGTTGATGAGCGTCAGTCGCACCCGGCGCGTCCGTGTCGAACTGTCTGCCTGCGGCGCTATCTCGCGTATCGTGCCGTCGGCGTAGATTGTAGGCTGCGACTGCAGGCTGACCTGGAAGGTCTCGCCTGTCGCCATCTGCTGGGCCATCTGGTCAGGAACGTCGAACACCGCCTCGCGGATATCTGAACGGGCGACCGTGACGACCATCTGGCCCGGCGAAACCGTTTGTCCGACTTCGGCCCCCGTCGCCGTTACAACCCCGTCGAAATCGGAAAACAGCCGGGCATAACCCAGCTGTTCCTCGGCCTTGCTCAGCGAAGCCTGAGCGCGCTCGACATTCGCCTTGGCCGCGTCGCGCCCTTGCAAGGCGCTATCATAGTCGGCCTGGGAGACATTTTTCGAGGCAAGCAGCGTGCGCTGGCGTTCCTCGCTGGCGGCGGCATTGGCTAGTTGGGCTTCGGCGCTCGACAGGTCGGCGTTCGCCGCTTGTACAGCCAGCTCCAGCGAGACCGGATCGAGTGCTGCGATGGTGACGCCCTGCTTGACGATATCGCCCACCTCGACGTCGCGCTCCACGATGCGGCCGAGCAGCCGGAAAGAAAGGGCGGCGCTGAAACGCGGCTCGATGGAGCCGGCAAATCCCTGCAGTTGGACCGTATGGGGCTGGACCACGACCGAAAGCACCGGGCGGACGATTTCCGGTGCCTGTTCCGGTTCGTTGCTGCAGCCGGCCAGCGTCAGCAGCGCCAGTGCGGCGCAGGTTTTCACCGGATGGTTCATTGGCCTTCTCCAGTGGCAATCTGCACGGTCTGGCCGGGGCTGAGGAACTGCACGCCGGCAGTAACGACGCTCTGCCCGGCTTCGAGGCCGTCCTTCACGACCACGATGCCGGTGTCGTAGGAGAGGATATCGATGAGCTTCTGCGAAACCGCCTTGCTGCCCGTGTCCACGATCCACACCGACGGCTTGCCGTCGGCGGACGTCAAGGCTTGCCACGGCAAGACCACCGCCTTGCGCGGTGCGCCGCTGACAGTCCCGGTAATCGGCGCGCCGAGCGGCATCGCGGGAGGCGTGTTCGGCACCTCCACCTTGACGCGCACCGAACCGGAGGCCTGGTCGACGACCGGCGACACTTCGCGCACCTTGCCGGTCGCCGTCACCGTGGGGTCGGCGATCAGCATGATTGTCACCGGCGGTGCGGCCGATCCGCTGTCCACCAGCTTTTCGTCGACATTGAAGACGGCGTCGCGATCGCCGTCCTCGGCGATCGTGAAGACCGTCTGCGCCGCCTGCACCACCTGGCCGGTCTCGACGCTGCGATCGGTGACGATGCCGGCCCTGCCGGCTCGCAACTCGGTAAAGGACAGGTTTTCCTGGGCGGTGGAGAGTTCGCTGTTGGCGGAATCGACCGAGGCTTGCGACGTGCGCATGGCCTGTTCGGCCAGGTCATAGTCGCGCCGCGTGGTGAAGCCCTGCGCCAGCAGCGTCTTTTGCCTGTCGAAGGCGGCGGTCGTCTGACGCAACTGCGCCTCGGCGGCGGCGACATCGGCTTGAGCCGAACGCAGGTCGGATTGCTGCGCGGCCGGGTCGAGGCGAGCCAGAACCGTATTCTTGTCGACACGCTGTCCGACATCGACCAGGCGTTCGGAGACACGGCCGCCGACACGAAACGCAAGGCTGTTCAGGGTCCGGGCGGCGATCACTCCCGTCAGCGACAATGTCGGCGCATAGTCGGTGAACGCCACATCGACGGACCGCACCAGGATCGGCGGCTTGGGCGCCTCGGCTTCCTGGCGCTGGCAACCGGCGAGCAGGACCGAAACGAGTGGGAAAGACAACAGGAGGGGGAGCTGTTTGAATGAGACCGCTTCTGCGCTCATGGCGTCAACCACCTCATAGTTGCTGTGCCAAGGTTGCACGAGATCGCGTAGCGATCAATCTCTGTGCGGCTCTACCTCTGGTCGAAATCACTTCACTCGCACAATTTTCCGTGCAGAAAAAAGCGGGTGCCTGGCACCCGCTTCGTTGTCGGCCAAATTCCAGTGGTCTGGTCTATTCGACGCTCAGTCGATAGCCGATGCCGCGCACCGTCTGCAGCCAGATCGGGTTGGACGGGTCGCGCTCGATCTTGCGGCGCAGCCGGTTGATCTGCACGTCGATGGTGCGCTCGCCAACATCCGACTCGCCTGCGACCAGTTCGTGGCGCGGGATCGTTTCGCCGGCGCGCTCGGCGAAGATCGCCAGGATTTCCTGCTCGCGGTCGGTCAGCTTCAGAGGCTCGCCACCCTTCTTCAGTTCCCGACGGGCGATCTGGAAGGTGTAGGGACCGAACACGATCTGTTCGAGCTTCGGCGTCGCCTGCGGGCCGCCGCGCCGAAGAATGTTGTTGATGCGCAAGATCAGCTCGCGCGGGTCGAACGGCTTCGGCAGGTAGTCGTCGGCGCCGGCTTCGAGACCGGTGATGCGGCTGTCGGTTTCCGATAATGCCGTTAGCATCAGGATCGGCACGTCCTTTTCGGTACGCAGCGACTTGGTAAGGTCGATGCCGCTTTCGCCCGGCATCATCACGTCGAGCACGATCAGGTCGAAGTCGAGCCCGGCTAGCTTGCGCCGCGCTTCGTCGGCGGTGCCGGCAACGGTGATGCGAAAACCATGCTCGGTCAGGAACTGTTTCAGGAGGTTGCGGATGCGGGTGTCGTCGTCGACCACCAGCAGATGCGGCGCGTCGTCGTCCGGAACGGCCAAAGGCTCGGTCATATCATTGGTCTCCATGCACGTTGCCGGTCCGTCAGGGCAAGTTGTCGATCTGCGGCCTCAGCTCGGGATTCACCATTGCTTTCAGGAAGCGTTCGATCGCCTCCCGGTCGCTCGGCGCCGCTTCCCTCAATGCCTCGCGGATGCGGCGCGACTGTGGCCGCGCCAGGTCGAGCGCCAGTGTACGCCCTTTCGCGGTGGGGTAAAGTTCGCGCTGACGCCGGTCGCGCGGTCCCTGAACCTGGATGATGTGGCCGGTGTCGATCAGCTGCTTCAGCACCCTTGCCAGGCTCTGCTTGGTGATCTTCAGCACATCCAGCAGTTCCGCCACAGTCAACCCCGGCCGGCGGTTGACGAAGTGCAGGATGCGGTGGTGGGCGCGGCCGAAGCCGTAATCGGCCAGCATCTCGTCCGGATCGGAGGTGAAATCGCGATAGGCGAAGAAGAACAGCTCGATGAGGGCGAAGTCGATACCGTCGTCGTCGTTCAATGCCGTCGTGATCGGTTTGGCGCTTGCAGCGCTGCGTTCGGCCATGTGATTCCTGATGGTTTTCAAATTTATGTCAGCCATGTTGACATATTTTTCGGGCGATGGTAATTTTTGCCAAGCTTTTCGGCGGATTGCGAACGAAAAGGCAAGTCATCGCCGGATTTTCCGGAACTTCGTTTAATTTGCCTTCTCCTCGTTTAATGCCTAAAATTTTGCCCGTCGGCGTGGCCGTCTGCGGGCGGCAAAATGAAACACAATGACGTTCGGGCTGCGCCCCGCGGGAGGTAATCATGGCATCCGTTCCCTTCGACCAGCTCGATGGCTTTATCTGGATGAATGGCGAATTCGTCAAATGGGCGGACGCCAAGATTCACGTGCTGACCCACGGCCTGCATTATGCAAGCGCTGTTTTCGAAGGCGAGCGCGCCTATGGCGGCGAGATCTTCAAGCTGACCGAACATACCGAGCGGTTGCACGAATCGGCCCGCATCCTCGGCTTCAACATTCCCTACAGCGTCGCCGAGATCGACGATGCCTGCCGCACGCTGTTGAAGAAGCAGGGCTTTGCCGACGCCTATGTTCGGCCGATTGCCTGGCGCGGCTCGGAAATGATGGGCGTTTCCGCCCAGCACAACCGAATCAACTGCGCGATCGCCATCTGGCAGTGGCCGAGCTATTTCGACCCGGCGCAGAAGCTGAAGGGCATTCGCCTCGACATCGCTGAATACCGCCGCCCCGATCCGCGCACTGCGCCGTGCGAAATCCAAGGCCGCCGGCCTCTACATGATCTGCACGCTGTCCAAGCATGCGGCCGAGGACAAGGGCTACGCCGACGCGCTGATGTTCGACTGGCGCGGCCAGGTTGCCGAAGCCACCGGCGCCAATGTGTTCTTCGTCAAGGACGGCAAGATCCACACGCCGAAGCCGGACTGCTTCCTCGACGGCATCACCCGCCGCACCGTCATCGATCTGGCCAAGCGCCGCGGTTTCGAGGTCATCGAGCGCGCCATCATGCCGGAAGAACTCGAAGGTTTCGAGCAGTGCTTCCTGACCGGCACCGCCGCGGAAGTGACGCCGGTTTCGGAGATCGGACCATACCGTTTCCAGGTCGGCGAGATCGCCAAGACGCTGATGAATGACTATTCGGCCGAGGTGCAGCCCAAGCACGCTGTGGCAGCCGAATAAGCTTTCACCGGGCTCCCTTCACCCTGTTGTTTAACGGGCTGGCGGCGTTGTTGCCGCCGGCCTTTTTTTCCATGAGTATTTGCTGATTTGACTTTCGTCTAATTCGGCGTCTGATTGGTGTGGGCCGACTCAACGGGAAGTCGGCTGCTATAGAGGGAAAAGTCATCATGGAAGCGCTTCTTCCGATCATTGTGCAGGTGATTACGGGTGTCATCGGTGGTCAAGCGGTAGGTGCGGCGTTTAAAACGGCGGCGATGGGCCAACTCCCCAAAATTCTTGCCGGTGCGGTCGGCGGCGTTGGCGGTGGAGCGATCCTCGGCAGCCTACTGGGCGGCGGTGCGGATCCGGCAACGGCTGGTGCGTTGGGCGGAATGTTGGGCGACGCGGTTGGCGGTGTCGGCGGCGGCGCGATCCTGACTGCGATCGTCGGCGCGGTCATGGGAGCGATGAACAAGTCGGCCTGACAAACACGGGACGGGCTCAAGAAAACGGGCGGCCTGTCGGGGCCGCCCGTTTTCATTGTTGCAGCAGTTTAACCTGAACCGGTTCTACGCCAGCTCGAGTCTGGGTCGAGTGGCGCGGTCGTCTGCCCGTCTGGCTGCTTGCGCCAGTAGTTCGGGGCGGACGTTGCCGCCGGTCACGATGGCCGCGATTTTCAGGCCGCCAAACATCTTCCTGTTCTGCATGATCGCCGCAACGCCGGCGGCGCCCGACGGCTCGGCGACCAGGCTGGCGGAGCCGAGCAGCAAAGCCATGGCATCCAGCATCGCCTCGTCATTCACCTCGATGACGTCGTCGACGATGGCGGCCACCGCATTCACTGAAGAGGCGATCGGCGTATCGATCGCCATGCCGTCGGCAATGGTGTCGGCCGAGATGCCGAGCGGCTTTCCCGCCTTGAGAGAGGCACGAAAGCTCGGCGCGCCGGTCGCCGTCACGCCGATCACGCGGGTCTTCGGTGAAGTCGCCTTGATCCATGAGCCGACGCCGCTGATCAGCGCACCGTCGCCGATCTGCACCAGCACCGCGTCGAGTGCGCCGCATTGCATCGCGAGTTCCATGCCGATCGTGCCGGCGCCGGCGGCGATCTCCGGATGGGCGCCGTCTTCGACATAGAGCGCGCCGGCTTTCGCCGCCATGTCGCGCGCCAGCGCCTTGCTGTTGCCGCCGCGTGGCACCAGCCGCAGCTCGGCGCCCAGCTGCCGCATCGCGTCGAGCTTGCCCGGATTGTCGTCCTCGCCCGAGAAGATTGTCGCCCTGACGCCGCGCGTCGTCGCCGCGCGCGCCAGGCCCTGACCGAAATTGCCGCTCGACGTGGCGACGACATGCGTTGGCCGGTTCGTCAGCGAGGCCATCAGCGCCTCGGTGCCGCGCCCTTTGAAGGAGCGGATGGGGTTCAGCGTTTCGACCTTGAGCGCGACGCTGCAGCCGAGTGCGGCATCGAACCCGGCCTGCCGGACAATCGGCGAGCCGAGAAAAACCGGGTCGATCAAGGCGCGGGCTCTGGCGATCTGGCTTTCGGTGATCGGTGTCATGAATGTTGGTCCGCATGATTGGCGTTGCAATGGCGCCATTGTAGCGTGTGGCCGCGCGGCCTGGCCGCGTCCGAACCGCGTTTGCCGCCTTTTCATTGCGCGATCGGGGCCTTTCAGTGAATTGCGATGAACCCGAAACAAACTCCGCCTCTCGATTCGATTGACCGCCACCTGCTTGACGCCTTGCAGCGCGATGCGCGCGCCAAGATGGAACTTCTTGCGGCCGAGGTGGGCCTGTCGGCTTCCGCCGTGCAGCGGCGCATCGTGCGCCTGCGTGAAGCGGGCGTCATCGTCGGCGAACGCATGGTGCTCGATCCGCGGTCCGCTGGCAGCCCAATCACCGTGATTGTCGAGCTTATGCTGGAGCGCGAACGGGCGGCGCTAACCGACGGACTGAAACGCTGGCTGCTTGCAGCCGACGAAGTGCAATCTGCCTGGGGTGTCACTGGCGAGACGGATTTCGTGCTCGTTGTCACCGCTCCCGATCTCGAATCCTACGAGCGTTTCACCCGCCGCATGATGGACGACAACGAGGTCATCCGGGAGTTCCGCAGCAGCATCGCCCTCAATCGGCTGAAGCATTCGCTGTTCGTGCCGGTGCTTGCCGGCGCCGGGAACTGAGGCGACAGTCGCTGACCGACGATGAGGGCGGGTTTGCCTCGCCCGTTCCTTCCGCGCACGCCCAACGGTGGACGCCGCGCCACCCGGCCTTTATGTGGGTGCCGAAGAGCGAGATATGAGGCGAAGCATATGGGCCAGTTGAATGCCGGGATCGTCCCGGTCACTCCATTCCAGCAGAACTGCACGATCCTGTTCGACACGGACGACAAGACAGGGGTCGTGGTGGATCCGGGCGGCGATATCGAAAACATTCTGAAGGTGCTCGATGATAACCAGATCGCGGTCGTCGCCATCTGGCTTACCCACGGCCATATCGACCATGCCGGCGGCGCGATGGATCTGAAGGAGCGGCTGGGCATCGAGATCATAGGCCCGCATGAGGACGACCTTCCGCTGCTCGCCAACCTGGAAAACCAGGCCTTGCGGTTCGGCCTCACCGATCCGGTCCGGAATTGCGTGCCAGACCGTTTCCTCAAGGAGGGCGATGTCGTCTCGTTCGGAAGCCATGCGTTCAGCGTGCTGCATTGCCCGGGCCATGCGCCGGGTCACGTTGTTTATTTCAACCCGGTGGCGAAATTCGCGCATGTCGGCGACGTGCTGTTTCGCGGCTCGGTCGGCCGCACCGACCTGCCGGGCGGCAGCCACGAGACGCTGATCCGCTCGATCAGGGAGAAGCTGTTGCCGCTGGGCGACGACATTGGCTTCATCTGTGGTCATGGTCCGGGCGGGCGTTTCGGCGAGGAGCGGCGGACCAACCCGTTCCTGACCTGACCGCGGCCACAAAAAACCCCGCCGAGGCGGGGTTTTCCTTGTTTGCGACGCCGGATCGGTCAGCGGCAGAAACGCTCGCGGCCGTCATATCCAACGAAGGTGCCGGTGTCGGGGTCAAAGCTCCGGTAGCGGCTGCTGCAATAGCGGTACCACTCGCGGCTCCACGGCTCAGCCCTGCGCACGTAGCGCGGCTCTTCGTAGGTGCGGACATAATTGTAGCGGCGAACCGGGGCGGGTTCGTAATAGTCGTCGTAGTAGATCGGCTCGCGATAGCGCGGCTGGGCAAGCGCGCCGCCGATCAAGGCGCCGGCCGCTAGGCCGATCACGCCGGCTGCGACGGCATCGCCATTGTTGCTATGGCGCCAATGGTCGCCAGCTTGTGCCGCGGGCATCGCGGCAAGCGTCGTAGCGCCAAGCGCAACTGCAAGCACGGCGGTCTTCAGAAAGCGGTTCATCTCTATTCTCCTTGGCGTTGCCTGCTTGAGAGCCACAGGCCAACGTTCTTTTCGAAAATAGGCTGGCCTATCTGAACACAAGCTGAACGGCCGCCTTGCCAGTTTGTTCCGTCACGATATGGCGGGAATTTGTGGCAAATCGGCGTCAGGGCAGACTTCGCCTGGATTTTGGGCCAACGACCTGCCGCATAATTTCCGAGCCAGAAGAGATTCCCCGGGCAAAAATCATTTGGCAAGCGTAGCCCTTTGCACGCCTGAGTAGACAGGTGGAGCAGCAATACACGGATAAGTCGATCTGAACGATACAACCACAATTCCCCGCAACGGGAACGTCGCGGGGCTGCCTGCGATTTTCCGGGATCGACCGATCCCGGAACTCAGGTCACCGGTCGGCTCAGCCGACCGAGAGATTGACCGCTTTCGGACCCTTGCCGCGCTTGTCCGGCTCGGTATCGAATGTCACTTTCTGTCCATCCTCAAGACCGGGTAGGCCAGAGGCCTGCACAGCCGAGATGTGGACGAAGACATCCTTCTGCCCGTCATCCGGCGTAATGAAGCCGAAGCCTTTGGCGTGATTGAAGAATTTGACAGTGCCGGTCTGCGGCATTGGGAAACTCCTTATTTCTCCCATTGGTATTCACGTGCGGGGTCGGACCCAACACGATGTCGGTCGTTCACTGGAGGAGAAGAAACAGTTTCCCCGCGCCGGAGCTAACATCGAAGCCCTCTCTTCGCGAGTTACCCAGGCGGCCATTGGCCGTCATGAGCGCATGCCATTCCAGTCTCCGGGCCGGCAAATGCCCGAACGCCAATTTTCTCCTTTATTTTAGCGCCTGGCACAAGAAAAAGTTTTGCCGGGACTGTTGCTTCGTGTCGATTGGCGAAGACGCAGCGTCGGCCAGCAAGAGAACCGCCGGCGCATCACTGTTCCGGTGTCATTATTCGCAGTAACGCGCCGGCCCGATCTGGATACAGTTGGCCGGCCGCGACCGACCGGGTTGAACTGGCTGTATAATCACGCGGCAATTGGGGCCTGTGGAGCAGAGTTCAATATGGCAGCGGCAAAAGAAAAGCACGGATGGACATGCCAAGCCGTGCCTTTCCATTCGATGCAACCGCTCCCGCAAGGAGCGAAGGGCTGTGCCTCAGCCGGCGCGCAGGTTGACCGCCTTCGGACCTTTGCCCATGCGGTCTGGCTCGACGTCGAAGGTGACCTTCTGGCCATCGACGAGGGTGCGCAGGCCGGAGGCCTCGATCGCGGAGATGTGGACGAACACGTCCTTGGCGCCGCCATCCGGCGTGATGAAGCCGAAGCCTTTGGTTGCGTTGAAGAACTTTACGGTACCGGTCTGGGCCATTGGGAGAACTCCTTCACCCGTTTCGATTTTCCGGCCCTCTCCGCCCGAGCGCGAAGGAAAGTCCGGCAGTTTTCTTGGCGGCCATGCATTCGCGCATGATTTGGAACCCCGCGCCAAAAGCAGGGCCGTCAGATATTCACAGTGTCGGGGAAAGGGTCGCTCAAACGTTCCAGTCTCCGGGTCAGCAAATGCCCGAACACGAAATTTATGACACGGAAAAGTTACCGCCGCAAGATCATCCGTAAATTCAGAGGCTTGCCGCCGACTAACAAAGCGCTGCGACACTCTGCTCATCTTTATTTTTCCTCCGATTCAACGCAGATTGCGTCGTTTGAAAACCTCCCGGAAACCCGTCTTGCCCTTCTCCATCGAAATGGTTGGCGCGCTTGCTGCCGCCGTTACCACGCTGTGCTGGCTGCCGCAGATCGCCAAGATGATCCGCGAAAGGCAGACGCAGGGCGTCTTGCTCGTCGCCAACCTGGTGCTTTCCACCGGTCTTGTCCTGTGGATGGTCTATGGCGTGCTCATCAGCTCGTGGCCGGTCATCGTGGCGAATGCCATCACGCTGGCGCTCATCCTCGCCATCGTCGGGCTGAAGCTTCGTTATGGCTGAGATGCCGGCGGGCGCAATCAGGTTCCCGCCACGGTTGGCCTGCGGAAGCCCAACACTCGGGAAAGCCGGTCGGCCACCTTATCCCTGAGCGTTCCGTTCAGACGGCCGATGCCTACCAGCCTTTCACGATGGCGCTCGCGCAGCCGCATGAACGGCACCATTTCATAGGCGGCGACGCGGCCCATGCTCAGTCTGTCCGCGCTGATGTCGGCCACCAGCATGGCGCCGATGCGGCCGGGCCACGGCTGGCGGGCGAAGGCCGTGCCGAGGAAATCCCCCAGCCCATAGGCGACGACTGTGTCGCCGATGCGCTCCAGCGGCTGCACGACATGCGCATGGTGTCCAGCGATCAGCCCGATGCCTTGCGCCGCAAGCCGGTGCGCCAGCGCGCGGGTGCCGGTGCGGGGAAAATGGCAGAACTCCCAGTCCCAATGCGGCACCGCGCACAAGAGGTCCGCCTGCACCGAGCAGACCGAGCGCCAGTCGTCCCTGGCCAGTTTTTTCGTCATTACCACGCGGCGGGCGAACTTCCGCAAATCGGCGTTGCGCCAATCGGTAAAGGCAACCAACCCGATGGTCACCCCCTCGACGGCAAGCGTGGTCACCGGAGTATGGTCGGTGGTGCCTATGGTGCGGATGCCGAGCGAGCGCAGGGTGGCGCGTGTCTCGGCGAAACCGTCGGTACCCTGGTCGAGCACATGGTTGTTGGCGAGCGACAGCACCAGCCGGTCGGCATCGACGTCCATCGCGGCGAGCAAGCCGAGCAGGAAGCCGGCATCCATGGCGTGAAGGGTGCCGAGCCGTGTCCGCAGCGGCGCCCGCCGTCTGCCTACCACCGGGCTTTCGCAATTGCCCACCACAAGGTCGGCCGATGCAATGACGGCGGCGAGATTCTCGTCGATCTCTGGCGCCTGCCGGTTGGCCACCGCCGAAATGTCGCCCAGGAAAACCAGACGCACGGTTTTTTGCGGCGGCTGCGCCATCAGGCGGCCGGCCGGTGCTGCGAAGCCAGTTATGTCGCCGCCCAGCGATGGCCGCAGAAATCGGGGCAGCCACGACAGCCGATAAGGCAAGGGAAAATTGGACACCGAGGCAATCCGTTTTTGCAGACGGCAAACTAGAGCATTTTGCAGCCAGGTGGAATCACCTGGCGTCGCTCAATGCAGCTAACCAACAGATAAAGCTGAATGCCGGTTCAATTTGAATGCGTTCCGCGCTGGTCATTGCGTTACCACTATTACAATTTTCCCGGCTCCGGCCGGGAGCAGAAGGACAAGGACCACGCTGGATGCATGCACGGCTTGCATTGCGGTTGCCACAAAAACGCTTCAAAACCATCGCGGGAGTCGCAGCATCGCGAGACGCTTGTTTTCGCGGCAATTTCGAGCGGAGATGCGCGTGAAACGGTTTTCTTTCTGGCTGCTGCCGTTGATGGGCTTGGTTCTAGCGGGCGCGCCGGCTTGGGCCGACACCGCGACCGCCACGCAGGCGCTGTTCAGCGCCAAGTCGGTGGCTGATCGCGACGCGGCGATCGAGGAACTGGAGAATGCCGACCCGCAGGATCCGCTGGTGCCTTACGCACTTGGCGCCGCCGGGTTTTTCCAATCGCTTGAGAACTTGGCGACGAAGCTCAACCGCCATGGTTTCGAGAGCCCGCAATCCTTCATGTTGCCGCTGCTACGGTTGCCGGTGCCGTCGCGCGCCGAACCCGAACCGCTGACCTACGAGGGCTTCCGCGCCATCCTCGTCGAATTTCGCGACGGCATGGAGGCGGCCGCCGCCAAACTCGACACAGTGCCGGCCGGCGCCGACATCGGCGTCGTCGCCGACCTCACCAAACTCGGCATCGACCTCGACGGCGATGCCGCCATCGCACCGACTGAAAGTTTCGCCGCCATCATGGCGGCGATGAGCGGCCGCGGCGCCGATCCGTCGACGCCTGCTCCCGATCTTGTGTTCCGTTTCGACCGCGCCGACGGCTACTGGCTGCAGGGCTATGCGAACTTCCTGGTCGCCCAGGCCGATTTCTGGCTCGCGCACGATTTCCAGAATGCCTTCGACGGCAGCTTCCACATGTTCTTCCCGCGCTCCAGCCTGCCGCTCCAGCAGCTGCTGGTGCCGACGCCGGAAGACGCGCAGTTCAGCATATTCATGTCGGAGTGGCGGCTGGCTGATTTCGTCTCCTTCATCCACCTGGTCAACTGGCCGGTCGTCGAACCGGAGCGTCGGCAGACGGCGCGGCTGAAACTGCTCGAAATGATCCGCCTCTCCCGCGAGGACTGGAAGGCCATCCGCGCCGAGACAGACAACGACCGTGAATGGCTTCCCGGCCCTCAGCAGAAGGGCGTCAATCCCTTGACCGGCCTGGAAGTCGGCGAGGAACAGGTCACCGCCTGGCTCGATGCGCTGCAGATGGCGGAGGACCTGCTGGAGGGCAGCGTGCTGTTGCCGCATTTCCGCATCCCGACGAAGGGCATCAACATGAAGGCCTTCTTCGACGCGCCGCAGACCTTCGACCTGGTGCTGGCGATTACCGGGCCGGGCATGGTGCCGTATCTGGAAAACGGCACGCTGATCACCGGCGAGGATTTTTCCCGCATCCGCCAGCAGTTCGGCGGCGCCGGCTTCCTGTCCTTCGCCTTGTGGTTCAATTAACCTGATGCGGACGTTGTGTGCATGCATCAAAGACCTCATGCCAGATAAAACTGGATTGATCTGCGCTCCGCCTCATAGGTCGAATCGCTGCCGGGCTGCGGTATCAAGGGATAGAGGTGACGATCCGCTATGCTATTCCGTGGGTGTTCCCATTGTAGGGACAGATCATTGCGATAATCCCATATTTGGAAAGATAATTTCCGGCTTTGGCAGCTAATCGGGAAGTGGGTGACCGGTTTTTTGCCGGGTAAAGGTTTGATGCCAACGCGACCTAAACTGCACGATATGCGCCACACAGTTTGGCGTGACTAAGATTGAGCTGCAGCAGTTCGAATTTGCCTTGCAACGCACCGTGGCATGACCGCGTGGAGGATGTCATGGCATCTCAGTCAAAGGCTCGACATTGGATTGGCGAAGAGTGGGTTGACGCCGAGGATAGATTGGAGAGCATCAACGCGGCGAGACAATAGCGACTTACACCGAAGCGACGGAGAAAGAAGCGTCGCAAGCGATTGCCGTTGCGCTCAAAGCCTTTCGAGAAACGGATTGGCGCGAAAACCGCCGCTTGAGGGCAAGCGGATTTTCACCCGTTAGTGTCGGCGGCATCGACAAGTCTATTCGAATCGAGGTCGGTGGCGACCTGCACGAGTTCGGCGGGCTGGGCAAGCTAGTGCCCGTCGAGGAGGCGAAGGCAGCGCTTTGAGCAAAATCTCGGCGTTGCATCATCAAGGGTTCTAGCGCCGGAACGGTGAGCTCTTCAAAATCACCTCCTGACACCCCTCTGTCAGGAGGTGGTTTTGGCGATCGGCTTTTGCCCGGCCTGCTCTTTCCATTTCCGGCGATTCTTCCCATATTGGCGGTATGGCAAAATCTCCCGAGCAAAAGTCCTCCGGCGCAAAACCCGGTGACCGCGAGCCGCGTGGCGCACAGCGTCGCGGCAATGGCGTCACTGATTATCTAGATGCCTCGCAGCCGCTGCATCGCGGCAGCTTCGAGGAAGCGCCGCAGCCTGCGTTGTCCGGCGCGCCGCTGACCGGTTCGCTGTCGGACTGGGCCGAGCAGATCGAGCGCGAAGCGGAACGGAAGCCTTCGAAGCCCAAAAAAGTCCCCGAACGCTCGTCTGCCCCGACCAAGACTGCGCGCGGCACTTCGATGGGTGGCGCTGCTTCCGCCAGGGAGCGGGCCGCCGTCGGCCTCAATCCGGTCGCGGGCCTCGATATCTCGCTGGAGGATGCCGAGACACTGTCCAACAGCGGCGTCACCGCGACGGTTGCGGCGCTGTCGGCGCTTATCGAAAGCGGTAACCCGCTGCACAAGAACGGTGAATTGTGGGTGCCGCACCGGCCGGCTCGCCCGGAAAAGTCGGAAGGCGGCATCGCCATAAAGATGGTGTCGGATTTCGAGCCGGCAGGTGACCAGCCCACCGCCATCAAGGATCTGGTCGAAGGCGTCGACAATGCCGACCGCACCCAGGTGCTGCTCGGCGTCACCGGCTCCGGCAAGACTTTCACAATGGCCAAGGTGATCGAGGAGACGCAGCGTCCGGCTCTCATCCTGGCGCCTAACAAGACGCTTGCCGCTCAGCTCTACGCTGAGTTCAAGAAATTCTTCCCCGACAATGCGGTGGAATATTTCGTCTCCTACTACGACTACTACCAGCCAGAGGCCTATGTTCCCCGCACCGACACCTTCATCGAGAAGGAAAGCTCCATCAACGAGCAGATCGACCGGATGCGCCATTCGGCGACGCGATCGCTGCTGGAGCGCGACGACGTTATCATCGTCGCCTCGGTGTCGTGTATCTACGGTATCGGCTCGGTCGAGACCTATACGGCGATGACCTTCCAGATGGAGATCGGCGACCGCCTCGACCAGCGGGCGCTGCTCGCCGATCTTGTCGCACAGCAATACAAGCGGCAGGACATCAACTTCGTGCGCGGCTCGTTCCGGGTGCGCGGCGACACGATCGAGATCTTTCCGGCCCACCTCGAGGATCGCGCCTGGCGCATCTCGCTGTTCGGCGACGAGATCGAGAGCATTACCGAGTTTGATCCGCTCACCGGGCAGAAGACCGGCGACCTGAAGTCGGTGAAAATCTACGCCAACTCGCATTACGTGACGCCACGGCCGACGCTCAACCAGGCGATCAAGTCGATCAAGGAAGAGCTGCAGCACCGTCTCGCCGAACTGGAGAAGGCCGGCCGGCTGCTCGAAGCGCAGCGGCTGGAACAGCGGACCCGCTTCGACCTGGAGATGCTGGAGGCCACGGGCTCGTGCGCCGGCATCGAGAACTATTCGCGTTATCTGACCGGTCGCCGCCCTGGCGATCCGCCGCCCACCTTGTTCGAATACATCCCTGACAACGCGCTGGTCTTCGTCGACGAAAGCCACGTAACCGTGCCGCAGATCGGCGGCATGTACCGGGGCGACTTCCGGCGCAAGGCGACGCTCGCCGAATACGGGTTCCGGCTGCCGTCCTGCATGGACAACCGGCCGCTGCGTTTCGAGGAATGGGACGCCATGCGCCCGCTTTCGGTTGCCGTGTCGGCGACGCCCGGTGGCTGGGAGATGGAACAGTCCGGCGGCGTCTTCGCCGAGCAGGTTATTCGCCCGACCGGCCTGATCGACCCGCCGGTCGAGGTGCGCCCGGCCAAGACGCAGGTCGACGATGTCGTCGGCGAAATCCGCGAGACCACGGCCAAGGGCTACCGAACCCTGTGCACCGTGCTGACCAAGCGCATGGCCGAGGACCTCACCGAGTACCTGCACGAGCAGGGCATCCGCGTGCGCTACATGCACTCCGACATCGACACGCTGGAGCGCATCGAGATCCTGCGCGACCTGCGCCTCGGCGCCTTCGACGTTCTGGTCGGCATCAATCTTTTGCGCGAGGGCCTCGACATCCCCGAATGCGGTTTCGTCGCCATCCTCGATGCGGACAAGGAAGGTTTCCTGCGCTCCGAAACCTCGCTCATCCAGACCATCGGCCGCGCGGCGCGCAATGTCGACGGCAAGGTCATCCTCTACGCCGACCAGATCACCGGTTCGATGGAGAGGGCGATGGCCGAGACCAACCGCCGCCGCGAGAAGCAGATGGCGTGGAACGAGGCAAACGGCATCACCCCGGAATCGGTGAAGTCGCGCATCTCCGACATTCTGGACTCGGTCTACGAGCAGGATCATGTGCGGGCCGATATCTCGCAGTTCACCGACGACGCCGGCGCCATGATGGGCAACAACCTGAAGACCCATCTCGAAGCGCTGACCAAGCAGATGCGCGACGCCGCTGCCGATCTCGACTTCGAGAAGGCGGCCCGCCTGCGCGACGAGATCAAGCGGCTTCGCGAGCTCGAACTGTCGATCTCCGACGACCCGCTGGCCAGATATGCCGAAAGCGAGAGCCCGGTCTCGGGCCGCGAGAAGGGAAAGCACAACAAGGGTGCGGCGAAGCATCGGACAGCCGAGGAGCAGGATCGATTCCGCAGACTGGATGCCGCCCGCGCCGCCGAGGCTGCGGCGAAGGCTGCCAGGCCCAACCTGTTCCGCAAGCCGCATCTCGACGAAATGGGCGGCGACGGCGTCGTACCAGTCAAGCGCGAGCCGCTGTTCAGGAAACCCTCTCTCGAAAATATGGGGCCCGGAACCGACGCGGTGACGCCCGCGGGCGCGATCTCCCGTTCGCTGTTCAAGAAGCAGACGGCAGCGGAGGCGCACGGCTCAGACTTCGGCACGCCGGACGATCGCGGGCGCAGCTCGAGCGGTCGACTGACCGCCGCACGCCCGGATGCCTTGCAAGGCGCAGCCGAGCAAGAAAGCGAGTCCGGGCCACAAGGGAATCCAAGTTATTTCCGCAAGAACAGCCTGGACGAGATGACGGTGCGCCGCACCGAAAAGCCGGTGCCGGGAACGAAACCCTCCAAGCTGCCGATCTCCCCTTTCGTGGGGGAGATGGCCGGCAGGCCAGAGGGGGGCGCGAAGGAGCGCAACGCTTCGGATGATGCCAAACCCGTCCCTCGCGAGCGCGCCGGCATAGGCTCCTACGAGGACCCGGCCGACCAGCGCCGCCAGACCCGCCGCCCCGGCAAGACCGGCCGGCCGGGACAGTAAGCTACCCGACATCGGCGAGCGCGTCGCATCATCCTATGTCACCACGTTTCGCGGTGATCGTCGCACCCGACCGGTCGGGTGCTTGACAGCCTCGCTTTCGCTTCGTATAAAACCAAAAGGTTACATAACCATTAGGTTCCGTACAGACGGACAATGGTTCAAACCGGAAAACTTTGCGGGACTATGTCGGCTTGCGGCAATCCCGTCCGTCTTTCAGGCAGCCACAGTGGCTGCAACCCTTGAGGAGAACAGACATGAACGCCCAGACGATCGACGCCACCGACCCGAAAGTGCTCGGCGGATTGTGCCCTTATATCAGCGTCGACGGCGCGATGAAGGCGGCGGAATTTTACGCCAAGGCTTTTGGCGGGCAGACGATTCATGCCGTCCCGCCAGACGAGCAGGGACGCACCATGCATGTGCATGTCTACGTCAACGGTTCGTCGCTGATGATAGCCGACTTCTATCCCGATTACGGCCATGCTTATGAAAAGCCGCAGGCCTTCGTGCTGCAGCTGCACCTTTCGGACGGCGACATCGATGCCTGGTGGAAACGCGCCGTCGATGCCGGCTGCGAGATCACCATGCCGCTGCAGGTGATGTTCTGGGGCGACCGCTGGGGTCAGCTCAAGGACCCGTTCGGTGTCGTCTGGGCGATGAACGCGCCGGTGAAGCCTGCCTGACGAGGTCCCGAGTTTTCGCCGCCCGGCAACCTTTCCGACCGGGCGGCGATAAATGCATGACCATTGGCGGCTTCCGCCGTCATTTAGTTCCCAGCGGCGTCCGCTTCCGGTAGATGCTCGCCACCTTCGAAATATCGCGATCCCCGTCCCAATTGTCTCATATCGTGGCTACAGTGCGCGCATCGGGATTCATGCAAGGGACAGCGATATGCAGATCGGAATGATTGGGCTTGGGCGCATGGGCGCCAACATGGTGCGCCGCATGCTGCGCGCCGGACATAGCTGCGTCGTCTACGACATCAACCAGAAAGCCATCGCGGGTCTGGCGGAAGAGGGTGCAACGCCGGCCGCCTCGCTGGAAGACTTTGTGCAGAAGCTCGAAAAGCCGCGCACCGCATGGCTGATGCTGCCGGCGGCAATCACCGGCGCCCAGGTTGCCAAGCTCGAGCCCCTGCTGGAGAAGGGCGACATCATCGTCGACGGCGGCAACTCCAATTATCGCGACGCCGTCGACCAGGCTACCCGGCTGGAGCCGAAGGGCCTTGCCTATGTCGATGTCGGCACCAGCGGCGGCGTCTGGGGTCTGGAGCGCGGCTATTGCCTGATGATCGGCGGGCCGGACGGGGCGGTGAAACATCTCGATCCCATCTTTGCCGCGCTGGCACCCGGCGCCGAGCCTGACAGTTCGCCGGCGCGCGATACCGCCGGTCCCGGCGCCCAGCTCGACCATTTCGGGACCGCTCGCCTAGGATACCTGCACTGCGGGCCGAGCGGCGCCGGCCATTTCGTGAAAATGGTGCACAACGGCATCGAATATGGCGTTATGGCGGCCTATGCCGAAGGCATCAACATCCTGAAAGCCGCCAATGTCGGCGACAGCCACCGCCCGGCCGACGCCGAAACCACGCCGTTGTCGGAGCCGCAATACTACCGCTTCGACATCGACCTGCCAGCTGTCACGGAAGTCTGGCGTCACGGTTCGGTCATCGGCTCATGGCTGCTCGATCTCACCGCCGGCGCGCTGAAAGCCGATCCGGCGCTGCAGAATTATGGCGGCCGGGTTTCCGATTCCGGCGAGGGCCGCTGGACGCTGAAGGCGGCGATTGACACCAGCGTGCCGGCGCCGGTGCTTTCTGCAGCGCTGTTCGACCGGTTTTCATCGCGCGGCGAATCCGCCTTCGCCGACAAGCTTCTGTCGGCGATGCGCTACGCTTTCGGCGGGCATGCGGAGAAGCCGAAGGAGTAAACGCTGCCGAACTTGCGGGCTCTCGCCAACGGAGGCCGATGATGACCGAGGTTCTGCTGTTTCATCACGCTCAGGGGCTGACGCCGGGCGTGCGCGCGTTCGCCGACACGTTGCGCGCCGCAGGACATATCGTGCACACGCCAGACCTGTTTGACGGGCGCACATTCGCAAGCATCGAAGAGGGCCTCGCCTATATCGGTGGGATCGGGTTCGACGACATGCGCAGAGCGCGGCGTGCGCACAGCCGCCGCGCTGCCCTCCGACCTCGTTTACGCCGGCTTCTCGTTCGGTGTGCTGCCCGCCCAGAAGTTGGCGCAGACACGTCCTGGTGCGCGCGGGGCGCTGCTTTTCTACTCCTGCCTCCCGATCAGCGGGCAATGGGCCTTCGGACCGTGGCCGGAAGGTGTTCCCGTACAAATCCACGGCATGGACAACGATCCCGTTTTCGTCGGCCAAGGCGATATCGACGCCGCACGCGAGATCGTGGAGAAGGCCAAGGATGCGCAGCTGTTCCTGTACGCCGGAAATCAGCACTACTTCGCCGACAGTTCGCTGCCGTCATTCGACGCGGAGGCCACCGAAACTGCTTACCCGACGGGTGCTCGAATTTCTGGATCGTGTCTGAGCTTGAGCGGACGATCAGCTTCGTCCGTTCAAGCGCTTTGCGGCAATCGATCACTTCAAATCGACCGTGAGGCGGTCGATTTGCCGGTCAAGGTGAACGGCGGCTTGTGGGTGAAATCGACAGGCGCGCCGCGATCCAGCCCCACATCGAAACCAGAGAACGAGGAGAAGGCGACCGGCACGGTGCGCTCGATACGTCCCTCGCCGATCTTTTTTCACCGGCAAGAAGGCTGACCGCCGCACCCTTGCCCATGCCGCCGCCGTCATAAACGAACTCGGCGCGCACGGTTTGTTGACCGGGAGCGAGCGGCTCTGTCGCTTCAATGCGCGTGCACTCTGTGAAGAAGTTGTAGCTGAACACCAGCATGCCAGTCTGCACGTACCAGCCCATCCCGGCGCCGGCATGCTAGGTTATCGACTTCAAACCCTTTGTCGGGTTCGGGATTTCGTCCGGCTTGATGCGGGCGGCAAGCAAGCGGGTGTCCACGGAAAGCACATGATTGCGGGCGGCTTCCGCCCACCACAATTCCTGAAGTTGACGCAACTTTTCCGGTTCTTTGTCGGCGAGGTGTCGGCCTGTGAGAAATCCTTGTCGATGTAATCAAGCTTCCAGGGTAGCTTATCTGCATAAACGGGGTTCACGTTTGGAGCATTCACAGTCGCGGTGACGGGAGGCGGGAACTGCGCCGGATCCGGAGTCCGAAACGGTCCATCCGATCTCGCCCTTGAAGAATTAGGACCAAAGCCTGCCGCGAGGCGGATTTCAAGTAGCTACTACCGGTTGTGGAGAGGGCCAGGCTTATCGTCAGCAAAGCGTTCGATTTGACTTGCTGGCCAGGTGGCCAGCATGGCCCAGCATCAAGCCGCCGGCAGCTCGGGATAGGTCGTCGGCTCGTCGGTCTCGCGCACGGCGATAGTGACGATCTCGGCCTCGGCGGCCCACGAAGGGCCTTCGCCGCGCACCGACAGCGCGTCGGCGATCATCACATGCGTCATGGCCGAAAGTGTTTCGCCGCTAGGCACTTCCGGCCACGAAAACACCGCTTCGAGCAGCATGCCGAATTTCACGTTGTGGTAGACGAAATCGAGGTCGATATGCCAGTGCTTCGGCGGCGGGCCGGCAGGCGCGCGCGGCACGTCGGGCAGTTCGTGCACTTGCGCCACGTGGATCGTCGCCGGCCTTGCATCGTCGATGTCCTGATGGGCGAAAGCGGCGATGGCGTCGGCGCGGTAATGCTCCAGAAGGTCCTCCGCCTCCGGCCGCTCCGGCCAGTTGAGGAAGCCGCCCACCCAGGCCGAATTGTTCTCTTCGTCGATCACCATGGCCGCGACATGGAAGCGGCGCAGTTTCTTCGGGATATCGAAAACAACCACGGAATGGGTTCCTGCCCAGCCATCACAACGGCATCGTCGCAACGAACCGGATGTTTCGCAAGATGACGATTGAGTTTCGCGTGGCGGGCAGCGCATCTTCGGGCTACAGCGGTTACGGTGGATGGACCGAGGAGCCTACTTTATGAGATTTTTCGCTTCGTTTTTCCGGTTGGGCGCGCTGGCGCTGCTGTTCGGCACGTTGCTTTCGGCTTGCGTGGTCGAGGAAGTTCCTGGGCCGGGACCCGGACCCCGCCCGCTGCCGCCGGAGCGGCCGCAGTTCTGCACCCGCGAATACGATCCGGTCTGCGCCCGGCGCGGCAACGACCGTCAAACCTTTCCCAACGCGTGCCAGGCCGAGGCGCAGGGTTACCGGGTGATCCGCGGCGGCGAATGCCGGGGCGGCGCAGGCGGTGGCGAGCAACCGCGCTTCTGCACCCGTGAATATGCGCCGGTGTGCGCGCGACGCGGCGGCGAACGCCAGACCTTCTCCAATTCCTGCGAGGCGGAGAATGCCGGTTTCCGCGTCATCTCCGGCGGCGAATGCCGCAGCAGTGGAGGTGGCGTTGGCGGCGGCGGTGAACCGCGCTTCTGCACCCGCGAATATGCGCCGGTGTGCGGGCGTCGCGGCGGCGAGCACCAGACGTTCCCCAACTCCTGCGAGGCCGATAATGCCGGCTACAGGGTTGTCGCGGACGGCCCCTGCTGAGGCTAGCCTTCAACCACGTCGAAGCCCCGCTTTGTGCGGGGCTTGCGGCAAAAATAATCAGTTGGAGCGAGTATCGGTTCTGAAAGAACCGGAACCGCTCTATCCTCAGGCGCCGGCGCGCGCGGTGATCATGCCAAGCAGCCTGGCGGCAAGCGCGCCGTAGTCCTCGTCGTAGTGATGGCCGCCGGCAACCTTAAGCCTCCGCATTGCAGCAAGAGCGGGATCAACGCAGGCGCTGTCATCCTCCTCGTCCTTGCCATAGACGCAGAGCACCCGATCGAGCGGAAGCGCCGCGATTGCCGGTACGACCGGATGGTCGCCGTCGAGGCCGAGCCAGCTGCCCACCGTCACCTGGAACCGCGTCGAGGTGCTGGGGCTCAGCAGGCCGACGAACCGGATGCGGTCGCGCAATTCCTGCGGGAGTTTCGGCCAGACGAAAGGAAATGTGTCGGCGCCGAAGGAATAGCCGAGCACGGCCAGCGGGAGTTTTCCCGAAGGATCGGCACGCGCGATGATGTCGCCGGCGTCCTTGGCGACACTTTCCGGCGAACGCTCGGACCAGAAATACTGGAGCGAATCGACACCTACCACCTGCACGCCATGCTGGGCCAGCCAGTCGCCGACTGATTTGTCGATGTCGCGCCAGCCGCCGTCACCCGAATAGAAGAGAGCAAGCGCCTGCGGCTTGGTGGTCGTCGGGATGTCCACGATCGGCAAGGCCTGGGCGAGCGCATCACGCTTGGCTGCGTCCGAAATCGCGTCAAGCGCCATGGCCACCCGGGCGACGGGATCGGCGGCGGTCTTGCCGATGGTGCGGTCGAACCGCTCTTCTCCCGCGGCGCTTTCGCCGGCAAGCGGCTGTTCGCTCACAAGCACGGCCGTCGCCGGAAGCGGCGCATCAAGCGCGTAGGAGAAGCCACCGCCCGCTTCGGGCGTTGGCTTGGCGCCTTCGCAGACTGGCAGCCGGGTGCGCAGCACAGGCGCGGGATCGAGGGCGACGGCTCCGGCAACGGTTGCCGCCGGCGCGTCGGCCACTGCCGCATAGGCCAGCGTTCCGCCTTCTCCCTGGCCGGCGACCACGGGATGGAAATAGCTGTCGAGCGAAAGGGTGCGTTGCGCTTCCTTCGCCAGTTCTTCGATGTCGGAGCCGAGATAGACACACTCTCCGCCGTCCGCGTCGAGCTGCTTGCGCCACACTTCGAGATCGACCGGCAGAACGATCAGGCCACGCTTTTTCAGCGCCTCGGCGACGTCGCGGTCAGCCTTCTTTATCCCGCCCTTGTCGGAAACGAGGATGACAAGCCCTGTCGGAGGGCTATCTGGCTGCAGTACGGGAATGTTTTCCAACTGGTCGCCGTCGACGGTCACGGCGGGGCCGGGATCGTAGAGGCGCGCAATCGCATCCTGGAAGTAGAACCCGCAGGCGACCGCGGCGGCTACTATCGCGCCAGGAATGAGCATTTTTCGCAGGGTCATTTGCGCATCATCTCCAATGGGCCGCCATTGATCAAAGTGGTTACGTCGATCAGCGCGCGGGGCGTGTCGAGCCCGGGCGGGCAGATCAGGTAATGTGGCGTCCAGACCGGATCGAACTTGTTCTTGAACGCCCGCAAGCCGTCGAAATTGTAGAGATCGGCGCCACGCCGGTAGAGGAACGAGCCGAAGCGGTTCCATCGCGAGGCGAGCCGGCTGTCGGACAGGCCCGACAGCGGGGCGGCGCCCAGATTGAACCAGCGAAAGCCTTCATCGCGCGCCGCGAGCAGCAGCCGGGCAAAAAGCGCTTCCATCGTGGCGGCCGGCGCGCCCGGCCTGGAGCGCATCAAATCGACGCTGAACTCTTCGAGGTCGCCGCTGCGCCAGACATTGGCGAAAGCGACTATCTCGTCGCCCTTGCGCATGACGGCGCAATCGAAGTGCCGGACGTAGTCCTCGTCGAAGAAACCGAGCGAAAAACCCTTCTCTTTGCCACCCTTGCCTTCCAGCCATGCATCCGACACCGCCCGCAATTCCTGCAGCATCGCCGGCACGCGAGCCTTGTCCACGATCTCGAAGACGAGCCCGTCCTTCTCGGCACGGCGCGCTGCGTAACGCAATGGCTGGCGGCGGGGGCCTTCGAGGGAGAATTGGGCAAGGTCGACGCGCGCGACCTCGCCGAGCTTGAGTGCGATGAGCCCCATGTCGAGAAACAGCGGCAGGCTGTCGGAGCCGACTTCGTAGAAGACCGTGCGAGCGGCGAGCCGGTCGGCCATCTCCCGGAAAGACCAGGCGAGCTCGACGCGGGTGTCGGGATCGCCGACGGGTTCCCCCATTGCGATCAGGCTGCCGCCGGAGCGCGCGTACATGAGGAAACCGCGGTCGCCTGGCGCCATCAGGAACTGCTTGTCGCCAAGCAGGGCGAGCGCTGCCGACGTGTCATGGGCGTGGGCGACCAAACCAGGGACGGCCGGTGGTATCGTCTCGGCCACACGCTTACGATCGGCGCGGTTGTGGATGGCGGTATCGAACGCGACGGCAGCGATAACCAGCGCGACCATGACGGCGGCGCGCAGGAAACGCGGCGCATCGGCCTGCAGTTCGAACTGCCACCAGAGAACGTTCGAATATTCGACATGGCGATAGACGAAGAGGCCGATCCAGAGCGCTACCAGCGCTGTCGTGCCGACGCTCGCCAGCCATCCCCAGGAGAGATCGACAATTCGGCTGTCGCTGCCGCGGTAGAAGGAGTCGCGGAAGACGACAAGCGCGACCGAGAGCAGGCAGAGCAGCATTGCTTCTTCCCAGTCGAAACCCTTGAAGATCGACAGCACGGCGCCGCAGCCGAACAGGATGAGGGCTGCGACCCAGGCGCGTCTCAGACGCCTTCCGAGCCCCCGCGCGACGATCAGCATGGCGACGGCCACAAAGCTTGCGCCCAGATGCGACAGCTCGATGAAGGGCAAGGGGATGAAATCCGCCAGGAATTCGAGCCGGTCGGAAACCGCGGGAGTAGCCGTCGAAAACAAAAGAATGATGCCGCCGAGGAATGTGATGCCCGCCGAAACGGGCGGCACCAGCGGCTCGAGCAGCCGCGCGGTGGTGCGCACGCCTTTGCCGACATGTTCGCGATGGCGGATGATCTCGGATACGATGAGCCCCAGTGTCGCGACCAGGAAGGGCAGCAGCGTATAGATGGCGCGGTAGGCGAGCAGGGCCGCCAGCGCCTCGGTGTTGCGGCCGATGCCGAGCGCCGCGATGATCGTCGCCTCGAATGCGCCCAGGCCTCCGGGCGAATGGCTGGCGATGCCGACGACGGTGGCCAGCACGAAGATCAGGGCAAAGACGATCGGGCCGGTCGTCACCGTGTCGGGCATCAGCACATAGAGGGTTGCGGCGGCAGCCGAAATGTCGACTATGCCGGCGGCGATCTGGATCATTGCGCCGCGCGAGCTTGGCAGGCGCGCCGAAACCTTTCCAATTGTCAGCGTGCGCTCGCCGCCGGAAAGCCAGAAAATGAAAAGCGCCATGCCGCCCACGATGGCCGCGCCGAGCGCGATATCGATGCCGGGGCCAGGTTGCGACAGCCACGGCAGGTCTTGCGGATCGGCAAGCAGCGCAATGCCGACGAGAACAGCGAATGCCATCCAGATCGAAAGCCAGGAGGTTCCGATGATGCGGCCGATGTCCTGGACCGGGATGCCCTCGGCCGCGTAGATGCGATAGCGCAGCGCGCCGCCGGTGAGCAGCGAGAAACCGAGCGCATTGGAGACGGCATAGCCGGCTGCGCCCGCCATTGCCGAAACACGCCACGGAATGCGCCCGCGCGCCACCGTTTCAACCGCCACCACGTCGTAAAGGGCGATGGCGGCGAAACTCAGCGCCGTGAAGCCTATCGCATAGGCCAGATGGAGGGTGGGAATCTGTCCGACAGCGTCGAACACGCCCGACAGCGAAATGCCATGTATCAGCTGGCGCAGCACATACACCGCGATGGCGACAATGGCGACGCCGAGGACGGGCAACAGGAAACGTTGCGCGGGAAATCCCGTCCGCCTGGCTGTGGCCGGTTCGTCGTCACGACCCGCTATTGCGGCTGAGGATCGTTCGGCAGTGGACATGGCTTGAACATCGATCGATGCAGCAGATTTCACGGCTCTCTGCTCCCCGATCAAGGCTGGATTTCGACAACATCGCAGCGAAATGAAGTATGTTTGAGATATGTTCCGGCTGTCGTGCGGCGGTTCATTGGTATTTCATTTCTGTCACAAATGTCGGATATCCGATGCTGGCCGGGCGGCATTGAGCGGAGTGATTCGATGAAGATTGCGGTTCTCGGTGGGGACGGTTTCGTTGGCTGGCCAACCTCTCTCCATCTCTCCGACCAGGGCCACGAGATCCACATTCTCGACAATCTGTCGCGGCGCTGGATCGATACGGAACTCGGGGTGCAGTCGCTGACGCCGATGGATTCGATCCAGGAACGCACCCGCATCTGGCATCAGGAGACCGGGCGTCGCATCCATTTCCACCTGATAGACCTGGCGCGCGACTACGAAGTTTTGAAGCGCTGGCTCGGTGACAACCGTCCGGACGCCGTCATCCATTTCGCCGAACAGCGAGCGGCACCCTATTCGATGAAAAGCGACCGCCACAAGAATTACACGGTCAACAACAACGTCAACGCCACCCACAACCTGCTCAATGCGATGGTCGAGCTCGATCTCGACGCCCATCTCGTCCATCTCGGCACGATGGGTGTCTACGGCTATTCGACGGTCGGCGCGGCGATCCCGGAAGGCTATCTGCCGGTCGGCATCGAAACAATCGATGGCGAGACGGTGACGCAGGATATCCTCTATCCGGCCAACCCCGGCTCGATCTACCACATGACCAAGTGCCTGGATCAGCTGCTCTTCCAGTTCTACGCCAAGAACGATGGCCTCAGGATAACCGACCTGCACCAGGGCATCGTCTGGGGCACGCACACGGAGCAGACGAAACGGCATGTGCAGTTGATCAACCGGTTCGATTACGACGGCGACTATGGCACCGTGCTCAACCGCTTCCTGATCCAGGCGGCCATTGGCTATCCGCTGACAGTACATGGCACCGGTGGCCAGACGCGCGCCTTCATCCATATTCAGGATTCCGTGCGCTGCATCGAACTGGCGCTGAAGAATGCCCCGAAACGCGGGGAAAAGGTCAAGATCTTCAACCAGATGACCGAAACGCACCGGGTGCGCGACCTGGCCGAACTGGTTGCCGGCATGGCCGGCGCCAAGGTCGCCTACCTGCCCAATCCGCGCAAGGAAGCCGCCGAGAACGATCTCGTGGTGCATAACGAGCAGTTCCTCGAACTCGGCCTTGAACCGATCACGCTGGAGACAGGACTGCTCGCGGAGGTGGTCGACGTGGCGAAGAAATACGCCTATCGCGTCGACCGTAACCGCGTGCCGGCAGTTTCGGCCTGGACCAAGGATATCGCGGCCACCATCGAGCGCGATCCAGAGGGCAAGCGGCTGAAGAGCGTGGGGTAGGCTTGGCGCTTACCGTCTCCCCATCCCACGCCTATGTGACACTCGTCACCAATCGCGACTATGCGATGGGTGCGCTGGCGCTGGTCCGCTCCCTGCGCTTGACCGGCACGCAGGCGGATATCGTCGTTTTGCATACAGGTGGCGTGGTCACCGAAGATTTGATGTCGCTGGCCGGCCTAGGCGCCAGATTAATCCCAGCGGCACTGCTGCCGACATCGGATGCCTTCAACGAACGGCATGCACGCGCCAGGCTGCATGCCGAAGCGCCATTCACCAAGGGCAACAAGCCGGCTTTCCACACGCCGCTCGACAATTTCGCCAAGCTGCGCCTCTGGCAACTGACCGAATACGAAAAATGCGTGTTCATCGACGCTGACGCGCTTGTGCTGAAGAACATCGACAGGCTGTTGGGCTATCCCGAATTCTCGGCCGCGCCTAATGTCTATGAATCGCTGGCGGATTTTCACCGGCTGAATTCCGGGGTGTTCGTCGCCGCGCCGTCGGAAGCGACGTTCGCAGCGATGCTTGAAAAGCTCGACCGGCCCGGCGCTTTCTGGAAGCGCACCGACCAGAGTTTCCTGCAGGAATTCTTCCCGGACTGGCATGGCCTGCCGGTGTTTTCCAACATGCTGCAATATGTCTGGTTCAACCTGCCGGAATTGTGGGATTGGAAGTCGATCGCCGTCGTGCACTACCAGTATGAAAAGCCGTGGGAAAGGGATCATCCGAAAGCGGAAAAGCTCAAGCCGCTAATCGATCTCTGGCACGCTTTTCACAACGGCGAAGGCATCCCCGACATCGCCAGCCTGGACAATCCGGCGTCCGCCAGATGACGTCGACGCTGGTTTCCGGCGGCGCCGGTTTCGTTGGCCGCTTCATCGTCGAAAACCTGCTGGCGGCAGGGCATGCAGTCACCGTTATGGGGCGCAACGCACCACCGGAGGGCTTCTTCTCGGCGCCGGTGCGTTTTGTCGAAGGGACGCTAGACCCGTCGCGCGACCAGTCCGCTGCTTTCGATGGCATCGATTGCTTCATTCACGCCGCCTTCGATCATGTGGCGGGAAAATACCGAGGCGGGGAGGGCGACGACGCGATCGGCTTTCGCTTCCGCAACCGGGACGGTTCGGCGGCACTGTTCGCGGCCGCGAAAGCGCGCGGCGTCAAGCGGGTGGTCTTCCTCTCGAGCCGCGCCGTTTATGGCGCCCAGCCTGCCGTCGCAGTGCTCGATGAAGAGACGCCGCCGCATCCCGATACGCTCTACAGCCAGGTAAAACTGGCGAGCGAAGAAGATCTGAAGGCCATGAGCGGGGCAGGCTTCTGTGGTGTCAGCCTGCGCGTCACCGGCGTTTATGGACCGGGCGGCATCGGCCGAGAGCACAAATGGGCCGATCTCTTCCGCGACTATCTCGACGGCCGGCCGATATCGCCGCGCGCGGGAACCGAAGTTCACGGCGATGATGTCGGCAGTGCGGTGCGATTGATGCTTGAGGCGCCCGAACCGGAGGTGTCGGGCGAAATCTTCAATGTCTCGGACCTGCTGGTCGACCGCCACGATCTGCTGTCGATGCTTCGCGATGGCGTCGGAAGTTCGCATCCGTTGCCGGACCGCGCCGACCATTCCGCTGCGAATGTCATGGCCACCGCGAAGATACAGGCGCTTGGCTGGCGTCCCGGCGGCAGCGCATCGCTGGAAAACTTCGTCCGGTCGCAAGCGACCGGTCGGCAGCCGTCTTGAGGCGCTGGTGGAGCGAATTTGACATTTGAATCCCGCTTAAGGGAGCGGCATGCAGATGTCGGAATCGGACCACAGCCTTGCCTCAGCTGGCGCGGCGGCGGTTTGAGCCGTTGGTCCGCCTGCCGCCGCCTCTCGCTGCATCGGCAATCGTGGCGCCGCCGACTTCCGGCGTGCCGGTCGCCTCACGCTGCCTTGCCTTGGCGACGCGGTAAAGCCGCTCGAATGGCAGCAACTCCTTTATACGGTCGTTGAGCGTGGCGATCTCGGCGCGCAGGTCTTCGCATTCCTGCTTGTGAATATCGAGTTGCATCTGCTCCGAAGCCTGCTGGAGCGAAAGCTGCGAAATGTTGGCGCTGGCTGCGGAAAGATGCAGCTTGTCGCTTTCGTTCTCCTTGCGGAGTGCCGCGAGCTTCTGTTCGGCGACCTGCCGTTCGGCCAGGGCGTCGCTCAATTGCACCTTCAGCCGCGCGACATCGTTTGCGGTTTCAGCCCGCTCGTCGGCCGCCAATTCGAGCCGCGACTGCAGGTTCTGGATTTCCGCCTTCAGTCCGCGCATTTCGGCTGCGGCGCGCTGCGCCTCGGAGTCCCGTTCCGCGTCGGCATTGCGGGCGGCTTCGAGCATTTCGGCCTGCTTCATCTGCGCGCCTTCATGGACTTTCTGGAGCCGCATGACCTCCTTTTCGCTCTTGGCGAGCGTGGCGAGCAGTTCGGAATAGCGCGAGGCCTCGTTGGCATGGATCGTCGAAATCTCGTCCAGCTTGCGGCGCGCCTCGGCTTCGCGCTTAAGCGCGTTGTCGAGGTCGATCGAGAGATTGACGTGTTTTTCGCGCAGCACCTCGTTTTCGCGCAGCCGCCGCTCCGCCTCGACGGTCCTTGTCGACAGGGTCTTCACCAGATCGCCCAGTTCGGACTCGTTGCGCGATATCGTGTTGGTCGCTTCGACCAGTTCCAGTTTTGCCGCCGAAAGCGCGTTGCGCAGGTTTTCCTTGTCCTGGAGCAGGGCGGTTTCACGATACTGCAGCATTTCGACGGCGTTATCGCGCTCCTGCTGCCGCCGGCCGGCTTCGTGAAGCTGGTCGAGCAGCTTCCTGTTTTCGGCCATCAGCGTGGCGTTGGTGAATTCCTGCTCGTTGGCGCGATGGATGTCTGAGTGAATGATGTTGAAGAATTCGCGGGTCAGGTGATGCGATGTGGTAACTTCGGCCACTTTCGCATTGATTTCCTGCAGACATTGCTGCGCGTCGTGGTAGAGCTCGTCGAACGACGACAGGGCCGCCAGCCGGTTTTGCGTGTGCGAGGTCAGACGCCGCGCAGGCGGCACCTTTTCATCGATCGGTTCGCTTTCCTCCGGCTCGGCATCCTCGTCGCCGGCCAGCAGCTCCTCCACGGAAATCAAATTGTCTTCCAGCGAATCCGAAGCTTCCGCCTCTTCCGTGGCCTCGGCTGTCGGTTCGATATCTTCCATGAAAAGGCTCTCGTCGAGAGCTTCCGCCATCTCGTCCTGCAATTCCTCGAAAGCTTTGTCCACCTTTTCGCCGCGTTTCATGAGACCCATGAAATTCATGACTGGTACCCCGCGTTAACGAACTAAGCACTCTCTCTTCATTGTTTGGTAACCTATCTTAACATCGGGGCATTCCCGTGGGGAAGCGTCCTTGAAGCATCAAAACTAAGTATAGTAAATCGCTGTGTTTTTGGTTGTCGCAACTCACTTTTTGCGAAAATGTATTGATTTCGATTTTAAGAAATTTGTTCTAATCCCAATTTGCCCCTGCTGTCGCCAGCCGGGATGCGCGTGCCTGACGACTTCTTTATCCTTGCCGTCTCCGGTAGTGCGTGGATGCGGCTTGGCGTCAAAGTTGTCCTGGCCGTCGTTTCAAGGAAGGTGTCTCGCGGCTCCAAGCACTAGCTTTGTTTTGAAAGATTGAGGGGCGACAATCATGTCCGATACCGATGACGAGCAGGAAAGGGGTAGGGCGGACTATGCTTCGCCGCCATGCTTCATGCACGAATTGCAGCCGGGTTTGTCGACGAATGCGCCAAGCGATCCCCTGGCGCGAGCCGATGTCATGCGCTGGCGCAAAGCCGAACGGGAACGTCTCATCGCCGCCCGGCTGGCGATCCCCGCGGATGAACGCGCTGCCATGGCGCGCCGCATCGCGGATGGGCTCGACAAAACCATCGGCAGTGTTTCCAGCCATTTGATCAGTCTTTATTGGCCCTTTCGCGGGGAGCCGGACCTGCGGCCCTGGATGGAAACAGTGTTCCAGCGAGGCGGCAGCATCGCCTTGCCGGTGGTGATCGAGAAGGGTCAGCCGCTGATCTTCCGCGCCTGGCGCCAGGGCGACAAGCTCGAAAAGGGGGTCTGGAACATTCCGGTTCCCGCCGCCGGCCAGCCCGTGCAGCCGACGGTCGTGATCGCGCCCCTCGTCGGTTTTGATCCGGGCAAATACCGGCTGGGCTATGGCGGCGGGTTTTTCGACCGCACCCTGGCCGCGATGTCCGCCAGGCCGCTGGTGATCGGCGTGGGCTACAGGATGGCGGCAATCGCAACGATCTACCCGCAGCCGCACGACATCCCGATGAGCGCGATCGTCACGGACTAGGCTTTGCGCAGTGCTGTAGCACGAGCCGGTCAGGAAACGCGGGCGATGGGGATTACCACCAGAGCGGTAATCCTGGCTCCTCGCACGACAGTCAGCTCGACCTTCTTGCCGATGCGTTCGCCATCGAGCAGCCGGATCAGATCGTCGACGCCGGTGACGGGATGTCCGTCGACCGAAAGGATCAGGTCGCCGACCGCGACACCAGCCTGAGCCGCCGGCCCGGCGGTCTCCATGCTGCGGACCCGCAAGGCGCTGGCGGTTGCGAGGCGGGCTGCCAGGGCCGCACGCCTCGGCAATGGCACCGTGTCAGCCGAAATGCCGACAAAGGCGCGCCGTACCCGCCCGTGGCGCATGATTTCCGAGACCACGAAGCGGGCGGTGTTGGCGGCGACAGCGAATGCGATGCCCTGCGCGCCCTGGATTACGGCGGTGTTGATGCCGATCACCTTGCCGTTGGTCGCCACCAGCGGACCGCCCGAATTGCCGGGATTGAGCGCAGCGTCTGTCTGGATGACGTCGTCGATCAGCCGTCCTGTCGAGGCCCGCATGCTGCGGCCAAGGGCCGAAACCACGCCCGCCGTGACGGTCCAATCGAAGCCGAGCGGGTTGCCGATCGCGATGGCGATCTGGCCGCGGCGCAGCGACTTGCTGTCGCCGAGTTCGGCTACAGCAGAAAAATTCGAATTGGCGCGAAGCAGGGCGATGTCGGTGTCGGGGTCGCGGCCGAGCACGCGTGCGTCGGCTGTCGAGCCATCCGGGACCATGACCTTCACCGTGTTTGCCTGGCCAACGACATGGCTGTTGGTGACGACCAGCCCGTCGGAGGAAATGACCACGCCCGAACCGAGGCCCGCGCTGCGGCCGGCTGGCGTCTCGACGCGGCAGACCGCCGGGCCCACCGTTTCCATGGCGTCTGCGACCGACGACGAGTAGGCGTCGAGCAATGGCCCGTCGCTGAGGTTTTCGGAATTGTCAGCGTTGTCCGCTCGGTCAAGCATCGCATTCTCCTGCGTCGGCGGTTGTCGATACTTATATGAGTTTTCGGTCAGGCCCGGCGCGACCTGCCCGAATGGCCAGTTCAGGCTGAACCTAGCCGTGCGGCGAGTTGGACCGGCTGGCGAAATCGACGAGATTCCTCGCATCGTATTTGAGGAGAATGACCATGCCGAACGTCAGCCTTGCGGATTTCTCTCGGGAAATCGCCGGCCTCGTCGCCGCCACAGCGCCGGCAATCGCCGCCGTCCACGCCCGTCGTCACCACGCATCCAGCGCCGTTCACTGGCGCGACGGCCTGTTCGTCGCCGCCAGCGAAACGATCGAAACCGAGGACGGCATCACCCTGACCTTGCCGTCCGGCGATCGTGTTCCGGCCGAATTTGTCGGGCGCGATCCGACGACCGGCATTGCCATATTGAAATCCGAGGCGCCGGCCGGCGCACCGTCACTGAAATCCGCCGGTGCGGTCGAAGCCGGAAACCTGGTGATCGCCGTCGGCCGCGGAGATGGGTCATTGCTTGCCGGATATGGCATCGTCTCGGAAGCCGGGCCTGCCTGGCGCAGCATGCGGGGCGGGTTGATCGACCGCCGTATCCGGCTTTCCGTAAGCCTCGACGGCCGCGCCGAGGGCGGCGCCGCGATCGACGCGCAGGGTGGCTTCGTCGGGCTGGTGCTTTTCGGCCCGCGCCGGCAGGCGCTTGTCATCCCGACCGAAACGGTCGAGCGCGTCGCGGCAACGCTTGCCGAGAAAGGGCATATGCCGCGCGGCTATCTCGGGGCCGGGTTGCATCCGGTGCACCAGGCTGGCGCGCATGGCGCCATGGTGATGAGCCTCGAGGAGGGCGGCCCGGCGCAGAAGGCGGGCTTGCTGCTCGGCGACATCGTTACGTCCTGGGGCGGCGAAAGGATCGAAGGAGTGCGTGATGTGATCCGCCGTCTCGGTCCCGACAGCGTCGGCAAGCTGGTGGCGCTCGACCTGCTGCGGGGCGGCGGCCCGCAGCGCCTCGAGGTTACGATCGGCGCGCGCGTTCCTGAATGACAGCGAGGATGGATGGCTGAGTTCCCGCTTACCGTGATGGTCGCGCTCTCGGACGCCGAGCGCGCGGAAGAACTCGCGCACATGCTTGCCGAGCAAGACGGGATGATCGTGGCGATGCCATCCGAACTGGAGACGCCGGGCCCGGTCGATGTCATCGTCACCGATGGCGAACCGCTCGACGGGGAAACGCCGCATGTCGTGCTGGGCGAAGCTGTTGCGGCAGCCAATGTTCGCGCAGTGCTGCCGCTCTCGGCGGACGCCGCGCTTGTCGGTGCGGCGATGCGGATTGCGGCGGCCGGCTACCACCTCGGGAATGGCGAAGCGGGCAATGGCGTCGACACGCTTCAGGCGACTGCGCCAAACAGCCATTCGCCCATCGCGCTGACGCCGCGCGAAATGGAAACGCTGTCGCTGCTTGCCGACGGCGCGTCCAACAAGGTGATTGCCCGCCAGCTCAGGATCTCGGTGCACACGGCAAAGTTCCACGTCGCCGCGGTGCTTGCCAAGCTTCATGCGCAGAACCGCGCCGACGCGGTCGCAATTGGGGTCAGGCAAGGCCTGCTTTACCTGTAAGGCTACCTTGGGCTGCGTCCGCTGGGCCTTCAGGCTCACAAACTGATTCAACGCGCTGAGACATTGATTCAGCGCGTTGCGGGTTTGATTCGCGAAAACCTGGGAAGTTGCTGGAATTGCGCGATAATTCTCGAAATCAAGTGGTCAGCCGGGGCGGGAAGCCGGGCGCGCGCAGGTCAGTTCCGGTCGCGTCCTCGAGCAGCTTCACGATCATGGTCGACCACGCGTCGCCGCCATAAACCGCCTTGCCATGCTCGAAAATCGCATTGACGCGGGTCGCCAGATCGAGCGGCGCGCCGAACCTTTCGCCCATGCCGAGCGCGAAGCCGAGGTCCTTCAGCGCAAGGTCCATGGTGAAGCCGATGTCATAGGAACCGTTCAGCACGAGCTGGCTTTCGGTCTCGTGTACGAAGCTGTTTCCAGACGAGGCGACAATGGCGTGGTAGGCCTGGGCGAGGTCGAGCCCGCCCTTCTTCGCCAGCATTAGCGCTTCGCCGGCGGCAACGAGATGGATAAACGCCAGCATATTGGTGATGACCTTGATCACCGCCGCCGAGCCGATCGGACCCATCAGGAAAGAGCGCGCGCACATCGCTTCGATGGCTTGGCGGTGGCGCTCGTAAAGGGCGGCGTCGCCGCCGACCAGCGCGGTGATCTTTCCTGACGCCGCGAGATGCACGCCGCCCGTAACCGGACATTCGAGCGTGTCGACGCCACGTGCCGAGGCGAGGCCGGCAAGCCGTAAGATCTCGTCCCGCCCATTGGTCGACATCTCGATCCATGCGCTGTCTTCGGGGAGAGCTTGCAGCAACCCGTCCGGGCCGGCCAGAACCGCCTCGCTGACCTTTGGCGAAGGCAGGCAGGTGATTGCGTTGCCTGCGCGCGCGGCCGCTTCGGCGGGGCTTGCGGCGGCCGCGGCGCCGAGGGCCACGAGACGGGCCACCGCCGCAGGGTCTCGGTCATGGACCGTGATATCGAAACCGTTGCGGACGAGGCTCGCCGCGAGATGCCCGCCGAGATGGCCGAGACCGATGAAGGCGTATTTTTCCCTTCCGCTCACGGCATCAACGGCGTCTGCATCATCTGCAGATGCAGTTCCTTGCCGTCATAAGGGTGCGCCTCGCAGACGGCTTCGTCGAGCTCGACGCCGAGGCCCGGTTCCTTGGAGGGGATGACGTTGCCATCCTGCCATTCGATCTTCTTCTTCAGGAGCCTGGCGTGGAAGCCGTCCCACTGCTTCAGCGATTCCAGGATGAGGAAGTTCGGCAGCGTCGCGGCAAGCTGGATGTTGGCGGCACCCACGATCGGCCCGCAATAGCAGTGCGGCGCGACCTGGATGTGATAGGCCTCCGCCATCGCGGCGATCTTCTTCGTCTCCAGGATGCCGCCGGAGCGGCCGAGGTCCGGCTGCAGGATCGTCGCCGCCCGGTTCTCGATGACGCGGGCGAATTCGAACTTCGTGGTCAGCCGCTCGCCGGTGGCGATCGGGATCGAGGTGCCGCGCGCCACCTGCGCCATCACTTCGGGCATGTCCGGCGGTACAGGTTCCTCGAACCACAGCGGATCGTAAGGCTCGATGGCGCGCGCCATCCTCAGCGCGCCCGATGCGGTGAACTGGCCGTGTGTGCCGAACAGGATATCGGCGCGGTTGCCGACCGCCTGGCGGATCGCCTTGATCATGCGGGCCGACAGGTCGATGTCGATGAGGCGCGGCTGGTGGCCGTCGAATGCGGTGTAGGGTCCGGCCGGGTCAAGCTTCACCGCGTTGAAGCCCTGCTCGACATATTCGAGCGCACAGGCAGCCGCCATGTCGGGGTCGTTATAGACGTTCTTGCCACGCGCATCCTCCGAGTGGACGCTGCCTGTATGCGGGTAGAGATAGGTGTAGGAGCGCAGCGTCTCATGCACCTGGCCGCCGAGCAGCTTGTAGACCGGCTTGTCCGCTTCCTTGCCGATGATGTCCCAGCAGGCCATTTCAAGCGCCGAGAAGCAGCCCATGCCGGAAACGTCCGGACGCTGGGTGAAACCAGACGAATAACAGCGGCGGAAGAAGGTCTCGACGTCGTGCGGGTCGTGGCCGACGAGATAACGCTCGGCCATGTCCTCGATCATGCGCGCGGTCACATGGGCCGAGAAGGTCGCGTTGTAGGCCTCGCCATAACCGACAACGCCGCCATCGGTCGTCAGCCTGACGAAGATGAAATACTTGCCGCCGATGCCGGGCGGCGGATTGCCGACCACGAAGGTTTTGACGTCGGTGATTTTCATAGCGTCCCTCTCATGCGTGATCGGCGAGAACGAGTTCGGCGCCCCTGGCGCCGGTCATGATCGAAGCGGCATTGGTGTTGCCGCTAACATTATTGGGGAAGATCGATGCGTCGATGACGCGCAACCCATCGATACCGTGCACCTTCAGCTTTGCATCGACAACGGATGTCGCCGGGTCCGGGCCCATGCGGCAGGTCGAAACCGGATGGTAGACGGTGCCGCTGCGCCTCCTGAAATCCTGAATCAGGTCGGCGTCGGAAATAATTGAAGGACCAGGCAAAACCTCCTCGACGATGATCTCGGCCATGGACGGCATCGCGGCGATCCTGCGCAGGAATTTGACAGCCGTCAGCATCTCGGCGACGTCGGTTTCGGTCGAAAAAGCGTTTGGCACGATTTTGGGATAATCCCGCGGATTGTTCGAGCGGATCATGATCGAACCCCGGCTGGTCGGCCGGCAATTGGAGAGCCCGATCGAAAAACCCGGCCACGGGTCGGGGGTGAGGATCGGCCGCTCGCCTGCCTTCGGGATGACGGTCGAGAAGGCCTGGAAATAGAGCTGCATGTTGGGCCGTGACAGCGCCGGATCAGTGCGGAAAAAGCCGCCGGCGTTGTTCATCGAGAGCGACAGCGGGCCGCTGCGCAAGAGCAGGTACTGCATGCCGACCAGCAGCTTGCCCCACCAGGGACGCAGCACCTGGTTGAGCGTTGGCTCCTTGCCCTTGAACGTGTAGTTGATGCCGACATGATCCTGGAGATTGGCGCCGACATTGTCGTTGCCGACAAGCACTTCGATGCCGAGCGACTTCAAGAGGTCGGCCGGGCCGATGCCTGAAAGCTGCAGCAGTTGCGGCGAGTTTACCGAACCGCCGCTGACGATCACCTCGCGGGCGGCGCGAACACTCTGGCTGCGGCCGTTCTGTTCATATTCTATGCCGACCGCGCTCTTCCCCTGAAAGAGTATACGCGTTGCCAGCGCACCGGTCTCCACCCGCACATTCCCGCGTTTCATCGCCGGCCTCAGGAATGCGCGGGCGGCCGACATGCGGCGACCGTTCTTCGTTGAAATCTGGTAGACGCCGACGCCTTCCTGGCCGGCGCCATTGAAATCCGGATTGAAAGGCAGGCCTGCTTCCTGCGCGGCCTTCAGGTAGCGCCGGGTGAGGGGATGGACGCTGGTGGAGCAGTCCGTCACGTGCAGCGGCCCGTCACGGCCGCGCCAGACGTCGGCGCCGGCCTGGTTGTCCTCGATCGCCTTGAACACCGGCAAAAGGTCGTCGAAACCCCAGCCGGGGTTTCCGGCATCGCTCCAATCGTCGAAATCCTCGCGCTGGCCGCGTATCCAGACCATGGCGTTGATCGAGCTTGAGCCGCCCAGAAGCTTGCCGCGCGGCCAGTGGTCGGCATTGCCGGCCAGGCCCGGATCGGGCTCGGCCTTGTAGTTCCAGTTCACCGCAGGATCGAAAAACGTCTTGCCGTAGCCGAGCGGCATCTGCACGAAGAAGCGGCGATCGGTGCCTCCCGCTTCCAGCACCAGCACCGAAAAGCGGCCATTCGCCGAGAGGCGCTCGGCAACGACCGAGCCGGCGGAACCGGAGCCGACGACAATGAAATCATAAGTTTGCATGGCGCCTTTGATGCCGCTTGAAATGTTGCCGCGCTTAACCTAGACGTCGCATCCCTCTCCTCACATCCGGGCTTCCGTCACCGCTTGTGAAAAAAGCGACTGGCTGCGTGCCGTTGTCGCGCTCCTCGGCCTTGCCGGAAGGACCCGTTGCTGCCATCCATGCTGCATCGGATGCGAGCGACAAGGGCAGACATGGTTCACTATGCGCAAGGCAGTCCCACCGGCGAATTGACATTGCGCACCCTGGCGATGCCATCGGACGCCAACGCCGCGGGCGATATTTTCGGCGGCTGGGTAATGGCGCAGATGGATTTGGCCTGTGGCATCCGTGCTGCCGAGCGCGCCAAAGGGCGTGTGGTGACCGCGGCGGTCAAGGAAATGTCCTTCGCCAAGCCGATGAAGATCGGCGACACGCTCTGCGTTTATACCCATGTCAACCGCGTCGGCCGCACGTCGATGACGCTCAAGGTCGAGGCGTGGGCGCAGCGTTATCTGTCCGACCTGATGGAAAAGGTCACCGACGCCGATTTCGTGATGGTGGCGCTCGACCAGGAGGGCAAGCCGAAGCCGGTGCCGGAAGAGAAATAGCCGCGAGGGCTCACCGTGTCGCCTGACGCACCGCCGTTCGGGAGACGGGCGTCGATGGCTCGGTCGGAGCGTTATCGAAGCGCTCGCGCGCCTGCTTGACCCGCGCCATGTTCAGCCGGGCCCATTCGCCCAGCGCATTCACCGGCACGCGCAGTTCATGGCCGAGATCGGTCAATTCGTAGTCGACGCGCGGCGGGATACTGGGGAAGACTGTGCGCGTCACGAAGCCGTCACGCTCGAGGCCGCGCAGCGTCGTGGTCAGCATTTTCTGCGATATGCCGCCGATGCTGCGTCGCAATTCGCTGAAGCGCATCGGGCCGCTGCTTAGAAATCCAACCACGAGCACGGTCCATTTATCGCCGACCCGGCCCAGAATGTCGCTGACCGCGCGGCAGTCTTCGGTTTCGTGACGGAGACCAGGTTTCAAAAAAGTGCCCTCTTGCCTGCTGCTTTTTCACTCTCCTATATAGCTCAAGTATCCAAAGGATACTACAGTTTCCAAAGGAGAGAATAATGGCAAAGCCAAAGATAGGTATCATAATCGGCAGCACGCGAGCAGGCCGTTTCGCCGATCAGCCCGCGGAATGGATTCGCGATATCGCCAGGGCGCGCGGCGACATCGAGGTCGAGGTGCTGGACCTGCGCGATTATCCCATGCCTTTCTTTGACGAGGCGGGCGGGCTCGCCTACACGCCGACCACGAGCGAGGTCGCGCAGAAATGGCAGAAGAAGATCGCTGGGCTTGACGGCTATGTCGTGCTCGCGGCCGAATACAATCGCGGGCCGACCGGCGTGCTGAAGAACGCGCTCGATTATGCCTACAACGAGTGGAACAACAAGGCGGTCGCCTTCCTGGGCTATGGCGGTGTCGGCGGCGCTCGCGCGGTCGAGCAGCTTCGGCTCCATGCCGTCGAGCTGCAGATGGCGCCCATACGTTCCGGCGTTCATATCCTCTGGCCAGACATGCTTGCGGCCAAGAGCGAAGGCAAGAAGCTCAGCGAGTTCGCCCACCTCAACAAGGCGGCGAGCGACATGCTCGATCAGCTTGTCTGGTGGACCAAGGCGCTCAAGACCGCGCGTGCGGCCGACGCGCAAGCCGCGGACATCAAGGCCGCCTGAGGGCAGCACCTCAAGCCGATGTAACAAGGGCGGTGCCGTTAGAGCATTTTGCAGCCAAATGGGAATCATTTGGCGTCCGCATAAATGCGGCAAAACAAATGCTTAGAGCGCGTTATCGGTTCTGAAAGAACCGGAACCGCTCTAGCGCCGCCCTTTCTATCAAACCGCTGACGCCGACGATGGTGCTCTCCTCGGTCTGACCACACAGTCGGCGATGCGATCGAGCTCATCATGCTCTTCCGCGTGGTGCTGTCCCCATTTGCACAGCGCAAGCATTATCGGCTCCAGGCTCAGGCCCTGCGCGGTGACGGAATATTCCACCCGCGCCGGCACTTCGCGGAAAATTTCGCGATGCACGAGCCCGTGCTCCTCCATCTCCCGCAATTGCTGGATCAGTACCTTCTGGGTGATGCGCGGAACCATGCGCATGAGCTCGGAGAGACGCCGGGGCCGGTCGAACAGGTGGTAGAGGATGATCGCTTTCCAGCGACCGGAGATTACCTTCAGGGCTCGCTCGATCGGCAACGCAGGCAGTCTGTTGGTTGGGCCGGCCATGGTTACCTCCTGGTTTGTATGGAACGAAAGTGTTTGTAGTCCGGAGTCTCGAGATAGTGGCAGACAATGCCCGGTGCCATAGCCATCGAGGTTGTCATGCGAGCTATCCAGTTGACCCGGTTCGGCGGTCCCGAGGTGTTGCAGGTCGTGAAAGTGCCGAAACCCCAACCCGGACCCGGCGAACTTCTGGTTCGCATGCATGCGGCGGGCGTGAATTTTTTCGAGGTTCTGATGCGGCAGGACCGCTATGCGACCACGCCGGAGCTGCCGATGATCCCCGGCGTCGAGGTTGCGGGTGTGGTCGAGGCGATCGGAGCTCGGGTCGCGAACTCATGGCTGGGTCGGCGGATGGCCGCTCCGTTGTTCATGTCGCGTGGATCGGGCGGGTATGCCGAATACGTGACGATCGATGAAAGGCTGGCCGTTTCGTTGCCGGACGGGCTCTCCTTCGCGGCGGCGGTCGCTCTCATGGTGCAGGGGCTGACGGCTTTGCACACGCTTCGGCGAAGCCCGCCGGATGGAAAGTCGATCCTCGTCAGCGCTGCAGCCGGCGGCGTCGGCACGCTGCTGGTCCAGCTTGCGAAACGATCCGGCGCCAAGGCGATAGTTGCGGCGGCCAGCACCCCGCAGAAGCTCGATTTGGCCGCTTCGCTCGGCGCCGGTATCGGCATGGATTACAGCCGGCCCGACTGGGTGGCCCACACCAGGGACATAACAGGCGGCGTGGATGTGATCTACGACACCGTTGGCGGCGCGCTGACCGAAAGGCTGATCGACATCCTGGCGCCTGGCGGCGAACTGGTCTTTGGCGCGATGGGCAGGTTTTCGCTTGGCACCGTTGTGCTCGAAGCGATGCTTGCCCGCAACCAGTCCCTGAAAGGCTTTGCGCTGCTTCCGCTGCTCACTCCAGAGAAGCTCCAGGCCGACCTTTCAGACCTTTTCAGGCTGGCAGCAGAGGGCGAATTGAAGGTGATTCTGGAAGAGAGCTTTTCATTGGGCCGCGCGAGTGAGGCACATCGCGCCATCGAGGAACGGCGGACCTCCGGAAAGGTGGTGCTGGTGCCTTAGGAGCATTTTGCAGCCAAATGGAATCATTTGGCGTCCGCACAAATGCGGCAAAACAAATCCTTAGAGCGCGTTGTCGGTTCCGAAAGACCGAACCGCTCTAGGAGCGGCGCACTTCGTGTCGTCCGCCAGGCGACCGGCTGGCGAGCACCTTGTCGATGCGTCGGCCTTCGGGGTCAACGAAATGCGTCAATGTAGGGTGCGGCCAAATTTGGCGACGTGGATAAACACATCCGTCATTCCCGACCTCGTCAGCGAGGTACGAGCGGAGAGTGTCGGGAATCGATGCCGTGACCGTCGCGGCTGTTGAGCGGTGCAGAACGCGCCTGCTCCAGCCAGCACCGCCTTTGTCAGCATCCGTCAGCAGTCTTTCATTTTGTTTTGTCCACACCCCTTTGCCGCTCCCGCATAATCGAGCCATCGCCCTCCCGGGAACCTGGTGCACACCGGGTATCAGGCAGGGCGACGGTGCCGGATCGGCAGCGCTGACGGTGGCGTTGCTGGGGCCCTAGGTCCGCGCCCTGACCGAAGCTAGTTCGCGGGCCTCAAAATCCGCGCTCCCTGCGGTAGGGCAAGAACACCGGCGGCGCCTGGGAGACTGGGCCTCGTATAAATTTGAAACCGCTCTGGTCCAGGCGCCGCTTCCCGCTTTCTTTCAACGGTCAGAGGCGATATCCCTGTCGAGGGATCGCAGTGAAAGGCAACACCACTTCCGATCTGCCCTTCGCTGCGCTAGCGGCGCACTTCGCGCCGGCTGCCTGGCAACCGGCTGGCGATCACCTTGTCGATGCGGCGGCCGTCGAGGTCGACGACCTCGAAACGCCAGCCGTTGGCGTCAACGGATTCGCCCGTTCCCGGCAGCCGGTGCATCTGCGACAGGATGAAACCGGCGAGCGTCTCGTAGTCGCGGTTCTCCGGCAGATCGAAACCCAGATGATCGGCCATCTCGTCGGCCGGCATGTGGCCGGGTAGAAGCCAGGAGCCGTCTTCGCGCTGCACCAGTTCCTGGTCGCCCGCCTCGATGTCGGCCCGGAACACGCCGGTGATGGCTTCCAGTATATCGGCGGGCGTCACGATGCCTTCGAAATGGCCGTATTCGTCGTGCACCAGCGCCGCGGGGACATCCGATTCCTTTAGCGTGGTGAGAACGTCGAGCGCGTCGGCCTGGTCGTGGACGATGGGCGCGGTGCGCACGTGTTGCGCCGGGTCGAATTTCTTTCCGGCAAGCATCGCGGCCAGGACCTCGCGTGTCTGGATCACGCCAACCATCGCGTCGACGCTGCCTTCGCCTGCGGGCAGCCGCGAATGCTGGGTTTCCATCAGCAGCTTGCGTGTCGCCGCTTCGTCGGACTGGAGGTTCAGCCAGTCGACATCGGTGCGCGGGGTCATAACGGCGCGCACCGCGCGGTCGCCAAGCCGCATGACGCCGGCGATCATGCGCCGTTCGTCGGATTCGATGGTGCCGTGATGTTCGGCTTCGGCGACCAGCATCTTGATCTCCTCGTCGGTGACCTTTTCTTCGCTCTCCTCTTTCTGGCCGAGCAGGCGAAGGACCGCGCGGCCGGAAACATCGAGCAGCCAGACCAGAGGAGCCGCCACCTTGGCGAGGATCGTCATCGCTGGCGCTACCTTGACCGCAACGCCTTCGGGATTGCGCAACGCGATCTGCTTGGGCACCAGTTCGCCGATGATGAGGGAACCGTAGGTGATGAGAGCAACCACAATGCCGACGCCCAGCGCATGGGCGACGCCGACGCGCACGCCATAGTCGGCAAGCAGCCACGACAGACGCTCGCCGAGCGTCGCCCCGGAAAAGGCGCCCGACAGGACGCCAACGAGCGTGATGCCGATCTGGACACTGGAGAGGAAGCGGCCGGGATTGGCGCCGAGCGCCAGCGCGCGGCCGGCGCCCTTGACGTTGCGGTCGATCATCGCCTTGAGACGGGCAGGACGGGAGGAAACGATTGCCAGTTCGGACAGGGCCAGCAGGCCGTTGACGAGAATAAGGACGACGACCGTAGCAATTTCCAGGTAAAGCATGCGGAACCTTTAGCATCACGGCCCGCCACAATTGAAGCGCAAAGATCGGCCCAGACGCCGATTGAACGGCTCGCAAAGGGTTGGAACCCTGCTTCGTCAGGGCGCCAGCACGCCAACGGTGACCATTCCGTCGGTGAAATAAGGGTCGCCGCCGCCATTGCGGCCGCTGCTGGTCGGTCCGCGGCCGGGGATCTGGTACTGCCGCAACAGCACGCCCGCATTGGCGAGGTCGCCAATCACGTTATCGCGCTCTGCATCGACATCAGGCCCAATGTGGTGGGTGATCTGGCCGGTGTCGTGACTGAGGCCGACGCCGCGATCGAAACTGGCCGAACCCAGCCACATCGGACGATTGTCTTCACCATCGGAAGAGACCAGCCACAGCCGGATGTGGTGGCGCTGGTCGGCGCTTTTGCCGATCGGCTTTTCGAAGGCGAGATCCTGATGACGGCCGTCGTAGAGCAAGGTGCTCACTGGAGCGTCGGGATAGGGCCGGTCGAGAATCACGCTGGCGCCGATTTCGATGCTGCTGCGCAAGGTTATGGAGTCGGCGGGGTCCCATTTCGCCGCCGCGAAAGCGCGCAGGACCTGTTCCTTGGAGCCGACTAGTCCGACATTGATCGGGTCGCCGGGAATGCCCTGGGGCGTCACTGTCAGCATATAGGTCGAGGCAGGGGAACTCCTTGTCGTCCCACCAGGTCCAGAATGTCGGCAGAAATGCGTAGGCAAGCGCAAGGTAAAGCGCGGCGAGCATCGCCAGCGCGCGTGTCGCCGACCGCAAACGCCGGCGTTTAGGGGCCTTTCCCGGGCTGGCCTCGTCTTGCATAGCCAGAGACTAAACAGCCATCGCCATCAATGCAAAGCCCGTCACTTGCAGGCGCGGTAACCGTTCTTGCGCGGCTTGATGTCGAAATGGAAATGGTTGCGGTGATCGTAGTTGTAGCCGGGGCCGAGCACCGTGGTGAAGTAGTCGCAGCCGTCGGCCCGCACGGTGTTGAGGAAGCCGCGCTGGCGAAACGCGAACCAGCCGGGTTTCTTCACGTCGATGTCGCGGCCGTTCTTCAGTTCGATCCGCATCACGTCGAGCGCGTTACCGCGCGAATGTTCCGACGCGGTGCGGGTGCCGGCGATCTTGCGGCAGGAATAGCTGGAGCCTTGGTGGATGGTCTTGACGCCGGTCAGATAGCGGTAGCGTGCTGCCGGAGCGAGTTCGCTCCTGGTCCAGCGCGCGAAGGTCGCCGCCATTTCGCAATTCAGCGTCGCCGCCGGTTTCATCTGGATGCCGCCGGACAGGCCCGAAACCGATACGGGATAGTCAATCCGGCAGGCATTGCTGTCGTGGATGGGCGCGATGTCGCGGTATTTCACGCCGAGCCGCTTCAGGTCGCGGCGGCAGGCTATTTCGTCGGCGGGCATGGAACCGGGCGGCGAGCTCAGCGGCTTTTCCATGCGGGGATAACCCGCCAGATAAGGGTTCGAGGGCACCAGCCGCTGCAATCCCGGGCCGGGATTGGCCATGGCGACCTGGGTTTCCGGCTCGGGTTCGGGCACGGAGACGATGTCGCTCTGCGGGGCGGGTTCGTCGCCTTCTGTGCCATAGACGGGTGTGGGCGTCGGCTCTTCAGCGCCATAGACGGGCTCCGGCGCCTGCTCCTCGGTGACGGAGGCGGGCAGCTCCAGCGCGGGATCGGGGCTGATCGCGGCCTGCTGCTGCTCGATGGCTTGCGCCTGTTCGGAAAGGCTGCGCGGCTGTCGCGACGCGAGGTCGGCCTCGCTGCTGTAGTCCGGCATGGGTTCGGCCTGCTGCGGAGCAAATTGCGGCGTTGCCTCCGCTACCGATGCATAGGCGGGCGATACCGCCGATGTATGCGCGCCGACATCGACCTCCGGGCGCAACACGGCTTCGCTGGTGCAGGCCGAAACCAGGATCGCAGCGGCGAAACCTAGCGCGGCTCGCGTCCGGTGTGCGGAGATTGCCGGTATAAGAGCGGCAAGCGCCTTGCGAAATTCTGGCAGCATCAAACAGCGTCCTGTCCCCGTGGGGCAGGATAGATGCGAAGGGTAAAGGAAAGTTCAGCGCCGGCGTTTACCCCTGCGGCGGAAATCCGGCCGGCCGGAGCATTTTCAGCCAGGTGGAACCGCCTGGCGTCGCACAAATGCGGCTAAAAAACCGGTAGAGCGGAATGCCAGTCAACCTGGATGCATTCCGCTCTACTGGCAGAAAGTCGAGCCGTTGCGGCGCTTTGCAAGATCGAGATGGAAATGGGTCGCGTGGTCGGCGTCACTGCCGGGCCCGAGCACCGTCTTGAACGGGCCGCAGGCGGCGGTGCGGAGCTTCGACAGGAATTGCGACTGCTTTGGATTGCGCGTCGCGGTCACCTCGACCACAGTCCCGTCCAACAGCGCAAAGGCTGCGATGTCGAAAGCATTGCCGAAAGCGTGTTCGGACAGTTTGTGGGTTCCGTTGCGGGGGCGGCAGACATATCCGGACGCCTGGGTGATCGATTTCAGGCCGGAGCCGAGTTCCTGCTCGGCAAGCTTTGAAACCACATCAGTCGAAAACTTCGCCACCGCCTCGGCGGTGGCGCAATTGATGACGATTTCGGGCTGGACGTCGATCTTGTCGCTCAACGCTTTTACAGCGAGGGGCTGGGGCAGCGCGCAACCAGTTGCATCGCTGAGCGGTGGACGTTCCACGAATTTCGCGCCGAGCGCCTTGAGCCGCTGCCGGCAGGCCGCTTCCTCGGCCGGCGACGTGACGGGTCGCGGTGGAATTTCCATCTTTGGCCCCTTGTCGGTCTTCCCGGCCTTTTCCTCGCTTCCTTCGACCGGCGATTTGTCGGTTTCGGGACGTGGTGTCGGTTTCTCATCCACCGTTGCCGGTTCCTCCGGCAGCGGCCTGGGCGTTGGTTTTTCCGCGGTTTTTGAAGGGACGGTTTGCTCTAAAGGCTCGACTGCCGGGCGAGGGGCGGGAAGCGGGGTATCGGCGGGTTCGGCGGGAATTATCTGCTTGGCGGTGCGCTCGCGCGGTTCCGGCGGGGGCGCTTTGGCGGGCAGGCTTTCGCCGAAGACCGCGCCGGAAAAGAAAAAAACCGCCGAGAAGAGCAGGGCGCGCAGGCGGCCCTGCCGGAAAGAATTGTCTGGCGGCGCTATTTCCATTCCCTGGAGATGGCGCGGCTGCACCGCACGGCAACTGGACCAGTCTTCACGATGGATTACCGATGATGTCGCGCGCCGATCAGGCGCCGATGGCTTCGAGGCCTTCCTCCAGCCAGTCGGCCAGCAGCGGCATGCCGAGCAGGTATTTTGAAACCCGCTTGTTGGTGCGCTGGCGCGCTTCGTTCACCGCCTCGGTCCACTCGGCGGCGTCGTAGTCGCCACGGCCGATCCAGGCCAGGGCGATCAGCTCTGCGGCTTCGTCGACATTGAGGTCGTTGATCAATTCGCGGAGTTCTTCCTCGGTGAGGTTTTCCTCGGCCTCTTCGGCCAGCCCGTCATGCTGGTGGGAATCGCGCGACTGGCTGTCGAGTTCGACCTCGTGCTCGCTGCCGTCGGCGTAATCGTCGTTGACGGCAGCGCTGATCGCCTTGGCCTTCAGGATGAAGAACCGCACGGTATCGGGATCGATCGCCAGATCCCACTCCTTCTCCACTTGCTTCTGCACCGACATCCTCCAGGAGGCGCGTCTTGGCCGCAGACCATAATGCACGCTACGGGAGAAAAATCGAGCGTGCACGTCGTTTCATCTGACTGTTGGCGCATTGACAGGCCGAATGGCTGGCCTGAAAAGCAGCGCTCCGTTCCTCCTCATCCCGGTTCATTCATGACAACTCTGCTTTCCCCGAAGGTACTGCCTGTCGTTTTCCTGATCATGTCGAATGTTTTCATGACCTTCGCCTGGTACGGCCACCTTAAATTCAAGACCGCGCCGCTCTATGCGGCCGTCCTGTTCAGCTGGGGGCTGGCGTTCTTCGAATACTGGCTGGCGGTGCCGGCCAACCGCATCGGCCACCAGATCTATTCGGCGGCCGAGCTGAAGACGATGCAGGAGGTGATCACCCTTGCCGTCTTCGTGGTCTTTTCGGTCTTCTACCTGAAGGAAGCGATCACCTGGAACCACGCGCTGGGCTTTGTGCTGATCGCCGGAGGCGCTGCGCTGATCTTCAAGGGGTAACAGGTCTCTTCCGCCCGATCGTCGGGCCGACTTCGACGATCAGGATCGCGGCGAGGATCAGTGCGCAGCCGAGGAAGCCGGTGGCCGGCAGACGCTCGCCGAGCAGCCAGATGCCGAACAGTGCGGCGAACACAGCCTCGGAAGCGAGGAAAATCGCTGCCTGCGGAGCCGTGGTATAGCGCTGTCCGACCGCTTGCAGCGTGAAGGCGATGCCGCCTGAGAAGATGCCGGTGAAGAGGATTTCTGGAACGGCATGCCGGACGGCGCTCCAGTCGACCGTCTCGAAGGAGAGAGCGACGGCCAGCCCCAGCACGCCGCAGACGGCGAACTGAACCACAGCCAGCGTCACCGGGCGGCCGGTCTGGCTGGCATGGCGTGCGATGAAGATAAGCTGCAGGGCCCAGAAGACGGCGCACAAAACGGTCAGCCAGTCGCCGACCGCGAGCGCGCCGATCTGGCCACCGGACAGAAACCAGATGCCCGCGAGCGCCAGAAGGGCTGCCGGCCAGACCGCGGGATGCGGCGGCTGGCGGAAAAGCGTCACCGCCAAAAGCGGCACCATGACGACATAAAGCCCGGTCAAGAAGCCGGAATTGGTGACGGTGGTCGTCATCAGGCCGGTCTGCTGCGCCGCCATGCCGCCGAACAGCAGCATGCCGATGAAGGCGAAAACGCGCCAGTATGCGACTGACAGCGCCTGTTCGGCGCGGCTTGCCTCGCGCAATGCGAAAGGCAGCATCGAAAGCGCAGCGACGGAAAACCGCAGCCCGACGAAGAAGAACGGTCCGATCGCTTCCATCGCGGTCGATTGCGCGACAAAGCCCATGCCCCATAGGGCACCGACGGTGAGCAGAACGAGATTGGCCTGGATGCGGGTCATGGTCTTCCTGGCAAGCAATGGTGTCCTCCTAGCACCCCGTTTCCTGCCTGCAATAGCCGCGATCAGGGCGGGAGTTGGTCCATGGATCTGACACGAGCGGCGGGTTTGGCCGAGATGTCACGCGCATGTGATCGGTTTGGGCTGCGCGATGGGCTCTGGGCCGGACGAATTTCGCCGCCGAGGCGTTCATCTCATGGGCGTGCTTGAGGAGGATTCCCATGCGAACACGTCTTGCCATCAGATTGCTTTCATTGCTCGTGGCGCTGCCTCTGGCCGTGGCGCCGGCCTATGCCGCCGGAGGGGGGGGGGGGGGGTGGAAACTCAGGCGGAAGTGGTGGCGGAAGTGCGGGTGGAGGTAGCGGAGGTGGAAGGGAAGTGGAGGAAACAGCGGCGGTAGCGCTGGCAGCCGTGACAACAACGCTACAATCACCAAATGCAAGCGTGGCCAGGCATGGGACATGCGCCGGAAAAGGTGCATGGCTCAGCAAAGTGGCATGTTGGATGACGAAAGCATCTACGAAGCAGGTCGGGAGTTGGCGGTGGCCAAGCGTTATGGTGAGGCGATCACCGTGCTCAGCCTGGCGGCCGACAAGACCGATCCGCGCATCCTCAACTATCTCGGGTTTTCGCACCGCATGCAGGGCCGTGTACTCGTCGGGCTCGGCTACTACCGGGAAGCACTGATTCAAGATCCCAGTTATGTCCCGGCCCGCGAATACATGGGCGAAGCCTATCTGCAACTGGGCGACCTCGGCGCGGCGCGCGAGCAGCTCGGCCAGATTAGCCTTCGCTGTGGCACGACCTGCAGCGAGTACAGCAGGTTGTCGGCCCAGATCGGGCTTTTCCTAAAGGGTGGCGGCTGGTCGCCGCCCGAGGCTGCGGATGCCGTGGGGGTCTCTTCGGAGAATGCGCTGTAACGTCGAAGTGATCGAGACCAAAGGCTGATAAACTATCGTCGGGAAGAAACGTATCTGCAAAGCCGTTACAATAGCGGAGCGTTTTTCGAGGAGAATTCTTGATGCGAGCACGTTTGATTATCGGCCTGGCGTCCATGCTGTTTGCCGGGCCTTTGCTTGTGGCGCCCGCCTTTTCGGCCGGTGGGGGAACTGCTCCGGCGCCAAGCTGCGCCAAGGGCAAGGTCTACGATACGAAATCCAAGAAATGCGTGCCGAAGACCAGCGCGGTCGACGACGACAGCATCTACGAAACCGGCCGTTCGCTGGCCATGGAAGGCCGTTACGGCGAAGCCATCGACATTCTCAACTTGGCCAAGGACAAGACCGACCCGCGCATCCTCAACTATCTCGGCTACTCGCACCGCAAGGAGGGCCGCGTGCTCGTCGGCCTCGGTTATTATCAGGAAGCCTTGCGGCAGGACCCGAACTACACGCTGGTGCGCGAATATATGGGCGAGGCGCAACTCCAGCTCGGTGATGTCACAGCCGCCAGGGAGCAGCTTGGCGAGATCGAAAAGCGTTGTGGCAAGGGCTGCAGCGAATACACCGAACTTGCAAGCCAGATCGACGCCTACGTGAAAGGCTGATCTGAGGGCTTGAAATCGAGCCGGTAGCCGCAAGGCTGCCGGCTCCTTGTTCAGTCGGCGCGCGAAAGCCTTACGATCGCGCCCGGATCTTCGTCGGTCAGCAGCCAGACGGAGCCATCCGGCGCGATGTTGACGTCGCGAATGCGGCCGAACTCGCCTTCCAGCAGACGCTCCTCGCTGGCGATCTTGCCCGAGGCATCGCGGTCGAGGCGGACTAGCAACTGGAACTTCAGCGCACCGACAAGCAGATCGCCTTTCCATTCCGGAAACATGCCGCCGTCGTAGACGGCCAGTCCGGACGGTGCGATCGACGGGTCCCAGTAGTAAAGCGGCTGCTCGAAGCCCGGCGCTCGCGTGCCAACGCCGAGCTTGGCGCCCGAATAGTCGACACCGTAGGAAATTTCCGGCCAGCCGTAGTTCTTGCCGGCTTCGGGCCTGTTGATCTCGTCACCGCCCTTGGCGCCATGTTCGACCGTCAAAAGGCCGCCGGCAATCGGGTCGAATGCCGCGCCTTGCGGGTTGCGATGGCCTTTCGACCAGATTTCCGGCAGATGTTTCGAGCCATCGGGCGAGGGGTTGTCGGCGGGAATCGAACCGTCTGTGTTGATGCGCAGTACCGCGCCCGCGTGATCCTGCATGTCCTGCGCACGTTCGCCCTGTCCCCGGTCGCCGATGGTGAAGAACAACGTGCCATCCCCGGCGAATACCAGGCGCGAGCCGAAATGGCGACTGGTGCCGGATTTCCTGGCCATCGAGAAGATCACCTCTACGTCCTCCAGCCGCGGATTGCCGTCACGGACCAGTTTCGCGCGCGCGATCGCAGTTCCAGCGCCGCCTCGACCGGGTTCCGAAAAACTGAAAAAGATCTGTTGCGATTGCTGCGAAATCCGGGAGGCTGCTGCGATGTCGAGTAGTCCGCCCTGGCCGACTCGCTGCGACCTTGGGCACGCCCTTCAGCGGTTTGGAAAGCTTGCCGTCCGAAAGCAGCCGTATGCGGCCGGCGCGTTCCGTCACCATGACTTCGCCGCCCGGCAGGAAGTCCAGCCCCCACGGATTTTCGAGCTGGTCGGTCACGATTTCGGCTTCGACGCGGGCATCTCTGGTGTCGAATATCTCTCCCGCGAGCGCGGGAGGAACACCGGTCGCGACGGTTATCGTCGACAGCAAAGCGGATCGAGCGAGATGAGGGAGCATTTTCGTCCTGTCCAGATCGTTGCGAGTCTGGTGTTGAACCGCAAAGGAAAGCCGAAAAGCTCCGCGCAAATGAATGGCGCGGGCATCACAAGCTGGTGAAATGTTGCCAGTGCGACAAGATTGTGACATGCCCTTGCGTAGGCAAAATTTGACGTGAAAATCGCAGGGGAATTGCTATATTCAGGGAAATTCAGGTGAAACGGTTCTGTTAGCCGAGGCTGCCGGACCGTTTTCTTTTTGTGTCTCACCGGTGAATTTACACTTGAAAAGGACCGCAGGGAGTCTGCGGCAGGAAGGAAGATATCATGAACAAGGTCCCGATGACCGCCGGCGGTTTCCAGTCGCTCAAGGAAGAGCTGCGCTGGCGCCAGCAAGAAGAGCGTCCGCGCATCATCGAGGCCATTTCGGAAGCCCGCTCGCATGGCGATCTTTCCGAAAACGCCGAATATCATGCCGCCAAGGAGCAGCAGAGCCTCAATGAAGGCCGCGTCAACGAGCTTGAGGATCTGGTCGCCCGCGCCGAAGTGATCGACGTGTCGAAACTGACCGGTGAAAAGGTGAAGTTCGGCGCCACGGTCGTGGTGGTCGACGAGGACAGCGAAGAGGAACGGACCTACCAGATCGTCGGCGATCAGGAAGCCGACGTGAAATCTGGCCGCATTTCGATCTCATCGCCGATCGCCCGTGCGCTGATCGGCAAGGAAGTTGGCGAGAGCATCGAGGTCAATGCACCGGGCGGCGCCCGCGGCTACGAAATCGTGCGGGTCCAGTTCATCTGACAGGGAACGGCGACCCCCGCCCCATGAACACGACAAAAAACAGCGCAGCGGCCGGCAGGGCCGTTGCCGATGTCGGCGCGGTCGAGGTGATCGCGCCGAACTTCAAGCGGCGGCTATCGGGCGTCACCACCACGATTATCCATTTGGTGCCGGTGCAGATGCGAACGCTCGGCATCGCGACCGTCGGCCCGGGCCTACCGGATACGCTGCCGAAGCTTCGCTTCGGCCAGCTTTTCGGCCTGCTGAAACGGCCGAAAAAGCGGCCATTCCGCATCTGGCATGCTCGCCGCAACCCGGAAATGCTGGCCGGTATCGTGCTGCGCGACGTTCTGCGCGCACCGGTGAAGCTGCTTTTCACCTCCGCCGCGCAGCGCGATCACAAGCCTTACACCAAGTGGCTGATCCGCAGGATGGATGCGGTGATTGCCACCAGCAGCCGTTCCGGCAGTTTCCTCGAGGTGCCGCATACTGTGGTCATGCACGGCATCGACCTTGGGCAATTCCGTCCGCCCGCCACTGCGGACGATGATTTCGCCGCGACAGGCCTGCGCGGCCGTTATGCCGTCGGGCTGTTTCGGGCGTATCCGCCACCAGAAGGGCACCGACCTCTTCGTCGATGCGATGATTGCGTTGCTGCCGCAGTTTCCGGACTGGACGGCGGTGATCACCGGGCGTGTGACGCCGGAACATAGGGGTTTCGCCGACGAGCTGAAAAAGAAGGTCGATGCAGCCGGCCTGTCGGACCGGATCGTCTTTTTGGGTGAAGTGCCGGACGTGAAGGTCTGGTATCGCCGCGTTTCGCTTTATGTGGCGCCGTCCCGCAACGAGGGGTTCGGGCTTACCCCGCTGGAGGCGATGGCATCCGCGAACGCCGGTGGTCGCGAGCGACGCCGGCGCCTATGCCGAACTGGTCGTGCCAGGAAGGACCGGAGCCGTGGTTCCTGCCGGCGACGGCGATGCGCTGCGTGAAGCGATCAGGCCATATCTCGCCGATCCCGCGCTTGCCCGCGGGCATGGCGAGGCAGGCCTTGCCGATGTCATCGAGCGATTTCCGCTTGAACGGGAGGCCAACGCCATCGCCAAGGTCTACGAGCGGATGTGGGCGCGCGGCTGAGCTTATTCCGGCGGCGCCTTGTCACCCAGTGAGAGCCGGTAGAGTTTTGCTTCCACCAGGAAGGCATATTGCGCGAACATCATCGCGTAGATGAAACCCGGCACGCCGCAGAGGAAATTGCGGTGCCCGACATAGCTCTTCAGGAACCAGCCGACAGGCTTGAAAAACAGCTTCAGTGGATTCGTCCGGCGACCACGCGCGAATTGCTCGCGTGCCTTCAAATCCGCGTAGAGTGCTTGTCTTTCGCAGTCTCTTCCTTCATCGACATGTTGCGAAAATGCAAGATCGCGCCTTTCGGAAGCGTATGGCACCGGGCCTTGTCCGATCAGCGACTCGTGGATCAGCGCGCTTTCGTCGAAACGGGCGGTTCCCTTGCGGAAGAGTCTCAGAAATGCCTTGGCGTGGACGATAGCCGGCTGGTAGCCGTAGCCCGGCAGGTAGTCGCGGCGAAGGATCGCGTACGACGAGAGCTTTGCGTCGTCCAGCGGCATGGCCGAAAGGCATGCCTTCGCGGCGGGGTCGAGCCGCTCGTCGGAGTCCATGCTGAGGCACCAGGGCTCGCGGCATTGTTCGAGCGCGAACTGTTTCTGCCTGGCAAAGCCCGGCCATCGCGTTCGAAATCAGGCGGATCGGGTAAGCCTTGCGCGGCGTAGGCCTCGATCAGGGCAAGCGTGCCATCGGTCGACCCTGAAGTCGACAATCACGATCTCGCGGCAGAAGTCGAGGCTTTCGATGCACTCACCGAGCACTGCGACTTCGTTCTGGCAGATGATGAAGGCCGAGATCGGCCTGTGAAACCGGCTCATCGAAGGCCTCTACGCCGGATCGTCGATGGCGACCAGCCCTTCGTCCTTGATCTGGCGTATGGTCAGACGCGGTGCGCACCGTATCGACATTCGGCGTCGACGTAAGTTCTTCGATAACGAAGCTCTGGAAGGTGCCAAGGTCGCTTGCCACGCAATGCAGCAGGAAATCGGACTCGCCCGAAACCATCCACGCACGGCGCACCATCGGCCAGTTGCGGGTGCGGTCGGAAAACGCCTTCAGCTCGACTTCGGATTGATGGTGCAGGCCAATGAGACAGAAGGCCACCACATCGAAGCCGAGGGACTTGCTGTTCAGAAGCGCCCGGTAGCCGCGAATGATGCCGGCGTCTTCCAGCCGCTTGACGCGGCGCAGGCACGGCGGCGCCGAAATGCCCACCCGCTTTGACAGTTCGACATTGGTCATGCGGCCGTCATCCTGCAACTCCCTCAAGATCTTCCAATCGATGGAATCAAGGTCTGCTTTGAGGGGCATTAACAGTCACTCCAGTCACACCAGGCGCAAGAATCTGTCGTCTGTGTGAAATTAAACTATCGGAAGATGCGCGCGTGGCCAAGTTCGGCCGTTTTCCGGAAAGAGATTTCCGCAAGCAAGGCAGCAAACGGTCCGGGATGGTGCAGCTTTCCGGGGACGAACAATTCGTCGCCTTGCATGAGGGGTAACGCAGCACCTAAATTACGGCAAACAGAATTTCATTTCCGCCCGATGCACCTTGGGTGCCGGCCGACATTCGAAGGCAGCATCATGACCGTGAAGCACGCGCCCGTTCTCATCATCGGTTCCGGCCCGGCCGGCTACACCGCAGCGATCTATGCGGCCCGCGCCCTGCTGAAGCCGGTGCTCGTCGCCGGTCTCCAACAGGGCGGCCAACTGACGATCACCACAGACGTGGAGAACTATCCCGGTTTCGCCGATCCGATCCAGGGTCCCTGGCTGATGGAGCAGATGCTGAAGCAGGCGGAGCATGTCGGCACCGAAATCGTCAACGACCTGATCGTCGAAGTCGACATCCAGAACCGTCCATTCCGGCTGCGGGGCAACTCCGGCACCACCTACACCTGCGACGCGCTGATCATTGCCACCGGAGCCCAGGCGAAGTGGCTCGGCATCCCCAGCGAACAAACCTACATGGGCTTCGGCGTCTCGGCTTGCGCTACCTGTGACGGGTTCTTCTATCGCGGCAAGGACGTGGTGGTGGTGGGCGGCGGAAACTCGGCCGTGGAGGAGGCGCTTTACCTCTCCAACCTCGCCAAGCACGTCACCGTCATTCACCGCCGCGGCGAATTCCGCGCCGAGCGCATCCTTCAGGAGCGGTTGTTCAAGAAGGAGAACGTGACCGTGCTCTGGGATTCGGTTGTTGACGAGATTACCGGCGTTCCCGGCCAGAAGCCCCTGCCGCCGTCGGTCACCGGCATCCGCGTGAAGAACGCCAAGAGCGGAACCGTTTCCGAACTCCCCGTCGATGGGGTGTTCGTGGCGATCGGCCACGCGCCGGCGGTCGAGCTTTTTGTCGGCAAGCTGAAGCAGAAACCGAATGGCTATCTGTGGACGGCGCCCGATTCCACCAAGACTGACGTGCCCGGCGTATTCGCTGCGGGCGACGTCACCGATGACGTTTATCGCCAGGCGGTGACCGCCGCCGGTCTGGGCTGCATGGCGGCGCTGGAGGCGGAAAAGTATCTTGCGGAAATGGACGTGCATCGTGAAGCGGCAGAATAAGCCGCCGGTAGACTGAGGGGTCGGCATGTCGCTGGATTGGGACAAGTTACGCGTGTTTCACGCCGCGGCGGAGGCTGGGTCGTTCACCCATGCCGCCGAGACCTTGCGGCTGTCGCAATCGGCGATTTCCCGGCAGGTCAGCGCGCTGGAGAACGATGTCGGCGTGCCGCTGTTTCACAGGCATGCGCGCGGCCTGGTCCTGACCGAGCAGGGCGAGATCCTCTACCGCACCGCGCACGACGTGTTGATGAAGCTGGAGAACGTGCGCTCGCGGCTGACCGAGGCCAAGGATCGCCCCTCCGGCGTATTGCGGGTCACCACCACGGTCGGCCTCGGCACCGGTTGGCTGACCGACCGCGTGCAGGAATTCACCGACCTCTATCCAGATATCCAGCTCCAGCTGGTGTTTGCCAACGAAGAGCTCGACCTGACGATGCGCCAGGCCGACTGTGCCATACGCTTGCGTCAACCGCAGCAGCCGGACTTGATTCAGCGCCGGCTGTTCACCGTGCACCTGCATCTGTTCGCCGCGCCGTCCTATCTCGAACGTTATGGCCGACCGGCCACAACCAAGGACCTCGACAAGCATCGCATCGTGACGTTCGGCGAGCCGGTGCCGGGCTTCCTGCGTGAGCTCAACTCGCTTGAGACGCTTGGCCGACCGGAAGGCGACCGCCGCATGGCGACGGTGCAAATCAACGACCTGATGTCGGTGCGCCGCGTGGTCAAGAGGGGTGTCGGTATCGCGATGCTGCCGGACTACATGGCCGACAAGGATTCAGGCCTGGTGCAGATCCTGCCGGAGGTCGAGGTGCCTTCCTTCGATACCTTCTTCTGCTACCCGGAAGCGATGAAAAATCAGGCAAAGCTCAAGGCCTTCCGCGACTTCGTATTCTCGAAGGCGCGCAGCTGGTCATTCTGACGGCTAACTGCCTAATTTTTCTACGTAAATTGCTGAAACTGAACACTCATGCAAAAATGCATGGGTGAAATGCAAGGAGGAAGCTTGTTTTTTGGGCAGGAGACGCCCATATCACAATCATCTCCCGGGCGCGTTCCTCCTCCCATTAGCTCCCGGTGAGTGTTCCCCTCTGGAGGTTTCGCCTTAACAGGCACTTCCAATCAACTCAGCCGGATCGTTTCGATCCGGCTTTTTTGTTGCCCGCTTGGGCGCCCAGACATAACCGTTTCGTCGCAGCCAGCGACCCGGCGGCGACGCTCGAAAAACCCGTGTATACCGTGACGTAACGGTCACATGTAACCCTGGGTAACCTTATGGCTAGCAAATCCGCCGGCTAAACATGATGCTAGGACGCGACGTTATCCGTTCGGGAGATGGGGGCATCACTCGAAGGATGGTCTCGGCAGCCGTTGCGTCCCGCTCTTTCGACCGCCTGAGACCAGGCGGCATACCGCGGCGGACCTGCCGTACCGCCTCCCGCGGTTACGGTCCGCAAAAAACGGCGTCCGGGGACCGGACGCCGTTTTTTATTCCGTGCAGGTTCAGGCTGCCTTGCCGTTGGCATTCATTGCCTCATCCGCCAGCCTGCCGGTCAATTCGGCCATGTGGTCGAAACGGGCGCTGTAGCTGGCGACGCCAGCGGTGGCGGAACGCAACTCGACTATCAGATCGCCGATCGCCGATTGCGGCATGGTGGCCTCCACCACGTCCCAGCCCGGCCAGCCGGGGCGTGCGTCGAAGCCCAGGATCTGGCCGCGCCGCTGGGGCACGATCGCCGTCACTTTCGCGGTCGCGTCGTTGGGCGTGTAGATATCCACCTTCATGACCGGCTCGAGCAGAACCGGCGAACATGCCGCCATGCCTTCCTTCATGGCGAGCTTGGCGGCCATCTGAAACGCCATGTCGGAGGAATCGACCGAATGGTAGGAGCCGTCGGAGAGGTTGACCGCCACATCGACGACGGGAAAGCCCATCGGTCCCGATTTCAGATAGTCGCGAACACCTGCCTCGACCGACTGGATGTAAGTCTTCGGCACCACGCCCCCGGTGATCGTATCGGTGAACTGGAAGCCACTGCCGCGCGGCAGTGGCTTGATGTCGAGCACCACATCGCCGAACTGCCCATGGCCCCCAGACTGCTTCTTGTGGCGGCCCCGCTGCGACACCGACTTGCGGATCGTTTCGCGGTAGGGAACGGCTGGAGCATGGCCCTCGACGGGGATCTGGTTGCGGCCTTCGAGATGCTCGACGGTGACACGAAGATGCATCTCACCGTGCCCCGAGATGACCATCTCGCTGGAATCCTGGTGGTGCTGGACACGCAGCGACGGATCCTCTTCCGCGATGCGGTGGATGGCCGCAGAAAGCTTGACGTCGTCCTTGCGTTCCTTCGATCGCAGCGCCAGCGCGAACACCGGCTGCGGAACTTCGAGCCCGATCAGTGCGGGGATGCCGCCCTTGACCGAACTCAGCGTCGCGCCGGTCTTGACGTCGTCGAGCTTGCCCAGCGCCACTGTCTCGCCGGCCTTGGCAGACGGTATTTTTGTCTGGTCCTTGCCCAGCATCCGGTAGATGCCCGAAACCTTGGCGGCGCCGCCACCGGAGATATTAAGTTCGGAGTTGTCCGTTACGGTGCCCGATAAGATGCGCGAGATCGACAGCTTGCCGCCATGCGCCGTGTGCAGCGTCTTCATCACCTGCGCAACGGTGTTGGTGCTTTCCGGCACGCCAAGCCGCTTGCGGGTCGCGGCCACATCCGGCGCGTCGTGGCGAATGGCCTTGAGCAGACGCAGAACGCCGTTGCCCTTTTCAGCGGTGCCGATGAGAACCGGCGTCACGAGCCCGTCGCGGACGTCGGCGGCGAGGTCGTCGAACACTTCGTCCTTAGGCGGCTCGATCTCGTCCAACAATTGCTCCATCAGAAGGTCGTCGTGGTCGGCCAGTGTTTCGAGCATCGAGAAGCGCGCCTCGATTTCCCGAGCCTTGTCGTCGCTTGGAATTTCGGCCACCTCGCTCTCGGCATACTCGCGGTAGATGTAGGCACGCTCCAGCGCCAGGTCGATCGAGCCAATGATGATGCCTTCCTTGCGCAGCGGGATCTGACGCAAAAGCAGCGGCGCGCTGCTCGTTGGCTGCAGCAGTTTCAGCGTTTCGCGAACGCCTGCGTCGCCCTTGTCGATCTTGTTGAGGAACAGGATGCGGGGCACGCCGAGATCGTCCAGCTTGCGCATGATGAGTTGCAAGGCAGGTATTTTTTTCTCGTCGGCTTCGGCCACCACCACTGCGATGTCGCAGGCCGCGAGAACCGGCTCGGCCTCGAAAGAAAACTCGATGGAACCGGGACAGTCGATAATGGTGAAGCTGTCGCCCATGAATTCGGTGGTGGCCACAACCGCCTCGACGCTCATCTGGTGGGCGCGGGCCTCCGGCGAGTGATCGCCGATCGTATTGCCCGACGAAACCGGGTTCTGGCGGGGGATAGCGCCCGTTCGGGCAAGAATTGCTTCAAGAAGTGTGGTTTTTCCGCTGGCAAAGGGACCGACAATGGCAATGCATTTCGGTCCCGCAAGCCTGCCTCCGGCGCGTTTTCCCATGGTAACCCGACCTCCTCCTCATGCGTGACCACTTGAGGCGGCGGCCGGCCTCCTCCGGCCGTCGCGGGCAGGGTACTTAGCCACCTGCCGGAGATCATCGAAACATGGGTTGGGAGGCAGGGCAAGGAAAATAGATGACTGACGGCTCCACATGTTCGACAAAGTCTGCACAGCCGGCTTTCTGAAAAGGAGAACCCCCCATGAAGATCATTGCATGCGGCGATGTGCCAACCGTCCTTGCACCAGATAGCTATTTTACTGGGCGGGTCACGCAGAACCCGATCATCGAAACGGAAGCGCCGGCGCGGCTGCGCGCTACCACGGTCACGTTCGAACCCGGCGCCCGCACCGCCTGGCACACGCACCCACTCGGCCAGACACTGCATGTGCTCTCGGGAGCGGGCCGAGCGCAAAGCTGGGGCGGGCCGATCCGGGAGATCAGGGCTGGCGACACGATATGGTTCTCGCCGGGCGAAAAGCACTGGCACGGCGCTGGCGCCAAGACCGCGATGGTTCACATTGCCATGCAGGAGGCCCTCGACGGCGTTGCGGTCGAATGGCTGGAAAAGGTTAGCGACGAGCAATATGGCGGCTAGAGCCGATCCCACGTTCTACAAATCAAGCGCCCGGCATTGCTGCCGGGCGGCGTTTGATTTTCGAATGATTGGACGGATCAGCTCAGACTTGCGGTGAAGCGCTGGATGCGTGTGCAGGCTTCCTCAAGCAATGCTTCCGACGTGGCGTAGGAGATGCGGAAGTTGGGTCCAAGCCCAAATGCCGAGCCGAACACCACCGCCACACCTTCGGCCTCCAGCAATTCCGAGCAGAACGTCTCGTCATTGTCGATGACCGTCCCGGCGGCAGTCTTCTTACCGATCAGTCCCGCGCAGGACGGGTAGACGTAAAAAGCGCCTTCGGGCGATGGGCAGGAAATGCCGCGCGCCTGGTTGAGCATCGACACCACGAGGTCGCGGCGGCCCTGGAATATCGCCTTGTTTTTGGCGATGAAGTCTTGAGGTCCGTTAAGCGCCTCTACCGATGCCCATTGCGCGATGGTGCAGGCGCCGGAGGTCTGCTGGCCCTGGATCATGTCCATCGCCTTGATCAGCGCCACCGGACCAGCCGCGTAGCCGATGCGCCAGCCGGTCATGGCGTAGGCCTTCGACACGCCGTTCATGGTCAGCGTGCGCGTATAGAGTTGCGGCTCGACCTCGGCGATGGTTTTGAAGACGAAATCGCCATAGGTCAGATGCTCGTACATGTCGTCGGTCAGCACCCAGACATTCGGATGCTTCAAAAGCACGTCGGCCAGCGCGCGCAGTTCGGTTTCCGTGTACGCGGCGCCCGAGGGGTTGGACGGCGAGTTCATCAGCAGCCATTTCGTCTTCGGCGTGATCGCCTTGTCGAGGACGGCCGCGGTCAGCTTGAAGCCGTTTTCGATTGATGTTTCAGCAAACACCGACGTTCCGCCGCAGATCGCCACCATTTCGGGATAGCTGACCCAGTAGGGCCGCGGAATGATCACTTCATCGCCGGGGTTCAGTGTTGCCATGAAGGCGTTGAACAGGATCTGCTTACCGCCGGTGCCGACGATGGTCTGTTCGGGCTTGTAGTCGAGATTGTTCTCGTGCTTGAACTTCCTGGCAATCGCCTCACGTAGTGGCGCGATGCCCGAAACCGGCGGGTACTTGGTCTCGCCGCGGCGGATAGCGTCGATCGCCGCATTCTTGATATTGTCGGGGGTATCGAAATCCGGCTCGCCGGCGCCGAGCCCGATCACGTCACGGCCGGCGTTTTTGAGCTCACGCGCTTTCTGCGTTACCGCGATGGTCGCGGAAGGCTTAACGCGGGAAAGGGCATCAGCGAGAAAGGCCATGACGATTGTCTCCAGGATAAGGCTTGCGCCGCTTGCGCAAGCAGCGCGCCTTAATGTCCGAACATCAAGGCTTCCGCAAGGGCCGACGGCATCGCTTTGTTTCGTCCAAGCGTCTCCATCTATTAACGAGTGGTAAAACTTGCGCCACTATTGTTGCAGCACGAAATTTCTCGGTACGGGCGGAGCAAGGGCAGTTTGTCGGGCACCATGGGCCTTGCATGATCATTCGACAGGACGACGGCACCTTCGCCGCCGTGTGGGGGCCTTATACGCTGCGGTCGGCCTTTCAGCCGATCTTTGCTTTTTGCAACGGCAGGGCCACGGTGGCGGCGTTCGAAGGGCTGATACGGCCAAGCCGCGACGGCGAGCCGGCACCACCCGCTGCCTTCTTCGCTTCCGTTCCCTTTGCCGAGCAACTGCATGTGGAAACGCTGACACGCACCTTGCACCTGCATAATGCCGGCGCCTGCCTCGATCCCGACACCTGGATCTTTGTCAATTTCGACCCTTCGGTGTTGGGCGAGAAAAGCGTTGCCGATGCGGCCTTGCGCGACATGCGGCACCTACTGCGGGAAGCGGCGATCGATCCGCGGCGTGTGGTCTGCGAGGTCACCGAACAAAAATCCGCATCGGAGGCTGCACTCCATCGATTTGTGCAGGCGCTGAAGCTGCACGGTTTTCGCATCGCCGTCGACGACTACGGTTCCGCCGATTCCGACATCGACCGGATAAGGCGTCTGCAACCCGACATCGTCAAATTCGATGCGCAGTGGATCAGGCGGCTCATGGAAACCGGGCCGGGGTTCGCACTGCTGTCGACGATGGCGTTGGCCTTCGCCGAGCAAGGCATCAAGACGGTGTTTGAAGGTATCGAGGAAACCTGGCAACTCGAACTGGCCGAGAAATCCGGCGCGTCGATGGTTCAAGGTTATGTGCTGGCAAGACCGCAGATTGCCTCGACCGGTCAGGCACCCAGCCGCCATTCGAGCGGCAAGCCGCCCACCTTGGCCGAGCAACCGGACGACGAGCCGAAAAACGGCAGGCGTCGGCGCGCCGATCACATCAACGGCGTTTTCGGTCGTCGTACCAAGTCGCCCTAGATTGGGATTCCGGTTACCATATCCGGTGGATCACTTTCCGATCCCCGACGTATTAACTGGCGATCAAACTCATCCTGTTAGGCTTCAAACAAAGCCGAATAAGAGCTAAAACAGGGTAGTCGCGTGTATCAGTATCCGGGCCTCCCGGCGCATCCGTTCGAGGCGCTGACGACAGAGTTTTTCGAGCACCGGTCATGCCGTGCAGCTGGAGCAGGCTGCCATGACTGAGACGTTTCCGCAGCTTGGCGATGTCGAAAAGGCTATCATCGCCGACGAAATCGGTCTGGAGACAGGTATTTACGGTCAGTATCGGCTGAAGACGTCCTACCAGCCGATCTTCAGGCGCGACGGAGCGACCCTCGCCCTGTTTGGCCTTGAGGCCCGCCTGGCGCCGCAACTTGCCGGCAAGCAGATCACGGCGGCCGAATTCTTCGAACAGGTCGCGCCGGTTGACCGGCGTTTCGTGGAAACTCTCTCCCGGGTTCTCCACCTGCGCAACCATCGCAATATCGGCGTCGACAATATAGCAAACCTCAGGCTTTACCTGACGATCGACCCTGATCTCGACATGCACGACCGGGGCGCCGGATCGCTGGATTCGATCGTCAGGATTGCGGAAGAAGCCGATTTGTCGCCGGCCATGATCATCTGCGAAATCCTCGATGCGCCCGAATTCCCGATGGACCGGCTTGCAGGCATCGCCAACGAACTCTGCGGCTGCGGCATGCAGATCTCCATCGCCGCCTTCAGGGCCGGAAAATCGGCCATCGACCGCGTTACGCTGATTGGCCCCAACGTCATCAAGATCGACGGAGCCTGGTTTCGTGGCGTGCAGGACAAGGCCGAAACGGCTAGGCTATTCCCGGCGGTCCTGACCGCATTCAAGGGCCTGGGTGCGAAACTTCTGGTGCAAGGCATCGAAACGTCGGCCGAATTGGAGGCCGCGCTCAACGCGGGAGCCGACTACCTGCAGGGGCGGCTGTTGGCCGGTCCGGCTCTGGTCGGCACGGTTGTCGACGACAGTCCGCGTCCGGTGGCGAGGCTGCTTGCGCGGGAGGATCGCAAGATCGTTCCGTTTGGCCGGCACCGGAAAGGCTGACGCTGGCGCGCAGTTCACCGCCGTTGCGCGCCTGAACAGGCGCGCGGCGCTGCAGACGCAAAAAAGGCGGGACTGGTCCCGCCTTCAGCTGCTTGGTAGCCTGATCGTAACATGCTCGGTTCCGGTATCGGCAGCAATCCGCTACGTCGATTTCCGGTTCGTCATCATGCGTTCGCGCGCTCTTGGGCGCGGCCGCCAGTACATCCGTGACTTGCCGCGCGCTTCCGGTCAAACCGGGGCGCGCGATAAAATCAGGCTGCCTTGCTGAGAGACCCAGCGGACGACTTGCCGGTGCGGCGGTCCTGCTCGATCTCGAAGTTGATTTTCTGGCCTTCAACGAGGTTCGTCATGCCAGCGCGCTCGACAGCGGAAATGTGGACGAAAACGTCCGCGCCGCCGTTGTCCGGCTGAATGAAGCCGAAGCCCTTGGTGCTGTTGAACCACTTAACGGTGCCAGTAGCCATATGCGTATTCCTTACAAAGTTTGCAACGTGGTAAGCCCGACAAAGAAAGCCGGACCGGCTGGTATCGAGATTTTGGAGATAGACGTCAGCAAACGCGGGTTCCGCGGGGCCACTAGATCGATCGGCCGAAATATCAACGGAACGCATATAAGCCGGATAGCCAGCCAACACAAGGGGCGAACGGAAACTATTCCTCGGCTCGGGATTGCGGATGACACGACGCGGACCAAATGCTGGCCATGAAACAGTTTGCTCCGCCGCTCGTATATTAAGTGACGCCGTCCGAAAAGGGAGGTTGGTGATGATGAGATTTCTGCTTGCGGCAACAGTACTTCTTTCGGCAATGCCGGCACATGCGATCACGCGCTACAACTCGACCAGCATGAGTTGCGACGAGGTGAGGGCCACCATCCGCCGGGATGGTGCGGCGATCATGCGTTATCGTTCGCCACGCAATCCGTCCCTGCAACTCTATGGCCGCTATGTGCGTGACGATCGCTTCTGCCAGCAGGAAGAGGCGGCTGAGACCGTTTTCATTCCTTCCGCCGATCGCAAATCCTGCCCGGTCTATGAATGCAAGCCAGTCGATTTCGACGATGATTTCCCAATTTTGAGGTTACGGCGCGACTGAGCCTGGCAAGCTGCCTCAGAAACCGAAAGCTGCCTGTGCCGGCGGCGGCGGGCTGACACGCACGCCTTCCATATTGAGCAACTTTTCCTTGGTCGCGCTGCCGCCTGGTGCTGAAAAACCGCCGATCTTGTTGCCCGCCGCGAGGATGCGGTGGCATGGCACCACGATCGGCACCGGGTTCTGTCCAAGCGCCTGGCCGGTGTCGCGTGCCTCGCCCGGATAGCCGGCACGGGAGGCAAGCTCGCCATAGGTGACGGTCTCTCCAAATCCGAGCTTGCGGGCCGCGTCGTAGATCGCCAGCCGGAAGGCGCCGACGCCCTCAAGATCCACTGGCACCTGAGAGAAATCGACCTGCTCGCCGGCTGCATAGCGCTTCAGGATCTGAACAATGTCGGCGACCCATGCCGGCGGCGAAGCCGCGGCGCCATCCACCGTGCGGCGCTGCAGCCGGCGCTCGGTCGCGGCGCGGTCATACGAAGGCAATTGCAGCTGGGTCAGGCCGTTCTCGCTCCAGGCAATGCCGAGCCATCCGAGCGACGTTTCGAAGACGTGGTAGTTTTGCGAAATAGACATGGCAAGTTCCCAACGATCTGATCTTTTATCACGAACCGAACCGGCGGCACAAATCAAGAACGCCGGTCGAGCTCGCATGCAAGGTAATCTAGGGTTTGCTGGCGTGTTGCGACACCCGATTCCAGACATGTTGCTGACATCGGGGGCATGATGTAAGGAGGGTCTGGGCGGAAGCGGCTGATTTGTGGTGGATGTGAGGGGGCGCTTTGCCCGAACTTCGAGTTTTCATGGCGGTTGGCACCGTGTTTTCGTCGATCGGATTGTCGGCCTGTACGTCGACATCCACCGGCGACAACGTATCGGCAAGCCTCGCCATGGCCTCGAGTGCCGACCTGGCACTGCCCGACACCGTTTCCGTGTTGCCGACTTCCTTCGCGTCCAATGTCGATGCTCCGGCCGCCTTTGCCGCTACCGCCAAGGCAACCCCAGCAGTCGGGGCGAATGCGACTGTTGCCGGCGCGAAGCCTGAGGCGGCCGACGCCAAAACGCCGGTGGCCGCAACCCGGACCGCCGCAGCGGGGGCCCAAGTTGCTGTAATCGACGCCAAGGCGTCGTCCGCGGATGCCAATGTGACGGCCACGCCGGCTGTATTCACGCCCAATTCTTTCGTCAAGGCGGAAGCCCCGGCCAGCGATCTCGACGGCCTGATCGCCAAGTATGCGGCGGTGTACGAGGTGCCGGTCGACCTGGTGCGGCGCGTCGTCAAGCGCGAGAGCACCTTCAATCCCAAGGCCTACAATCGCGGCCATTGGGGCCTGATGCAGATCAAGCACGCGACGGCGCGCGGCATGGGCTACAACGGCCCGGCAAAAGGCTTGCTCGATGCCGAGACCAATCTCAAATATGCGGTGAAATATTTGAAGGGCGCCTGGCTCGTTGCCAACGGCAATGACGATCTGGCCGACCGGCTTTACCAGCGCGGCTACTACTACGACGCCAAACGCAAGGGCCTGCTCGACGAGACAGGACTTGGCAAGGACCGGCGCCGGCGGATGACGCCGCCAATCTGACCCACAAAAGGGCGTTCGCTACAGCGCCGCGCGTCTTTTCAGACGCGCAAAGGTCGCTGTAGCACTTTGATTTTCCGCATAATTTCATCCTAGAATCGATTCCGATTTAAGGGATTATGCAGTAGCCGCCCTTTTGCTGTCAGGGACCAGAACCGATCTTCCAGCTGGTCAGTTCTTCAGCGCGGCGGCTGCAGGCTTCTTGACGGCATTGCCGTCGGCCGCGGGCTTGCCCGAAACGATCTTGCGCAGGATCGAGCTGGTGGAGCTGTGATCGAGCTGCTGCGCCGTCTGGTTCACGCGGGGCGCCTCGGGATATTGAAGCGTCGCGGCGAAATCGCCGGCGAAAGCAGCGCCCGAGGTGGCGGCAAGAGCGGCAAGCACGAGAGCAATCTTCTTCATGGTCTTTCTCCGTTGACGGCTTTTTGAACTCTGTACGTGTACGATGCAACGTACTTATACGAGACCGCCTGCGGGCCTTCAATAGGAAATCGTACGTGTACGAAATTTTTCGGACAACATTTTGCGATCGTAGGCAGGGCCTTTCGCTTTCGACGCGATCGGCTCTCCACATCGCCGCCACCAAGCCCTCGGCCGGCGTGCGGCGAAGGAGGAAGAGGAGAAGAGAGGAGGAGGGTTTCCGGTATCGTCACGCCGCCGATTATACGGCGGTCGGTTGGCCCGTGGAAACGCCGGTCAGCAGGGTTTCGCGCCTGCCGTCAGCGGCCCGGCCCCTTCGGTTCGCACTGCGGTCAGCGCGAGTTCGATGACGGTTTCGGCATAGTGCTTGTGGTCGCCGAACGAATATTGCGGGAAAGTGACCATCGCCGAGATGGCGCCGTGCACGGTGGTCCAAAGGAAGGTGGTGATGGCGTGCTCGTCGCCTTTCAGCAGGCCGGCTTCCAGGCAGGCCAGCACGCAATTGCGCATCGACAGCAGCGCCGGATTGCTCTTTTCCAGTTCGGCCGCCGTTTCAGCATCATGATCGTGGGCCTTGGGCGTCATGAAGATGGTGCGGTATTCGTTCGGGTTCTCGCGGCCGAAGGCTGCGAATTCGCGCATGCCATGGCGCAGCGCGTCAAGCGGCTCGGCGGGCTGGTTGCGCTCGGCGCGCTCGGCCAGCTGCGCAAAAGCATCCTCTGCCAGGGCGACCAGGATCTCTTGCTTGTCGGCGAAATAGGAATAGACCGACATCGGCGCATAGCCGACGCGCTTGGCCAGCTTGCGGATGGTCAGGCCTTCATAGCCTTCCTCCTTGACCAGCGCGTGCGCCGCCGCGACCAGCTCTGAGCGCAACTCGGCCTTCTGACGTTCGCGGCGCGTCTGAACGGTGATTGGCATTTCTCCCGGCGGCCTGTTCCTTTTTTCGTACCTGCACGAATTATATACGCTGTACGGGCGGGCAACAAGTTGAAGCTTTTCGACGCGTCGTGCAAAGGATTGACGCAACGTAAGGAGCTAGCCCGGCTGGGTGAATTCGCCGGTGGGTAGAATAACAGCCAAAATCGGTACGGGCAAAAGACCGCGAAACAGTGTTTTATGACAGTTGTGACGCGGCAAACTATCATTTGCGAATTTATTTGATACATTTGCATTGGGGAAGGCTTGGGAGCACGCATGGGATGTCGAACGCGAAAGTACTGATCAACACACAAGCGGGAACGATCGAACTGGAAGGCGAGGACTCCTTCGTCCGCACCTATCTGGACAAGCTCATACCAATCATAGAGCGGGCTCGCTTCGGCGCCGGAACGATCATTGCCAATGGCGAGGTGATCGCGCCCGATGGGGATGGCATGCCGAAGGCGCGCACCAGGCGCCGGGTAGCGCCGACGCCGATGGGCAAATCCTGCCGCGACCGGGTGAAGCGGCTGCGCGACGAAGGCTTTTTCGCCGAGCGCCGCGGCATCAGCGACATCGTGCACGGGCTGGAGGCGCGGGGCCACGCCCACAACGTCAACCAGGTGGGCGCGGCGCTTACCACCATGTTCGAGCGCCACGAGATTCAGCGCACGCCGGTGGAGGGCAAGTTCAAGTATCACTGGGATCACCGGTCGCAATCCGCGGCCGCGTAACCGGTGCTCCCGCAGGCGGGTGCGGGCGCTCAGCCATCGACGAAGCCGCCATCCGCTTGCCTCGTGCGGGATGGTCCAGCCGAAATAGACTTCGCGCCTCGACGATCTTGCCGCCGCGAACGGTGAGGATCTCGGTGTTGCGGAAGCGTTTTCCCGCCGTGCCGGTGCCTTCATAGGTGACGAAGACGCGATCGCCCTCCTGCGCCAGGTGCATGTATTCGAAGCCCGAGATTGCCTCGCTGTTCGGCCAGCAGCGCTCGAAATAGGTTTTTCGGTCGATGCGGTTGTCGAGCGGGCTGGTGAAATGGAAATCGTCGGCGATGACGGCCTCGATCGCGGCGCGGTCCTTGTCGACATAGGCCTGGTAGGATTTTTTCGCGACGGCGATTGGATCATTGGACATTTTTGAGCCTCCTTCGAGGGGAAACTGCCGGGCGGGGGCGCGGGTTCCGAGTGGGGGTTGGGCTGCTGGCAGCCCCATGCCCTTTCTGGTGACTGCATCGTCGATGTTTGCATTCCTTCGCGCCCCCCCTCTGGCCTGGCGGCTCCGGCCCTTCGCTATGGCTTCGGGCGTTCGTCGTTCGAAAAGCCAAATCGTTGGCTTTTCGTTGCCTTTGGCAACCGCTCCTCCCCCCAGGTGCGGAGATCAGTCGCGTCGCCGACCTCGCCCAATCGCCGACGCCAGGAGTTGAGCGCCGCCATCGATGACAGCCAATCTCCCCACCTGTTGGGGGAGATGGCCGGCAGGCCAGACGGGGGCGCCGTAAAGCACAAGCCTCTCCGTCGCCACGCCCGTTTCCGGTCTGGCCATTGAGGCTTTCCTGTTGCCCACGCCTCGCTTTCTCGACCTGGCTTCGCCAGTCGAGGCGTCGTGGGTAAGTGGGAAGCGGCGCCTGGGACCAGAGCCGTTTCAAATTTAAACGAGGCCCGCTCTCCCAGGCGCCGCCGGTGTTCTTGCCCGACCGCAGGGAGCGCGGATTTTCAGCCCCGCGACAAAGCCTCGGTCAGGGCCAGGACGTAAGGGTTCATCCCCCCAGCAACGCCACCGTCAGCGCTGCCGATCCGGCACCGTCGCCCTCCCTGATACCCGGTGCGCACCAGGTTCCCGTGAGGGCGATGGCTCGATTATGCGGGAGCGACAAAGGGGTGTGGACAAAAGGCAGACGAAGACTGCTGATAGATGCTGACAAGGTGGGCGGGCGTATCTCCCCGCTTGCGGGGAGATAGACGCCGGCGCTGCGGTCGCCGCACCATGAATGCTGGTGCATCGTGCTTTTCCCATTGCTTCCGATTTCCGGGCCGATGCGTTAGACCTGCGCCATCTGCAGGGAGGACGGCGATGGACTGGAAACTGCCGCGCGAGGGTGGCTGCCGCTGCGGGCGGGTGCGCTTTGCCGTGACCGCGCCGCCGCTCGCCACCACCGCCTGCCACTGCACCGGCTGCCAAAAAATGAGTTCCTCGGCCTATTCGCTGTCGGCGGCCATTCCCGCCGAGGGTTTTGCGTTGATCGGCGGGCGAGCCGGTGATCGGCGGGCTGCACGGGCCGGACGCGCACCATTATTTCTGTCCCCACTGCATGTCGTGGATGTTCACCAGGGCCGAGGGCATGGACTGGTTCGTCAACATCAGGCCGACGATGCTGGACGACACAAGCGGCTTCGCGCCCTTCATCGACACCTTCGCGGGTGAAAAACTGGCCTTTGCCCAGACCGGCGCGGTGCACAGCTTCAAGACCCTGCCGCCGATGGACGCGTGGGAAGGGCTGATGGGAGAGTACAAGGTCTGGGTGGGGTGAGGGGTGTAGTCTTCCGCGTAGGAAAGAAAGCATTGCGCAGTTCGCCTCGGCTTACGCTAATCCAATGGCCTTCTTGCGATTTCTAGCACTTAGCTTGCGAAGACCGACCTTCGGCCGGCTCGCTAAGATGCTGAAATCGCTTTGGGGGGAGATAGGCGGGCGTAGCGAACTGCCGCAGCGCTGCCCCTCACTGCCCTGCCGGGCATCTCTCCCCGTGCACGGGGAGAGAGACGCAGCTTCGATGCTTCGGCTCAAAAATACTCCTGCAGCGGGCGCACTTCGAGGCTGCCGGCCTTGAGCGCTGCGATGGCTTCGGCCACCGCGCCCATGCCGGCGAGCGTCGTGTAATACGGCACCTTCTGCATCAGCGTCGCGCGGCGCAGCGACTTGGAGTCCGAGACCGCCTTCTGGCCGTCCGTCGTGTTGAAGACGATCTGCACCTGGCGGTTGCGGATGGCGTCCTCGATATGCGGGCGGCCTTCCAGCACCTTGTTGATCTTTTCGGCGACGATGCCGTTTTCGGCGAGGAAGCGCTGGGTGCCCGAGGTGGCGAGCACCCTGAAGCCCTGCGACGCCAGCCGCTGCACCGCCGGCAGCACGCCCGCCTTGTCCTCGTCGCGCACGGAGACGAACAGCGCGCCGTCGCGCGGCAGGTCGACGCCGGCGCCGAGCTGGCTCTTGGCGAAGGCCAGCGCGTAATCGTAGTCCAGCCCCATCACCTCGCCGGTGGAGCGCATTTCAGGCCCGAGCAGGATGTCGACGCCGGGGAACCGGGCGAACGGGAACACCGCTTCCTTGACCGCGATGTGCGGCCGCTTCGGCTTTAGCGGCAGGCCGCCGTAAGCGGCGAAGGCGGCGTCCAGCGTCTCGCCGGCCATGATGCGCGCGGCGATCTTGGCGATCGGCTTGCCGATGGTCTTTGCCACGAACGGCACGGTACGCGACGCCCGCGGGTTGACCTCGAGGATGAAGATGGCGCCGTCCTGGATGGCGAACTGCACATTCATCAGGCCGCCGACATTGAGCGCCCTGGCAAGGCTCGCCGTCTGGCGCTCCAGTTCGGCGACGGTGTCTGGGGAGAGCGTGTGCACCGGCAGCGAACAGGCGCTATCGCCCGAATGGATGCCGGCCTCCTCGATATGCTCCATGATGCCGGCGACGAAGGTATCCTTGCCGTCGCACAGGCAGTCGACGTCGACCTCGATGGCGCCCGACAGGTAGGTGTCGAAGAGCAGCGGGTTCTTGCCGAGCAGCGTGTTAATCTGGCCGGTCTTGTCGTTGGGGTATTTCTGCTTGATGTCTTCCGGCACCAGGCCGGGCACGGTGTCGAGCAGATAGCTCTGCAACATGCCCTCGTCGTGGATGATCTGCATGGCGCGGCCGCCCAGCACATAGGAGGGGCGCACCACCAGCGGGAAGCCGAGCTCGGAGGCGACGAGGCGGGCCTGCTCGACCGAATAGGCGATGCCGTTCTTCGGCTGCTTGAGGTTGAGCCGGGTGAGCAGCTTCTGGAAGCGGTCGCGGTCCTCGGCAAGGTCGATCATGTCGGGCGAGGTGCCGAGGATCGGGATGCCGGCGGCCTCCAGCGCCGCGGCGAGCTTCAGCGGCGTCTGGCCGCCGAACTGCACGATGACGCCGACCAGTTCGCCCGACGCCTGTTCGGCGCGCAGGATCTCCAGCACGTCCTCGGCCGTCAGCGGCTCGAAATAGAGCCGGTCGGAAGTGTCGTAGTCGGTCGACACGGTCTCCGGGTTGCAGTTGATCATAATCGATTCATAGCCGGCCTCGGCGAGCGCGAAGCAGGCGTGGCAGCAGCAATAGTCGAACTCGATGCCCTGGCCGATGCGGTTGGGGCCGCCGCCGAGGATGACCACCTTCCTGCGCGACGAGACCTGCGCCTCGTCGGCGAGACTGCCGGCGAACGGCGTCTCGTAGGTGGAGTACATGTAGGCGGTGGGCGAGGCGAATTCGGCGGCACACGTGTCGATGCGCTTGTAGACGGGGTGGACGCCGAGCTTTTCGCGCAGCCCGTGCACCGCCTGCGGCTCGCTGCGGGTGAGCGAGGCGAGGCGGGCGTCGGAAAAGCCCATGCCTTTCAGCATGCGCAGGTTTTCGGCGTCCTGCGGCAGGCCGTGCTCGCGGATGCGCTCCTCCATGGCAAGGATGCCGGCGATCTGTTCGAGGAACCACGGGTCGATGCGGCACATGGCGTGCACGTCCTCGAGCGAGGTGCCCATGCGGATCGCCTGCGCCACCATGCGCAGCCGGTCGGGCGTCGGCGTGCCGAGGGCGGCGCGGATGGCGTTGCGGTCGTCGGGGCCGCCGGCCGAGGAGAGGCCGGGGATCTCGATCTCGTCGAGGCCGGTCAGGCCTGTTTCGAGCCCACGCAGCGCTTTCTGCAGACTTTCCTGGAAGGTGCGGCCGATGGCCATGACCTCGCCGACCGACTTCATCGCGGTGGTAAGCACTGGCTCGGCGCCAGGGAATTTCTCGAAGGCGAAGCGCGGGATTTTTGTGACGACATAATCGATGGAGGGCTCGAACGAGGCCGGCGTCGCGCCGCCGGTGATGTCGTTCTCCAGTTCGTCCAGCGTGTAGCCGACCGCGAGCTTCGCGGCGATTTTTGCAATGGGGAAGCCAGTGGCCTTGGAGGCGAGTGCGGAGGAACGCGAGACGCGCGGGTTCATTTCAATCACGACAAGCCGGCCGTCGGCGGGGTTGACGGCGAACTGCACATTGGAGCCTCCGGTCTCCACCCCGATCTCGCGCAGCACCGCGATCGAGGCGTTGCGCATGATCTGGTATTCCTTGTCGGTGAGCGTCAGCGCCGGCGCGACGGTGATGGAATCGCCGGTGTGCACGCCCATCGGGTCGATGTTCTCGATCGAGCAGATGATGATGCAGTTGTCTTTCTTGTCGCGCACCACCTCCATCTCGTATTCCTTCCAGCCGAGCACCGATTCCTCGATCAGCACTTCGGTGGTGGGGGAGGCGTCGAGGCCGCTACTGACGATGTCGTAGAATTCGGCGCGGTTGTAGGCGATGCCGCCGCCGGTACCGCCGAGCGTGAAAGAAGGGCGGATGATCGCCGGCAGGCCGACGGTGTCGAGCGCCTGCGCGGCGACCGCCATGGCATGGCTCATATAGCGCTGCTTGCGGTCGCCTTCGCCGAGGTTCCAGCGGGTTTCCAGCGCGTCGAGTGCGGCGTCGAGATCGGCGGGAGCGGCGGCCTTCAGGCTGGCGCGCTCGGCCTCGTGCTTGCGGCGGTCCTCCTCCTTGACGGCGGTGGCGTTGGCCAGCATCGACTTCGGCGTTTCGAGCCCGATCTTCTTCATCGCCTCGCGGAACAGGGCGCGGTCCTCGGCCTTGTCGATGGCCTGCGCGTCGGCGCCGATCATCTCGACATTGTAACGCTCCAGCACGCCCATGCGGCGCAGCGACAGCGCGGTGTTGAGCGCGGTCTGGCCGCCCATGGTGGGCAACAGCGCGTCGGGGCGCTCGCGGGCGATGATCTTGGCCACCACTTCAGGGGTGATCGGCTCGATATAGGTGGCGTCGGCCAGTTCCGGGTCGGTCATGATGGTGGCCGGGTTGGAATTGACCAGGATGATGCGGTAGCCCTCGGCCTTCAGCGCCTTGCAGGCCTGGGTGCCGGAATAATCGAACTCGCACGCCTGGCCAATCACGATGGGGCCGGCCCCGATGATCAGGATCGACTTGATGTCGGTGCGTTTCGGCATGCGTTTTTCCGTCGGTTTTCGGCTTGCGCGAACGACCGGGACGGAATTCTCCACATTTACGCGCTGACGCGTCGCGGAGCCCCGGCCGGTGGCGCAGAAGAGATTCTGTTGTCAGGCTAGGAGGGCCTTATAGGGAAGCGAGGCGGGTTAGGGAACCCCGGAAATGCGGGCATCCACGATCGAGGAGATCAAGGAGGGATTGCCGTTCCAGATCGAAGAGGGATGGCTGCTGCGGATCGAACAGATTTGGCTGCTGCAGGCTGCATCCCTGTGGCGGCGCAATGGCGTGGTAATTTTCCAGGCGGAGGCCGAAAATCGGCTGGTCATTCGCTTCCAACCAGCCACGCCAGCGTCCGAAATATTCGTTGTCGTCGAGTTCTTTGTCCGCCCAGTGGCAGGGCAACGTTCGATCTGTCGAGAATTTTACGGAAGCGTCTCCAAAATTATATTGAGGTCCAGGGAATTAAAAGTCGGAAATGAAAGACCGCCCCGAAATTCGATGTTTCGGAACGACGTAAACCTTGCTTTTGGAGCGAGAAATCCAATCGTTACTGCGTGGGGGCGAATTCTGTCCGGCTTAGATGTGCGCGGTTCAGTTCCGCGAGACCAAACCCGATGTTGGCTCCCCGCAGCCCCGAAAACCAGGTGTCGTCGAGTTTCGCGCGGAAAAAACTCGCTTTGCCGACGTTTGCACCGTCCAGGATTGCGCCCCTGAGCCGTGCGTAGGACAGGTTTGCGCCTTCCAGGTTCGCTAACGTGAGATTTGCGCCACGAAGAGATGCAGACCTCAGGGTTGCGCCTTCCAGGTTTGCTGACGCCAGATTTACATCATCAAGGGACGCAGAATCCAGACGCCTTTCCAGCCTCGCCGACTCGCGATTTGCACCGTCGAGCTTTGCCGATTCAAGGTTTGCACCTTCCAATGTTGCAGATCCGAGATCAGCTCGCTCGAGGTTGGCGCGCCGCAGCAGGACACCCGGCAGGAACGTGCCGAAGAGATTTCCCATACGCAGATCGCGGCCGTCCAGTGCGGGATTAACAAGGGTCGCAAGATAGACTTCGCGGCGTGCCCGCCATGCATTCCTGAACTCGACTTCGGTAATCGCGGGACGTTGACGACTCGAATGGCTGCTTGAAAGCGATCTGTTGTTCGGCAGCCCACCCCTTCCTGAACCCAGTTTCATCCAGCTGGGGAGTCGCGTTAGGCGCCGGGCTGTCTCGATAGAGTTTGAACGCCGCCTGGAATTCGGTTTCAAAATCGCGCTATTGCATCAAAGAGGTCGCGGAACGGCAAGTTCTCGCGCTCGCTCCATTCGGCCCGGTATTGCCGTTCCGCCTCGGCACGATCGAGCCAATCCTTTGGCTGTTCAACAGTCTTTGTTTCGCGCAATTCTGCTTTCGACAGGAGAATCTTGCTGGTTCTGTCGAGAAGATAGTCGGCTATCTGCCTGCCGGTCGGGTTTTCCACCCATGCAACATCCCTTGCCCAATTCGTGTCCCAGAATCCGTTTGCCGTGCGTATCGCCGACATTCCCAGAACGGCAAGGACAATTCCAAGGGTTTTGACGACAGACATGGTCTGGAAGAACGGCGGCAGGGCCTCCTTGCCCGCGAGCAAACGCATGGTTTGCGCCCAGCTCCACCAGTCCACCCAGCAGGCGAGCAGAAGAAGCCCGCCAAGCCAGAAAGTCAGCAGGCCCATATGGGTGGGCATGGAGCGCCACCAGAAAAAGAAGATCACCAAGGGCGCAAAAACCCATACGAAAATGATCGACATGGCGCTGCTGATGACTGCCAGCGCGCGGGGCGCCGCACGTGCATCCTTCCCCTTGCTTTTGCGCAGCAGGTGCCGCTGGCGCAACCCCCATTCGGCGACTTGCCAGGGCTGGATGTGCTCGGACAGGGGATCGTCGCCGAAGCGTGCTTCGGCGTTGCAAAAGCAGTTCCAGATAGAGGTGGAGATATATTTATGCCGCCGTGACGACCGCGGAGCCCGCGATGAAGAAATAGACGACGGGCACGATACGCCGACCAAGGGCAGGTCGGTGTTGTGGTTCGATGTAAAGACAAGAAGTCGACGTCCCTTACGCCAAGCAGCGTAATACCCGCGAAGACAAGCGCACCGAGCAGAGCAAACCAGGTCGGCCGCGCATTCGATCTCACCGCATTTATGCGCGTGATGTCTCACTGTCGTATGGAGCCTTTTCGGGCTTCTTAAGAAGGAAAACGGTATCCGCCCTGATAGATCTGGCGACCATAGCGAATGGCTCCAACATCTAACATATAATGATTTCCGGCATTTTCATAAGCAACACTATTTAATACTACTTTTGCTCTTCATGTTATGCATATAAGAGATCTTTATGCTATGCTGGAGGTGCAGTAGCGGTGGCGGCATGTGCGACAGCCAAAAGAGACCGATCGAAATATTGCCAGAGAATTCATTTTGAACGAACATCGCAAGACTGCGCCTTCCGAATAATTTCGAAACAGAGATGGTGTTCAGTTGGCGGTTCTTGGGAGAGGAAACAGTTTTCGCGATGTCCGTGAATGGTACAGCCGGATAATCGTTCTCGAACGGCAGGTTTGTCTTGTCGAGACGAATGAGGATCCTTCGCGGCCAATCGGAACGGCGTTTCTGGTCGGGCCGGATCTGCTGCTGACCGCGCACCATAATTTGTCCTACTGGGCGCCAAAGTCACCGGATACGAGACCACAATCGCAACGTTCCCCGCCAGTTCGGGTTCGGTTCGGATTTGCGGTGTCCACGGGCAACGGCGAAGTTGCCACGGGCGAACGTTTCCTGCTGGCCGAGAAGGACTGGCTGTTTGCCGCACCTGCCGTAGGTTATTACGCCAGCGGACCGGATCGCATCCCAGCGCCGGACGGCGTGGGCAGCGAGGACTTGGCGCTGCTGAGACTGGCCGGCGAAGCCGGCTGCATGAAGCCGGAAGGCACAGACAATGTGCGTGGCTGGATCGATATCAGGCAGGCCAACAGGAACCCCGAACCGGGATCGTCGCTTGCCATCTTCCAGCACGCCAATGGGGGGCCGCTGAAGGTTTCGGTGAACACGAAGTCCATCATCGGCTTCAACGAAGACAACAGCCGGCTGCTCTACCGGACGGATACGCTGCCGGGGGCGTCGGGTGGGCCATGCTTCGACGCCGATTGGAAATTCCTGGCGATGCACCAGAGCACCTCGGCCAGAGACCGCAACTACAACATGGGAATCCCCAGCACTTTCATCCAGGACTGGCTGGTCAAATACGGTTTCCAGGACATGCTGGCCCGGGAGCCGCCGGAAACGCGGGAGGTGACGATATCGCGCAGGGGAATTCGCGGATTCCAACCCGTTCCCCCTCGATCCCGACCTGCGCCGGCTGATGGAACGCGGGGAGGGACAGCAGATCGAATTCAAGGAATGCGCGATAGAGCGCGGCCGGGACGGCAAACCCAGGCCGGATACGAAACTGTCCGAGCGGCTGGTCAATTCGGTCGCCGCCTTCATGAACAGCGACCAGGGCGGCAATGTCATGATCGGCATCGCCGACGACATGAAGTTCGTCGGCGTCGAGAATGAATATGCAATCGCCAACAAGCAGCGCCAGGACTGGAACGGATACGAGCTGTGGCTGAGCAACGCCCTGCGCGGCAGGGTTGGCAAGAACGCAACGCAGGAGTTCACCATAGAACGCTACCGCGAAGCGGGAAAAGACATCTGCGTCATCCGCATCCGCCCGACCCGCTCTCCGGTCTGGGTCGACGGCAAGCTCTATGTGCGAAAGGGGCCTGAGAACATACCGCGCGTCGAAGACGAATTGTTCCACTACATGCGCTCGCGATGGCCCGCCCAGGTCGAGCGGCAAAGCGAGGCGGCGCTGGAATGAGATGAACAAGCGAACCAACCGCCAGGCTGTCGTCCTGATCCATGGCATCGGCGAGCAACGGCCGATGGGAACGATCCGCCCATTCGTCAAGGCGGTGGCCGGAACCGACGGCGACAATGGCGCCTATTACAGCAAGCCCGACGCCATGTCCTCGCTGTTCGAGCTCCGCAAACTGCAAGGCAGGGGCTCTCCGTCGACCGACTATTACGAATATTACTGGGCATACAATGTCGAGGGCACCAAGCTCTGGGATGTCGCGAAGTGGCTGTGGCAGCTGATCCGCAGGCCGCGCAGGGACGTTCCCGACGGCCTTGGCGGCCTGTGGTTCACGTCGCGGCTGCTGCTGTTTGCGGTCGTCGTGCTGCTGATAGGCGGGTTCTTCGGCCCCGCCATGCGCCAGTGGGCGGAACTGCCGAAGTTCGGGCTCGCCTGGCTTGCAGGCACCGTGGTGATCGGCATTGTCCAGTTCGTGATGGTCTCGTATCTCGGCGATGCGGCGCGCTACCTCAGCCCGCGCCCGCAAAACATCAAGCTGCGGCAGGTCATCAGAAGCGAAGGCATCACCCTGCTGAAGACCTTGCACGAGTCGGGCAAATATGACCGCATCATCCTGGTCGGGCACAGCCTTGGCAGCGTCATCGGCTACGACCTGCTTACCCATCTCTGGCAGGTCTACAATCAGAAGCTTCCGTCCATGAAGGACGATGCCGAGGTCAAGCAGACGATGGGCGGGCGGATATGCGCCAACGCCACGCCGCAGCCGATTGTCCGGGACGCCCTGTCGAAGATCGGCGAGGCGGTGGCGGCAGGCGGCAAGCCGGAACTTCTGTCCGATTTCCAGAAGCGCCAGAAACAAGCTTGGTGCGAGCAACGCTACTACGGCAACCCATGGCTGATCACCGATTTCGTCACGCTGGGCAGCCCGCTTGCGCATGCCATGCTGCTTCTGGCCGACGGCAAGGTCGATTTCGACGATCGCAAGGCGCAACGCGAACTCGTAACCTGCCCGCCGGTCAAGGACGAAATGGGATATGGCTACTGGCAAAAGATGGCGATCGACATCGGCGCGCAGCCCGGCAAGAAGGCCGCATTGCGCTACAATCCCCTCATTCTCCACCACGCCGCGCCATTCGCGGTTACCCGCTGGACCAATCTCTACTTCCCGGTCCGCTTCGGCCTGTTCGGCGACGCCGTGGGCGGGCCGCTCGGCCCGGTGCTCGGCGGCGGGATACGGGATATCGAGGTTTCGACCCGCCGTTGGAAAGGGTGGGCGGGCCATACACTTTCCGCCCACACCAGCTACTGGCTGGGTTGCGACGCGCAGGCGGCAGCCGATGCAAGCGCACGGCCGCCATCTTTGCATGCCTTGAAGAGGGCGCTGTTGCTCGATGAGCTGCGCAGCTTCGTCGGCAAGCCGCCGAAGCCGCCGGCGGCTTTGCAGGCGGCACAGGCTGTCCCGGCCGGCGGACAACCCAACACACCGGCAACCAACCCCGTGCCGCCCGACGGGAAGGAGCCGGTGGGTCCATAGGACGCCGAACCGCCACTGCGGGATTCAGTCCTCCAGCGCGAACGAACCCGGCACTATTTCGCCACCGCGTTCATATCTGGCCATGATCACGCCGGTCGAGGAGGTGGTCGAGCTTGTGAGCTTCAGCCCGGCCGGTATCGCGCCGCTGCTGAAAAGGCGTTTTCCCGGACCGAGCAGAAGCGGAAAGATCAAGAGGTTGAACTCGTCGACCATGTCGTTGGCCAGCAATGTCTGAATGAAATCGCCGGAGCCCTGGACCAGCAGATCCGGCCCTTCCTGTCGCTTGATGTCGCGCAGCGATGCGACGGGGTCCTTGCCGAGCGGCTGGCTGTTCTTCCAGGCGAGCGGCTTTTCAGGCGAACGCGTCGCTACATATTTGGTCACCTTGTTGAAGGCCGCGGCGATCGGGTCGTCGTCGCTGACGCGCGGCCAATGGGCGGCGAAGATATCGTATGTCTTGCGGCCGAGCAGCAGGTCGAACGGCTTCGAGAATCCTTTGCCCATGAAGGCGCCCATGGCGTCGTCCCAGTAATTGAATGTCCAGCCGCCGAGGGTGAAACCGCCGGCCGTGTCTTCCTTGGGGCCGCCGGGCGCCTGCATGACGCCGTCGAGGCTGACGAAGGCGCCGACAATGATTTTCCGCATCTCAATTCTCCATCTTACCTCGCAAGGTCGCGAGTTCATCTAAACGACGAACGGGGCGGATGGGATTCGACACGGGCAGGGAATTTTTTCGCGAAAACTTCAGCGAGGCACTGTCGGCCGCACGCAACAAGGTTGCCGGGTCCCTACGGCGGCCAAACCGCCGATGCCCGGGCATGGCTTCGATTGCCTGGGTGCTCCTGACAGCATGTCGGCAGGAGGCTGCCAGCATCATGTTGACTTGGCGTTGCGTAAAGTTCAATAGTTCAAATATCTTTGAACTAAGGATATGTCATGGACAAGCGCCTCATCTGGCTCGCGGTCGGTTCGTTCGCGATGAGCACCGTCGGTTTCGTGTTCGCCAGCCTGCTGCCGTCGATCGCCGCCGATACGCATACGACAATCCCGATGGCCGGCTATCTGATGATGACTTTTTCGCTCGCCTACGCGGTCGGCGCGCCGGTGCTTTCGGCAGTCGCCGGCGAGATCGACCGGCGGCGGGTTCTGACAGTGGCGATGCTGAGCTTCGTCGCGGGCAATCTCATTGCCGCATCGAGTTCGTCCTTCTGCGCGCTGTTGGCGGCGCAGATCGTCATGGGCATGTCGGCGGGCCTGTTCGCGGCCACCGCGCAGGCGACGGCGGTATCGCTGGCTGGGCCTGAGCACAGGGCGCGCGCCATCTCGGTGGTTGTTGGCGGCACCACCTTCGCGGTGGCGCTGGGCGCACCGCTCGGGGCGCTGATCGCCACATTCTGGGGCTGGCGTGGCACCTTTGTTTCGATCGCGCTGCTTGGCATCATCTGCGCGGCGATCCTGTGGGTGCGGCTACCGCACGGCCTGCGGGGGGTGAAGCTGACGCTCGCCGAACGCTTCGCCACGGTCAGCCGGCCCGGCGTGCTGCCAGCGCTCGCCACCACGCTGCTCTACCTGACCGGCGGCTTCATCATCATCTCCTATCTGGCGCCGCTCGCCATCGATGGCGCCGGCCTGCCGGCGCTGGCGCTTCCCGGCATGCTGTTGTGCTTCGGCGTCGGCGCGGTGATCGGCAATCTCGCCAGCGGCTACCTCGCCGACCGGCTGGGCGCAACGCGGGTGGTGGTGATGTCGCTGCTGATGTCGTTCACCGTGTGCCTCGCGATCGCGTTCTGCCTCAAGCTTCTGCCGCACGAAATGTCGGGGCCGCTACTGCTTGGCATCATGGTGCCGTGGGGCATCGTCGGCTGGGCATTTCCGCCGGCGCAGGCGAGCCGTATCGTCGGCTATGCCCCGGAAGTCGCGCACCTGACGCTTGGCCTCAACGCCTCGGCGCTCTATTTCGGCATCGCGTTCGGCACCGTTGTCGGCGGCCGGGTGCTGGAATTCGCCACACCTTCGGACCTCGGCCTCTTCGCCGCCATCTTCCCGGTGATGGCGCTGGCGGTGCTGTGGATGTCGGGCCGCTCGCGGGCGTTGGCTTCCGCACCGGCGGAATAGGCGGCGTTCAGCCCGGCATGAAGCCGGTGCGTAGCCCATGCGCCCATTCCGGCCTGCCGAACTCTTCCGCGCGCCGAGCGGCCGTTCCGTTGTCGTAGGAAACAGCGAAGCAATCGATGCGCAGGGGAGCGTTGCGGGCGTCGAGTTCGACCAATCCGTAGCGCGCATGCGGCGAACCCTGTTCGGAAACATGCGCGGGCGCCGTGTCGTCGCGATACGCCGGGCAGCCGATGCTGCCTGGATTGAACAGGATGCGGCCGTCCAACAGCCGGATGAGGTCGGGCCGATGGCTGTGGCCGGACAGCAGCAGGCGGTACTTCGGATCGAACTCGCTCAGGCGGTCTTCGATTTTCGCCAGCGGCGCCCGGACGAGCCGTCCGTCGGCGACAATCTCCGTGAGGTAGCGCTCGTCGTGATCGGGCCGTGCGTGAAAGGCGACCACCGAAGGCACGATTTCGGCGAGCAAGGGCAGGTCCGCGAGCCATTCGCGCTGGTCCGAGGTCAGCCTGTCATGCGCGAAACGGTCGGACGGCCCCATCTCGTCGAGTGGATCGAGCGCTACGCGGCGGTCGTGGTTGCCGCGCACCGTGAGCGCGTCCAGCCCTTCGAGGCGCTGCATCGTTTCGGCGGGCCAGAGCGGCCCCGAGACACAGTCGCCGAGGTTGACGATGCGGTCTGCGCCGCCGTGAAGCGCAAGGTCGTCCAGCACGGCGTCAAGCGCGGGTATGTTTCCGTGGATGTCGGCAAGAATGGCTAAACGCATGTTCGAATTGTCGTCGATTTCACGGCGTTTACAGTCAGCCAGCGCTGTCCATCCGCATGGCCCACGGCAGCCGTGACATTCTCACCGCCCGGCAGCAGGCAGCGCAGCCGACGAGAACCAGACATCACCGAAAATGGCGGTCGCCGTGTCGTCCGGAGGGCACTCGGCGGTGATATGGATGGAGCGCGTCCGGCGCGCCTGCGACGGGCTCGGCCGCCTGTCGTTGTCGCCGACCGTGGAAGCGCCGACGCAGGGGATGAACCAGGAGGGCATGAACGGCTCGCAGGAAAAGCCGGCAGTCGTGTTGGTCGCCAGCACGGCAAAGCCGATCTTTTCCGAGGGCCGCCAAGGGAAGACCATGCGGCCACCGGGCTTAAGCGCCGCCAGCCATTGCACCGGCGGGGCGACCACGCCGGCATTGACGTAGATGAGGTCCGATCGCGGCAGTTTGCGGGTGACGGCGTCGGCGGCGGTCACGCCGGCGTTTTCGAAAGGCTCGAGATTGAGCCTTGCCCTGGCAGCGAGATGCTTCTCGAGCTCGAAGCCGTGGACGCGGCCCTTGGGCAGAACCAGCATGGCAAGGATGGCGGTGTAGTAGCCGGTCCCTGCGCCGATATGGGTGACCGTGTCGCCAGCACGCGGCGCCGCCTTGCCGATCCACGCGGCATGCAGGAAGGGCTCGCCATTGTTGATGCCCTTTTCGGCGTCGAGGACGACCATCGTGTTCTGGTAGAGGAAGGCCGGATCGGCGCCGGGCGTCTCGACATTGCGGCCGTTGTGACGGATGTGCCAGGGGCCGGCGGGCAGGAACGCTTCGCGCGGCACCAGCTCGAAAATGCGCTCCAGGCGCGGATCGGTGGAGCCGCTGGCGGCAGCCATCAGTTGCGCATAAAGCCGCCTGACCTCCGCAAGCGTCGCCATCGGCTCAAATCCCGATCGCCGCAGAGCGCGCCGCTGCTTGGCCGGCCGGCGCCGGTGGCAGGCCGCCGGCAGGCCCGACATGATGCCTGCCGCTGAAATAATTGCGCGGCGCCTCGCCCAGCATGCGCTTGAACATGGTGGTGAAGGCCGGCACGCTTTCGTAACCAAGATCGAGCGCGACGCTGGTGATCGGCTCACCATCGGCAAGGCGGGGCAGGGCGGCAAACAGGCAGGCCTGCTGGCGCCATGTCGAAAGACTGAGGCCCGTTTCGCGATGGAAGCTGCGGGTGAAGGTGCGGCGGCTCATGCCCAGCGTCCTTGCCCAGCCGTCGATGGTGGCGTGCGGGGAAGGGGCCGCGACGAAGCTTCTGCAGAGTGCCGCCAGCCTCGGTTCAGCAGGGAATGGCAGGCCGAGCGGCCGCGGCGGCAAATTGGGGATCTCGTGCATCAGCAGGCCCATGACAAAGGCGGCCCGGCTGCCGGGTTGAGGATTGGGCGCCAGTGTGACGGCCTCGACGATCAGGCTGCGCATCAGGCTGGTGACCGCCACGACCCTCAGGTCGCGCGGCAGGCCATCCAGCGCATCCGGCCGCACATAGATCGATCGCATGGCGACGTCGCCCAGCATCTCTACCGCGTGTTCGACGCCTGCCGGCAGCCAGATCGCATGGTCCGGTGGAACCATCCAGCGACCTTCGCTGGTGCTGACCATCACCACCCCGGTCAGCGCGTGCAGCAACTGCGAACGGCTATGGCGATGCGGCTTAACGCGGTGTCCATCCGGATATTCGGTGGGCAGCGCCAGCACGTCGCCACCGGCTTCCTCCAGCCAGGCCAGGCGCTGCTCATGCAGGCGCGCCAGATCGTGGCTGGATGCGGCGCCTTCACGAATTTTTTCCATGACCTTGGCCCACTTGCAAAAGTAGGAAGAAAATCATGGAAACCGGGCTGGGGCAAGCCGTATGGGTTTGAAGCAGTTGCCGACAAGCCCCGATGGAGCATTACAAAGCGATCGATGCCGCGTACCCTGGGGAAGGACCGCGCTGGCCTTATGAAGGAAAGAGCTTAAAGGCTGCAGCCCCGATGCGAAGCCAGATCAGCTTGTGCCAGATCGGGCGGGCATTCCACCGCAGCACCACCGCTGCCGCCTTTCCCGCAGGCAGAAGGCTTGATCGTAGTCATTGCCGAATACTTGCCCTGCGAGACATGGATGCGGGACACATGTCTTCGTGCCGTCATTCCACCAATTATTGTTCCTCACGTCGACATAGCCACGGTTCTGCATTTCGATCTGCGCACCGGGGGCGCGAGCGCCTACAAGATCGGCAACATCAGCCGGGGGCTTGGCGAGGGCCACCGTGGTGAAAGCGAGAAACGAAATGGCCGCAGCGGTCAGTCCGATACGCATGCAGCAGCTCCGATCTTCCACCAGCTAGCATGCCGATGGGGAGATGCCAGGATCAAAACTCAAACCGAGGCACCACCGGACTTGATCTCAAGGGATCGGCGGCCGCCCCTGCGCGAGGTCGGCGGCCGCGACATTGTCACCCGGCGGTTTCGGCGACAGATCGGAAAAACGCCTCCGGGCTGTCGACTTCGGTCAGCTTGCGTTTCTCGACCAGCCAGAAGCGGTTGCCGACCGCCCGGATGAAGGAGCGGTCATGCGAGGCAAGCACGCAGCTTGCCTGATGCGCCAGCAGTTCCGCTTCCAGCGCTTCCTGGCCGTCGATGTCGAGATGGTTGGTCGGCTCGTCCAGCAGGTAGAAGTTAGGGTTGGCGAGCCGCAGCGCGAGCATCATCAGCCGCGCCACCTGGCCGCCCGACAACGCGCCGATCCGGCGCTCCTGCATCTCGATGCTGACGCCCGGCGCCGGCCAGCAGCGAGCGGGCCCGCTGGTCGCCGACCTCGAATCTACGCGACAGCATGGCGAGCGGCGTGTCGTTGGCGCGCATGCCGGACAGCGCCTGGTCGCTGTAGCCGAGCACCACCGACGGCGTCACCTTGATGGGCTGCGCCATCGTTTCGGGCTCGGCGACGGCGCGGCGGATCAGCTCGACGAAGCGCGATTTGCCGACGCCGTTGCGGCCGAGAAGCACGATGCGGTCGCCCTGGCAGATCACGCGCTTGCCGGTCCTGAACAGCGGCGTGCCATCCGGCGTCTCCACGGATACGTCGTCGAGCGTGATCAGCACTTTTGCATGCGTGCCGCGGTTGGCGAGTTTTATCGCGCCTGACGATCTTTCGCGGTGCGCCGGCAATGCCGCTTCCTCCAGCCGCTCGGCGCGCTGGTTGAGCTGCTTGGTCTTGACGGTCAGCAGGTCGCTGCCCGAGTTGATGCCGATATTGTTGAGCTTGGCGGCCTGCCGCCGCAGCTGCTGCGCCACCTTCATGTCGCGCTGGAATTTCCGCTCGGCCGAGGCGTCGATCTCGTTGAGCGCATCGCGCGCCGGCGAATAGGCAAGCGAAAACACCGGCGATTGCTCGGGGCGCAGGAACAGCGTCCGGTTGGTGGTCGCGTCAAGGAAGGCGCGATCGTGGCTGGCGACCACCACCGGCACGTCGCGCGGCAGCGCGTTGAGCCAGCTTTCCAGCTGGACTGATCTTTGCCAGATCGAGATGGTTGGTCGGCTCGTCGAGCAAGCAGCACGTCCGGGTCGGTCACCCAGACACGGGCAATCAGCGCCAGCCGCTGCCAGCCGCCGCTCAGCGCCCTGATGGGGCGCTCGCGCATCGCTTCGGGGACATCGAGCGAATCCAGCGCCACGTCGACCCGCCACATTTCATGGTCGGCCTGTTCGGGCGGAAGGGCGTCGGCCACCGCCTGGTGGAAACTGCGCTCAAGCAGGGCCGGCAGGCACCGCCTGCTCGACATGGCCGACACGCAGGCCGCGCGTGCGGGTAATGTCGCCGGTGGTGGGATCGAACTCGCCGGCCAGGCAGCGCAGCAGGGTCGACTTGCCCCGCCCGTTGGCTGCGACGATGCCGAGACGGTCGCCCGTCGATATGACGAGGTTGAGGTTGGAAAATAGCGGCGCACTCATGGTGACGCCAAGGTTCTTGAGGCTGATCAGGGCCATGTTCGTTCTCTGGTCTGCCCGGAGTTTTCGTGGCGCTTAGCCAGGACTCCGGTTTCGATGCACTTTGACGGTGTGCTAGACGAGCAAGCGCTCAGCGACACCACGAAGGGCAGACCAAAAATGGAACGGGGATTTTTCCTAAAGTCCCGGGACCGCTCGGTCAGCCCTGCAAGCAAGCTCGCAGGGCGGGGACAGGGCCGCGCTGACGGTGGTGATCGGCTCTATACACGCAGCCCTCCTTTCAAGATGTTCGAGACAATAAGGGCCGCTCCATACACCGAAGCAGCGCCGGATGGCAAGCAAATCGTCAGGTGACGGTAGTCTGCGGCACGGTGTTTAAAACACTCAGGTTTCGAAAAGGGTACTGATATCGTCCATCGCCGAAGCGGCGATCGTTGAATGGCGGGGGTCCGTCATGGCTGCATGGCCTAAATAGGCCCAGTACAGGAAAGTCGCGCGGGGCGGCGCCTTGCTGCTCTCGACGCCGGCGTCGACCAACAATTTGGCGATGTAGCCTATCCTGCGGGCATCGACGGCGACGACGGCCGCGGCGACGTCGTCATCTTCCGCCGCCCATGACCTGATCGCCCGATCCAGGCTGCGCTTTTCGACGAAGGCACGCCTTAGAAGATAGCGCAGGCGGTCCCGGCCAGCCTTGTTGGCGATCTCTTCGATAACCTGCTCCGTGGATCTTTCCTGCCAGTTGCGCAGGAGTTCGGACCGGAACTCGGCGATGTCGGCAAAATGCCAGTAAAAACTGCCGCGCGACACCTTCAGCTTTTCCGCCATCGGCCCGACCTTCAGAGCGTTGGGGCCTTCGGCGGCAAGCGTGCGCAGGCCGTGTCTTATCCAGTCTGTCTTGGTCAGGCGGTGGCTCATCCCTCGACCATACACAAGTGTATTGACAGTGCGCAATCGGTCTGCGATAACACCATACAGAGGTGTATGGTCATGGACTGGCAAGACACAGCTCTCGTCGCGGCGGGGATCATCGGAAGCTCGGTGGCGGTTATCCATGGCGCCCTGACACAGCGGCTGATGGTAAGGCCAGTCGATGCCTTGCTGCGCGCGTCGAAACCGGCGCCGGCCGCCATCCGCAGGCTGGTGCCCCTCCTCCTGCAGTTCAGCACTTTCAACTGGTTTCTCGGCGGGCTGGCATTGATCGCCGCGGCGCTCTGGTTGGGCCCCGAGGCGAGGCTCGCGACGGGTGTGCTCGTCGGCAGTTCCTACCTGTTCGGCGCGGCCGGCAACCTCTGGGGAACGCGCCGGCTTCACCCCGGCTGGGTGCTCTACGCGGTTGCGCTCGTCCTGATCGCCTTTGGGCTCGCCGGCGGCTGAAAGAAAAAACCGGAGCGTCTTGCGACGCTCCGGTTCGAGGAACCAGTGATTTCGCCCGGATTTTTACCTGGCGTTTGCAGCCTGTTCGATGATGTCGGCGACGGCCTGCGGCTTCGAGACGTAGACGGCGTGGCTGCCAGCCGTTTCAACGACGGTCGAGCCGGCGCGTTCGGCCATCATGCGCTGCGCGGGCGGCGGGATCATACGGTCGTCGGCGGCAACCAGATAGTAGCTCGGCTTGTTCTTCCAGGCCGGATCGGTGACGGCGCCGGTCAGGGCCCCGACACCCCAGGGAACCTGCGAGTCGGCCATGAATGAGGCGGTTTCGGCATCGACGTCGGCGGCGAAGGCATCGGCGAATTTCGCCTTGTCGAGGAACAGGAAGCCATCGACCGGTGGCAGGATCGGCGGCACCGGAGCGCCGGCAGGCGGGTTGGCAATCAGCGATGAAACGGACTCACCCTTGTCCGGCGCGAATGCCGCGATGTAGACGACGGCCTTCACCTTCACATCCGCTGGCGCTGGAGCCAAGTACGATCACGCCGGCGGCGAAGCGGCTGGAGAGCGCCGGCTTCCTGGTGCGCCGGCGCAATGCATCGGATGAACGGCAGGTGCAGGTCTATCTGAGCCAGAGGGGCAGCGAGCTTCACGCCAAGACGGGTTGCCTCACCGAGACGCTGTTGCACCGTTCCGGTTTCACAATCCCTGAAATGGTCGATCTCAACCGCAAGGTACAGAAACTGCGCGACGGAATGACCAGGGATACGGCCTGACCGGCCGCTTCCCGATCATCGATCGAGCTTGCCTCGGTCTTCTGCCGGCAGGGTTCCGCTACTTAGCGGCGCGGCTTGCGCGCTTCTTCTTTGGTTCGACGGGCTTCAGCGCCTCGGCGGCTCGCTCGGCCTCATCCCTGGCAAGCCGCAATTCGCGCAGTCTGGCAGTTTTCTGGGCCCGAAGCTTGGCCTCTGTCTGGTATTCGTTCATCGCCTTGGCTTTTTCGGCATTTTTCTTCTGAGTTTCCATGAAGCGCGTCTCAGCTTTTTCCATGATGTTTTGTCTGTTATCGGCCAACGAAAATGTTCCTTATGATCAAAACACAAATGTTTTTCTGGCTCTTACAAATAGGGATTTCTGGCCAGAAAACAATTTTGCAGAAATTTGCGACGACGACCGCAATTTTCATTCCTGAGGAAACGTCATGACTTTCAGACGATTGGCGTTCGCGGTCATCCGGCCGAGGCGGCGCCGCGTGCCCTGAATTCGCGAGCCAGCCAGTCGATGAAAACGCGGATGCGCGGCGAAAGCTGCCGGCTGCGCGGGTAGAGCAGCGATACCGGCGTGGGCGACGGCGGATTGCCGGGCAGCACCGGCACGAGCGCGCCCCGCCGCAGATCATCCTCGATATGATAACGCGGCACCTGGATCAGCCCGAGACCGAGCTTCGCCGCCGCCACGAAGCTTTCGGCGCCGTTGACCGAGACCGTGGCCGGAAGCTCGATGGTGAGCAGCGCGTCGGCAACGGTGAATTCCAGCGGCAGCAGGCCGCCGGTGGCCGACGAGCGGAATCCGACCATGCGGTGGCCGTCCATGCTGTCGACGCTCTCCGGCATGCCGAAGCGCTCGATGTAAGCAGGCGCCGCGCAGGTTACTTCCTCCAGCAAGGCGACGCGCCGGGCGACCATGTCGCTGTCCTGCAGATCGCCCACCCGCAACACGCAGTCGATGCCCTCCCTTACCAGGTCGACCAGCCGGTCGCCCTCACTCATGTAGAACTCGATCTCTGGGTAGGCGCTGAGAAAGGCCGGCAGGCCGGGCAGCACGAAATGCCGCGCCAGCGTGCCGTGGACGTCGACCCGCAGCAGCCCTTTCGGCCGGGCGCCCGCAAAGGCGCCTTCGGCATCCTCGATGTCGGACAGGATACGCAGACAGCGCTGGTGGTAGGCTTCGCCGTCGAGTGTGGGGCTGACATGCCGTGTCGTGCGTTGCAGAAGCCGCACGCCGAGCCGCGCCTCAATCTGCTTGACCGCGTCGGTCACCGTCGAGCGCGGCAGCCCGAGATCTGTTGCGGCGAGGGTGAAGCTACGCCGCTCCACGACGCGGGAAAAGACACGCATGGCATCGAAGCGATCCATTTGTTCGTGATCTCCGGATAGTCATGCCGAATATTGCCTGATTATTCGCAGCCACAACAGGTCCATCTTCTCCCCATCACCGGTGCAACGGCCGGCAAACGTGGAGAAAGACGATGGCACAGAATTCAAGCAAAGTGGCTGTGGTGACCGGCGCTTCGCGGGGCATCGGCGCGGCAATCGCCGAACGGCTGGCGGCGGACGGCTTCACGGTCGTGATCAACTATTCCGGCAACGCGGCGCTGGCTGAAGAGCTGGCGCAAAAGATCGAGGCGAAGGGTGGCCGCGCCCTGACGGCCAGGGCCGACATCAGCGATGGCGAGGCCGTGCGCCGCCTGTTCGACGCCGCTGAGGCGGCTTTCGGTGGCATCGACGTCCTGGTGAACAATGCCGGCATCATGGACTTGTCGCCGATCGCCGACGCCGACGACTCGCATTTCGACCGTCTGGTCGCCGTCAACCTGAAGGGCACCTTCAACACGCTGCGCGAGGCCGGCAAGCGGCTGCGCGATGGCGGCAGGATCATCAATTTCTCAACCAGCGTGGTTGGTGTGAAGCTCGAAACCTATGGGGTCTATGCGGCGACCAAGGCGGCGGTCGAGACGCTGACGGCGATCATGTCGAAAGAAATGCGCGGCCGGTCGATCACCGTCAACGCGGTCGCCCCTGGGCCGACGGCGACCGACCTGTTCCTCGACGGCAAGTCGGACGAACTGGTGGCTCGGATGGCCAAGATGAACCCGCTGGAGCGCCTGGGCACGCCGGACGACATCGCCGCGGCGGTTTCTTTCCTGGCCGGCCCCGACGGATCGTGGATCAACGGCCAGGTGCTGCGCGCCAATGGCGGCATGGTCTGAGGCCCCAGCGTTGCCGCCGATAAAGCTTCACTCGAACAGTCATTCATCAAGAAGGACCAAAATCATGGACAAGCAAATCATTGTCATCACAGGCGCCTCCTCCGGCTTCGGCGCGCTCACCGAATGCGGCGTCGGCCAGATCGCTGCCGGCGGCTATCAGGGCCGCGCCCGCCTCAGCCGGCGCATTACCAGATAACGGTAGGGGCTGGTGCCGAAGAGCGGCCGGAACTGCCTTGCCAGCTGGTAGCGGTCGAGGCCACTGACCTTTTCCAGCTGCACGGACGTGACAGTTAGGGGAAATTGTCGGCGAGATGGTCGCGGACCCATGCAACGCCTGCTCGGGCAATTTCGATTGCGTTGGCAAGGCGCTGCCCTCGCTGAGGCTGCACCCATAGATTCCCGGCTGTGATGGCCCACTTGCGTAAATAATGGGCCAAACCACGAAGGAAGCGCATCGGCAAGCGGCGTATAAGAACGGCCCGGCGCAGGAACGCCGCAACGGAGCCTCAGTTGACCGACACGACCGCCACTGCCGGAAGAATACCGGCCGAGACCACAGCCTATGCCGTCATCCTGGCGGTGAGTTTCTGCCACCTCATCAACGACATCATGCAGTCGCTGCTTTCGGCGATCTATCCGATGCTGAAATCGGACTATGGCCTCGATTTCTGGCAGATCGGCCTTTTGACGATGACCTTCCAGGTGACGGCGTCGCTGCTGCAGCCGGCGATCGGCATCTACACCGACAAGCGGCCGCTGCCCTATTCGCTGCCGGTCGGCATGGGCTCCACGCTGATCGGGTTGATGTTCCTCGCCTTTGCCGGACAATATGCGCTGCTGCTGGTCGGCGCGGCTCTGGTCGGGCTTGGCTCGGCAGTGTTCCATCCCGAATCCTCGCGGGTGGCGCGCCTTGCTTCCGGCGGCAAGTATGGCCTGGCCCAATCCCTGTTCCAGGTCGGCGGCAATTTCGGCCAGGCGCTGGGCCCACTGCTGGCCGCCTTCATTGTGGTGCCGCGCGGTCAATCCAGCGTCGCGTGGTTTTCGGCTGCGGCACTGGTCGGCATGATCGTGCTCTGGCAGGTCGGCACCTGGTACAGCAATCACCGCAAGGCCAACGCAAACCGCCCAGCCAGCACTCCGAAGCAGACCTTGCCACGGCGGACCATCGTCGTGGCGCTGGTGGTGCTGGCCATCCTGACCTTCTCCAAGAACGTCTACATGGCCAGTATTTCGAGCTTCTACACCTTCTATGTCATCGAAAAGTTTGGTGTCTCGGTGCAGATGTCGCAGGTGCTGCTGTTCGTCTTCCTCGGCGGGGCCGCGGTTGGTACGATCGTCGGCGGGCCGATCGGCGACCGGTTCGGCGCAAAAACGGTGATCTGGTTCTCCATCCTCGGCGTCCTGCCGTTCACGCTGGCGCTGCCCTTCGCCGACCTCACCTGGACGGTTGTGCTCTCCTTCATCATCGGGCTGGTCATGGCCTCGGCGTTTCCGGCGATCGTCGTCTTCGCGCAGGAACTTCTGCCAGGCCGCGTCGGCATGGTGGCGGGCATCTTCTTCGGGCTTGCCTTCGGCATGGCCGGCATCGCGGCGGCGGTTCTCGGCGTGGTCGCCGACGCCCGGGGCATCGAATATGTCTACGCCGTCTGCTCGGTCCTGCCGCTGCTCGGCCTGCTGACGATATTCCTGCCTAACATGCAGGCGCGGAAAACATCCGCAGCCTGACACGAAACGCCCGGCACAGTGCCGGGCGTTTTCATTTGCGGATCGTTCTGCAATGCAGCACGATCGATCAAATGGAGCTGGAACCCATGCACTAAAGTGCCTGAAACGGTCATGCCAGGGCCGTACCTCAGGAGTGGATGATGAGAGGCAAACCGACAACGGCGCCGGCACGGAATGGCGCAAGAGCCGCTATAGTGGACGGCGTTTTCGCCAGCGCCGTGGAGCTTGCGGCGGCGATCCGCGGCCGGAAACTCTCGGCGGTGGAAGCGCTGGAGGCGCATCTCGTGCAGATCGAGCGCCACAATGGCGCTTTGAATGCCGTGGTCATCATGGATGCGGAAGCCGCCCGCAAACGGGCCGAGGCAGCCGATGCTGCGCTGGCGCGCGGCGAAATCCTAGGGCCGCTGCACGGCGTGCCGCACACGCTGAAGGACGCGCACGCGACCGCGGGCATGCCTTCGACGGTCGGGTTCCCGCCCTTCGCCAGCCATGTGGCAGGGCAGGATGGCACCATTGCCGCACGGCTGAAGGCCGCAGGCGCAATCCTAGTCGGCAAGACCAACGCGGCAATGCTGCTTGGCGATTACCAGTCGAGCAACCCGCTGTTCGGGCGCACCAGCAATCCCTGGAACACCGGGCGTACGCCGGGTGGTTCGAGCGGCGGCGCGGCAGCGGCTCTTGCCGCCGGCATGACGCCGTTCGAAATCGGCACCGACATGGCGGCCTCGATCCGCGTGCCGGCGCATTTTTGCGGGGTGTTCGGGCTGAAGCCCACCGAGAACCGGGTTTCGCTTCACGGCGGCTTTCCAGATCCTCAAGGCCTGCCCCGCAGCGTGCGGCTGATGTCGTGCATCGGGCCGATGGCGCGAACCGTCGACGACCTTGCCCTGCTTTACGGCATCATCGCCGGGCCGGACGGCCACGACACCGACGTCAAGCCGATACCCGTCGAGCCCATGCAAGAAATCCAGCAGCGGGGATTGCGGGTCGCCTACGCGCCGACCTTCGCGGGCATTCCGGTCGCCAAGGATATTCGCAAGGCAGCCGAAGAGCTGTCGCGTCGGCTGGAAGGCGAGGGCGCCATCGTTGAAGAAGCGCGGCTGCCGGATATCGATATCGGCGGCGACCTGGAAAGCGCCGGCGACCTGATCGGCATGATGCTCGGTGCGGTGCAGGAAGACGGCCCGCCGGCGCTGCTCAAACGCTATTTCGAGGCGTTGCACAGGCGCGACCGGTCGATCCTGGCATGGGAACGGTTCTTCGATAACTGGGACGCGCTTCTGTGCCCAGCGGCGATGGTCACCGCATTTGCGCATTGCGAACCAGGAACGCTGCTCGATGTCGACGGCAAGCCGGCTGATTACTGGACGGTGAGCGCGCATGGCACACTGTTCAACTACAGCGGCCATCCGGCGATCGTCGTGCCTTGCGGCTTCGACCATGGCGGTTTGCCGATCGGCCTGCAACTGGTCGGCAGATTGTGGGATGAAGCGCGACTGCTTGGCATTGCCAGGGCGGTTTCGCAATTGACCGGTGGGTTTCGCGCCCCGCCGGGCTTCTAGGGTAGCAGAACGTGAGGACGCAATGAGGATCGCATGGACCCGGTAGAAAGAGCCATCTGGTTCGTAGAGCAGGGGTTCGGCAAGGAAATCTCGCTGGAAGACATCGCGGCGGTGGCCGGTGTGTCGCGCTTCCACATGGCACGCGCCTTCGGCGCGGCGACCGGCCATTCGGTGATGCGCTATGTGCGTGGTCGCAGGCTTTCGGAGGCGGCGCGCGCACTGGCGGCCGGCGCGCCCGACATCCTCGCCGTGGCGCTCGATGCCGGATACGGCTCCCACGAAGCCTTTACCCGCGCCTTTCGCGACCACTTCGGCATGACACCGGAACAGCTGCGGGCGCAAGGTTCGCTCGACCCTATCGAACTCATGGAACCAATCAGGATGGACAAATCGATGACCATAGAACTTGAAGAGCCGCGTTTCGAAGACGGCAGGCCGCTGCTGATCGCCGGCATCGGCATGCGCTACACCTGCGAGACCAACCAGGGCATTCCGGCCCAGTGGCAACGCTTCGCGCCCCATATCGGAAACATCCCGCGGCAGGTCGGCTGGGTCTCCTATGGGCTTTGCTGCAACTACGACAATGACGACAGTTTCGAATATGTCACCAGCGTCGAGGTCGCCAATTTCGGCGATGTGCCGGAAGGGTTCAGCAGCATCCGGGTGCCAGCGCAGAAATACGCGGTGTTCAACCACCGCGAGCACATTTCCTCGATGCGCAGGACGGTTTCGACGATCTGGAACAGATGGCTGCCGCAATCTGGATACGCGGTGGCCGACGCGCCGAATTTCGAGCGCTACGACGACCGGTTCGATCCTCAGACAGGGACGGGCCTGGTGGAGATCTGGGTGCCGCTCAAGACATAGGAATGGCGCCTGGCCTCCGGGAATTTCAGGTGTTCTCGCGGTGGTTGAACAACGGTATTTTTCGGCGCGCACCATCTTGCGGAGCCTGGGCTTCCCGCGCATGCCCGCCACGATGAGCACCTTGCCCGAATCCGGGTATTCACACGCGTCGACCTCGACCAGGGTCGACAATGCGAGATAGCGCATCGTCGTTGTGCCGGTGTTGATAATCTGGTGGGCCACCTCCCATCCGCCGGGCGGGCAGGCGATAACGTCGTGGCGGCGGATCGGAAAGCGTTGTTCGCCGAAACGGAGTTCGCCTTCACCCTCCAGGATGAAGAACCTCTCCTCCTCGCCGTGGTGGCAATGGAAAGGGCATTGGACCTTGCCCGGCGGCAGGACTGTGAGGTTTTAGCCAAGATTTCTGGCGCCGATGTGGTCGCTTATCGTCGCGCGGCTGGACGAGTAGATACCGTTTTCCTCGATGTCGTCGAACGCGACCTCGTCCAGGTTCATGACTGGCTTGACCATTCACCTCTCCCGATAATCGGCGCAGAGCCATGCTGCATCGCATGTTGAAGAATGATCGCTCCGCGCATGCAAGACAACCGCCCCGCATGCACATGGCGGTCCGCCGTTGGAACGTCGGGCTGTTCCGCGCGTTTAGACGCACGGTCACGGGTGGCAACTGCAGGAGGACAGGCTATGAAGGAACGGTCGGCGGTTACCACCAAGGGCAAGGCGGCGGGCGCATCGCTGAAGCGGAGCACAGCCAAGGAAGAGCGCAAGGTCGAGGCGCAGAAGGGCAGCGACCTGGCCAAGGGCGAGAAGCGCTTCGAAGAGCGTTCGAAGAGTTCGGACGGCAGGAGCGCCGGCGCAAAGCAACGCTTAAAGCAAAGCCCGCTGAACCAATTCAAAAGATTTGTGAAAGCCAAATTTAAGCTCTTTTGACTAATCTGCGGCGTATATTGTAGAGTTGGCCGTTGACCGGTGGGGGAGTATTGAAGTTTTTTGGCACTAAACCCCGGAAAATAAGACAGGCCGTATTCACTACGACCAATATTCCGGCTGCAATCGCGCTTGTCGTAATCGCAGTGCTGGGACTTTACGCCGATCACCAGAACCGACTGGTCTCCCGGCAGTCGGCGCGCGAAAGCGTGCTCGCGCAAGCCCACTTGATACGCTCCAATCTCGAAGGCAGCGTTAGCGGCAATCTTCAGCTGGTAAGGGGCCTTATCGCCACGCTGTCCACCGAGCCGGGCATGGATCAGGAGCGGTTCGAGCGCCTGGCCGCCAATCTGTTCCGTGGCGACAGTCAGTTGCGCAACATTGCAGCCGCACCCAACCTCGTTATCTCCATGATGTATCCGATGGCGGGCAATGAAAGGGCGATCGGCCTCGACTACCGTACAAACGAAGCGCAGAGGGAAGGTGCGCTGCGGGCGAGAGACGGCGGCGAATTGGTTCTGGTTGGACCCGTTGCCTTGAGGCAGGGCGGCGAGGGCTTTATCGGGCGCTACCCGGTTTTCGTCGATCTGCCCGGCGGCGGCAGGCAGTTCTGGGGCATCGTCTCGGCCGTTATCGACGCTGAAAAACTCTACCGGGACAGCGGTTTGCTCGACCCGAACCTGCCAATAGAGGTGGCGATCATCGGAGCGGATTCGCCTGGCGAGAGAGGCACGCGATTTTTCGGCAGCGAAGATGTAATCGACGGCGATCCGGTGACGACCGACGTATTGCTTCCCTCCGGTTCCTGGCGGCTGGCGGCAGTGCCCAAGGGCGGCTGGGACACGGCGATGGGAAATGCTTGGCTCTTTCGTCTCGCCATGATCGTCGCCGGTGCGCTGGTGGTCATCCCCATCCTGATCGCCGGGCGGCTGTTCGAGGAACGGCAGAAAAATTACCGGCAGCTGCGCCGCAGCGAAAGGGAGCTCAGGCAGCTGTCGCGGCGGCTGGAACTCGCCCTCTCGGCCTCGAGGATCGGAGTGTGGGAACACAATCTTGAAACCGATGAGCTGGTTTGGGACGATCGTGTCAACGACATCTACGGTAAGCCGCGCGACGGCAAACCGAGAGGGTTCGAAGACTGGGCCGGCGCAATTCATCCCGACGATGTCGAACAGGCGCAGCGGGATTTCGACATGGCCATTGCCAACAACGACCTCTATTCCTCGGAATACCGCTTGCTGCTGCCCGACGGGAGGCTGCGCTACATCCGCACCCGCGCGGCCATCTATCAGGACGCCAGCGATCAACCGAAGATGATCGGCGCCGAATGGGACGTCACCGCTGACGTCACCTTGCGCAAGGAACTGGAGCGGGCGAAGAACCTTGCCGAAAAGCGCAACGCCGAGCTTGAAATCGCCAAGGGGCACATCGAGCACAATGCCTTGCACGATTCGCTGACCGGCCTACCCAACCGGCGTTATCTCGACGAAATGCTGGAACGCTTCGTTCCGGATTCCGACGGTATCGCGCTTTTGAACATCGATCTCGACCGCTTCAAGCAGATCAACGACACGCTGGGCCATGCAGCCGGCGACGCCATGCTGGTACATGCGGCCAATGTCCTGAAATCCAATGTCCGCGAAGCCGATTTCGTGGCCCGCGTCGGCGGCGACGAGTTCGTCGTATTCTGCCCGGCAAGCGGCGGCGCCGACGAGATGGCCGTGCTTGCCGACCGCATTATCCGCCACATGCGCCGGCCGGTTTCCTACAACGGATACGAATGCCGTTTCGGCGTCAGCGTAGGCATCGCCAGCGAAACGGGCGAAACCGTCGACCCGAAGCGGCTGCTGGTCAACGCCGACATCGCGCTTTACCGGGCCAAGAGGCGCGGCCGCAACCGCTACGAGTTCTTCACTGAAGCGCTGCAGGAAGAGATCACCGTCACCAAGCGGACGGCGGACGAAATCCTGCACGGCCTCGAGTGGGACGAGTTCCTGGCCTATTACCAGCCGCAATTCGACGCCAACACGCAGGAAATCGTCGGTGTCGAGGCGCTTGCACGCTGGCGCCACCCGGTGCGGGGCCTTCTTGCCCCGGACACTTTCTTGCACACCGCCGAGGAATTGAGCGTCGTCTCCAGCATCGACCGCCTGGTCCTCGAACAGGCTCTGAAGCATCACGAGGAATGGACCGCTGAAGGGCTTGTCATACCCCATATCTCGGTCAACGTTTCGGCGAGGCGATTGCAGGACGAAGACCTAATCGAAAGTCTTCGGGGCCTCAGCATCAAGCGGGGGCTGTTGTCCTTCGAGCTGGTCGAATCCATCTTCCTCGACGACAGTGACGACCTGGTGATCTGGAACATAAACCAGATCAAGGATCTCGGCATCGACATCGAGATCGACGATTTCGGCACTGGCTACGCCTCGATCGTCAGCCTGCTCAAGCTGAAACCGCGCCGCCTGAAAATCGACCGGCAGCTGGTGTCGCCGATCGTCACCTCGCTGGCGCAGAGGCGGCTGGTCGAATCCATCATCGACATCGGCAGGTCGCTCGGCATCTCCGTGATCGCCGAAGGGGTGGAAACCATGGATCATGCCCGTATCCTCAAGGATCTGGGCTGCGACATTCTCCAGGGCCATGCTTTCGCCGGCGCCATGAACGCGGCCGATTTCAAGGAATTCATCCGCGCCCGCGGTTTGCGTTTCGCTTCCTGACGATGAAAAACCTTGTGACTTGGTGCAACCGTTCGGTTTATTGTTGGTTTCGATTCACCGGTTGAGGCCGGCAGGGTCAGCAAACTGCGCCAAGAGGTTCGCCATGCTTTGGAGAGGCCGCCGTCAGAGTGACAATGTCGAGGACGCGCGAGGCCGGGGCGGCGGGCTTCCGGGTGGATTCGGGCGTGGCGGGCCGGGCCGCATCCGCATCGGTCCCGGCGTAACCGGCGGTGGCGGACTGTCCGGGATCATCATCCTTGTCGTGCTGTTCTTCGTACTGAAGGCGTGCGGAATCGACCCGATGCAGATCCTGGCGGGCGGCGACGCGCCCACGCAGTCGCCCGGCGGGGGAGGCGCGGTGACCGACAGCAACGCCCCGGCATCGGACGAGATGAAGGGGTTCGTCTCGACCGTGCTGGCCGAGACCGAGGACGTCTGGAAAGGCATCTTCCAGGCGGAGGGCGAAACCTACGAGGAACCGACGCTCACCATGTTCTCAGGACAGATACGCTCGGCCTGCGGCTTCGCGTCGTCGGCATCCGGGCCGTTCTATTGTCCTGGCGACCGGAAGGTCTATCTCGACACCAGCTTCTTCGAGCAACTCGACCAGCAGTTCGGAGCGAGCGGCGACTTCGCGCAAGCCTATGTGATCGCGCATGAAGTAGGCCACCACGTGCAGAACCTGATTGGCGTGCTGCCCAAGTTCAACCAGATGCGGCAGTCGATGGGCGAGGTCGAGGCCAACGAAATGTCGATGCGGGTCGAGCTGCAAGCGGATTGCTTCGCCGGCGTGTGGGGACATTTCACCGCCCAGAAGGGCTTGTTAGAACAAGGCGATGTGGAGGAAGCGCTGAACGCCGCCCAGCAGATCGGCGACGACACGTTGCAGCGGCGCACGCAGGGCTATGTGGTGCCGGAAAGCTTCAACCACGGTACCTCGGCGCAGCGACAGACCTGGTTCGCCCGTGGTTTCAAGAGCGGCAAGCTTTCGGACTGCGATACGTTCAACAATCCGATCTAAGCTCGCCCGCCTTTTCCCGCCGTTTTGTGCACCCGGCAATGCAGCCGGGTGTCATGCGATGTCAGCATGATCGGTTTTGCGCTGTTCATGCATTGTTCTCGTTGGAGGACTCGTCTACACAGTGTCCCGCGGTGTGGTCGTTCGTCAGCGACTACCGCTACGGCTGGAGCGAGAAGCAGATCGGCTTGTCGCTCTGGGTTTTCGGCCTGGGTGGCGCCTTCGTCATGGCGGTGGTTCTGCCGCGCCTCGTGCCGCTGCTCGGCGAGTGGCGTACATGCGCCATCGGGCTCACCTTCACGATGGTCGCGGACTTCGGATACGCGGCGGCTTGGCAAGGCTGGATGGTCTACGTCGTCATGGTGAGCAGGTGCCTCGAAGCGCTTGCCGATCCGCCGCTGCGCAGCCTTGCGGTGGCAAAGGTGCCGCCTTCGGCGCAGGGCGAACTGCAAGGCGCGATGACCAGCCTGTTCTCGATCACCGCGATCATAACGCCACTCATCTACACGCAGATCTTTGCTGCGTTCACCGGGCCGAACGCCCCTGTCCGAGTTCGGTGGCGCACCCTATGTGCTAGGCGGCATTTTCATCGCGATTTCGTTGGCTGTGTTCCTGCTGAAGGTGGAAAGACCGGCTGCGCCTGTGGGCGAAGCCGAGCCGGACACCGCCTAGAGCCTTCATTCCGATTGAATCGGAATGAAGCTCTATCTCCTTGTTGGAGCAGGATCTTTTTGCGAAAATCGCCTTCCGCCTTCGGGGTCATGCCCTAATGCCTGCCGCCGGCAGGTTCACACGCCGTCGGTGATGTCGTCTTCGGTGGTGAGGCGAGGATAGCTGGCTGCTGCCTTGATGACCGAATCCAGCAGGCCGGGGAATCGGGCGTCGAGATCTTCGCGCCTGAGCGAGATGTGACGCGCCGTGCCTTCGATCCGGGTTTTGGTGACGCCGGCCTCACGCAGCTTGGCGAAATGATAGCTCAAATTGGATTTCGAACCGAAATCGAGCCGCCGGCACATGGCTTCGCCATCCTCCGCAAGCTGGCGAATGATCGACAGGCGCGTCGGGTCGCTGAGCGCTGCCAGCACCAGCGACAATTCGATCTGCTCGGCATCGGGATGCGCCAATTTCATGCTCCCGATCTAAGCAAGTTCGAAATCGGGATCAATGGCAGGCTCAATAGTTAAGCAAATTTTGAACTTGGAACGTTTGACGCGGCCAATCACTCCGCCAGCGCCGGTTCGCCCTTCCTGGCGCGGATCAGGTTGACGAAGCGGCGAAACAGATAATGCGAATCCTGCGGGCCGGGCGAGGCTTCCGGGTGATGCTGGACCGAAAACACCGGCTTGCCGGTGAGCGCAATGCCGCAATTCGAGCCATCGAACAGCGAAACGTGGGTTTCTTCCACGCCGTCGGGCAGCGATTTCGCATCCACCGCGAAACCGTGGTTCATCGACACGATCTCCACCTTGCCGGTGGTGTGATCCTTGACTGGGTGGTTGGCGCCGTGATGGCCCTGGTGCATCTTCGCCGTTTTGCCGCCGACGGCGAGCGCCAGCATCTGGTGGCCGAGACAGATGCCGAATATCGGCAGATCAGTCTGCAGAAGGTCCTTGATGACCGGAACGGCATATTCGCCGGTGGCGGCCGGGTCGCCGGGGCCGTTGGACAGGAAGACGCCGTCCGGCTTCATGGCGAGGATGTCCTCGGCCGCGGTGGTGGCCGGCACGATGGTCACTTCGGCGCCGAGCCCGGCCAGCAGGCGCAGGATGTTACGCTTGACGCCATAGTCGACGGCGACGACATGCATGGTCGGTTCGCTCTGCGCGCCATAGCCCTCGTTCCAGGCCCAGGGTGTCTCGCGCCAGGTCGAACTCTGGCCGGAGGTGACTTCTTTCGCGAGATCGAGGCCGACGAGACCCGACCAGGCTTTCGCCTGACGCTTCAGATCCTCGATATCGAATTTGCCATCGGGCGCATGGGCGATCACGGCGTTGGGCATTCCCTTCTCGCGGATCAGCGCGGTCAGCGCCCGGGTGTCGATGCCCGACATGGCCACGACGCCGCGCCGCTTCAGCCACTGGTCGAGGTGGCCGGCGGCGCGATAGCTCGATGGGTTGGTGACGTCGGCCTTGAACACGGCACCCACCGCACCGGCGCGCGCCGCTGGCGTCAGGTCCTCGATGTCGTCGCCGTTGGCGCCGACATTGCCGACATGCGGGAAGGTGAAGGTGACGATCTGGCCGGCATAGGAAGGATCGGTGAGAACTTCCTGGTAACCGGTCAGGGCCGTGTTGAAGCAGACCTCCGCGACAGCGCTGCCGACTGCGCCGAGACCGCGTCCCGCGATGACCGTTCCGTCGGCCAGCACCAGAAGCGCTGTGGGGCTCTCGGTCGTCCAAGGGGCGGTCGTTGCGGCCATGGCGGCTCTCCATCAAGAGGCGGCCGGAGCAGCGACCCGTCGCGGTCACGTCTGCGCAGCCAAAGACACGGAGCGGCGAACCTCGCCACTCCGCGCACGATCAGAATTCAATGCATGCAAGGCCGCTACATAGGTGAAGCGGCCCCGACGGTCAATTGCGCAGAGAGGGGCGACGAGATTAATAAGCCAGCCTTGAGATTTCAGCCGAAATGCCATTTATCACAGCAGTTCACTGGAGCAGACCAATGCGCGAAAAAATCACCGACGCCCTGAAAACCGCGCTGAAGAGCGGCGACAGGGAACGCAGCGGAACGCTGCGGCTGGTCAACGCCGCTATCCAGGACCGCGACATCGCCAACCGTGGCACAGGCAAGCCGGCCGCGACCGACGAGGAGGTGATGCAGATACTCGCCAAAATGGTGAAGCAGCGCGAGGAATCGGCAAAGGCCTTCGAAGACGGCAACCGGCCGGAACTGGCGGCCAAGGAACGTTCCGAGATCGAGATCATCCGCGCCTTCCTGCCGACGCAGATGGACGAAGCCGCCACCGAGCAGGCAATCAAGGACGCGATCACCGAAACGGGGGCGGCCGGGGTCAAGGACATGGGCCGCGTTATGGCGGCGCTGCGCGAAAAATATGTCGGCCAGATGGATTTCGGCAAGGCGAGCGGCCTGGTGAAGGGCTTCTTGCAGGGGTGAAGGCCCGATCGCGCCGTCGCGGCTATACCGGATATCGCAAATCCCGGTGCGCTTTAACTGCCGCTCCGCGTGTCAGTTGGGATTCATCGAACCGGCCAGCCGGATCAGTTCGATCTGGCTGGAGGCGCCAGTCTTGGCAAAAACGCTCTTCACCTGGGAGCGGATCGTCTCGCGCGAAAGCATCGCATCGTCGGCGATTTCGGAGATGCGCTTGCCCGACACCAGCCCTTCGAGCGCCCGCTTTTCCGCAGCGGTGAGCCTGTGCGTGTTGGCGAAATATTCGACCCCGACACGGGTCTTGGCGGCGGGGCGCTCGATCAGCATGACGACCGTCGGTCCATCGAAATAGGCAGAAATCCTATCCTGGCTCAAGCGGATCAGGGTGAGTTTCCATTGACCGACAACGAAGGCTGCGGTGTTGGCTCCTGAGAAGCCGCGGTCGAGCATGCGCGCCAGCATGGCGTCCGCATCGGCTTGCGCATTCTTCACCAGGCCGAGCGGGGTGACGCCGACGCCGCATCCGGACTCGACCATGCGCTGACCGGTCGCGGAAATCGCCTTCAGCTTGCGCGCGTCCCCCACGATCACCAGCCCGACATCGATGGCGTCGAACAGCGATACGCCGATGTCTTCGATGGCCCTCTGGCGCGAATTGCGCCGGAAGTGCCGGAATGCCCGCTGCAGATGCGGCGCCAGGCGGGTCAAGCGGTCGGCGGCGTCGCGGTTCGCATCGGGGTCGGCGCGGCTCGTCGTCGTCGACAGCAGGAACGAGCAGCCGTGCTCGCGCACGATGGTGACGCCAACCGCGGACTCGCCGATCTCGCGGCGGAAAAAATCATTGTAGAATTCGGTTTTGACGAACTCTTCGCGCGGCAGCATCTGTTCTGCGACGACGCCTTGCCCGATTTTGCGGACCGAAGCCGCGGGCATCCAGGGATTGAGCCGGGAATAATGACGCGCATATTCGGCAACGACGTCCTGGCCGAGGCCAGAGCTGAGTTCCCAGGCTCCCCTTGCCTTGCGGACATCGTGATGGAAGAGGGTCGTCTTGCCTCCGGGCAGCGAGCGGCTCAGCCGATCGAGGAAATCCTCCCAGGGCGCTTCACCCAGCAGTGCCGCATAGATGAGATCGATAAACTCCCCGTCCTGCGGCGCGGCGTCGTTCATCCGCGCAACTCCGCGCAAGCGGTTCGAGAGTCCGGCATTGCTGTCTTCATCGTGCCCTGCCTCGCAGACACTCCGGGCGGAGCGTCGACCGCACGACAATAGGCGATAGAGCGGCGCGATGACAACCGGCTTTGCTGCGTTGCAATAGCCGGACGGCGACGGCCTGATTACACCGCGACGCCAACAGGCTGTGGCGGGGCAATGCCGGCGCGCTGTTCGGCGAGGTAGGATGATACTGCCGTGACTGTCGCGACGATCATCGCCGCCACTGCCGAGCAGCGGCAGGCTGCGGTAGCCGAATAGCCGGCGTTGAGCATCGTCGCGCCGAGCGAAGGCCGCTAGCGCGATGCCGATGTTGAAGCCGGACGGGATGAGCGACGAGGCGAGATTGGGCGCGTCGGCGGTCCAGCTGAGGATGCGGGTCTGGATCGGCGTGCCGATCGCGAAGTTGAGGCCGCCCCAGACGGTAAGCGCCACAACCATGGGCAGCGGGTAGGGGCTGACGAGATAGATCGCCGCCAGCACGCAACCCTGCAGAGCGAGCATGGTGATGAGCGACGGCATCAGCCTTGTGTCGGACAGCTTGCCGCCGATGAAGACGCCGAGCGTCGCGCCGATGCCGTTGAGCAGCAGCACCCACGGCACCAGACCGGCATCGAGGCCGGTGACCTGCTGCAGCAGCGGCGCGATGTAGGTGTAGGGCACGAACTGGCCGATCATCAGCATCAGCATCAGGATCAGCGAGGTCCACACCTGCTGGCGTCCCAGCACCTTGACTTCGCTCCTCAACCCGGTGGACGGCGGCCGGACGTCCCGCCGCGCGCGGCAACAGCACGATCATGGCGATCATAGCGACGATGCCGAGCACGAACATCGCCCAGAAGGTCGAGCGCCAGCCCCAGACATTGCCGATCGCCGTGCCGGCGGGAACGCCGACGATGCTGGAGACAGTCAGGCCGGCCAGGATCAGCGCCACGGCCATGCCGCGCTGGTCCTCGCGCACCAGGCCGACCGCCACGACCATGGCGACGCCGAAGTAGGCGCCGTGCGCCACGGCGACCGCCGACGCGCAGCGACAGCATCGAGGCAAAGTCGGGCGCCAGCGCACAAGCCGCCTGGCCGGCGCTGAAGACGACGATCAGGCCGAGCAGCAGCGTCTTGCGCGACAATCGCGCGGTGGCGAGCGTCAGCAAGGGACCGCCGATGGCGATGCCGATCGCATAGCCGGAAACCAGGTAGCCGGCGGTGGGAATCGTGACGCCCAGCCCGTCCGCCACCTGCGGCAGCACGCCGGCGATGACGAATTCGGTGGTGCCGAACGCAAAGGCTGCGATGAACAGGGCAATGAGGGGAAGCGGCATGAGATTTCTTGACGGCCGGATGATTGGCAGGATTGGCCAGAGATCACGGACGCGGCCGCCGGGCAATCCATAATATTTGGGCCAGGCTTCAGATTTTCTGCACGGAGGAAAGGGCTGCTCGAACCCTTACAGATGGAAGCGCGAGGGCTCTCTTTTGCCTGCTGCGGAAAGACCGCTCAGCTTGCCTGCAGCCGCGAACCCCTGAGCAGGCCCTGTTCCTCGAGCACCGGATAGGCGATCGAGGCGAGCAGCGAGTTGATCTGCTTCAGGTCGCGGATCGTGTCGAGGTGGATGGAGCTTGTCTCGACGCTTTTCGCCGTGCCTTCGCGCAGCCGCAAGAAGTGGCTCTGGCTCGCTTGCTTTTTCCAGCGTCGCGCAGCCGGTCCTTTTCCTCGACCAGCTGGCGCGCGGTTTCCGGGTCGCGCGAGACCAGCACGTTGAAGGCCATGCGCGCGTTGGTCAGCACCGAGGCATGGAAGCGGCTCAGCTCGCGCCAGCCCTCGTCGGTGAATTCCAGGCCGCGGTCGAGCTTCTTCTGCACATGCGCCAGCATGTTGCGCACGATGATGTCGCCGACCTGCTCGAGCTTGACGCAGGCGCCGATCAGTTCCTGGTGAGCGCAGTGCTTCCGCCTCGGTGAGCTGGCGCGCGCTGATCTTGGCCAGATAGAGCTTTATCGCCGCGATGCTTCCTGTCGACGCGGTCGTCGAGCGCGGCCAGTGCGGCGATCTTCTCGGCATCGGCTTTCTCGTAGAGCTCGATGATGCGCTTCAGCATGATCTCGACCGTCTCGCAGACACGCACCACCTCGCGGGTGGCGTTGGCGAGCGCCTGAGATGGCGTGTCGAGCGCGCTTTCGTTGAGAGCGCTGAGTTCGGCAGCGGCGAGCGATTCGGCCGGCTCGGGCGGCGTGCCCAAAGCGACGATCTTCTCCGAGGCACGGTAGATCAGGCCGGCCAGCGGGATGCCGGCGATCAGGATCAGGCAGTTGAACAGGATGTGCGCGTTGATGATCTGGTCGGGAACGGTGGAGCCGAGATAGGCGACTGGCGGTTTCGCCCAAGTGAAGGCGATCATCAGGATCAGCGAGCCGGCGCCGCGCATCAGCAGGTTGCCGATCGGCACCACCCGCACGCCGGGCTCGGCGTGGCGCGTCAAGCAGCGGCGCGATGACCGAGCTGCCGAGATTGACGCCAAGCACCAGCACGACGCCGAGTTCCGGCGGGATGAAGCCGCGGCCGGCCAGCGTGACGAGCAGCAGCACGGCGGCGATGCTGGAATGGAAAAGCCAGGTGATGAACGCCGCAAGCAGGTAGGCGGTCACCGGGTCGGTCGAGAAATAGTCGACGATCGACCGGCAGCAGCCGGCTTTCGCGCAACGGTTCGGAAGCCTCGCCGATCATTTCGAGCGACAGAATCAACAGGCCGATGCCGACGAGGATGCGGCCGAACTGGCGCCAGCTGCGCCGCTCGGTGGCCATGAACATCATCGTGCCGGTGGCCAGGCAGATCGGCACCAGCAGGCTCAGGTCGAACGACAGAAGCTTGACGACCAGCGCCGAGCCGATTTCAGCGCCGCGCACCGCGAGCTGGCCCGACATGCCGCTGACGATGCCGGCGCCCGCAAAGGAGCCGACCAGCAGCGTTACCGCCGTGGAGCTTTGTAGGGCGATCGAAAGGGCGCACCCCGTCAGCACCGCCATGAACGGGTTGCGCATCGTGGCGCGCAGCCTGTGCCGCAGCACGTCGCCATAAGCGCGCTCGACGCCGGTGCTGACCATGCGCGTGGCCCAGAGCAACAGCGCGATGGCGCCGGCCAGATGCAGGAGGACGACGGAACCGCTCATTCGCCGATGCCGGACAGGCTGGACTCTACGTGCGCCAAAACGGGCGCGATGACGTCACGCAGTTTGACGATATCTGAAAGGCGAATCAAGGTCATTGGTCCCAAGCCGTTAATTTAGCCGGATAATAGTTTTCGTCGATAGGAGCCTAGCGTTTCATGCCGACGCAATGTGTCGGAAATGGACCGGGAATCGAGGCAATTGCGCCGCCGACTGAAGGGAGCGCGACCTTGATCAAACACGGACGCAGGCGGCAGGTGAAGGCCGCCTTCCATATCCGACACCTCGGTACTGGCTTTTTCTAGCCAGCTTTCTTGTTCCTTAGCGTTTCCTGCATGAAATGACGCAGTACCGCGTTGATGCGGGTTTGATAACCCTTGCCGGTCGCCTTGCAGAAATTGACCACGTCGGAATCCAGCCTGATGGAGACGGGGTTCTTCGGCTGCGGATAGACTGCTCTCGGCCGCAACCTGTGAAAACCGGGTATGGTTTGCATTAAGGGTCGTGCCGCCCGCTTGGCATGTCTATATGGAATGAAACGAGCTTCACCCATGCGCTTCCCACCCTCCTTTCTCGACGAGATACGCGACCGCGTGCCGATTTCGGCGGTCGTCGGCGCGCGCGTCTCGTGGGATAAGCGCAAAACCAATGCTCCTCGCGGCGACTATTGGGCCTGCTGCCCGTTTCATGGCGAAAAGTCGCCGTCGTTCCACTGCGAGGACCGCAAGGGCCGCTACCACTGCTTCGGCTGTGGCGTTTCGGGCGACCACTTCAAATTCCTGACCGAACTCGACGGGATGAGTTTTCCGGAGGCTGTGGAAAAAATCGCCGACATGGCCGGCGTGCCGATGCCAGCGCGCGACGAACAGGCGGAACGGCGCGAAAGGGAGCGCGCCTCGCTGCACGACGTCATGGAATTGGCGACGAGGTTCTTCCAGGACCAGCTGCAGTCGGCGGCCGGCGCCAAGGCGCGCTCCTATCTGCGCGAGCGGGGGTTGACGCCAGCAACCCAGCAGACGTTCCGGCTGGGCTATGCGCCGGAAAGCCGGAACGCGCTGAAGGAATTCCTGGCCAGCAAGGGGGTGTCGAAGGCCGACATCGAGGCCTGCGGCCTCGTTCGCCACGGCGACGATATCGCGGTCTCCTACGACTGGTTTCGCGACCGCATCATGTACCCGATCCCGGATTCGCGTGGCCGCATCATCGCTTTCGGCGGCCGCGCGCTGGCGCCGGATGCGCTGGCCAAATATATGAACTCGCCCGACACCGAGCTCTTCCACAAGGGCAACGTGCTCTACAATTTCGCCCGCGCCAGGAAGGCCCAGCAGAAAGATGGCACGATCATCGTGGTCGAGGGCTACATGGATGTGATCGCGCTGGCGCAGGCCGGTTTCGAAAACGCCGTGGCGCCGCTCGGCACCGCGCTCACCGAAAACCAACTCGAACTTCTGTGGCGTATGACCGGCGAGCCGATGCTGTGTTTCGATGGCGACAAGGCCGGGCTGAAGGCGGCGTGGCGAACCGCCGACCTTGCACTGCCGATGATCCAGGCCGGCCGCACGGTGCGTTTCGCGCTCCTGCCCGAAGGCAAGGACCCCGACGATCTGGTGCGCGCAGGCGGCCCCGAGGCATTCCGCCAGGTGCAGGCCGAGGCAAGGCCGCTCGCCGATCTTCTGTGGCTGCGCGAGACATCCGGCGGCGTCTTCGATACGCCGGAGCGGCGCGCCGAGCTTGAGAAGACGCTGCGAGAATTGACGAGCCGCATCCGCGACGAAAGCGTGCGCTACCACTACCAGCAGGAAATGCGCGAGCGGGTGCTCGCCTTCTTCGGCAGCCAGCGCAGGCCACAGGGACAGGGAGAGCGCGGCAAGGGTTCTTTCGGCAAGGGCGGCGAACGCGGCCAGTGGGGCAAGGGTGGGCCGGGGGCGATGGCGGGCCGCCTGGCGGTTTCCGACAGCCTGGCCCGCTCGGCGCTGGTGAAACGAGCCGGCGGCATCATGCCCCTGCGCGAGACCGCGCTCATCGTTGCGCTGGTCAACCACCCCACCCTGGTCGAAGAGAATTTCGATGTCGTCGAATGCCTCGACCTTGTCCATACCGACTTGCGGCAATTGCACGCAGCGCTGATCGATGCGCTGGCGCACCAGGTCGCGCATGACCGCGACGCTGTCGTGCAAGCGCTTGAAGCGGCAGGACTTTCGGAAGCCTGGGAGCGGGCGGTAAGCCTTATTCGGAGGGCGCGTCTGTGGCCGGCGCTGGAAGACGCCGCCCTTGACGACGCGCGCGAGGCGTTCGCCCAGGCGCTCCACTTGCACCGCAGCGCGCGCACCCTACATAGGGAGCTGAAGGCAGCCGAGGTGGCACTGGCAACCGACCCGACAGACGAAAACTACCGTCACATGCTGGAAATACAGGCGCAGTTTCGCGACGCGCAGGCCACGGAAGCGCTGATCGAAGGCTTCGGCATACCGTCTGGACGGGCAAACCGGTGATTTTGAGCAATTGATTCGCTTTTTTGTTGCGAATCGTGCCAGAGCCGCTTGACCTTCCGTCGGAATGACGGAATCAGGACGATTCGAAAAGGTTAACCTGCGGCATTGCCCGCACCCAACAACACGGGACGGAGCGCTGATCACTGGACGGGCGGGCGGCCCGCCCCAGATATCAGGGTTAATCGGGCTTTAACGCACGGCGAGTACTCGCGTCAAAAGCGGGTGCGAATGCTTCGCTTGATTTGCCCGATTACAGGAGCACCGGCTCCGCTCAAAACTCCGGCCCTTGGAGAAAGCAAAGAATGGCGACAAAGGAAAAGGAAGAGGTCGAGACCGAACGTGAAGCCACAACAGATGGCCCGTTGCTCGACCTTTCCGATGATGCTGTCAAGAAGATGATCAAGGCCGCGAAAAAGCGCGGTTATGTGACCATGGACGAGTTGAACTCGGTGCTGCCTTCGGAGGAAGTGACCTCCGAGCAGATCGAGGACACCATGTCCATGCTTTCCGACATGGGCATCAATGTCGTCGAGGATGACGAGGCGGGCGAAGAGGCTGAGGGCGAGCCGACGGCGGCCGACGCCGAGGAAGACGCCAACGAGCTTGCCGAGCAGACCGGCACGGCGGTCGCCGCGACCACGACCAAGAAAGAGCCGACCGACCGCACCGACGACCCGGTGCGCATGTATCTGCGCGAGATGGGCTCGGTCGAGCTCCTGTCGCGCGAGGGCGAAATCGCCATCGCCAAGCGCATCGAGGCCGGCCGCGAGACGATGATCGCCGGCCTTTGCGAAAGCCCGCTGACCTTCCAGGCCATCATCATCTGGCGCGACGAGCTCAACGAGGCGAAAATCCTGCTGCGCGAGATCATCGATCTCGAAACCACTTACGCCGGGCCTGAAGCCAAGCAGGCGCCGATTGTCGTGCACACGGAAGAGGCCGAGAAGCCGAAGGACGATCCGCGTGCGGCGCGGCGCTCGCGCGACGACGACGACATCACCAATGTCGGCGGCGAAGTCCGCGGGCCGAAGAAGAAGAGGACGACGAGGACGAGGCGAGCCTTTCGCTCGCGGCGATGGAAGCGGAGCTTCGCCCGCAGGTGATGGAGACGCTCGACACCATCGCCGACATCTACAAGAAGCTGCGCAAGCTGCAGGACCAGCAGGTGGAGAACCGCCTGGCCGCCGCCGGAACGCTGTCGCCCAGCCAGGATCGCCGCCTGAAGGAGCTTAAGGACCAGCTCATCAAGTCGGTGAAGTCGCTGTCGCTCAACCAGAACCGCATCGAGGCGCTGGTCGAGCAGCTCTACGACATCAACAAGCGCCTGGTTCAGAACGAAGGCCGGCTGCTTGCGCCTTGCCGAAAGCTATGGCGTGCGCCGCGAGGAGTTCCTCAAGGAATACCAGGGTTCGGAGCTCGATCCGAACTGGATGAAGTCGATCTCCAACCTTTCCGGCCGTGGCTGGAAGGAATTCACCAAGAGCGAGAAGGACACGATCAAGGACATCCGCTCCGAGATCCAGAACCTTGCCACTGAAACGGCGATCTCGATCCTGGAGTTCCGCAAGATCGTCAACCAGGTGCAGAAGGGCGAACGCGAGGCGGCGATCGCCAAGAAGGAAATGGTCGAGGCGAACCTGCGCCTGGTCATCTCGATCGCCAAGAAATACACGAACCGCGGCCTGCAGTTCCTCGACCTGATTCAGGAAGGCAACATTGGCCTGATGAAGGCGGTCGACAAGTTCGAATACCGCCGCGGCTACAAGTTCTCGACCTACGCGACATGGTGGATCAGGCAGGCCATCACCCGGTCGATCGCCGACCAGGCGCGCACCATCCGCATTCCGGTCCACATGATCGAGACGATCAACAAGATCGTGCGGACATCGCGCCAGATGCTGCACGAGATCGGACGCGAGCCGACGCCGGAAGAACTGGCCGAAAAGCTGGCGATGCCGCTCGAAAAGGTCCGCAAGGTCCTGAAGATCGCCAAGGAGCCGATCTCGCTCGAAACCCCCGTGGGTGACGAGGAGGATTCGCATCTCGGCGATTTCATCGAGGACAAGAACGCCATCCTGCCGATCGATGCGGCGATCCAGGCCAATCTGCGCGAGACCACGACGCGGGTTCTGGCTTCGCTGACGCCGCGCGAGGAGCGCGTGCTGCGCATGCGCTTCGGCATCGGCATGAACACCGACCATACTCTGGAAGAAGTCGGCCAGCAGTTCTCTGTTACCCGCGAGCGTATCCGCCAGATCGAGGCGAAGGCGCTGCGCAAGCTGAAGCACCCGAGCAGGAGCCGGAAGCTCAGGAGCTTCCTGGACAGCTAGGACAGATTGAAAAAAGCCCGGCATTGCCGGACCGGCATTGCCGGACTTTTTGTTTGTCGGGGGAAGGCGACATGCGTCCGGCAATGGCACTACGTGCGGTCAGAAGACCCGGGATGAGCCGCCAGGTGCGACGGCAATAGGCGTCATACTCGGCGCCGAAATGCCCGCGCATCAGGCGTTCCTCCGACGCGATTCGCGCGACGAGGGCGGGACAGTAAGCGCGGTCAGCAATACGCCGACGCCGGAGCGAAATGCGGGCGCCCAGCCGAGCGAGTTGACCAGCAGGCCGAGATAGCTGGGATTGCGGATGACGGAATAGATGCCTGACGTGACCAGGCGATGCCCGGGCTGGATGGCAACCAGCCCGCTGAAACGATCGCCGAGCACGAAGACGGGCCAAAGACGCAGGGCGCCGCCCGCTGCAAACAGCACGACGCCGATCCAGCAAACGGTGTCGCCGCCGATGGTCCAGAAGTCGATGCGGTCGGTGTAGGCCGGCAGAAACATGTTGAGCACGCCGATCACGCCAAAGGCCACCAGCACCCAGCGGTTGGAGCGATCTTCCTGCTCGCCGGGACTGAGATTCCCCCCGCTGAACAGGGCCGCAGGCAACAGCGCGATCGTGAGAAGGGCTATTGCGGTTCGCGCCGGGTTTGAAAAGAACGTGGCGACGCCACCCCCGCCGACGATCGCGAGCCCGAGGCTGACCAGCGTGGCTGCGATGGCAAACAGTGCAAGTCTTGGGCTGGACGTCACGGCAGTCTCCACTTCCGAGGCGCCGACCTTACCAGAAGGCGCGGTTAACGGCGAATTCCCGGTTCGAGAGAAATGGCGCCCGGCAGTGGCGGTCGCGATCCAGATCGGTCCGGCGCCGTGATCCGTGCTAGTGCTTGATATCGGTTCGTGGGTGGCCGCCGCGCACTGGCGGCAGCCTGGCTACAGGTTCATACTGGAATGCGGGTTCGCGCGGGGAGCGACGATCCCGGTGCCGGGCCAGCGAAAAGCCCGTGCGTCACGGCACCGGAAGGGAGGTGCGACGTGACAACATACATCATGTTGGTCAACTGGACTGAAGTGGGCGTGAAGAATGTTCGCGACTCGCCCAAGCGTCTCGACGGCGCCAAGAAGGCGCTGGCCGATATGGGCGGTTCTTTCAAGGCGTTCTACCTGACCATGGGCGATTGCGACATGGTGGCGGTCTGCGAGGCGCCGGACGATGCCGTGATGGCGCGTTTCACGCTGGGGCTCGGCATGGCCGGCAACGTGCGCACCCGCACGCTGAAGGCGTTTCCGGAGGCGGCCTATCGCGAGATCATCAATTCGCTCGGCTGATGTCGCGAGAAGGGCCATGCCCGTGCAGGATGGGCAAAGGGCGTCAAAGGGCGCCCTTTGCGTTTTCTGAAAACCTGGCAGGCCCCTATCGGGTCGGCGCCGGGTAACGTTCCCAGAAACCTTGCCTGGGTTCGATCTGCTCGACGACGTCAACCAGGACGCCTGCGGGATCGCGGGTCATGAAGCGGCGCTGGCCCCACTCCTCGTCGGTCAACGGATGCACGATCGGCGCGCCGTCTCCGCTCAGTTTATCGAACAGGCTTCTGGCGTCGGCGACCTCGACGGTGAGTATCATGCCGCGGCCGTCGAAAGTTTCCGGGCCTGGCGGGTTCGACGGGTGTTCCGGGCTCATGAAGGCAAGTGTTGCGCCGCGCGTTTCGCCGTCCGCCGGGCCTGAGAGATAGACGAACCAGCTTGCCTCGAAGAGCACCTCGAAGCCGAAATGCCTGACATAGAAGTCGCGCGCCTCGAAAAGGGCGGGCGTGGTGATCAACGGATAAAGATCGCGGACGCGCATCGTTTGTTCCTCTGTGTGCGTGTTGGATTTTTCGTTTGCCGAAGTGCTCCCGACAGTCAGCGCGGTTGCGAGCAGCAGGCAGGAAGCGAAGCCGGCAAGTGCGCGAAAACCCGCTCCGACCGATTGTATAGCGTTTCCCTTCATGGCCATCTCCATTCGTGCTTGGTACTGTAACAGCTTTGATAAACATACAGGCTGCATGTATGCAAGTGGAGAAATGTGGAATCCGGGACCTGCGCAGGGCCTTGCTGACACCCGTTGTCAGCAGCAGAATCGCAGATAGGAGGTTGGCGAAGGCGCATCGATGTCTCGACGCAGCATCGCGAAGCGGCTAATTTGGAGCCAGCGCAATCTGCGAGGCTTCTCGATGTCTTTTCTGAAACGATTGTTCGGGGGCGGTGAATCGGCGAATGCCGAGCCTGCGGTTGCAGCCGAGGCCGAGCACAAGGGTTTCACGATCCGCGCCACGCCGTTCAAGGAAGGCGGCCAGTTCCAGACATGCGGCGTTGTCGCCAAGGAAATCGGCGGCGTGGTCAAGGAACACAAATTCATCCGCGCCGACCGCTTCGCGACGATGGACGACGCCGTCCAGGTTTCGTTGTCCAAGGGCCGGCAATTGATCGATGAGCAGGGCGAACGGCTGTTTAGCTGAGCGTCTCGCTTACGCCTCGCGGTGGACGAAACCTCGGTCTGGCGGGGGAGGCTATCCCATCGCAACGGAAGCGCTTTTTTTGAGACCTGGCCCGGTTGCGCAAATGCGGTTGCGGCCCGAGCGTTTGGCCCGATAGAGCTCCCGGTCGGCACCGCTGACCAGTTCGATCCAGTTGTCGATGCTTCGCCTGACGGCAAGGCCGAAGCTTGCCGTCACCTTCAGATTGAGATTGTCGCCGATGCTCATTGCGGCAAGGGCCAGCCGAAACGCCTCGGCAATGGCCAAAGCTTCCTCGACCGTTCCGCCACTGCGCAGGAATGCGAACTCCTCGCCGCCAAAGCGTGCCAGGCGATCGTCGGGTTGCAGCAGCGGCTGCAGGGTAGCTGCAACCTGCTGCAGCACGACATCGCCGACCGCATGGCCGTGGGTGTCGTTGATGGCCTTGAAGTGGTCGATGTCCAGCAACATGAAAACAACGATTTCCGAAACCGCGTCAGCCTCGGCGAGCGTTTTGGGGCCGATCGCGTCGAGTGCGCGCCGGTTCAGCAAGCCGGTAAGGCTGTCCGTTTCTGAAAGCCGTTTCAGGTCGCGAGCGATGTGCTCTCGCTCGCGCGCGATGGCTGCGTGCTGGCGCTGATGCTCCCGCAAGGTCTGCAGCCCGCTGAACATTTCCCTGATTTCCTCGCCGACCTGACGACCAGCAGGCGGCTCGGCGAGGTTTCCGTGCGCGATGGAGACGATCTGTTTCCTGGCCGACATCAGCGGCAAAAACAGGAAGCGGTGCAGCGCGGCATTGATGAAGATCAGTACAGCCGCCACGAAAAGCGTCAAGCCGCCGGCGACAAGGACCAGCCGTTCGGCATGGTCGCGGGCATCGGCGACCCGCTGCACGGTGAGCGCCACGATCAGTTCGCGCAGCTTCTCGACTGCAGCCATCCCCGGCACATAGCGCGCGGTGAATTCCGCCGAACTCATGAGGCCGGGCGTCGTCTCCGACCTGGCCGCAATATCTTGCGCGAAAGGCAGCGCGCCGGCGAAATATTCCCTGTCGAGATCGCCCAGTGTGGCCGTCACCCGCGGATCCTTGAGGAACGGCGCGGCATAGGTGCCGGCGAGCGCGCGCAATTCATCGAGCCGGCCCTGCGTGCTTGCCAGCTTTCCACGAATCTCATCGCCAACCGGGGTTGATGACGTCAAAGCCATGACGACATAGGAGCCGAAACGGCCGGCGTGTTCCCGCAGGTTGCCGCAGATCGTGCTCAAGAGGATCTCCGAGCTGATCTGTGGCGACGTTGCGACAATCTTGCTGCCGACATCGTTACGCAGCACCGTGATGGCGTCCGCGGCGAGGAACATCTGAGTGATCGCGGCTGCGATGTCGGCGCCCTTTTGCGCTTCGGACGGCGTTGCGGAGACCGTGTCGACGGCTGCTCGGCCTTTGCCAAGTTGTTTGCGGGCCGCGCCGATCTGGTCCCGATTTTCCGCGAAACGCGTACGCTCCCTGGCGAAGGAAGCTTCAAGGTCGTCCAGCGACCGGTCCGTCTTACGACGCTTGTCGGCAAGTTGTGCCGCGAATTTCGGGGCGTCAGACGCGGACGCGCCCATCAGGCTGTTTGCAGGACCACGCTCGGCGGAAACTGTGTTCGCCGCGAGCAGGCTGAGTTGGAAACGGGCGAGTTCTTCTGCCCCCCGACGGTAGCTCAGATAGTCATCGAGGCTGGCGAGGAACGACATCGTTCCCAATACCAGGCAGCCTAAGGCGGTCGCCCAGCCCGCGAGCCGATAGAGGCTCTGCAAGCGAAGGGACGCAATGCGCAAGCGTGGAACGAAGTATTGCATTGCCCCCACAGACCACAAAAGTCTTGGCAATGCATGAATAGTTTCCGCGGCGCAACTTATGCGATGGTGGAACCAGGATTAGCAGTTCGTGGATGTGATATTTCGGCCATCAAGCCGGTGAGTTCTCGAACTGGCGCCGCAGGAACTAATGTGGAGCGCAACTCGAGGCAGCGCTCCACATTCAAGACATCAAGCGGCTGCGGTCGACAGCCGGATTTCTCGCAGCGACGAGGCGATAGCGTCGGTCTGCTTTTCAGCCTTCTCCAGCGCGGCGGCGATGGCGTCCTCGCCCATGGCTACGCCTTCGACACGGATGATTTCGATATCCGTCATGCCGTTAAAGGCAAGCACGCTCTTCAGATAGGGGACGGCGAAATCCATCACGGTCGCCGGGCCTTCCGAGTAGATGCCGCCGGAAGCAACCACCACGTAAACCTTCTTGCCGGTGACCAGGCCCTTGGGGCCATTGGCGTCGTAGGAGAAGGTCCTGCCCGAACGCGAAATATGGTCTACCCACGATTTCAGCGTCGAGGAAATGCCGAAATTGATGAAGCCGGTGGCAAGGATGATGTGGTCGGCGGCAAGCAGTTCGTCGACCGCAATGTCGGAAACACTGACGACTTCGGCCTGGCGCTCGGTACGGGCCTGCGCTGGTGTGTAGATGCCAGACGCATAATCAGGCTCTATATGCGGCAGAGGGTTGTTGACCAGATCGCGGGTGGTGACGGTGCTGCCCGGAAGCGCGGCCTGGAGTTTTGCGGCGAGATCGATGGCAACGCGGGACGAGTGAGAGGCCGCACCGCGCGGGCTCGACGTTACTAGCAATATTGAGGACATATCTTGGCTCCATTGGGTGCGTCCGGGCATGGACGCCTGAACTTCGCCAACAGATAGTTCTCGACTTTCATTCATATAATTGGGAAAATATCTATGATACATATCGATGATATCGATGGATTGCCATGCAAGCCAACCCAACGCTCGACCAGTTGCAGGTGTTTCTCGCCGTCGCGGAGACCGGCAGTTTTTCTGCCGCTGCGCGCCGTCTCAACAGGGCGCAATCCGTGGTCAGCTACACCATCGCCAATCTGGAGGCACAGCTCGAACTGAAGCTGTTTTCACGCGAGGGCACCCGCGAACCGGTGCTGACGACGGAGGGCAAGGTGATGTTGCCCGACGCGAGGCGGATGGTCGGTGTCTTGCAGGAAATCCGCGCGCGGGCGGAAGGTCTGAAGCAGGGCCTTGAGCCGGAGTTGACGATCGCGGTGGACGTATCGCTGCCATCACCGTCGCTGGCAGCGGTGCTGAAGGCGTTCAACGTCGAATTTCCAACCGTAGCGCTGAGGCTGAATATCGGAGCTCTCGGCATCGTGTGGGAGCAATTGCTGGAACGCAAGAGCGATGTCAGCTTCGGTGGACAGCCGGAATTGCAGCACGACGGCCTGGTGTCGATCAGGATAGGCGATGCCAGCATGACGCCCGTCGCGGCGCCAGGCCACCCGCTGGCGCTCTATCCGGGCAGGGTGCCGCTGGCGGTGGTGCGCGAGCATATCCAACTGGTCATCTCGGACGTCTCCGACATGACCAAGGGCAAGGATTTCGGAGTGTTCGCCTATCGCACCTGGCGCATGACAGACATGGCGACAAAGCGCGAACTTATCCTTTCCGGCCTCGGCTGGGGCGGGCTGCCGACCTGGATGGTGGTCGACGATATCGCGGCCGGCCGGTTGGCGGCGCTTGATCTCGAACCCTATCCGCAGCGGCCATATGTGCTTTACGCATTCCATCGCGCCGATACCCCGCCCGGACCGGGAGCAAGCTGGCTGATCGAGCGGTTCAAGCTGGAATTGCCAAAGGTCTGCGCGTCGGTGAAGGCAGTCGCAGCCACGCAAAAGCTTACTCCAGCATCAGCCCATCGATAAGGGCGGCAAGTGCCGCACGGTAATCTTTGGCCGGCGCGCCGGTGTCGATGGCGAGGGCGGCGCGGTCGAAAGCGGACGAAACCAGCGCGGTGACAGCGTCAAGCGGGAGGCGCGGCATGACCCCTTCGCGCATGGCGAAGGCAATGCCGGCGCGCAAGGTGCGGGCGCCGTGGCGGGTGTCGATGGCGTCCATTTCGGTGCGGCCAAGTACTGCCGGTCCGTCGAGGAGCAGGAGGCGGGTGCGGCCGGGCAATGCCATCGCCTCGATGAATGCCTCGCCACCTTTCACCAGCGCCTCCCGCGGCGGCAAGCCTTCAGGTGCGGCGCGTTCGATCTCGGCGGCGACCAGCTCCGCCTCCTGCTCGACGACGGCGCGGAACAGCGCCTGCTTGTCTTCGAAGTGGTGATAGAGCGCGCCGCGCGTCACGCCGGCAGCCGCCACGATTTCCGGCGTGCTGGTCTCGGCATAGGACTTTTCGGTGAACAGCTTTCGCGCCGCTGTAATCAATTCGCCGCGCGTTGCTTCGGTGCGTTCGCGATTGGAGCGCCGTTCGGAGGATTGTTGCATGCATGCAGCCTGTATGTTAATTGCCAGATACATGCAGACTGTATGTCATGGAGGCGGGGAGGAAAAGCCATGCGTCCGATCGCCAGTTATCCCGTTATCCTGACCGGTGACGTCGCCGGCACGGCGGCTTTCTATTGCAGCCATTTCTCGTTCGAGCCCCTGTTCACCAGCGACTGGTACATGCATCTGCTATCGACCGAGAACCGGCGGGTTAACCTGGCGATCGTCGACGGCGACCATCCAACGGTGCCGGAGGCCGGACGGGGCAGGGCGGCGGGCCTCATCCTGAACTTCGAAGTCAAGGATGTCGACGCCGAGTATGAGAAGGCGCTCGCCGCCGGCCTGCCGATCCTGTGGACGTTGCGCGACGAGGAATTCGGCCAGCGGCATTTTGTTACCGCCGATCCGAACGGGGTGATGATCGACATCATCAAGCCGATACCGCCGAGCGCGGAATTCGCGGCGCGCTATCCGCAGCCGGCGACGCAGCAGTAATGGCAGGCAATTGTGCGGCGCCGCAACGGGCAGCGCCGGTTGTCAGATGTTGTCAGGTTAGAATTCCGCCGCCGTGGCACGGCGCACTCGAGCGGCTTATGGTCGACGCTCCGAACTTGAGTTGAAGCCCGTCACCCACTCAGCTTCGCCTCGCCTGGATTACGGTGAAAGTGACAAAATGCGTGAAATCTGCCTCATGCGTGCACCGCATCACCTTGGCCTGAGGCCATTGGCTCCCGGCCATATTCCCGGCACCTGGCGCGCGCCGCAGGCGCTGACCGACGCCGGACTGGTGGAGGCGCTTTCGCCGGCGGACGTCGTCGATATGGCGCGCCCGGCTTACAGTGTTGAACCGCAGCCGGGCACCCGGCTGCGCAACGGACCGGCGATACGGCGCTTCAATCTCGAACTGGCAGAAATCGTGGCGAAAGCGGTCGAGCGCGATCAATTCCCGCTGGTCATCGGCGGCGATTGCACCATCCTGCTGGGCGCGCTGGCCGGACGGCGACGCTTTGGCCCGCTGTCGCTGGTGCATGTCGATGGACACAGCGATTTCCGCCATCCCGGCAATTATGAAAACAGCGAAGGGCCAGTGTCGGCCGCCGGCATGGACCTGGCGCTGGCCACCGGGCGCGGCGAGACGCTGCTCACCGAATGGCCGGGCATTTCCGGGCAGCTCGTTCCCGATACGCAGGTTGTGCAGATCGGTGAGCGGGAAGGGCACGACGCGGATTTTGCTTGGGCGGACATCAACGATACAGACTTCGCGCTCATCGACGTGTTTGCAGCACGCGAACTTGGCGTTGCCGGCGTGCTGGAGAAGACGCGCGCCACGCTTGACCGCACGGACTGGCCGTTCTGGCTGCATTTCGATGTCGATGCGCTCGATCAGTCGGTGATGCCGGCGGTGGATTCGCCGGGCAGTCCGGGCATCGAACCAGAAGATCTGGCCGAAATTCTCGGCGCGCTTGTCTGCGACCAACGCTGTGCCGGCATGAACATGACCATTTTCGATCCAGATCTCGACCCGAATGGAAAGCTGGCGGCTTTTCTGGTGGAGTTTCTCGTGAAGGTGCTGGCGGGGATGTGACGCAACGGTGCGGGCCTTCCATCTGCCACATAGCAATCCTATCTACGCCGCTCACCGGCCAAGGATTGGAGCGCACTTGCCTGGAACCGAGAACAAAACCGCACGGGGCAAGGCGGCGATACATGCCCGGCAAAAGCACGCGCTGCTGGTCGTCAATCCGCGGGCGCGACGCGGCACCGGATCGATCGCCGCGGCGCGGGACGTCCTGGAGAAAGCCGGGATCAGGGTCACTGAGGAGAAGCCGGCAGCCGGCGAAAACATCGCCGACGTCATCCGCAGGAATGCCGAGGGGCACGATTTCGTGATGGTTGGCGGCGGCGACGGCACGCTGAACGCGGCCGCGCCGGCACTGGTGGAAACCGGCCTGCCGCTCGGCGTCATACCGCTCGGCACGGCGAACGATTTTGCGCGCACCGTCGGCATTCCGGCTGAGCCGGCAAAGGCCGCCGAGACGATCGCGGGCGGCAAGCTGCAGGACATCGACCTTGGCGAGGTGAATGGCCATCTGTTCTTCAACGTCGCCAGCATCGGCTTCAGCGCCGAACTGGCGCAGGACCTCACCGAACACGCCAAGAAACGCTGGGGAACACTGGGCTACGCCATCGTGGCGGCGCGCATCCTGATGCGCTCGCGGCTGTTCACTGCGTTTGTCGACCATGACGGCACGACGGAAAAAATCCGCACCATGCAGGTTTCCGTCGGCAATGGCCGCCATTACGGCGGCGGCATGACGGTCGAGGAGACGGCAACCGCCGATGACGGGCGGCTCGACTTCTATAGCCTCGAGGTCGACCATTGGTGGCGGCTTCTGGCGCTGTTGCCCAGCCTGCGCAAGGGCACGCATGGGCGCTGGGACGACGTTCGCGCCTTCCAGACCACCGAGGTGACGATCCGCACCAGCAAGCCGCGTCCGGTCAACACCGACGGCGAACTGTCGACCTACACGCCGGCGCATTTCCGCATCAGGCCGAAGGCGATCAAGGTGTTTGTGCCGGCCGGCTAGACCTACAGCGTGTCGCGCCGAATGGGATTCGGCGACCGCGCTGTAGTTTTCTTGTTTGCGCATGTCGTTTTTCCCGAAACCGAGGACAATTTCGGGCGACATGCATTAGCCCGCAAAAATTTCCTGCCTCGCTGTCGGATAGGCGTCGCCACCTGCGTCCTTGGGAAGCCGTCTCGATGAGGCGGCGTTGCCGCGACCGCTCCGGGTCGTGGAACGCTGGAGGAAGTCGATGTCTTCACCGCAAATCCTGATAAACGGGCTCGTCATGGGCGAGTCGCCGCGTTGGCATGAAAACCGCCTCTGGTTCTCGGATTGGGGCGCGCGGGAGATCATCGCCGTCGATCTCAACGGCAAACGCGAAAAGATTGCCGATGTGAACGCATTTCCGTTCTCGATCGACTTCTTGCCCGACGGAAGCCTGGTCGTGGTGGCGGACAAGCTTTTGAAGCGGCGACAACCCGATGGCTTGCTGACAACGCATGCGGATCTGACCGGTCTTTCCAGATTTGCCTGGAACGAGATCGTCGTGGACGGGCGCGGCAATATCTATCTCAACAATATCGGCTTCAGCTTTCCCGATGGCGCGTTCGCACTGGGTATCATCGCCCTGGTCGGCGCGGACGGTTCGGCGCGCCAGGTCGCCGACGGCTTGGCATTTCCGAACGGCATGGCGGTGACCCCGGATAACCGGACTCTGATCGTCGCCGAATCCTACGGCCAGATGCTCACCGCTTTCGACATCGGCGCGGATGGCGACCTGTCGAACCGGCGGGTGTTTGCCGATCTCTGCGACGATTATCCCGATGGCATCTGCATCGATGCCGAGAATGCTGTCTGGTATGCCAGCGTTCCCAACAAACGCTGCGTGCGGGTCCGCGAGCGCGGTGAGATTTTGCAGACCGTCAACCTAGATCGCGGCGGCTTCGCCTGCATGCTCGGTGGCAAGGACGGCAAGACGCTGTTCATGGTCGCCAATGAATGGGGCGGGAGCCCCGACGGTAAGGAACGGACTGGCCAGGTCATCATGATCCCGGTGTCGGTGCCGGGCGCGGGCTGGCCGTAGCAGCATTTTCGCCAAGGATTTGTTGCTGCCTCTGGACGCGGTGGCCCAGACAGTGCAAATCTGGTAGGACCAGATTGCCGGGGTATTCGACGCCGCCGCCATCCGCCAGGGAGAGAGATCGTGGACACCCAAGTTGCCGCGCGGTCGCAAGCCGCGATCCCCTTCGATCATCATCGCGTCGACCGGCTGATGGAGGAGGCGGCGATCGACGTGCTGCTCGCCACGTCGAAGCATAATGTCCAGTATCTGCTCGGCGGCTACAAATTCATCTTCTTTTCGGCGATGGATGCGATCGGCCACAGCCGCTATCTGCCAGTGGTGATCTACGAGAAGGGCAAGCCGGAACACGCCGCCTATGTCGCCAACAAAATGGAAGGCGGCGAACACCACAACAACCCGTTCTGGACGCCGACGCTGCATACCGCGACCTGGGGTACGGTCGATGCCGCCAAGCTTACCGTCGAGCACCTGAAGAAGCTGAAACTTGCCGGCGTACGCATCGGCATCGAGCCGGGTTTCCTTCCGGCGGATGCCTATGATGTTCTCCGCAGCGGGCTGGGTGCTGAAGCGCTGGTGGATGCAACCGCCATGCTGGAGCGGATGCGGTCAATCAAGACGCCGCAGGAACTGGAGAAGCTGCGCACGGCCTCGGAGCTGATCACCGATTCCATGCTGGCAGTGTTTGCCGCGATGGGCGAAGGCTCGACCAAGCACGAAATCGTCGAAGCGCTGCGGCGGGAGGAGACCAATCGCGGGCTGCAGTTCGAATATGCGCTGCTGACCCTGGGCTCCAGCCTCAACCGCGCTGTGTCGCCGCAGAGCTGGCAGAAAGGCGAGGTGATGTCGCTCGATTCAGGCGGCAACTATCAGGGATATATCGGCGATCTCTGCCGCATGGCGGTGCTGGGCGAACCGGATGCCGAACTTAAGGATCTGCTGGCCGAGATCGAATCCGTGCAGCAGGCAGCCATTTCCAAGGCGCAAGCGGGAGCGCTGGGCGGCGACCTAATCGCGCATGCCGAGAGCGTGCTGAAAGCCGGTCCGAGCGCCAAATTCAACGATTTCTTCGCCCATGGCATGGGCCTAATCACCCATGAAATGCCGTTCCTGATGACCAACCACCCCGTCGCCTATGAGGGCACCGACGCGGCGAAGCCGTTGGAGGCCGGCATGGTGCTCTCGGTGGAGACGACGATGCTGCATCCAAGCCGCGGCTTCATCAAGATCGAGGATACGGTGGCTATCCATGAGGCCGGGCCGGAGCTGATGGGTAATCGCGGCCGCGGCTGGAACCGGGGCGGCACAGCGCGTGGCTGAAAAGCAAGGTCCATGCCGCGGAGAAACTGATTCATAATTGCCGCCCACATCGATGAAATCATCATGTTTTTGCCGGCGCATGGATGAGCGCGGTCGGCTTTGGATACCTGCCTCCGCCGAGGCCAGAATCCCGCCGGCAACGCCGGCTGGCTGGAACGCTACGGCGCGCTCTTCAAATGGGGCGGTCCGCTGCTGGTGGCGATTGCCATCCTTCTGGCCGTCGCGGGCTGACTTCCGGCAACGAGCCATTCCTCACGATTGCGCATCGGCGGCGTGACAGCCAAAATGGGCCAACAATTTGTGAGGGAGGCCAAAATGTCGCTCAAGGGAAAGACGCTGTTCATCTCCGGCGGGTCGCGCGGCATCGGGCTGGCGATCGCGCTGAGAGCCGCGCGCGATGGCGCCAACGTCACCATTGCCGCCAAGACCGCCGAGCCGCATCCCAAACTACCGGGCACTATCTATACCGCCGCCGAGGAAATCGAGGCGGTTGGCGGCAAGGCGCTGCCGATGCTCTGCGACATCCGCGAGGAGGGGCAGGTGGCGGAGGCAGTGCAAAAGACCGTGGAACGGTTCGGCGGCATCGATATCTGCATCAACAATGCCAGCGCGATCCAGCTTACCGGGACGCTGCAGACCGATATGAAACGCTACGATCTGATGCACCAGATCAATACGCGCGGCACGTTCCTCGTTTCGAAAATGTGTATTCCCCACCTGAAGTTGGCGGCAAATCCTCACATTCTGAATCTGGCGCCGCCGCTCGACATGTCGGCCAAATGGTTCAAGAACCACGTTGCCTATACGATGGCGAAGTTCGGCATGTCGATGTGCACGCTCGGCATGAGCGCCGAGTTCGCCCGGGACGGCATCGCGGTCAACTCGCTTTGGCCGATCACGGCGATCGACACAGCCGCGGTGCGCAATCTGCTCGGCGGCGAGACGGTCGCTTCGATGAGCCGGTCGCCGGAGATCATGGCAGACGCCGCCTACGCCATACTGACCAAGCCGTCGCGCGAGACAACCGGCAATTTTTTCATCGACGAACTGGTGCTGCGTGAAGCAGGCGTCACCGACTTCTCGCATTATGCGCCAGGAGCTAACGGACCGCTGGCAGGCGATTTTTTCGTACCGGACGAGGTGTTCGCCAAAACCGACACGAAGGTGGCTCGGCCGTTCGGATAACTAAAGGTGTCGAGGAAAATCGATGCGGCCGTGAAGGATGCGCACGACGTCGATCGATTGGCCGGTAACATGCAAATACAAAACGTGCGACCCCACACGATATTTCATCAGACCGGGCCGGCCGCCTTCGGCCTTTCGCGCGAGACCAGGATTCTGTCGCAGGAGTGCTAACGTGGCCCGGATGGCTTGGACGTAGTCGGTGGCGCGCTGCTCACCGAAATTCTCGAGGCTGTACGACCAGATTTGCTCAATATCCTGCCGCGCTCGGGGGCGTAAACGTATCTGGCGCACTAGCGAGATTTTTTTGACGTCAGAAACTCGTCGAAATCGAACGGCTCCGGCTCACCGGAATCATAGCCTTCCTGCAATGCAAGCCGTAACCGTTCCAGGCCGGATTCTTGTTCTTCCAGCAAGCGCAACCCGGCGCGGATAGCTTCGCTTGCGGAACCGAAGCGGCCGTTCGACACCTGCCTTTTGATGAAAAAGTCATACTCGTCGCCGAGTGTCACCGAGGTGTTTTTCGACATCACGAATCTCCAGTACCAATAGATGGTATCGCATTAAAGCAATGACGGTCAAGGTCCGCCCCCTCCAGGGGGAACGGACTACAACATTCAGTTCACCGGTCCGGCGCCGCCAATGTCTTCCATCGCCGGCTCGGTAGGCTGCTGGCCGGTAGCGCGGTTGATCATCACCGTGACGAACCACAGCACCACGCCGATCGCCAGGAGAACGCCGGCGATCTTGTACTGCTCAGGGTTACGGCCGGTCCATGGGCCGGTCAGGAAGCCGCAGGCGATTGCCCCGATCACCGGCAGGACGGTCGGCGCGGTGAAGTGCTCGTGATCGACCTTATCCTTGCGCAGCACCAGGACGGCGACGTTGACGACCGTGAACACGCACAGCAGCAACAGCGCTGTCGTGCCGCCGAGCTGCGGCACCGAGCCAACAAAGGTGATCAGGCCGAACGCAAGCAAGGTGGTGAAGGCGATGGCGATATAGGGCGTCCTGCGTGTCGGATGCACCTTGCCCAGGACCGAGGGCAAAACGCGCTCGCGGCTCATGCCATAGACGAGGCGGCTCGCCATCAGCATGTTGATCAGCGCGCTGTTGGCGACGGCGAACATGGTGATGAAGGCGAAAAGGCCGATCGGGAAATTCGGCGCACCGGCCTGCACGACTTTCAGGAGCGGCGCCTCGCCTTCGCCGAGTTCAGCCGGTTCGACCAGCGTGACTGCGGAAATCGAGACCAGCACATAGATCAGGCCGGTGATCAGCAGTCCGGCGAGCAGGATTTTCGGAAAGATCTTGCTCGGGTTCTGGGTCTCCTCGGCCATGTTGACCGAATCCTCGAAGCCGACCATGGCGAAGAATGCAAGCGTGGTGGCCGCGATGACCGGCCAGACCGCACTGACGCCCTCGGGTGTATGGAACTCGGTGATGCGGGATACGTCGCCTTGTCCTGCGCCGATGGCCCAAAGGCCGATGAAGATGACGATCAACAGGCCGGTCAGCTCGACGCAGGTAAGAACCACATTGGCTTTCACGCTTTCGCCGACGCCGCGGAAATTGACCGCCGCTACGATGGCCATGAATGCGAGGCCGAGAAGGATGACGCCGGTTCCGCCGCTCTCGTAACCGAGACCGAAGGCGCTGGACAGATTGACCGAGAAGGCGCGCGAGGCGGTGGAGGCCGAGGTAATGCCGGAACACATGACGGCGAAGGCGACGATGAAAGTGACGAAGTGGATGCCGAACGCCTTGTGAGTGTAGAGCGCGGCGCCGGCTGCCTTCGGATACTTGGTCACCAGTTCGAGGTAGCTGAAAGCGGTGATGACCGCCACGACGAAGGCGACCAGGAACGGCAGCCAGACCACGCCGCCGACCTGTTTGGCTACCTGTCCGGTCAGCGCGTAGATGCCAGTGCCCAGGATGTCGCCGACGATGAAGAGAAGAAGCAGCCAGGGGCCCATCACGCGATGGAGGCTCGGTTCGACCGTAGCCTTGCCGGCAGCGTCAGAGGGAACAGTGGTCATAGATACCTCCTTCCAAGCGCACGGGTGGGTTGCACTTGAAAGGAGTATGGGCGTGGTGCCTCGATGTCAAACGGATGGGCCACCCGAAGGCGGCTCATCCACCGAAGACGTTTACAGCGCGGCGCGCCGAATGGGATGCGGAGGCCACGCTGTAACTGCCTGTTTGCGCATGTCGTTTCTCCCGAAACCGAGGACACTTTCGGGCGACATGCATCAAACTCCCAGATCGCCCTCCGGCGACTTTTTGCCGGCGTTCGCCAGTCCCGTGAGCCGGTCGATGTAGGCAAGCAGCAGCGCCGAAACCACGAACGCCATATGCATGATGGTGAGCCACATCAGCTGAACCGGCGTGTAGATGGCGTGGTTGAGAAATATCTGCAGCAAGTGGATCGACGAAATGGCGACGATGGTGGAGGCAACCTTGATCTTCAGCGAACCGACGTCGATCGTGCCCAGCCAGTGCACCTCGGCGCTGGGTCCATCAAAGCGGCTGACGAAATTCTCGTAGCCGGAGATGATGACCATCACCACCAGGCTGGCGACAAGCGCCGCGTCGATGAGGCCGAGGATTTTCAGGATGGTGTCGGTGTCGGACATCACCATCGCTCTCACGGCAAATTCGTAGAGCTTCTTGCCGAAGGTGACGGCATAGATCGCCAGCGCGACGCCCAGCCCGAGATAAAACACGACCAGCAGCCAGCGCGAGGCGAGAATTATGGATTCAATCAAAAGCTCAAGACGTTTCATACAATAGCTTCCAAGGATCAACTTCGCTCTATGGTAGCCGCGTGCCGGTTTGCAACAGCAAAAAAGGGGCCCGGCTAGATCCGATGATCCGCCGGGCCCCTTCGCCTTCGTCCCCCGTAGGGGGACGGGGCAGGGAACTTTTGTCCTGTCCGCGGGAGAGAGCCGGCGGACAGGAACTGGCTCGCATCATTTAGCGCTCGCCACCGGGGCGACAAGCGGAGTGACGCGGCGGATCGCAACGCGGCGGTTTTCGCGTTCGCGCGCTTCGGTCTTCACCTTGAGGAACTGCTCGCCATAACCTTGAGGCGCCAGGTTTTCCGGCTGAATGCCGAACACATTGGTCAGCGCCTCGGCGACCGCCTCTGCCCGCCGGTCGGACAGCGCCAGATTGGCATCGTTAGAGCCGACCGCATCGGTGTGGCCTTCGATCAAGAAGGTTTCCGCCGGGTTTTCCTTCAGCAGGCGCTCCATCGCATTGGCGACGCCTTCGAGCTTGGCGATCTCGCTTTCGGCGATTTCGGCCGAACCGAACTCGAAGTTGATGGTGTCGAGATCGATGCGACGCACCTTGTCTCGGATGCGGGCGGAACGCTTCACCTCGTCGATCGAGTAGAGACGTTCCACCCGCTCGACCGGCGGCTGGTTAAGGAAGGTGTAATAGTCCTCCTCGTCGTCGACACGCTCGAAGTCAAGGATGTACTCCTCGACGGGGATCGTCAGGCGCATCGGGGGCAGGTCGAGACCTGGATCGCGCCATTCGCCGACGCGACCGTAGTTCTCCTCGTCGACATAGACCAGGACATACTCGCGGTCGTCGGGCGCGATGCGCGAGCGCCGGACGATGTCGCCATAGCGGTCGCGGATGGTGATGACGCGGGAGCCATCCTCACGCTCGATGACCTCGCGGGTGCGGCCGCGCGGCAGCTCCTCGTAATAGACATCGCGGGCGCCGCGCGTCAGGCGCGGACGGTCATTGCTCTGTACGATGATCTGGTTGTTGATCTGGACAATGGTGCGGTCGCCCACCTCGCGCACAACTTCTACCGCCTGCGGGCGCTCGCGCACGAATTCCTCCGGTTTCACCTCGATGCGCTTGCCCTGCTCGGCGGTGACGGCCTGGATCTGCACCGGCGCGATATCGATCTGAGCCGCGCCGTCATCGGCGGGTGGCTGAGAAGGCTCGCCACCTGGCTGTGCCGGCTGCGTGGGCGCCGGCTGGACAGGCTCCGCCGCGGGAGCCGTGGGCTGACCGGGTTCCGTCGCGGGAGCTGCTGGCTGTGCCGGCTGCTGGCCGTCCGCTGCCGGTGGCTGCTTCTGGCTGTCGAGCACCGGCGCTTGGCCTTCGGGGGCTGTCGTCGTTTCGCTTGATGGCTGCGCCGGCTCGTCACCTGCTGCGCAGGCTGTTCGCCGGTGGGCGCTGGTGCGGTTTGCGCCGGCGCGTCGCCGGTCGGAGCGGGAGCCGCCGGGAGTTCAGTCTGCGGAGCAGGCTCGGCCGGAGCTTCGGGCTGGGCCGGCTGCGCGGGGACTTCGGAAGCCGGGGCCTGTTCCGCCGGAGGTTGTGGCTGCGGCGTCGGTTCGGCCGGCGCCACTTCTGCAGGAGCGGCGGGAGTTTCCTGCGCGGGTGCTGCAGGTTGTTCGGCCGCAGGCGCTTCGGATTGCGGCAGTGCTTCGGGAGCGGGCTGTTCGGCTGCCGGTTGGGACGGAGCTTCCTGCGAAGGTTCTGCCTGTGGAGTGGGTTCGGATTCAGGTGCGGGCTCCGCCTGCGGCGCGGGCTCGGCCTGTGGGGCCGGTTCAGGCGCGGGTTCTGCCTGCGGGGCAGGGGCCTGCTCCGCGGGAGCCTCCGGTTCAGGTGCGGGAGCAGCTTCGGGTTCGGGCGCGGGCTCGGCGGCCGGCGCCTGTTCGGATTCGGGCGCGGCTTCCGGTGCGGGCTCCTCCGCAGCCGGTGGCGCCTCTTCCTGCTGTTTCTTCTTCAGAAGTTCTTCTTCGGAACTCCCCTCTTCCGCCTGGGCCAGAAGATAGGACTTTGCCGTTGCGGTTTCCGATGCGAATGCCGCAAGCGGCGCCGACGCCATCAGCAGGCCAAACGCGGTGCCTGCCAGAATCCTGGATTGGCGTTTCATCTAATGTCTCTCCTGTCATGCCGTCCCATCGCTGGCCAAACACCCAACATTCGAATTTGTTCCTGTTCGGTCGGCAATGCGGTCTTTACCGGGCAATAGACCGTCCGCAAGGTGGCGCCAACGTCGCAAATCCGGATCCGAAGCCTCGGCGGCAATTCCGACGGGCTTGACCCGGCGACCGCCCGGGCTCACATCACGGCGATGGAAACGCCGTTCTGGAAGAAGAAATCGCTGGAGGAGATGAGCCGGCGCGAATGGGAATCGCTGTGCGACGGCTGCGGCAAATGCTGCATGGCGAAACTGGAGGACGAGGATACCGCCGAGATCTACTGGACGACGGTGGGCTGCCGGCTGTTCGATGCCGGCACCTGCCGTTGCAGCGATTACAAGAACCGGCTCGCAAAGGTGGAAGACTGCGTGAAGCTGACGCCCGAAAATGTGCGCACGATCACCTGGCTGCCGGCGAGCTGCGCCTACCGGCTGGTCGCCGAGGGGAAGGATCTCTACTGGTGGCATCCATTGATTTCGGGCAACACGGAGAGCGTTCACGAAGCCGGCATTTCGGTGCGCGGCCGCGTCACCGCCTCGGAGAACGACATGGCCTCGCCCGAAGACTATTTCGATCACATGATCGAGGATGAGCTTTA